>NZ_BAAAIS010000002.1:0-1773567 GCF_039526185.1 Brachybacterium rhamnosum
GCCACTAATCAGACCGAGCAAGCTCGGTCGTCATCGTTCGACTTGCATGTGTTAAGCACGCCGCCAGCGTTCGTCCTGAGCCAGGATCAAACTCTCCATGAAAAAACATGAAAAACTATAAACCTGACAAAAAAACAAACAACCAGCATGTAACTGCTAATCATCCGTATATTCTGCCAATCAAATATTGGCATCAACAAATAGACACGCTATTGAGATATCAAGCAACACGCGCACTCAGTATCAGAACCCTTCCGAGTTCCTCGCTCCGAGGCAACCCCTATAACTTAGGGGATCCGGTTCTCCATGTCAATTCGGTGCGGTGTGAACCGCGCCTCATCAGTTCTGAAGTTATCCGAAGAGCCTGGTGGGAGTCGATTTCGCGTTCCGCCACTGCTGGCCTTCCCGCTGTCCCGATCTCCCGGGCACGAGGAAGAACATTACGTGGATCCCCGGGCCCGGTCAACTCGAGAGGCCCCTTTTCGGAGTGGCCTCGGCCACTTTCCCGCCCCGAGCTACATCACCGCAGGTCAGAGGCGGATCCAGCCCTCGAATCGCTCAGCGGGACGGGCGATCTCGGTCCCCGCCCTCGGACGGGGCGCTGTTCTGGGCGTCCACCGCCTCATGGACCACGAGGGAGGTGTACTCGTCCGCCGCGAGGGAGTCGCGCAGCGCCTCGGGGATCCGGGGCTCCGGCGATCCCAGGTGGGACGCGATGATCACCGCGTGGATCGGCGCGAACGGCCCGGTCACCGGGGCGGCGTGCAGCCGGGTGGCCAGAGCGTCGAGATCCACCCCCGCCAGATAGGCGATGTCGTCGGTGTCGAAGAGCCCCTCGACAGGGAGACCCCTCAGCGCGCGGTCCAGCGCCTCGATGTCCGTGTCCTCCAGGCGGATCACGTCGCCCTCCGAGAACTCGCCGTCCACCGGGAGCGCGGCGAGGCGCTCCCTGAGAACGGTGGGGCGCACCCAGGCGGTCCCGCCCGTCGTCCCCGCGCGCCGGCCGGCGCCGGCCGCGGCGGTGGCGCTCGGGCTCGAGGAGGACGGTGCCGGGCCCGGGGCAGGGAGAGCAGCGGGTGCGAGGGCATCAGCGGCCGCAGGTGCAGGTGCAGGCTCGGATGCGGTGACCTCAGCGGTGTCGGGATCCGCGTCCAGGGAGTGAGTTGGCGCCGGGGGCTGCTCCTCCCCCTCCTCGGCGATCGCTGCTGCCTGATCGGCGCGCGCGTCGGTCCGCTCGTCCTCGCCCTTTCCGAGCGCGTCGGCCTCCTCGCCGTCGGCCACGCCGGACGCGCCGGTGTGCTCACCCATGACCGTCTCGACGGCGCGGGGCCCGGGGCGTGACGCGGCGGGAGGGGCGAGAGAGCTCGGGGCCTCGGCGTCCTCCGTCATGACCGTGCCGGGTGCCGTTGGTCCGAGGGGCGCCACGGACCCCTCGGGGTCGTCCTGCGCGGTGACGGCACGAGCCTCGACCGCGGACGGCTCGGGAGAGGTGCCGTCCTCGACGACGGCGCCGTCGGCCTCCTCCCCCGAGATCTCCGGGGACAGGCGCCGACGCGCGGCGAGGGCGCGCACCACGTCCCGGAGCTGGGCGGCGCGATGCAGCTGCCCGCGCAGATCCTTGCCGGTCGCCCGATGGTGGAGGTCGCAGGGGATCTCCTTCACCCAGAACCCCGCGGTGACCGCGTCGATGCTGAGCCCGGTCTCCACACCCCACCCGCCGGCGAGCGGCTGCACGGCCTCCCACGCCTCGCGGGTGATGCAGCGGGTGCCCGAGAGCGGCTGCTGCGGCTCCCATCCGGTGGCCCGGCGGATCCCGTTGCGGCTCGTGCGCACCACGATCCCCATGCCGGAGGCGCCCACCTGCGGGGGCAGCAGCGCGATCGCCATGTCGACCCCCGTCACGAGCACGGCGTCCACGAGGGGCTGCGCGGCGGAGGCGGAGGCCCCCATGTCCGCGTCGAGGAAGAGCAGTGCCCGCTGCACGGGCGCGTCGTCGGCCTCATGGTCGACGATGACCGGCAGCGGGCCCGTGTGGCCGGCGACCCGGGGCTCGGCGTGGATCTCCTCGGTGAAGTCCGCACCGCCGTCGGCCGTCGCGGCCGCCTCCCGCAGGGCCACGAGCTGAGCGCCCGTCCCCATCGCGGCGGCCTTGCCCCGGTTCACCCGGTGGCGGACGACGACCGCGCCCGCGCCCATGGCGATCGCGGCGGTCGAGTCGGTGGAGCCGTCGTCGACGACGACCACGAGGTCCACGCCCACGAGCGTGCGCGCCGCGTCGATCGTCGCCTCGATCCGCTCCGCCTCGTTCTTGGCGGGGATCACCACGGCGACCCGCTCAGGACGGTTCGCCGCGAGCGGCCCCGCGGTGCTCATCGCAGGGTCACCTGCCGCGCGACGATGCCGCCGCGGGCGCGCCGCTCGGCGGGCGTGAGCGGGTCCGTGCTCGCGAGCGCCTCCTCGAAGCGGGAGCGGAAGGCCTCCGCCTCCGAGGCGACGCCGGCGGCCCCGTAGCCCTCGGGCAGGTCCCAGACAGGGATCGTCATGCCCTCCGCGCGGAAGGAGCCCACGTACTTCGTGCCCTCGCCGATCGCGGACTCGCGCCGCGCGTGCAGGCGGGTGACGGCGTCGATGACGCGGTCCTCGTCCGCATCGAGCACCCAGCGGAGGTGCTCCTTCGCCCCGGCGTCCACCCAGAACGCGGACGGGAGGCCGTCCACCGCGGCGGTCGCCATGATCGACTCGTTCGCGTGCTGCAGGGAGTGCTCGATCTCCGCGGTGCGCTCGGCACCCGGGTCCAGCCAGAAGTCGAAGGTGTCGTGCACGGCCAGCTCGCCGATCGAGGCGGGGTCCAGCAGGTCCTGCAGCCGCGGGGACTCCGCCGTGACCTCGACGGCGGTGACGGGGGTGCCGGGCTCGGACGCGAGCGCGGAGGCGAGCGCCTGCCCGATCCCGCGGGAGAGGTCCCCTCCCGGGTAGCTCGCCTGGACGCCGACGATGACGGAGCCGTCGGAGCGGCGCACCGCGGGCCAGGCCATCGGCAGGATCGTCGCGAGCACGACGGGGACGTCCCCGTGCTCGGCGGTGGTGCGCGCCGGGGCGGTCGCGGCGGGGACCAGCTGGCGCATGGCCACCAGGTCCCGCTCGTTCGGCAGCCCCTCGAAGGGACGTCGGACCAGGTCGTTGCTCGCGGCAGAACTCATGGACGGGAGTCTAGCGATCGTCCCCGTGCTCGACGTGCCTCTCCCGGATCAGCTCCTCGGCGCGCTCGTGGAGGTCCCACGGGGGCACGCCGTCCAGGAGGTGCAGGGCGAAGTCCGCGCTGAACCGCTCGAAGAAGAGGGTGCCGCGCACCGAGTTCCCGTGGAGGTCCAGCTGCGGGGCGTAGCTCGCGACGCCGAAGCGGGAGGGCAGCGCCGCGATGATCCCGCCGCCCACCCCGGACTTCGCGGGCAGGCCGACGTCGCTCACCCAGTCCCCCGCGTTGTCGTACATGCCGCAGGTCATCATCACGGAGAGCACCTGCCGCGCCGCGACGCGGGAGAAGACGCGCTCCCCCGTGAGCGGGTTGGTGCCGCCGGAGGCGAGGGTCGCGGCCATCACCGCGAGGTCCGTGACGGTGGTGAGCACGGCGCAGCCCTCGACGTAGCCGCCCACGACCTCCGCGGCGTCCTCCTCCATCGAACCCGCGGCGCGCAGCATGTAGGCGAGCGCGAGGTTGCGGTCCGCGGTGCCGAGCTCCTCCTCGAAGGTCTCACGGTGCAGCTCGAGCGGGCGCCCGGCCGCGGCGTCGAGCACGGCGCGCAGGCGCTGGGTGCGCTCGGACTGCTCGGCGCCGAGCATCGCGTGGGTGCGGATCGCGCCGATGTTCACGAGCGGGTTCTTGGGCTTCTTGGTGTGCGGGTCCAGGCTGAGGGCGTTGAACTCCTCCCCCGTGGGCTCCTCGTCCACGACGGAGTCCACGTGCTCCATGCCGTGGAGGTCGATCGCGGCGCCGTAGGCGAACGCCTTCGAGATCGACTGCACGGGAAAGGCGTGCTCGCGGCCGTTCCCGGCGCCGAGGATCTCCCCGTCGATCCCGCACAGGGCGACGCCGACGTGGTCCTCCCGGGCGCCGGAGAGGCGGGACAGCTCGGGGATCTCACCGGCCACCTCCGCGGAGCCGATGATGCCGCGGTCCAGCAGCACCGCGTCCTGCGGGGCGGCGTCGTCGGTCTCCGTGCACGCGGCCGCGGAGAGCTCGGTGGTCAGGCGGTCGAGGTAGGTGCTCAGTGCGCTGGTCACGCCCCGACCGTACCGGTCCCCCGCGCCGGAGGGGCGGGCCGTGCGGGGATAGCGTGGGCGCATGAGCCCCGCACCGTCGCTGGACACCTCGCCCGTCACCCGCCATGCGCTCTCCCACGACGCCTCCCACTACCTGCTGCTGCCCGCGGCGGTCGCGGTGCCCCGGGACGAGGCGGAGGTCGCGGCGCTGCTCGCACGGATGGTGCAGGAGCAGCGCCCGGTGACCTTCCGCTCCGGCGGGACGAGCCTCTCCGGGCAGGCGCAGACCTCCTCGGTGCTCGCCGACGTGCGCCGCGGATTCCGCGGGGTCGAGGTGCTCGAGGGCGGCGCCCGGGTGCGGGTGGGACCGGGTGCGACGCTGCGCGAGGTCAATGCGCGCCTCGCCCCGCACGGACGGCGCCTGGGGCCGGACCCGGCCTCGGAGGCGGCGTGCACGATCGGCGGGATCATCGCGAACAACTCCTCCGGCATGGCCGCCGGCATCACGGAGAACACGTACCGCACCCTCGAGTCGCTGCGCTGCGTGCTCCCCTCCGGCACGGTGCTGGACACCTCCGACCCCCGCGCCGACGCCCTCCTGCGCGAGGCGGAGCCCGCCCTCCACGCGGGCCTCGACGCGCTCGCGGCGCGCGTGCGGGCGGATCCGGAGGCGGTGCGCGTGATCCGCGAGCGCTTCGCCCTGAAGAACACGATGGGCTACGGGATCAACGCGCTGCTCGACTTCGACGAGCCCGCCCAGATGCTCGCCCACCTCGTCATCGGCTCCGAGGGGACCCTCGCCTTCGTCTCCTCGGCGGTCTTCCGGACGGTCGCCGTGCCCGCGCACACCGCGACCGGGCTGCTCGTGCTGCCGGACCTGCGCCGCGCGACGGCCGCGCTGCCCGCCCTCACCGAGCAGGGCTTCGCGACCGTCGAGCTGCTCGACGCGCGCTCGCTCGAGGTCGCCCGCGCCCTCCCGGGTGCCCCGCAGGAGATCACCGCGCTCGACGTGCGCGGTCATGCGGCGCTGCTGCTCGAGCAGCGCGCCGACGACCCCGCGGAGCTCCAGGACCGTGTGGGCAGGGCGGAGCAGCTCGCTCGCGTTCTCGACCCCGCCGCCGGCTTCGCCATGACCATCGATCCGGGCCGCCGCTCCGCCCTCTGGACGGCCCGCAAGGGGCTGTACGCGGCGGTCGCCGGGGCCCGGCCCGCCGGCTCCACCGCCCTGCTCGAGGACGTCGCGGTGCCGGTGCCGGCCCTGGAGGCGACCTGCGCGGGACTGCAGGATCTCTTCACCCGCCACGGCTACGACGGCGCGGTGATCTTCGGCCACGCGAAGGACGGCAACATCCACTTCCTGCTCGACGAGCACCTGGACCGCGGGGACCGGCTCGAGGCCTTCACCGAGGACATGGTCGAGCTGGTGCTGGACCACGGCGGGAACCTCAAGGCCGAGCACGGCACGGGACGCGTGATGGCGCCCTTCGTGGAGCGGCAGTACGGCCCCGCGCTGCACGCCGTGATGCGGGAGATCAAGGCGCTCGTGGACCCGGAGGGGATCCTCAACCCCGGCGTGGTGCTCACCGACGACCCCCGGGCCCACATGCGTGATCTCAAGCCCGTGGTCGAGGTCGAGGAGGAGGTGGACCGCTGCGTGGAGTGCGGGTACTGCGAGCCCGTGTGCCCCAGCCGCGACCTCACCCTCACACCGCGGCAGCGGATCGTGCTGCGCCGCGACCTGCGCGCCGCGGAGCGCTCCGGGGACGAGGGCACCGCCCGTGCGATCCGCGAGGCCTACCCGTACGAGGGCCTCGCGACCTGCGCGGCGGACGGCATGTGCCAGAGCGCCTGCCCCGTGGGCATCAACACCGGGGACCTCGTACGACGCCTGCGCGCCGAGGAGGCCGGCCCGCTCGAGGGCGCGGCCTGGGCCGCCGCGGCCGGGAGCTGGGACACGGTCACGCGCGGAGCCTCCCTCGCGATGGGTGCGGCCGGAGCGCTGCCCCGTGCCCTCCCCGCCGCGGCCACCGGGGCGGCGCGGGCGCTGCTCGGCGCGGACCGCGTGCCCGCCTACACGGCGGAGCTCCCCCGCCGCGGCGGGGCCGTGCGCCAGGCCGGCGGTCGGGGCCGGGCCTCCGCCGTGACCGCGGCCGTGCACCTCCCCGCGTGCGTCCACACGATGTTCGGCTCCGGGAGCACCGGGGGCACGGCCGGCGCCGGGGCCCCCGGGGCGCTCGCGGTGCTCGCCGAGCGGGCCGGGGTGCGCCTCGCCGTCCCCGACGACGCCGCCTCCCTGTGCTGCGGGACGCCGTTCTCCTCGAAGGGCATGACCGCGGCGAAGGAGCGCATGCACGAGCACCTGCGCCGCAGCCTGCGCTCGGCGACGCAGGACGGAGCGCTGCCGGTCGTCGTCGACGCCGCGAGCTGCACCGAGGGCGTGCTCGGCGCCCTCGAGAGCCTGCACCGCGAGGGCGTGGACGTCGAGGTGATCGACGCCGTGACCTTCGCCCGCCGTCACCTCCTCCCCCTCCTCGAGGTCAGACGGCGCGTGCCCTCGGTGACCGTGCACCCCACGTGCTCCACGACCGCGCTCGGCGCGACCGAGGACCTCGTCGCCCTCGCCGAGGCCGCGGCGGAGGAGGTCGTCGTGCCCGTCGCCTGGGGATGCTGCGCCTACGCCGGGGACCGCGGCATGCTGCACCCCGAGCTCACCGCCTCCGCGACCGCCGCGGAGGCCGCCGAGGTCGCCGCCCGCCCCACCGCGGCGTACGTGAGCGCGAACCGTACCTGCGAGCTGGGCATGCACGCCGCGACCGGGCAGGAGTACCGCCACGTGCTCGAGCTGCTCGCGGAGGTCACCGCATGATCACCGCGCGCGGGGCCTCGCCCCTCGCGCGTCCTCTCCCCCGCCTCCCCGTCGGTGCCGGGCACCGTTGCCCTCCCCCGTCGCCGCGGGTACCGTCGGACCATTCCCGGCACGACGGACGACGAGGTGGATCGTGACCGACCGAGCACGGCTCGCGGGCGCCTGCGCGCGCGGGTCAGACCGCCGCGACCACGGCGGCATCGGCGACCGAGGAGCGCGATGACCGCCTCCCCGGTCCCGCCCACCGAGCGCGCCTACCAGCAGCAGGTGCTGCGCGCCCACGAGGACCTGCGCTCCGCGCTCGATCCCGCACGGGGCACTCTCGGCGCCGTCCGCGCGCCCGTGCTCGAGAGCTGGGTGCGCTCGATCGCGAGCCTCGCCGCCCGCGGCGCCGCGGCCGTCGACCCGGCGGTCGTGGACGACGATCTCGAGGAGCTGCGGCGCGAGCACCTCTTCGCCCGCGTGCTGCCGCTGCTGCGCGACCGGCTCATCGACCCCGCGGTCTCCGCCGGGCTCGTGGTCGCCCTCGGCGACGCGGGCGGCCGCCTGCTGTGGGTCGAGGGCCAGCGGTCGATGCTCTCCCGGGCCGAGCGGATGGGCTTCGCCCCCGGCGTGGACTGGTCCGAGCGGGCGATGGGCACCTCCGCCCCCGCCCTCGCCCTCTCCACGAGCGCGGCCGCGCAGGTCGTGGGCGCGGAACACTTCGTCGAGGCGGTCCACCCCTGGAGCTGCTCCGCGGTGCCCGTCCTCCATCCGCTCACCCGGCAGACCCTCGGGGTCATCGACGTCACCGGCGGCGAAGAAGCCGTCGCCCCGCTCGTGCTGCCCCTGCTCGCCTCCGCCGCCCGCGCCGCGGAGGAGGAGCTGCGCTCCTTGCTCGCCGAGGAGTCCGCCGGCCGAGGCGGCTCCGGCTCCGACTCCACCGTGCCGACGGCCTCCTCCCCCCGGTCCTTCCCGATCGTCTCGGCCCGGCCCGCTGCTGAGGCGTCCCCCGCCGCGCGGCTGCTCGTGCTCGGCCGGCGCACGCCCCTGCTCGTCGTCGGCGGGGAGCAGGTGGAGCTGAGCGGAAGGCACGCGGAGCTGCTCACGCTCCTGCACCGGGCCGGCGACGGCCTGAGCGGCGGGGAGATCGCCCAGGACCTCCACGACTCCGGCGCTGCCGAGGGGACCGTGCGCGCGGAGCTCGTGCGCCTGCGCAAGGTGCTCGCCGCGCTGCCCGGCCCCGAGGCCTCCCGGCCCGGCCTCGCCTCTCGGCCCTACCGCCTCACGGGCGGGATCACGAGCGACCTCCACGAGGCGCGGGAGGCGATCACCCGCGGTGACGTGGACCAGGTGCTCGCGAGCTACCGCGGCGCGCTGCTGCCCTCCTCCGACGCCCCCGCGATCCGTGACCTGCGGGAGCGCACGGCCGCGCTCGTGCACCAGCTGCTCATGGACAACGGCAGCTGGGACCAGCTGTGGAGGTACTCGCAGCTCCCCGAGGCCCGGGAGGGCGAGGACGTGCTCATGGCGGTGCTGTCCCTCGCCCCGCCGGACGCCCCCGAGCGCGCGGAGGCCGTGGTGCGGCTCGAGGAGCTGCGCGGCACCGGCCTCTGAGCACCGCAGCGGCCGCGCAACGTCGCCGCAACGTGACCCGGATTACAGTCGACCTACTCCGACGCCGCCGTCGGACCCCGATCGGTCCCCGGCGACGGAACGGACGGCAGTTACGTTCGCGACGAAGGGAACCTCATGACCGTCTATGCACGCCCCGGCACCGAGGGAGCGAAGGTCTCCTTCCGCTCCCGCTACGAGAACTACATCGGGGGCCAGTGGGTGCCGCCCACCAAGGGCGAGTACTTCCAGAACCCCACGCCGGTCACCGGCGAGGTCTTCACCGAGGTCGCCCGCTCGACCGCGGAGGACGTGGAGCTGGCGCTCGACGCCGCCCACGCCGCGGCCCCCACCTGGAACACGACCTCCCCCGCCGAGCGCGCGGTGATCCTCAACAGGATCGCCGACCGCATCGAGGAGAACCTCGAGCACATCGCCGTCGCCGAGACCTGGGACAACGGCAAGCCCGTGCGGGAGACCCTCAACGCGGACATCCCGCTCGCGATCGACCACTTCCGCTACTTCGCCGGCGCGATCCGCGCCCAGGAGGGCGCGCTCTCCCAGATCGACGAGGACACGGTCGCCTACCACTTCCACGAGCCGCTCGGCGTGGTCGGCCAGATCATCCCGTGGAACTTCCCGATCCTCATGGCCGTCTGGAAGCTCGCCCCCGCCCTCGCGGCCGGCAACTGCGTGGTGCTCAAGCCCGCCGAGCAGACCCCCGCCTCGATCCTCGTGCTCTTCGAGCTCATCGGCGACCTGCTCCCCGAGGGCGTCGTCAACATCGTCAACGGGTTCGGCGTCGAGGCCGGCAAGCCGCTCGCCTCGAACAAGCGCATCGCGAAGATCGCCTTCACCGGTGAGACCACGACCGGCCGCCTGATCATGCAGTACGCGAGCCAGAACCTCATCCCGGTGACCCTCGAGCTGGGCGGCAAGAGCCCGAACCTCTTCTTCGAGGACGTCGCCGCGCAGAAGGACTCCTACTACGACAAGGCCCTCGAGGGCTTCGCGATGTTCTCCCTGAACCAGGGCGAGGTCTGCACCTGCCCCTCGCGCGCCCTCGTCCAGGACAGCATCTTCGACTCCTTCGTGGCCGACGGCCTCGAGCGGGTGAAGGCCACCAAGCAGGGCGACCCGCTGGACACCGACACGATGATCGGCGCGCAGGCGAGCAACGACCAGCTCGAGAAGATCCTGTCCTACATCGACATCGGCACCCAGGAGGGCGCGAAGCTGCTCACCGGCGGCGAGCGCGCCGACCTCGGCGGCGACCTCTCCGGCGGCTACTACGTGACCCCCACCGTGTTCGAGGGGGACAACTCGATGCGGATCTTCCAGGAGGAGATCTTCGGTCCTGTCCTCGCCCTGACCCGCTTCTCCGACTACGACGAGGCGATCTCGATCGCCAACGACACCCTCTACGGGCTCGGGTCGGGCGTGTGGAGCCGGCAGCAGAACACCATCTACCGCGCCGGGCGGGCCATCCAGGCCGGCCGCGTGTGGGTGAACAACTACCACTCCTATCCCGCGCACGCCGCGTTCGGCGGGTACAAGTCCTCCGGCATCGGCCGCGAGAACCACCTCATGATGCTCGACCACTACCAGCAGACGAAGAACCTCCTCGTCTCCTACTCGGAGCAGAAGCTCGGCTTCTTCTGAGCCGACCCCGAGCCCCGACGGGGGCGGCCGAGCCGCGCCGCCCGGCGCCCGCCCCGCCCCCGTCGGCAGCACCGCGGCGACCACCGTCGCGGAGTCCGACCGAAGACAGCACGAACGGTCCGCCGGCACCCTGCCGACGTCCCGCCCTCACCCCGCGCCCGATGACGGGCCGATCAAGGAGAGAGAACGATGACCAGCACCATGACCGCCGCCGTCGTCCACGAGTTCGGCAGCGAGCTCACCGTCGAGGACTACACCCTCCCCGAGCCCGGCCGCGGCCAGGCCCTCGTCAAGCTCATCGCCTCCGGCGTGTGCCACACCGACCTCCACGCCGCCGAGGGCGACTGGCCCGTGAAGCCCTCCCCGCCCTTCGTCCCCGGCCACGAGGGCGTGGGCGTCGTCGAGAAGATCGGCGAGGGCGTCGAGGACGTCGAGGTCGGCGACACGATCGGCAACGCCTGGCTGTGGAGCGCCTGCGGCGACTGCCAGTACTGCCGCACCGGCTGGGAGACGCTGTGCGAGCAGCAAGAGAACGGCGGCTACAGCGTCGACGGCTCCTTCGGCCAGTACATGCTCGTGGACACCAAGTTCGCGGCCCGCATCCCCGAGGGCGCGGACCCCTACGAGATCGCCCCCGTGCTGTGCGCCGGCGTCACCGTCTACAAGGGCCTCAAGCGCACCGAGGTACGCCCCGGCGAGTGGGTCGTCATCTCCGGGATCGGCGGCCTCGGCCACATCGCCGTGCAGTACGCGGTCGCGATGGGCATGCGCGTGATCGCGGTGGACATCGCCCAGGAGAAGCTCGACCTCGCCACGAAGCACGGCGCGGAGATCGTCGTCGACGCGTCGAGCGAGGACCCGGTCGCCGTCATCCAGGAGAAGGTGGGCGGCAGCCACGGCGTGCTCGTCACGGCCGTGCACCCCAAGGCATTCGGCCAGGCGATCGGCATGACCCGCCGCGGCGGGACGATCGTCTTCAACGGCCTGCCCCCGGGCGACTTCCCCGCCCCGATCTTCGACATCGTGCTCAAGGGCCTCACGATCCGCGGCTCGATCGTCGGCACCCGTCAGGACCTCGCGGAGGCGATCGAGTTCTACGCGGCCGGGAAGATCCACCCGACCTTCACCAAGCGCCCCCTCGAGGACATCAACCAGATCCTCGGTGAGATGAAGGAGGGCAAGATCGACGGCCGCGTGGTCATCGAGTACTGACCTCCCCGCCGGACCTTCCCCACGGACGGGCCCGGTCGCTCCCTCGGGGCGGCCGGGCCCGTCCGTGCATTCCCGCGGCGGCGGCCGGTGCGGGGTCCTACGATGACGGCCAGGACTCCCTGCCGGCCCCCGACCGGCCCGCCCCGGAGGTGAGGACGATGACCCAGCTGCTCGACGTGACGGGTGCGGCGCGATGGATCCGGCGCGACGGCGCGGAGCGGATCCTCACCCGCATGGCGCAGTACCTCGAGGCGGACTACCGGCGCTGGGAGAGCTTCGAGAAGATCCCGCGCATCGCGAGCCACACGCCGCTCGGCGTCATCGAGCTCATGCCCACCTCCGACGGCGAGACGTACTCCTTCAAGTACGTCAACGGCCACCCCTCGAACCCCGCCCGCGGCTTCCAGACCGTCACCGCGTTCGGCGCCCTGGCCGACGTCGACAACGGCTATCCCGTGTTCCTCGCGGAGATGACGCTGCTGACGGCGCTGCGCACGGCCGCGCTCTCCGCCCTCGCGGCCCGGTACCTGGCCCGCCCGGACTCCCGCGTGCTCGCCCTCGTGGGCGCCGGCTCGCAGTCCGAGTTCCAGGCCCTCGCGATGCGCGGACTGCTGGGGATCGAGGAGCTGCGCGTGGTCGACGTCGACCCGGCGGCCATGGCCAAGCTGCGCCGGAACCTCGAGCCGCTCGGCTTCCGGATCCACGACGCCGGAACGGTGGACGAGGCGGTCGACGGGGCGGACGTCATCACCACCTGCACCGCGGACAAGACCCGGGCGACGGTGCTGCGGGCGGACCAGGTGCGGCCCGGCGTGCACGTCAACGCGATCGGCGGCGACTGCCCCGGCAAGACCGAGCTCGAGGCCGCGCTCCTCGAGCGGGCCCGCGTGGTCGTCGAGTTCACCCCGCAGACCCGCATCGAGGGCGAGATCCAGCAGCTGGCGCCGGACTTCCCCGTGACCGAGCTGTGGGAGGTGCTCACGGGCGCCGCGCCGGGACGCCGCGACGCGGAGGAGATCACGGTGCTCGACTCGGTGGGCTTCGCCATCTCGGACTTCTCCGCGCTGCGCTGCGCACGCGACGCGACCGCGGGCACGGACCTGGAGGCCTCCGTGGACCTCGTGGCCGATCCCGACGACCCGAAGGATCTCTTCTCGCTCGTGGACGTGCTCGCGCCGGTCCCGTGAACCCCTTCCCGAGCTGAAAGTTCTTGCAAGTTCTGCCTGCACGGTTGAAGGTCGCTGCCGCAGCTCGTAGGTTCGTGGCAGGTCCCCTGCGCATCGATGCCCCGGGTGGCCTGCAAGATCCGCAAGAACCGCCCCGCCCCGCCCCGGTACCGCCGCGCCCCCACGCGGCCCCCACCCACGCCCGCCGGCACCGGACGAAGGAGTCCCCCGCATGCCGCTCCCCCGCCTCCTCCCCATCGCCTCGCCGCTAGCCCGGGTGCTCGCCGCGCTGAGCGGGCTGCTGCTGCTCGCCGCGTGCCTGATCGGCACCGGGCCGGCGAGCGCGCTGCCCGCCCCGCAGGCGCCAGCCGCTCCCGCCGCCCCTGCCGCACCGGACGGCACGGGGACGACCGGGACCCTCGTGACCCTCCCCGGGTCCTTCGGCACCGCGCTCGGCTGCCCCGGCGACTGGCAGCCGGACTGCACGGCGACCGCGATGACCCTCGACGCCGATTCCGGGAAGTACACGCTGGACGCCGAGCTCCCGGCCGGGGACTACACCTACAAGGTGGCCGAGGGCGGGACCTGGGACGTGAGCTACGGCGCCGGCGGCGTGCCCGGCGGGGCCGACGTGCCGCTGCACCACGAGGGCGGGGAGATCAGCTTCTGGTACGACCCCACGACCCATGTCGTCGCCACCACGGCCGACGGCCCGCTGATCACCCTCCCCGGGACGATCGACGCGGCGCTCGGCTGCCCCGGGGACTGGGCACCGGAGTGCATGGCCACCTGGATGCAGGACGCCGACGGCGACGGCCTGTACACCTTCACCACCACGGCGCTGCCCGAGGGCTCCTACGCCGTGAAGGTCGCCCACGACCGCTCCTGGGACGAGAACTACGGTGAGGGCGGCGCCGCCGGCGGCGCGGACATCCCGTTCTCGACGAAGGAGGGCAAGGTCGTGACCTTCAGCTACGACCCGCAGACGCACCTGCTGACGATCGAGACGGAGGACCCACTCGTGGCCGGCACCGGCGTCCAGCGCGCCCATCTCGTCGACGCGGACACGATCGCCTGGCCCGCGGACCTCGGCGGCGCGGTCACCGCCGGCGACGCCTTCACCCTCCTCGCCGCCCCCGAGGGCGGGATCACCGTGGAGGAGGGCGCGATCACCGGCGGGACGGCGCTCGGCTCGCTCACCCTGCGCGAGGGAGGGCTCACCGAGACCGAGCTCGAGGGCCGCGGCCACCTCGCGGACTTCCTCGCCCTGGACCTGACGGGGGTGGACCGCGATCAGCTCGCGGAGGCCCTGCGCGGCCAGCTCGCCGTCGCCCGCTCCGGGGCCGACGGGGTCACGGCGCTCACCGGGGTGCAGGTCCCCGGCGGGCTCGACGCCCTTTATGCCGAGGCCGCCGCCGAGGCCCGGCTCGGCCCCGTCGTCTCCGCGGACGGCGTCTCCCTCTCCCTGTGGGCGCCCACCGCCCGCTCCGTCGTCCTGCAGCTCCTGGACCCGTCGGACCCGGAGACCCTCGCCGATCCCGCGGCCGTGCGATCGGCCGGATACACCGAGGTCCCGCTGAAGCGGGACGCTGCCAGCGGCGTGTGGAGCGTCGAGGGGCCCGCGGACTGGGAGGACCGCGCCTACCGCTTCGCCGTCGAGGTCTACGACCCCGCGCTGGGCCGCGTCGTCACGAGCGAGGTCACCGACCCGTACTCGGTGGGGCTCACCCTCGACTCCGCCGCCTCGATGCTCGTGGACCTCGAGGACCCGCGCTGGTCGCCCGCGATCTGGGAGGACACCCCCGCCCCGGTCGTCGAGCAGTTCGCGGACCAGACCATCTACGAGATGCACCTGCGGGACTTCTCCGCCGGGGACGAGCAGCTCCCCGAGGAAGCCCGCGGCACCTACGCCGCCTTCGGGCACCCCGACTCGCAGGGCTCCGCGCGGCTGCGGGAGCTCGCGGATGCCGGCATGACGACCGTGCACCTGCTGCCCACCTTCGACATCGCGACGATCGAGGAGGAGCGCTCCGCGCAGGTCACCCCCGAGATCCCCGAGGCCGGGCCCGCCTCCACCGAGCAGCAGGCCGCGGTCACCGCCGCGGCGGGCGGGGACGCCTACAACTGGGGCTACGACCCCTTCCACTACATGGCGCCCGAGGGCTCCTACGCCCGCACCGGACACCAGGTGGGCGGGGAGCGCACCGCCGAGTTCCGCTCGATGGTGGGCAGCATCCACGACATGGGCCTGCAGGTCGTCGTCGACCAGGTCTTCAACCACACCGCGGCGAGCGGCCAGGCGGAGACCTCCGTGCTGGACCGCGTGGTCCCCGGCTACTACCAGCGGCTGGACCTCGACGGCGACGTCGAGAACTCGACCTGCTGCTCCAACACCGCGACCGAGAACGCGATGATGAACAGGCTGATGGTGGACTCCGTCGTCCTGTGGGCCCGCGCGTACCACGTGGACGGCTTCCGCTTCGACCTCATGGGGCACCACTCCGCGGCGACCATGCAGGACGTGCGCGCGGCCCTGGACGAGCTGACCCTCGAGCGCGACGGCGTGGACGGGAGGAGCATCTACCTCTACGGCGAGGGCTGGAACTTCGGCGAGGTGGCCGACGGCGCCCGCTTCACCCAGGCCACCCAGGGGAACCTGGGCGGCACCTCGATCGGCGCCTTCAACGACCGGCTCCGGGACGCGGTGCACGGCGGCAGCCCCTTCGACACGGACAAGCGCACGCACCAGGGCTTCGGCAACGGCCTCGTGACCATGCCCAACGGCTCCTCCCCCGATGACGAGGAGACCCAGCTGGCGGACCTGCGCCACCGCACGGACCTCGTCCGCCTCGGCATGGCCGGGAACCTCGCGGACTACGAGCTGCTCGCCTCCGACGGCACGGTCACGCGCGGCGACGAGCTGGACTACAACGGCGTGCCCGCAGGCTTCGCGACCCGGCCCGAGGAGTCCGTGAACTACGTCGACGCGCACGACAACGAGGCGCTGTACGACATGAACGTGTGGAAGCTGCCGCAGGACGCTTCCAGCGCCACCCGGGCCCGGATGAACACGCTCTCCCTCGCCACGGTCACGCTCGGCCAGTCCCCGTCGTTCTGGGCGGGCGGCACGGACGTGCTGCGCTCGAAGTCCCTGGACCGCGACTCCTACGACTCTGGCGACCACTTCAACGCGATCGACTGGAGCGGCGAGGACACGGGCTACGGCCGCGGTCTCCCGCCCGAGGAGAAGAACGGCGAGGCCTGGGACCTCATGACCCCGATGCTCGAGGATCCCGCCAAGCGGCCGACCGCCGAGGACGTCACCTTCTCCGAGGCGAGCACCCTGGACCTGCTGCGCCTGCGCTCCTCCTCACCGCTGTTCACCCTGGGCGACGCGGAGCTCATCGAGCAGAAGGTCAGCTTCCCCAATGCCGGTCCCGAGGCGACGCCGGGACTGCTCGTCATGCGGATCGACGACACCGCCGGTGAGGACGTGGACCCGGCCCTCGACGGCCTCGTCGTGGTCATCAACGCCTCCGGGGAGCCGATCACCGAGGAGATCGAGGGGATGGAGGGCACGAAGCTCTCCCTCTCGCGGATCCAGGCGAAGGGCGCGGACCCGGTCGTGAAGGAGTCCCGCTGGAAGAAGGGCACGGCCACGGTGCCCGCGCAGAGCGTCGCCGTGTTCGTCCAGGCGCAGCACCCGCGCGGCGACCACCCGGGCCATGGACACGGCAAGGGGAACGGGAACGGGAACGGCCACGGGAACGGCAACGGGAAGGGCCGCGGGAAGGACGCCGGCGCCTCCGACGTCGCCGCGCTCGCCCCGACGGCTCAGGCCCGGGACCGCCAGAGCAGCCAGAGGAAGTAGGGCGCGCCGATCACGGCGACGAGCAGTCCCGCGGGCACCTGCGCCGGGGCGATGAGCATGCGGCCCAGGAGGTCCGCGACGCCCACGAGCACCCCGCCCAGCAGCATCGCGACGGGGAGCATGCGCAGGTGCCGGCCGCCCACGAGGGCACGGGCGAGGTGCGGGGCGACGAGGCCCACGAAGCCGACCACGCCGACCGCGACCACGCTGATCGCGGCGAGCACCGCGGCGAGCGCGAGCACCACGAGGCGCGCCCGCTCGCGGGGCACGCCGAGGATCTGCGGGGTGTCCTCGTCGATCGTCAGCAGGTCCATTTCCCGGTGCAGCGCGAGCACGACGGGCAGGGCGAGCACGAGCACGACGAGCACCGGGACGACGTCCGCGAGGGAGCGGCCGTAGGTGGTGCCGGAGAGCCAGGTGAGCACGCGCGGGGTGTCGAAGGGGTTCGAGCGCAGCAGCACGAAGGTCGTCAGCGCCGTCATCCCGTAGCCCACGCCGATCCCGATCAGCACGAAGCGCTCGGGCGCCAGTCCCCTGCCCTGCCGGGCGAGGAGGGCGGTGAGGGCGAAGGTCGCGAGGCCCATGAGCACGGCGAGCGCGATCATCGCGGGCCGGCCGCCGCCGATCGTCGTCACGACGAGCGCCGCGCCGAGACCGGCACCCGCGGTGATGCCCAGCAGCCCGGGCTCCGCGAGCGGGTTGCGGACGGTCGACTGGACGATCCCGCCGGCGAGGGCGAGCGCCGCCCCCGCGAGCACGGCGGCGGACATCCGCGGCAGGCGCTCCCCGAGCGCGCGGGAGACGAGGGTGGGGGCGTCGCCGCGGATCCACAGCAGCAGGTCCCCCGTGCGCAGCAGGAGGCTCCCGCCGAGCAGCCCGCCGATAGCGACGGCGATCAGCAGCACCAGCAGCACACCGCCCACGATCCAGAATCTCCGGGAGGAGCGCAGGCCCGTCCGGGCCTCCGGGGGCCGGCGGGCGGGGCCCGCGTCCCGCATCCGGCGGGCGAGGACCACGATCACCACGGCGCCCAGCAGCGCCGTCGGCACCCCCGTGGGGATGCTCGCCGCGGCGGTCGCGCCGAGCGCCGCACGGACCGTCGCGTCGGCGAGCAGCACGACGAGCGCGCCGATCAGGCCCGCCGCGGGGACCAGCAGCAGATGGCGGTGCAGGGCGGGCACCCGCGAGGCGACGAGCCGGGCGAGCACGGGGGCGCCGAGCCCCACGAAGGCGAGCGGCCCCGCGACGGTCACCGCGGTCGCGGTGAGCACGACCGCGGCGAGCACGGCGAGCACGCGGGTGCGCCGCACCGGGACGCCGAGCGTCGCGGCCGTGTCGTCCCCCGCGCCGAGCACGTCGAGGCGGCGGGAGAGCAGGAGCGCGATCGCGAGCACGAGCGCGATCACCGGCAGGGCGCGCAGGGAGGCGTCGAGGTTCAGCTGGGAGAGGGAGCCGCTGCCCCACGCGTACAGCCCCGTCGTCTCCTGCTCGAAGAGGATCAGCAGCATCGAGGTGCCCGCCTGGAGCGCCATGGTGACGGCAGATCCCGCGAGCACGAGGCGCGTGGTCGAGGTGCCGGCGCCGCCGGCGAGGGCGAGCACGGCGCCCGCGGCGAGCAGGCCGCCCACGAAGGCGACCCCGCCCGAGGCCCACAGCGGGACCGAGAGCCCGAGCGCGGCGACGAGGCAGATCGCGAAGTAGGAGCCGGCGGTCACCGCGAGGGTGTCCGGGGAGGCGAGGGCGTTGCGGGAGACGGACTGCAGGAGCGCGCCGGCGACGCCGAGGGCGATGCCGACGACGACGCCCGCGAGCAGCCGGGGCACGCGGGAGGCGGTGAGGATCTCCCCGATCGCTGGCCCGGTGCCGGGGCGGTCCGCGCCGAGCAGGTGGCGCAGCAGGTCCCCGACCCCGATGCCGGAGGTCCCCTGGGTGAGGTGCCACAGGCCGACGGCCGCGACGGCGAGCGCGAGCAGCGCGAGGGTCAGGACCCCTCCCGCGAGGCCGGCGACGCCGGTCCGCCCCGGCATCGCGCCGGGGGTCGGGGCGCCGTCGGCGGGCCGCCCGCCCGCGGGGGCCGGGCGGCCCCCGGGTGCCGTCGGTGCGCTCGCCGTGCGCGGCATCAGCCGGCGATGGCGTCGACGTAGGCGTCGATCGCCTGCTCCGCGGAGCGCGGGCCGCCGAAGGTCCAGATGCCGGTGGGGAACGCGTGGGCGCGGTTCTCGGTCACGGCGGGCAGCTTCGCGTAGAGCTCGTTCTTCTCGAGCTCGGCGACGTAGTCGCCGGCCGGGTCGTCGGTGCCGGTGTAGAAGAGGTTCGCCTCGCCCACCGTGGTCAGGCCCTCGATGTCGGTCTGGCCGAGGCCGTACTGCGGGTCGGTCTCGCCGGTCCAGGCGGCGGTGAGCCCGAGCTCCTCGCCGAGGGCGCTGAACAGGGCGCCCTTGCCGAACGGGCGGATCGAGACGGTGCCGCCGTCGACCCAGCCGTCGAAGTAGACGAAGTCGGTGGTCGGGAGGTCCGCGGAGGCGACCTCCTCCTTCGCGGCGGCGACGTGCTCGTCGAACTCGCCGAGCACGACGTCGGCGCGCTCGGAGCGGCCGGTCGCGTCCCCGATCAGCGTGAAGAGCTCCTTCATGTGGCCGACCGGGTCCGCGGCATCGGCGCCGACGGTCGCGAGGACCGGCACGCCGAGCGTCTCGAGCTGGGCGATGACCTCGTCGTCGGCGGAGGAGACCTCGACGATGATGAGATCGGGGTCCGCGCCGGCGAGGGCGTCGAGGTTGGGCTCGCCGCGGGTGCCGACGTCGGTCGTGCCCTCGGGGAGGGTCTCCGCGGTGTCCCAGGTGGTGAAGCCCTCGACGTCGGCGACGGCGACCGGCGCGACGCACAGGCTGAGGAGGTCCTCGGTCTGCTGCCACTCGAGGACAGCGACCTTCCGGGCGGGCTTCTCGAGCTTCACGGTGCGGCCCACGCCGTCGGTGAGGGTGACGGGGTCGGTGCTCGTGGCGGTCGAGTCGGCGGCGCAGCTCTCGGAGATCGCGGCGGCCGCGCCGCCGTCGTCCGAGCCGGAGCCGGTGGCGGGATCGGCGACCTCGGTGGTGCCGCAGGCGGCGAGGGTGAGGGCGGCGGCGGAGCTCGCGAGCGCGGCGACGAGGCGCCGGGGCATGGGGGTCATCGGGGTCCTCGGGTCAGGGTGGGGTGGCGCGCGGAGGGGTCCTCGGCGCGGGGTGCTCAGGCGCGGGCTGCCGCGGCGCTGAGCGCGGGGTCGCCGGAGCGGTCGCCGGTGTGCGCGGCGTCCCGTCCCGGCTGCTCGCGGCGGGCGTGCCGGCCGCGGGCGTCGATGCGCAGGCGCCCGGTCCCGGGCTCCTGCACCACATCGACGGGGATCTCGTAGACCGCGGTGAGGTGCTCGGAGGTGAGCACCTCCGCGGCGCCGCCCGCGGCGTGGACCTCGCCGCGGCACAGGAGGAGCACCTGGTCGGCGATGCGGGCGGCGTGGTCGAGGTCGTGGAGCACGATCCCCACGGCGGTGCCGTGGAGCTCGGCGAGGTCCCGCACGAGGTCGAGCGTCTCGATCTGGTAGCGCAGGTCCAGGTGGTTCGTGGGCTCGTCGAGCAGCACGATGCCGGTGTCCTGGGCGAGGCAGGAGGCGAGCCAGACGCGCTGCATCTCGCCGCCGGAGAGCTCGCCGACGCCGCGGTCCGCGAGGGCGGTGATCCCGGTGAGCGCCATAGCGTGGTCGATCGCGGCGCGGTCGGCCGGGGAGAGCCCGGCGAAGCGGCGGCGGTGGGGGTGGCGGCCGAAGGCCACGACCTCGCGCACCGCGAGGCCCTGCGGGCTCGAGCGGGTCTGGGTGAACAGGGTCATCGCGCGGGCGAGCTCCATCGGGGACAGCAGCGCGGTGGAGCGCTCGCGGGGGCCACCGTCGGCCTGGTCCTGCAGGCGCACCTCGCCGCCGCTCAGCGGGTGGAGCCGGGCGAGCGCGCGCAGCACGGTGGACTTCCCGCTGCCGTTGGGGCCCAGGAGGGCGGTGACCGTTCCGGGCCGGAGCGCGACGTCGACCCCGTGGACGACGGGCGTGCGGCCGTACCGGAGCACGAGCTCCTCGCCGATCAGCGCCGGGGCGGGGACGGTCGGGGCGAGGGCGGCGGACTGGGGCACGCGAGCGAGCTTAGCCTCGCCTCACCTCATTACGAAAGCGGGTCCATGCGTCAATTCGGCAACGGTGCTCCGGCGCCGTCGAGGGCCGGGCCCTCAGTAGCCGGTCGCCGCGTCCACCCGCTCCCGCAGCAGGTCCATGTGCCCCAGGTGCCGGGCGTACTCCTCGATGAGATGCGTGAGGATCCAGCGCAGGTTCAGCTGCTCGCCCTTCCGCAGCCCGCGCACCGGAGCATCGAGATCCGTCCAGGCCGCTGCCGACTCCCGGGCCAGCGCGACCTCCTCGCGGTAGGCCTCGACATCCGCCGCCGCGGTGCCGCCCGCGGCGCCCTCGATATCGCCGTCGGGCCGCTCGGGCGTCGAGTAGCGGTCCGGGACGTCGAGGTCGTGGAGCACCTCCCGCAGCCAGTACGCCTCGACCTCGGTGAGATGGCGCAGCACGCCCAGCAGGCTCAGCGTCGAGGGCGGGCACGAGCGCTCCGCGAGCTGCGCAGGGGTGAGGTCCTGGACCTTCAGCAGTGCGGTCAGGCGGTACTCCTCGAGCCAGGAGTCCAGGAGCTCACGCTCCCCGCCGAGCTTCGGGCCGCCGTCCCGGGTGTCGGCGATGCCGGTGAGGACGGGGTCACCGGAGGCGGGGTCGTAGGAGGCGGGCTCGTGGGTGGTCATGCCCCCGATCCTCCCCCGGCGCCGGGCCGCGACGCCAGAGGATTCCCGGGCGCCGCCCGGTCAGCTCTGCGACGTCGCGGGACCCGCCGCGACGGGCTCCGCGGCCGCGTCCCCGGCCGGGGCGTCGGTCCCCGTGAGGCGGCCCAGGCCGCTCATGCCGTGGTAGATCGCGAGCGCCGCGAGAGTGCCCAGGGCGATCCCGGTGAAGGCGAAGCCGCCGAGCTGCCAGTGGAGGTCCGCGATCGCGATGGTGAGCGAGACGCCCGCGGTGATCTGGTTCTTGGGGCGCGAGAAGTCGACCCTGCCGTCGACCCACATGCGGAAGCCGACGATCGCGATGAGGCCGTAGAGAACGAAGGTGACGCCGCCCAGCACACCGGCCGGGATCGTGTTGATGACCGCCCCGACCTTGGGCGAGAGGGAGAGCAGGATCGCCACGACGCCCGCGACCCAGTAGGCCGCGGTGGAGTACACGCGGGTCGCGCTCATGACGCCGATGTTCTCGCCGTAGGTGGTCGTGGGCGAGCCGCCGAAGGTCGCCGAGAGCGCAGTCGCGAGGCCGTCGGCCGTGAGGGTCCGCCCCACCATGTGGTCGAGGTTCCTCCCCGTCATGAGGCCGACGCTCGTCACGTGGCCCACGTTCTCCGCGAGCAGCACCACGATCACCGGCAGGAAGATCGGCAGCAGCGTGAGGTCGAAGGTGGGGTGGTGGAACTCGGGCAGGCCGAGCCAGTGGGCCTCGCGCACGGGGGTGAAGTCCACCTCGCCCCGCAGCACCGCGATGACGTACCCGACGATCACGCCGATCAGCACGCTGATGCGCCCCAGCAGCCCCTTGAACAGGGCCGTGCAGAGGATGATCGCGACCAGGGTGAGCGCCGCGGTGACGGGGGCCTTCGAGAAGTTGTTCTCGTAGCTCGAGGGCACCAGGTTCAGCCCGATCAGCGCGACGATCGAGCCCATCACCACCGGCGGCATGAGCCTGGAGATCCAGCCGGTGCCGACCTTCTGCACCACCAGGCCGAGCGCCGCGAGCAGCAGGCCGGTGACGAGCACGCCGCCGAGCGCCGCGCCCATCGAGTCCGCCTGCGTGGAGGCGGTGATCGGGGCGATGAAGGCGAAGGAGGAGCCCAGGTAGCTGGGCACCCGGTTCCGGGTGAGCAGCAGGAACAGCAGGGTGCCGAGGCCGGAGAACAGCAGCGTGGTCGAGGGCGGGAAGCCCGTGATCACCGGCACCAGGAAGGTCGCGCCGAACATGGCGACCACGTGCTGCGCGCCGATGCCGACGGTGAGCGGCCAGGCGAGGCGCTCCTCCGGGCGGACGATCGCGGTGGGGGCGACGGTGCGGCCGTCACCGTGCAGGGTCCAGCGGAACATGGGGCGTCCTTGAGGGGAGGAGCGGGAGGGGGGATACGGGGCCGCCGGCAGGTCCCGCCGGCGGCAGGACCCCGGGCGGAGGGTCAGGAGCCGGGGAAGCTCTTCTTGCGCGAGCGCTCCTCGGTGACGTCCGGGACGCGCGCCAGGAGCGACTCGCGGCCGGAGCCGTGGGCGCGGAAGTCCGCGAACATCCGGGAGAGGTCCGGGGCGCCGAACTCGTCGCGCACAGGGGCGGGCACCGTGAGCATGAGCGCCGCGGCCACACCGACCGCGAGCGCGGTGCCGCCGGTGGTCAGGCCCGCACCGGCGCCGATCGCGATCGAGTTGACGATGATGTCGAGGAAGCCGACGACCACGAGCACCACGCTCGCCACGACGCCCGTCGCGCGGGCGAGGGCCGCGGGCCGCTCGAGCAGCGCCTTCCGGGCGAAGAGCGACACCGCGACGAAGCACGCGCAGACGGCGGCGTCGACGAGGTGCAGCACAGGGCCGCCCAGGGTGATCCCGGCGGTCCCGGTGATCGCGGCGAGCAGGTGCCACAGCACCGCCGCGGCGTGCAGGAGGGCGCTGAACTCCATCGCCCGCACCGTGTACACGAGCCAGTCCGCGCGGCGGAAGGAGACCGGCATCGAGCGCACGAACGAGCGGGAGATCATCAGGCCGAACGCCGCGAACAGGAACGGCAGGTAGACGTAGCTCGTCGCGAAGCTCGCGGGCGCCGCGAACTGCAGGCGCACGGTGTTGTCCGCGAGCGCGAGGACCACGAGCCCGCCCACGGCCCCGGTCGAGAACACGAACCAGGAGCGGTCGCGGCCCAGGAGGTCCGGCCGCAGCGCCGAGCCCAGCACGATGCCCAGCAGCACCACGGAGATCACGGTGCTGCCGAAGGTGTTGAGCGAGTACTGCCAGCCGGTCGTGAACACGCGGCCCACGATCATCACGAGCGCCACGACCAGCGCGAGGGCCGCCGCGCCGGCGACGCCCCCGAGCAGACGGCGGGACCAGGTGCGGGCCTGCTGCTGGGGCACGTAGCCCTCGTGCGCGCGCGGCTCGATGCCGACGACCGATCCGAGCAGCAGCAGCGAGACGCCCACGCCGAGGCCCACCGGGGGGCCGTCGGGCAGCGAGGCGAAGAGCACGGGCACGGAGAGCACGAGGTCCGCGACGATCGTGCCGATCGCGGTGAGCAGGGCGGGCAGGAGCCCGATGATCCGCACGGCGCGCACGAGGCGCAGGTTCGGGGTGGCCGGGATCCAGCGCAGCAGGTGCACGGCGACGAGGGCCACGAGGGCGATGCCGAGCGCGATCCGGCCCACGAGGTCCACGACCGGCAGCGCGCCCAGGGTGAAGCTCGTGGTGAGCGCCGCGAGCAGGCAGATCAGCGCGAGCACGTCCCGGAGGGCGTCGAAGATGCCGAGGTCCTGGAAGCGTGCGGGGATGGTGATGGTGGAGAGCTGGGCGCGGCCGTCGTCCTCCGCGTTCGGGGTCGTGCCGGAGCGCGCGTAGCTGCGCCGCGGCGCCTCGGCGGCGTCCCCGTCCTCGCCGTCGACGGCCGGGATCACGCCGGTCGCGGCGTCGGGCTCGTCGCCGCGGCCCACGGCCGGGCGGGGCCGACGGGGCTTGCCCGCGGCGCGGAGGGCGGCGGCGTCGATCTCGGAGAGGTCCGCGGTCTCGCCCTCCCCCGGCGGCAGCGCGGGCTCCTCGCGGCGGGCGAGCAGGGGCGCGGCGTAGCGGTCGAACTCCGAGCGCGAGGGCAGGCGCTCCGTGGGGAGCGTGCGCGGATCGGAGGAGGCGAAGATCCAGTCCGCGTCGTCCGGGCTGTCCCCGCGGCGTGGATCGCCTGTCCTCGTCCCTGCCATCGTCCCTGCGTCTCCTCGTCCTGCGAGCCGGTGTGCGCCCCTGCGCACTCCTCCGGGGCGATTCTACGAAGCGCCGGCCCGCTCGGAGGCGACGGCGCGCCGCGTGTGAGGCAGGTCAGCGGGCGGTCGGGAACATCTGCGCGCGCAGCGACGAGGAGTCCACGACG
This sequence comes from Brachybacterium rhamnosum, assembly GCF_039526185.1. Classification (NCBI taxonomy): domain Bacteria; kingdom Bacillati; phylum Actinomycetota; class Actinomycetes; order Micrococcales; family Dermabacteraceae; genus Brachybacterium; species Brachybacterium rhamnosum. The sequence goes on from NZ_BAAAIS010000002.1 coordinate 24,855, forward strand.
TCCTTGCCGAAGGGGAAGCAGGTCACGGGGATCAGCTTCACGTTCGCCCACGCGAGGGGCAGTCCGATGATCGTCACGGCCTGGGCGACGGCGGTGACCACGTGCCCGAGGGCCAGCCACCACCCGGCCACGAGGAACCAGATCACGTTGCCGATCGCGCTCGCGGCGCCCGCCCGGCCGGTGTCCACGACCTCCCGACCGAAGGGCCAGATCACGAAGCCGGCGATGCGGAAGGAGGCGAGGCCGAAGGGGATCGTCACGACGAGCAGGAACGCGAGGAGGCCGGCGACGACGTAGGCGAGGAACAGGGACCAGCCGGCGGTCAGCAGCCAGATGATGTTCAGGACCAGGGTGATGAGGGAGCGCATGACCTCCACGGTAGGGGCGGTGTGGCCGGGCCGACAGGGGGAAGACCCCCGTGTCCGCTCCCCAGTACGCTGGATCCCATGCCTGCTCCCGAGATCGCGCTGACCGAGCGCTTCCAGTCCGCCTTCGTCGCCGCCTTCGGGCCGGAGTACGCGGACGCCGATCCGATCATCCGTCCCTCCCAGTTCGCGGACTTCCAGTGCAATGCCGCGATGGGCCTGGCCAAGCGCCTGGGACGCAAGCCCCGCGACATCGCCGCGGAGATCCTCGCCGCCGTGGACCTCGAGGACGTGGCGGAGACGCCGGAGATCGCCGGACCGGGCTTCCTCAACATCCGCCTGCGCACCGACTGGGTCGCCGCGCAGGCCGCGGAGCTCGCCGAGGACGAGGCGCTCGGAGTCCCCGTCCCTGAGCACGTGGACACCGTCGTCATCGACTACTCGGCGCCGAACGTCGCCAAGGAGATGCACGTGGGCCACCTGCGCACCACGGTCGTGGGCGACGCGATCGCCCGCACCCTGGAGAAGCTGGGCCACACGGTCGTGCGCCAGAACCACATCGGCGACTGGGGCACCCCCTTCGGCATGCTCATCGAGCACCTCCTCGACGTGGGCGAGGACAGCGACGAGGCGGGCCTGCTGACGACCGACCCCAACGCCTTCTACCAGGCCGCCCGCGCGAAGTTCGACGCGGACCCGGAGGCGACGGGCTTCGCCGCGCGGGCCCGCGCGCGCGTCGCGACCCTGCAGTCCGGGGACGCGGAGTCGCTGCGGATCTGGACGGACCTCGTGGGCATGTCCAAGGAGTACTTCCACCGGATCTACGACCTGCTCGACGTGACGCTCACCGACGACGACCTCGCCGGGGAGTCCACCTACAACGCGGACCTCGAGACCGTGTGCGCGGAGCTCGAGGCGGCCGGCCTCGCGCGGATCTCCGACGGCGCCCTGTGCGTCTTCCCGCAGGGGTTCACCGGCCGCGACGAGCAGCCGCTGCCGCTGATCGTCCGCAAGTCCGACGGCGGCTACGGCTATGCGACGACGGACCTCGCCGCCGTGCGCCGCCGCGTGCGGGAGCTCGGCGCGGACCGCATCGCCTACGTCGTGGGCACCTCGCAGGAGCTGCACCTCTCGATGGTCGCCGAGACCGCCCGCGAAGCCGGCTGGCTGCCCGAGGACGTCGAGGCCACGCACGTGAAGATCGGTTCCGTGCTGGGCGAGGACGGCAAGATCCTCCGCACCCGCTCGGGCGCCTCGCTGCGCCTCGCGGCCCTGCTCGAAGAGGCCGTCGCGAAGGCCCGCACCGTCATCGACGAGCTGCGCCCCGACCTCCCCGAGGACGAGCGCGCGCAGATCGCCCGGGCGATCGGGATCGGCGGCGTGAAGTACGCGGACCTCTCCACCGCGCACGACTCCGACTACACCTTCGACCTGGACCGGATGCTCGCCCTCACCGGCAACACCGCCCCGTACCTGCAGTACGCGGTGGCGCGCATCCGCTCGATCGGGCGCCGCGCCGAGGCGCAGGGCGTGACGGCCGCCGCCGTGCCGCTCGTGGAGAACGCCGCGGAGCGGGCGCTCGCGCTGCAGCTGCTGCAGTACGGCCCGGTCCTCGCCCAGGTGGGGGCCGCCTACGAGCCGCACCGCCTCGCCGCGTACCTCTTCTCGCTCGCGCAGGCGTTCACCGCCTTCTACGACGCCTCCCCCATCCTCAAGGAGAGCGACGAGGGCGTCCGCGCCGGGCGCCTCGCCCTCGCGCGTCTCACCGAGCGGGTGCTCGTGGAGGGTCTGGACGCGCTCGGCGTGACCGCCCCGCAGCAGATGTGACGGCGCCGGGCACGGCCTCGGGTGACGCGACCGTTACCCGACCGTGCCCGGCCGTTACCAAGCCGTGCCCCGCGCACCCTGCATTCCCGCTGGCCACGGCGGCGGAAACCTCCATAGCCTGGAGCCGTGCCCCTGTGTCGACGAGCTCATGTCGCGATCTGGGGGAGCTATGCCCTGATCGGGGTGATCCACGTGCTCGCCGTCGCGGCGGAGGCCGAGACGCTGCGCCGGCTCACCCAGCCGCTGCTGGCCCCGCTGCTCATCGCCGCCGTGCTCACCGCCGCGCCGCGGTTGCAGCGCACGACCGTCCTCACCCTCGGCGGCCTCCTCGCCGCCTGGGCCGGGGACTCGCTCGGCCAGCTGGTCCCGGACCCGAGCCACCTCATCGCCCCCGTGGCCTTCCTCGTGGCGCTGCTGCTCTACGCGGCGGCCCTGGCCCCGCAGTGGGCGCACAGCCGCGACCCCATGCGCCTCGCGCTCGCGATCCCCTACGGGGCGGTCGTCATCGGGCTCTTCGTCGCGTGCGCGGACGGCGCGGGCAGCCAGCTCCCGCTCGTCGCGGCCTATGCGGTGGGCCTCGGCGTGACCGCCTTCATCGCGGCCGGCGGGAACCCGCTGACCTGGGTCGGCGGGACGCTGTTCCTCGTCTCGAGCTCGGTGCTCGCGATGGACTGGTTCCTCCCGGGCGCCGCGATCCCCATGAGCGACGTGTGGGTCATGGCGACGTACATCGCGGGCCACGGACTGCTCGTCGCCGGGATCGTGCAGCTGCTGCCCTCGCGCCGCTGGACGCCCGCGCAGTCCGGCGCCGCCCTCGTCATCGTCGAGAGCTAGAGCGCACTCCCGCTCCGGGCGGGACGCCCCGCCTCAGCGGCCCAGCGCGCGCCCGATCGCCTCGGACTGCTCGCGGTGCAGGCGGTCCACGTCCTCGCCGCGCCGCTGCCACAGCTGCAGGCCCAGGCGGCCGCTCACCTCGCGCAGGGCGACCTCGACGCCCTCCTCCTCGAGCTGGAGGCGGAGCACGCGGACGTCGGAGAGGAACAGGTCCTTCATCCCGACGCCGAGGTGCACCGGCGGCAGGCCGCGATGGCCCGCGTTGATCGGGGAGAGCTCCGGGTCGTCCAGCGGCGTGCGGCCGGCGTAGGCGCGGGCGGCGTCGCGCAGCGCCCGGCGCTCGTGCACGGGATCCGACTCGCCCGTCTCCGAGATGCCCGCGTTCGCGAGCTCGAGGTCCAGCCACGGCGACATGACGACGACCCCGCCGGGGGACGGCACGTCCTCGCGCTCGATCAGGCGCCGCGCGACGGTGAGGGCGACGCCGCCGCCGGAGTGCTGGCCCGTGAGCACCCAGGGCGCCTCGAGACGGCCCGCGGCGGCGAGCGCGGCGAGCACCGACTCGGTGTCCTCGATCGCGATGGGGTGCTGGTGGTCGGGGGCCGTGCGGTAGTCGACCATGAGCGCGGCGCAGCCCTGCGCCTCCGCCTGCCGCGACAGCCACGCCCAGTCCGAGGCGAACGGGCCCGAGACGTAGGCGCCCCCGTGGAGGTGCACGATGACGCCCTGGTCGGCGCGGTGCTCGTCGAGCCAGACGCAGCGGGTGCGGCCGATCATCTCGACCTCGACGCCGTGCCGCTTGAGCACCCCGGCCTGGGGGCGCGCACGGCGCGCCTCCCGCAGGGCCGGCAGCGACACCGCCGAGGGGATCGGGATCCGGCGCACGGTGCGCGCCCCCTGGAGCACGACGTCCCCGATGCGTCCCATTGCTGCCTCCTGCCCGCGACCCGCAGGTCGCCTCGCCGACGGTCTCCCCCAGCCTAACGAACCCGCCTGCACGATAGATTCACGGTCATGACCCATGCCTCCGACGTGCCCGTCGGCCCCGATGCCCCCGCCCGTCCCGCCGGACCGCTGCTGGTCCTCGCGGCCATGCCCGAGGAGGCGGCCGCGATCACCGCGCTCATGGCGGACGCCGAGCCGCTCGCGGTCCCGCTCGCCGGGGTCGCGGCCGTGCGCGGGGCCCTCGGCGGCCAGGACACCGCCGTGGTCACCACGGGGATCGGCGTCGCGGCCTCGACCGCGGCGGCGACCTGGGCGATCCTCTCGCTGCGCCCGCGGGCGGCGGTCGCGGCCGGCTCGTGCGGCGGTCTCGCCGCCGATGTCGAGGTGGGCACCCTGATCGTGGGCGACGCCTTCACCTGGTCGATCGCGGACGCCACGGCCTTCGGCTACGCGCCGGGGCAGGTGCCGGGCGGGCCCGAGCGCCATGTCGCCGAGGCCGCGATCGCGGATCTCGCGGAGGCCTCCGCACGGGCGGTCGACGAGGGCGCGGGGGTGCGCCGCGGGCTCATGCTCGCGGGGGACGCCTTCGTCACGGCCCCGCTCGCCGCCCCCATGCGCGAGCGCTTCCCCGAGGCGCTCAGCGCGGACATGGAGACGACGGCCTCCGCCCGCACGGCCGAGGCGCTCGGGGTGCCCTTCGCGGCGCTGCGCGCCGTCTCCGACCTGTGCGGTCCCGCCGCCGGCCAGCAGTTCCACCTCGAGCTCGACGAGGTCGCGCGGACCTCCGCGCTCGCGGTCCAGGAGCTCGCCGCGCGGCTCGCCCGCGGCTGAGGGGACTCAGCCCGCGGGGTGCAGCAGCTCCTCGCCCGCGTCGAGCCGACGGAGGTTCTCGGCGATCCGATCGTCCGCGCCCACGGGCTTCCCGCCCGCGGAGTGCGGGGTGATGATCAGCCGCGGCGCGTCCCACAGCGGGTCGTCCTGCGGGAGCGGCTCGGGGTCGGTGACGTCGAGCGCGGCGCCGCCGATCGTGCCGGCGACGAGCGCCTCCCGCAGCGCCGCCTGGTCCACGGTCGCGCCGCGGCCCACGTTCACCACGACGGCGCGGTCCGGGAGGGCGTCCAGGACGGCCGCGTCGATCGCGTGGGCGGTGCTCCCGGTCGCGGGGAGGATGTCGATGAGGACGTCGGTCGCGGGCAGCGCGGCGGCGACGTCGGCCTCCGCGATCACCTCGAAGCCGGACCGCTCCCCCGCGCTGCGGGCGACGCCGCGCACGTGCGCGCCGAGCCCGGCGAGCACCGGGGCGACCGTCTGCCCGATCTGGCCGAACCCCCAGATGAGCACCTCGGCGCCGACGAGGCTGTTGAGACGCTCGGGCGGGTTGAGCGGCTGCAGGCCGCCGATCGAGCGGTCCCACTCGTGGCGCGACTGCGCGGCGAGGGAGGCGGGGAGGCTGCGCAGCAGGGCGAGGACGAGGCCCACGGTGTGCTCGGCGACGGTGAGCGAGTGCAGGCCGGCCCCGGTCGTGACGACGGCCCCGTCGCGGAAGCCCGCGGCGACGATGTTCTCGACCCCGGCGGAGAGCGACTGCACGAGGCGCACGCCGGTGAGGTCCCGCGCGGCGGACTCGAGGTGGGAGCGGCTGGGCCCCCACAGGACGATCGCCTCGGCGTCGTGGTGAGCGGCGGGGATCGGGGCGCGCGCGTCGACCTCGACCGCCTCCCAGCCCTCGGGCAGCGCAGGGTCCAGGGGCATGGTGTCCGGGAGCAGGATCTTCATCGTCCCAGCCTACGGGGATGGACCTTCGCAGGGGGTCCGACGGGGGCCCCGTGGACTAGCCTCGAACCATGCGACCAGGCCCTGGCCCCTCCGCTCCCCGCCTCGCCCACCTGCTCACCCGCACCGCCCGCACGCTCCGCTCGGTGACCCGCGCGACCCGCCGCGGGGTGCGCCGTGCGGAGGTCACCCGGCCGCTCTCGAGCGGCGGCTTCCTGGGCGCCGCGGCCGCGGGCTGGGTCGCCACCACCCCGTCGATGCTGCCGCGCACGTGGTGGATGTGGGCGGTGAACATCGGGCTGTCGCAGTCCTACGGCTACACGACCGGTGTGCTCGCCGAGCGGCTCGTGCGCCGCGGCGCCGCGGCGCTGGGCCTCGAGGTCGGGATCGCCGAGGACCACCGCCGCCGCGCCCGCCTGCTCGGCGCGTCCGCGCTGGTCGGGATCTCCGCCTACTCGTGGGTGCGGGGAGTGCTGCGCCAGCGCGAGATCAGCCATCTGGTCCAGCAGCGTCCCCAGAACCTCGCCACGCACCTCGTGGGGACGGCCGCGGGACTCGGCGCCTCGCTCGGCGTGCTCGCGGCGGTGCGCGCGATCGGGGCGACCGCGGATCTCTACCGCGCCCTGCTGCGCCCGTACCTGCCCACCCGCCTGCTGGGCGTGGTGTCCCTCGTGCTGACCCTTGCGACGGTCGCCGTCGCCGTGGACCGCCTGATCCGCGGGCGCGTGCTCGAGCAGATGATCGAGCAGGCGGAGGCCGCGAACCGGCTCATCTCCCCGAACGTGCCGCGCCCGGACTCCCCCGCCCGCTCCGGCAGCCCCGCCTCCCACGAGTCGTGGCCCTCGCTCGGGGCCCCCGGCCGCAAGATCGTCTCGGGCGGCGCGAGCCCCGAGGTGATCTCCGCGGCGATCGGCGCGCGCGCCATGGACCCGATCCGCGTGTACGCCGGGAAGTCGACCTCCCGCACGATGGAGGAGACGGTGCAGGCGGTGCTCGCGGAGCTGGACCGCACGGGCGCCTGGGACCGCGAGGTGCTCGTGCTGTTCACGGGCACCGGGACCGGCTGGCTGCAGGAGTGGTCGCTCTCCGCGATCGAGTTCCTCACCGCCGGGGACTGCGCGACCGCGTCGATGCAGTACTCCGTCTACACCTCGGGCCTGAGCTACGTCGTGGACCGGCGCAGTCCCAAGCAGGCCGGGCGCCTGCTCTTCCAGGCCGTGCGGCGGCGGCTGGACGCGATGGAGCCGGCCAGCCGGCCCCGGCTGTTCGTCGCCGGGGAGTCGCTCGGCTCGTTCGGCGGGCAGGCCGCGTTCCGGGACCTCCCGGACCTGCTCGCGAAGGTCGACGGCGCCGTCTGGACGGGCACCCCGTCCTTCACGCCGCTGTGGCAGCAGGTCGTGGCCCGCTCCCGGCCGGGCTCCCCCGCGATCGCGCCGATCATCGACCAGGGCCGGCACGTGCGGGTCGTGACCCGGCCCCGGGACCTGCACCGCAACTACTGGGGCGGGCTGTACGAGCCGTGGCGGTCCCCGCGCGTGGTCTACGCCCAGCACCCCTCCGACCCGGTCGCCTGGTGGCGGCCGTCCCTGCTGTGGGAGGAGCCGGACTGGCTGCGCGAGCGCGTGGGGCACGACGTCACGCCGGCGATGCGCTGGTCCCCGTGGATCACCTTCTGGCAGGTCGCCCTGGACATGCCGCTCTCGGTCCGCGCCCAGGGTGGGCACGGGCACTCCTACCGCGAGGAGATGGTGCCGATCTGGGCCGCCGTGCTGGGCCAGGACGTCGCCCCGGGCGGCGAGCACGAGCAGCGGCGCCGGCACGAGCGGATCGTGAGGGCGATCCGCGAGGTCGCCCGCGGCTGATCCCGGCGCGCGGGGGCCGGGCTCAGCGGGTCGTGCTCAGGGCGTGGGGCCGGTGGCGACCGGGCGCTGCGGGTCGCTGCTCCACTGCGACCACGAGCCCGGGAACAGGCGCACGCGGGAGAACCCCGCCCGCTGCAGGGCGAGCACGTCGTGGGTCGCGGTGACGCCGGAGCCGCAGTAGACGAGCACCTCCTGCTCGGGGTCGAGGCCCGCGCCGGTGAAGCGCTCGCGCAGCGCCTCCGGGGACAGGAAGCGGCCCTGCTCGTCGAGGTTCCCGGCGTAGGGGAGGTTCAGCGCGCCGGGCACGTGGCCGGCGCGCGGGTCCACGGGCTCCACCTCACCGCGGTAGCGCTCGGCGGCGCGGGCGTCGAGCACGGGGCCCTCCGCCGCGGCGACCTCGTCGATCCCGGCGATCGTGGCCGCGGGCCACTCCCGGGGGCCGACGTCACCGGGCTCCGGCCGCACGTCCTCCCGCTCGAGCGGGCCGTCCCAGGCGGCGAGGCCGCCGTCCAGGAGCGAGGCGTCCTGACCGATCGCGCGGAGCATCCACACGAGGCGGGCCGAGGGCGAGCGGTCGGTGTCGTCGTAGGCGACCACCCGGGTGCCCTCGTCGATCCCGAGGCCGCGGAGGGTCGCCGCGAACGCCTCCGGCGAGGGCAGGGGGTGCCGGCCGGCGGCGGGATCCGCGGGGGCGGCGAGCTGGGTGGTGAGGTCGACGTAGACCGCGCCCGGCAGGTGCCCCTCGAGGTAGGAGTGGTGGCCCTTGGAGCCGTCGAGCGCCCAGCGCACGTCGAGCAGGCGCACCGCCGCCCCCTCCTGCGCGAGCAGCTCGTGGAGGGCGGGGACGTCGAGGACCGGGGGCAGCGCGTCAGTCATGGCCCGACCCTAGCGCCCGCTCCCCCGCGGCCGGGCAGCCGGCTCAGCGGCCGGTGATCCGGAGGTCCACCCGCACGAGGCGGTGGTCGGAGGTCGGGAAGGGATGCTCGCCGGTGAGCTCGCTGCCGGCCTCGCCCTTCTTCGGCCAGAAGACGCGGGCGTCGGTGACCTTGAGGTTCTTCGAGGGGAGCACGTAGTCCACGCGGAGGTTCCCGGGGCGCGGGTTCTCGGCGAAGTCCGCGGTGTCGTACCTCGGGTCGGTCCCGTGCTCGAGGTTCACGCCGCCCTGCTCCGTCGCGGCCTCGACCGCGCCGGTGCTCGTGGGGCGGGGGTCCTGGATCCGCGGGTGCTTGAGCAGCTGGTCGATCGCGCCGGGCCAGGAGTCGCCGTCGAGCGGGTCGGAGTTGTGGTCGCCGAGGATCACGAAGGAGGCGCTCGTGTCGAGGCCCCCGGCGACCCCGGCGTCGTCGACGATCCAGCGGGAGACCTTCCCGGCGCGGAGGTAGTCCGCCCACAGCCGGATCTCGTCGTTGTTGCGCCGCCGGTTGCGCTTCTCCGGCCCGTCGAAGCTGGGCGGGGTGGGGTGGGCGCACAGCACGTGGAGCGTCGAGGTGCCGATCTGCACGGGCACGTCCCAGTGGGACTTTGAGCTGAGCCGCAGCTGCGCGGAGATCTCCTCGCCGTAGAACTCGGTGGGGAGGAGGTTGCTGGGCATGTCCTTCCACAGGAGGTTCTGGAAGGTGCGCACCTGCTCGGTGAGGATCGGGAAGCGCGAGAGCAGCAGCATCCCGTACTGGCCGGGGAACTCGCCGAAGCCCCAGGCGTCGTTCGCGCCGCCCACGGTGCCGTCGCGGTCGAGGTCCAGGCCGCTCGGCACACCGGTGTTCACCGGTGCGGAGTACACGTAGGGGTAGTGCACGGGGGTGCAGCCGTTCTGGCTGACCTCGAGGTAGTTGCTGCGGAAGAGGTCCGCGCCGCGGCCCTCCTCGTCGAAGTCGAACTCGTTGACGAGCAGCACGTCGGGATTGTTCATCTGGATGACCTGGGCGACGGCCCGGATCTGCGCGTCGGTCCCGGACTCGAGGTCCTTCAGGAGCTGCCCGGCGGTGGCGCGGTTCAGCGAGGCGTTGTAGGTCGCGATCCGCACCCCCTCGCCGCGACGCCCGAGGGCCGGCTGGGCGGCGCGGGCCGCGGTGCCCGCGACGGGCACCCCCAGCCCGGCGGCGGCTGCGGCGGCGAGAGCTCCACGACGGGTGATCTTCGAGGTCATGGTCTCCATCATGCACGGCTCCCGGTGCGGCTCGCCAGCCGGGCCGGGCGTCGTGGGTGAACACTCCGAGAATGTCCGGTGCGCCTCCCGAGCGCCGGACCGGCCGTCGCCGGGAACGGTCACGGTGCGAGACTGGCGGCATGAGGATCGCCTTCCTGGGAACCGGACGGATGGGCACCGAGCTGGCCCGTCACCTGTTGACCGAGCACGAGCTGACGGTGTGGAACCGCACCGCCGCCCGCACCGCCCCGCTCGCGGAGGCGGGAGCACGGGTGGCGCCGACGGCGGCGGAGGCCGTGGACGGCGCCGAGCTGATCGTCACCTCGCTCTTCGGACCCGACGCGGTGCGCGAGACGGTGCTCGCGCCCGGGCTGGTCCCCGCGGGCGTGCCGTGGGTGGACACGACGACCGTCTCCCCCGCCGATGCCGACGACTTCGCGGCCGCGGTCCCCACCTACGTCGCCGTGCCCGTGGTCGGCACGCTCGGCCCGGCCCGTGCCGGTGCGCTCGGCGTCTACGTGGGCACGCCGGACGACGCCCTGCGCGAGCAGGTGCTCGGTCTGGTGGCGCCGTGGGCGGATCCGGAGCGGCTGCGGGGCGTGGCCTCCGCTCGGGCCGCGGCGACCGGGAAGCTGCTCGCGAACCTCGCCCTCGCGGTGAGCGCGCAGGGCCTGCGGGAGGCGCTCGCCCTGGGCGCGGCCGCCGGGGTCAGCGACGAGGAGACCCTCGACATGCTCGGCTCGACGGGCCTCGCCTTCATCGCCGGCATGAAGGGCTCCTTCGTGCGCGGCGAGCGCGGCACGGAGGGCGGTGACTTCACGGCCGATGCGATCGCGAAGGACGCCCGGCTCATGATCGACACGGTCGCCTCCGCGTCCGACGGGGCCGAGGGCTGCCGCCCCGGCGCGGACCTCCCTGCCCTGCGCGGGGCTCTCGCCTCCCTCGACGCGGAGATCGCCGCGGGACACGGCGACCACGACTTCTCGACGGTGCTCCTGCCGGGGGCACGCGGCACCGCGGACTGAGACCGGCCGCTCCCGCTCAGAGGCCCGCCGCGGCGAGCACCGCGCGGGCCGTCTCGCGCGGGGAGCCGACCTGCTCCACGGACACGTCCTCCACGGCGGCGGCGTCGAGGATCGCGGTGAGCTCGTCGAAGCGGTCACGGTGCCAGGCGAGGCCCTCGGGATCCAGAGCGTGGCGCTCGCGGAGCCGCTCCCGCACCAGCTCCCGCGGCGTGCGGATCCGCACCACGGTGAGCGGGAGGCCCATGGCCTGCTCGTAGGCGTCGCGGGCGGAGCGCTCCTCGATGACCTCGGCCGCGACGAGCACCTGCGCCCCGGCCTCGAGGTGGATCGCGGAGAGCGCCGTGAGGGCGCGCAGGGTGAGGGCCGCGTGAAAGCGGTCGCCGGGCGGGGCGGGCCAGGCGCGGCGCAGGGCGTCGACGTCGAGGACCGCCCCGGGGATCCCGCGCTCCTCGAGCTCGTCGCCCACCGCGTCGGCCGTGGTCGTCTTGCCGACGCCCACCGCGCCGGTGATCAGCAGCGCGCGGCCGGTGCCGTGCCCGGGGCCCGCGCTCATCGGAGGTCCGCCACGATCCCGCGGCCGGCCTCCCGGCCGGAGAACAGGCAGCCGCCGAGGAAGGTCCCCTCGAGGGCGCTGTGGCCGTGCATGCCGCCGCCGCCGAAGCCGCTCGCCTCCCCCGCCACGTACAGCCCGGGCAGGGTGCCGGTGCCGTCCGCCCGCTGCACGCGCCCGCCGAGGTCCGTCTCGAGCCCGCCGAGGGTCTTGCGCAGCAGCACGTGCAGGCGCACCGCGATGAGCCCGCCCGCCGCCGGATCCAGCAGGCGGTGCGGGGCGGCCGTGCGGATCAGCCGGTCCCCGAGGTAGCGACGGGCGCCGCGCAGCGCGGTGATCTGCGCGTCCTTGCCGAAGGCGTTGACGACCTCGGCATCGCGGGCGCGGATCGTCCGCTCGAGCGCGACGGCGTCCACGAGCTCCTCCCCCACGAGCGCGTTCATCGCAGCGGTGAGCTCGGGGACGCTCCCCGCCTGCAGGAAGTCCTCGCCGTGGTCGAGGAAGGCCTGCACGGGCCCGGGCGCCCCGGGGCGCACCCGGGCGAGGACCTGCCGCCAGTCGCGGCCCGTGAGATCGGGGTTCTGCTCGCTGCCGGAGAGCGCGAACTCCTTCGCGATGATCGCGGGGGTGAGCACGAACCACGAGTGGTCGTGGCCGGTGGTGCGCAGGTGGCGCAGCGTCGACATGGTGTCGAAGCCGGGGAAGGCCGGGGCGGGCAGTCGCTGCCCGAGGGCGTCCACCCAGAGCGAGGAGGGGCCGGGGAGGATGCGGATGCCGTGCCCGCGCCACACCGGGTCCCAGTTCCTCACGCCCTCGGTGTAGTGCCACATGCGCCGCTGGTGGATCCAGCTGCCGCCCGCGGCGTGGGCGGCGATCATGCCGCTGCCGTCCACGCTCTCCGGCACCCCGTGGACGATGTCGTGCGGCATGGTGCCGAGCTCCTCGGGCCAGCGCTCCCGCACGAGCTCCGCGTTCCCGCCGATCCCGCCGGTCGCGACGAGCACCGCGGGCGCGCGGAGCTCGAACTCCCCCACGACCTCGCGGCTCGATCCGCTGCCGCGCGGCGCGGGGTCCTCGGCGAGCACGTCTCCGCGCACGCCGACGGCGCGACCGCCCTCGACGAGCACCTCGGTGACCGCGCGCCGGGTGAGCAGACGCACCTGCCCGCTCGCACGGAGCTCGGCGAGGCGGCGGGCGAAAGGCTCGACGACGCCGGGACCGGTGCCCCAGGTGACGTGGAAGCGGGGCACCGAGTTCCCGTGCCCCTCGGCGCGGCCGTCGCCGCGCTCCGCCCAGCCCACGACGGGGAAGCTGCGATGCCCCAGGGCATGCAGCCAGGAGCGCTTCTCCCCCGCCGCGAACTGCAGGTAGGCCTCCGCCCAGCGGCGGGGCCAGTGGTCCTCGGGGGAGTCGAAGGCGGCGGTGCCGAGCCAGTCCTGCCGGGCGAGGTCGAGGCTGTCGCGGATGCCGAGGCGGCGCTGCTCGGGGGTGTCGATCATGAACAGCCCGCCGAAGCTCCACCAGGCCTGCCCGCCGAGGTCCTGCTCGCCCTCCCGCTCGAGCAGCAGCACGCTCCGCCCGCCCCGGGCGATCTCGCACGCCGCGACGAGGCCGGCGAGCCCGGCGCCGACGACGATCGCGTCGGCCTCGCCCGCACCGGCCCCGCGCGGGGTGGTCATCGCACCTGGATCCGCTGCACCCGCACGAGGTGGTCGTCCTCGTTGGAGCCGTTCATCCGGCGCGAGCGCTGACGATTGTTCGAGCCCACGCGACGATCGGCGCTCCTGAGGTTGCCGACCGAGACCTCCGTCTTGCGCTCGAACTCGTGGCGCTTGTCGGTGTTGCGGTAGAAGCGATAGATCCCGAGGTACACCGCGATGAAGACGGCGGGCCCCGCGAGGAAGGGGAAGAGGATCCCGGCGGAGCCGTCCCCGGAGGAGTTCCCGGCCAGCAGCGTGGTGACGCCGGGATCGCCGGTGAGGGCGAGCAACAGGTCGTTCATGGGGTCCTGTCCTTCCGGTGCGGGCTCAGCTGAGGAACCAAGCCAGGCCGATCGCCCCGCCGATCACGGCGGCGAGCGTCCCGAGGACGCACGAGAGCGCGAAGATCAGCGGGTGGGAGACGGGCACGGAGCCCATCGTGTTGCCGTTGCGGCCGTTGACGGCGATGTAGTGGATCAGGGAGCCGTCGCCCTTGGCGCTGTCCGCGTAGCTGTACAGCCACACCGGCACGTACACGGACACCCAGCGGGTGCCGCGCACGGCGACGCCCTCCTGCTCCCAGCGCACCCCGCGGTCGAAGTTCGCGACGGTGGGCTGCACCTTGGAGCGGGCGATCGCGAGGAAGTCCTCCTCGACGTCCTGGTCGAGGTCGCGGACGTTGAGGTCACGGCGCTCGGAGGTGAAGCCGGTGAGGTAGCTCGAGTTGTAGACGACGGCGTTCGCCGTGTCGTACGGCTGGACAGCATTGAGGACGTTGTTCGTCGCCTGGGAGGCGTCCTCCGCCTGGAAGCGGCGGGCGGACTCGACGGCGAGGTCGTTGACGAGCAGGTCGAAGCCGCGCTGGACCTGGTAGACGTCCGCGTCGTAGTACTGCTCGGTGACGTAGTTGTCCCCCACCTTGCGGCGCACCGTGTACGAGCGGGTCGTGACCTCGCCCGTGCCGCGCAGCTCGGCGTGCATGTTGCCGTCGACCACCATGTAGGGGATGTAGACGCCCATGACGTTCTCGGGCACGAACTCGCGCTTGAAGCGGGGGCTCGCGAAGGTGCGGCGCTTGTCGACGAAGGCGGAGATCCGCTCGACGGCCTCCTCCCGGGTGAGGAGGAAGGGCAGCACGGCGTCGGGCACGGCCCCGCCGGGGATCTGGCTGTTGACGGAGAGGGTCTGCCGGCACCAGTGGCAGCGGGACTGCATCTGCTCGGCGATGTTGATGACGACCTCGGCGCCGCAGCCCTGGCACTTCAGGGTGACGGTGGTGAGGTCCTCACGGACGTCGGCCGTGCCGGAGGCGAGGGTGTGGCCCTGCAGCTCCGCGATCGAGGAGTCCAGGCCGAACTTCTGCTCCGCGACCTCCTCGTTCCAGTGGTGGCGGCAGTACGCGCACTCGAGCGCGCGGGCGGGGATCGAGTAGCGGATCTCCGCGCTGCCGCAGCGCGGGCACTTGTGCAGGCCGTCGCCCACGGAGGAGCTCGTGTCGACGACGCGGTCGCCGCCTGCCGGCGGTCCCGTCGGGACCTGCGGGTCGGCGGGCTGCTGCGGAGGGGCGGCCTGCTGCGGGGGCGCAGGCGACCGCTCCCCCTGCGGCGGGGTGGGCTGCCGCTGCGGGGCGGGCGGGCCGCCGGGCCCCTGGGTGGGGCCCGACGGCTGCTGCCACGGCGGCTGCTGCGGGGGCACGGACATGACGGTTCAGCGGCCTCCGGTCACAGACCCAGGGCGTTCTTCTTCGCCGCCTCGTAATCGGCCTCGGAGATGAGCCCCTGGTCGAGCATCTGCTTGTACTGGGCGAGCTTCGCGACCGGGTCGTCACCGCGGCCCTGGGCGGGCGCCTGCTGCTGGGGGGCCGTCTGCTGCTGAGGCTGCTGCTGCGGGACGCCGGTCTGCTGGACGGGGTTCACGAGGCCGCCCGCGGCGCCCGCGCCGGCGCCGAACATGGCCAGGCCCGCGCCGCCGCCGTTCTCCCCCGCGGCCTGCACGCCGCGCGCGACGGACTGGTTGAGGTAGGACTGCGAGCGGGCGCCGGAGAGCGCATCGGCCTTCTGCACCTCGGTGAGCAGCTCGCGGGTGCGCTGGTCGTACTCGATGGAGACGATCGCGGTCTTCACGATCGCGAGGCCGCGATCGGTGGACCAGCGGTAGTTCTCCTCGACGGCGGCGGAGAGCGACTGCGCGAAGCCCACGGAGTCGCCCTGGATCTTCGTGATCCGGTTGCCCTTGTCGGGATCGTTCGTGTACTTCGAGAAGGCGGCGGCGAGCGAGCCGACGACCTCCTGGAAGAGCTGGCCGCCCGCGGGGTTGTCCACGTCGCCGAAGTCGAAGACCGGGGCGTTCGCGGAGAGGTACGTCGCGGGCAGGAAGTTGTGCACGAACAGCAGCGGGTCCACGATCCGCAGCGTGTACGAGCCGCGGGTCACGGCGCCCACCTGGGCGTTGAGGTACGCGTCGTCCCAGTAGATCTCCGACTGCGTGCCGAAGCGGTTGTCCGGGATCTCCTTGAGGTTCACGTAGAACGCGAGCTGCTGGGAGGTGGGGCGGCCGCCGAACTTGAACCGCTCCCAGGACATGCCGATCGTCGAGGCGAGGAAGCCCTCCCCCGCGAACACGGACTGGGCGTCCGGTGAGGAGTCGGAGAACTCGTAGCCGCCGGCCTCGGTGATGAGCGCCGTCGCGCGACCGTCGATCACGGTGATCAGGCCGTAGCCCTGCGGGACCACGATCTTCGAGCCGTTGGTGATGACGTTCTCGCTGCCGCGGGTGTTCGAGCCGCGCCCCGCGTTCGTCCCCCGCGGCACCGCGGCGAACAGCGCCGCCGTCGGCGGGAGGCCGTCGGGGACCGTCAGGAAGTCCTTCCACTGGTCCGCGAGCATGCCGCCGAGAGCGCCCTTGAATGCCTGGATGAAGCCCATGGTGTCTCCTTCGATATCCCCCGTCATGTGACGCGCACCATCGTAGCGGCGGGCCCTGGACATCAGCAGGACAGCAGCTGGGCCCGAGCTCCCGGCGGGCCCGGGGTTCAGTCCTGAGTGCTCGCGGCCGACGGGGGCTCGGGGGGCTCGGGCAGCAGCACGGTCGCGAGGCTCACGCGGTGCTTCCCCTCGCCGCCGTCCTCGAGGTACGGGGCGAGGAGCGCGGTGAAGCCCTCCTGGATCGCGGCGAGGTCGTCGGCGTCGACGTGGATCGGCCCGCGGCCGAAGCCCCAGAGCTCGCGCAGGGCGGGGGCGTCGGCCGCGAGGGCGCGGTCCGCGTCGGCCGCGAGGTCGGCGAGGAAGACGCGCAGGGCGGAGGCG
Source organism: Brachybacterium rhamnosum (assembly GCF_039526185.1). NCBI lineage: Bacteria > Bacillati > Actinomycetota > Actinomycetes > Micrococcales > Dermabacteraceae > Brachybacterium > Brachybacterium rhamnosum. Next base: position 41,187 of record NZ_BAAAIS010000002.1, read on the forward strand.
AGCTGGGCGGTGCTCATGGCCCGCAGGCCCTCCTGGTCCACGTGGGCGAGGGCGTCGCCGAGGGCGAGGGTGCGCTCGGTCGCGCCGCGCACGCGCCGCTCCTCGACCACGGTGACGACGCCCGCGTCGAGGAGCGCGGTGACGTGGCGGTAGAGGGTCGCCTGGGTGACGTCGGGCAGCGCCTCGCGGAGCTGGGCGGTGGTGCGCGTGCGGCCGCCGAGCTGCTGGACGATCCGCGAGCGCACGGGGTGCAGGACGAGGTCGAGGGCGGAGGGATCCGCGGGCATGCCTTCCCCAATCATTCTCATACTGATAACGTTCTCGCTATGAGACCAGTCTATCGGGACGGTCACGAGGAGGAGCGGTGAGGACGATGACGCACACCAGGCTCGAGAGCACACAGCTCACCATCGAGTTCCCCGGATGGGAGGCGATGATGACCGGCCGGTCGCGGATGACGGTGCCGCTCGCCGCGGTGCGCGGCGCCCGCGCCGAGGAGGGCTGGACCCACGAGATGCTCGGCATCCGCAGCGGGCTCGTGGTCTCCGGGTTCCGCAAGCTCGGCACCTTCCGTCACCCGGACGGCACGCGCCGGCTCGTCGCGATGCGCCGCGGCATGCCGCTGCTGCGTCTCGCCGTGGACCGGGACGTGACCGGCGTGGACGAGATCCTCGTGAGCACCGCCGAGGCCGCCCGCCTCGCCGGGCTGCTCGCCGCGCCCGTCAGCCGGTGATGCCGAACTTCGCCAAGCGCTTGGTCTGCCCCGAGTCCTGCAGCGCGAGCAGCTGCGCGTAGATGCCGCCCGAGGCCGCGAGCTCCGCCGGGGTGCCGATCTCGTCGATCCGGCCGTCCTCGAGCGTGACGATGCGGTCCACGGAGGCGATCGTCGAGAGGCGGTGCGCGATGATCAGCGAGGTGCGCCCCTCCATCAGCTCGTCCAGGCCCCGCTGGACCTGCCGCTCCGCCTTCGTGTCGAGCGCCGACGTCGCCTCGTCGAGCACGAGCACCGGCGCGTCCTTGAGGATCGCGCGGGCCACGGCGATGCGCTGGCGCTGACCGCCCGAGAGCTTCAGCCCCCGCTCACCGATCAGCTGCTCGTAGCCGCCGGGGAAGCGGCGGATGAAGGCGTCCGCGTTCGCGCGGCGCGCGGCGTCGGCCACCTCCTCCTGGCTCGCCCCGGGCCGGCCGTAGGCGATGTTCTCCGCGATCGTGCCGGAGAACAGCGAGGCGTCCTGGAAGACGACGCCGATCCGCGAGCGCAGGGCGTCCAGCGGCAGCTGCTCCGTGTCCAGGCCGCCCACCTCGACCCGGCCCTCGCGCGGCTCGTAGAGCCCGAGCAGCAGGTTGACGATCGTGGACTTGCCGCCGCCGGACTCCCCCACGAGCGCGACCTTCTCCCCGCGGTCCACCGCGAACTCGATCCCGTGCAGCACGTCCTCGCCGTCCTCGTAGGCGAAGTCGACGCCGCGGAAGGCGATGACGGGAGCACCGGGCACCGAGTCGAGGGTGCCCACGGCCGCGGAGCCGGGAGCGCGCCGCGGCTCCTCGGCCCCGGCCCCGCCGGAGCCGTCGGAGCTGTCGGCGTCCTCCTGGGCGGCGAGCATCGCCGCGGTGCGGGCGTCGACCGGGGTCGCCATGACGCGGAAGTAGTCCTTCGAGCCGGCGATCGCGCGCTGCGAGGCGTCGATGACCCAGCTCATCGACTCGACCGGCTGGCGGGCCATGCTCATGAGCTGGATCAGCAGCACCATCTCGCCGAGCGTGAAGTGGCCCTGCACGGTGCGGGTGAAGATGATCGCGTACACCGCGAAGAAGATGATGTTGAGGACCGCGCGGCGCAGCACGTCCATCGAGTGCCAGTGCGTCGACTGGGCGCGGGTGGTGGCGTCCGTGGAGCGGAAGCGGCGCGAGAAATCGCCGAGCTCACCGCGCTCGCGCACGAAGGACTTCACGACCCGGATCTGGCCGATCACCTCGGCGAAGCGCCCCGAGGCGATGTCGATCTCGGTGTTCTTCTCGCCCTCGAGCCTCTGCCACTTCACCGAGGTGAGCGAGGTGAGCCAGACGTAGATCGGGAACACGATGATCAGCAGCACCGCGAGCGGCCAGAAGTAGAAGGCGCTGATGCCGAGCACGGCCGCGGTCGTGATGAGCATGGTCGCGAACGAGTTCGACATCGTCTTCGCGAACTGCGAGATCTCCGCGATGGAGCGGTTCAGACGGGCGACGATCGTGCCCGTCAGCTCCGTGTCGAACCAGCGCTGCGGCAGATGCAGCAGCTTGTCGTAGTAGCGGACCGAGAGGATCGTGCGCAGGCGGTTGGCCATGACGTCGCCGAACCAGCCGCCGACGTTGGAGACGACGGTCGTGGCCAGCTCGACGGCGAGCAGCGCCCCGGCGAGCCAGAGCACGGTGCGCACGGCGTCACCGGTGGCGAGGTCGCCGCCGACGGCGCCCGCGACGGTGTCCGTGGCGCGGCCGATGATGAAGGGGACGGCGAGGTTCGCGACGGCGGTGAGCACCGAGGCCGCGATGATCGTCAGGTAGAGGGGGGTGAGGGAGCGCGTGAACCGCACGATGCGGAGGAGGGACGACACGGTCCCAGGCTAGGCGCTGGGACCGACCCGCGACGCGGCCGGGCCCTCCCGTTCACCGAGCGCGGAACGGCTCAGAGCGCGGCGAGGTCCGCCAGCAGCCGCTCGACCATGGCGTCCTCCGAGAGCTCCTCACCGAGCACCACCTCGCCGGGCGCACCGAGCAGGTCGTGGGGCTCGTACCAGGAGGCGACCGTCGGCCCGTCGACGTGCCCGGCGATGGGCTTGGTCGCATGGCGTCGGAGGGTCTCGGGCAGGCTCACGTCGAGGTAGTAGACGAGCGCGGGGCCGCCGTGCCCGGCGAGCAGGCCCTGCACCATCGGGCCGTAGGTGGCCTGCGTGAAGATGCCCTCGAGGATCACGAGCACGGACAGCGACGGCATGCACCGAGGCTAACGGGGCACGGCGCGGGGACGCGGATGCTCGAGCGACGCCTGCTTCCGGACAGGGGAAGCAGACGTCGCTCGACCGCGGGTGGCGCGCGTGGGGGCGGTCAGTCCGAGCGGGGGCCGACGATCCCGAGGAGCACGCCGACGGTGATCCTCTCCCCGTCGCGGCGGCGTCGCACCGTCCCGGTGACCAGGGCGTAGGGTACGAGCAGGACGAAGCCCACGGCACTCAGCACGAGGATCGCGACGACCACCGACGGGTCGATGCCGTCCCCGCGGGCGACGAGCAGCGCGGCGGCGATGTTGCGCTGGCTCGAGAGGATCGCGGGGCCATCGGGCACGGTGAGTGTGGGGCCGGCGAGGTCCCCCGCGGCGCGGCCGGCGACGAAGGCCATGGCCACGAGCCCGGCGGCGACGAGCAGCGCGGGCGAGAGCATGAGCTCGATGACGACGCCCGAGTTCGCGCCGAAGCCCGAGAGGAACATGAGCACCGCGGAGACCGCCGCCGCGGCGCCGGCCACGCGGGCCATCCGGTCCGCGCGCCGCGGGAACACAGCGGCGAGCACGATCCCCGCGATCATCGGCGAGAGCATCGTGCCGAGCAGCAGCCGTGCGACCGCCCAGCCGTCGACCTCGACGTCCTGCAGCAGGAAGGGCACGACGATCGGCATGAAGACGATCGACCCGAGCAGCAACACCGTCATCGGCCCCGCGGTCTCGCCGTAGGGGATGCGGGCCATCGCCCCGAGCTGCAGCACGAACGGGGCGCCGGCGGCGCACAGGGCGATGACGAAGCCCTCCCCCGTCTGCGCGGGCAGGATCCCGCTCAGCAGCCACAGCACGAGCGTGCCCACGGCGGGGACGACGACGAAGTTCGCGCCGAGCACCGCGAGCACGGTGCGGCGGTCCCGGAGCTGGGCGCCGAAGGATCGCAGCGGTGTGCGCAGCCCCATCGACAGCATCGAGGCGATCGCGAAGACGGGGACGCTGACATGGATCAGCCCCACCAGGATGTCCTCGATCGCACGCACCGCAGAAGCCTACGCGGCCCCGGTGCCGGGCGTCAGAGCCAGCCGTTGTCCGTGGCGGAGCGCACCGCCTCGGCGCGGTTGGTGACGCCGAGCTTGCCGATCACGGAGGAGAGGTGGTTGCGCACGGTCCCCTCGGAGAGGAACACGCGCGCCGCGATGTCACCGGTGGTCCCGCCGAGCGCGGCGGCGCGCAGCACCTCGGTCTCCTTCGCGGAGAGCGGGTTCGGGCCGGCGGCGAGGGACTGCGCGGCGAGCTCGGGGTCCACGACGCGCAGGCCCTGGTGCACGCGCCGCACTGCGTCGACGAGCCGCTCGACGGGGGCGTCCTTGACCATGAAGCCGCCCGCGCCGGCCTCGAGGGTCCGGCGCAGGTAGCCGGCGCGGCCGAAGGTCGTCAGCACGATCACGCGGGTCGGCGAGCCGGAGGCGTGCAGGCGCTCGGCGACCTCGAGGCCGTCGGCCGGGCCGGGCTCGCCGTCGGCGCGGGTGCCGGCAGGCATCTGCACGTCCAGGAGCAGGACGTCCGGCCGGGCCTCCTCGACGAGGTCGAGGGTCTCCGCGCAGGTCGCCGCCTCGCCGATGACCTCGAGGTCGCTCTCGAGGCGGAGCAGCGCGGCGAGGCCGCTGCGGAGGATGGCCTGGTCGTCGGCGAGCGCGACGCGGAGCGGGGCGGTCATGCGGGGACTCCTTCGGTGAGGCGCGGGAGGCGCGCGGTGAGCCGCGTGCCGGTGTCGTCGGAGTCCACGTCGAGGGTGCCGCCGTGCTCCTCGACGCGGCGCGCGAGGCCCGCGAGGCCGCTGCGGGCGCGACCCTCGGGGATGCCGGCGCCGTCGTCGGCGACCTGCACCATGTCCTCCTCGAGGAGGATCGTGCAGCGGGTCGCGCGGGCGTGGCGCACCACGTTGGTGACGCCCTCGCGGATGACGTAGCCGAACAGCTCGGCGCGGTCGTCCGGCAGTGCGGGCAGGGCCGGGGGCACCTCGGGTCGCACGCCGGCCGCCTCGAGCACGCTGCGGGAGGAGGCGATCTCGCTCGAGGCGCGCACCTGCTGCATGCCGCTCGCCGTGGTGCGGACGTCCGCGAGGGACTGCCGGGAGATCCGCTCGATCTCGGCGAGCTGCGCCTTCGCCGCGGCGGGGTCGGCGTCCAGGAGCCGCTGGGCGAGCTGCGCGGAGACCGTGATCGTGGTGAGCGAGTGGCCGAGGATGTCGTGGAGGTCGCGGCCGATCCGCTCGCGCTCCGCGGCGACGGCGAGGACGGCGCTGCGCCGCTCCGCCGCGTCGAGCTTCTCCTGCAGGATCGAGCGCTCGATCCCCTCGGCGACGCCGAGGGAGAGCACGACGCCCACGAGCGCGAGGATGATCGCGATCGGCTGCTCGAGGACGACGGCGATCGGCACCGCGACCGCGGCGAGGCCCGGCACCACGAACCTCGCCACCGTGATCGGCAGCAGGATCCCGTGCATGACCTGCACGAACATGATCATGTAGAGGATCTCGCCGTGGATCAGGAGGCCCAGCAGGCCCAGCACGACCCAGCTCGCGCCGAGCCAGACGAGGCGGTCCCGCACCGGGTAGGCGCGGAGCCCTGCGGTGTACGCGAACAGCAGCGCGTAGACGAGGCACAGCGCGGTGACGACCACGGCCCGCACGGGCGACAGCTCGGTCCACGCGGGGATCAGCACGTAGAGCAGGAAGAGCAGCGAGGGCGCGTTGTAGGCGAGGGCCCCGGATGCCCGCGCGGCCTGGTGGACGCCGCGCGCCGTGCGCGGGAACTCGAGCCCGACGGCGGCGGCCGTGCGGGACCGGCGGCGGCGCCGGCGCGCGGTCTCGGTGGTCATGGCTCCAGTCTCCCCTCTCCTGCTCCGCCGCGGTGGCGTGACGTCAGCGTCGGGAGGCGCCGCGGGCGGCGCGGCGCAGCAGCAGCGCGCAGACCAGCGCGAGGCCGACCGCCCACGCGGTGAGGGTCACGACGCCGCGCACGGGCAGGTCCTCGCCCACGATCCCCCAGGCGCCGAGCCGGCCGAGCCAGTAGGTGGGCGTGTACAGCGAGACGCTCTGCAGCCAGTCGGGGAACATCTCGAAGGGGAACCAGAGGCCGCCCACGAGGGCCAGCATCATCATGCCGATCGTGGTGACGGGGCCGACGGCGCTCGGCTTGAGGGCGAGACCCACGGCGAGGCCCAGCAGGACCAGCGGGATCATGCCGACCCAGAGGGTGAGCAGGGAGCGCGTGAGCTCGAGGGCGCTGAGGTCGATCCCGGCGAGCAGGATGCCGGCGAGGAACACGCCGAGCAGGGCGGGCAGCACGACGACCATCGCGGCGACGAGCTTCCCGGCGACGAAGCTGCGGGGCATGAGCCCGGCGACCATGAGCTGGCGCAGCCAGCCGTTGCTGCGCTCGGTCTGGATGATCGCGCCCGCGTTGATCGCGGCGCCGAGGCCGCCGTACGCGGCCATGTTCACCATGATGAAGGTGCCGACGCTCTGGCCGGCCTCCCCGGAGGCCTGAGTGCCGTAGATCTGGTTGAACATGAGGAACATGAGCACCGGCAGGGCGATCGTGAAGAACACGAACATGCCGTTGCGCAGGGTGGTGCGGGTCGTGGCGACGGCATAGCGGGCGGTGCGCACGAGCTGCGGGACGGTGCGCGGCCCGGCGAGGGTGTGCGCGACGGGAACGGGCTCCGCGGCGGCGGGGACGGCAGTCATGACGGGCTCCTGGGTGTCGGGATGCGGGCTGGTCAGTGAGTGGTGAGCTGGAGGAACGCGTCCTCGAGGCTCGGGGTGGTGACGGCGATGTCGCGCGCCGCGCCGGTCGCGCCGAGGCCCCCGGGCGCGAACAGGGCCGCGAGGGTCGCGTCGGAGTCGGTGGTCGCGAGGCGCAGCCGGCCGTCCTCGAGCAGGTCGACGGCGCTGACGCCGGGCAGGGCCGCGAGCGGGGCGGCGTCGGTCGCGCCGCCGCGCAGGGCGAGGGTGAGGACCCGCCCGCCGATCCGCTCCTTGATCTGGGCGCCGGTGCCGTCGGCGACGATGCGGCCGCGGTCCATGACGACGACGCGGCCGGCCTCCTGGTCCGCCTCCTCGAGGTAGTGGGTCGCGAAGACGACGGTGCGGCCCTCCGCGGCGACGTGGCGCATGCGCTCCCAGAAGCGGCGGCGGGTCTCGACGTCCATCGCGACCGTCGGCTCGTCCAGCAGGATCACCTCCGGGTCCGGCAGGAGGGCGAGGGCGAAGCGGACGCGCTGGGCCTCGCCGCCGGAGAGGCGGGAGGTGCTCATGCGGAGCAGGCCGGAGACGTCGGCCCGCTCGATGACGTCGTCGAGCGGGAGCGGATGCGCGCAGACCCCGGCGACGAGCGAGAGCAGCAACCGCACGGGCACGTCCTCGAGCAGCGTGCCGTTCTGGAGCATCGCGCCGACGCGTCCCTCCTGGGCGGCGGTCACGGGGGCGGTGCCGCACACCTCGACGGTGCCGGAGTCCGGGGTGGCGAGGCCGAGGATCATCTCGGTGGTGGTGGACTTGCCGGCGCCGTTGGGGCCCAGCAGGGCGAGCATCTGGCCGCGGGGGACGGTGAGGTCCACGTGGTCCACGGCGGTGAGCTCGCCGAAGCTCTTCGTGAGCCCGGTGAGAGCGAGGGCGGGGGTCGTGTCGTTCATGGCTCCACCCTCCGCCGGGGAGGCGGGGCGGGCCCATCGGCCGCCGTCACGACCTGCCCATGACGGCTGTCATGGGTACCCTGCCGGGGTGCTCGTGCGTGACGTGCGCCTGCTCGGCGCCTCCTCCCCCGTGGACCTGCTGCTGCGTGACGGCCTGATCGCCGCGATCGGCCCCGACCTGACGCGGGAGGGCGAGGAGATCCTCGATGCGGGCGGCGCGATCGCGATCCCCGGCCTGTGGGACCACCACGTGCACGCGGGGCAGACGGCGCAGGGCTACGCCCGGCTCGACACCTCCGCCGCGGGCTCCGCGGAGGAGGTCGTGCGACTGGCACGGGAGGCGCTCGCGGCGCGGGAGCCGCACGACCGCTCCGCGCTCGTGGGCTTCGGGCACCGGCTCGTGGACCTCACCGGGGAGCCGACGGTCGCCGCCCTCGACGCGGTGGGCGGTGACGACGGCGGAGTGCCGATCGTGCTGATCGGCGGGGACGCGCACCACGCCTGGATGAGCTCCGCCGCGCTCCGGGGCCTGGGCCTGCCGCCGCGCACGGGGATCGTCGCGGAGGACGAGTGGTTCGACGCGGTTCCGCACCTCGACGACCTGCCCGGCGTCGCCGCCGGCCTCGCCGCGGGCATCGTCCGCCTGCAGGAGGACGCGCTGGCCTGCGGGCTCGTGGGGCTCACGGACATGGAGTGGGCGGAGAACTGGCGGCTGTGGCAGGGGCGCGGGGCGCGCATGCGGGTGCGCGCGGCGACCTACGCCTCGGGGCTCGCCACGGTGCCGGGGCCGACGGGCACGCCGCTCACGGCCGACGGTCTCGTGACGATGGGCCCGCTCAAGGTCATCGCGGACGGCTCCCTGGGCTCCCGCTCCGCCTACTGCCGCCATCCCGGAGGTCCGGTCGGTGTGCTCAGCGACTACGCCCACGAGCTGCCCGCCCTGCTGGGCCGTGCGGCGGCCCTCGGTCTCGAGCCGGCGGTCCACGCGATCGGCGACGCGGCGGTGGGCGTGGTGCTCGACGCCTTCGCGGGCGCGGGCGTCACGGGCCGGATCGAGCATGCGCAGCTGCTCGCGGAGGAGGACGTGGCCCGGATGGCGGCGCTCGGGGTGCGCGCCTCGGTGCAGCCCGCTCACCTGCTGGACGACCGCGACCCCACCGAGGAGTTCCTGCCGGGCGCCGCGCACCTCGCCTACCGCTTCCGCGACCTGGCGGAGGCGGGGGTGGAGCTGCTGCTGGGCTCGGACTCGCCCGTCGCCCCGGTGGACCCGTGGCTCGCGATGGCCGCGGCGGTGCACCGCAGCGCCGATCACCGTCCCGGCTGGTTCCCCGCCCAGCAGCTGCAGCCGCGCGAGGCGCTCGCCGCCTCGACCGACGGGATCCGCTCCCTCGCCGTGGGCGGCCCCGCGGACCTGGTGCTGCTCGAGGAGGATCCCTTCGGCGACGTGCCCCTCGGCGCCGACGGGCTGCTCGTGGACGCCGCCGCCCGTGAGGCGGCCGCACGGCTCCGCGCGGTGCACCCGCTCGCGACCCTCGTCGCCGGAGGCCTCGCCTTCTCCCGCTGAGGGTCGGAGGTCGCCAGCCGATCAGCGTCTCCCGGCTCCCACAGCCTGGGCGATGAGGACCCCCTGGAGCGGCAGTCGACCCAGGGCGACCGCGCGACGCAGCGGAGAGGCGTCACGGGAGTCCAGCGCCATCTGGACGTTCGCCGGGAACACGGCGACCAGCAGGGCCACCGCCGCCACACTGCCCCAGCCCCGGGTCCGGGGCGACATGAGCAGCCCTGCGACGACGAGCTCGGCACCGCCCGAGGCGAGGGTGTAGGACCGCGCGCGGCCGGGCAGCGCACGGGGCACGATCTGGTCGAACACGGACGGCGCGGCGAAGTGGAGGACGCCCATCCCCCCGAACAGGACGGCGAGGAGACGGCGGTGGGGGTCGGGAGAGCTCACCCCGTGAAGGTATCGCGACTCCTCGCGCGCACCCAGGGCGTGGTGGTGGAGACTCGCGCCAGGCCGGAGCGCTCGAGGATGGGCTGGGAGAAGGGCGTCGAGTCGCTGTGGGCGAAGCGGAAGCCCTGCGCGAGGGCGGCGCGGGCGCGGGCGGCGGTGAGCGCCCGGTACAGGCCCCGGCCGCGGTAGGCGGGCAGGGTCGCGCCGCCCCAGAGGCCCACGAAGTCCGTGCCGGGCACGGTGACGAGCCGCCCGGCGGAGGCCATCTCCCCGTCGACCTCGGCGACCCAGAGCTGCGTGCCGTCCCCGGCCGCGACGGCCCCGACGAGGGCGTCGGCCCGGGCGGGGTCGACCTGCTGGCCGAAGGCGCGGTCGGTCATGGCGCTCACGGCGCGCACGTCCTCCGCCGCGAGCGCGCGCCGCACGCGGGAGCCCGGAGCGAGCGGGACCTCGCCGGTGAGTCCGGTGAGCGGGCCGATCATGATCGCCTCGGTCTCCTCCGCCGCGAAGCCGTGGCCGGCGAGGGCCTCCTCGAGGCCGGGGACGTCGTCGTGCCCGCGGGTCTTCCACTCGATCTCGCCGGCGCCGGCCTCCTGCAGCCTCTCGACGGCGGCGCCGACGAGGGCGGGGAGGTCCGTCTCCCCCGCGAGCGTGCGGTAGGTGACGAAGCCCCTGCCGCCGGGATGCACGGCGAGGGTGAGCGGACCGAGCCGCGCGGACCACCCGGCGCCGAGCACCTCGGTGCCCTCGCGCAGCTGCGCGTCGTAGAGGGCGAGCAGCTGCGCGGGGGCGGTGTCAGGAGTGGTCACCCGGGCATCATGCCGTGCGGGAGAACAGATCGAAGAACTCGTCGGCGAGGACGACCTCGACCTCGCCCGGCAGGTCGGAGACGAGCTCGAGCACGTGGCTGGGCGTCCAGCTCCAGGCGTTGATGAGCCCCGCGATGAACAGCGGCCCGGTCCCGCCGTGCTCCTCGATCTTCTTCCGCAGCGCCGCGCGGAACACGTCGACGCCGCCGGGCGGGTAGAACATGCCGATCAGCGGCACGGCGGCGTCGGGCTCGGAGATCGTCCCGGCCTCGTCGGTCTGCATGATGCCGCGCAGGGGCACGTCCCGGGCGTAGGCCTCGAGGACCCGGTCCGGCAGCACGGGCGGCGCCTCGCCGGGCTCGGGCGTCGAGTACGCGTAGACGACGTCGAGGCCGGTGCGCTCCTGGTACAGGCCGGAGAGCCGGGTGAAGACACCGAGCTCGTCCTGCGGCCAGGAGTCGCCGTAGGTGTAGCCGGCGCCGGAGGGCCCGCACACGAGCAGGTCGTCCTCGGTGGCGGTGCGCTGGAAGTGATGGAGGATCGCGGGGCCGATGTCCTCGAGGAGCGGGGTGACGGTCCAGTTCAGGGGCACCTGGCCACGGTTCGGGTCGTCCCACAGCTCGCGCATGTGCCGCTGGCAGTACTGGATGTTGTCCCCCTCGCCCACGGTGAGGGTGACGTAGAACGCGGTCCTCGGGCCGGCGCTGCGAGGGCTTCGAGGGCTCCTCCTCGGCGGTGCCGGGGACGAAGGAGGCGAGGACCTTGCCGTCGGCGGTGATCTCGACGTGGTGCACGGCGCCGCCCCAGCCGTCGTCGGAGAACGAGTCGCCGACCTTGAGGAACAGGCCCCCTCGCCGCCGTGTCCGGTGAGGTCCAGGGTGTAGGTGTCGAGGTTGGAGGAGTCGGTGACGCGCTCGGTCTCCCGCAGCAGCTCGGTCCACCGGGCGCCCTCGACCGCGACGGTGTGGGTGGGCGGCAGGCCGACGAGGATCTTGTGGGTGCACTGCTCCCAGAGGTGGGCCATGGCCCAGTCGTGGATCGCGGCGGGATCGTCCTCGAAGCGGCCGCGGAGGTTCTCGACGATCTCGATCCCGTGGGTCTCCGCCTGCTCGGCGGTGGCGACGACGAGGCCCTGGAGGCCTGCGATGGTGGTCGCGAGGTTGATGGTGTGGGGGACGTCGATGTCGTGGACGACGGCGCCGCCGATCCGCTCGCGGTAGCGGTCCACGAGATCGAGCGGGTCCTTCTCGCGCAGGGTGCGCACGCCGAGGTCCTCGACCCAGGTCTCGTCGACCGGGTCGGCGATGAGGTACAGCTGGGGCTTCTCGCGGTTGGCGAGGCCCTGGAGGGTGATGAGCAGCAGACGGTCGAAGCCGTCGAGCTCGCGGAGGTCCGCGACGCGCACGGTGCCGGCGCCGCGGAAGCTCGGGAACACGTGGTCCTTGCGCCAGCGGACGCCGCGGCCGGGCCCGTCGGCCGGGGCGGCGGCGGAGGGCGGGAAGGGAGCGGGAGTGCGGGGCTGACGTCATCGTCGCCTCCTCCTGAGGGGGAATGGGATGGCTCCTGCGGGTCGGGCTGCGACGAACCCAACGATCAATTCCCACGAGGAAGGGGGATCCGCTGAATCGGTTGAGCCGCGTCCGTTCCGCCCGATCCCGCCGTAAACGATTATTCGCTCGACGGGGCCGACGGTCGCCGGCTACGGTGTGCGCAGTCGCCGCCCCGTGCGGGGCGCGCCTCGAGGAGAGGAGGACCCCATGGCTGTCACCGTGCTGACCCCTGCCGTCCTCCACCACCCCTCGACCCGCTGAGCTCCTGCGGGTCCCTCTCCCCGGGAGACACCCCCATGACCTCGTCCTTCGACTGGGACACCTTCTACTCCGCCTCGCTCGTCTCCTCCGGCCTCGCCGATCCCGACGAGTTCCCCTCCGTGCCCGACGAGCCCGGCCCCGACCAGCGCTGGTCCACGTGGCCGCAGACCGCCCACACGATGGATCGCGGCCCGCAGCCCTTCCCCGACTGGGTCGTGCAGCACGACGGCGCGATCGACACCGAGCTCGGCGTGCTGAAGACCGGCAAGGAGGCCGACGCCTTCCTGCTCGAGCGCGCCCTGCCCGAGCACCGGCGCACCGGCGCCCCCGGCGAGCGCGCGCTCTACGTCGCCAAGCGCTACCGCTCCGAGAAGCACTCCTCCTTCCATCGCACGGCGCAGTACACGGAGGGCCGGCGGGTGAAGGACTCGCGGGAGGCGCGCGCGATCGCCAAGGGCACCGCCTTCGGCCGGGAGGCGGCCGCGGACCGCTGGGCGCGCGCCGAGTTCGACGTCCTCACCCGCCTGAGCGCCGCGGGCCTGCCCGTCCCGTACCCGGTTCAGGTGCAGGGCACGGAGCTGCTCATGGAGTTCGTGGGCACCGAGCACGCGACGGACGGGACACCGGGCACGCCCACCGCCGGGGCGCGCCTGCACGAGGCCCGACCCGAGCCGGACCTCGCGGACCGCTGGGCGGCGCAGCTGCGGCGCGTCGTCGTCACGCTCGGCGAGGAGCTGGGCCTCGTCCACGGGGACCTCTCCCCCTACAACGTGCTCGTGGACCCCCGCAGCGGCGGGCAGGACCTCGTGGTGATCGACGTGCCGCAGGTGCTGGACCTCGTGGCGAACCCGCACGGCGAGGAGTTCCTACGCCGGGACTGCCGCAACGTGTGCACCTGGCTCGGCGCCCACGGGGCGGATCCGCGCCTCGTGGACGCCGAGGAGTGGGTCGCCGCGGCGCTGCCGCGGGCCCGCTGAGCCGGGCTAGCGCCCACGGATCACGAGCGCGTCGCCCACCGCACGCTCCTGCCCGCCGGAGGGCGTGCTCACGAGCTCGTCGCCCACGACCATCGTCGTGGAGCCGCCGCCGTCGAGGTTCACGGCATCGACGAGGCCGAGGTCGAGCGCGAGATCCGCGGCCTCGGAGATGCTCATGCCCACCGACTCCGTCTGTCGGCCGTCGACGGTGACGAGCACGAGCCGCCCCCGGGCGTCGACGCCCGCGATCGTGCGCGGGTTGCGCTGGTGGACCCACCCGTAGAACTGGCCGGCGTTCGCGGGCAGCACCATGCCGTCGCGCGCGGCGGTGACCTCGCGTGAGCCGTCGGTGACGAGGTTCGGCCCGCCGCTGATCACCTGCGTGCTCGGCGTCATCGGCAGCCGCCGCCCGGAGGGGTCGGCGAGCTCGCTCGTGAGGTGCAGGCGGCGGGCGCCCTCGGCGAGCTCGCGCAGCCGCGCGACCTCGGCGCCGGTCGCCTGGACGGAGCGCTCGCCGCGGCCGAGCGCCGTGCCGCGGCGCTCGAGCACGTCGCGCACGCGGCCGTGGGTGTCGAGGACCACCTCGAGCCCCTCGCCCTCCGGGGTGCTCGCCCCGAACTCCTCGGTGAAGGCCACGAGCTCGTCGGCGTCCGTGCAGGTCACGTCGTGCTGCGGGGCGCTCGTGGGGAGGTCGTCGGTGCCCCCGCAGTTGCGGATCAGCCCGGGGACCCGATCGATGCCGTCGAGATCGAGACCGCGCAGGTCTCCGTGCGCTCGAGGTCCGCTCCGAAGGTGGCGCCGACCTCGCCGCGGAACCGTGCGGGGTCCCCCGTGAGGACGTTCACGGCGACGGGCCCGCCGTCATCCTCCGCCGCCGGGGCGTCGCCGTCCCAGCCCTCGTACCAGACGGAGGCCGGGTACCCGGCCTCGATCACGGCCCCGCGGGCGCGGGAGGCCTCCGCCTCGGTCGCGTAGGAGCCGACGCGGACGCGCTCGCCGAGGGGACCGCCGGCGTCCTCGAGCTCGTCGGCGCCGACCTCCTCGCTGCGGGCGTCGAGCCCGGCCCCGCGCAGTCGGTCGGTGGCCTCGGCGGCGATCGCCGCGCTCGAGACCGGGGAATCGGCGACCCCCTCCTCCCCCGAGGGGAGGGTCACCTGGAGGGTCCAGTCGTAGCGGGCCCCGGGGTCGCCGAGGGTGATCCGCTCGTGGGTCACTCCCCGGGCAAGGACGCTCACCTCGCCGTGGAGCGCATGGGGGCGCGGAGTCGGATTGGCGAGCGCGGCGGAGGGCAGGAGGAGGGCGGGGAGCAGGGCCGCGAGCATCGTGACCCGGCGCGGGGAGGTGGTCGAGGAGGGGGCCATGCGCCCCATCCTGCGGCCGCGACCGTCGGCAGGTCCGACGATCCCGGCAGGTCACCGAGAGATCATCGAAGCATCACCGGTCGTTCATGCGCGGCCCTCCCGCAGCCGCGCGACGACCGAGAGCAGGCCGTCGAGATCACGGGAGCCCGCGGCGGTGCCGTCGGGGACGCTCGATCCGCCGAGCACGGCGTTGTAGTACAGCCCGTCACCGATGAGCATGATCGCCTCGGCGGCGGCGGGGTCGCCCACCTCCTCGAGGATCAGGGCGAGCCAGCTCGCGCGGACGTCGGCGAAGGCGCGGCGGACGGGGGCGTCCTCGGTCCAGGAGAGCCGGGAGGCCGCGACGAGCGTGCGGTCGAAGGCGGTGTCCTCCCAGACGGAGGAGCGCACGTAGTAGGCGGAGGGGCCGTCGGGCGCGCTGGCCATGAGCTCGAGGTCCGCGGCGGCGAGGTCGCGCAGGCGGCCGGCGAGGCCGTCGAAGAGCGCGGTCTTCGACGGGAAGTGGTAGAGCAGGCCGCCCTTGGAGACGCCGGCGCGGGCGGCGACGGCGTCGAGGGTCGCGGCGCGCTCGCCGTCGTCGATGAGCAGCCCCTCGAGGGCGTCGAGCAGATCTTCACGGGCGGACATGACGAGCACCATAGGCGCTCACGCTTTACTGTACCGTCTGGACGGTTTAGCGTGAGCAGGTCGCCGGCCGTGGCGGCACCCCCGATCCGCTCCGAGGAGGCGAGACCATGTCGACCCACGTCCCCACCACCGCCGTGACCACCGCGCGGAGCCGCTGGGCCGCCCTCGTGGTGCTCGTGCTCCCGGTGCTGCTGATCTCGGTGGACAACACCGTGCTCTCCTTCGCGCTGCCCGCGCTCTCCACCGCCCTGCAGCCCAGCGGCGCGCAGCTGCTGTGGATCGTGGACATCTACCCGCTGCTGCTCGCCGGCCTGCTGGTCCCCATGGGCTCCCTCGGCGACCGCCTGGGGCGGCGCCGCCTGCTGCTCATCGGAGCGGCCGGCTTCGCGCTCGTCTCCGCCGTCGCGGCCTTCGCCCCGAGCGCCGGCGTGCTCATCGCCCTGCGGGCCGGGATGGGCGTCTTCGGCGCGATGCTCATGCCGGCGACGCTCTCGCTGATCCGCAACATCTTCACGGACGCCGAGGAGCGCCGGCTCGCGATCGCGATCTGGGCGGCCGGCTTCTCCGGCGGCTCCGCGCTGGGCCCGATCATCGGCGGCCTCCTGCTCGAGCACTTCTGGTGGGGCTCCGTGTTCCTGCTCGCCCTGCCGATGCTCGTCCCGCTCCTCGTGCTCGCCCCGAGGCTCGTGCCCGAGTCCCGCGACCCGCGACCGGGCCCCGTGGATCCTGCCTCGATCGTGCTGGTCATGGCCACGATGATCCCGCTCGTGTGGGCGATCAAGACGTTCGCCCACGAGGGCGTGACGGTGGGCGTGGTGCTCGCTGCGGGCCTCGGCCTGCTGAGCGGTCTCGCCTTCGTGCGCCGCCAGCTGGTGCGCCGCGACCCGATGCTCGACGTGCGCCTGTTCGCGGTCCCCGCCTTCAGCGCCTCGATCGCCGCGAACCTGCTCAGCGTGTTCTCGCTCGTGGGGTTCCTGTACTTCGTCGCCCAGCACCTGCAGCTGGTCTCCGGCCGCTCCCCGGTGCAGGCCGGCCTGCTGCTCCTGCCCGGGCTCGTGCTCACCGTGCTCATGGGCCTGCTCGTGGTGCGCCTCGTGCAGCGGGTGCGGCCCGCCCACGCCATGGCGGTGGGCCTCGTGCTGAACGCCGTCGGCTACGCGGTGATCCTCACCGGCGGCCGCGCCGGATCCGACGCCGCCCTCGTCGCCGCGTTCATGATCCTCGGCGCGGGCGTGGGCATGGCGGAGACGATCTCCAACGACCTCATCCTCTCCGCGGTCCCCGCGCAGAAGGCCGGCGCGGCCTCGGCGATCTCGGAGACCGCCTACGAGACCGGCGCCGTGCTCGGCACCGCGGTGCTCGGCAGCATCCTCAACGCCGCCTACCGCGCCCACGTCGAGCTGCCGGAGGGCCTCACCGCCGCGCAGTCCGCCGCCGCCGGGGAGACCCTGGGCGGGGCGACCTCCGTCGCCACCCAGCTCCCCGCGGGCGTCGGCGAAGCGCTGCTCGACTCCGCCCGCCACGCCTTCGACTCGGGCGTGACGATCACGGCGAGCGTGGGCCTCGTGCTCATGCTCGCCGCGGCCGGGATCGTGCTGCTCGCGCTCCGCCCCCGGGCCTGAGCCTCAGCTCCCCGGCGCGGGGGCGGGCAGCAGGCACAGCACGTTGCCGGAGGGATCCTCGAAGACCCGCCACGGCAGCGTCGGATCCTCCGTCACCTCGCGGCCGCCGCGGCGCACCAGCTCCGCGGCGGCCGCCTCCGGCTCCTCCCCCGGCGCGAGCCGCATGTCGAGGTGCGCACGGTTCTTGAGCGGCCCCGCGGGCGCGGACTCCGGCACGAGCCGCAGCAGCGGGCCCTCGCCGGAGGGGTGGCGGAGCCCGTCGGCCTCCGGCTCCCAGGCCGAGAGCCAGGTCCAGAAGGCGAGGTCGCGGGGGACGTCCGCGCTCTCGAGGCGGATCTCCTCGAGCCGCTCCCGCCCCTGCTCCCCCGGGCCCAGCACGAGGTGCAGCCGCTCGGGCTCCTCCTCCGCCTCCGGCACGGCGATCATGCACAGGTCCAGGAAGGCCTCCCCGGGCAGGTGGATCCTGGTCTCGACACCCTCGGGCAGCGTGGTGAGCCGCTCGGTGCCCAGCCGCTCCTCCCATGCCGGCCCGGTGACGAGCGGCTCCACGGCGTCGATGACCACGTTCTCCAGATGCATGGCCCCAGTCTCGACGCCCCGCTCCGCCCTGTCGTCCCATTTCGGTTGTGGGGCCCTCCCTGTCGTGCTTGGCTCAGCCCATGACACCCTCACCGTCCCCCGCCGCCCTCCCCGATCCTCTCGCCCTCATCGACGCGGAGGCCGGCCGCTCCTCCTCGGTGCTCGCCGCGACCGACCCCGCCGCCCCCGTCCCCACCTGCCCGGACTGGACCGCCCTGGACCTGCTGTGGCACGTCACCGAGGTCCACGAGTTCTGGGCGTCCGTGCTCGCCACAGAGGCCCGCACCGACGAGGACGCCGAGAAGGCCGACGGCATGAAGGACCCCCGGCCCGAGGGCGAGGACGCCCGCGAGCACCTCGTCGATCGGCGCGCCCGGGCCACCGCCTCGCTGCTCGCCCAGCTCGAGAAGCGTCCCGACGACCAGGCCGCATGGTCGTGGTTCCCCGCCGATCAGAGCGTGGGCTTCACCCGGCGGATGCAGGTGCACGAGGCGACCATGCACCGCGTCGACGCCGAGCTCACGGCCGGCGCCGAGACCCTCTCCCCGATCTCGGAGGAGGTCGCGGCCGACGGTCTCGACCACGCCGTGGCGGTGATGTTCGCGGCGGGCCACGACTGGATCCCCGAGTGGGCGGAGCTCTCCCCGCTCGCCCTGCTGCGCCTGCTGCCCGAGGGTGGGGAGGCGCTGGACGTCGAGATCGCGCACTGGACCGGGACCCGTCCCCGCGACGGGCAGGAGTTCGACCAGCTCGTCGCGCGGCCGCTCCCGGAGGACGCCGACCCCGACGCCCTCCCCTTCGCGCAGGCGGAGGGCACCGCGCTCGCGATCTACCTGTGGCTGTGGGGCCGCTCGCCGGCCCTGGACCGCCTGCCCGGCGGCGCCCAGCAGGTGGACCTCTCCGGGGACGAGGACGCCGTGCCCCACGTCATCGACGTGCTCGCCCAGGGCATGGACTGAGGGGGCGATGTTCTCGCCCCTCGTCCACGCGCAGTGGATCCCGGAGGACTCCCGCGGCGCGGCGTCGGACCCGGTGGCGGTCACCGTCGACCCCACCCTCTCGGAGCGGAGGTCGGTGTCGCTGCTGCATCCCGAGGACGGCCCGTCGCTGCTCTCGCTCTCCCCCGCGCGATCGGACCAGCTCGGCCTCGAGAGCGGCGAGGACGTCGAGCCCCGGGAGCTCCGGACCCGGCTCGAGGGGCACGGGATCACCCTGAACGATCCGGACGTGCTGTTCTTCCTGCCCCTCGCGGAGCAGGCGGCGCTGTGCGCCGAGGGGCCCGATCCCCGCACCCGGGAGCTGACCACCGCGGACGCCCCGCTGTTCGAGGAGTTCACCCGCGCGGCCCCGGAGGACGATCTCGACGAGGCGTTCGTCGAGCTCGATCACTGGCTCGTCGTCGGCACCCTCGTGGAGGGGCGGCTCGCGAGCGCCTCGAGCATGTACCCCTGGGGCGAGACCCGCTTCGCGGACCTCGGCGTCATCACGCTGCCGGAGCAGCGGGGGCAGGGGCTGGGCCGTGCCACGGTGAGGGGCATCAGCGCGGCGGCCCTCGATCGCGGCTACGAGCCGCAGTACCGGTGCCAGCTCGAGAACACGTCCTCGATCGCCCTCGCGGAGTCCGCCGGGTTCCGGCGGCTAGGCACCTGGGAGATCATCGACGCGGAGAAGTCACGCCCCCTCGCCTGAGCTCCCGCCGAGCAGGCGGCGCCACCACGGTCGACGCCGTCCCGTGGGCTCTGCGACCGGCGCCGGATCCACCGGCTCCTCCCGCTCCGCGCGCAGCTCGCGCCAGCGCTCGACGGCGGCGTCGGCCGGCATCTCGGGGGCGAGCATGCGGGCCATCGGGCTCGCGGCGCGATCCTCGCGCACACGCCGCGTGAAGTCGTCCGCGTACTCGCGCACGGACTGCTCGTCGGGCAGCTCGCGGAGGGTCTCGTCCCGCTGCTCGTGCTCGCGGCGCAGCAGGACGACGACGGGCAGGAGCGCGTCGCGGTCGACGTCCTCCTCGTCGAGGCGCTGCTTGATCCACCAGTCCGGGTCGTGCGTGCTCGGCAGCTTCAGCGGCTTGCCGGCGCCGGGGAGGTCGTCGAAGTCGCCGCGGGCGATCGCCTGCTCGATCTCGCCCTGGACCCTGGCCTCCTCGCGGTTCATGCCCTCCAGGATCCCAGCATGCGTGCGCGGCGCAAGCCCTCGATGCCGATCACGGCCTCCGCGGGGCGCAGCCACCAGCCCTCGAGCGGGCGGGAGCGGTCCGCGGGGGCGAGGTGCGCGGCAAGGTCGGGGCGCAGGCGGCGCAGGAACTCCTGAGCGCGCAGCTCGTGCAGCGGGTCCGAGGCGAGGACGATGCGGTCCGCGCCTTCGAGGAAGGGCACGGACAGGCGCACGTTGTCCTCGGTGGAGCGGCTCTCGGTCTCGAGGGCGAGGGCGCCCCGGTAGCCGAGGGGTCCGCGCAGGTGCGCGGCCATGAGCTCGGCCTCGGGGACGGTGGAGCGCACGGCGCCGCCGCTGAGCAGGAGCAGCGAGGAGGCGGCGCGGGGGTGGCGGGAGCGGAGCCCCCGCTGGAGCCGGCGCCGGTTCACGCCGTTGAGCTCTCCGGGCGCGTTGCCGTATCCGAGCACGACGACGACCTCGCGCTGCGGCGCCGCCGGCCCGGGCGGTGCCGCGGCGCGGACGGCGCGGGTCGCCTGCAGGGCCGCGGCGCCGGAGAGCGCGAGCAGCCCCGCGGCGGTCGCGGCGGTGACGAGCAGCGCCCGCCGGAGACCGCTCAGCGGGTCACCGTCCCTCGACGAGGGCGGCGAGGCAGTCCACGGAGGCCTGCAGGTTCGCGCTCGTGGTGGCGCGGGCCTTGACGATCCGCGCCTCGTCCTCGAGCGCCGTCCAGTCGTAGGTGTGGGTGACGCGGGTGCGGCCGTCCCCGAGGTCCACGAGGTCCCAGCGCCACTCGTGGCCCGGGGTGGGCTCGCCCTCCGGGGAGGGCCTCCAGGCGATCGAGCGGCCCTCCTCGAAGACGGTCACGTGGTTCTCGCGCACGGCGCCCTTGGTGAGGGTCATGCGGAACACCTCGCCCGCCGCGCGGACCCGCTGGCCCTCCGCGGCGGAACCGAGGTTGTCGTTGCCGTCCCAGCGGGGCTGCTGGGCGGGATCGGCGATGAGCTCGAAGATCACCGCGGCGGGCGCGGCGACCTCGGCGGAAGCGGTGACGATGCGGGACTGCCCGTCGACGGGCGATGACGAGGTCATGGCCTCATCCTTCCACGCGCCCCTGATACCCGACCTCGCGGAAGGCGACCTCGTAGCCGAGCTGCTCGTTGATCGCGATCATCCACGGGTTCACGTGCGAGTTGAAGGTGATCAGGCGCCGCACGTGCGGGGCGCGCGCGGCGAGCTCGCGGTGCGTGGCGACCTTGAGTGCGAGACCCAGGCGGTGCCCGCGGTGATCGGGCATGACCAGCGTGTTCTCCTGCCAACCGAGCGTCGCCTCCTCCCCCTGCTTGAGGTTGATGACGGAGTTCCCGGCGATGGTGCCGTCCGGCGCGATCGCGACGGACTGGTACTGGAGGATGCCCTGCTCGGCGCGGCGCCGCTCCGACGTGCGGATCCGCTCGGGCGTGTACTCCGGCGCCTCGTACTCGAGGTCCTCGTCGGGGTCGTCGAGGTCGAGCTGGCGCAGCAGCGCCCCGTACGAGGCGAGGTGCTCCTCGGGCACCGGGTCCTCCCAGATCTCGATGCGGTAGCCGCCGAGCTTCTCCTCCGCCTGCGCCCGGAGCTCGTCGAGCATCCCCGCATCCAGCGGCAACGTGAGCGCACGGCACACGCCGATGTTCTTGCGCGACACCCCGAGCCGGGCGGCGATGCGGTTCGCGGGCAGGGACGGCTCGTCCGGGTCGCCGTCGGCCCCGATCTCGCCCCAGGCGTCGACGAGCGGTCGGCCGGACTCGCGGATCGCGGGCAGCAGCGCCTCCTCGACGAGGGCGGTGCCGATCCCCCGGCCGCGGAAGGCGGGGTGCACGGCGCAGCCCACGGAGATCATCTCGAGGTTGTCCTGGAGCGGCTCGAAGGTGGCGGCGCGGCCCACGAGCTGCTCACCGCCCTCGATCGTCTCCGCGATCGCGACCCAGCGGCGCGAGCGGTGGTAGGGGGTGTCCTCGAGGGTGCTGCGGCGCTGCGCGAGCGTGAAGGGCTGCACGCCGCCGAAGGCGTCGAGGTCCAGCGCCTCGTCGAGAGCGTTGAACTGGGCGAGCTCGGTGTCGGAGGCGGGGTCCAGGGGGCGGATCGTCACGTGCATGACGGCAGTCGACCACGGCCTGACCGGCGGCGTCGACGGATTTTCCGCGACCTGCTTGACTCTGCCCCGGGGGCAGTCCCGAGCGTCGTGCGTGCCGGGATCGCCCCGGTGCCCGAGGGATCGGGCGAGGACGACCGACAGGAGACGGCGTGGACCAGGAGCCCCTGCTGAGCATCGGCGAGCTGACCGCCGCGAGCGGGCTGAGCGCGAAGGCGCTGCGGCTGTACGACGAGTCCGGCCTCCTGCCCCCGCGGCGGGTGGACCCCTTCTCGGGGTACCGCTCCTACGGCGCCGACCAGGTGCCGCGGGCCCGCCGCATCGCCGCCCTGCGCGGTGTGGGCATGGGCCTGGCCCGGATCGGGGTGCTGCTGGACCTCGAGCCGGCGGCCGCCGCTTGGGAGCTGCGCTCCTGGTGGCGACAGGAGCAGGCCGACTCCCTCTCCCGCGCCGCCGCCGTCGGCCTCCTCGTCCGCGATCTCGGGGAGCTCCCCGAGGAGACCGCCATGACCGACCACCCCACCCTGATCGCCGCCTCCGCCCTGCACCGCGGGCGCGTGCGGCCCGCCCAGCAGGACGCCGTCCTGCACACCGAGCTCGGCCCCGGCATCCTGCTGCTCGCCGTGGCCGACGGCTTCGGCGCGGAGGACGCGCTCTCCGCCCGGATCCTCGCGGCGCTCGAGGTCGCGGTCGGCGACGCGCTCGCCGCCGGGGCGGATCCGACGTCGGCGCTCGAGGAGGCGTGGACGGCGGCCGAGACGCTCGTCCCCGCGGGCGGCGAGTCCGGCTCGACCCTCACGGCGGCCCTCCTCACGGGCGGCCGCCTGCACGTGGCCCATGTGGGCGACGGACGCGCGCTGCTCGTGCACGGCGACCGGGTCGACCCGGTGACCCAGGATCACACGCAGGTGCGCTCGCTCGTCGCCGCCGGGCGCCTCACCGCGGAGGAGGCCGAGGGCCACCCCCAGCGGGCGGTGCTCAACCGTGCCCTCGCCGCGGGCGCGCCCACCGCGCCCGACCTGCTCATCCGCCGCATCGAGCCCGGGGACCTGGTCGCGCTGCTCTCCGACGGCGTCCACGCGGTGCTCGACCCGGCGCGGCTCGCGAGCCTGCTGACCGGCGCCGATGCGCCGGAGTTCCTCGCCGCACGGATCGTCGAGGAGGCCCTCGGGGCGGGGGCGCCGGACAACCTCGCGCTGGCCCTTGCGCGCGTCGGCTGACACGAGGGGGCGGGCGGGCCTGCGACAATGCTCGGCATGGCCAGCCCGCACCCCTCTGCCGCAGCGTCGCGGTACCGGACCCTGCTCTCCCCGCTCGACCTCGGTCCCCTGACCCTGCGCAACAGGATCGTCATGGGGTCCATGCACACGGGGCTCGAGGATCATCCCGGGGACGCCGGCCGCCTCGCCGCCTTCCTCGGCGAGCGCGCCCGCGGCGGCGCGGGCCTCATCGTCACCGGCGGCTTCTCCCCCAACCGCTCGGGCCGTCTGAGCCTGGACGGCGCGCAGGCGAGCGAGCACCTGCTGCGCCGCCACCCCCGGATCACGCAGGAGGTCCACGAGGCCGACGGCCGCATCGTGCTGCAGCTCCTGCACGCGGGCCGCTACGCCGCCCAGCCGCTCGCGGCCTCCGCGACCGCAGGCCGCTCCCCGCTCTCCCCCTTCCGCTCGCGCCGCCTCACCCGCCGCGGCGTATCCCGCACGATCGAGCAGTTCGCGGCCTCCGCCCGGCGGGCCGTCGAGGCCGGCTACGACGGCGTCGAGATCATGGGCTCCGAGGGCTACCTGCTGAACCAGTTCCTCGCCCCGGCGACGAACCGCCGCCGGGACCGCTGGGGCCGCGGCGCGGAGGGCCGGCGGGCGCTGCCACTCGCGGTCGCCGCCGCGGTGCGCGAGGCGATCGGTCCCGATGCCCTGCTCACCTACCGCCTCTCGCTCGTGGACCTCGTGCCCGGCGGGCAGACCTGGGACGAGACGATCGTGCTGGCCCGCGGCCTGCAGGAGCGCGGCGTGGACGTGCTCTCGAGCGGGATCGGGTGGCACGAGGCGCGCGTGCCCACGATCGTCACCTCCGTGCCGCGCGGCGCCTTCGTGCCGCTCACCGCGCAGCTGCGGCGTGAGGTGGACCTGCCGGTCATCGCCTCGAACCGGCTGCACGACCCGGACCTCGCGGAGTCGGTGGTCGCCCGCGGCGACGCGGACCTCGTGTCGATGGCACGGCCGCTGCTCGCGGATCCGCACCTCCCTCGCAAGCTCGCCGAGGGCCGCTCGGGCCAGATCGTCGCGTGCATCGCGTGCAACCAGTCCTGCCTGGACAAGGTGTTCGACCACCAGCGGGCGAGCTGCCTGGTGAACCCCCGGGCCGCCCACGAGACGGAGCTCGTGCTCACCCCGGTGGTCCAGCGCCGCGCCCGGAGGGTCGCCGTCGTCGGCGCCGGTCCGGCCGGCCTCGAGGCGGCCCTCGCGGCCGCCGAGCGCGGGCACGTCGTCACCCTCTTCGAGGCCTCGCAGGAGATCGGCGGGCAGCTGCGGCTCGCCGCCCGCATCCCCGGCAAGGAGGACTACGCCCTCGCGCTGCGCTCGTGGCGGATGCGGCTCGCGTCGGCCGGGGTGGGGATACGCCTCGGCACCCGGCCCTCCGCGGAGGACCTCCAGGAGTTCCACGACGTCATCGTCGCGACGGGCGTGACGCCGCGGCTCGTGGACCTGCCCGGCTTCGCCCCGCAGGCCGAGGCGCCCGCGGCGGGACCGCAGGTCGTCACCTACCAGGACCTGCTCGAGGAGCGCGCGGTCGCCGGGGAGCGGGTCGCGATCATCGGCGCGGGCGGGATCGGCGTGGACGTCGCCGAGTACCTCACGAGTCCCATCCCCTCGGCGACGCTCGACGCCGCGACCTGGCGCGAGCACTGGGGCGTGCTGGACCCCTCGGCGCACCGCGGCGGGGTCGCCGCGCGTCGGACGCCGCCCGAGGCCCCGGCGGATCCGCCGACGGACGGCCGCCGCGCCCGCGAGGTGCACCTGCTGCAGCGCAAGGAGACGAAGATCGGCGCGGGCCTGGGCCGCACGACCGGCTGGGTGCACCGCGCCGAGCTGCGCCGCGCCGGCGTCGTCCAGCACACGGGCGTCGCCTACGAGCGGATCGACGAGCAGGGCCTGCACCTGCTCGAGGACGGCGAGGAGCGGGTGCTCGACGTGGACACGGTCGTGCTGTGCACGGGCCAGGAGAGCGTCACCGGTCTCGCCGCCGAGCTGCTCGAGGCGCGCAGCGGCCGCCTGCCGCGCGTGCACGTGATCGGCGGGGCCGACGTCGCCGCCGAGCTCGACGCGCAGCGGGCGATCCGTCAGGCCGTCGAGGTCGCCGCGGCGCTCTGAGCGCTCACTCGAGGCCCGCGGACTGCGCGGCCTCGAGCACCTGGCGCACGAGCGGCCCGGCGGTCGTCGCGCCGTAGCCGCCGTCCTCGACGAAGGCGCAGACCACGACGTCGCCCTGGGCGGCGACGACCCACGAGTGGAGCTTCGCCTCTCCGTTCTCGTCGGTCCACTCGGCGGTGCCGGTCTTGCCGATGACCTCGCCGCCCGAGAGGTCCCCGAGCTGGCTCGTGAGCGTGCCGTCGGTGACGGTCCGCGCGAGCATGGTGCTCATGTCGCTCGTCTCCTGCTCGGTGAGCGGGGTGGGGACGTCGGTCGTGGCGTCGTCGTCCATGAGGATGCGCGGGTGGACGGTGCTGCCGGAGCTGATGCTCGCGAGCGCGGTCGCCATGGCGAGCGGGGAGGCGAGCACCTTGCCCTGGCCGATGAGGTCCGCGGTGTGCTCGGAGCCGGTGTCCTCCGGGTCCACGGAGCCCATGAACGCGTCGAGGCCCTCGGGGGCGTCCTGGCCGATGCCGAGGGTGGTCGCGGCGTCGACGAGGGCGTCCTGGGAGACGTTCCCGGACTGCAGCACCATCGCCGTGTTGCACGAGTGGGCGATCGCCTCGGCGAGGCTCATCGAGCCCACCAGGGAGCTCTCGAAGGAGTCCGCGTTCTTGTAGGAGCGGCCGTCGACGCTCGCCGTGGCGGGGCAGTCGACCTGCGTGTCCGGGGTGTCGCCGGTGCGGAGCAGGGCGAGGGCGGTCGCCATCTTGAAGGTCGAGCCGGGGGCGTACTGCCCGACGAGGCCGACGGGGTAGGACTGTCCGCTCGGGCCGAGGCCCGTGGCGAGGACCTGCCCGGTCGAGGCGCTCATGGCGATGACGGCGCTCGGCGAGTCCTGTCCGGCGACGGCCGCGGTCGCCGCCTCCTGGAGGTCCGGATCCAGGGTGATCTGGACATCGGTGCCGTCGGTCGGCTCGCTCTCCTCGACGACCTCGCTCGAGCCGTTGACCCCGCGGGCGATGATCTGCAGCCCCTCGGTCCCGACGATCTGGTCGCGGCGGGCGGCCGTCACCCCACCGGAGGAGATGAGCTCGCCCTCGACGATCTCGCCGCCCGACTCCTCCGCGTCCGTCGCGGTCGCCTCGCGGAAGGTGCCGAGCACCCCGGGGGCATAGCTGCGGTCCGCGGCGAGCGGGAGCGTGCCCTCGACCGCGCTGTAGCCGGGGAGGGCGGCAGCCTTGTCGAGCGGGTACTGGCCCTTCGCGGAGGCACGGATCGTGAGCGCGGGGACGATGCTCGCCGTCTCCCCGGCGTCCTGCGCGTCCTTGACCTTCTGCTCGTAGGAGTCCGCGTCGATGCCGAGCAGGCCCGCGAGCTCCCGCGCGGTCCCGGCGGCGTCCTCGTTCCCGGCGATCCGGGACAGGTCGAGCCCCACGTCGATGACGTCCGTGGGCGCGACCAGGGCGTTCCCCTCCCGGTCGGTGACGGAGCCGGAGGTGCCGCGGGTGATCTCGACGTCGAGGGAGCCGGAGTCGTCGTCGAGCCCCGGGTACACGACGTTCGGGAGCATCGTCGCGGACCACGTGCCGTCGTCGCCGGAGAAGGTCGCCGTGGTCTCGTACGTCCAGGTGCCCATCGGCTTGGGCAGGTCCCAGGTCCAGGTGTACGTCGCGGTGCGGTCGCCGTCCTCCACCTCGCCGGCATCGGTGAGCGCGACGGTGGGCTCGACGCCGGTCGCGGCGACGACGGACGCGGTCACGTGCTCCCGGATCGCGGCCGCCTCCCCGGCGGTGCTCCCGGTGAGCGGGACCCCGGAGAAGTCCCCGCTGTCCAGCGCCTCCGCGAAGGCCTCCGCCTCCGCCCGGCCGCCGTCCGCCCGGGCCCGCCACACAAGCAGCCCGCCCACGACGAGGGCGATCACCGCGAGGGCGGCGACGCCGACGATCCAGGGAGCACGAGGGCGGGAGCGGCGAGCTGAGGTGGCCATGCCTCCATCGTCCACCATCCCCGCCCCTAGACTCGCCCCATGCCCCGCGTGCTCCACACCTCCCAGGCGCTCGTCGACATGGTGGTCGAGGTGCCCTCGCTGCCCGTGCGCGGCGACAACGTCAACGCCCGCTCGGAGGAGCGCTACGCAGGAGGGGCCGCGACGATCCTCGTGGCCGCCGCGCGCACCGGGGCGGAGGCCGTGCACGGCGGCGCCCACGGCACCGGCCCCAACGGCGACCTCATCCGCGAGGTGCTCACCGAGGCGGGGGTGACGCTCGCGGACTCCCCGCGGGGGGACGACGACTCCGGCTACTGCGTGGTGCTCGTCGAGCCCACCGCGGAGCGCTCCTTCGTCACCGTCTACGGGGCGGAGCGGCAGGTCACCGCCGAGTCCTTCGCGAGGCTCGACCCGCGGCCCGGGGACCTGCTGTGCATCTCCGGCTACTCGCTGTTCGAGCCCACGCGCGATCCGCTGCTCGCGCTCCTGGAGTCCCTGCCCGAGGGGGTCGAGGTGGTGCTGGACCCGGGCGAGCCCTTCGCCTCCTTCCCCATGGAGCTGCAGGACCGGGTGCTCGCGCGCACCACCGTGTGGACCTCGAACGCGGCGGAGGCCCGGGCGATCACGGGCCTCGACGACCTCGAGGACACCCCGGAGGCGCTGCGGCGCCGGATCGGTCCGGGCACCGTCGTCGTGGTGCGGGACGGCGACCGCGGCTGCACGGTCTTCCACCACGGCCGGGGCACGTTCATCCCCGCCTTCCCGCAGAAGGCGGTGGACACCAACGGCGCCGGGGACACGCACACCGGCACGATGCTCGCCGAGCGCGCGCTCGGCGCGGACTGGGAGTCCGCGGCGACCCGGGCGAACGCGGCGGCGGCGATCGCGGTGACCCGCTGGGGGCCGCAGTCCGCCCCCACCCGGGCCGAGGTCGACGCCTTCCTGGACGACTGACCACCCCGCCGGGCGTCCCGCGCCCCTAGGATGGGTGGTCGCGACCACAGCAGGCAGGAGGCCCGTCGATGACGAAGCTCGACGCATCGGACGCTTCCGCACCCCTCCCCGGCGGGGACCGCACCCTCCACGACTTCTCCGCCCGAACGATCCGCGGGGACGTGCAGGACCTCTCCGACTACGAGGGCCAGGTGCTGCTCGTCGTCAACACCGCGACCCAGTGCACCTTCACGCCCCAGCTCGAGGGCCTGCAGTCCCTCCAGCGCCAGTTCGGCGACCGCGGCTTCACGGTGCTCGGCTTCCCGTCGGACCAGTTCCATCAGGACCCGGGGACCGACGAGGACACCGAGCAGGTGTGCACCTCGAGCTACGAGACGACCTTCCCGCTGTTCGCGAAGACCGACGTCAACGGGCCGGGCGCCCCGGAGATGTGGGCCTGGCTGCGCGCTCAGAAGGCCGGCGTGCTGGGCGGCCGCATCGCCTGGAACTTCACCAAGTTCCTCGTGGGCGCCGACGGTCACGTGCTGCGCCGCTACGCCCCGCCGGTGCCGCCGGCGCGGATCGCGCGCCGCATCGAGGTGGAGCTGCAGCGGCTCGGCCGCTGACGCGGACTCCCACCGTTCCCCGGATCCCCTCCCTTCGTCGGCCCCCTGGAACAGGGACCATTCGGTAGCGTGGCTCACATCGACCACCTCCTGGAAAGGGGAACCCCATGGAAGGCGTCGTCGCCGTCCTCATCGTCCTCGTCGTCGTCGTCGTGGTGCTTGCGATCCTCGGAGCGCTGCTCTTCGGCGGGTTGCGCACCTCGATCATGTTCACCGTGCACACGCAGGAGAACGTCATCGTCGAGCGCTTCGGCAAGTTCCGTCGTGTCGCGCGACCGGGCCTGAACTTCAAGGCCCCGTTCGTGGACAGCACCACCCGGCCGATCTCCCTGCGCATCCAGCAGCTCGAGGTGAACATCGAGTCCAAGACCAAGGACAACGTGTTCGTCACCGTGCCGGTGGCCGTGCAGTACGTGATCAAGGAGGAGCAGGTCGTCGACGCGTACTACCGCCTCTCCAACCCGGAGAACCAGATCCGCTCCTACGTGTTCGACACGGTGCGCTCGGCGCTGTCCGGCCTCGAGCTCGACGAGGCCTTCGAGTCCAAGGACGACATCGCCCGCAGCGTCGAGAACACGCTCTCGGTGCGCATGCAGGAGTTCGGCTTCAACATCGTCAACACGCTCGTCCAGGACATCTCCCCCGACGCCCGCGTGCGCGACTCGATGAACTCGATCAACGCCGCCCAGCGCGACCGCGTGGCCGCGCAGTCCCTCGCGGAGGCGGACAAGATCAAGCGCGTCACCCAGGCGGAGGCCGAGGCCGAGTCCAAGCGCCTGCAGGGTGAGGGCGTCGCCGCCCAGCGCAAGGCGATCGCGCTCGGCATCGCGGAGCAGTACGAGATGCTGCGCAAGGTGGGCATCGAGTCCTCCGCGGAGCAGCTGCTGCTCATGACCCAGTACTTCGACACCATGCAGGACGTGGCCCGCAACGGCCGCTCGAACGTGCTGTACCTGCCCTCGAACCCGGGCGCCGTGGGCTCCATGGGCGACGAGATCCGCTCCGCCATGCTGCAGGCGCAGGCCGCGCACCAGGCGAACGAGGACGGCGAGCAGGCGGAGGCCCAGCAGCGCCGCACCGCGGACGCCCAGCGCGCCGAGCGCCAGCGCCGCATCAGCGCCCAGCAGGCCCGCGACGCGCAGGCCGAGGCCGAGCGCCGTGCCCAGCAGGCCGCGCAGCAGGCGGCCGACGGGCAGGTCCCGCCGTGGGCCCGCCCGGGCAGCGCGGACCCGCAGGGCTGATCCGACCGTCAGCGCCCCGCCCCGCCCCCACATCGTCCTGGTCTGCGTGGGCCAGATGCGCGGTGACGCCTGGGGCGGGGCGGGTGCGCACTGGGCGGGCACGACCTCGCCGCCCGGCCCGAGCACGCGGAGGAGCACGCTCGACTCATAGCGGATCCGGGGGCCCGTCGGCCCCGACGGAGGTCGGGTCCGCTCCCACCCCCGGACGGACGCCTGGCGCGGCCCGCCGACGTGGAATGGGTCCATGACCTCCTCCGACGCAGACACCTCCCCCTCCCCCGCGCCCGCACCAGCACCAGCACCCGAGGACGGCTACGCCGTCGAGAAGCGGGTCGCGCGCACCGTCGCCGCGACCCTGGGCTGGTGGGCGCACGGCGCCGTGCGGCTGCTGCTCGCGCTCGTGCTGCTCTACTACGGCGGCACGAAGCTCGTGCTGGGCCAGTTCGGGCTCTCCGACCCGGGGGACGCGCTCATCAGCCAGGGCGAGATGAGCCCCATGGGCCTGCTGTGGCGGATGGTCGCGTTCTCCCCGCTGTTCCAGCTCCTCGCGGGGGTCGCGGAGTGCGGGGCGGGGCTCGCGCTGCTGTGGCGCCGCTCGGTACCCTTCGGCGCGGTGGTCGGGGCAGGGTCGATGGCGCTCGTGCTCGTCCTGAACCTGGGCTACGACGTCATGGTGAAGACACCCTCGCTGATCTACCTGGTGATGTCGGTCGTGGTGCTCATCCCGTGGATGCCGCGCCTGTTCAGCGCGTTCTTCCGGCGCGGGGAGATCCCGCGGGGCCCGCTGCCCACGCTGATCCCGTGGCGCCCGGTCGCCCGGGTCACGGACGTGCTCGGTCCGATCGCCGCCGTGGCGATCGCGGCGCTCGTGATCTGGGGGTCGACCCAGCTGTACCCGCCGCGCAGCAGCGACGACTCCGTGCCCGCGGGCGTGTGGGCCGTCCAGGAGGACACCGCGCAGCCCGCCGCGCAGCTCGGTGAGGACCGTCGCTGGGCGCGCATCGCCTTCGGCGACACGGTCTACGGCGAGGACTCCCCCGTGCAGCTCCGCCTCGCGGACGGCACGCTCCTCACCGGCACCTACCGTCGCGGCGGTGAGGGCACGGTCGAGCTCGCGCTCCAGGACCTGCGGGAGGAGGGGCAGCCGGTGAGGGAGTACCTCGACGTCCTGCCCCAGGAGCTGACGCTCACGATCGAGGAGCAGCCCGGCGGCACCCTGCACGTCACGGGCGACGGGGTGGACGGCGGGGACGTGGACCTCGTGCTCGCCCCGGACCCCTCCGGATCCACGCTGTACGAGCGCGGCTTCAGCTGGTCGGTCCGGCCCGACGACCCGTTCAACCGCTGAGCGTCGGCCTCCTCCCCTACTGTGGGTCCCGCGGCAGGTCACGCCGCACGGAGACGGCGGAGGAGCAGGTGGGATGCG
Organism: Brachybacterium rhamnosum; assembly: GCF_039526185.1. Taxonomy (NCBI): domain Bacteria; kingdom Bacillati; phylum Actinomycetota; class Actinomycetes; order Micrococcales; family Dermabacteraceae; genus Brachybacterium; species Brachybacterium rhamnosum. Next base: position 72,447 of record NZ_BAAAIS010000002.1, read on the forward strand.
GATCGAGTTCGGCTGGTCCCTGGACGGCACGGCCTGGGCGGACGGCACGGGCGCCCGGGGCGCGGCGCGGATGGGACCGCGGTCCCTCGTGCAGCTGCTGCAGAACCGTCTGGGCCTGACCCGCCCGGCGGTGGAGCCGGCGGTGCGGGTCGCGCAGTACGTGCGGCTCGTCGAGGAGCATCTCGCCTCCCTGCCCGATCCCTCGGCCTTCTGGCCCGCGCGCTCCTTCGCGGTGGACCCGTGGAGCACGGGGCGGCAGCTGCTGCGCTGGCGCGACGAGGCGGTCGCGACGGGGTGGCGGCCGTCGGGCGTCGAGGGCCCTCTCCCGGAGCGGCTCGCGGCGCTGCGCGATCTCGAGCAGACGGTCGTCGTCGGCACGGCCGGCACCCTCGCCCCCTCCCCCGCCGATGATCTCGCCGAGCTGATCGCCCTGCTCGAGGGGGACGCGGCGACCTGGCCGCTCGGCATCGAGGAGGTGGCGCTGCACGAGCCGGCGGAGCGACTTCCGGGCCGATGGCCGCACCTGTTCTCCCTGCTCACCGCTGCCGGCGTGGACTGCCCGGTGCTGCCCGCCCCGGAGGCGGGCGCGCCCGCGCTCACGGTCGTCGAGGCGCTCGACGAGTGGTCCGCGGCCGACGTCGCCGCGCGGTACCTCGCCGCCCCGGCCGCCCCGGAGGACGGCCCGCTCACGGTGCTCGCCGCCCGCGGCACCGACGTGCTCGACCGGGCCCTGCACCGGCGCGGCCTGCCCGCGGTCGGCCACGTGGAGCCGTCCACGGACCGCGCCCACCACCAGGTGCTGGGCCTCTTCCTCGACGTCGCGACGGCCCCGGTCGACGTCCACCAGCTCGCGGCGCTGCTGGACCTGCGGGTGCTGCCGGGCGCGGACGGCGACGCCGAGCCCGTGGGCCTCGTGCCCGCGGCCGCGCGCCGCCGGCTGCTGCGGGCGCTGGGCCGGGAGCCCGGCGTGGGCGGTCCCGCCTGGCGGGAGGCGCTCGGGCAGATCGCCGCCGACGGCCCCGCCCCGGCGGTCGAGGCCGCGCGGGCCGTGGACCGCATGGTCACGGATCCGCTGCCCGCGGAGGGTCTGCGCCCGGACCTGCTCTCCTCGCGCCTGGACTGGCTCGTGGAGCGGCTGCGGGCGGTGGCCCGAGGTGAGGGTGAGCTGCTCGCGACGCTCACCCAGGTGCGCACCCTCCAGCAGGTGCTCGGCATGCTCGACCCGTCGGTCCCGCTCGCCCGGCGCACGCTGCAGCAGGTCATCGACTCCTGCGGCGGTTCCGGGCCGTCCCCCCGCGCCGTGCGCGAGGTCGCCGACTGGGCCGTGACCACCCGTCCGGCACAGCTGCGCGCCGCGGGCGGGACGGTGCTGTGGTGGGGGCCGTCGGCCGAGGAGCTGCCGGCGGCGGAGCGCTGGGACACGGCAGAGGCGGCCGCGCTCGAGGCGGGCGGCGGGCGGGTGCTCGATCCCGCCGCCGTCGCCTCCCTGCAGGTCGATGCCGCCCTCGCGGGGCTGCGCGGCGCCCGGCGCGTGATCGCGGTGCTGCCCGGGCCGTTCGCGGAGGAGGCGCCCGGGCCGAGCGGCCTGCTCGCCCACCTCGAGGCGGCCGCCGGGGCGGAGCGTCTCTCCCCCGAGTCCCTGATCGACGGGGACACCTGGACCCTCGCCGGTCGCACGCTCCCCGTCACCGCGCCCGTCGAGGAGCACGGCGAGCCGGTGCCCCCGCTCGAGCGCCGCATCGCCCCCGCCCCGCACCTGCTGCCCGAGCGGCTGTCCTACACGCAGGCCGCGTCGCTGCTCGCCTGCCCGCAGCACTGGGCGCTCGAGTACGCGCTCGACGTGCGCCCCGCCGAGGTCGCCGCGCTGCCCACGGGTGCCCGCATGATCGGCACGCTCGTCCACGCCGTCGTCGAGACGCTCGTGCACGAGCACGCCCACCCGACCCCCGAGCAGATCGGGGCGACCTTCGACGCGCTCGTCCCGCAGCTCGCCTCCGAGCTCGACCTCCCGGGCCGCGCCGCCGAGCGCTCCGAGGTGCGCGAGCGGGCCGTCCGCTCCCTCGGGGCGCTGTTCCGCGGTCTCGCCGACGCGGGCCTGCGGATCACCGGCACCGAGTCCCGCTTCTCGCTGCCGCTCACGCTCCCGCTCGCCGTCGGCCCTCACACGGTGACCTTCCGCGGCAGCCGCGACGTGGACGCCGTGGACGCGCAGGGCCGGCCGAGCGTCCTGGACCTCAAGTGGTCCCGCAGCCGCACCCGCTACGGGGACCTCTTCGACACCGGCGAGGCGATCCAGCTCGCCGCCTACGCGTGGACGGTCGCCCAGGAGCAGTCGCTCACGGAGCCCGCGGGCGTCGGCTACTTCCTGCTGCGCAGCGGCGAGTTCGTCTCCGCCGATCCGGCGCTCGACCCGCGCCGCCGCACGCCGATGGACGTCGAGGACGCCTGGTCACGCATGCTCGCCGGCATCACGACGGTGCTCGACGAGGTCGCCTCCGGCACCGTGCGCGCGGGCTGCCGTGCGCTGATCGAGGAGGCCGGTCTCGGCGCGGGCGCGACCTGGGCGCAGCACGCGAAGGCGGTCACGGCCGCCCGGACGACGGCGCGAGCGGCGGGCGGGCTGCTCGTCGAGGACCACTGCGCGGGCAGCGAGTACGCGCAGCTCTGCGGACTGACGGGAGACCGACGATGAGCACCCCTGGCCCCTCCTTCACCCTGATCAACGCCTCGGCGGGCTCCGGGAAGACCCACACGCTCACCCACGAGATCGCGCGCCGGATCGAGGAGGGGCTGGACCCCTCACAGCTCATCGCGACGACCTTCACGAAGCGCGCCGCGGCGGAGCTGCGCGACCGTGTGCGGCGCACGCTGCTCGAGCGCGGCCAGCTCGACGCCGCGCGCGGCATCGACAGCGCCCTCATCAGCACCGTCAACGCGGTCTCCGGGGAGCTGCTGCGAGAGTTCGCCCTCGACGCCGGCATCTCGCCCGACGTGCAGGTGCTCGACGAGGACCGGCAGCGGGCCGCCTTCCGCGCCGCGATCGACGAGACCGCCGCCCAGGCCGGGGCCCGGGCGAGCGACCTGCTCGCGCGCACCGAGCACGACGGGGAGGAGGACCCTGAGCTGCCCTTCGCCGCCTCCCCCTCGTGGCGGGCGCACGTGCGGGACCTCGCCTCCCGCGCCCGCACGAACCTCATCGACGCGCAGGCGCTGCGGGACGGCGTCGAGGCCTCCTGGCAGGACTACCGGGAGGCGGCCCTCCCGACGGCTACGCTCGAGGACCGCCGCCCCGCGTGGACCGCGCAGCTCGACACCGCGCTGACCGACCTGCGCGCGCAGGCGGCCGGCGACGACAAGGGCGCGGCGACCGTGCGCAAGCACCTCGACACCCTCGAGGCGATGCGCCGGGACCTGCGGGACCCGGCGCGGGCTCCCTGGTCGCGCTGGGCGAAGCTCGCCGCCGTCGGCTCCGGCAAGGCCGGCGACCCCGCGGCGAAGGGCTACGTCTACAGCAAGGACGTGGACCTCGCCCTGCTGGGCACGGCGACGATGATCGATGAGGAGCTGCTCGCGAACCCCGTGCTCCAGGCGGACGTGCGGGCCGTGATCGCGCTGGTCATGGAGACCGCCGCGGAGTCCCTCGAGGCGTACCGCGACCACAAGGACGCCCTGGGCCTCATCGACTTCGTGGACCAGGAGGTGCGCACCCTCGCGCTCGTGCGGGAGTCCCCGCGGGCCCGCGAGGCGATCCGCTCGCGGTTCCGCCTGCTCGCGGTCGACGAGTTCCAGGACACCTCCCCCGTGCAGCTCGCCCTGTTCCTCGCGCTGAGCGAGCTCGTCGAGGACAAGATCTGGGTGGGCGACCCCAAGCAGGCGATCTACGGCTTCCGCGACGCGGACCCTGCCCTCATGACCGGGATCATCGCGGAGATCGAAAGCGGCCGCACGGACCTCGGCGCGGCGACCGTGCGGGACCTCGAGCACTCGTGGCGCTCGCAGGCGCCCGTGCTGGACCTCGTGAACGCCGTGTTCCCGCAGGTCTTCCCGGACCTCCCCCGGCATCGCGTGGTCATGGACGCGGCGCCGGAGGCCGCGCGCCGCCGCGCCGCCGCGGGCCGCCCTCCGGGCCGGCTCGAGGCATGGCTGCCCGAGGTGCCGCGGAAGCTCACCTACCCCCAGCATGCGACGGCCGTGGCCGACGGCGTGCTCGACCTGCTCGCCGAGCCCGGCGTCTCCCCCGGCGACGTCGCCGTGCTCGTGCGCTCGAACCAGCGCGCCGCCGAGGTCGCGGAGGCGCTCGCGGCGCGCGGCGTGCCCGCCTCCGGCGAGGGCGCCCCGATCCTCGCCGCGCGCGAGGGCCGTCTGGTGCGGGCGGCGCTCGCGGTGACCCTCGACCTCGCCGACACGCTCGCCCTCACCGAGCTCGTGGACCTGCTCCCGGACCATGCCGCGCACGACGGATGGTTCGCGGAGCTCGCCGCCGCACCGGACCGCGAGGGGCGGCGCACCGTCTTCTCCCGCTGGTGGCAGGACCCGGTGCTCGCGGGGCTGCGCGACCTGCGGGAGGACTGCATCTCCCTGACGCCGGTGGAGATGATCACCGCCGTCGTCGACGCGCTCGACCTGCCGGGGCGGATCCGGTCGTGGTCCGCGCCCGATCAGCGGCTGCGCACGCTCGATGCGCTGCGCGCCGTCGCCGTGCAGTACGCGGACCGGGCCCGTGCGGACTCCGCCCCGATCACCCTCACCGGCCTGCGGATCGCGCTCGACGCCGCGGACGCCGGCCCGGACCTCTCGAGCATCCCGGACACCGTGTGGGTGGGGACGATCCACGGCGCGAAGGGCCTCGAGTGGTCGCGCGTGGTGGTCATGCTCGACCACGCGCCGAGCGACCGCTCCCGCCACGACGGCGGCTTCGTCGTCCCGGCGCCGCAGCTGCAGGTCACCGCCCCGCTCGACGGCCGCTCCCCGCGCTACTGGCCGGGCGTGCTGCCCCGGTACGCGCAGCTGCAGGAGGGGCTCTCCGCCTCGGAGCATGGACGGCGCCGGGCCCGGACGGAGCAGGAGGAGTCCGGGCGCCTGCAGTACGTGGCGCTCACGCGCTCGGCCGACGTCACCGTGCTGAGCGGCGCCGGCCACGCCCCGGTGCTCGATGCGCTGGTCCCCGGGCACGAGGGCGCCGGACCGCTCCTGAGCTGGGAGGCGGGCGGCGAGACGATCAGCGTGCGCGGCGCGGGCGACCTGCCGGCGACGATCCGCACGCCGGCGGGCGTGCTCGCCGAGGACGCCCCCACCTACCGGGCACGGCGCAGCACGCTCGCGGCGACGGACGTACCGCTGCGGCCGGAGCCGGGACACCGGGCCCGGGCCGGCGCCCGCTTCCAGGCCTCCGGGGTCGCCTCCGGCACGGGCACCGTCCACGCGCCCCGCAGCATCGGCCGCCGGCTCGTCGAGGGCGGCGGGGAGCGCTGGGAGCGCGTGGGCGAGGCGGTCCACGCCTACCTCGCCCTGCCCCTCGCCCACCTCGACGCGGCGCAGAAGCAGGCCGCGGCGGGACGGCTCGTGGAGCGCTGGGCCGTGGCCCGGGCGATCTCCCCGGACCTTCTCGTCGAGGCGGGAGAGGCGTGGGCGGGGTTCCTCGCGGCGGAGTTCCCGGGCGCACGGGAGCTGACGGAGCAGCCGATCTCCTGGTGGAACGAGGACTCGCAGGTCATGGAGGGGTGGATCGACACGCTGCTCGAGCTGCCGGGCGGCGGCATCGTGCTCGTGGACCACAAGTCCTATCCGGGCGACGACCCGGTGGGGCACGTGGAGCGGCACTACCTGGGGCAGTTGGCGACGTACTCGCGGGCGCTCGCAGCGGCCGGGGCGGAGCCCTCGCGGATCCTCCTCCATCTGCCGCTGCGTGGTGAGGTGCTCGAGGTGGACGTCGATGCCTGAGCCGGTCGTGCTGGAGGGGCAGGAGGCCGTGCTCCGCGCCGCGCTGACGCTGCTCGACGAGGCGCGCCGCGCCGGGGGCCGGCGGCTGCTCGGGGTCGCCGGGGCGCCCGGGGCGGGGAAGTCGACGCTCACGGAGCTGCTCGCGCGGGAACTGCCGGAGGGCTCGTGCACCGTGGTCCCGATGGACGGCTTCCATCTCGCGGACGTCGCCCTCGACGCGCTGGGCCGGCGTGACCGCAAGGGCGCGCCGGACACCTTCGACGCGGGCGGCTATGCGGCGCTGCTGCAGCGGATCCGGGCCCAGATGCCCGGTGATGATGTGGTGTGGGCGCCCATGTTCGAGCGGGATCTCGAGCAGCCGCTCGCCGGTGCGATCGCGGTGGAGGCCGAGGTGCCGCTCGTCATCACGGAGGGCAACTACCTGTTGCTCGACGAGGGGCCGTTCGCCGGGGTGCGGGCGCTGCTGGATGGGTGCTGGTTCGTGGAGACCCCGGAGGATCTGCGGCATGAGCGGCTGATCGCCCGGCATGAGCGCTTCGGGAAGCCGCCGGCCGCGGCGCGGGATTGGGCGCTCGGGCCGGACGAGGCGAACGCCCGCCTCGTCACCGCGACCGGGCACCGTGCGGACGCGCGGGTGCGGCTGGGCTGAACAGGTTCAGAAGGGCGGGGCGTGGTCCGGGTCCCCGTCGCCCGGTGGCGCGTCGGTCCCCGGGTCGGCTCCCGTTCCTGCTGCCGCCGCTGCGGCCTCCGCCTCCGCCCGGGCACGGGCTCGCTCCTCCGCGGCCCGACGGCGCTGGACGTAGTCGTCCCAGTAGCGGGAGTAGCTCTCCGCGAGGGATTGCGTGACGAGGTCCCGGTTGGTGGTGACCTCGGTGGCGGTGAGGCCACCGATATTCCATCGTGTACGTTTGCCGCCCCCCGATCTCTCGGGGTCGATATACCTCTCGGTTTTCGCGTCATGATGAGACCAGCACAATCCGTGGAGATTATGCGGCGATGTGGGCCCGCCATTCTCGGGACGAAGATGATCGAATTCCTCGATATGGTCGACCTCGCCGTTCTCCGCGATGTGCCGCTCGCAGCCGGGCACGGCGCAGACGGGGTCGATGAGCAGCACGTGCTCGCGCATCGCGGCGGTGGGCCGGTAGGTGGTCGACGCGACGGGGAGGAACTCCCCGGTGATCGGATCGGTGAGGACCCGCTGGAACGAGGGTGCCCGTGCCGCGAGCTCGCGGGCCATGCCGGCGGGGATCGGGATGGTGCCTTCGAGCGTCGCAGGTGCGTCGCTCCGGCCCAACAGGGACAGCACGGGGACGACGAGGTTCAACCGCACCCCCGCCGCAGGGACCGGCACACCCTGGGTGTCGATCTCGCCTCGCGTGAGCAGCAGATAGCGGATCGCCCCGAGCGGGAGCCGCTTCCCGGTGCGGGCGGCCTGGCCGTGGAGGTCCCAGGGGATCTCCACGCCGGTCTCGCCGGCGGCGATGCGGGCGAGCGCGCGGCGCTGCTGATCCTGGACCGCGTGGGCGGCGGCGTCGAGCCGCTTGGCGAGGTCGAGGATCTCCGGGGCGGGGCCGGTCACGGTGAGCGTGGCGGTGCCGTCGTCGACGTGGGAGTGGTCGAGGCTGACGTCGCGTGTCTCCTCCGCGGTGGCACCGAGCGCGGCGACCTCGTCCACCCAGGTCACGAGGAGGCGCACGAGCGTGCGGAAGCGGTCCGGGGAGAGCGTCGCGAGCTCCCAGCCGGCGACCTCGGCATCCACCCGGTGGCGCTGAGCAGAGGAGAGACGCTCGACCGCGCGGAGCAGATCGTCGAACCACCTCGTGGGGAGGTCACCGGTGGCGACCTTCTCGAGCGAGAGTGGCAGATCGGTGACGCCCATATGGGCGCGGCGGAGCTGGTAGGTCGCCTGGCCGAGCCGGGCGCGCAGCGCGACCCCGGCGGCGAGGGCGAGGTAGTCCCCCTCGTCACCCGCCTTCTCGTCCCACAGCAGGGCGACGTCCTTCATCTCCTCGACGTAGAGCATGGCGGCGGCGCCGCGGCGCCGCCGATGGATGCGTCGCAGCGCCTCCGCGCGGACGGCATCCTCCGAGAGGTCGGCGCGGATGGCGACGTTCTCCTCGGTCACCTCGCTGCGGCCGCGCACGGCGCGGCAGAGGGCGCGCGGCTTCGGTGGGAGGACGGGAGTCGAGGCGCCCGCCGCGACCGAGGCAGTGACTGAGGCAGAGGCAGAGGCAGAGGCGTCCGCATCGGCGGGGATGTCGACAGCGTGAGGATCGAGAGACGCGGCAGGGTCTGCGACGCTCTCCAGGCCGGGCAGGGGAAGGGGCGCGGGCACCCCGCCATCGATCACCGACATCGCTCGCCTCCCCTCGTCATCACTGCACCGGAATGACTGATCGGCGGCGGATCGGCGAGCAGATAAATCCCCGCCACCATCCACCAGCGACACCCCCGACGCCACTCCTTCATTCTACGCCCTCCCTCCCCCAAAACCAGCACCTACCGCCGGCCCGTGGAAATTGTGGATAACTCGGCGTGGGGAGGGACGATCAATTCTGGGCGGAGGGGCGGCGGGGGCGGCGACAAGCGACGGCGGGCGGCAGCGGGTCGCGCGCGAACAGCAGGCGACGGGAGGCCAGTGGCGGGTGGCAGGAGGCGAGCGGCGGGAGGCGGCGGGCGGCGCCGCTGCCCGCGGCTCGACCACGACGCACGAGCGCCCGGCGCGGAACCCGTGGCGGGTCCCGGCCGGGCGCTCGAGGCCGGCGATGTCAGCGGTGCCGGGGGTTAGGCGACGCCGGCTGTCAGGGCAGTGCCGGACGGCACGCTCGGGAGCCTGCCCACCGGCCCCACCCGTCGGCCGATCGGCCGATCAGCCGTTCGCGACGGCCCGCACGAAGGCGGCGGACCGCTCGCGCAGGCCGGCGATCTTCTGCTCCTGGTGGTAGGCGAGCAGCGCCGGGTCCTCCGTGCGCAGCTCGAAGGAGCTCGGCGCGCGGCGCACGTTGCGGGAGCAGCGGAAGTCCGCGCAGACCGACGTGCCGACGCTGTTGCCGCGCCGGCCGGAGGCGCCGCCGAGCGGGGCGACGAAGCTCGCGGCATGCACGCCGTCGACGATGTCCTCGCACCAGGCGCAGAGCATCTTCTTCGTGGGGGCGTTCTCCGCGCCGCGCAGCATCAGGGTCGCGACCTGGCCGTCCAGCTCGAGGGACACGTAGTGGAGGCGGGGGCGCTTGGCGTCCTGCCACCCCAGGTAGTCGAGCCGCTCGAAGTCGAGGGCGTCGAGGTCGGGCAGGGTGGCGCGCTTCGCGTCGCCCTTCGAGGCGTTCACGAAGGAGTCGCGGATCAGGGCGTCGGTGAGGGTCAGCATGAGGGGTCCTCTCGGAGGGCATGCCTCGCAGGCCGCTTCCGGGCGGCCGGGAATTGGGCATGCAGGAGCATCAGGGTGGGGTCGACGGCGGCGCGCTCGGGGCGCGCCATGCTACGACGAGCAGGCCCGTCGGGCCGCCTCGCTCCCTGCTGGCACGGAATGCATGCCGACTCCTCTCCGGTCACGGACGCCCGCCAGGGTACGCCCGCACCCGGGGACCGGCAACGGAAATGCCCTGCCGGTCACGTCGCCCGCGCGGGCCCCTCAGCCGAGGATCGTCCCGAGGTCCTCCCGCTCGGCCTCGGTGAGCTCGAGCGTCATCGCGGCGGCGGAGTCGACGATCGACTCGGGCCGGCCCGCGCCGGGGATCGGGATCACGTGGTCGCCGAGCGAGAGCTCCCAGGCGATGACGACCTGCTGCGGGCTCACACCGTGCGCCTCGGCGACCCGCGCGACCTGCGGGAACCGCTCCCCCACGCCGCTCGCGCCGCCACCGATCCCGCCCAGCGGCGACCACGGCACGAAGGCCGCGCCGTGCTGGCCGCAGTGGCGCAGCTCCTCGATGCTCGTGTGGAAGTAGGAGGGCGAGAACTGGTTCTGGACCGCGGCGAGACCGCCCTCGCCGAGCACCTCGAGCGCCACGTCGATCTCCTCGACGTTCGCGTTGGACACGCCGATCTCGCGGATCAGCCCCTCCTGCTGGAGCGTCGCGAGGGCCTCGACGCCCTCGGCGTAGCGGATCGAGCGGTCCGGGCGGTGCCAGTAGTAGAGGTCGATCGCGTCGACCCGGAGGTTCGTCAGCGAGGTCTCCACGGCCCGGCGGAGGTAGTCGAGGGAGCCGTCGCGGCCCCAGGACTCGCCCTCGGAGCGGGTGATGCCGCCCTTCGTCGCGACGGTGAGGGCGGAGCGGTCGCCGTCCCAGGCCGCGAGGGCCTCGGCGACGAGCTGCTCGTTGTGGCCCATCGTGTCCCAGCTGGGGGCGTAGATGTCCGCCGTGTCGATGAGGGTCACGCCGGCCTCGAGGGCCGCGTGGACCGTGCGGATCGCCTGGTCGCGGGGCACCGCGGGGGTGCGGGCGAAGGACAGCGGCATGGCGCCGAGGCCGATCGCGGAGACGGTGAGGGAGCCGATGCGGCGGGTGGGGGCAGTCATGCGGGAAAGCCTATGCCGGAGGGCCGACGGGCGTCAGCCCTTCGCTGCTCCGCTCTTCACTGCTCAGCCCTTCACTGCGCGATACCGCATCTGCATTTGCGGTCGATGGCCCGGGGAGACGCCGTTGCGCCGGTCGAGCTCGAGCACCGCGGGCAGCGGATCCGCCATGACCTCGGTGAAGCCGGCGGCGCGGAAGGCGGCCATCACCTGCTCGGGGTCCCCCGGGGCGAGGGCGAGCTCGGGGAGGGCCCCGCCTGCGTAGGCGCTGCGGAAGTCCTCCCGGCGAGCGCCCTCGAGACCGTCGCCGACGTCGGCCCCGTCGGGGAACCAGGCGGAGTCCACCGCGACGACGATCCCGCCCGGGCGCAGCAGGCGGTGCCAGGCGGCGAGGGCGGCGGGCGCGTCGCGCAGGGTCCACAGCACGTAGCGGGAGACGATCGCGTCGAGGCTCCCCGCGGGCAGCGGCGGGTCCACGGCGTCGCCGGGCAGGAAGCGCACGGGCGAGCCCTTCGCGCGGGCCGCCTCGAGCATGCCGGGGGCGAGGTCGATCCCGATCACGCGGTGGCCGAGCCCGGCGATCGTGATCGCGGCATTGCCGCTGCCGGTGCCGACGTCGAGCACCTCGAGCGGGGCGCCGCCCGGTTCCGCGCGCAGCCCCTCCGCCCAGACGGTGCGCCACACCTCCTCGGCGCCCTCGGCGCGGGCGCGGGCCGTCTGCTGGGCGTCGTACTCCCCCGCCCAGCGGGACCAGTAGGCGGTGATCGGGTCCTGGATGCTCATCGGGTCCCCTCGGCGGGTCGCGGGTGGTGGAAGAGGAACTGGACGGTGCCGTCGGCGGCGGCGAGCGGCTCGGCGCCCACGGCGTAGACCTGCTCGAGCTGCGGGCCCTGCAGGACGGCCGACGGCGGCCCGCTCGCGAGCACGCGTCCCTCGTGGAGGAGGGCGACGCGGTCGCAGTAGCGGGCGGCGAGGTTGAGGTCGTGGAGGACGACGATCGTCGCGAGCCCGAGGCCGCGCACCACGTGCAGGACCTCGTGCTGGTAGCCGACGTCGAGGTGGTTGGTGGGCTCGTCGAGCAGCAGCACCTCGGGCTCCTGGGCGAGGGCGCGGGCGATGAGCACCCGCTGCCGCTCGCCGCCGGAGAGCTGCGCGACCTCGCGGCCCGCGAGGTGCAGGGCGCCCACACGCTCGAGGGCGCGGGCGGCTACCTCCCGGCCGCGGCCGGCGCCCCGATGGGGTGTCCGGCCGAGGAGCACGAGGTCCGCGACGGTCATCGGCAGCTCCCCCGCGCTCTCCTGGACCACGATCGCGAGCCGCCGCGCCCGCTCCCGGCCGCTGATCCGGGAGAGCGGCCGCCCGCCCAGCAGCACCTCCCCGCGCTCCGGCCGGAGCGCCGCGGTGAGCAGGCGCAGCAGGGTCGTCTTGCCGCTCCCGTTGGGGCCGACGAGGCCGAGGACCTCCCCGGGGCCGACGGCCAGATCCACCCCGCGCAGCACGGGGTGCTCGCCGAAGGAGCGATGCACACCGCGCGCCTCGAGCAACGGCGGTGCGGTGGAGGATGCGCTCACGAGGCGCCCCCGTCGAGCCAGTCGCCGAGCCGCTCGGCGCCGTCGACGACGAGCGGGGTCGCGGGCTCGGTGAGGTTGAACAGCTGCGCGAGCACCCGCCCCTCGCGCACGGCGCGCAGGGAGCCGAGGGCGGCGGTGCCCGTGACCTCGGCGATCACGTCGGAGCCGTCGCCCTCGCCCTGGTAGAGGATCACGAGGTGGTCCGGGTCCGCGTCGATGAGCGCCTCGGTGCTCGCCTCGAAGACCCGCTCCGCCGTGCCCGCGAAGACGTTCTCGAGGCCCACGGCCTCGAGCTGCGGGGAGGCCATGGAGGCGGCGCCGTAGGCGTACAGCGGCCCGCCGCCCACGGTCGGGTAGAGCACCGCGCAGGTGCCGCCGCGACGTGCGGCGGCCGTCTCACGCACCGCGTCGAGGCGGGAGGCGAGGGTCGCGATGAGCTCCTCCCCCGCGTCCTTCCGGTCGAGGACCTCGGCATGGAGGCGGATCTCGGCGTCGAGATCGTCCCAGCTCGCGGCGGGGGCGGCGCCGCAGTAGACGGTCTGGACGAGCACCTGCGCGCCCGCGGAGGCGAGGCCCTCGCGGGTCACGCCGTCGGGGAGGCCCAGCACGAGGTCCGGAGACTGCGCGATGACGCTCTCCTGATTGATCTGGAGATGGCCGGCGCCGTCGATGTCGTCGGAGAGCACGGGGATCGCGTCGACCCGCTGCGCGAGGTCCCCGTGGATCGTCTCGGGGTAGGAGGCGGGCGGGAACACGCCGGCCTTCGCGATCACGCGGTCGAGCACGCCGAGGCCGTTGAGCACGGTGACCGGGGCGGTCTCGAGCAGCACGATCCGCGTGGGGGCGGCGGGCAGGGTCACGGAGGAGCTGCAGTTCTCGAGGGTGAGCGGGTAGGCGGTCCCGCCCTCGCCGTTCGCGGCGGCGGCGGTCCCCGAGGCAGGGGACGGCGCCGACGTGCAGGCGGCCAGACCCCAGGCCGCGAACGGGGCAAGGGGCACCAGGAATGCCGTACGGCGGCGCATCACGATGCCACCCCTCGGAGGCGGCGCACGAGCACGACGAGGAAGGGGGCGCCCACGAGCGCCGTGATCACCCCGATCGGCAGCTCGCGCGGGGCGAGGACGACGCGGGCGAGGGCGTCCGCCCAGAGCAGGAACAGCGCGCCGAGGAACGCGGCGGCGGGGACGACGCGGCGGTGCGGGCCGCCCACGAGGCGCCGGGCGAGGTGCGGGACCACGAGCCCCACGAAGCCGATCGCGCCGGCGGCGGCGACCGCGGCTCCCGTGCACAGGGAGACGACGACGAGCAGGGCGACGCGGGCGCGGTCCGGGCGGACCCCGAGCGACCAGGCCGTCTCGTCCCCCGCGGCGAGCGCGTCGAGCACGGGGCCCGCGGCCGTGAGGATCAGCAGCCCCGCGACGGCGGCGAGCACGGCGAGGCCGAGGAACAGGTCCCAGTGGCCCAGCGCGAGCGAGCCGAGCATCCAGAACATGACGGAGCGGGAGCCCTCGGCGGTGTCCGCCGTGAAGACGAGCAGGTTCGTGATCGCGGTGAGCACGTAGCCGACGGCGACCCCGGCCAGCAGCAGCCGCAGGGAGGTGACCGCGCCGTGGGAGCGGGCGAGGACGAGCACGAGCAGGGCGGCGGCGAGGGCGCCCGCGAAGGCGAGTGCGGGCTGGGCGGCGGCGCCGAGGCCGGCCCCCGCGCCGAGCAGCACCGCGGCCGCGGCGCCGGTCGAGGCGCCGCCGGAGATGCCGAGCACGTAGGGATCGGCGAGCAGGTTCCGCACCATGGCCTGCAGGGCCGCGCCGCACAGGGCGAGGCACGCGCCGACGGCCGCGCCGAGCACCACGCGCGGGGCGCGCACGCCCCAGATGATCGCGTCCTCCGCGAGGGTGGCCTGCGGGTCGACGGGCAGCCCGAGGTGCGCGGCGATGATCGCGGCGGCGCGCAGGGGCGGCACGAGCACGGGGCCGATGCCCGCGCACACGAGGACGCTCACGGCCGTGGCGACGCCGAGGCCGAGGATCCAGGCGGCGGCGCGGCGGTCCCGGGCGCGGGTGCCGAGCGGGTCCCGCGCCCCCGGGAGGATCGAGGAGGCGGCAGGCGCGGGTGGCGCCTCGAGTCGTGTCATGGTTGTGGATCCTTGCAAGTATCGGGACGGACTGCGACGGGTTGCCACGCCTTGGCACCCGGGGGTGCAGTGACGGGGTCAGGTGCTGCGGTGCTCCACGCCGGGCAGGTGCTCGGAGCCGATCTCGTGGAGGATGCGATGGCCCAGCGGATCGGCGAGGTGGTAGCGCACCTCCCGGCCCTGGCGCTCGGTGCGCAGCCAGCCCGCCTCGCGGAGCAGGGCGAGGGCGTGGGAGGTCGTCGAGTCGTGCGCGTCGGTCACGCGGGCGATGTCCGAGCTGCGGATCCCCGGGTGCGCGTGCACGGCGAAGAGGATCCGCAGGCGACGGGGATCGGCGAGCACCGAGAGGCGCTCGGCGAGACGGTCGAGGTCCTGCCCGCCCTCGAGCAGTGCGGCGGTCGCGCGCACCGGGTGCTCACCCTCGAGGGTCGCGGGGCCGACGGGAGCGTGCTCGTGCGCATGGTGATGCGCGTGCTCGTGGGTCATGCCCCGCCCTCCCCGGCGCCCACCGCGGGCGCCCAGGCCTCCATCATCGCCGCCACTCCGGTCGCGTGCGCGCTCGCGCCGAGCGCCCGGCCGATCGCCCCCGGCTGCTCGAGGTGCAGGACGCGGGGTCCGACGGGGTCGGCGGGGTCGACGGGCGCCTCCGGCGGGCGGCGGCCGAGCAGCAGGGCCGTGTCGAGCACCCGGTGGCCGCCCAGCACACCCGGTCGCGGGGACGCGCCGTCCAGATCGAGGTGCTCGATCAGCAGCGGGGCGCCGCGCGTGCTTCGGGCCTCGAGGGCCGTCGCGAGGCGGCCGCCCCGCTCCCCCGTGCGGCCCAGCACGAGGGTCTCGCGCAGCAGCAGCGCGGCGCCCTCACCGAGGGTGATCGCGGTGCGCCGACGGACGTCGGCCCCGTCGGTCACGACGAAGGGGTGCGCGCGCCAGATCAGCCGTGCGCCCACCCCGAGGCGGATGCGCACGTCGAAGCGGCTGGGCGCACCCGTGCTCTCGTAGGCGACGGTGCCGCCCACGTCCTCGATGCCGAGCGTGCAGCCGTCCCCCACCTCGACGTCCACGGCGACCTCGTCCCCGCCCAGCAGCGTCGCCCCGCTCGCGACGAGCGCCACCTGGGCGGACGTCCCGCCGCGGGAGACGAGGCGCGGCTGCAGCAGGCCCGGGGCGAGGTGCAGGCGCACCGGCCCCGCGGCCCGCTCGACGGCGATCCGGGTCATCAGGCGTGGGAGTGCTCGTGCGGGTGCTCGTGGTCGTGGTCGTGCGTGTGCTCCTCGCCGTCGGCGTGGAAGTGCGGCGCCATCGGGCCCGGGTCCTGCGGCTCGTGGGTGCCCCCGCGGTGCGCGGCGAGCATCGACAGCACCCAGGCGCGCAGCTCCTGGACCGAGGCCTCGTCGCTGCGGGAGAGGGCGAGCACGGGGCGGCCCTCGCGGGCCTCGAGGGCGTCGGCGACCATCTGCTCGACGTCGACCCCCACGTAGGGGGCGAGGTCGATCTTGTTGACGACGAGCAGGTCCGCGCGGCCGATGCCGGGGCCGCCCTTGCGGGCCACGTCGCCGCCGCCCGCGACGTCGAGCACAAAAAGCTGCGCGTCCACGAGCGCCGGGGAGAAGGTCGCGGTGAGGTTGTCGCCGCCGGACTCGACGAGCACCACGTCGAGCGGGTCGAAGTCCGCCTCGAGCTGCTCGACGGCCGCGAGGTTCGCGGTGACGTCGTCCCGGATCGCGGTGTGCGGGCAGGCGCCGGTCTCGACCGCGCGGATCCGCTCCGGGTCGAGCACGCCGGCGGAGCGCAGGAAGCGGGCGTCCTCGTCGGTGTAGATGTCGTTGGTGATGACGCCCAGGCGCAGCTCGCCGGCGAGGGCGCGGCACACGGTCGCGATGAGCGAGCTCTTGCCGGTGCCGACGGGACCGGCGACGCCGAGCCGCAGCGAGCGGGTGGGGGTGACGGGATCAGGCACGGAACAGCCTCCTGGGCAGTGCGGACTGGGCCTCTGCCCAGTCCTCGGTCTGGGGTGCGCCGGCGCTCGGGAGGAGCGCCGGGTCCTGCAGCGCCGCGAGCGGGCCGACGAGCGGCTCCATCGCGGCGCAGGCCTCGAGCACGAGCGCGGCGCCCGCACGGGGGTCGCCGGGCTCGAGCTTGAGGAGGGCGGCGACGACGGTCTGCGCGTCGTCGTAGGCGACGAGCCGCACGAGCTCCGGAGCGGGCAGCCCGGCGGCCGCGGCGACGAGGCCGAGCACGACGGGGCGGGGCCGCGGGGGCGCTCCCGCAGCGACGGGAGGGATCGCGCCGGGCCAGAGGACGTCGGCCAGGCGGCGCAGCCCGTCGCCGAGCACGCGCGTGATCTCCCGCTGGGCGCGGCCGGGCGTGCGGGCCGCCCACTCCGCCTCGAGGGCGGCGAGCGCGGGCGCGAGCTCCTCCGGGGCGCAGGTGAGGGCGAGGTGGCGGGCGAGCACGGCGGTGCCCGCCTCGACCCGGGTCACCGTCACCTGGCGGGACGCGAGGTAGGCGCCCACCTCGTCCCGGCGCAGCCCGTCGCGCAGCGCCGCCTCGAGGGCGTTCGAGGAGACGTGCGCGCCCGCAGGCAGGCGGGAGTCCGCGAGCAGCATCGCGATCGTCGCGGGCGCAGCAGCCGGCACCGGAGCGAGGGAAGGGGCAGGCATCAGAACATCTGGTACAGCTGCGCGAGCGGCAGGGAGCTCGCCGGGGCCGGCACGACCCGCTCGCCGTCGATGCTGATCTCGAAGGTGTCCGGCCGTACGTCGATGCGGGGCAGGGCCGTGTTGTTCACGAGATCCGCCTTCGTCACCTCGCGCGTGGAGGCGACGGGCAGCAGCTCGCGGGTGAGGCCCAGGCGCTCGCGCAGGCCGTCCTCCACCGCGGCGGGCGCCGCGAACGAGACGGAGAGGTGCCCGCCGATCGCGTCGCCGAAGGCGGGGCGCTGCAGCACCGGCTGCGGCGTGGGGATCGAGGCGTTCGGGTCGCCGAGGCCCGCCCACGCGATCATGCCGCCCTTGATCACCAGGTCCGGCCGCACGCCGAAGAAGCGCGGGTCCCAGAGCACGAGATCCGCGAGCTTCCCCGGCTCGACGGAGCCGATGTGCGCGTCCACGCCGTGCGCGATCGCGGGGTTGATCGTGTACTTCGCGACGTAGCGGCGGGCGCGCTCGTTGTCCGCCGGGAGGCCGCCGCCGAGCGCCCCCACCCGGTGCTTCATGACGTGGGCGACCTGCCAGGTGCGGGTGATGACCTCTCCGATCCGGCCCATGGCCTGCGCGTCGGAGGAGGTGATCGAGAGGGCGCCCATGTCGTGGAGCAGATCCTCCGCGGCGATCGTCGTCGCCCGGATGCGGGACTCGGCGAAGGCGAGGTCCTCGGGGACGGAGGGCTTGAGGTGATGGCACACCATGAGCATGTCCAGGTGCTCGGCGACCGTGTTCACCGTGTGCGGGAGCGTCGGGTTCGTCGAGCCGGGCAGCACGTGCGGCAGCGAGGCGATCTCGAGGATGTCCGGGGCATGGCCGCCGCCCGCGCCCTCGATGTGGAAGGCATGGATCGTGCGGCCGCCGATCGCGCGGATCGTCGACTCCACGAACCCCGACTCGTTCAGCGAGTCCGAGTGCAGCGCCACCTGCAGGCCGTGCTCCTCCGCGGCGCGCAGGGAGGCGTCGATCGCCGCGGGCGTCGCTCCCCAGTCCTCGTGGACCTTGTAGCCGGCGGCCCCGGCGAGCGCCTGCTCCGCGAGGCCCTCGGCGGAGACGGTGTTGCCCTTGCCGAGCAGCAGCACGTTCACGGGGAGCTGGTCGAGGGCCAGGTGCATGCGGCCCAGGTGCCAGGCGCCCGGGGTGACCGTGGTGGCGCGGGAGCCCTCCGAGGGGCCCGTGCCGCCGCCGCCGATCGTCGTGATGCCGGTCGCGAGCGCCTCGTGGATCTGGGACGGCGAGAGCAGGTGCACGTGCGTGTCGAAGGCGCCCGCGGTGAGGATCCGGCCCTCGCCGGCGATGACGTCGGTCGAGGGGCCGATGTGCAGGGACGGGTGGATCCCGTCCTGCACGTCCGGGTTCCCCGCCTTGCCGAGCGCGACGATCCGTCCGTCGCGGAGGCCGACGTCCGCCCGCACCACACCCCAGTGGTCGAGCACGATCGCGTTGGTGATGACGGTGTCCAGGGCGCCCTCGGCGCGGGTGGTCGTGCCCTGGGCCATGGACTCGCGGATCGACTTGCCGCCGCCGAACACGGCCTCCTCGCCGCCGACGGTGCGGTCCTCCTCGATCTCGATCCAGAGGTCCGTGTCCCCGAGCCGCACCTGGTCGCCGGTGGTGGGGCCGTAGAGGGCGGCGTAGCGCTCCGCGTCGATGCGGCTCATCGGCGCTCCTCCTGACCGTCGGCCCCGCCGTCACGGATCTGGATGCCGGGCACGTGGCCGCGGCCGCCGAGGCGCACGATCGCCACCTGCCGGGAGGCGCCGGGCTCGAGGCGCAGCGAGGTGCCCGCGGGCACGTCGAGGCGGAAGCCGCGCGCGGCCTCGCGGTCCATGGCCACGGCGTCGTTGACGTCCGCGAGGTGGAGGTGGGAGCCGATCTGGACGGGCCGGTCCCCCGTGTTCTCCAGGACGATCTCGCGGACGTCCGACGGGTCCGCGCGACGGTTCAGCTCGCGCGTGCCGGGCCGCACCCGGATCGCGCCCGGGCCCGTCGGCCCGACGAGTTCGCTCTCGCTCATGGCGCCCCTCAGGCGATCGGGTGGTGGAGGGTGACGAGCTTGCGGCCGTCGGGGAAGGTCGCCTCGACCTGGACGTCCGCGAGCATCTCCGCGACGCCGTCCATGACCTGGTCGCGGGAGAGCACCTCGCGGCCGGAGACCATGAGCTCCTCCACCGCCGCGCCCTCGCGGGCCCGTTCGATCACCCAGGTCGACAGCAGCGCCACCGCCTCGGGGTGGTTCAGCAGCACGCCGCGGGCGAGGCGGTCGCGCGCGACCATCCCCGCCGTCGCCAGCAGCAGCTTCTCGGAATCGGCGGGGGTGAAGCGCACGGACTCACTCCTTCGGCAGGACGTGCTCGCCGGTGCGGTCCGTCGTGAGGGCGAGCGAGCTGAGGTAGAGCTTCTCACCTTCGGGGCCGGGCACGGCGGAAGCGATCATGTCCGGGCGCTCGAAGTCGAGGCCGGTGACGGCGCAGGTGAGCGTCTCGCCGGAGGGGTTGCCGTCGGCGTCGAACATCGGCAGGTCGATGCCGTCGTCCGTGCGGCGCAGGTAGAAGCGGCCCCGGGTCGCGATCGCCATGAGCGGCGTGGCGACCACGGCGATGCCCACCGCGAAGAGCGGGGAGAAGGGCTGGACCGCGGCGCCGAAGGCCCCGAAGAAGATCGCGATCGAGATGCCGCCGGAGAGCACGAGGGACACGATGCCCACCGGGTTCCAGTCGTAGAGCATGCCGCGACGGAACTCCGGCACCTTCGGGGACAGGCGCAGCACGTGCTTGTTCAGGACGATGTCCGCCGCGACGACGCAGATCCAGCTCATGGCGAGGTTCGCGTAGAAGGACAGGATGCCGTTGAGGAAGTCGAACATGTTCGCCTCCATGAGCACGAGCGCGATCGCGAGGTTCACGCCGAGGAACACGAGGCGGCCCGGGTAGCGCTTGGTGAGCCGCGTGAAGGAGTTCGTCCAGGCGAGCGAGCCGGAGTAGGCGTTGGTGACGTTGATCTTCACCTGCGAGATGACCACGAGCACCACGGCGAGGGTCATCGCGAGCCAGGCCGGCATGAGCTGCTCGTAGGTCGCGAGGAACTGCTGGACCGGCTCGTTGGCGAACTCGCGCGCACCGGGCACGTTCGCCACGAGGTAGACGGCGAGGAACATGCCGAGGATCTGCTTGGTCGCGCCGAAGAGCACCCAGCCCGGACCGCCCAGGATCGTCGCCGCCCACCACGAGCGGCGGTTCTGCGCGGTGCGGGGCGGCATGAAGCGCAGGTAGTCGATCTGCTCGGCGATCTGCGCGATGAGCGAGAGGCACACGCCCGCGGCGAGCATCGCGGACGCGAAGTTCACGCCCTCACCGGACTCGCCGGTCCAGGTCAGGAAGGTCTGCACGGAGTCCGGGTGGGAGATGACGAGGTAGGCGACGGGGATGACCATGAGGATCAGCCACACCGGGGTGGTCGCGACCTGGAGCTTCGCGAGCACCTTCATGCCGTAGATGACCAGCGGGTAGATCAGCAGCGTCGAGATCAGGTAGCCGATCCAGCGGGGGATCCCGAGGCCCAGGTAGAGGCCCTGCGCCATGATCGAGCCCTCGAGCGCGAAGAAGATGAAGGTGAACGACGCGAAGATGACGTTCGTGATCACCGAGCCGTAGTAGCCGAAGCCGCTGCCGCGGGTGATGAGGTCGAGGTCGAGGTTGTAGCGGGCCGCGTAGTAGGCGAGCGGGAAGCCGCTGAGGAAGATGATGAGCGCGGCGACGAGGATGCCGAGCAGTCCGTTGACCGTGCCGTGGGTGAGGCCGATGTTCGCGCCGATGGAGAAGTCCGCGAGGTAGGCGATGCCGCCCAGCGCGCTCGTCGCGACGACGGCGGGCCTCCAGCGCCGGTAGGAGCGCGGGGCGAAGCGGAGGGTGTAGTCCTCGAGGCTCTCCGCGGTCGCGGCGGAGGCGTCCGCCGTGGCGGAGGAGGCGGAGGGTGTGCTCTGCGGGGACGGGGCCCGGGTGTCGAGACTCATGACGGCTCCTCACGGGGTGGACGGAGGGCAGACCTCCGCCGGGGACCCCTGGAACGTAGGGAGGAGCGGGGTCCTGGCCCCCCGCCCAGGAGCGCCGTGACCTGTTCGTGACCAACGGTCTCGCCCCTGCGAGACCCCCGGGAGGTTTCTCGGAGCGACCTACCGTGAGGTCATGACGCTCGCCGCCCCTCCCCTGATCCTGCCCGTGGGGCAGGTCAGCTCCCGCGGCCTCGCCGCCGTGCCCGTGGACCCCCAGCAGCTCGAGGGGCTCCGGGTCGACGAGGCCTGCGTGAGCGTCGCCGAGTTCGCGACCTTCGCCCGGGAGACCGGCTACGTGAGCGTCGCGGAGCGGGCCGGCGCCTCCGCCGTCTTCTCCGGGCTGCTGCGCCCCGACCTGCGCCGCGCCTCCCCCACCGTGCCCGGCGCCCCGTGGTGGCGGCTCGTCGAGGGCGCGGACTGGGCGCACCCGGAGGGCCCCGGGTCCGACGTCGCCGCCGGGACGCACGCCGACGCCGGCCGCAGCGACCGCGCGGATCATCCCGTCGTCCACCTCGCCGCGGCGGACGCCGAGGCCTTCGCCGCCTGGTGCGGGATGCGCCTGCCCACTGAGGAGGAGTGGGAGCGCGCCGCACGCGGCGGCCTCGAGGGGACCCGCTACCCCTGGGGCGACGAGCTCGTGCCCGACGGGGAGCACATGGCGAACCTGTGGCAGGGCTCCTTCCCGCTGCGGGACACCGCGGAGGACGGCTACCGCGGCACCGCTCCCGTGCGCTCCTTCCCGCCGAACGACCTGGGACTGTACGAGGTGACCGGCAACGTCTGGGAGTGGTGCGCAGCGGATGCCGCGACGGGGGCGCGCGCGGTGCGCGGGGGCTCCTACCTGGGCCGGGAGGACTCCGAGACCGGATGCGGGATCGCCGCGCGGGCCACCCGGGAGGCCTCCGCGACCCGCGGGGACACGGGCATGCGGCTCGTCACCGACGGGGCCCTGCCGTGGACCCCCGCTCGATGAGCCGGGGCCGCAGCGGCGTCGTCGCGCCACCCTCGGCAGCGCTGGGCGAGAACCCGCCGCGGCACGGGCGGGTGCGCGCCACCGCCGCACCGGGCAGGTCCCCCGACCCGCCCGGCGCGATGGTCCCCCCACCCGCTCCTCGCGGGACCGGTCAGCCCAGACCGGCCCCGTACGCGAAGGCCTCCCCCGTGCCGTCCGCCGTCGGGATCGCGACGGGGAGGCGACCCGCCGGGCTCACCCGGCCGACGACGATCCCCGCGAGCGCGCGCAGGGAGCACCGGGCATCGGAGTACAGGGCGATCGAGGTGTCCACCTCCCCCACGTGCACCACGTCGTAGGGGTTCCGCAGGGCGGCGTGGAGCACCGGCGTACCGGTCGCCGCGGCCTCCTTCACGGCCGTGACCTGCGCGGCCGGCGTGACGAAGGAGCTCGAGGAGGTCAGCGCCACGGCGAGGTCCGCCCCGGCGGCGTCGGCCGCGGCGCCGCGGGAGGCCTCGAGCCCCCGGTCCTCGAGCGCGGCGACGAGGGCGTCCTGCACGGCCGCGCTGCCCGCGCCGAGCACGACGACGCGCGCGCCGCGACGCAGCGGGAGCGCCGAGCCCTCCACGAGCAGGGTCGCGGCGTCCCCGGCGATCCTCTCCGCGGCGCGCAGCGCGTCGCGGCCGCCGAGCTTCCGCTCCGCCCGCCCCGGGTCCACCTCGGGGGCGCCGTCGAGCAGACCGCGCCGGGCCTTCTGGCGCAGGATGCGGCGCACGGAGTCGTCCAGACGCTCCGCGGTGATCTCCCCCGACTCGACCGCGGCGCGCACCCCGCCGATCGCGACGGCGAGATCCGGCGGCATGAGCATCTGGTCCGCACCCGCGAGGATCGCCTCGACGGGCACGCGGTCGTCGCCGAACATCGTCCGCACGCCCTCCATGGCGAGGGAGTCGGTGACGATGACGCCCTCGAAGCCGATCTCCTCGCGCAGCACGCCCGTGAGGATCGGATGGGAGAGGGTCGCGGGGACACCGGAGTCGTCGAGCGCGGGGACCACGATGTGCGCGGTCATGATCGCGTCGACGCCGTCCTCGACCGCGCGGCGGAAGGGCGGGAGGTCGATCTCGTCGAGCTCCTCGCGGCTGTGGTCGATGACGGGCAGGCCCACGTGCGAGTCGGTCGCGGTGTCGCCGTGGCCGGGGAAGTGCTTCACGGTCGCGGAGATGCCGCGCTTCTGCGCCTCGCGCAGCTGGGCGCTCGCGAGATCCGCGACGAGCCCCGGATCCGCGCCCACGGAGCGCACGCCGATCACGGGGTTCTGCGCGTTGACGTTGACGTCGCAGAGGGGGGCGTAGTTCTGGGTGAAGCCGACGGCGGCGAGCTCGTCGGCCGTGATGCGGGCGGCCCTGCGGGCGTGCACCTCGGAGCGGCTCGCGCCGAGCGCCATCGCGCCGGGCAGGGCGGTCGCGGGGGCGGGCAGGCGCTTGACCACGCCGCGCTCCTCGTCGATGCCGATCATGAGCGGCACCTCCCCGGCCTCCGCCGCGGCGCGCTGCGCCCCGGCGGTCCACCCCGCGGCCGCCTCGATCGAGTCGACGTTCCCGGACCACGCGAAGGCGATGAGCCCGCCGACGTGGTGGGTGGAGATGATCTCCGCCGTGGTGGCGACGCCCGCGCTCGTCGTGTTCTCCTCGCGCGCCTCGTCCACCGTCGCGCCGTAGCCGACGGCGATGAAGAGCTGGCCGATCTTCTGCTCGGTGCTCATCGCGGCGAGCCGCTCCTCGACCTGGGTGTCGAGGTCGCCTCCGTGGTGGCCGCCCTTCGCGGGCGCGGCGACGGCGGGCGCGACGGAGGCGAGGGGCACGGCGGCGGCGCCGAGCACGGCCGCGGCGCCGAGGCCGCGACGGGTGAGCTGAGGGGAGCTGGTCATGGAAACTCCTGGGGTGGGGAGGGAGATGCGGGGACAGGGCTGCTCAGTAGAGGCGGTGACGGCGGGAGGCGCGCTCGAAGGAGCGCACGTCCTCGCGCCAGGCGCGGACGATCGACTCCGGGTCCTCGCCCGCGTCGAGCATCAGCCGGGTGCGGGTGGTGCCGGAGAGCTTGTCGATCCAGCAGACGTCCGCCTCGGTGCGGCACTTCTCGCCCTCGCGCCAGTCGACCTCCTCGACCTCGCGCAGCAGGGCGGAGAGCACGTGGATGCCGGTGCGCACCGGCTCGTAGGCCACCTCGTCCACGAGGTGGATCTGCACGCCGCCGCAGAACTCGCCGGCGTGCTTCGAGGTCGTCGGCGTCGCGAACATGGGCCGGAAGCGCACCCCCGGGAGCTCCGCCGCGTCGAGCGCGGCGATCACCGCGTCCACGAGCTCCTCGGTGAGGAACGGCGCGCCGAACCAGAGGAAGGGGGTCGTCGTGCCGCGGCCCTCGGAGACGTTGATCGCCTCGATGAGGCCGGTGCCGGCGTAGACGATCGCCGTCTCCCGGGTGGGCACGTTCGGCGAGGGCAGCACCCAGGGCAGCCGCGCCGCCGCGGCGGCGGGATCCACCGGGTCGTAGCCGGTCATGGGGACCACGTCGAGCTGCACGGCGCCGTCCAGGAACTCCTGCGCGAAGTAGGTGGCGAGCTCGCCGACGGTGAGACCGTGGCGCTGCGGGATCTCCTTCAGCCCCACGAAGCTCGAGAGGGCGGGGTCCAGCAGGAAGCCCTCGACGTCGGTGCCGAGCGGGTTCGGCCGGTCCAGCACCACCACCCGCTTGTCGTTCTCGCCGGCGGCCTCGAGCAGGTAGTAGAGGGTCCAGATGTAGGTGTAGAAGCGGGCGCCGATGTCCTGGATGTCGAAGACGAGCACGTCGAGATCGGCGAGCATCTCCGGTGTGGGCTTCTGCGTGGCGCCGTAGAGGGAGCGCACGGGCAGGCCTGTGCGCTCGTCGACGTAGTCCTCGACGCTGCCGCCGGCGGGCTCGGCCCCGCGCACGCCGTGCTCGGGGCCGAAGAGCGCGACAAGCTCGAAGCCACCCTCATCCTGCGCGTCCACGAGCAGGTCGATCGTGGAGGTGAGCGTGGAGTCCGTGCCGGTGGGGTTCGTGACCAGGCCGACCTTCGCGCCCTTCAGCAGAGAGAGCTGATCGCTCTCGAGGAGGTTCTCGACGCCGAGCCGGAACCGGCGCTTGCCCTTCCCCTTCGCGGGCGCGGCGGCGGCCGCTCCTGCGGTCGCGAGCACGGCGCCGGCCGGGAGCGCAGAGAGGCTTGTGAGGACCCGGCGACGACCGGGGCGGGACGCGGTGGATGCGGAACTTTCTTCCATACTGCGTGATGCCACGGGGACTCCTGGAGAACCTCGGGGAACGGGAACCCCGACGGCCGTCTCGCCTGCCCAACCACCGGGAACCCTGCATGACCGGCGCCATCGCCGATCATGTGCGGGATGGATGGTCACGCTAGCAAGCGCGGCGCCGACGGACAAGGGTCACCGTGACACCGCAGGCGCGCGCCGCGTTCCGGCCGCTGGCCGTCGCTGTGGAAGTTCCTTCCGGACGTCAGGCGCTCGGGGTGGTGCCCCAGGTCGCCTTGAGGTCGTCCACGTACTGCCGGAGGATCGCGACCATGTCGACGGAGTCGTCGAGCAGCCACTGCACCTGGAGACCGTCCATCAGCGCGACCATCTGACGCGCGATCGTGCCGACGGGGGCGTCGGCACGTACACGGCCGAGCTCCTGGTCCCGGATCAGGCACGCGGAGAGGGAGGCGAGCACGTCCCGGAAGTGGCCCGCCATCCAGGGGTGCGCGGGGTGGTCCTCGGTGACGGCCTCCCCCACCATCGTCGTGTAGAGGAGAACGAGCTGGTGCCTCGTGGAGTTCACGGCGGCAACGTCGACCAGCTGGTCGAAGCACGTCCACGCTTCGTCGTCGAGCCGCAGGCCGCCCTCGTTGTCCATGACGTCGCGGTAGGCGAGCACGGCGCCGAGGAGCGCCTTCTTCGAGGGGAAGTGGTGGGCGAGGCCCGAGGGGGAGATCCCTGCGGCCTCCGCGACCTGGGACATGGAGGTCGCCGCGAAGCCCTGGCGCGCGATCAGATCGACGGCGGCGCGCAGCGCGCTCTCCCTGATCACGGCGGAGTCCTGGCCCCGGGGACGACCGGGGCGACGGCGGGCGGTCCTGCCTCGTTGCGGGACAGCAGTCATGGGAGACCCTTCGGCACGGGAGGGATCGCCATCGACCCCCCGGGGACGCCGGTGCCGGAGCGGCGAGGCCGCTCCGGCACCGGTTCATTGGTACGGGCTCACTATTTCACGGAGCGGATGAACATCGTGAGCACGGCGCCGATCACGGAGGCGATCAATGCGGCGACCAAGAGCGCGGTGAAGTTCGTGCCGTTGCCCAGGTTCGCGAGCAGGAAGCCGCCGAAGGCAGGAGCGAGAGACTGCGGCAGGGCGTTGGCGATGTTGAAGACGCCGAGATCCTTGCCGACCTCCTCGCGATTCGGGAGCACCTCGAGCACGAGCGCGAGGTCCACCGCGCCGTAGACACCGTAGGCGAGACCCATGATCGCCTCGACCACGTAGAAGGCAGAGACGGTATCGGCATGCAGGAGCATGTACGTGCCGATGCCGAACACGAGGATCGAGACGGCCACGAGGGACTTGCGTCGACCGATCTTGTCCGAGAGCCAACCGCCACCAAGGCTCGCCACCATCGCGGCGACCGTGTAGATCGTGACGCCGGTGGCCACGGCGGTCGTGGCCGAGCCGGCCTCGAGCCCCAGATGGTTCGTCATGTACTGCAGACGGAACGTCGTGAACATATAGCTGGCCAGGATGATCATGAACCGACCACCCCAGGCGAGGGCGAAGTCCGGGTAGCGGATCGGGTTGCGCCAGAAGGTGGTGATCAGCTGCACGAGGTTGAAGGGATGCCGGTTCTGCGTGAGCACCGGTTCCGGGAGCATGAAGGCGTAGACCGCGACCATCACGAGGCCGAGCAGCGCCGGCACCATGAACAGCATGACCATGTTGTCCTTGAACACGGGGACCATCCACGTCGCCACCATGACGGCGACGTTCGCGGCGATGTTCACGAAGCCCGAGACCTTGCCGTACTGCCGCTTGGGCAGCTGATCCGAGAGAGACGCGGTGAAGGCCGCGAAGGCCATGTTCGCCGTGGCCTGGGCGAGGAACCAGCCGATCGCCATGAGCAGCGCGCCCGGAGCGACGGCGATCAGCAGGAGGCTCAGCGTCATGCCGAGGATGCCGGCGATGATCCAGGGACGGCGACGACCGAAGCGGCCCGTGGTGCGGTCGGAGATGCGCCCGCCGACGGCATTGAAGATGACGGCGGCGAGTGCGCCCGGTGCGATCGCGAAGGCGGTGATCGTCGCCTGCTGGGCGGGATCATCGGTGAGGGTCTGCGCCTTGTAGGCGATGGAGACCGTCGCCGGTCCCATGAGCCCGACGAAGATGCCCATCTGCCCCAGCACGATGCCGAGCACGAACCACCAGGGCTTGACCTTGTCGGGCTCGATGCCGAGGTGCGGGATCGGGAGCTTCGGACCGATGCGGTTGGGGCTGCCCTGGAGGTCGATCGTCGGATCAGGGGCGAACCCGATGCCGGGGTCATGAGAGGTCACGAGAGGACTCCTTCGTCACGTGGCGCACATGCGTCGTTGCAAGCCGCTCACTGCGACCTGGAGGAGATTATTAGTGCCGCATCACTAATTTGTCGATCCCGAACCGACCAGTGGTTGGTTTTCTGTCGCAGGGCTCCCGACGAACCCTCCATGACCTGCGACGGCGCAGTGCGGAGTGACGGAGCTCACGGCGCCCCGAGCGGTCGACGAGACACGGCGCCGCCCCGGGAGGGGCGACGCCGTGCGGCGGCGGGAGGGGCCCGAGTCAGGCGGCGCGGCGTCCTGCCGCGAGGTCGAGGAGATGGTCGAGCACGCCCTCGCCGCTCGCGCGCAGGCCGTTGTGCTCGAACTCGCTGGTCACCCAGGTGCGCATCCGCGGCAGCAGGGCCGCCGTCGCGAGCGAGAGATCGCGCGGCACGTAGGCGTCCTCGAAGTAGACGGCCGCGGCGGCCGGGACCTCGGCCGCGCGCAGGGCCTGCTCGTCGTACAGCCGCGGCCACGCGTGCGCGGCGAGGATCTCGGCCGCCTCCGCGAAGGGCGCGAGCTCGGGATCCTCGGTGATCGCCTCGTGGTGCATGTGCTCCCCCGCGAGCAGCGTCGGGTCCTCCCGCACCGGCGCGGGCATGGTGCGCTCCGCCGTCCACGCGGTCGCGGTGCCGTCGGCCCAGCAGGACTCGTGGATCACGGCGTACAGCGGGTTCCGCCCGCCGAAGGGCAGCGCCGCGGCGAGGTCGTGCGCGAAGGCCGGCGAGTCCGGGTCCAGGTCCAGCAGCAGGTGCAGCCTCTCCTGGCCGGAGGAGGCGCCCAGCAGGTGCCCGAGCCGGCGCAGCCGCTCCACGCCCACGGTCCCGTCGGGGATCCGCAGGGTGCCCGCGGCGGCGCGGTCCGCGAGCGCGCGGAAGCGGTCCCGGTCCCCCGGGAAGCGGTCCCAGTAGCGCTCGGAGCGCACCGCCATGCCCTCCCAGGTGAGGCGGTAGGCGGCCTCCATGTCCGGGCCCACGCTCGGCAGCCCGCCCGTGAACAGCGCCGTCTCCACGGAGCTCGCGTGCGCGCTCAGGTAGCGCAGCGCCGTGAAACCGCCGAAGGACTGCCCGAGCAGGCTCCAGCGCTCCGCGCCCAGGTGCTCGCGCAGCAGCTCCGCGTCCCGGGCGATCGCGTCGGCCCGGAAGTGGGTGAGGTACTCCGCCTGCTGCTGCGGGCTCGCCTCGCGCAGGGTCGCGGCGCCGTCGGCCGCCCCCTCCGGCAGCGGCGCGTCGAGGCCCACCGGGGTGGAGCGGCCGGTGCCGCGCTGGTCCAGCATCACCACGCGGAACTCGCGCAGCGCGCGAGGCAGCCAGGGCGGGGTCGAGGCGTCGAGCGGGCGCGGGGCCTCCGAGCCGGGGCCGCCCTGGAGGTAGACGAGGTAGGGCAGGTCCTCCCCGCTGGGGGCGGTGACGATGCGGGCGAAGAGCTCGATGCGCGGCGAGGCCGGGTCCGCATGGTCCAGCGGGACGGGGAGGGTGAGGTCGGTCAGGTGGAGTCCGGGCAGGGACCAGGTGGTGGCGCTCATGGCCTCAGCCTAGGCCGCAGGTCAGGAGGGGACCGCGGCGTCGGCGTCCCCGTCGGCGATGCCGGCGCCGTCGCGGCTGGTGCTCCCGGGGAAGAGCTCCCACTCGAAGGTGTGGAGGGTCCCCGGGCGGTCCGTGCGGTCGCGGGCGCGGTCCACGACGACCTCCGCGATTCGGGAGAAGACGTCCTGGACGCCGAAGTAGCTGATCGCGCCGAAGTACAGCGACTCCTCCGGCACGTCCCCGATCGAGATGATCTCGAGGTCCTCGGGGGTGCGCAGGCCGACCCTGTCCGCCGCGCGCTGCAGGGCGATCGCCTGGTAGCCGGTGTAGCAGATCACCGCCGCGGGCCGGTCCGGGCCGGCGAGCCAGTCGAGCGCGGAGAGGTACGTGGCGCGGTCGCCCGCCTCCGTGGTGCGCACGAGCCGCTCGGGCGGCCCGTCGCCGTGCTCGCGCGCCGCGTCGAGGAAGGAGCCCAGGCGCGGTCGGGGCGGCTCGTCCCCCACCGGCACCGGGTGCGGCGCGAGCAGGTGCACCACCGGGTGCCGGGACCGCAGGAGGGCATAGGCCTCCCGCATCGCCGCGAAGGGGGTCGAGGCGATGACGTCGAACCCCTCCGGCTCCATCTGCGCGGTGAAGGCGACGATGCCGGTCTGCGTCCCCGCCGCGAGGCGGCGCGTGAGCGAGGGGCCGTCCGGCGTGAGGTCGATGCTCGTGATGAGCGCGGCGTCCGCGGAGGCGCCCTGGAGGTACTCGAACCAGCGCTCGTCCGCGAGGACGAGGGTGGAGAGGTCGTGCGGGAGCGCGGTGGCCCGCACCTGCCGGGTGAGGCTCACGCCCCACGGGTCCCCGAGGGCGCTCAGCGCGAGCACGATCCCGCCGCCGCGGCCCGTGCGCATCGCCTGCGCGTGGCGGTTGGGGACGTAGCCGAGCTCCTCCGCGGCGGCGCGCACCCGCTCCTTCGTGCGCGGGGAGCCGGCGGAGCGCAGTCCCCCGCGCCCGGACAGCACGAACGACGCCGTGGCGATCGAGACCCCCGCCCGTCGGGCGACATCCGCCAAGGTGGTCGTGCGGCCGCGCCCCCGCGCCGATCGTCCGGAGCCTGTCCCCGTGCTCATGCTCGCCCACCCCCGGCGTCGCCCCCGAA
The DNA here is from genome assembly GCF_039526185.1 of Brachybacterium rhamnosum. NCBI lineage: Bacteria > Bacillati > Actinomycetota > Actinomycetes > Micrococcales > Dermabacteraceae > Brachybacterium > Brachybacterium rhamnosum. The sequence goes on from NZ_BAAAIS010000002.1 coordinate 102,631, forward strand.
GCCGCCGCAGCCGGCGCCCACCCTCGATGCTAACGGCGCCCCACGCTCCTGCCCCGGGCCTTCTCCGCATCGTGACCTCCGATGCTGGGATCACCGGGCGAGGGCCCCGATGATCGGACCCACCGTCTGCAGCAGCAGGATCACGCCGATGATGCCGAGCGCCCAGGAGAGCGCGCTCGCGGAGCTGCCCACCGCCCACGTGTGCACGCGGTCCAGGGTGCGATCCGCGCGGGAGCCGAGCAGCAGGCGGATCCCGCACAGCACGAGCGCCGGCACGATCATCAGCAGGCAGTACCCGGTGAGCACGAGGGCGCCCACGCCGAGGCCCACCTCCTGCTCCGCGAGGATCCCCATCGCCGCGAGGTACGGGAGCATCGACGCGGCCTCGATCGTCCCCGCGAGCAGGGCGAGGCCCACAAGCGCCCGCGGGCTGCCGAGCGCGCGCCCAGCCCGCTCGGTCCACCTCCGGGCCGAGGCCTCCGGGTCCCCGCCGCGGCGGCGCACAGCCTTGGGGTCCGTGCGGAAGGACGCCCACATCAGCGCCGCGCCGACCACGGCGATCAGCACCGTGCCCACGGTCCCCGCGAGCAGGCCGCGCAGCGCCTGGGCGAGCGGGAGCAGACCCGCGAGCAGGGCCACGCCGAGCACGAGGTAGAAGACGCCGATGACGCCGAGGTAGAGCAGGGTCCCGCGCACCACGCGCCGAGCACCGCCGGTCCCGGAGACCAGCAGGATCAGCGGGACGACGAGCGTGCCGATCGACGTGCCGTCCAGCAGCGCGAGCCCCACGAGGGCCAGCGGGGTGAGCGTCTCCGAGGTGAGGTCCATGCCCCGATGCTCGCGCGGGCCGGGGCGGACGGTCCTCCTCCGAAGGTGCCGATGAGCGCCGTGGCCCTGCTCACGACGGCCCCGCGACCGTAGGCTTGACACGTGCCCTCCTCCCCCGACGCGGATCGCGACCCGGTCCCGGCACCGCGCGCGCCGCTCGACGTGCGCGCGGCGGCCGGCTACACCGTCGCCGTGCTCGCGCTCGCGGCGATGGGCCTGGTCAACCAGCCGTTCCTGCGGCCCGACGATCCCTGGTCGCTCGGCGTCTCGCTGCCGCTCATGCTCGTCGCGGCCGCGAGCACCCTGTGGCGGCGGCGTGCGCCGGCGGTGACGCTCGCCGTGGGCGCGCCGCTCGTGGTCGCCGAGCTCCTGGGCGGCGGGCAGATGTCCGCGTACGTGCTGCTCTTCGAGGCGCTGTGGTGCCCCGTCGTCCACGGCCGGCTGCGCCTCGCCCACCTCACGACGCTCGCCGCGGCCGCCGTGGGCGGGGTGCTGATCCTCGCGGCGGGGCTGCTCGTGCGGGACCTCGAGGCGCTGCTGGGGGTCGCGATCGTGCTCTCCATGGTGGTGCTCGTGCCGCTGCTGTGGGGGTGGGAGGTGCGCCATCACCGCGATGCGCGCGCCACCGCGGAGTCCGTCGCCTCCCTCGAGCGCGAGCTCGCCGCCGAGCGCGCCTCCCTCGCCGTGGAGTCCGAGCGCCGTCGCATCGCCCACGACCTGCACGACGTCATCGCCGGTCACCTCAGCGCCGTCTCCCTGCACACCTCCCTGGCCGCGGACCTCCCGGACGCGGCCTCGCGCGAGCGCTCGCTGCGCACCGCCCGGGACTCCTCCCGCGCGGCCCTGCGGGACCTGCGCTCGATGATCGGCGTGCTCACCGCGGAGGAGGGCGCCGCCCCCACCGCGACCCTCTCCTGGGGCTCCCTCGGCGAGCGCCTGCGCGGCGGGCTGCCCGGGGCAGAGGTCCGGATCGACCCGGCGCTCGACGCCGCCGCACCGGGGGCCCCTGCCGGGCCCGGGTCCTCGGGGATCGAGCCCGCCGCGCAGGCCGCGCTGCTGCGGATCGGCGCGGAGGCGGTCACGAACGCGGTGCGGCACGGGGCCGCACCGGCCTCCCTCACCGTCACCCTCGACGGGGAGGACCTCCTGCTCGCCCTCGACAACGCGATCCCGCCGGGAGCGCCCCCGCCCCGGGCCGATGGCGTGGGCCGCGGCGCGATCACCGCGCGCGCCGGGGCCGTGGGCGGCGAGGCCCACAGCGCGCCGGACCCGTCGGCCCCCACCCGCTGGAGCGTCCGCGCCCGGCTCCCCGCGACCGGAAGGATCCCCGCATGAGCACCGTCCCCCCGCCCGATCCCCGCCCTGTGCCCGATGCGGCCGGCCCGATCCGCGTCGTCGTCGCGGAGGACCATCCGGCCGTGCGCTCCGGCCTCGTCGCGCTGCTCTCGAGCGCCCCGGGCATCACGGTCGTGGCGGAGGCGGCCGACGGTCCCGCCGCCCTCGCGGCCGCCCGCGCGCAGCGGCCCGACGTGGTGCTCACCGACGTGCGGATGCCGGGCGCGACGGGCATCGAGGTGACCCCGCAGCTGCGGGAGACCGGGGCGAGCGTGCTGGTGATCTCCGGGTTCGACCTCGACGAGTTCGTGCTCGGCGCGCTCGCCGCCGGGGCCGATGGCTACCTCGTGAAGTCGGAGGAGCCCGCCGCGATCCTCGCCGCCGTGCGCGCCGTGCACCGGGGCGACGCGGTGCTCTCCCCCGCCGCGACCCGCGCCGTCGTCGCCGCGCTGCGCGAGCCGGCCGCGGGCCCCGCGCAGGCCGCCGTCGGCGCCCCCGCGCTCGCAGGACCGCCGCCGCAGTTCACGCCGCGCGAGGAGGAGGTGCTCGGGGCCGTCGCCCGCGGGCTCAGCAACCAGCAGATCGCCGACGAGCTGTTCGTCGAGATCACGACGGTGAAGTCCCACCTCACCCACGCGATGCGGAAGCTGGGCCTCGACTCGCGGGTGCAGGCGGCGCTGTGGTGGCACCGGCACCGCGGCTGAGCATGGGCCCGCGGATCAGGCGGCGGGGCGGAGCCTCCACAGCGAGGTGACCTCGCGCGAGCGGGCGGCGTGCAGCGGGTCCAGCTCGTCCTGCGAGCGCGGGTGCCGCGGCGCCGTCTCCTCCCGGCCCACGACCTGCAGACCCGATGCCTCGATCCTCCGCTCGAGCTCGCCGCGGCTACGCAGGTGCAGGTGCTCGGCGAGGTCGGAGAGCACGAGCCAGCCCTCGCCGCCGGGGCTCAGGTGGTCGCCGAGCCCGGAGAGGAAGCGCCCCAGCATCGCGGAGTCGGCGTCGTAGATGCCCAGCTCGAGCGGGGAGGTCGGCTCCCCCGGCAGCCACGGCGGGTTGCAGACCACGAGATCCGCCCGCCCCTCGGGGAAGAGATCCGCCTCGAGCACCTCGACCCGGTCCGTGAGCTCGAGGTGCTCGACGTTCTCCTTTGCGCACTCCACGGCGCGCGGGTTGATGTCCGTCGCGACCACGCGGGCGGCGCCCCGGCGGGCGAGCACCGCGGCGAGCACGCCGGTCCCGGTGCCGAGGTCGAAGGCGGTCAGGTCCCCCTCCCGCGGCAGCGGGGCGCGGGCCACGAGGTCCACGTACTCCGAGCGGGAGGGGGAGAACACGCCGTGCCGGGGGTGCACGCGGGCGCCCAGCGCGGGGACCGGCACGCCCTGCACGTGCCACTGCCAGGCGCTCAGCACCCCCTGCAGCTCGTTGAGCGCGACGAGGCTCGGCTCGCCGAGGTCCCCGTAGGCCTCGCGGCAGGCCTCCGCGGTGTCCGGGGCGCGGCGCAGGTCCAGGCGCAGCTCCTCGTCCAGGAGCACCACGAGCCCGGAGAGCACGAGCGAGCGCTGCGCCCGGTCCTCGCGGTGGGCGCGGAACCGGCTCGCGAGGTCGATGTGCGCGGGGACCGTGCCGTGGTCCATGCGCCGGCCCACGGCCTTCAGCATCTGCCGGGCACCGGGGAAGTCACCCCGCCACAGCAGCCCCTCCCCCGCGCGTAGCCGGCGCAGGGCCGCGTTCGCGGTGATCGCGTCGTCCACGACGGTGAGGCGCTTCGGGGCGGGCGCACCGTTCTCGGAGTGCCAGCGCGCGGTGCGCTCCGTGCCGTGCTCGGTCCAGCGGACCATCGTCATCGAGAGCTCCTGGGAATCTGCGAGGGCGGCCCCGACGGGGAGCGTCCTCGCGACGGGACCGTCCCATCGGGACACCCAGTGTCCCAGGTCCCCGGCTCCTATCCTGGCCCGATGAGCCATGTGGTGCTGATGTGCGGCGCGGCGGGCGCCGGGAAGTCCACCGCGGCCCGGGACCTCGAGGCCCGCGGCATGCTGCGGCTGTCCGTGGACGTGGAGGCCTGGGGGCGGGGACTGCGCCGCATGCCGCTGCCCGATGACGTGAGCCAGGAGATCGTCGCGGACCTGCAGCGACGTCTGCTCGAGGCGGTCGCGGCGGGGCGCGACGTGGTCGTGGACCTCTCCTTCTGGTCGCGGGCGATGCGGGAGGAGTGGCGGGAGCTGCTCGCCCCCACCGGCGCCACGGTCGAGATCCTCCACGTCGTCACCGACCGCGGCACGGCGCTCGCCCGGCTCCGCGAGCGCGCGGGCGCCCATGCGGACGACTTCGCGCTCCCGCCCGGCCTCGCCGAGCAGTACCACGAGAACTTCGAGCCGCCCGGGCCGGACGAGGGTCCCGTGACCGTGCTGCGCACCGACGGCCCGCCGGCCGCCTGACCTCGGGCGGGCGGCGGCGGGTCAGGGCGCGTCGGCCGTGACCTCCTCCGGTCGCTTCCGCGTGGCCCGCAGGCTCGCGACCGTCGCGACCGCGATCGTGGCGCCGATGAACAGCAGCGAGAACCAGATCGGGATCTCCGGCACCCACAGCAGCGGCTCGCCGCCGTTGACGAAGGGCAGCTCGTTGACGTGCAGGGCGTGGAACACGAGCTTCACGCCGATGAACGCGAGGATCACGGCGAGGCCCTGGGCGAGGTAGACCAGGCGCTGCAGCAGCCCGCCGAGCAGGAAGTACAGCTGGCGCAGGCCCATGAGCGCGAAGGCGTTCGCGGTGAAGACGATGTAGGCCTGGTCGGTGAGGCCGTAGATCGCGGGGATCGAGTCGACCGCGAAGACCAGGTCGATGAAGCCGATCGCGATGATCGCGAGCAGCATCGGGGTCGCGAAGCGCCGGCCGTCCTTGCGGACGCTCAGGCGGTCGCCGTGGTACTCGTCCGTGACGGGCAGGACCCGCTTGACCAGGCGCATGAAGCGGCCGTCGGCCGGATCCCCGTCGTGGTCACCGAAGGCCTGCCGCCAGGCGAGGACGAGCAGCAGCGCGCCGAAGAGGTAGAAGATCCACGAGAAGTTGCTGATGAGGGTCGCACCCACGGCGATGAACGCGCCGCGCATGACCAGCGCGATGACGATGCCGATCATCAGCACCTTCTGCTGATAGATGCGGGGCACGGCGAAGCCGGTCATGAGGATGAGGAAGACGAAGAGGTTGTCGACGCTGAGCGCCTTCTCCGTGAGGTAGCCGGCGAAGTACTCGCCGCCGAACTGCCAGCCGGAGACGAGGCCGATGCCCACGCCGAACAGCAGCGCGAGGCCGATGTAGAACGCGGACCAGCGGGCCGATTCGCCGATGCTGGGCTCATGGGGCGTGCGCACGTGCACGAGGAACTCGAACGCGAAGAACGCGACGGTGACGGCGATCGTGATCGCCCAGACGAGAGGAGTGATCTCCACAGGGGCCTCCAGGGACCGGGGGTCGAAGGACGGGTGCCAAAGTCTCCTTCGCCCCGAGATCCCGGGGCCGACGGCCCGGGCCCGCAGGAGCAGGCCGTACTGACGAGCGCGCCGAGGTGAAGTACTCCCTCTGCGGAAGCGAAGATAGCGACCGAGTCTGGGGAGCGGCTGAACGAGGCCCCCCACGTGGACCCTGCCGCGGGGACGCCACGCAGGGTCTGCGCATGCCGGGACGGCTGGTCGCCGTCGTCACGCTCGGGCGGCGAGCTCCCCGATCCGCGCGGCCGCGTCGTACAGGGCCCGGTGCGCGGGCCGCAGCGCCGCGAAGGCCTGCACCGCGGCCGGATCCGGGGCGGTGAGCTCGCCCTTGCGCTCCGCGAGCGGGGCGATGGCGTGGCCCAGACCCAGCGCCTCGGCGCCCGCGATCGCGGTGCCCAGCAGCGTCGCGTCGGCCCCGGGGGCGAAGAGCGAGCGGACGGTGCGGCCGGTGACGTCGGCGAGGATCCGCCGCCACGGGGCGGAGGCCGCTCCCCCGCCGACGACCGTGAGCTCCTCGCCCGCCCTCGCGGGGTCCAGCGCGTGGGACAGCGCGAGGGCGACGCCCTCGAGCGTGCCCGCGTAGAGCTCCGCGGGCCCGGTGCCGGCATGGAGGCCCAGCACGGCGCCGCGCAGGGCGTCGTCCCGCACCGGGAACCGCTCCCCGCCGAGGGACGGCAGGACCAGCAGGCCCGTCGGCCCGCGGCCGCGGTTCCGCTCGCGCTCGGCGAGGAGCGCGTCGGCGGCCTGCGCGTCCATGCCGCCCAGGTACGCGTCCCGCGCCCAGGCGGCGGCCGCTCCCCCGGCGAGCACGGCGGAGATCAGCAGCTCGTCCTCCCCCAGGGCGAGGCGGTGCGAGGCCGGGTTGAACGGCGCGGGGTCCGGGCCGGTGCCGCGCGGGCGGATGCTCGCGATCCAGCCGCTCGTGCCGAGCGACGCGTGGTCCTTGCCCGGAGCGGTCCCGGTGACGCCGAGGGCCGCGGCGCCCGCATCCCCCGGGGCGAGCACGATCGGCACGCCCACCTCGAGACCGAGCAGGTCACGGGCTCGGGCATCGGTGCGACCCACCATTTGGCCGTGGCCGCGTGTGAGGCGCGGCAGCAGTGCCGGGTCCAGGCCCGCCGCGCGCGCCACGCCGGGATGCCAGTCCCTCGTCGTCGCATCGAGCAGGCCCGTGGTCGACGCGGTCGTCAGGTCGCACCAGAGGCCCGCGCCGAGGCGAGCAGCGAGGTGGCCGGCAGGGCCGAAGGTCAGCCCGTGCGCGCGGGCGGTGGCCTCCGGTTCCGTGCGGGCGAGGCGGCGGAACATCGCCGCGCAGCTGCTGGGGTCCTGACGATTCCCGGTGGCGGCGTCCCAGTCCGTGCCCTCCGCGGCGAGGGCGGTGCGGAGCTGCTGGGAGTCTGGGGCGGCGCGCTGGTCCGTGTAAAGCACCGCAGGGCGCAGGGCACCGTGCCCGCCCTCGAGGACGAGGTCCTGCATCTGACCCGTGAGGCACAGGGCTGCGACCTCGATGCCGGCGGTGGTGGCCTGCCCGATCGCGGTGCGGGCCGCACGGAGCCAGTCCTCCGGCTCCTGCTCCTCGCCACCGCCCGGCAAGGACGTGGTGGCGTAGGCCGCGCTGCCCACGGCAAGGGTGCGCCCGCCCAGGTCGATCAGCGCCGCCTTCACAGAGGAGGTGCCGAGGTCGAGGCAGAGCAGGCCGATCATGAGGCCAGAGTAAGCAGGTCAGGTGAGGGTTCGGAGCGACGTCCCAGGGCCGGGGCAGCGGACGCGCCGGGTAACGAACCTGGGCGCGGCTGTCCACAATCCCGCCGAGTCCGTGGCGCCGCGTGGGCCCGTCTGCTTGGGTGGGCGGAATCTGCTGCACGTCGAAAGGCCCCGCATGACCCGCCGCCTCCTCACCGCCTCCGCGGCCGCCGCGCTCGTCCTCGGGCTCGCCGCCTGCGGCGACGACACCGGCGGCACCATCACGGACCCGCCCTCCACCATCGCCACCGGCGCCAGCGACGACGGCGGCACCTCCGACGGGGGCGGGGCCGGCGGCAGCACAGGTGAAGCCTCCGACGACGGCGGCACCACCAAGGCCGCGCCTGACATCCCCGCCCCGGACCCGGCCGACTATCCGGGGATGGATGAGCACACGGACGAGGGCGCGGAACAGGCTTTTAAGTTTTATATCGACTCAGTCTTTTGGGGATTCGAGACAGGAGATAGTGCCGCCATCAAAGAGATGACTGCTGCCGACTGCAATTCCTGTACTGGGGTAATCGACCAGATTGACGATCATGGAAAAGCGGGAGAATACTGGAGTCACGTAAGCCTCGAGGCAGGGGAGCTTCGCTCGGAACCCTATGAAGACTTCGAGATCTCAGTGATCTATTCTTTCGTCGCCTCGGCCCACACTGAGCCCGACCTCGATTCCGACGACACCGAAGATGTGCCGAAAGCACTTTACGGAACGGCCGGAGCCCTAAACTGGCAGGATGACCACTGGGAGCTCGGGGATGTTTCGATCACGAACGAAGATGCGTAGTGTTCGGCGCCGCCGGACGCTAACTGCGCTATTCCTGGCGGCGGCGACGGCGATATTCTGGGTGGGCGCTACTCCCTGTGCATTCGCCAAGGGTATAGCTGCCGATTCGGACGGCGAAGGTCTTAAAGTTGCCTCACGAGCGGCCACCGATCTCCTGAAGCGAGTCCAGGGAGTGACATCTGAGAATGTGCCCGGAGTGGGCCCGAAGGACCTACCGCCGTTCTACTTCACCTCAAAGGCTGTGGAGGGTGGCGGCGGCTACAACTGCACGGACCTCGCCGGCGGCGGACAGAACTGCTCCGTGCCCACTGGCCAGTGCCAGGGTGGAACGAACTACTCGACCGCGTCGGGCGATTTCGTCGCAGACCCCGCACGCGCAAACCAGGGCACCTCCGGCGCCGACATGGTGACGGTCGCTCGCGAAAGAGTCGAGAGAGCGACAGGCAACCGCCAGTTCCTTGGCTACGGCTGCCAGGAACGCGGCCAGGCCGGCTCGAACACGGCACAACCGGCCGCGGCCCCCATCGTCATCACGGTGACCCGCGAGGACTTTGCGAAGCTGCCCGTCGAGCCTGCGGTGGCTCACGCCGGTCCGAGCGACGGCTGGCTGCCCGCCGGCATGCCCAACGTGCTGCACGCGGAGTCCGAGCCCCAGGTTCTCGACGCCACCCTCCTCGACACCCCGGTCTCAGTCCGCGCCACCGCGCAGAGCTATCACTGGGACCTCGGTGACGGGAACACGATCGACACCGAGAAGCCGGGCAAGCCCTACCCCTCGGAGGAGATCAGCTCCACCTACGCCTACGAGGGCTGGTACGACGTCACGCTCACCACCACTTTTACCGGAGAGTTCTCCGTCAACGGCGGCGAGTGGCAGACCATCGACGGCACGATCGAGGTCGAGTCCGAGCCGATCGAGGTGTACTCCAAGTCCCTAGAGTCCCGACTCGTCGACGGCGACAAGGCGCCCGACGAGAACGAGGACCCGTGGAAGCCTGAGCGGTCCTCCGCGACCGACGGTCCGCAGGACCCTGAGGCCACGCACCGGAAACTCTGACGCCACGGCCCCGCAGGGGCAGGACCTGGCACTCCCCGACAACACGTCGACCGAGCCACATAGGCTCGCTCCAGCAGCACGCCTGATGACGAGCCCGCCGGCGACGAAGGAGCACGCGAGCATGAGCACCCCGGACCTCTGGCGCCACAGCCCGGCGATCTGGACGGCCCCTGTCGCCGAGGGCGGCTCCGAACCGGACTGGGCGTTCCTGCGCTGCGAGGTGCACGTGGACCGCCCGGTGGCGGAGGGGACGCTGCACCTGGCGGCGTCCTCCCCGGAGCCGGGCCGGCAGTTCGTGGCCCGGGCCAGCATGAACGGCGCTGAGCTGGGTCAGGGCCCGGTCCGCGCGATCGCCGACGAGCGCCGGTACTCGAGCTGGGACGCGTCGCCGCTCCTCATCGAGGGCGCCAACGCGATCGGCGTCGTCGCGTGGACACCGGAGGATCGCCGGATCCAGGTGGCGCTGCGGATCCGGTACCGCGACGGCTCGGAGGAGGTCGCGGCGCCGTCGGCCCCGTGGACGGGCCTCGCCGGGGACCGGGCGTACCGTCCGTCGGGCAGCATCGGCACGCACTACTTCGTCGCGCCGCAGGAGCACTTGGTGGGCCGCGACTACCCGTGGGGCTTCGACCAGCCCGGCTTCGACGACAGTGCCTGGGCCCCGGCGGCCACCAAGGAACCCTTCACGACGCTCGCGCCGGACCCCACGGCGACGGTCACGACCTTCGAGGCCGCACCGGTGGACGTCGCCGCCGTCGGCCCGGGGACACTGCGCTTCGACTTCGGCGGGACGTACGTGGGCGGACTGTCCCTGCCGGGCCTCGGCAGGCCCGCGCAGCTGACGCTCCGCTTCGGCGAGCTGCTCGACGAGCACGGCCGAGTGCGCGCGCACATGGCGACCGGCAACTATTACGAGGACCGCTGGGAGCTCGACGGGCACGAGCCGCACCTCCGCACCTGGGGACTGCGGGTGTTCCGGTACCTCGAGATCGACGGTCTCCCGCCCGAGGCGGCGGAGTCGGTGCGGGCGCTCGGGCACGTGTACCCGCTCGGCGAGCGCACCCGGTTCCGCACCGACGATCCGCGACTGCAGCAGGTGCTGGACCTGTGCGAGCACACGATGGTGCAGACCAACGGCCCGCTGCTCGTGGACTCGTGGAGCCGCGAGCGGGAGCCCTACGAGGCGGATGCCTATCTGCAGGCGAAGGCGAACGCGGCGCTCAGCGCGGAGCAGGAGCTCGCCGGCTACTCGCTGGACTACCTGCTGCAGCGGCGCACCTGGCCTACCGAGTGGCCGTTCTACCTGGTGCTCCTCGCCGCGGAGCACGCCGAGCGAGGCGGTGACCTCGACGCCCTCGCCGCCCGGCGCGACCAGCTCGCCGCCCTGCTGCCCACGGACTGGATCGACCCGGCGACGGGCCTGATCCGCAAGCTCCACGGCAGCGACGGGTCCGCCAGCGTGGCCGACCACGACATCGTGGACTGGCCGCCGTCGGAGCGGGACGGCTACCTGTTCGGCCCCGTGAACACGGCCGTCAACGCCGTCGCGCACGGGGCGTTCTCGGCCATGGCGCGGATCGACGAGCTGCTGGGCCACCCGGATGCGCCCGTGCACGCGGAGCACGCGCGCCGCCTGCGCGAGGCGATGAACGCGCTGCTGTGGGATGAGGAGGCCAGCACCTTCATCGACGGGCTCGACGCGGGCGGCGCCCCGCTCCCCCACGCCGCCGCGCACGCCGGCGCCTTCGCCTCGGCCCTCGGCGTCGCGGATGCCGACCGCGCGGCCCGGATCGCCGAGCACCTGGCCCCGCTCGGCATGCCCGTCAGCGTCTACGCGGCGCCGTTCCTGCTGCGGGCGCTGCTGCGCGGCGGTCGCGCCGACGCCGCTTTCGACCTGCTCGTCGCGACCGGTGACCGCTCCTGGCTCGGCATGATCGAGGCGGGGGCGGGCGCGACGATGGAGGCCTGGAACGAGCAGGTGAAGCCCAACGTCTCGTGTGCGCACCCGTGGGGCGCCTCCCCGCTGTTCCTCGTCGTCGAGGACCTGCTGGGTCTGCGCCCGCTCGCGCCCAGCTACACCGAGTTCGCGGTGGCGCCGCAGGTCCCCGAGCAGATCGGGCACCTCGGAGCCTCGGTGCCGACGGTCGCCGGGCTCATCGAGATCGACGTCAGCGGGGAAGCCGCCGGCCGCGCCGTGCGGGTGAGCGTGCCGGAGGGCACGCGCTGCCGACTGCGCTGGGACGGCGAGGAGCACCTACTGGGGCCGGGACCGCACGCCTTCGACAGGAACAGGTGACGACACCGACCACGGCGCCATGCCCGGACCAGAGCCTCGACGGCCGTGCCGCCGTCATCGACGACCGTCACGAACCGCCACTTCCCGAAGGCCGTGCACGCATGCGAGAGGCCCAGCTCCACGACGTCGCCGACGGCGACCGGTTCCTCCGCCCTCACGGAGGAAGGCGCGCTGGCCGCGATCGTGGCCACGGGCTCGCTCGCACCCGGTGGCTACGCCGCGCAGGGTGAGGGTGCGGCCTGCGCATCACGCGCTCGGCCATCGCAAGGGCTTCCGCCCCGTCACGCGCGCCGGTGCGCCCGACCGCGGCGCCGAGCTCCGCGAGCACACCATCAAGACAGGTGCAGGGCCGGCACCGGCGGATGCCCCCTCGGCGGAAGGCGGCCGGGCGGGCACCGCCTCGACGACCTCGATCCGCGGGGCGCGCACGGCGGTGCGCTCATCGGCATCGCCCCCGTCGGCCGCGAACTCCACGGCCCCCACCTCGGCGTCCTTGACGACGAGGTGGGCCGCGAGGGAGCAGCGCCTGCACGTCGTCCGCGGTGGTGGTGCGCCAGAGTCCCCGGGCCTCGTCGCGACCTGTGAGGACGGTGTCCGCCTGCCCGGCCGCGGCGAGGATCGTGGCCACGGCCTCCTCGCGCCCGGACCAGTGGACGGGCCGGTGGTTCACGTCGAAGCTCACGATCGCCCTGTGGTGCGTGGGCGGCACGGATCGCGGCGTGCACGAGCTCGCGGAGAGCGCGAGGGCGACGCCGGAGAGGTGCACGATCCGCACCCGCGAGATGTCGATCCGCTCGAAGGCCGCGGGTCCCAGGCGGTACACGGCGGTGGGAGGCGACGCCGTGGCCGGGGTCCTTGAGGTTGAAGCCCGTCGGCGCCCCCGTCGGTGATGAGGAAGTCATCCTTCGCCTCCAGCCGCTCGGCCCGCCACGGCGCGACGCGATCCATGGGCTCGCCGATCGCAGGCAGGTCCTCGCCCCGAACAGGCGTCCACGCACCACGAGGCTGCGGTCATACCGGTCTCCCACGACCAGCGGCTCGAGGCGGCTCGAGGCTCCGTCGACCAGCACGGGCGCGCGGCCCGTGCTCGGGCCGACCGAGGACGCGGTGCGGCCGCAGGTGACGGGCTGACCCGTCGGTCACGGTGCCGTCACCTCGATCGATCCGGGGCCGACGGCGGGGGCGCCGGTCCTACAGTGCTGGCATGCCCTCTGCGTCCCACCCGTCGGCGGACTCCGCGCCCGCCGACTCCTCCGCCGCCACCCCGCCGATCGACGCCGTCATCCCGCACCGCCCCACCGAGGACGTGCTCGGGGTGCTCACCGGCACCTTCCTCGCCTCGCTGGGCCTGTACCTGCTGCAGAGCGCCGGGGCCGTCACCGGCGGCACCGCCGGCCTCGCCCTGCTGCTCACCCATGCGCTGAGCACCCCGTTCGCGGTCCTGTTCGCGCTGGTAAACCTGCCGTTCTTCGCGCTCGCCCTGTGGAAGAAGGGGTGGGTGTTCACGGTGAAGACCGCGATCTGCGTAGGGCTGATCTCCGCGTTCAGCCTGGTCCACCCGCGCTTCCTGCCGCTCGAGCAGGTGCCCCTGCTGTACGCCGTGATCGGCGGGAACCTGCTGGTGGGCGTGGGGCTGCTGATCATCTTCCGGCACGGCGCGAGCCTGGGCGGCTTCAACATCCTCGCGCTGATCCTGCAGGAGCGGGCCGGGCTGCGCGCCGGCTACGTGCAGATGGCCCTCGACGTCGCCGTCATCCTGCTCTCGCTGCTGGTCCTCGACGTGCCGCGGGTGCTGCTCTCCGCCCTGGGCGGCGTGGTGCTCAACGTGGTGCTCGCCCTGAACCACCGGCCGGGGCGGTACCGGGCCTGACCGTCGCGGGGCCAAGGACAATGGCCCCATGATCGACTGGGAGCTCCTCTGGCACGACTACGTGGGCATCAGCCCCACCGGGATCCTGGGCGTGATCGCCTCGACGGTGGTGCTGTACACCGCCTTCTCCGTGCTCATGCAGGCGATCGGGCCGCGGCTGATGGCGCGGCCCAGCACCGGCAGCTTCGTGGTCCTCGCGGTCGTCGGCGGCATCACCGCCCGCTCCACCCTCGGCGAGTCGCCGACGATGCTCGGCGCGATCATCGTGCTCGCCACCCTGGTGCTCCTCGAGTACGCCACCGGGCACATCCGCCGGGTGCCGCCGCTGGTGCGCCGCACCCGTCCGGTGGTGGTGATGGTCGACGGCGCGGAGGTCCCGGAGGGGCTGCGGCGCAGCCGCCTGACCCGGGGGATGCTGCTGGACCGGCTGCGGGCGGGCGGCGTGCTCGATCCGGCCGACGTCGCCCTGGTGATCCTCGAGGCTCGCGGCACGCTCACGGTCCTCCCCCACGGCGCGCGGATCGCGCCCGAGCTCGTGGACCACGTCGAGGGGCGCGAGCGGATCCCCGCCCGCCTGCTCGCGGACGCGGCGGCGGGCTGAGCGGACGAGCGAAGAGCAGCACCCGACAAGATCGGACGGGCCCGGTACAGGCCTCCGATTAAAGTCACCTCATGACCGCTGGCCCCGCCGCTGTGAGCGACATCGTCCGGATGCTGCTGCCCTCGATGTCGCGGAGCCTCGCCGAGCAGTTCAACGTGTTCCGGGTGATGCATCACGGCACGCACGAGAAGCAGCTCTCCAACGTCTTCGCCTGGCTCCTGGAACCTGACGCGAGTCATGAGCTCGGGGACACGTTCCAGAAGATCGTGCTCGAACACGTCAACGCGGGGCTGAACTCGGAGTGGCTCCTGCCGGCGAGCGGGTACCGGGTGGCGCAGGAGGTCGCGACTCCGGGAGACGACGGGCTGCCGTCCCCGCTCGGCGACGACATCGCCGACATCGTCCTCTCCCGAACGGACGGCGCCGTCGTGATCGAGAACTTCGGGACCTCCGACGGACATGGTCACTCCTATGCCCGATACCTCGCCCTCGGCACGAGCGGCGAACGGCCGGCGGCCGTGGTGCTGCTGTGCCAACGCCGCGAGACGCAGCTCCTGCGCGACGGGTGGGAGAACGCCGTCGTGCTCAGCTACGGCGAGGTACTGAGCGATCTGCAGGCGCACGTCAACCGGACGCCGGCCTGGCGCAGAAGGCACCCCGACCAAGACTTCTTCATCCGGCAGATGCTCGAGCACTTCGTGGAGGGACCAGCCGCAGTGAACACCGAAGACACGATCAGCTTCCTGACGACGATGTGCGAGACGGGCGAATCCGCCCGCTACGGCCACCGTCCTCGAGACCTCGCCTCACAGGAGTTCGCCGACCTTGTCGCCGAGCACGCGCGCCGCCAGCTCGAGGACAGTCGGAAACTCCTCGCCGATGTGAAGGGCGCCTTGCGCACCTACGCGCGCGCGGTGCTCATGGAACAGGTCAACGCTCGGATCGGCGAGGGCACGATCGAACAGGTGGTGACGCGGTTCGTGGGGAAGTGGGAATGGTGCGTCGAGCTGCAGCGAGCCGATGCCAGCCCCACGATCTTCCTGGAGTTCGGGCCGACGGCCGTCGTGGAGCAGGAGCGGGTGCCCAACCCCCTCGACCAGCCCGACTACTCCAAGCTCTTCATCACGCACGCCAGTCTCGAAGGTGATGGCGTCAAGTCGATCATCCAGACCGAGGTGAGCCTGGCAGAGATTCTTGCCGGGCTTTCCCCTGAAGACCTGCGGCTTCTGGATGCTGTACTGGCCGCGGCCGCGGAGTCATGACCGGGTAGGTCAAAGAAGCGGAGGGTACTCGCGGGCCAAGGCAGGCGTCGGCCATTCAGTCAGCGAGGCGTGCGGCGAGCGACGCGATCTGGTGGAGGAGCGTGTGCGGCGGCTGATCCAGGTCCAGCGTATGGCAGTGGATCGCGACGCCTGCGCCCTGGATCTCGTGCACGATCTCGACCTCGTTGCCCTTGGCGTAGACGAGGTGGCCTTCGCGCAGGCCCAACACCGTGCAGTACGCGAGGAGCTGGTAGAGGTCGGCCTGGGGGTAGCCGGCGGACTTCTCCGACTTGTACTTGGCGTCGACGACGATCTGCTGTCCCTCGTGCCCGGTCCAGAGGAAGTCGGGCCGGAGGTCGACCCGCCGGGCGATGTCGAGGTGCATCCGATGCTGCAGTGATGCGGACCCTCGCAAGGCCAGTGCTTCACGGAGGGCGACGCCGACGAAGTCCTCGTAGATCTTCCACATGTCGAGGACGAACCCGCTCACGTGCAGCTCTCCTCGCCGCTGCTCGAAGGACTCCCCGGCGAGGATGCGTTCGGCGAGGCGGAGCGCCGGGACATATCGCGAGTTCAACCGCGAGGGGGTCCAAAGAGGGAGCACCTCCCCGCGGCGCAGCTCGGCGACTCCGGCGAGCTGGAGGCGGAGGCGGAGGCGCTGGAGCGTTGGGCGACGACGAGCGTCCAGACCGGGGATGCGGAGGAGCTTCGTGACGGCGGCGAGGAGGATCTGGTTCTCGGCGACGTCGACGGTGAAGTCGTCGTAGGTGACGTCGAGCGGCAGCCCGGCGCCGTGACGGCGACCGATCTGCTCGGAGACGCGAATGCGCCCTCGAAGCACCTGCACGGAGTCGTCCACGGTCCTGTAGCCCTGGAGCAGGCCTTGTTCCGTCGCCCTCTGCGCCAGGCGGGCGAACGCATGCGCGAGCGCCTCGGGGAGGCTCTCCTCGGGGTCGAGCTGAACCGAGTGCTCGCGCCAGTAGGCAGGCGCGGTCGCGTACCCCATGAGGAAGATCAGACGCTCCACGGGGATCTTCGGGGTGACGCTGATCTGGAGGTCGTCCACCTGGACGACACCGATCTTCCGGCCTGGAGCGACCTGCCACCCGGTCTCCCCCGGGGCGCGATTCAGCTCGGCGATCTCGGAGAGGGCGACCGCCCGCGCTTCGGCCTCCGTGAGCTCGATGCCGTGCGCGGGGGCGCCCTCAGTCAGTTCCAGGCGACGCATCGACCGGCTCCACCACCGCGTCCACTGCGCCGGCGACCGCGGGGAGCCCGTAGCGGGCTGCGACGGACGCGGCGTCGAGCTCTCCGAAATGGTGCTCTTCGAGCAGGGGCAGGATCGTGGTCCGCCATGCCCTCGCGAGGCCGTCGTCCCGGTGCACCGCATCCCGCATGAGGTAGGACGGTCCGATCTTGAAGTCCGGGTCCTCGATCCTGCGGTTCAGCTCGTCGAGGAGATCTGCGACGCGCCCGGGCCTGCCCGTCGCGGCGAGCCAGGAGCGCAAGATCCCGCGGGTCGGCGTTTCGGACGGGTGCAGGGGAAGGAAGGAGAAGCGTCGCCTCATCGCCGCGTCCACGAGTGCGATGGAGCGATCAGCGGTGTTCATCGTGCCGATGATGAAGACGTTCTCCGGCAGGTTGAACTCCTCGTCGGCGTAGAGCAGCTCGACGTTCTCCGTGCGGTACTCGAGGAGGAAGTAGAGCTCCCCGAACACCTTCGCGAGGTTGCCGCGATTGATCTCGTCGATGATCAGCACGTACGGATCGTTCGGGTTCTCCTTGGCCTGGGAGACGATCTTGCGCAGCGGTCCCGGCTTGAGGGCGAATCCACCGTCGGGCTGCGGCCGGTACCCCTCGAAGAAGTCCTCGTAGGAGTACGCCGGGTGGAACTGCACGAGACGCACGTTATCCCCGGCGAGATGCTTGCCGATGGCCTGCGCGAGGTAGGTCTTCCCCGTGCCGGGCGGCCCGTAGAAGATCATCTGCGGCCTGTCCGAGAGCAGGTCGAAGCATTCCTGGAGCCAGTCCTGCGGCACGTGCAGCGCGCGTGCGAGTTCCGGGGTGGCTCCCGGCAGCTCGAGCTCCGTGATCTCAGGGGCAGGGCGCTGTGACTCCTCGGCGTCGAGGAGCGCTTCGAGGGTCTCGAGCTGCTGCGTCAGATCGACGACGTCCCGCTGGATCTTGAGCCGGGCACGGAGCCCGGGAGGGATGTCACCGAGATCGACGCCGTCGGCGTCCGCCCAGGAGACACCCCGCGTCAGGACGGCACCGCTGGCGGCCGCCGGGTGCTGCTCCACGCGTTCGGTGAGCGTGCCGATGTAGAGCCGGTTGCTGTCGACGGCCACGACCAGATGGCCCTCCTGCATGCGGGTGAGGAAGGCGTGGAAGTCATCGACCTTCTCTCCACGGAGGTCGTAGGAGGCGTGGGCATAGTCCTCATCCACGAACTGCTTCAGCTGGTCCCGGCCGATGCCAGGCGCCACCGCTCGGAGGCTGGTGGCCGCCAGAGTGGTGGTGCCGCTCGCCAGCCAATCGGTCACGAGGTCGCGACCGCTCCCGCTGCTACCGCGCACCATCCATGCCCGACGCGGCACCGTGGGGAGGAGGCCTCGCTGGTCCATCTCCTCCCGCAAATCCTCGAGCCGGACCTGCTTCTGGGGATCGGGGAGACCATGGTCATCGAACCGCACGCCCTCGGCCGCGAGAGCCTCGCGCAGGTCGTCGCGGTTCGGCGCGCGGCCGGCGGGCACGACGCGATGGTGGCCCTCCAGGCCCAGGGCCTCCTGGTGGACGTACTCGCTGACGGCGGAGGGGTTCGATCCGGTGACGGTGGCGATATCGCTGTAGGTGACCCACTCCCCCTCGCCGATCAGCTTCACGGCTTCGTCGATCAGGGGATACCGGTCGGTGGTGAATCTCCCCGTGCGGGCACGCTTGGCGGTACGAGCCTGCTGGTAAGCGGCCCGGGAGAGCTCCGAGAGGTCCACGGTGCTCGGCGTCTCCTCGAGGACCTGCCGCCCCGTGTCCGTCAGGCTCCAGCCATCGGGCAGCTTCTCGAGCCACCCCGCTGCGATCATGTCGACGGATCCCCACACGATGGCACTCTCGTACCGGCTCCGGCCGTGGCCCGTCGTCTTCAGCTCGGCGCCGGTGAGCTGGATCCGCTTCGGCACTTCCTCGAGGATCTCGCGGCGGCGCGTGACGCCACGATCCCGGAGCACCTCGAGCACCGTTCTCTGCAGCAGGCCGTAGCGGATGAGCTCATTGGTCGGCCGCGTCTTGGTAGACGAGTCCCGTGCGACATCGGGAACCCCGAACTCCACCGCGTCCTGAAACTCCTGCACGTTCTTTCTGACCCTGAACAGGGTCCTGATGGATCCGAGCTCATTCAATGCCGCCTGCGAGAATGCGACCTTCGGTGCATCACGGACCAGCCATTCGACAGGCCGACGGTGACGGTGCCCTGGCACGTCACCGTGGTACTCGTATGGTCCTGCTACACGACCGATGTTGAAGACCGACGACTGCCTACTCGGGGCGACCACGAGGTCCCCGTCAGCCACTTCGAAGGCGAACCTGCGCAGGTTACCCGCCCAGGCCGCGATGGACCCCGCATTCGCTTCAGGGTGGCACGCTGCGAGCGCCGACTTGATCGCCGACTGGTCATTACCAATGCCTCGCAGGTCGTCCATCTCGTCCCAGCCCATCGAGACGAACCCTCCAGCGACGAGCTCCGCGGCCGGGATCCGGTCGTTGTGGATCCCCCAGGTCACGCTCATCAGATCTCCTCTTTCTGCGCCGGGATCACCGGGGCATCCGGCTGTGCTCGCGATCATCATTCTCGTTCGCCGTGGTTCCCTGCGATTGCACCACGTCGAGGCCTCGGCCCGCCCCAGAAGCGGAGGGCAGAGGAGTGGCTCATGCGGAACGCAGGACGGCGTTCGCGATGAGGTGGTCGAGGCGGCGGACGTCGATCTGCTTGCCCACGGAGATCTTGATCTTCCCGGCGCGGGTCCACAGCTCGATCTCGGCGCTCAGGTCCAGCGTCCCGGCGTTCTCCGAGGACCACATGTTGATCGCCGAGTACGGGAGGGAGTAGATCTCGACCTTCTTCCCTCGGATGCCCTGCGCATCGCGGACGATCAGGCGCTGCGTGGTGAAGATCGCCGAATCACGGAAGGTCTTGTAGGCCGCCACGGCCTGCTCCCCGGGCACGAGCAGCTCGGTGACGTCCTCCGGGATCGGGCACTCCGCGACGAAGTTCCACGATGTGATCGATGCTACCGATGCGTCCATCGACAGTTCCTTCTCTCTCCTGCAGTTCCGCGCGCTGGTTTCGGCGCGTCCGAGCAGACTGTAACGGCCAGAGATGACAAACCGTCCGCAGCGGCGAGGGGCGATCGGCTGCGCGCCGACCGCCCCTCGCCCCGCCTTCCGGAACTCGCTTCAGAGCCCCAGCTGATCCGCCGCGTAGTTCGCGTCATCGACGGGGAAGCCCTCGTCCACGAGCTGGGCCACGAGCTCGTCGCGGGTCCAGCTCGGATCCTCGTCGTAGTACTCGTGCGCGGCCGCCACGGCCTCCTCGCGCCAATCGATCTCGCCGTTGTCCTCGAGGTAGGTCAGCGCGAACTCGGCCTGGGACACGGTGAAGCCGTCCTGCCGAAGGAAGTCGCGGAGCAGGTCCCGCGAGAGCGCCATCCCCTCGAGGTAGAAGTAGGCGCTCTCCAGCGCCATCTCGTCCCAGTCCACCTCGCCCTTCTTCTCGAGGTAGGAGACCGCGTACTCGGCGTCGGCGGCCTTCGTCCCGTCGTACTCGAGCTGGCTGATCAGATCGCTGCGGGAGTAGGGCGCGTACGTGAGGTAGTCGCGGGCGGAGGCGATCGCGGTGCGCTGAGCGGCCGTCGGCCCCGAGGTCTCCGCGACGCGGCGCACACCGAGCGTGTCCTTGCGGTCGCCGTTCCAGTCGCCGGCGAGGGTGGTGTCGGTCGCGCGACCGTAGGCCTGGACGATCGAGGCGGCGCCGCCGCTGAGCTTGTTGGAGATGTAGTAGACGTTGCCGCGGCGCACGGCGAGGGTGTCCTTGGCGTCGGCGTTCCAGTCGCCCACGAGGACCTTGTCGATCGCCTTGCCATAGTTGATGACGGAGCTCGCGCTGCCGCCGCTCAGCGAGTTCGAGAAGTAGTACGTCTGCCCGCGACGGACGGCGAGGGTGTCCTTCCCGTCGCCGTCCCAGTCGCCCACGAGCACCGTGTCCGTCGCCTTGCCGTAGTTCAGGACGGTGGTGGCCTTGCCGCCCGAGAGCTTGTTCGAGATGTAGTACGTCTGCCCGCGACGCACTGCGAGCGTGTCCTTCCCGTCGCCGTCCCAGTCGCCGACGAGGACGGTGTCGCTCGCCTTGCCGTAGTTGATGACGGTGGACGCGCTCCCGCCGAGGGAGTTGGAGAAGTAGTACGTCTGCCCGCGGCGCACAGCGAGGGAGTCCTTGCCGTCGCCGTTCCAGTCACCGGTGTAGACGCGGTCGCTCGTCTTGCCGTAGTTGAACTCGTCGTTGGCCTTCGAGGACCACGAATCATTCAGGTAGTAGGCCGAGCCCGAGCCGCCCACCTCGCGGCCCTCCGCGAGAGCCGGCGCCTGCACCGCCATGCCCGTGCCGACCACCGCTGTGGTGGCGAGCAGCGCACCCCATGCCCGCACCGCTCCACGCGTCACCTTGCCCACTACTGACACTCCGATCTGGCACGCCACCCGGCGGCCGCTCGACACCGGCACCAATGCCGACGTTCCAGGCGAAGCGTAAGAGAAGGAGCGAGTCTGGTGAGTCCGGAATGGGCGATTGAAGAGCACGGTTCGATAACGGAGATCTGCGGCCTGACCAGCAGGCTCCTAGCCGAAGCCGGTCGACCCGCCAGCGAACCTCGAACGGGGACGACGGAAGCGGCCGGCGTTGGGCCGGCCGCCTCCGCGCGGATCATCTCCGCAGCCCCGGGAGCACCACGTCGCCGGGGCTCACGCGCCTCAGCGCTTCGAGGCGCGGTAGCCCGCGGCCTTCGCCGCCGACTCCGTGGAGAAGCACTTCTCCGGGGTTGTGCGGGAGTAGAACGCGCCGCTGGGCACGTGGTAGATCTTCTCGCCCGAGCTGCTGTTGTTGCCCTTGATCGGCGCCCACGAGGGGCAGTTCTTGCCCGACGGCTTCGTGCTGGTCGGCTTGCTCGGCGTCGGGCTCGGCTTACTCGGTGCCGGCGTGCTGGGAGCCGGGGTGCTCGCCGCAGCGCCGCGGCGCACGCCGAGCGTGTCCTTGCGGTCCCCGTTCCAGTCACCGACGAGGGTGGTGTCCGTGGTGCGGCCGTAGGACTGGACGATCGACGCGGAGCCGCCGGAGAGCTTGTTGGAGATGTAGTAGACGTTGCCGCGCCGGACGGCGAGCGTGTCCTTGCGGTCGGCGTTCCAGTCGCCCACGAGGACCTTGTCGCTCGCCTTGCCGTAGTTGATGACGGAGCTGGCCTTGCCGCCGGTGAGCGAGTTGGAGAAGTAGTACGTCTGCCCGCGCCGCACGGCGAGAGTGTCCTTGCCGTCGCCGTCCCAGTCGCCGACCAGGACCGTGTCCGTCGCCCGTCCGTAGTTCAGGACAGTGCTCGCGCTGCCGCCGGCGAGCTTGTTCGAGATGTAGTACGTCTGCCCGCGCCGCACGACGAGAGTGTCCTTGCCGTCGCCGTCCCAGTCGCCGACGAGCACGGTGTCCGTCGACTTCCCGTAGTTCACGACGGTGGTCGCGCTGCCGCCCAGGGAATTGGCGAAGTAATAGGTGCTGCCGCGGCGCACAGCGAGGGAGTCCTTGCCGTCGCCGTTCCAGTCGCCGGTGTAGACGCGGTCGCTCGTCTTGCCGTAGTTGAACTCATGGTTCGCCGTCGAGGACCACGAGTCGTTGAGGTAGTACTGCGAGCCCGAGCCACCCACCTCGCGGCCTTCGGCGAGGGCCGGCGCCTGCGCCGCCATACCCGCTCCGACGACCACGGCGATCGCGAGCATCGCACCCCATGCCCGCATCGCTCCGCGCTTCACATCGACCACCGTTGACGCTCCGTTCTGGCCGGCTTTCCGCCGGTCCGCACAGCGCCGACACTCTTGCCAGCGTTTCAGGCGAAGCGTAAGAGACGGGGCAGACCTCTCAAGACCGGATCAGGCGGGCGTAAAGAACGATTCGATAACGGTGGACCACGGCGCGATACCTAGGTCCCGTCACCCATCTGCTCCGACATCCTCGTCGCTCATGCCGACTCAGCCCCTTTGGCCAGCTCCCACAGGACGATCCCCAGCTCGTAGACCATGACGTCCGACCCCCGAGGCTCCTCCGCGAACGCCGCCTCGATCAGATGTCGAGTACTCACCGAGGACGATCCGACCGCGCGCCTGGCGAAGGCTTCAGGAGCAGGGCCTGGCATATATGCGGAGCCGCCGATCAGGATCTCAACGATCTCGGCGACCCGCGCGTCGCCATGCTCTCCGCACGCGATACGCGTAGCGAGCTCCCCAGGAGCAAGAGCTTCGGCATCGGCCCGGGAGCGGAGGACGGGTCCTGTGCGCGCGAGATCTTGGGCGATGCGCTGCGTTCGGTCGGCGAGGCCACGTTCTCGCACAGCATCCACCACGCGCTCGTCCAGATCTGCTGCTTCGATTTCCGCGAACGTCTCGAGATCATCCGCCAGCCGCGGGTTCCATATCACGACATTGGAGGCGACACCAGGGGCTTCAAGCTGATCTCGGCCATCCCCTCTAGGGGTGTCGACGAACAGCGTCGCCACGAGGTGCACAGCGCCGAGCCCGTCGCGCAGAATCTCGCCGTGGCGCAACGCGAAGTACTGCTCGGGGATCGTCGCCACGTCACGGAGGAACAGCTCCACGGTCGCGTCTCCACTCCCGCCCAGCGCCACAGATCATGTGACACCTACCCGCGCATCAGTCCCTGATCATCCGATGCACGGCAGAAGGCATCATCCGCAAGCTGTCATCCTTCTCAGTCCTGTGAACTAGTAACAGATCTGAAACATCAAGAGTGTGACTCTGTAACACCCGTCCTCCAAGCTCGACGTACGGCCGGATCCCCGACCGTCGAGCGTGACGAGAGGACGAGCGATGCAGGAACGGGTCGAGCGGACGTTGCTCCGCGGCGGGCTCCCCGTCGGCGCGGTTCTGGCGGCGTTGATCGTGGGCGGCGCCCTGGTCTCGGCGCTCGGGGTCTCCCCGTGGGACGCGGCGACGACAGTCGCGACGGCCGGATTCGCCTGCGACCCGCGGTACTGCAATCTCGGCGGGACCCTGGCCCTGGCCGCCCCGATCATGTTCTGCGCCCTCGGCGCTGTGGTGAACCTGCGCAGCGGTCTCTTCAGCATCGGCCAGGAGGGCCAGTACGCGCTCGGCGGCCTGGCCGCCGCCGTCGTCGGCTCCGCGGCCTCCGCGCCGACGGGCATCCACCCCGCACTGTGCCTCCTCGCCGCCGCGGCTGTGGGCGCCGCGTGGGGCGTGGTGCCCGCGATCCTCAAGCTGTTCCTCGGCGTGAACGAGCTGATCATCTCGATCATCCTCAACACGATGGCGGGCCTGCTGCTCAACTACCTGGTGAACTACCCGCTTCGCGCCGAGGCCTCGACGGTGGGTTACACGAGGACGATCGCGGACACCGCCAAGCTTCCCGTCTTCGACCCCTCCACCAAATTCGGCCTCGCCTTCGTCCTCGCGGTGATCGCCTGCATCGGCGTGTGGTTCTACCTGTCCCGCACGACGTTCGGCTACGAGCAGCGGATGAGTGGCGAGGCCACCGCCTTCGCCCGGTACGCAGGGATGTCAGCCACGTCGGCCGTCCTTCGCGCCGGTCTGATCGGCGGGGCGCTCGCCGGGCTCGGCGGGGGCGTGCAGGTGCTCGGTGCGAACTACCGCGTGATCGAGGGCTTCAGCGACGGCACCGGGCTCACCGGCCTGACCGCCGCGATCCTCGGCGGCACCACGGCGATCGGCGCCGGCGTCGTCGGCATCCTGTACGCCGGCATCACGGTGGGCGCGGTGAACGGCCTGCAGATCATGCTCGGGGTCCCGCGTGAGATCGGGTCGACCGTCCTCGCCCTGATGATCGTGCTCGTCGCGATCCAGGCTCCCCTGCAGAAGCGCATCGAACGGGCTCGCGAGCGGCGACGCACGAACCGGCGTCTCGACGCCGGGACCCGCCCCTCCACCGAGCAGGCGGGGGTGCACGCCTGATGAACGTCGTCGCCGACTTCCTCAACTCGGGGATCCGCATGACCACCCCGATCCTCTTCGCCGCGATCGCCTCGCTGATCTCGGCCCGCGCCGGGATCCTCAACCTCGCGATCGAGTCGAAGGTGCTGCTCGGCTCGTTCACCGGGATCCTCGTCGCCGCGTGGACTGGCAGCCCTCTCGCAGGGGTGCTCGCGGCGAGTCTCTCCGGGGCGCTGATCGGCGCGATCATGGCGCTCGCCCACCGCTTCGAGGTCGACCTGGTGGTCCTCGCGATCGGCCTGAACATCCTCGTCCTGCAGCTCACGGTGTTCCTCATGCGCTCGTTCCTCGGCGGTGTGGGCACCTACAAGCCCGACGTCTCCACGCTCACCCCGATCACCGTCCCGCTGCTCGGCGATCTCCCGTTTGTCGGGCACCTCCTGAACCGCTGGAACGTCCTCGTCTACGCCGCGTTCCTCCTCGTGGGGCTGCTCGCCCTCTGGTTCCGCACGCGGGCCGGTCGGCACCTGCTCGCCGTGGGCGAGGCCCCGGGGGCGGCGGCGAGCTCCGGTCTGCCCGTGGCCCGTACCCAAGTGCTCGCGCTCATCGTCGCCGGCGCCATCGCCGGCCTCGGCGGGTCGTTCCTCTCCGTCGGCGATCTCGGGATGTTCACCCGGAACATGAGCGCCGATCGCGGCTGGATCGGCATCACCGCGGCGCTCCTCGCCCTGAACCGACCCGGCCTCCTGATCCCCGCCGCAGGCGTGTTCGGCCTGGCGAGCGCCGCGAGCATCCGGCTCCAGCAGTTCGACGTGCCCGCGAGCCTGACCCAGTTCCTCCCCCAGGGCGCGGCCTTCGTGGCCCTCGTGCTGGTGGGTCTGCGCGCCCGCTCGCGCGGCCGGTTCCTCCAGCTGTGGAGGAGCAGCTCACGGATCCCTCTGAGCAGGCGCCGGGCGCCCGTCCCCGTCGACGAGGCCGTGTCGACCACCGAGGTCGAGCCCGCCTCGGCAGCGACCACCCGCACCGGCCCGCCCTGACCCCGACCGTCTCGCCCACCACCCCGTCGCCCGAACCGCACCACCGGAGGAAAGCCATGTCCCGTCCCCGCCTCGCCCGCGCCACCGGCGCCCTCGCACTCGTCGCCATGCTCTCCCTCGCCGGCTGCGGAGGGAGCCAGGGGGCCTCAGGGTCCTCGGACGACTCCTTCACCTATGCCCTCGTCACCCCCGGTGCCGCCGGCGACGGCGGCTTCATCGACTCCGCGATCGCCGGCACGAAGCGGGCGGAGAAGGAGCTCGGCGTCACCGGCCGCGTCGTCGAGGCGGAGTCCGTCTCCCAGCAGGAGAGCGTGCTGCGCTCGACCGTGGCGACGCACCCGGACATCATCTTGGCCCCGGGCCTGGACCCGGACTCGCTGCTCGCCGTCGCCACGGAGAACCCAGATCAGCTGTTCGGCGTCCCGAGCGACATCCTCACCGAGGATCTCCCGGACAATGTGCAGGCCTTCTCCATCGACATGCACGAGGCGAGCTTCCTCGGCGGATACATCGCCGGGTCGATGACCGAGACCCACAAGGTCGGGGCGGTGCTCGGCATCGACAACCCCGGGCTGAACCAGTTCTACTACGGCTTCAAGCAGGGCGTCCTGGAGGCCTGCCCCGAGTGCACCGTCACCCCGAGCTACCTCAACGGGGAGTTCTCCGACCCGGCCGTCGGCCAGGAGGCTGCACTCTCCCTGTACCAGGGAGGCGCCGACATCATCTACGGCGTCGCCGGCCTCTCCGGGCAGGGAGTCCTCACGGCGGCCAAGCAGCAGGGCGCCTACGCGATCGGCGTCGACTCGGACCAGGATGCCGACGCCCCGGGCACGGTCATCACCTCGGTGATGAAGCGGGTCGACACCTCGACCTTCAACCTCATCGAGTCCGCGAAGAAGGACGAGTTCAAATCCGGGTTCGTCGCAGCGGGGATGGCCGACGGCGTCAGCGGGCTCTCCTGGGACGACGGCTCCACCGTCTTCGCGGACGAAGGCCCCGAGGCGATGACGGCGAAGCTGCCGGAGACCGAGAAGGACGTCGACGCCCTCAGGAAGAAGATCCTCGACGGCGACCTGGAGGTCTGCGACGCGCTCAACGACCCCTCCTCGGCGGCCTGCTCCGACCTCGGTCTGGCCGGCTGATCATGCGATCAGCACGGACCCCCGTCGACGCGCCGCCCCCGGACACTCCCCGGCTCGAGCTCCGCGGCCTGCGGAAGTACTTCGCCTCCACGGGCGTGCTCGCCGTCGCCGACGTCTCGTTCGCGGTGCAGCCCGGAGAGATCGTCGCGATCATCGGGGAGAACGGCACCGGGAAGAGCACTCTGATGAACCTGCTGTTCGGGATCCACGAGCCGGACGCGGGCGAGATCCTCGTGGACGGCTCCCCCCGCACGATCACCAACCCTCAGGACGCGATCGCGGCCGGGCTGGGCATGGTCCACCAGCACTTCGAGCTGGTGCCGAGCTTCACCGTGGCGCAGAACGTCCTGCTGGGGCGCGAGCCGGTGGGGCGCGGGCTCTACGACGACCGCGCCGCCCGCGCGTTCGTGGGCACCCTCGCGGCCCGCAGCGGGCTGTCGATCGACGTCTCCCGCCGTGCCGGGGACCTGCCGATCGGCGCCCAGCAGCGGGTGGAGATCCTCAAAGCCCTCGCCGCGGAGGCCCGCACCCTCATCTTCGACGAGCCGACGGCGGTGCTCACCCCACCCGAGGCGGAGGAGCTGCTCGTCCTGATCCACGACCTCGCCGCCACCGGGCGGAGCATCCTGTTCATCTCGCACAAGCTCCCGGAGGTGCAGGCGATCGCCGATCGGATCATCGTCATGCGCCGCGGCGAGATCGTCACGACGCTCCAGCGCGGAGAGGCCGACCAGGCGGAGCTCGCCCGCCTCATGGTGGGTCGGGAGGTGGAGCAGCCACGCATGAGCTCCGACGCCTCGCCGCAGGGCACGGTGCTCGACCTCGAGGGCGTCCGCCTTCCGGGGCATGGCGGGACGGGCGAGGCGAGCCTCTCGCTGCGGAAGGGCGAGGTGCTCGGGATCGCCGGCGTGAGCGGCAACGGGCAGGACGAGCTCATCGAGGCCATCGCCGGGCTCACCCCGGTCGAGGCGGGCACTGTACACCTCCAGGGGCGCGACATCACCGGCGCCACCCCCGCCGCGATCCGTCGGGCAGGGCTCGCCCACATCGCGGCGGACCGCATGGCCGTGGGCCTGAACCTGCAGGCGAGCCTCGAGGAGAACGCGGCGGCGACGGCTTTCCGCTCCTCCCGGTTCGCCCGGCGGGGAGTCGTCCGACGGCGCGAGCGGCGTGCCTTCGCCCGCCGGCTCATCGAGGACTACGAGGTGCGCGGCTCCGCCCCCACCCGCGCGGTCCGCACGCTCTCCGGAGGGAACCTGCAGAAGATCGTGATCGGCCGGGAGCTCGCCGGCGATCCGGCGGTGGTGCTGGCCAACCAGCCGACGCGCGGGCTGGACGTCGGCTCGATCGAGTTCGTGCACCGGACGCTGCTGCAGGCGTGCGAGGCAGGGGTGGGGGTCCTCCTCGTCTCGACCGAGCTCGACGAGGTGCTCGCCCTCTCGCATCGCATCGCTGTCATGTACCAGGGCCGGCTCATCGGCCCTTTCGCGCACGACCAGATCGACAGGGAACGGATCGGACGGCTGATGGCCGCCGGGGAGGAGGCCGCATGAGCGGGCTGGAGGGAACGCGGCTCGTGGTCGCGGACGTCATCTGGACGGGGACCGGGGACGTTCACACCCCGGGCGTCGTCGAGATCGAGGACGGCAGGATCGCCGGTGCCGGGCCGCTCCACGGGGCCCGGCCGGCCGGACCCGACGTCGTGGACCTCGGTGCAGTCGTGGTCATGCCGGGGCTCGTCAACGCCCACGCCCACACGCCGATGTCGCTGATGCGCGGGATCGGCGAAGGGCACTCGCTGCTGACCATGGAGGGCTTCCTCGCGGTGCTGCGCCGGGCGGAGGCGCACCTGACCGAGGAGCTGGTCCCCGCCTCCACGTCCGTGAGCTGCGCCGACTTCATCCGGCACGGGATCACCACCTTTGCGGACCAGTACTTCTTCGCGGGCCGGATCGCCCCCGCTGTGATCGCCTCCGGCCTGCGGGCGGCCCTCGCCTGGGGCATCGTCGAGCTCGGCGACGACGACGCCCGAGCCCGCGAGCTCTCCGCCGCCACGCGGTTCGCGGAATCGATGCAGGGCGAATCCGAGGTGGTCCGCGGCTGGCTGGGACCCCACGCCTACTTCGTGGACAACCAGCCGGAGGCGATGATCGCCGCCCGGGACACCGCCGCCCGGCTCGGGGTGGGCCTCCACGTCCACTACTCCACCTCCGGCGAGGAGGACGCCTACTGCGCCGAGCACCACGGCACCACATCGATCCGGCAGCTCATCGCCATGGGCATGCTCGAGGTCCCCACGATCCTCGCCCACTGCACGACGGTGGATCCCGCGGAGCTGCCGCTCCTCGCGGGGACTCGCGCGGCCATGGCCGTGGTGCCGTCGGTCGCGATGCAGTCCGGGGTGCCCGCCGCGCCGGTGCGCGCCGCCCTGGACGCCGGGGTGAACGTCGCCCTCGGCACCGACAACCCCTGCAACAACACGAACGCCGATCTCTTCGAGGAGATGCGCACGCTCGGGAAGCTCGCCGCGTTCACCTCCCGCGTCCCGAACCAGGTGACCCCGCGGGAGATCCTCGCGATCGCGACCACCGGCGGGCATTGCGCCCTCGGCGGCGGCCCGGCGGACGGCACCCTCGCCCCCGGCGGCGTCGCGGACCTCATCGCGCTCCCGCTCGCGCAGCTGCCCCGGGGGCCCGTGGGTGCACAGAGCCTCGAGTCGGCGCTGGTCTACGGTGCGAGCGGGGCGTCGGTCACCGCCTCGATGGTCGCCGGCCGGTGGCTGATGCGCGGCGGCGAGCTGCTCACGGTCGATGCCGAGGCCGCCCGCGCCCAGCAGCAGAGGGATTTCGACACTCTCACGGCCAGGATGGCCGCGGCAGAAGGAGGCTCACATGGACGTGAGTGATCGGCGCAGCGCTATCGAGGAGCGGGTGATCCGTGACGGCGAGGTGCAGTTCGCGACACTGGCCGAGGAGCTGCAGGTCAGCGCCATGACCATTCGACGCGACATCGAGGCGCTGGAGCAGGCGGGCGTGGTCCGCAGGGTCACCGGCGGGGCGATCGCGGTGACCGGCGGAGCGGCGTTCGAGCCGTCCTACGGGGCGCGGGAGATCCGCGCCGCAGGCACGAAGCGAGACATCGGTGCCGCCATCGCCTCGATGCTGGCCCCCGGCGAGGTGGTCCTGCTCGACAGCGGCTCGACCGTCGCCTCGGTCGCCGAGGCCGTGCGCGGCCGCGGTCTGGGGCTGACAGTCGTGACCCCCTCCATCAAGGTCGCCACGATCCTGGCCGACGAGCCCGGCACCACCGTGGTCCTCGCCGGAGGCGTGGTGCGCCCGGAGGAGCTGAGCCTCATCGGGCCCGATGCCGAGAAGCTCGTCTCCCGGTACAACTGCGACACCTACGTGGCGGGAGTCGCCGGCGTGGACCCGCGCCGCGGACTCACCGAGTACCACCCCGAGGAGGCTGCGGTGAAGCGGGCCGCCGTCGAGGGGGCGCGCCGCGTGATCGTCGGCGCGGACTCCGCGAAGCTCGGCCGCGTCCACCTCGTCACCATCGCCCCGCTCTCCGCGGTCGACGTACTCGTCACCGACGCGCCGAGCGATCACGTGGTGGTCCTGGAAGCGCAGTCCGCCGGGACCGAGGTCGTCACCGTCCCCGGCACCCCGCACTGACGCCGTACCCATCTCCCTCTCCCTCACCGAACCCAGGAGCACACATGACCTCCCTCTTCCGCGCCGTCTTCCCCACGGTCGACAAGCCCCTCATCGCCATGGCGCACGTGCCGGCGCTGCCCGGCACCCCGCTCTACGAAGCAGCCGGCGGCGTGGACGCGCTCGTCGAGCACGTCCAGAAGGACGTGGACCTGCTGGTGGACGCCGGGTTCGACGCGGTGATGTTCTGCAACGAGAACGACCGCCCGTACCAGCTGCACGCCGGCCCGGAGGCCTCCGCGGTGATGGCGCGCGTCGTCACCGAGTGCCGGCCCACGTCGATCCCGTTCGGGGTGGACTACCTGTGGGACCCGCGGATCGCGCTCGCGACCGCCGTCGCGACCGGGGCGAGCTTCCTGCGGGAGGTCGTCACCGGGGTGTGGGAGTCCGACATGGGCCTGTGGAACACCGACGCGGCCGAGACGCTGCGGGAGCGACGGCGGCTGGACGCCGGTGACACGGCGATCCTCATGAACATCTCCCCCGAATTCGCCTCCCCGATCGGCACACGCAGCTTCGCGCAGATCGCGCGTTCGACCGTCGTCTCCTCCTTGCCTGACGGCATCCTCGTCTCGGGGCCGATGGCGGGGGCGGGACCGGATCCGGCGGTGCTGCGCGAGGTGCGCGAGGTGGTGCCGGAGGAGATCCCGGTGCTGCTGAACACGGGTGCTCGTGCGGAGACGATCGCGGAGATGCTCACCGTGGCGGACGGCTGCATCGTGGGCTCGTCACTGAAGGTGGACGGCGGCACCTGGAACCCGGTGGACGCCGATCGTGCCCGTCGCTTCGTCGACGCCGCCAAGGGCTGATCGATGCGTGCGGAGACACCCGGCCTGCTGATCGGAATCGACATCGGCACCACCGGGGTGA
The DNA here is from genome assembly GCF_039526185.1 of Brachybacterium rhamnosum. Taxonomy (NCBI): domain Bacteria; kingdom Bacillati; phylum Actinomycetota; class Actinomycetes; order Micrococcales; family Dermabacteraceae; genus Brachybacterium; species Brachybacterium rhamnosum. Next base: position 133,888 of record NZ_BAAAIS010000002.1, read on the forward strand.
AAACGATCCTGGTGGACCCGGAGCGCGGCATGATCGCGCAGACGAATCGCAGCAATCGGCTGATGTCCCCGCAGCCGGGCTGGGCGGAGGCGGATCCGCGTCAGTGGGCCGAGAACGTCGACTCCGCGCTGTCCGAGCTCGCCGGGGCCGCCGGGAGCCGATCCATCGCCGGCATCGCGACCACCGGAATGGTGCCGGCAGCGCTCCTCGTCGACGCCGAAGGTTCCCCCTTGCGACCGGCGATCCTGCAGAACGACGCCCGGGCCCATGCCGAGGTGCGCGAGCTCGCGGCGGGGATCGACCAGGAGGCGCTGCTCGCCGCGACCGGTTCGGTGCTCAGCCAGCAGTCCGTCGCGCCGAAAGCGCTGTGGCTCTCCCGGCACGAGCCGGAGGCGTGGAGGCGCTCCGCGGCGATCCTCGGCTCCTACGACTGGCTGCTCACGCACCTCGGCGCCGCCGTGCACGTGGAGGGGAACTGGGCGCTCGAGTCCGGTCTGTTCACCGTCCGGGGCGAGGAGCACGCCACGGTCACCGAGACGGTGCCCGGGCTCTCGGAGCGCCTCGTGCCGGTGCGGAGCTCGGGGACGATCGTCGGCGAGCTCGATGCCGCGGCGGCGGGTCGCACCGGCATCGCCGTCGGGACGCCGCTGGTCGTGGGCGGCGCCGACCACGTGCTCTCCGCGTACAGCGCAGGCCTCGGCGACCTCGGCGACTGGCTGGTGAAGCTGGGCGGCGCCGGGGACATCCTCGCCGTATCCCAGGAGCCCGTGGCCGATGCGCGCTTCTTCCTCGACGAGCACCCGCTGCCCGGGCTGTGGCTGCCCAACGGGTGCATGGCGACCAGCGGGAGCCTCGTCCGATGGGTGCAATCCACGCTCCGCATCGAGGGCCTCGCACAGATGGACGAGGAGGCTTCACGCCGCACCGCCGCCGAGGTGCTGTGCCTCCCGTACTTCCTGGGCGAGAAGACACCGATCAACGACCCTGATCTGCGCGGCATCTTCGCCGGCATGCACCTGGGCCATGACGCGGTGGACCTCTACCGGGCGGCGCTCGAGGGGATCGCCTTCGGCTTCCGCCACAACGCGGAGGTGCTGCGGGAGCGGGGCGTACGGCTCGAGCACGCCACCGTCACCAACGGCGGCGCGACCTCGTTGCTGTGGAAGCAGATCCATGCCTCCGTGCTGGGCACTCCGCTCGACACGGTGGTGGACCATCCCGGGGCCTCGCTCGGCGCGGCCTTCGCGGCAGGCCAGGGGGCCGGCGTCTTCGAGGACTGGTCGGAGCCGCTCGCGCTGGTGCGCCGCGGGGACACCATCGACCCGGATCCGGATCTGGTCCCTCGATACGACGAGGCCTACGGCCTGTGGCGCGAGCTCGCCGAGGTCTCCGGGGCGACGATGCGGGCGCTCGCGCGACGGTGAATGGACACCCTCGGGCTCATCGGTGTTCAGGACGACGACGTCAGGGCTTCCGACGTCTCATCGCGCCCAGCTCGCGGCATAGCTCGGTGCCGAAGGTCGATCGATCCCTTGATCCGACCATGCCTTCTTCGCAGCACGCTTCAGCCCGTCGTTGCACTCCGGCGAACACATCCACCGTTCCCGGAACATCCAGTAGACGTCCGGGCCGATCATCCCCTCGCAGCGCAGACACTGGTCGCCGGCGCCCGGGTGTCCGGCCGGGTGACGCAGTGCCTGACGGAGCCAGGTGGAGTAATTGAGATCTTCACCTGTGAGCGCCCTGGCTTGCTCGACGACATGCAGGGGCAACCACCCCGCCCTGCCCACGGCACGCTGCTCACGCGTCGCCGCTTCCAGCGCTTCTTGGCCGATGTCGAGCCGGTCGATCAGATCCTGTTCGGTCAGGATCTCGAGCGGCTGCCCCTTCTCGGCGAGGTCCATCGCCTTCTGCAGCTTGCGGCTGAACTCGGCGCCGGGCCTGAAGGTGCGAGGGTCGAGATCTCCGCTGACCAAGATGGTGGTCGCCTTTGTCACGCTCTTCTGCCAGGTGCCACCGTAGTGCTCAACCAGTGCATGGGCCTCGGCACGGGTGTGAAGAGACAGGGTGCCAGTGAAGACGACGCTCTCCCCCGCCAGCACGTCCGTCGCCGCCAGCGAGGAGAAGTCCCCAGCAGCCCGTGAACCGTCGCCGACAGGACGTGAGAGCGATCCCGGCCTCGTCGGGACCGAATGGATGCCCAATGGGTTAGCGAGTTCCGCGATCGAGTCGACCCCCGACCGGCCGGCGAGGGTGAGGAGGATTCGGGCCGCTTGGACCGCGTCAGCCTCCGCCTCGTGATGGGTGAAGTCTTCGAGCCCCAGTGCGTTGGCGACGAAAGGCAAGGAGTACGAACCGAGCGTCAACAGTCGACGAGCGATCGGCAACGTGTCATACCAGACCGTGTCCGGGACCTCGAGGTCGAACGCGGCGCTCGCCTTCCGGAACACCGAGCGATCGAAGGACGCATTGTGCGCGACGAACAGATCACCGCCGGCGAAGCTCAGCACTTCGGGGAAAACCCTCGCCCAGGAAGGAGCACCGTCTACCTCCTTCGCGGTGATGCCGTGGATGGCCACGTTCCGAGGCGCGAAATGGTCCAGACCTTCAGGGGGCGCGATCAGCCACGAGGCGGTCTCAACGATGCCTCCATCGCGGATCTTCGCCAGCCCCACCGCGCAAGCGGATGCGTGAAACGAGTTCGCCGTCTTGAAGTCGATGGCGGTCGCGTTGAGGCCCTACCCAGGGGAGATGTGCATGGCCGGACGATACCGCCCACATGCGACATTCTGTTCTCGCGAGGTCGTTGGTGGACGTCGAACGGCTCGAGCGATGGGCTTCGATCCTCAGCCCTGGCCATCCACACGATTGCTAGGTTGAAGCCATGACCGGCGAAGACCTGCTCGAGACCCTGCGATCCTTCATGGCCGAGCGCGACTGGGGCCAGTTCCACTCCCCTGAGAACCTCGCGAAGTCGGTCTCCATCGAGGCTGCGGAGCTGCTCGAGTGCTACCAGTGGAACGGCGACGCCGATCGCGACGAGGTGGCCGGCGAGCTGGCAGACGTCCTCACCTACGCCCTGCTCCTCGCGGACAAGCTGGACATGGACCCCGAGCAGATCATCCGCGCGAAGCTGGAGCGCACCGGGCAGAAGTACCCCGTCGAGAAGGCGAAGGGACGGAGCACGAAGTATGACCGCCTTTGAGATCGAGGAGCTCCGCTTCACCCCGGAGTCGGTGGAGGAGACGCGGGGACGCCTCCCCCGCTTCACCAACTGGCCGGTCGTCTACCTCATCGAGGACGGGCACGACATCTACGTCGGGGAGACCGGCAGTGCGGACCGCCGGATGCGGCAGCACCTCAAGTCGAAGCAGAAGGAGCACCTCAAGGAGGTGCGCATCGTCTTCGACGAGCGGTTCAACGGCTCCGCCTGCCTGGACCTCGAGTCGCTGCTGATCCGCCTGCTCGGCGGCGACGGCAAGTTCGACGTGCTGAACCGCAACGAGGGGATCACCAACCAGAACTACTTCCAGCGCAGCGAGTACAACGACACCTTCAAGGAGATCTTCGAGGAACTCCGCTCGCGCGGCTACTTCGAGCGGTCGATCCCCGAGATCGAGAACTCGGACCTCTTCAAGCTCTCCCCGTACAAGGCGCTCAACACGGAGCAGGGCGTCGCCGTCCTCGACATCATGGAGGGCCTCGTCGAGGACCTCCGCCATCCCGAGGTGCGCACGATCGCCGCGATCCAGGGTGATCCCGGCACCGGGAAGACGATCGTCGGCATCTATCTCATGAAGCTCATGCGGGACCTCTCCGTGTTCGACCCCACCGACGAGGTCGAGGGCGACTCGATGTTCTCCGACCTCTTCGTCGAGGGGAACCGTGAGCTGTTCCAGGGGCTGCGGATCGGGCTCGTGATCCCGCAGAAGTCCCTCCGCAAGTCCATCAGCAAGGTGTTCCGGAAGGTGCCCGCGCTCAGCTCCACCCAGGTGCTCACCCCGTACGACGTCGCCGATGCGGAGGAGGACTTCGACGTCATCGTGGTCGACGAGGCCCACCGGCTCACGCAGCGCGGCGCCCAGGCGCATGGCACGCTCACCAAGCGGTACGGGGAGACGACGCGTAGGCTCTTCGGAGTGGACGACCTCTCGATCAACCAGCTCGACTGGATCCGGGAGCGCTCGCGCCACACGATCCTGCTGCTCGACACGGCCCAGAGCGTCCGTCCGATCGACATCGAGCCCGAGGTGTTCGAGAAGGTCCTCGCCGAGACCCGCGAGCAGAAGCGGCTCTATCCACTGGACACCCAGATGCGGGTGAAGGGCGGGAAGGAGTATCTCGAGTTCGCGCGCGCCCTCATCTCCGACGACCCGCCCACGGCGATGCCGGATCTCGGGGACTATGAGTTCGAGCTGTTCGACGACCTCGGCGCGATGCACCAGCGGATCCGGGAGCGCGATGCCGAGCACGGACTCGCCCGGCTCGTCGCCGGCTACGCCTGGAAGTGGCGCAGCAAGGGCAGGAGCGGACTGCACGACATCGAACTCGACGGCGTCGCCCTGAACTGGAACGTCTCCGACGTCGACTGGATTGCCTCGAAGACCTCCCTCGAGGAGGTCGGCTCGATCCACACCGTGCAGGGCTACGACCTCAACTACGCCGGCGTCATCATCGGCGGCGACCTCCGCATCGATCCCGACACCGGCAAGCTCGTCGCCGACCGCAAGAACTACTTCGACGCCAAGGGCAAGGCCAACAACACCATGCGCGGCCGCACCACCTCCGACGAGGACCTGCTGCGGTACATCACCAACGTGTACCGGGTGCTGCTGACACGGGGGATGCGGGGGACCTATGTGTACGTCGTGGACCCATCACTGCGGGCTCGAATCCGTTCCATTCTGAGCTCGCGCGACAGCTTCAGCCAACGGCACCTTTGAAGAGTTGGACACTGATTCAGTAGTGCCCAAGTCGCGTTACCCGCCTGTTGAGGAGCCCACTGTGAACGCCGTCCCTATCGTGCGCGTCGTCGGCGCCGTCATCGTGCGTGACGGCAGCGTCTTAGCGGCCCGCCGGAACCCCGAGCGCAGCGCGGGCGGACTCTGGGAGTTCCCCGGCGGCAAGGTCGAGCCGGGCGAGACGCCCGAGCAAGCGCTCGTGCGCGAGCTTGACGAGGAGCTGTCCGTGAAGGTCGCCGTCGGCGAGTTGGTAGATCGCAGCCTCAGCACCGTGGGCGAGAGGACGATCGAGCTCGGCTGCTACGTGGCCACGCTCACCGGAGCCGAGCCCACCGTGAGCACGGACCACGACGCGATGCAGTGGATCCCGCTCGCCGAGCTGGACCAATGGGACTGGGCGCCCGGCGACGTTCCCATCATCCCCGGGCTGCCACAGAGGATCCGCGACCTCCGCGATCACGAGAGTGAGGCGCAGTGATCCCAGCCGACCGACTCGACCCAGGCCTATACGAGCTCCTCGTCACCACCGGTCTCGCTGATCTCATCACCACCGCCGAGGCCAACGGCTTGACCGCGCCCACGACGGACGTGGACGCTGCCGAGGTCACCCACGTCCTTACGCAGCACATCAGTACCGTCGTCGAACAAGCACTCCGCGAAGCTCCGCCGGAGCAACGCATCGACCTTGCCAACTCAGTGTTGAGCGCTCTGCCGCTTGCGGGCCAACAGGGACAGGTCTCACCCGGGCCGCGCCTGCTGACCGAAGTGTCCCGTCCCGGCGCTATCCCGCTGGACCGGCCGGCGACGCGTCTCAGCGACGTGGCGCTCATGACCAACGCCCGCAATGACCCGCAGCTCGGCTCGGAGCTCCGCCGGGAGATGGCAAGCGCCGATCGCATCGACCTGCTGTGCGCCTTTGTGCAGTGGAGCGGGATCCGGGTGCTCGAGGATTCCCTCAAAGCTGCTGCCGACCGCGGAGTGCCGATCCGAGTGCTCACCACCACGTACATCGGGGCGACGGACCGCCGGGCACTGGACTACTTTGTGCGCGCGCTGGGTGCCGAGGTGCGCATCAACTACGACGCGCAGTCCACGCATCTCCACGCAAAGGCGTGGATGTTCCACCGCGACAGCGGGTACACCACGGCCTACGTCGGCAGTTCGAACATGAGCCGCGCGGCGCTCGTGGACGGCCTCGAGTGGAACGTGAAGCTCTCGCGCCCGGTCACCTCCACACTGCTCGACAAGTTCGCGTCCACCTTTGACACCTATTGGGACAGCAGGGAGTTCGCCTCCTACGATCCCGACGCAGACGCCGAGTACCTTGACGCGCTTCTCGCGAAGAACGGGGGCCGCGGCCGCAGCACGTTGGTCGGTATCAGCAGCCTCGATGTGCGCCCCTACCCGCATCAGCAGGAGATCCTCGACGATCTCCAGTCCGAGCGCGAGACCCGCGGTCGGCACAAGAACCTCGTCATCGCTGCGACGGGCACCGGGAAGACGGTCGTCGCTGCCCTCGACTACAAGCGGCTGCGCCCGTCCGCGCACCAACGGCCACGGCTCCTGTTCCTCGCGCATCGCAAGGAGATCCTTGAGCAGTCCCTACGCACGTACCGCGACGTTCTCAAGGAAGAGGCGTTCGGTGAGCTCCTGGTGGACGGGCACCGCCCTCTGAAGGGGACACACGTCTTCGCGTCGGTCCAGTCGATGGCGCGTACACAGGAGCTCGAGCGGTGGGGCCCTTCGCATTTCGACATCGTCGTCATCGACGAGTTCCACCATGCCGATGCGAACTCCTATCGGCGTGTGCTGGACCACTTCACCCCGACGGAGCTGCTCGGCCTCACGGCGACGCCCGAGCGGGCCGACGGCGTGAACGTCACCCAGGCGTTCTTTGACGGACGAGCCGCGAGCGAGCTTCGACTCTGGGACGCCCTCGAGGCCGATCTTCTGGTGCCCTTCCACTACTTCGGTATCGGCGATGGTGTGGACCTCCGCTCCCTGCGCTTCTCCCGCGGCCGCTATGACACCGGCCAACTGGAGCAGGCCTTCACCGGCAATGACGCACGCGCCGCGAAGATCCTCGCGGCCGTCGAGGACAAGGTCACCGAACCCCAGAGCATGCGCGCGTTGGGGTTCTGCGTCAGCGTGGAGCACGCGCACTACATGGCACGGGTGTTCAACGACGCAGGCCTGCCGGCGCTCGCCCTCTCCGGGGAGTCACACCCTGAAGAACGACGACGTGGTCTGGAAAGCCTGCGCAGCGGCGACGTGACCTGCCTGTTCGCGGTCGACCTGTTCAACGAGGGCCTCGACATCCCGATGATCGACACGGTCCTCATGCTGCGGCCCACGCAGTCCTCCACGATCTTCTTGCAGCAGCTGGGCCGCGGGCTGCGACGCGCAGAAGGCAAGTCCGTGCTCACGGTGCTCGACTTTGTGGGCTTACAGAACGAGGCCTTCCGCTTTGATCTGAAGTACCGCGCGCTGACCGGGCTCTCCCGGAACCAGCTCCAGCGCAACATCGAAGAGGGATTCCCGTTCCTTCCGCCCGGCTCCCAGATCGTCTTTGATGCCGTCGCCCAGGACATTGTGCTGAGCAACGTGAAGAAGCAGCTCAAGCTCTCCACCAGGGACCTCGTCGCGGATGTGCGCCAGCATCTTCCCGAGAACGTCGCCCCGGAGGACTACAACCTCGGCACGTACCTCGAGTCCGCCGAGCGTTCCCTCGCAGATGTCTACGCCCCGCCGACTCGTACGTTCGGCGGGAACCAGAGGGCATCGTCCTGGTCGGCACTCGTGGACTGGGCCTTCCCCAACGTTGAGGTGCAGGGCGAACTGTCCGTCGAGGATGACGTCCTTCTTCGACGCGTCAGGACGCTCACCCACGTGGACGACGCCGACCGGATCGCTGCCTACCGTTCACTCCTCGCCGCGCCCGAGCTTCCCGCCGACGTCGAGACGAACCTGTACGCCGCGATGCTCTACTTCTCGATCTGGTCGACCGGCACACGGGGCATTCGCGCCGGCTTGGAAGAGCTGCGCTCACGGCCGCTCGTTGTGCGGGAACTGCTCAACCTGCTGGAGTACAAGGCTCAGGCCGGCCGCGTACGCCCGGAGCCCCTCAGCGGCCGTTCTTCGGCGACACCGCTGCGCTCCCACGCGACCTACTCCCGCGAAGAGCTGCTTGCCGGGCTGGGCCTCGGAACGCGAGACATCGGGACACCGGGAGCCATCCGCGAGGGCGTGAAGTGGCTCCCCACCCTCCAGGCTGACGCCCTCCTCGTCACGCTCAAGAAATCAGAGACCGACTACTCCCCCACCACGATGTACCGCGACTACGCGATCAACCAGAACCACTTCCACTGGGAATCGCAGAGCACCACCGGCGCCCATAGCCCCACCGGTCAGCGCTACATCAACCACGCCGCCCGTGGTTCCGACGTCATCCTCTTCGTGCGCCGCTCGAAGACGGGAGACCTCGGGACGGAGCCGTACACGTGCCTCGGGACGGTCCAGTTCCAGCAAGCGACAGGGTCGAAGCCGATGCAAATCGTCTGGAAGCTCGATCGGGAGATGCCGATGGATCTGTTCTTGGAGGCGAAGGCAGCGGTGTAGGCCGCAGCCCCGTCGGCCGCATTCAGTGCAGGTGGACGTCAATCCACCTCAATCACGAACTTCCCCGAGGCATCGGTGAACAGCGCCGTCTACCCCGGAGTCGCGCCCCGCCCAGGGCGTCGAAGACGTGGTGTGGGAACGCGTCGAGGTCTGCCATGCGCCGACTCTGGCAGAGCGTCGCCGGCGCGGGGCCGGAACAGGGGACGTCGGCCGCCCCAGGCCGCGCGAGTACGTTGGCCTTGGACGCGTGCACCGCGCATCACCCGAGAGAGGACGCCCCCATGTCAGAGTCTCCCGCTCCCGCCGCCGGCTCCCTGCCCCGCGGCATCCAGCACATCGGGGTGACCGTCCCCGATCTCGATGCCGCCACCACGTTCTTCGTCGAGGGGCTCGGCGCGAAGGTCGCCTACGACGGCCTCACCCCCGAGGACGAGCCGCGCCAGGGCGAGGAGGTGGAGCGTCAGCTGGGGCTACCCTCCGGCGCCGCCATCCATCGCCAGCGGATGATCGTCATCGGCGAGGGCCCGGGGCTCGAGGTGTTCGAGATCAGCGGGGAGCAGCGCGCGGCGTCCGGACTCGCGGACTTCGGCCTGAACCACATCTCCCTGTACTGCGATGACATCGAGGGCAGCCTCGACCGGCTCGTGCGGGCAGGCGGCACGGCGCTCTCCGAGGTGCACGGCAACAGCCGCCACGAGGACTCGCCCGGCAACGGCAGCGTCTACGTGAAGGCCCCGTGGGGGATGCTCATCGAGCTGCAGACGATCCCCTCCGGCCACTACTACGACGAGGACTCGCAGGCCGAAGTGTGGATGCCCTCCCCGCGCTGATCCCGGCCGGCCCCCTCCGCGCCCGGTCGTAGAGTGGCGGGGCCCTCCGCATCCCCTCGCACCAGGAGCCCTCGCCCATGCCCTGCACCACCCTGCTCGTCGGCCGGAAGGCCAGCGCCGACGGGTCGCCGATCGTCGCCCGCAACGAGGACTCCGGCAACGGCACCTTCGACCCGAAGAAGGTCGTCGTGGTGCAGCCGGCCGATCAGCCGCGCACCTACACCTCGGTGATCGACAAGCGAACGATCGAGCTGCCCGGCGATCCCCTGCGGTACACCGCGATCCCGAATGCCCTTCCGGACGAGGGCATCTGGGCCTGCGCCGGGATCAACGCCGCGAACGTCGCCATGAGCGCCACGGAGACGATCACGAGCAACCCGCGGGTGCTCGGCGCGGATCCGCTCGTCGAGCACGATCCGGCGACAGGCACGCCGGGAGGCTTCGGCGAGGAGGACTTCGTGACCCTCGTGCTGCCCTACATCCGCTCCGCGCGCGAGGGCGTCGAGCGGCTGGGGGCGCTGCTCGCCGAGCACGGAACCTACGAGATGAACGGGATCGCGTTCAGCGACGAGCAGGACATCTGGTGGCTCGAGACGGTGGGCGGGCACCACTGGATCGCGCGGCGTGTGCCCGAGGACCATTACGTGACGATGCCGAACCAGCTGGGAATCGACTCCTTCGACCTCGACGACGCCGAGGGCACCGGCCGCGACCATCTCGCGAGCGCGGACCTCCGCGAGTTCCTCGCGACCCACCACCTCGATCTCACGCAGCGCGACGCGGGCGACGCGGCGCCGTCGGTGTTCAACCCGCGCGAGGCGTTCGGCTCCCACAGCGACTCCGACCACGTCTACAACACGCCCCGCGCCTGGTACATGCAGCGCACCCTGAACCCGGGCAGCGAGGACTGGGACGCGGGCCTGCCCGGCGCGAGCCCCGACTCGGACGACCTCCCGTGGAGCCGCCGGCCCGAGCGCCTGCTCACCGTCGAGGACGTGAAGGACGTGCTCAGCTCCCACTACCAGGGCACCGTCTTCGACCCGTACTCCTCCCGCGGCACCGCGGCGGAGCGTCGCGCGTTCCGGCCCGTCGGCATCAACCGCCACAACGCCCTCGCGATCCTGCAGATCCGCCCGGAGCTGCCCGAGTCTCATCGCGCGCTGCAGTGGGTCGCCTACGCGTCGAACCCGTTCAACACGCTGATCCCGATGTTCACGAACGTCGAGGAGGCGCCCGCATACCTGGGGACCACCGACGCGACCGTGAGCACCGACAGCTTCTACTGGACCTCCCGCATGATCGCCGCCCTCGCGGACGCTCACTTCCACGAGGTCATCCCCGCGATCGAGCGCTACCAGCAGCGCACCCTCGCCCTCGGCCACGCGGCCGTGCACGCCGCGACCGAGGCCGCCTCATCGGCCGACGGGGCCGCCGTGCCCGGCCTGCTCGCCGAGGCGAACACCGCCGTCGCCGAGCAGATCCGCACCGCGACCGACGCCCTGCTGGGCGAGGTGCTGCTCATAGCGAGCAACCACATGTCGAACCGGTTCTCGCGGTCGGACGGTTGAGCACGGTGGCGACGCGGCTGTTCGTCGGCATCGACCTCGCAGCGGACCCGCGCCGGACCGGCCTCGCCGCCCTCCGCGAAGAGGGCGACCGGGTCCGGATCGAGGACGTCCGCGTCGGGGCGAGCGATGACGACGTGCTCGCCGCCGTCGTCCCCGCAGCGAAAGCCGGCGTCGACGTCCCCTTCGGCTGGCCTCGGCAGTTCGTCGACCTCGTCGGCGGGCATCATTCCGGCCAACTCGCCGTCCCGGAGGACACCGGCCCGGAGTGGCGCCGTGACGTGCTCTATCGGAGGACCGATCTCGAGGTGCGCCGCCTCGTCGGCAAGACGCCGCTCAGCGTCGCTGCGGACAAGATCGCGTACCCGGCGATCCGCTGGGCGGCGATCGCAGCGCGACTGCGGGAGCAGGGCATTCCCACCCCGCTCGACGGCACGGGCGTGACCTGCGAGGTCTACCCGGGCGCTGCTCTGGCCGCGTGGGGTTTCGGGGCAGTGCGCTACAAGAAGGCCACGGGAGCACAGGTGCGCGGCGAGCTCGTGGAAGCGCTCGGCGCGCGCTGGCCGTGGCTCGACTGGGCGGGACACGAGGGGCTGTGTGCAACCACCGACGATGCGCTGGACGCCGTGATCGCCGCGGTCGTCGCGCGCGAGGTGTTCCACGGCCGGGCCGTCTCTCCGCCTGTCGAGCTCACCGCTGCCGCGGCGGACGAGGGGTGGATCTGGCTGCCGACGCCGACTTGATCTTCCCTCGGGTCCCGCGACCGTCGGGCGGCCGGGCGCAGCACCTCCGCGGAACGCGAGGAGAATGACCCACCAGCGGATGCGCGATCCGCCCACTGCCATCTCGTTCGCGCCAGGAGCATGCATGACGATCAGGCGACGGGACATCTCGCTCACCCAGCTGGCCTACTTCGTGGAGTCCGCGGAGCGCGGCAGCATGACGGCTGCCGCGGAGGAGCTGTTCATCGCGCAGTCCGCTATCTCGACGGCGATCTCGCATCTCGAGCAGCAGCTGGGGGTGCGGCTGCTGATCCGCCAGCGCGCCAAGGGCCTCCAGCTGACCGCCGCGGGCGAGGACTTCCTCCAGCGTGCCCGGCAGATCCTCGCGGAGCTCGACGACGCCGTCGCGTCCGTGCACTCCGAGTCCCTCAGCGGGCGGGTCAGCGTCGGCTGCTTCCGCACCCTGGCGCCGTTCTTCCTCCCCACCCTCGTCCGGGACCTGGGCGAGCGGGCGCCGGGGCTGCACGTGGACGTCACCGAGCTGACGGCGCACGAGGTCGCCCCCGCCCTCGCCGCGCATCGGATCGAGGTGGCGCTGACGTACGACCTCGGGCTGCACGCAACGGTGCGTCTCGAGACGCTCGCTCAGGTGCCGCTGTACGCGGCGGTCGCCCAGGACCATCCGCTCGCGGGGCGCGAGGCGGTGAGTCTCGCCGAGCTCGCCACCGAGCCGCTGGTGCTGCTGGACCTTCCGCTCAGCCGCGACTACTTCCTGCGGACCTTCACCGATCACGGGCTCCAACCGACGGTCCGCTACCGCTTCGAGAGCTACGAGGCGGTGCGGGCGATGGTCGCCATGGGGCACGGCTTCACGCTGCTGAACCAGCAGCCGAAGATCGAATCGACTTATTCCGGCGGGAGCCTTTACCACATTCCGATCATCGAGCAGACGCGTTCTCTCGACATCGTGCTGGCGTGGAATGACGACGGCGCACTGCCCACGCGCCGGGCGCGCGCCTTCGCGGAGGCGTGCCGTGCGGTGATCGCCGGCAGCACAGCATCCGAGGAGCCCAGTTCACCCACTTCACCTGTGTGAACGGCCGATCCGTCGCCCTCTCCCCAGGCTCCCGGCAGCCCCGGGGCGAGCGCGGACCGCGACTGATGAGACCGCTCATCACGCTTTGATCACGGCGAAAAACGCCTGGCTATATCTCGAGAACAGAAGAACTTCTTCGCGTTCCTCTATTTGCGTGATTCCTCGGGGGTCCCGATTCTGGTCGGACCCATCAGCCCCCGAGGAAGGGGATTCACCATGACCGCCCCCGCCGTCCCGGACCCCCGCCGGTCCCAGGTGGACCGCCGCGCCGTCCGCACCAGCACCATTGCCGGCTCGATCGGCGTGCTCGTCCACTGGTTCGACTGGGCGGTCTACGCCTACATGGCGACCACGATCTCCGCCGTCTTCTTCCCCGACGCCAGCAGGACCGCCGGCCTGCTCGCCACCTTCGGGGTCTTCGCGATCTCGTTCCTGGTCCGCCCGATCGGCGCGGTCGTCTTCGGCCGCCTCGGCGACAAGCTCGGCCGCACCACGACCCTCACGGTCGTCATCCTCTCGATGGCCCTATCCACGCTCGTGCTCGGCGTCCTCCCCGGCTACGCGACCATCGGCATCCTCGCGCCGATCCTGCTCATCGCCACCCGCGTGGTGCAGGGCCTCGCCGCCGGCGGCGAGTTCGGCAGCGCCGCCGCGTTCCTCGGCGAGTTCTCCCCCGCGCACCGCCGCGGGTTCGGCTGCAGCTGGCTCGAGTTCGGCAGCCTGCTCGGCTTCCTGCTCGCCTCCTTCATCGTGCTCGTCCTCGAGACCGTGTTCACCGGCGACCAGATCACCGGCTGGGCCTGGCGCATCCCGTTCCTCGTCACCGTTCCGCTGGGCCTCATCGGGTTCTACATCCGCCGACGCATCGAGGACACCCCCGAATTCCGTGCCCTGCAGGAGCTCGAGACCGTCTCCTCCTCCCCCGTGCGCGAGGTGTTCCGCTCCAACTGGCGCGAGTTCCTCAAGACCTGCGGCATGGAGATCTTCATGAACGTGACCTTCTACGTCGTGCTGGTCTACCTGCTGACCTACCAGGAGGTGAACCTCGGCTTCGACGCCGGCCGCGCCGCGCTCCTGTCCACCCTCGGCTCCGCGCTCGCGCTCGTCGTCGTCCCGCTCGCCGGCGCCGCCTCGGACCGTGTGGGCCGCCGGCCGGTGCTGTTCACCGCCGCGATCGCGCTCACGGTCCTCTCGGTGCCGCTGTTCGCCCTGATGCGCGTCGGCACCACCTGGGCCGCGCTCACCTCGACCATGGGGCTCGCGCTGATCCTCGCGATCATCCTCGGCACGCACGCCGTGACCGTCGTCGAGCTGTTCCCCACCCGTACCCGGCAGACAGGCCTCTCCATCGCCTACGCGCTCACCGCGGCGCTCTTCGCCGGCACGGCCCCGTACGTGCTGACCTGGCTCATCGACACGACCGGCAGCACGATGATGCCCGGCTACTTCCTTGCGGCCGTCGGCGTGGTCGGCATCATCACGGTCGCCACGATCCGCGAGTCCCGCGGCATCGACCTCATGAAGGACGAGGACCTCGGCCCCGCCGCGACCGCCCCCGCGCCGGCGGCCGTGACGGTCCCCCCGTCCCCGCCCGCGGCGCCGCTCGTCTGAGTCCCGACGACGGACCGCCCCCACCGCACTCCCCCACCAGGAAGGTCAGCACCATGCTCGCCTCACCCCACCCCACCGAGACCACCGAGGTCGTGGTCGTCGGCGCCGGGCAGTCCGGCATCGCCGCGAGCGCCCACCTCACCCGCCTCGGCATCCCCCACCTCGTCCTCGAGAAGGCCGACGTCGCCGACCGCTGGCGGCACGGCCGCTGGGACTCCCTCGTCGCCAACGGCCCCGCCTGGCACGACCGCTTCCCCGACATGGAGATCCCCGGCGTCGGCCCCGACGAGTTCGCCACCAAGGACCAGATGGCCGACTACTTCGGCGCCTTCGCCCGCAGCGTCGACGCCCCCGTCCGCACCGGCGTCGAGGTGCTCTCGGTGTCGAGGCGGGAGGGCGCCTCCGGGTTCCTCGTGGAGACGAGCGAGGGCACCATCGCCGCGGGCAACGTGATCGCGGCGACCGGTCCGTTCCAGGTGCCCGTCTTCCCCCGCATCATCGGTGGGGACCTCGTCCCGCATCAGATCCACTCCGCGGAGTACCGCAACCCCGACCAGCTCCCCGACGGGGGCGTGCTCGTGGTGGGTGCCGGATCCTCCGGCGCCCAGATCGCCGAGGAGCTCCGCGCGGCCGGGCGACAGGTGCACCTCTCCGTGGGCCCCCACGACCGCCCGCCGCGCAGCTACCGTGGCCGCGACTTCGTCTGGTGGCTGGGAGTGCTCGGCAAGTGGGACGCCACCGCACCGGACTCGGATCATGTCACCATCGCGGTGAGCGGCGCCCGCGGCGGCCACACCATCGACTTCCGCGAGCTCGCCGCCGCCGGCATCACGCTCGTGGGACGCACCGAGGCGTCGGCGGGCGGCGCGCTCCGCTTCGCGGACGACCTGCAGCGCAACATCACCGCCGGCGACGCCAACCTCCTCGAGCTCCTGGCGGAGGCCGACGCCTACGTCGAGGCGAACGGGCTCGATCTTCCCGAGGAGCACGAGCTGCACGAGCTCGGCCCCCTGCCGGACTGCGTCACCGACCCGGTGCGCTCGCTCGATCCGCGCGCAGCGGGCATCACCTCGATCATCTGGGCCACCGGCTACGTCCAGGACTTCAGCTGGCTCCGGGTCGATGCCTTCGACGGGGCCGGCCGGCCCGCGCACCTGCGCGGCGTCTCCACGGAGTCCGGCATCTACTTCCTGGGCCTGCCCTGGCTGTCGCGTCGCGGTTCCAGCTTCATCTGGGGCACCTGGCACGACGCGATGCACGTCGCCGATCACATCGCCACCCGCCGCCGGTACGCGCAGTACGCGCCCTCGGCGCAGACCTCACCGCCCTCACAGGCCCCGTCCCGTCCCGCTCAGCAGCTCCTGGAGGAGATCTCCCGATGACCACGCACACGCGCATCCGCCCCTTCAACACGAAGGACACCTACCCCGAGCAGAACCTCGACAACGACCTGTGCCAGGCCGTGGTCGCCGGCGGCGTCGTCTACCTCCGCGGGCAGATCGGCCAGGACCTCGAGACCCGCGAGTCCGTCGGCATCGGCGACGTGGAGGCCCAGGCGGAGAAGGCCATGGCGAACATCGACATGCTCCTGCGCGAGGCCGGCAGCCGCCTCGCGGACGTCGTCAAGGTGACCGTCTACCTCACCGACATCCGTTACCGGGAGACGGTGTACCGGGTGATGGGACGCTGGCTGAAGGGCGTGCACCCCGTCTCCACCGGCCTCGTCGTCGAGGCCCTCGCCCGCCCCGAGTGGCTCGTCGAGATCGACGCGACCGCCGTGATCAGCGACCCGAAGGACGACCACGAGGTGGCGAGCGCATGACCTTCTCGATCGTCGCCCGCGACGCCCGCACCGGCGCCCTCGGCATGGTGGTCAGCTCGTCCAGCCCCGCCGTCGCCTCACGCTGCCTGCACCTGCGCGCCGGCGTCGGCGCCGTCGCCTCCCAGAACGTCACCAACCCCGCCCTGGGCCCGGCCGTCCTGGACCGTCTCGAGGCCGGGCTCCCGGCGAGCGCGGCGCTGACCGCCGTGCTCGAGGACGAGCAGCACCCCGCCTATCGGCAGCTCACCGTCGTCGACGCGCAGGGCAGGACCGCCGAGCACTCCGGCGAGAACGCCCTGGGCACGCGCGCGAGTGCCACCGGCGACCAGTGCGTCGCCGCCGGCAACCTGCTGGCCGACGAGGCCGTGATCCCCGCGATGGTCGCCGCTTTCGAGGCGAGCGCCGGCGAGGAGCTCGAGCGTCGCCTGCTCGCTGCGTTCCGCGCCGCCGTCGAGGCGGGCGGCGAGGCCGGGCCGATCCGCTCCGCCGGTCTCGCCGTCGTCGACGACGTGCCCTGGCGGACCACGGACCTGCGCGTGGACGACGCCGAGAACCCCCTCGGCGAGATCGCCCGGCTGCTCGAGCTGTGGCTGCCGCAGAAGGCGGACTACCGCGTCCGCGCGCTCGACCCGACCGCGGCCCCGTCATACGGCGTGCCGGGGGACGAGTGATGACGGCGGCGCTGCTCCGCACGGTCGAGGACGACGTCGAGGCCCGGCGGGAGGAGCTCGTGGGGATCAGCCACCACCTCCACGCGCACCCGGAGACCGCGTGGACCGAGCACGCCTCCGCCGCCTTCCTCTCCGAGCGCCTGGAAGCCTGGGGCTTCGGCGTGGAGCGGAGCGCGGCCGGTCTGCCCACGGCGTTCGTCGCCAAGCACGGCACGGGCTCGCGGACGGTCGGCGTCGTCGCCGAGTACGACGCCCTCCCGGGGCTCGGCCACGCCTGCGGCCACAACGTCATCGCCGCCGCCGCGCTCGGTGCCGCGCACGCCCTGCAGGCCGTCGCGAGCGAGCTCGACCTGAGGATCCGCGTGATCGGCGCGCCCGCCGAGGAGGGCGGCGGCGGCAAGATCCCCCTGCTCGAGGCCGGAGTCTTCGACGGCCTCGAGGCCGCACTGATGATCCACCCCGGGCCGGCCGACGCCGTCCTCGCCCGGCCGCGCGCCGTGGCGCACTTCGACGTCGAGTACCAGGGCACGGCCTCCCACGCCGGCGCCTACCCGCACCTCGGCGTCAACGCCGCCGACGCCTTCACCGTCGCCCAGATCGCCATCGGGCTGCTGCGCCAGCAGCTCCCCGACACGATCCGCGTCCACGGCATCGTCCAGGAGGCGGGCACCGCACCGAACGCGATCCCCGGCAGCTCGCGAGGCTCCTGGTACGTCCGCGCGGACACGCTGGACGAGCTCGACGTGGCCTTCGAGCGGGTGCGCGCCTGCTTCGAGGCCGGGGCGACCGCGACGGGCTGCACGTGGGAGCTCACGGAGACGAGCCCCCGCTACGCCGAGTTCGACAACGACCTCGAGCTCGCCGGGATCTTCACCCGCCTCGCGGCCGCCCAGGGACGGGACATGGACCTCGCCGAGGACGGCACCCGCGGCATGGCGACCGCCTCGACCGACATGGGCAACGTGTCCGAGCACGTCCGCGCGATCCACCCCTACCTCGGCATCGACTCCCTGCCCGCCGTGAACCACCAGCCCGAGTTCGCCGACGCCGCCGCCACGCCCGCCGCGGACAGGGCCGTGCGCGACGGCGCGGTGCTGCTCGCGCAGACCGTGGTCGAGCTGCTCGCGGGCGGCGGGGACGAGGGCTGAGCCCACCCCCCACCCCGGCGGCCAGGCGGATCACCTCGAGCATCGGGGTAGGGGCCGAGGAGCCGAAGGAGCTGACTTCGGTCCACACCGCGCCGCCGGGTCAACGACGAGGCTGCTCGGGTGGCGCGGCCACCGTCGCCCGCTCGACGAGCTCTCCCTGCAGCGCGATGCGCTGAGGCGAGAGCATCTCGCTGACCTGCCCTTCGACGACGATTCGCACAGCGAGGCGAGCGGCCTCCGCCGCCTTCAGAGCGACGCTCGCGAGCGGAGGCTGGGTGGTGAGGGCCAGGACGTCGTCGCAGCCCACGACGCTGATCTGCTGCGGAACGGAGATCCCTCGGTGGTGGAGCAGGTCGATGACCCCATGGGCGATTACGTCGTCGAAGGCGATCACCGCCGTGGGCGCGGCGCTGAGGATCTCGTCCCCGGCGACCATGGTGTCCTCGTAGGTGCCGCTCTCGATGCGGAACGAATGGAGATGCGCCCCGCTCCCCTGCAGCGCAGCGAGCACAGCGCCATGCCGCTCCCCGTCGGACCAGGAACCGGCGGGACCACCCACGTAGGCGAATCGCCGGTGGCCGAGCTCGAGCAGGCGATTCACGCCCTGGCTCAGGGCATCTCGCGCACTCACGAGGATGCGTGCGGTGTCCGGCTCGTCGCGATTGATGAACAGGACCCGGCGCCGGTCCGTGAGCTCGACGAGCTCGTCAGAGGGAAGCCGGGAGCTGGCGATGATGAGGCTCTCGGACTGGGCGGCGAGGCGCGCGATGATGCGCTTCTCCCGTTCCACGTCCCCGTCGGTGTCGGCGATGAGCACGGTGTGCCCGGTCTCCTCGGCGGCTCGCTGGGCGGCGCGGATCATCGGCGGGAAGAAGGGGTTCGCGATGTCGGGGACGATCAGCCCGATCGTCCGGGGCACGCCGGTGCTCAGAGCGCGGGCGTGGACATTAGGGATGTAGCCGCGCTCCGCGGCGGCGGCGCGGATCCTCTCGACGGTCTCCGGTCTGAGCAGGCGTGGGGCGGTGAACGCCCTGGAGACGGTGGAGGACGACACCCCCAGGTCACGAGCGATCTCGACGATCGTGGGAGCCTTCTTCACACGACCGCCCGGCATGCCGCCACCGCCTCCTCCACCAGGGTCTCCGCGCTGCCTGCCGCGAAGGGCCCCGGCATCCCGTAGTAGCGGTGGGCGTCCTCGACCTCGTAGCCGCCATGGCGGTACTCCCCCGCCGTCGGCACGTATCCGGGACAGCCGTCGGCGTAGCCGAGCACCAGACACGTCCCCTCCACCTGTGCCTCGATGGAGTCCGCGACGTCGAGGAAGGGCTCGCCCGGCAACGTCACGATGGTCAGTCCCCCGAGCCGGAGTGCGCTGATGCGTCCCCGCCATGCGGTGCCCTCGGGCCTGAGACGGGCCCAGCGGATCCAGATGTCCAGAAGCGCAGCACGGCCTACCTCCGCCGCTGGCCTCTCGGCGATCCAGGCTGCGAGGTCGGTATCGTTCTGCTGCCCGGTGAGGAGATTGAAGTCCAGCGTCACCGGACGTGAACGGAAGCCGATCCCGTCGGACTCCACGGGTGTCGGCGTCGAGGAGAGGACAGCCTCGGCGATGGCCGTGCCCACCCGATCCGCCTCCGCGAAGGTGCGGGTGCTCGACCCCTCGAGGCGGTAGGACGCCTCGGCCCGATGGCCGGTGTTGACGTCGCCAGCGCAACCGGTGGTGAACACGGCCACCGCTCCGGGATGCTCGAGCTCGATACGACGTCGGACCGCATCGATGTAGTCGGAGGAGAGCAGCTGATTGGTGCCGTCGAGCACCACGGGGTGGCAGGGATAGGAGACCAGTGCGGCGGCGACACGCCCCTCGGAGCTGAAGCGGACCATCCTGACGGGAGGGTCGATCTCCCTTTCGGGGTGCCGCCGGTTCTTCGCCACACCCACCCCGTGCGCCGACTGCAGTGCGACCGTGCACGGCCGCCGGGCGGCGCGGGCGGCCAGACCGGCCGTTGCCGCAGCCCGCACGATCGTCCGTTCGATCTCCGGGGTGCAGGGCGTGAGTCTGTGCGGGGCCGAGCACGGACCGGCGTGCGTGTGGGTCGCGGTGACGATCACCAGATCCGGCTGGTCGGGACGGACAATCTCAGCGATCGTCCGGCAGGTGCTCTCCTCGAGCACGCACACGTCGACGGCGATGATCACCGCCTCGTCGAGAGCGAGGGCGCGGGCGCCGAGCTCGTCGTGCTCGCCCGTGCTCGGTGCGGTCCGGGCGGCGAAGCCGGACATCGGCACCGGCGACGCGATTCCCAGCGGCTGGACCGCCGCGCCGACGTCGATCATGGGCGCTCGATCAGGGCGCCGTGCCGCCAGACCTGCTGGATGGTCCCGTCGGTCGTGAGCGTCACGAGGTCGGCAACAGCACCCGTGCGCAAGGTCGTGTCCCGGCCCAGGACTCGGCCCGGCGTCCTGGTGACGAGGGCGAGGGCGTCGGGAAGGGACAGACTCGTGGAGCGGAGGACGAATCGAAGCCCGGCGGCGACATCGGAAGCGGCCCCGGCGAGCATCTCGGTGCCGACGTAGGAGAGGCGACCGTCCTCGGTCAGCTCGACCTCCCCGCCCACTGCGGTCCGGTAGAGGCCCGGCTCCCGGCCGGCGAGCTCCGTCGCATCGGAGACCAGGAAGGCGCGGTCGGGTCCCTTGGCGCGCAGCATCACCTCGAGGGTCTCCGGCGGCAAGTGGTGCCCGTCGGCGATGAGCCCACAGGTGAGCCGGTCTTCGGCGAGCTGGGTCCAGATGGGGTTCGGGTGCCGCGCGAGACGGGGGAAGATCCCGTTCCCCAGGTGCGTGGAGAGCGACGCTCCCGCGTCCACGGCGGCCGTGATCTGCGGCGTGCTCCCATGGGTGTGCCCGACGGCCACCATCACGCCCCCGGAGACGATTCTCGCGATCTGCTCCGGGGCGTCGTCCGTGTGCGGGGAGACCGTGACCAGACCGACGGGTCCCGCGCTCTGCCATCGGGTGACCTCGTCGGCGTCGAGGGGCCGGATCTGCTCGATGTCGTGGACCCCGCGTGGGCCGTCCTCGGCGGAGAGGAACGGCCCTTCCACATGGGCGAAGGGGATCGCATGGGCGAGGGCCGGGGAGGACGCACGCGTCTCGGCGATGCACCGCAGCGCGTGGCAGATGGCCTCTTCGGACGCCGTGACGATCGTGGGCACCCAGGTGGTGACACCGATGCCGGCGAGCGCGTCGCTCATCGCCGTGATCCGCTCCGCCGAGACGTCCGGACCGTTGATGTCGATGCCGCCGAACCCGTTGACCTGGAGGTCGATGAGGCCCGGTGCGAGGAAGGGGAGGTCCTCCCCGGCCTCCTGCGGGCGCCGGGTCATCCGAGTGATCGAGGTGTCGACCTGGAGCTCGAGCACGTCACCGGTCGCGGGATCGAGGCCGTGGATCGTGGTGGTCACAGCCACCTCACCCGGCCGGTGAAGTCAGCGATGAACCTGTTGTTCGCCTCGTCCCCGCCCGGGGCGTTGCCGGATCGCCAGATGGGCGGGTCGATGCCTCGCTCGGCGAGCAGCGCCACGGTGGTCGCCATCAGCCAGTTCATGGTGAACGCGTTCGCGAAGGTCGAGACGGCTCCCGTCCTCTCCGCGACGCCGTCGATCTCGAGGACGGCGTCGCCCACCGGCACCTTCGTGTCGATGTGCAGGTCGACGACCTCGTGCAGGTTCTTCCTCGTGGGGTGACGTGCGGGATGCTCCGGGGCGGTCGAGTCCGCGTGAAGTCGGCTCGAGACGCCGATGACCGTGCATCCGCGCTCCGACGCCGTGAGCGCGGCGTCGATGAGGGCGGCGTTGATCCCGTACGCGTTGACGAGGATCAGCAGGTCGTCGGGCCCGAGGTGGTTGGACTCGATGACGATCCTGCCGTATCCGGGGTTGCGCTCGATCGCCATGGAGCGCAGCGCTCCTCCGGAGAGGAGGGTCCCTTCGTCGAGGATCGCGGCGACATGCATGAGACCGCCCGCACGGAAGAAGACCTCCTGCGCTGCGAGGTTCGAATGACCTCCCGGGCCGTAGACGTGCACCAGGCGGTCCTGGGCGATGTGCGAGGCGAGGACGTTCGCCGCGGCGGCGACGGCTTCCTTCTCCTCGCAGCGGATGCGGCTCATCAGGCCGGTGACCGCGTCCAGGTAGGCATCGGCGAGGATGCCGGCGGGCTGGTCGGTCATCGGGGATCCGCCTCCTGGTCGACGAACAGGTGGACGTCGGGGTGCGTGCGCAGCGCGGTCCCCGGATGGTCTCCGGAGATGGGCTGGTGCACGGCATCGTGGACCGCCTGGCGCTTCACGGCCGTGGGTACGGACACGACGATACGACGGGCGTGGAGCAGCCGCGGGATCGTGACGGTGATGGCGTGGGCGGGCACCTCGTCGACCGAGGAGAAGTGTCCCTCGTCGACCTGCTGCTGGCGGGAGACCAGGTCGAGCTCGACCACGCGAGCGGTCAAGGGGTCCCGGAGGTCCGCTGGGGGATCGTTGAAGGCGAGGTGGCCGTTGACCCCGAGCCCGCACAGCGTGACGTCGAACGGCTCGTCGCCCATGGTCTCCCGGTAGGAGGAGGCCGCCTGCTCCGGGTCGGCGGTGACGTCGATGCGGTGGAAGCTGCGGGGCGTGACACGACGGAAGAGCTCGTGCTCGAGCCAGTTCCCGAATCCCTGTGAGGCATCGGGGGCGAGTCCGATGTAGTCGTCCATGTGGAAGCAGTCGATCGCGGAGAAGTCGATGTCCTCGGCGGCGAGAGCGTGAAGCGTCGCGGACTGGCTGGGGGCGGCGGCCAGCATGAGGCGGGCGCTGCCCCGGCGTGAGATGGCATCTCGGAGCACGGGTGCGGCGGCCCGTGCCGCCGCCGCCCCCATCTCGTCGAGCGTCGGGTAAGCGTGGACCGTGAGCGGGTGGTCGGGGGTCGTCAACGCGGGGTCTCCTCTGTCGTCCGGGGGGTCTCGAGCGCGTTCAGCAGCAGCAGCGATCGCGCGATGTGCATCGGATCCTTGACCGGGAGCGCCACGACGTCGTCGAGGGGCTGCCCGTCCCTGGTCTTGATCTGGATCCATTCGCGCCCGTCGGGGTCGGGGAAGGTGGCGAAGGTGTACTCGCGCACCCGGCGCGCCCAGCTGGCGAGCTCGGGAGAGGCGGTGCGCTGCGCGAGCAGGGAGGTCGCATAGACCGCCTCGGCATGGACCCACCAGAGCTTGGTGTCCCAGGTGCGCTGCACGAGGGCCTCGTAGGGGGTCTCCAGGAGCCGGCCGACGGGTCTGCCTCCGTCCTCGCGATCGGTGTATCGGAGCAGGCCTCCCTCCTGCTGATCCCACCCGGTCTCGAGGGCACGGAGGGCGAGTGAGGTGAGGAGTGCGTCGGGGACGGTGATCCGGTCGCTGCGGTCGGAGACGTGAACGAGCATCCAGAGCAGCTCGAGCAGATGTCCGGGCGTGACGTGACGTGCCAGGAGCGTGTCGCCGGTGGAGGGCTGATCGGGTAGGAACTCCCACCAGTGATCCGCTCCGAGGAAGGTGTCCCCGCCCCCGAGCAGATCGTGGTGCGCCTGGTCGATGATGCGGCGGGTGCTCTCATTCGGCGCCGCCCGCTCCAGCTCTCCGGCCACGTGCAGGAGTGTCATCGGGCCGGCGAGGTCCCGGAACCCGGTGGGGACCGGGTAGGGCTCGCTCTTCGCGGTGCGCCGGCGGATCGACACGGCGGCCTGCTCCAGCGTCCGTGTTGCTTGGTCGATCCATGCACGGGGATTGGCTGCCGAGGCCCGCGCAGCGCCGGCGAGCCCGAGGACGGCGAAGAGGTCCGCGAAGACGCTGGTGGCGTACTCGCCGTTCTCGTCCGCGAGGTGTCGGCCGTGATCATCGAGACGGAAGCTGGTGCGACCGTCGGGGAGGAAGGCGTGGTCGGCGAGGAATGCCGCGGTGCGCGCCGAGCGCTCACGCCAGAGGGAGCTATCGCCGCTCACACGGCCGAGGTCGATCTCTTCGGCCACGAGCGCGCATGTCCAGGCCCAGCGGCCCTGGGACCAGGTGTACTTCTCGCGGCTGAGGAGCTCCCCTCGATTGCTGAAGCAGGTGTGGACTCCGCCGAGATCGTCGTCGGCCCCTTCGCTGCTCCACCATTCCAGGACGTCCTTCTCCAGATGGGCGCGGAGGAGGCTCATCGAGCTGCCGCGGCTGCCGACGTGGGTGCGGCCGGCGTGTCACTGCCGAGGGAGTCGACGAGCTCGTCGACCTCGGCGCTGTGGGCGGGACGGATGAACCCGTAGCCGATGAACACGATGATCGAGCAGAGCACGGGGGTGGCGACCGTGATGGACTGCGCGGAGGCGGTTCCCAGCGCGTCGATCGGTCCGGCGAGCACGTACTTGTTCAGCGCGAAGACGGCGAGCCCCACGGCCCAGGAGGTGATGGCCGCAGCGGATCCGGATCTGCGGAAGGCCGGCAGCAGTCCCAGCAGCATCGGCACGGCGATCGGTCCCACGAGGGCGCCGAACCAGGCGATGAGCAGGCCGAGCACACCGCCGAAGCTGTCTGCGGTGAGGGCGATGCCCATCGAGAGCGTGATGAACAGGAAGGTGGTCAGGCGAGCCATGAACAGCTCCCTACGCTCCGGCAGGAAGCCCCGATCGCGGCGGAGGGCCGGGATGATGTCGCGCACGACGACGGACGAGATGGCGTTCGCGTCGGAGGCGGTCATCGCCATGGTGTGGGAGAACATGCCGGCGAGGACCAGACCGATGAGCCCCGCGGGCAGCAGCTGCTGGGCGAGCAGCGCGTAGGACTGCTCGGGGTCCGCGAGGTCCGGCAGGAAGAGGGGCGCGGCCCACATGGGCACGAACAGCACCAGGGGCCAGATCAGGTAGAGCACGCCGGAGAAGATCATCGAGCGACGGGCGGCCGCACCGTTCTCCGTGGAGATCATGCGCATGGCGAGGTTCCAGGTGCCGCCGTTGTAGGACAGCGTGGAGATCACGCAGTAGGCGAGGAAGAACCAGACGGTCAGGTCCCCGTTGAAGGGGAGCGCATGTCCCTCCGGAAGCTGGTCCCACATTGTCCACAGCGAGGAGACGCCGCCCAGCTTCACCATGACGATCGCCAGCATGGCAATGGCGGCGACGAGCTGGATGACGAACTGGCCGAGGTCGGTGAGGACGTCCGCCCAGATGCCACCGATCGTCGAGTAGACCATCGTGACGCCACCCACGACGAGGATGCCCCACGCGATCGGGAGGCCCGCGAAGACCTGCAGGAGGATCGCGCTGGCGACCCACTTGGCGGCGACGTCGAAGACCTTGAGCGCAGCCCCGGACCACGCGAGGAGCTGCTCCGTGGGGACGTTGAAGCGCTTCGCGAGGTACTCCAGCGGGGAGATGATGCCCAGTCGCCGGCGGAGCCGCGGCCAGCGGGGAGCGAACAGCCATGCGCCGATGCTGCAGGCCACGGTGATGCTCAGGGCCCACCAGACGTAGACCGCGAAGCCCGTGGTGTAGGCGAGCGCCGCGTATCCGACGAAGACTGCGGCCGAGTAGCCCGACATGTGGTGGGAGATGCCCACGAGCCACGCCGGGAGCTTTCCGCCTGCGACGTAGAAGTCAGAGGCGTCGCTGATCTTCGATTTCGCATAGACACCGATCAGCACCATCACCACGAAGTACGCGGCGATGACGAGCCAGTCCAGGACAGCCATGGTGCTCCCTCATCTCTCATCTGCGATGTGATGGGGGCGACAGTCCCATGCAAACGTGTGCAGGGAGGCGGTCCCGCAGACCGTGACCTCTTCGTGATGCACGAAGCGATCAGTCGAGCAGGCTCAGCGCCGCATCGCCTCATTCCTCCCAGCGCACCTCGCCCGCGGTCTTGTCCTCCCGCCACCCGCGCCAGACGGGATGGCGGAGCCGGCCGTCGGTCGTGCGCTCGGTGTGCTGGACCTCGGCCACGAGGTCCGCGCGCACCCACTCGGCGTCGCGCCGGTCCGCGGAGGGCACGTCATCGACCGGAGGCGTCTTCCGGGTGCGGGAGGAGAGGGTGGCGGCGATCTGCTCGAGGTCGCGGTCGCTGAAGCCGGTGCCGACGCGGCCGGCGTAGCGCAGCTCGCCGTCCGAGTCGGGGACGGCCAGGAGCAGGGAGCCGATGCCGCCCGCGCGGCCGCCCTTCCCGTGCCGCCAACCGATGACGACCACCTCCTGGTGCCGGGCGTTCTTGATCTTGATCCAGGTGCGGCTGCGCTTGCCGGGCCGGTACACGCCCGTCTCCGTCTTCGCCATGACCCCTTCGAGCTGCAGCTCCTTAGAGAGCGCGATCGCATGGTCGACGTCGCCGTGGTCCGCGTGCGGCAGCTGCACGTGCCCGCTCGGCGCGACCACGTCGAACAGGGCGTCCCGGCGCTCGCGGTAGGGGGTGCGCAGCAGCGAGTCGCCGCCGCGCACGAGCAGGTCGAAGAGCATCACGTGGACCTCCACGTCCTGCCGGGCCCGCTCGACGTCCCGCGGACGGCTCAGTCCCAGGCGCTGCTGGAGGCGGGGGAAGGACGGCCGGTCGCGGTCGTCGAGCGCGACGATCTCCCCGTCGAGCACGGTCTCGCCGGCCGTGAGGACCTTCGGGTCGATCACGTCCTCCAGCTCGGCGAGCTCGGGGAAGGTGGCGGTGAGGTCCTTGCCGGTGCGGCTGGTGAGGCGCACGGCGCCAGCCGTGACGGTCGCGATGACGCGCACGCCGTCCCACTTCATCTCGAAGGCCCAGTCATCCTGGTCGCGGATGTCCTCGCGGCTGCCCAGGGTGGCGAGCATCGGGGAGATCGGCTCCCCCATCGTCTCCGCATCGGCCCCCTCGTCGGATGCCGGATCGGGGGACTTGGCGCGGGCGGGTTCGGCTTCGGGCTGGTCCTTCATGAGGTGCATCAGCCAGTGGGCGCGGGCCTTCTCCTTCGCCGCCCGGCTCGCTCGCTTCCCGCCCATGCCGCCGGTGTGCACGAACGCGTAGCGGCGCGGCACTCCGCCGAGCCCGCCGTCCTCACGGCCGTGGCAGACGGCGATGATCTCCTTCCCCTCGCGCCATTTCTCGATCTCGACGGTGCCGGTGTCCCAGATGGTGACGTCGCCGCCGCCGTACTCGTCCTTCGGGATGCTGCCCTCGAAGGTGCCGTACTCGAGCGGATGGTCCTCCGTCTGCACGGCCAGGCGGTTCACGTCCACGTCCAGCGGCGGTCCCTTGGGCACGGCCCAGGAGACCAGCACGCCGTCGTGCTCGAGGCGCACGTCCCAGTGCAGGCTCGAGGCGTGATGCTCCTGGATCACGAACATCGGCTCCTCCGCATCGAGCGCGTGCTGCGCGGCCTCGGTGCCCGGCCCGTGCTCGGGGACGGGCTCGGGGACGGGCTCGGGAGTCCTGGTCGCGTCGCGCTTGGAGCGGTAGACCTCCAGGCGGTCCCGCGTGCCACGATCCTCGTCGGCGTGCGAGCCGTCGCCGGCCAGTCCCAGGCCGGAGATCGGATCGACGCCGTCCTCGACGCGCCGCAGCACCTCCTCGAGCTCCAGCTGCTCGAGCTCCGGGTCCTCGATCTCCTCCCAGCTGCGGGGCGCGGCGACCGTCGGCCGCGGGCGGCCCCGCAGCGAGTATGGGCAGACGGTGGTCTTGTGACCGTTGTTCTGGGACCAGTCCACGAGCACCTTGCCCGCGCGCCTCGATCTCGTCATGTCGCTGATGACCTCGTCGGGGTGGTCCTCCTCGAGGGACCGGGCCAGCTCGTGGGCCACCTGGGCGATCTCCTGGGCCGCGGCGGTGCCGTCCAGGGGTGCGTAGAGGTGGATGCCCTTGGAGCCGGAGGTGACCGGGAAGGACGCCATCCCCATGCCGTCGAGGATCTCGCGGCACCAGCCGGCCACGCGGGCGCAGTCCGCCAACCCCGCACCCTCGCCCGGGTCGAGGTCCAGCACGAGCCGGTCGGGGCCAGACGGTGCGAGGTCCGCGTCGAAGCGCCACTGCGGGGTGTGGATCTCGAGGGATGCCAGCTGGGCGAGCCACACGAGCACGGCGGGCTCATCGACCAGCGGGTAGGTCGACGTACCGCCGTGGTGCTCGAGGTCCGCCCGCGGCACCCAGTCCGGGGCGTGGTCCTCGAGGTCCTTGCGGAAGAAGGCCTTACCGGGACGCTCGGCAGTGCCGACCCCGTCGACCCAGCGCTTGCGGGTGGCGGGGCGGCGGGCGGCCTGCGGGACCATCACCTCGGCCACGCGCAGGTAGTAGTCCAGCACCTCGCCCTTGGTGGTGCCCGTGGAGGGGTAGAAGATCTTCTCGAGGTGCGAGACCGTCAGCGTGCGACCGTCGACCTCGACCTTCTGCTCACCGGTAGCCATGTGGCCACTGTGCCCCTCCCCCGGCGATCCGTCACGGGCCCGCCACGTCCCGGGTCCGGGCACTGGCCAAGCGACGGCAGTCGTGATGCCATGGGGCATGCGCGCGATATGGAGCGGTGAGATCACGTTCGGGCTCGTCAACGTGCCGGTGAAGCTCTACGGGGCGACCCGGTCGCACGACCTGTCCTTCCACCAGGTCCACGACGAGGACCAGGGACGCATCCGGTACCAGCGCACCTGCGAGGTCTGCGGGCGCGAGATCGACTACGAGCACATCGACAAGGCCTACGACGACGGGGACAAGACCGTCGTGCTCACCGACGAGGAGCTCGCGGACCTGCCGGCGGAGGACAACGACGAGATCGACGTCGTCCAGTTCGTCCCCGGGGACCAGGTGGACCCCATCCTGCTGGGGACCTCCT
The DNA here is from genome assembly GCF_039526185.1 of Brachybacterium rhamnosum. Lineage (NCBI taxonomy): Bacteria > Bacillati > Actinomycetota > Actinomycetes > Micrococcales > Dermabacteraceae > Brachybacterium > Brachybacterium rhamnosum. The sequence goes on from NZ_BAAAIS010000002.1 coordinate 162,757, forward strand.
ACTTCCTCGAGCCCGTGGGCCGCTCCTCGAAGGCGTACGTGCTGCTGCGCCGCACCCTCGAGGACACCGAGCGCACCGCCGTCGTCACCTTCACCTTGCGCTCCAAGACCCGCCTGGGGGTGCTGCGGGTGCACGAGGACCTGCTCGCCCTGCAGACCCTGCGCTGGCCCGCCGACCTCAAGGACGTCGACTTCGGTCCGTCGAGGACCACGATCAGTGCGAAGGAGCGGAAGATGTCCGCCGCATTGGTCGAGCAGTTCAGCGGCGACTTCGACCCGGAGCAGTTCACCGACGAGTACCAGGAGCAGCTGCGCGAGCTGGTCGACGCCAAGCTCGAGGAGGGGGACTCCGTCGACACCGAGGCGACGTTCGGCAAGCGCACCTCGAGCGACGCGGGCGAGGGCGGCGGGAAGGTCATCAGCCTGATGGATGCCCTCGAGCGGAGCGTGCAGAAGCGGCGGGGTGCGACGGAGAAGAAGGATTCCGCGACGACCAAGAAGAGCTCGACGACCAAGAAGAGCTCGTCGAGGAAGAAGAGCTCGTCGAGGAAGAAGGGCTCGTCGACGACCTCCCGCTCCTCGAAGAGATCCGGTTAGGCCCCGCCGGAGAGACCCCCGCGGAGCTGCGGTACCGACCGGTCGGGCGCACCCCTGGCTCCCCCGAGTGATCCCCACTACGTTGGACATACGCTTACCAGGAGGTATCACCCGTGAGAGCAGTGACATGGCAGAAGCCCGGCGACGTGAGCGTCGAGGACGTTCCTGATCCTGTGCTCCAGGCGCCGGGCGATGCGATCGTCAGGATCACGTCGACCGCGATCTGCGGTTCGGATCTGCACCTGTACGAGGTTCTCGGCCCCTACATGACGGCGGGCGACGTCCTCGGGCACGAGGCGATGGGGATCGTCGAGGAGGTCGGCCCGGGGGTGACGCGCGTGCGCCCCGGCGATCGCGTCGTCGTCCCGTTCACCATCTCGTGCGGGGAGTGCTGGATGTGCACCCGCGGGCTCCAGTCCCAGTGCGAGACCACTCAGGTCACCGACCAGGGATCGGGCGCAGCCCTGTTCGGGTTCTCGAAGCTCTACGGGCAGATCCCCGGCGGCCAGGCCGAGTACCTGAGGGTTCCCCATGCGGATTACGGCCTGATCACCGTCGGCGCCGACCTCCCCGACGAGCGGTATCTCTTCCTCAGCGACATCCTGCCCACCGCCTGGCAGGGGGTGATGTACGCCGATGTGCCCGAGGGAGGGACGCTCGCCGTTCTCGGCCTCGGCCCCTTGGGACAGTTCGCCGCGCGGATCGGAGTGCACCGCGGGTACCGCGTGTTCGCCATCGACCCTGTCCCCGAACGCCGTGACATGGCGGCGCGGCACGGGGTGGAGGTCTTCGATGAAGGTCCGGAGGGGATCGAGGCCATCAAGGACGCCACCGCGGGACGAGGGCCGGACGCCGTGGTCGACGCCGTCGGGATGGAGGCCCATGGCAGCCCGATCGCACGTACCGCACACCAGATCATGGGCCACCTGCCGAAGGCGGCGGGACGCAAGGCGATGGAGACCGTCGGGGTGGACCGTCTCGCGGCGCTGCATACGAGCATCGACCTGGTGCGCCGCGGCGGAACGGTGTCGCTCAGCGGCGTGTACGGGGGCACCGCGAGCCCGATGCCTCTGCTGTCGATGTTCGACAAGCAGATCCAGTTCCGGATGGGCCAGTGCAACGTCCGCTCGTGGACCGAGGACCTCCTCCCCCTCGTGGAGGACGCCGCTGATCCGCTGGGAGTGACGGACCTCGTCACCCATCGCCTGCCGCTCGAGGAGGCATCTGCTGCGTACGCGCTGTTCCAGAAGAAGCACGACGGCTGCATCAAGGTCGTGCTGGACCCCGGACATCGCTGACCACCGCTCGTGGCCTCACGGGAATCGTCGAAGAGAGCAATGACCATGGCATCAGACCAGCTGACCTTCCAGAATCCGGTCGAGCGCTTCCCGGAGATCACCCCTCCGGAGCAGGACCAGCCCGAGCCGGGCCTCGATGCGGCTCTCGTGCCCCAGACCGATCGCGGGGAGCACTCCTACCGCGGCACGGGACGTCTCGAGGGTCGGCGTGCGCTGATCACGGGGGCGGACTCCGGCATCGGGGCAGCGGTCGCCATCGCCTTCGCCCGCGAAGGTGCTGACGTCGCCCTGTCCTACCTGCCTGCGGAAGAGGAGGACGCGCAGTACATCAGTCGTGTCATCGAGGAGAGCGGCCGCACGGCTCTCCGGCTGCCCGGCGACCTCGCGGACCCCGAGTACTGCCGAGCGGTGGTCGACGAGGCGGCCGCCGGGCTCGGCGGCCTCGACGCACTCGTGAACAACGCGGGCCGACAGATCTCGGTCGAGCACGTCGAGGATCTCGACGACGAGCAGTGGACGTCGACCTTCGACGTGAACATCCGGGCGATCTACCGGGTCTCCAAAGCGGCGCTGCGACACCTGGAACCGGGATCGACGATCGTCAACTCGACCTCGATCCAGGCCTACAACCCCTCACCTCATCTTCTCGACTACGCCTCGACCAAGGCGGCGATCAACAACTTCACCAAGGGCCTCGGGCAGCAGCTCGCGCCTCGGGGGATCCGGGTCAACGCCGTCGCCCCCGGACCCATCTGGACCCCTCTGCAGGTCTCTGACGGCCAGCCCAAGGATGCACTTCCCGACTTCGGGAAGAGCACCCCGCTGGGCCGGGCCGGACAGCCCACCGAGCTCGCGCCCGCCTACGTCTTCCTCACCTCGCCGGAGTCCAGCTACGTCATCGGCGAGACTCTCCATGTGAACGGGGGAACCCCGAGCCCCTGAGCACGCCTGGCGAGACGGTTCTCGTCGAACGTCGAGGACGCACCGGCCTCGCTCGCTGCGGATCCGACGGCGACGAGGGCTCGCAGGCCCATGACGAACCCACCACAGGAGGATCACCATGACCAGCACCCCCATGCATCACCCCGATGACGACACCCGCCCCGTCCCGGAGGACCAGGGCACAGCCCACCGCGATGAGCACAGCACCGCCGATCCGGTGGACGAGGAGACCAAGCGTCTCTCCGAGGCCGAAGCCGCCCAGCACGACGGGCCCGCCGAAGCACAGGACACCGATGCCGCCGAGAGCGGCGGCTACGGTCACTGAGCTGTCCCCACGCCTCGCCGGATAGGGACCCAGACCTCCGCGCGGTCCAGCTCCCCGATGCTGACCATCCGGCGGCGCCGGGCGCTCATGCCCGGCGCCGCCGGGCGGTGGTGTGGTGCGCGAAGGCCATGCGGTCTCCCGGATGCGGGGTCGGAGAGGCGCTCGCAGTCGAGGGAGCGTGCCCGGGTAACCTCGCACGGTGCCTCCTTCCCGCCGTTCCCGCACCCGCCGCCGCCGTAACTCCCGTCGCGGCGGCGCGAGCACATCGGCCCGGCCGCTGCCCTTCGCGGGCCCGGGCGAGCGGCTGTGGGTGCTCGACGTCCCCTACGGCACCCAGGTCGAGGGCGCCACCTGGCATCCGGCCGTGAGGATGCACCTGCACGTGGGCCGCACCCTGCCCGCGCACCTCGCGCCCTACGCGCCGGGCCCGCACACCCTGGGCCGCTTCCTCGAGAACCAGCTCAACCCCGACTCCCCCACGCCGATCCCGGAGCCGGAGGAGGACTTCGAGCCGCGGCTGAACCAGTACGAGGCGGCCGATGCGATCGCGGAGCGCGCCGCGGCGGGCGGGCGGCAGTTCCTGCTGGCGGACGAGCCGGGCGTCGGCAAGACGATCTCCGCGGTGCTCGGCGCGAGCGCGGTGGGCGACCTGCGGGGCGCGGAGCGGGTGCTCGTGGTCGCGGACCGCCCGGCGGCGATCACCATCGGCCACTGGTGCCGCACGATCACGGCGCTCGGCGACAGCGGCCTGGAGTGGGTGGTGATCACCTGGGACCGGCTGGAGAAGGTCGCCGGATACGACTGGGACGTGATCATCGCCGACGAGGCGCACGCCCTGCGCCGCACCACGACGAAGCGCTGGAAGCTGTGGGCGAGGATCTCGGGGCACGGCGTCGCGCACGAGAAGGCGCCATTCGTCATCGTCACGACGGCGACGCCCGGCCACACGCCGCTCGAGCTGCCCTACCTCGCCCCCGCCTACGCGCAGGTGCACGGGGAGACCATGAAGGAGTGGACCTCGGTGAAGCAGCCGGCGGCGGACTTCGCCGATGCGCTCGAGCGGCACGGCATCGCGCTGGAGAAGGGCCGCTACGGGGCGACGTGGACGGCCGACGCGACCCGTCGCGCGGAGGACCTCGCCCGGGTGCGCGGCTGGCTCGCCGACGCCCGGCCGACGGCGATGCTGCACCGCGCGGCGCCCTGGGGGCCGGTGCCGATCTCCGGTATGCCGGTGACGCTCACGCCCGCGGAGCGCTCCGCCTACGAGGCGGAGTGGGGCGAGTTCTGCCGCGAGATGGACGTGGCTCGGCGCGGCCGGAACACGGCGAAGGGGCGGGCGGCGCTGCTGCGGTTCCGGCAGAAGGCGGGCCTGATCCGTGTGGACTCGACCGTCGCGTGGATCGGCCAGCAGGTCGAGGCGGGACGGCAGGTGGCGTGCTCGGTCGAGTTCGTGACGACGGCCGCGGATCCGATCGCGGACCGGCTGCGGGACGCGGGCCTCGAGGTCGCCTCGATCTACGGCCGGGACCGCTTCGACGTCGAGGCGGAGCGGCTGCGCTTCCAGCGGGGCGAGGCGAGCGTCTGCGTGTTCACGACGGTCGCCTCGATCAGCCTGCACGCCGGGGAGACGCTGCCCGGCGGGGAGAGGGCGAGCACCGATCCGCGCGTGGGCGTGTTCCACCAGGCGAGGTTCTCCGGCATCGCAGGGCGGCAGGTCACCGGCCGCACGCACCGCGACCACCAGGTCTCCCCCTGGCACATCGCCTACGCGCAGGGCACCGTCGAGGAGCAGGTCAGCAAGGTGATGGTGGAGCGGATCGCCGCGGCCTCGGACACCGTGGGTGGGGACACCGAGAGCCTCGAGGACGTCGCCAAGCTGCTCGGCGCGGACTGGCTGCCCTCGGCGAGCCTCACCGAGGGCGGCGCCTGACCTCGACCGGCGGCGGGACCTGCGTGTCCCGATCAGCGTCCGCCCACTCCTTGTCACATGGTCACAAAAGGGCAAAGAGTAGGTCAACGGAAGCCATTGACGCCGCGAGCGACTGGCGGACGTGGGGGTTGCTGCTGCGTGCGCCGACGGATCCGGGGCACTGAGGAAGGACCGATCGTCCATGACCCGCATCCGCATCCGTCATCTCGCCGCCGTCGCCGCCATCGGCCGGGCCGGGACCGTCGTCGCCCCGTCGACCCTCGCCCTCGACCCGGCTGCCGCGCCCGCCGCGAGCCGGAGCGCCGCCGCCCCGAGCACGGCCGCCGCTGCCACGGCCACCGCCACCACCGCGAGCACCGCCACCGCGATCAGCCCCGTCGGCTACGCCGATCGCACGATCCGCGCGTTCGGCGCCGGCGACGACATCGACCTCGCGAGGTACACGACGGCAGACGCCCGCCGCGCGATCATCGGCCACGAGGGCGCCGCCAAGCACTGGCAGCGCACCGGCGCCGAGGGCGCGGCCGGCCACGTCCATGTGAGCTACGTGAACACCGAGACGGGCGACGAGCTCACCATCGGCGTGGACATCTCCGACGGCACGGGCCACGACCACCTCGTCGACACCGCCCGCTGACCCCGCGCGGGGGTTTCACCGGCCCCGTCCGCCGACCCCGCGACGGCGGATCTCACCGGCGTCGCCCGCCGGCACCTCGACGGCCGAGCTCAGCGGCACGCCCCACCGGCCTCGGCCGGCCGAGCGCCTCGACATCCCCCGCCGCCCCTCCGTCGGCCGTGCCAGGGCCTCCCCCAAAAACGCCTCACATCATGTACATGATGACGCGCGTTTTCACGGGAGGCCCTCGCCCTCCCACGCTCACGATGCCGGAGCGGCGCACCCCACGAGGGTCGCGCTCCGGGCGCAACCCTGACTCCGAGAAAACAACGATCCCGGGCACACCCCTGACGCCGAGCACACCCTTGACCCCCGGAGCACCCCTGCGCAGCCCACCGCGGGCCGGCGCCCCGCATGACACCCCCTGAACGGCGCCCCTCGGCGATCGCCCGTCAGGACCGCGGCGTCAGCGCGCGGGGCCGCCCCGCTGGGCCAGCTTGTCCTTGATACCGCGGATGGTCTTCCCGAGGCCCGTCGGCTCCGCCTCGTCCTCCGCGGGGAGCTCCACGTAGTCGACGATCGCGCGCACCGTCGCGACGTCGATGCTGGGCGTGCCGTTCGCGAGGAGGGTGCCGATCCGGGCGCCGACGAGCTTCTCGAGCTTGTCCGCAGCGGCGTCGCCGCGCTCGTCGCGCACGGAGTCCAAGCGCTGCCGGAGAAGCCGTGCGGCCACCTCGGAGGCGGGCACGGGCTCGGGATGTCCGGCGACGGTGATCTGTTCCAACTTCAGTCCCCACGGATCGAGATCGGGAGCGCGCCGCTGGCCGGGCGCACCCGCCGGGCGGCTGCGACCGGCTCTTCCACAGTACCGGGAGCAGGCGGAATCCGGCAGATCAACCGAGCGCGAGCATCCCCGCGACCACGACCATCGTCACGGCGACGGCCCCGTCGAGCACCCGCCACGAGCGCGGGCTCGAGAACAGCCGGCCCAGGCGCCGCGCGCCCACGCCGAGCGCCGTGAACCAGACGGTGCTGCCGGCCACGGCGCCGATCGCGAAGAGCCACGCCTGCCCGCCGTGGGTCGCGGCGATCGAGCCGAGCAGGAGCACGGTGTCGAGGTAGACGTGCGGGTTCAGCCAGGTCAGCGCCAGGGTCGTCGCGAGCACGGGGGCGAGGGCGCCGCGGTGGCCCCCGCCCGCCTCGATCTGCATCGACTCCCCACCGCGGATCGCACGGCGGGCGGCGAGGGCGGCGTAGGCGAGCAGGAACACGACCCCGGCCCAGCGGGCCACGACGACGGCCTCCGGCGCGGCGCGCACGAGGGCGCCGAGGCCGCCCGCGCCGGCGCTGATGAGCACCGCGTCGGAGACGATGCAGACGAGCACCACGGCGAGCACGTGCTCACGTCGGATGCCCTGGCGCAGCACGAAGACGTTCTGGGAGCCGATGGCGAGGATGAGGGAGAGGCCGGAGAGGAAGCCGTGGAGCGCGGGGGTCATCTGCTCGACGCTAGGGCCACTCGATCTGAAGCACCAGCGAGGATTCCTCACCCTCCTGAAGCAGCACTTCATCTAGGCTCGGCCCATGTCGATCGACCCGTCCCTCGCCCGGACCCTGCGGATCGTCGCAGAGGAGGGCACCCTCGAGGCCGCCGCCCGCCGCCAGCACATGACGCCGTCGGCCGTGAGCCAGCGGGTGAAGCAGCTCGAGCGGTCCGTGGGGCAGCGGCTGCTCGTGCGCGCGAAGCCCGTGCGGCTCACCGCGCCCGGCGAGGTGGTGGTGCGCCTCGCCCGCGCGCAGGCGCTCATCGAGGAGGAGGCCCTCGCGGAGCTGGGCCTCGACGCGCAGGGCGAGCACCCGCGCATCGGGATCGCGGTCAGCTCCGACTCGCTCGCCACCTGGTTCGTGCCCGCGCTCGCCGCCTTCATCCGCGAGCACGACGCGCAGCTCGAGCTGCAGCGCGAGGACCAGGACGTCACCGCGCGACTGCTCACGAGCGGCGCGGCCCTCGCCGCCGTCACCTCCGCGCCCGTGGCCCCGCCCGGCTACCGCTCCCTGCCGCTCGGGAGCCTCGTCTACCGGGCCGTCGCCGCTCCCGTCTGGATCCGGCGCTGGGCCGGGGCCGACGGCGGCGCCGCCGTGACGCCCGAGGTGCTCGCCCGCGCCCCGCGCATCGACTACGACGGCTCCGACGACCTCCAGGCCGGCTGGCTGCGCGCCCGCGGCGTGGACCCGGCCCTCGCGCCGCGGCACCTCGTGCCCTCCACCCATGAGCTCGCGGACGCCGTCGTCGAGGGCCTCGGCTGGGCGATGCTGCTGACCATGCAGGCGGAGCCCCTGCTCACGAGCGGCGACCTCGTGGACCTCGGCGGGCAGCCCGTCACCACTCCCCTGTTCTGGCAGGTCGCGAAGGCGCCGTCGGCCCTGCTCGAGGCGCTCACCGAGGCGGTGCTGCGCACGGCGCGGGAGGAGCTGGCGCAGGATTGAGCGGACGTCCCTGCGCGCATCGCACCGTCCCCGCTTCGGCCTGACGAAGGCCCTCGCGCCGCAGTTCGGCGGGTGACCCGACCCTGTCCCCCACGGGCTCCGGAGAACCCCAGCTCACGCTCTGTCGCCGAGGCGGGGCCAGCGATCGGCACCTCCCCCGTGCTCACGGACAACGGGCTGCTCGTCATGCTCACCAACGGCGCGACCCGCACCGTCCACGAGGACGGCACCGTCGAGGTCGACTACCGCTGCGGCCAGATCGCGATCGACCCCGCCGAGCCCACCAAGGTCCTCGCCCGCCTGCAGGATCCGTGGCTGCGCCCGCAGACCTACGAGGACACCCACGGCCTGGTCTCCAACGTCACCTTCGTCGAGGGGTTGGTGAAGTTCCACGGGAAGTGGTTCGCCTACTACGGGCAGTCGGACACGACCCTCGCCGTCGCCATCGCGGATCCCGCGGCGCCCTTCGGCACGGGGCTGCAGGCCGACGGCTGACGGCTGACCGCGCACCGCCTCTCACCACATCCCCGCCTCGACCTCCGCGATCGCGGCGCGCAGCACGAGCGGCGCCCGGTAGCGGGTGGCGATGCCGGCGCGCACGGAGCGGTCGAGCTCGGGGTCGCCGCCCTCCGCGCTGAGCACGCCCCAGCGCACGAGGTCCTCGAGGACCGCGCCGAGGTGCGCGAGCTCCCGCAGCGCGGTGGGGTGGGGGTGCCCGGTGTACGGATCCAGCGGCACGGAGCGGATGGCGGGGTGCTGGAGCAGGCCGGCGAGGTACTCGCACACCTGGCGGCAGTGGTCGAGGTCGCCGTCCATCGGCGCCCACGGCAGCAGCAGCCCCTCGGGCCGGGTGGCCAGGAGCAGCGCCTCGGTGAGGGGCTCGCGCGGGGAGTCCTCGGCGCGCAGCCACAGGTCGTGGCCCTGGCGCTGCAGGCGCTGGGCGAGGATCGCGGCGAGTCCGTCCCGCATCGCCTGGAGCATGGCCGTCCCGGCCGCGTCGCGGAGCGCCTCCCGGTCGGGGCAGAGGGCGGTGGGCTGCAGGACGTGGTCGACGATCTCCACCCAGCCGAGGCCCCGCAGCATCCGGGCCCGCTCGTCGAGCCCCGGGGCGGGGTCCCAGGTGCTCCAGCGGTCGCGGCGACGGGCCGGGGACCTGCCGCCGCGGCGGTAGGCACGGACGTCTGCGACGTAGAAGGTGCCGGTGCGGGTGACGCGGCGCCCCTCCCCCACGAAGTCGAGCAGGTCCTGCAGGTGACCGGGCCAGTCGAAGGCGGGGAGCTGACTGCGCAGGAGCGCCCGCCCCTCGGGGTCGTCGGGGTCGACGGCCTCGGGGACCGGCACGTCACCCAGGAACCAGGGGCGCGGGGCGGGACGGGGTGCGTCGGCGGCGGGGGCGTCGTCGGAATGGTCGATGAGAGTCATGCCGAGACCCTCGTCCCGACCGTCCCGGCGGACCAGCGGGCGCCGCGGAATGTGGACCCCACCGCGCTGGGGAGGAACGACCGCGGGGCACGAGCCCCGTCGGCCCCGTCGGCCCGCTCTGCTCAGCCCTCCCGGCGGCCCGTCACGAACGCCCTGATCACGGCGGGATCGAGCTTCGGGTTGCGGTCGGCGTCGGCGAGGCCGTTCGCCTCCTGCAGGGTGTCGGTGAGCTGGGTGTAGCAGAACCCGGTGACGACCTTGCTCGCATGGAGCGCGTCGAAGAGCGAGGCGACCTTCTCCCGGTACTCCTCCGGCGACGAGACCGTCGCGTAGCCCCAGGTGCCCTGGGCGGCGTAGGCGATGCCGCCGAACTCGGTGACCATGACCGGGGCGCCCTCGTGGAGGTCCACGGCGGCGTCGTCGATCGGTCGGCGACGCTGCGGGCCACGGCCGGCGATCAGCGCGGCGGCGGAGTCCTCGCTCGCCCAGGAGCGGCGCAGGGCGTCGGCGTCCGTCGTGTAGTCGTGCAGGGCGATGACGTCCCCGCCCATGAGCTCGTAGCCGTCGTTGGAGACGACGGGCCGGCTCGGGTCCAGGGCCTTCGTGAGCGCGGTCAGGGCGAGAGTGAGCTGGCGCTGCGGGAGCGAGTCGGCGAGATCGCGCACGCCCCAGGACTCGTTGACGGGCACCCAGGTGACGACGCTCGGGTGCGGCCGGCACTGCTCCACGATCTCCGACCACTCCGCGGTGATCAGGGCCGCCGCGCGCGGGCTGTAGGCGTAGGCGTTCGCGGTCTCGCCCCAGATCAGCAGGCCCAGCTCGTCCGCCCAGCGCAGGAACCGCGGGTCCTCGACCTTCTGGTGGATGCGGGCGGAGTTGAAGCCGAGCTCCTTGATGAGCTCCACCTCGCGGCGCCGGGCGTCCTCGCTGGGCGCGGTGAGGTGGGAGGTGGGCCAGTAGCCCTGCTCGAGCACGGAGCGCACGTAGTACGGCTCGCCGTTGAGCAGGAAGTGCCCGCGGTCGATCCCCGTGGTGCGCAGGCCCAGGTAGCTCGCGGCCTCGTCGCGCACCTCGCCGCCCTCGAGCACCTGCAGGTCCACGTCCACGAGCGCCGGATGCTCGGGGCTCCACAGCAGGCGGTCGCGGTCCTGCGTGTTGCGCACGGCGGGCACGTCGACCACGAGCTCGACGCGGGTCTCGTGCGCGCTCACCTCGACGCTCCCGAGCGTCTCCTCCCCCGCGCGGAGCGACGCCCGCACGGTCGTGCCCGGGGCGGGTCGGCGGGCGAGGCGCACGCTCAGCTCGACGCGGGCGCGCGGCATGTCGAAGGTGCTGTGCACGGCGGTGACGTGCTGCGCGGCGACCTCCTCGAGCCACACGGAGCGCCAGATGCCGGTGGAGCGGTGGTACCAGATGCCGTGCGGCTCCTCGCGCCAGTCCTGCTTGCCGCGCGGCTGCTCGGGATCGAGCGGGTCGTCGAGCGCGCGCACCACGAGCACGTGCTCCTCCCCTGCGTCGAGCAGGTCGGTGAGGTCGAGGGTGAAGGACGTCTGCCCGCCGACGTGGCGGCCCGCGTGGTGGCCGTCGACCCAGACGTCCGCCTCGTGGTCGACCGCGCCGAGGTGGAGGAGGGTGCGGTGCCCGGGCCGTGGGGCGGCGGTGATCGTGCGGCGGTACCAGAGCACGGGATGGAAGGCCGTGTCGTGGATGCCGGAGGCCTCGCTCTCCGGCACGAAGGGCACGGTGATCTCGCGGTCGAAGCGGCCCGCGGCCTCCGGGGCGTACCAGCGCTCGGCGAGGCCGCGGTCCTCGTCGTCATGGGCGAAGCCCCACACGCCGTCGAGGTCCGTCCAGGCCTCGCGGCGCAGGGTGGGGCGGGGATGGGCGGCGGCGGGCGTCGTCATGGGGTGGAGCTCCTACCAACGTGGGAATCGAGGTCGAGGGGAAGCGTACGGGGCGCGGGTCCCCGCTCCCTGCCCATGTCTCCTGTCGGGACGCCGCGACGACTCCGACCGCGACCGTCGGACCCTGCTGACCGCCCGTTCGACCACCTCTCGGGGATTCCGTTACGCCTTCGTGATCCCCCCACGGTGCCGCTCCCCGGAATCCCGCGCCCGACCTGCGCCGACGCCGACTCCCCGCGGGCGGCGGAATCGGCGCGAGAGCGCCGCGGGATCACGGTCCCGGCAGACCCGTGCTTGCCCTCATCTGCGCTTAAGCCTAGGTTCGAGAACTGCCAGGGGCCCGACGGGAGATCGCCGGAACTGCTCCACGTGCGAGCACACGGCCATCACCCGCGACCATGTCTGAGGCGATTCAGTGAACATCGGCGACTTCGTCCGATCGCGATCCGGCGAGATCCTCTTCGCCTCTTTCCAGCACCTGAGCCTGGTGGTCCAATCGGTCGTCCTCGCCACGGTCCTCGCCGTGCTCATCGCCGCCCTCGTGCACCGCAGCCCCGCCGCTCGCGGCGCCGCGAACTCCGTCAGCGCGATCGGCCTGACGATCCCCTCCTTCGCCCTCATCGGGCTCATGGTCGCCCCGTTCGGCTTCGGCGTGCTGCCCTCGGTGATCGTCGTCGTGTTCTTCGCGACGCTGCCGATCCTGCGCAACGCGATCGTCGGACTCGGCGGCGTCGACCCGGCCCTCGTCGAGTCCGCCCGCGGCATCGGCATGAGCCGCCTCGGCACCTTCCTGCGCGTCGAGCTGCCGCTCGCCTGGCCCGTGATCCTCTCGGGGGTGCGGGTCGCCGCCCAGATGGTCATGGGCGTCGCCGCCGTCGCGGCCTTCGTGCTCGGTCCCGGCCTCGGCGGCTTCATCTTCCAAGGCCTCTCCCGGCTCGGAGGGGCCGGCGCGCTCGAGTCGGTCATCACCGGCACCGTCGGCGTCATCCTCCTCGCATTCGTCCTCGACCTCGTCCTGCTCGGCATCGGCCGGCTCACCACCTCGAAGGGCATCCGTGTCTGACATCGCCCGCACCACCGCCCCCGCCGTCGACCCCGCGCAGGAGGACCGCCCGATCACCGGACGCTCCATCCGCCTCGACGCCGTCACCAAGCGCTACCCCGGGCAGGAGAGGCCCGCCGTGGACGGCGTGACCCTCGAGATCCCCGAGGGCCAGGTCGTCATGCTCGTGGGCCCCTCGGGCTGCGGCAAGACGACCACGCTCAAGATGATCAACCGCCTGATCGAGCCCACCGAGGGCCGGATCCTGCTGGGCGAGGAGGACGTCACCGGCATCGACGGCGACGAGCTGCGCCGCCGGATCGGCTACGTCATCCAGGCCGGCGGGCTGTTCCCGCACATGAGCGTCGCCCAGAACATCGCGATCGTCCCCAAGATGCTCAAGTGGGACAAGGAGCGGATCAGCGCCCGCATCGACGAGCTGCTGGACCTCGTGGGCCTCGAGCCCGCGGTGTACCGCGACCGCTACCCCAAGGAGCTCTCCGGCGGCCAGCAGCAGCGCGTGGGCGTGGCCAGGGCGCTCGCCGCGGATCCGCCGGTGCTGCTCATGGACGAGCCCTTCGGCGCCGTGGACCCGATCACCCGCCAGCGCCTGCAGGACGAGCTGATCCGCATCCAGCAGGAGGTGCGCAAGACGATGGTCATCGTCACGCACGACTTCGACGAGGCGGTGAAGCTCGGCGACTGGATCGTCGTCTTCCGGGAGGGCGCGCAGATCGTCCAGTACGACACCCCTGAGCGCATCCTCGCCGAGCCGGCGGACGAGTTCGTCGAGAACTTCATCGGCTCCGGCGCCGCCCTCAAGCAGCTCGCCCTGCGGCGCGTACGCGAGGTCCAGGTGGCCGACGCCGTCGTCGCCGACGCCGGCGGGGACGCCGCCGCGGCCCTCCGACGCGCGGAGGAGGCCGGGCACGGCCACGTCGTGGTCACCGACTTCCGCGGCCGGCCGATCGCCTGGCCCCACCGCCGCGCGCTCTCGCGCATGACGACGCTGCCCACCGAGCTCGACCCGGCGCTGCCCGTGGTGGGCTCCGGCGCGACGCTCAACGACGCCCTGGACACGATGCTCGTCTCGAGCGCGGGCGCGACCCTGGTCACCGGGCGCGGCGGCGTCTTCGAGGGCGTCGTCGACGTGGAGACGGTGATGGCCGCGATCTCCGCGGCCCGCGACGCGGCGGCCGAGCGCCCGAGCGATGCGCCCGTCGGCACCAACACCGGGGCCGTCGAGGCCGTGCCGGACGACGAGGCGGACGAGAGCCGCGAGGCGGCCTCCGATGTCTGAGACCGCCACGAGCACGGCACCCCCTTCCTCACCCGTGGAGTCGGCGACCCCCGCCGCCACCGGGACCTCCGCCGCGGCGGAGGAGACCCGGCGCGGATGGCGCGCCCTCGGCGTGCAGATCGCGGTGCTGCTCGCGATCCTCGCGGGCTTCGCCATCTGGCTCTCCGTGGCCCCGCTGAGCGACACCGAGCGCAACACGCTGAACCCGGCGACGCTGCTGAACCTCACAGGCCAGCACCTCGCCCTCACCCTGGTCTCGACCGTGCTGGTGCTCGTCATCGCGATCCCCCTCGGGGTCCTGCTGACCCGCAAGCCGTTCCGGCGGGCCGCCGAGCCGATCCTCGCGGTCGTGAACTTCGGGCAGGCGGCACCGGCCGTGGGCCTCATCGTGCTGATCGCCGCGCTCGTGCCGGACGGGTTCCGCGCCGCGGTGATAGCGCTCGTGCTCTACGCCGTGCTCCCCGTGCTGCGGAACACCATGATCGGGATCCGCGGCGTGGATCAGCGGCTCGTCGAGGCCGGCCGAGGGATGGGGATGACGGCGCTGTCCGTGCTGCTCCGCGTGGAGCTGCCGCTCGCCGTGCCCGTCATGCTCTCCGGCGTGCGCACCGCCCTCGTGCTGCTGGTCGGCACCGCCTCCCTCGCCGCCTTCGTGAACGGCGGCGGCCTGGGCCTGCTCATCACCACCGGCGTGAACCTCTACCTGTTCACGGTGCTCATCGCGGGCGCCCTGCTCATCGCCCTGCTCGCCCTGATCGTGGACTGGGTGGGCCGGGTCGTCGAGCACATCGCCCGGCCGAAGGGACTGTGACCATGCCCCGCACCTCCTCCCCCGCGACCTCCTCCGCGCACCGCAGCGGCATCTCCCGCCGGCACCTCGGCGCCTTCGCGGGCCTCGCCCTGCTGCCCCTCGCCGGCTGCGGCCTGCGCCCCGCGACCGCCTACACGCCGGACGTCGCCCCCGGCTCGATCACCCCCATCGAGGGCCTCCCCGCCGACGCCTCGCTCACGGTCACCGGCAAGAACTTCACCGAGCAGCTCATCCTCGGCAAGATCGGCGTGATCGCCGCCCGGGCCGCCGGCTTCCAGGTGGACGACCTCACCAACGTTCCCGGCTCCGTCCCCGTGCGCGAGCTCATGACCTCCGGCGACGCCGACATGACCTGGGAGTACACGGGCACCGCCTGGCTCACCTACATGGGCGAGACCGAGGGGATCCCGGACAAGCAGGAGCAGTGGGAGGCCGTGCGCGACGCCGACGTCGCCAACGGGCTCACCTGGCTGCCGCCCGCGCCGCTGAACAACACCTACGCCCTCGCCGTGCGCTCCGATGCCGTCGAGGAGCTGGGCGGCATCAGCTCCCTGAGCGAGATCGCGGACCTGCCCGTCGAGGACCGCACGATCTGCGTGGAGCCCGAGTTCAACTCCCGCGCGGACGGCCTGATCCCGCTGCTGAAGGAGTACGGCATCCCCCGCGACGCCGCCGACGGCGTCCCCGAGGAGAACGTCTCGATCTACGACACGGGCGCCGTGTACACCGCGACCGCCCGCGGCTCCTGCAACTTCGGCGAGGTCTTCACGACCGACGGCCGCATCGAGAGCCTGGACCTCACGATCCTCGAGGACGACAAGGGCTACTTCCCCGCCTACAACGTCGCCCCGGTGCTCAGCACCGCGACGCTCGAGAAGCACCCCGAGCTCGCGGACATCTTCGACCAGATCTCCCCCGCCATCACGGACGACGCCCTGCGCGCGCTGAACCTGCGGGTGGACGAGGGCGGCGAGCTCCCGGCGGACGTCGCCTTCGACTTCATGGTCGAGCAGGGGTTCGTCACGCGCCCCTGATCGGCCCGCTCCGGCAGGTCACCGCCGCACGGCCCCCGGCAGCCACCGCGACCCGAGCGCCGCGAGCCACGCCGCGGCGATCCCGATCACCGCGGCGAGCACGAGCTCGACGCCCCACAGCACGGGGCTCGGGATGCCGTGGTACATGACCGCCCACTGCGCGGGGAGGATCAGCAGGAAGCCCAGCACCAGCAGCAAGGTGAGCGGGCTGCGGCCCCGCACGATCAGCCAGCCCAGCAGCCCCACGGCCGGGCCGAGGATCGAGAGGTCCAGCATCCGCGGGAAGGGCTGCGGCAGGTCCAGGTCGCCCCGGAGGTACGAGATCACGAGGACCGTCCCGAGCAGGACGGGCACGACGACGACCGCCGCGGCGAGCGCCGCCCGCCACAGGGCAGTGGGCGCGAGCGCGAGACCGCCCGCGAGCACGAGCAGGCCGATCCCGAGCTGGACGATGCCCTGGAGCTTCAGCAGCGGGTCGTCGAAGCCGACGAACCCCACCGGGGACCACTGCGTGAGCAGGTAGGAGCCGATCACGGTCGCGACGAGGGCCATGCCGTAGCGGGCTCCGTCCCTCCGCTCGTGGCGGTCCGGCGTGGCGACAGGCGCGCCGAACTGCGGCCCGGGGAAGCCCGGAGGGGCGCCGGGCACGGCGGGCCGGGGCGCGGGGAGGCCGGGCTGGGGCTGGGTCATCGTCACTCCTGGTGGTCCCGCGGGGGCAGGCGCCCACTGTAGGCGGAGCGGTCGCCGATCACCGCCGATCCGGCAGGCCCGTCGGCCCGTCGGCCTGTCGGTCTATCGCGATCCGACTGGCCCCTCGCGATCCGACGGGCCCGTCGGACCTGCGGCCGGACCGCACCGCCGGCGTCCTCGCTCCTGGGGTACGGTGCTCGCCGATCCCTCGGGTGCCCGTCGCAACGGGCTGAGATCGGACTGTCGCGGTCCGAGTACCGACCGAACCTGCCCGGGTCATGCCGGCGAAGGAAGAAGGAGAGCGACTGCATGTCCGCACGCCCTGAGAACTACCCCACCCACACCCTCGACCACCTCGAGGATCCCGAGCACGGCATCCGCGTGCCCGTCACCCGGATCACCCAGGACCCCGCCCCGAGCGGCGCGGAGAACCCGCCCGTGACCGTCTACCGCACCGCGGGCCCCGGCTGCGCGCCGGAGGAGGGCCTCGCGCCGCTGCGCGAGGACTGGATCCGCGGCCGCGGCGACGTGGAGGCCTACACGGGTCGCAGCCGGAGCCTCGAGGACGACGGCCGCAGCGCCGTGCGCCGCGGGGAGGCGAGCGCGGAGTGGCGGGGCGCGCGGAGGGAGCCGCTGCGCGGCCTCGAGGGCCGACGGGTCACGCAGATGCACTACGCCCGCCGCGGGGAGATCACCGCGGAGATGCGCTTCGTGGCGCTGCGCGAGGGCTGCGACGTGGAGCTCGTGCGCAGCGAGCTCGCCGCGGGCCGCGCGATCATCCCCGCGAACGTGAACCATCCCGAGGCGGAGCCGATGATCATCGGCCGCGCGTTCCTCGTGAAGGTCAACGCGAACATCGGCAACTCGGCGGTGACCTCGTCGATCGCGGAGGAGGTCGCGAAGCTCGAGTGGGCGACCCGCTGGGGCGCGGACACCGTCATGGACCTCTCCACCGGCGATGACATCCACACCACCCGCGAGTGGATCCTGCGCAACTCCCCCGTGCCGATCGGCACGGTCCCCATCTACCAGGCGCTCGAGAAGGTGAACGGGGATGCGAACGCCCTGACCTGGGAGATCTTCCGGGACACCGTGATCGAGCAGTGCGAGCAGGGCGTGGACTACATGACGATCCACGCCGGGGTGCTGCTGCGCTACGTGCCGCTGACGGCGAATCGGGTCACGGGGATCGTCTCGCGCGGTGGCTCCATCCTGGCCGGCTGGTGCCTGGCCCGGCACCGGGAGAACTTCCTCTACGAGCACTTCGACGAGCTGTGCGCGATCTTCGCCCGCTACGACGTCTCCTTCTCCCTCGGCGACGGGCTGCGCCCCGGCTCCCTCGCCGATGCGAACGACGCCGCCCAGTTCGCGGAGCTCGACACGCTCGCGGAGCTCACCGCCCGCGCCTGGGAGCACGACGTGCAGGTCATGGTCGAGGGACCCGGGCACGTGCCGCTGCACCTCGTGCGGGAGAACGTGGAGCGCCAGCAGGAGCTGTGCCACGGCGCGCCGTTCTACACGCTGGGCCCGCTTGTCACGGACATCGCCCCCGCGTACGACCACATCACCTCCGCGATCGGCGCCACCGAGATCGCCCGGTACGGCACGGCGATGCTCTGCTACGTGACGCCCAAGGAGCACCTGGGCCTCCCCGACCGCGACGACGTGAAGACCGGCGTGATCACGTACAAGATCGCCGCCCACGCGGCGGACGTCGCCAAGGGCCACCCCGGCGCCCGGGACCGCGACGACGCGCTCTCCAGGGCCCGATTCGAGTTCCGCTGGCGGGACCAGTTCGGCCTGTCCCTGGACCCGCAGCTCGCCGAGCAGTACCACGACGAGACGCTCCCGGCGGAGCCCGCGAAGACGGCGCACTTCTGCTCGATGTGCGGGCCGAAGTTCTGCTCGATGCGGATCTCGCAGGACATCCGCGACACCTACGGGGACATGCCCGCCCAGGAGCGGATCGCGCTCGAGGGCATGGAGGCGAAGTCCCGGGAGTTCCGCGAGCAGGGCGGCACGGTGTACCTGCCCTCCCGGTCGGTGCCCGCTCGGCCGTAGGATCCAGGAGTCCTCACCGGTGCCAGCGTCGGCAGCGATGCCCTGAACCACCCCGCGCTGGAGCCCCCGTTGAGCACCTCGACCACCACCCCGCCGCCTGCGGCCCCCGCTCCCCTGCCCCCGGGCCGGCTGCGGCTGGTCATCCTCGCGATGGCGCTCGGAGCCTTCGCGATCGGCACCACCGAGTTCGCGTCGATGGGCCTGCTGCCGCAGATCGCCCGCTCGCTGGAGGTGAGCGTGCCGCAGGCCGGCATGCTCATCACGCTCTACGCGCTGGGCGTGGTGATCGGGGCGCCGCTCGTGACGATGGCCGCGGTGCGGGTGCCGCGGGCGAGGCTCCTGGTGGTGCTCATCGCGCTGATCGGCCTCGGGAACCTGGCCTCGGCGATTGCGCCGAGCTTCACGGTGCTCGCCCTCGCCCGCTTCGTGGCGGGGCTGCCGCACGGCGCGTTCTTCGGGGTCTCGGCGCTCGTCGCCTCGCGCCTGTCCCCGCCGGGGCGGCGCGCCCGCTCGGTGTCCCTCGTGATGCTGGGCCTGACGATCGCGACGATGCTCGGCGTGCCGGCGTCGACGGCGCTCGGGCAGTCGGTGGGCTGGCGCTCCGCGTACGTGATCGTCGTGGTGCTCGCGGCGGCGTCGACCCTCGCGATCTGGCGCCTGGTGCCGGAGCCGGAGGGTTCCACGGGCACCGGCTCGATCCGCGGGGAGCTGGGGGCGCTGCGCCGCGGCCAGGTGTGGTTCGGGCTCGGGATCGGCGCGATCGGGTTCGGCGGCATGTTCGCCGTGTACAGCTACGTGGGCGAGATCGTGCCGGGGGTGATGGGCCTCGGCGAGCGCGCCGTGCCGGTCGCACTGTTCGTGTTCGGCGTGGGCATGACGGTGGGCAACGTGATCGCGGGCCGCCTCGCGGATCGGAGCATCTACGGCACGATCCTTATGGGCCTCGTGGGCATGGCGATCACGCTCGCGATCTTCGCCCTGGTCGCCCAGCACGCGATCGCGGGGATGGCGCTGCTGTTCGCGATCGCGGTGACCTCGCAGCTCATGGGCCCGTCGCTGCAGCTGTTCCTGCTCGACGCCTCGCCGGACGCCCCCTCGCTCGCCGCGGCCCTGCACCACTCCGCGCTGAACATCGGCAACTCGCTCGGGGCGGCGCTCGGCGCGGCGGTGCTCGCGGCGGGCTGGGGCCTGCTCGCCCCGGCGTGGACCGGCGTGGTCCTCGCGGTGCTGGGGCTCGGGATCGCGGGCGCGTCGCTGTGGGTGCACCGGCGCTCCGTCGCGGCGACCGTGGCGGAGGACGCCCCGGTGCCGGCGGCCTGCTGAGTCAGCCCTGCGAGGGGTGCCGCCCGATATCTCGGGACAGGCTCGACAGGAGACCTCGCTCACCGCACAGGACGAGCCCCATGAGCACCACCCAGCTGTCCCGTCGCGCCCTCGTGCGCGGCGCCGCCTGGACCCTCCCCACCGCCGTCGCCGCCACGGCCGCACCCGCCGTCGCGGCGAGCGCCGCCTGCCCCTCGACCGTCGCGATCGATGCGCTGTTCGCGGCCCGCCAGCAGGAGGTCTCCGCGTACGACGGCTGCGCCGGCACCACGCGCCCCACCTTCACGATCGGGTACGACGGCCCCGGCGGCGTGAACGGCTACCTCCAGAACGTGAACATCAACGTGCGCAACCAGAACCCCTGCGCGATCGACACGACCGCCTACCCGCTCGCCTTCCGCGTCGACATCGTCAACCTCTCCGGCCCGGACCGGAACCCCGGCGGGGCGACCACGCTCCAGCGCAGCATCACCGCGACCAACAGCGACGGCTACCTCAGCCGCCTCAGCCGGCCGGGCGTGCGGACCTCGGGCGTGAAGACGGAGAGCACCTGGGAGGCCGTGGGGTCGGAGACCGTCGCGGGCGCCTCCCGGACCGTCCACTCGGCCCGCTGGAACGTGGTGCGCGCGTGCTCGGTGAACGCCGGTGAGGACATGGACCTGCAGATCTCGTGGGCGGACGGCTGCACCTCCTCCGGGCGCCTCACGGACGCGGTGCGGCTCGTGCCGCTCAGCATGGCCGCCCCGCAGTGGGCGGAGGTCACCGACGCCTCCTCGGCCGAGTGCGCGAGCGCCTACGCGCACGACGCCGCGAAAGTGCAGCAGTGGTACGCGAACGGCGACGGGTGCAGCCCGAACATCCGCTGGGAGGTCGCGCCCTCCGTCACCACGACCCGGTTCTCGACGACCTCCGGGTACATCCGCACGCCGATCTCCTGCGGCACGGGCCTCTGGTCGAGCGAGGCGAAGGTCTTCACCCCCACGCACGACGGGATCTACTGACCCGCGCCCCTGCTCCCGCTCATCCCAGCGCCGCGGCCTGCAGCCGCACGGCGGCACGACGGTGGGCGGTGAGGACCTCTGCGAGCGCGGGCGCGACGGGCTCCCCGTCCCGCACGAGCACCCGTCCCGCGACGAGTGTGTGCCAGGCACGGGCGGGGCCCGTGCGCAGCCACCCCTCGACCGGATCGGTGAGCGCCCCGGCGAGCGCGACCGGATGCGTCTCCCACACGACGAGGTCGGCGCACGCCCCGGGCCTCAGGTGGCCGATCTCGTCCTCCCAGCCCAGGCAGGCGGCGCTGCCGCGGGTCGCGAGGTCCAGGGCGTCGCGGGCCCGCATCGAGGCCGGGCCGTTGCGCAGCCGCCCCAGCAGCAGCGCGTTGCGGGTCTCCATCCACATCGAGGCGCTGTCCGTGGAGGCGGAGCCGTCGCAGCCGAGCCCCACCGTCAGCCCGAGCTCCCGCCAGCGCAGCGCGTCCATGGTGCCGTGGCCGATCATCATGTTCGAGCTCGGGCACTGGGTGGCGCCCACCCCGGCACGGCCCAGGCGGGCGACCTCCTCCTCGGAGGGGTAGATGAAGTGGGCGAGCCAGGTGCGCTCCCCCGCCCAGCCCACCCGCTCGAGGTACTCGACCGGGCGGCAGCCGTAGACCTCGGCGCAGTAGTCGTCCTCGTCGTGGTCCTCCGCGAGGTGGGTGTGCAGGCGCACGCCGGTGCGCTCGGAGAGCTCCGCGGAGGAGACCATGATCCGCTCGGAGACGGAGAACGGGGAGCAGGGGGCGAGGGCGACGCGCGTCATGGCGCCGGGCGCGGGGTCGTGGTGCGCGGCGATCGCGGCCTCGGCGTCCGCCATGATCGAGTCGTGGTCCTGGACGACGGAGGCCGGGGGCAGACCGCCGTCCTCGACGGAGCGTGTCATGGAGCCGCGGGTCGCGACGAAGCGGAAGCCGAGCGTGCGTGCCGCCCGCACCTGCGCGTCGAGGAAGCCGGGGCGGGGGTGGACGTACAGGTGGTCGGAGCTCGTGGTGCAGCCGCCCATGAGCAGCTCGACGATCGCGACGTAGGTGGAGACCTCGACGTCGTCCACGTCCAGCTGCGCCCACACCGGGTACAGCGCGGTGAGCCAGTCGAAGAGGCTTCCGTTGATCGCGGGCGCGTAGGCGCGCGTGAGGTTCTGGTACATGTGGTGGTGCGTGTTGATCAGCCCTGGCGTGACGAGCCGGCCGCCGGCGTCGATGCGCGCGGCGGCGGCCGGCAGCGGGTCCGCGGGCCCGCCCACCGCCGCGACCCGGCCGTCCCGCAGGGCGATCCAGCCGCCGGGGATCTCGAGATCGCGGTCGACGACGAGGTGCGCGCCGTGCACGAGGGTGTCGCAGGGGGCGGGGACGGGGGTCGGGCTCATGATGATCCTCCTGGGACGGGGTGGTGGAGTCGCCGGGACGGGGCGCGCGATGCGCGCGGCACACGGGCCGACGACTCAGCGCAGGTGACCGCCGGGCCCCTCGAGCGGGTGCCGGGCCTCTCGCGGCGCGACGGGCGGGGCGGAGAGCTCCGCGGTGATCTCGCGGGCGAGCAGCAGGGTCATGTCGTGGCGCCAGGCGGGATGGCCGTGCACGTCGTCGTGGTACAGCCCCGGCGGGACCGCGGCCTCGACGAGCGCCTCGACCTGCTCCCCGCTCGCGCCGAGCGGCACCGTGAGCTGCACGGGACGCACGGTCGCGGCGGTGACCGTGAGCCGCAGGGACCCGTCCCCGAGGTCGCGGCCGATCAGCAGCACGCCCGAGCGGCCCAGGTTCGACAGCGACAGCCGCCGGAACGCGATGCGGGAGGCGAGCGACGCGGCCGGGACGTGGAAGGAGCGGATCAGCTCGCCGGGAGCGAGCGCGGTGCGGCCGTCCCCCACCACGAGCGCGGCGACGGGCAGCGTGCGCCGGGCGCCGCCGCGGCCCCACAGCGTCGCCGTCGCGTCGAGCCCCGTCAGCAGCGAGGTCATGGGCCCCGCCGGGAGCGCGGTCGCCACGTTCCCGCCGACGGTGGACGTGTTCCAGATCTTGAAGGAGGCGACGAAGGCGTCGCAGCAGGGGCGGATCAGCGCCGTCGCGGGCCAGCGCTCCGCGGAGGGGAAGCCGGGTCGCCGCGGCTGGTGCGCGGTGCCGGGCCGCAGCAGCGCGTAGGACGCCTCGCTCCCCGGCAGCGCGTACAGCTCGGCGATCGTGCAGGTCGCGGCGATCTCGAGGCCGTCCTCCCGCACCGTCCAGGGCTCCCATCCGGACCGGCTCAGGTCCAGGAGCCGGCGGAGGGTCGAGCTGCCGTAGGAGAACAGGACGGTGCCGCCCGCGAGCCAGGCGTCGCCGTCGGTGAACTCGTCCGGGTCCGTGGTCGCGAGGACCTGCTCGACGGTGCCGAGGTCCATCGCGCTCAGGCCGCCGTGCCCATGCGGCGCAGCACGAGCCGCTCGAGGGCGGAGACGATCCCGTACAGCAGCAGCGACGCGAGGGTCACGACCACCACGGACGCCCACACGGACTCGTAGCGGGCGCGGGAGACGTCGGAGACGATCTGGTAGCCGATGCCCTGGCCCGTCGCGAGCCACTCCGCGAGCAGGGCTCCGGTCAGGGCCCCGGGGATCGAGATCCGCAGCGCCGTGAAGAAGGCCGGCAGCGACGCGGGCAGCGCCACCTTCCGGAAGGCCGCGAGGCGGCTGCCGCCGAACACGCCCACCACGTCGAGCATCGCCGGGGAGGCGGAGCGCAGACCCAGCACGAGCGTGACCAGCGCCGGGAAGAGCACCACGATCCCGCCCATGGCGCCCACGGTCGCGGTGCCGCGGCCGAACACCAGGATGAGGATCGGCGCCATCGCGACCAGCGGCACCGAGCGCAGCAGCATGGCCAGCGGCATGAGCGCGTCCTCGACCCCGCGCACGAGGGTGAACAGGGCGGCGACGACGAGCGCCACGGCGAGGCCGCACACGAAGCCGAGAGCGGCGTCGGCGAGGGTGTGCTGGAGGTTGCCGAGAGCGGCGGCGCGGTGCTCGGCGGCGTCCTCGTCGAGCGCGAGGTACGCCCACACGTCCAGCGGTCCCTTGCCGATGAAGCTCGAGACGTCCAGCACGCGCAGACCGGCCGCCCAGACGGCGACGACGACGGCGAGCGAGACGAGGACCCCGAGCGTGGAGCGGGAGACGTCCTTGAGGGCCTGGACGGTCATGACCGTCCTCCTTCCGTGCCGGTGGACCAGGGGGTGACGACGCGCGCCACGAGCGCGAGCAGGGCGAAGGCGGCGCCGGCGAGGAGACCGCAGACGATCGCCACGCCCCACACCCGCTCGATCTCGAGGGACTGCTGGGCGTTGACCATCGCCGGGCCGAGGCCCCGGTCCACGCCGCCCACGTACTCGCCGAGCACCGCTCCCAGCAGCGCGCCGGGCGCCGCGATCCGCAGCGAGGTGAGCACGCCGGGCAGCGCGGCGACGATCTGCACCTTCCGCAGCTGGGTGAGGCGGGTGCCGCCGTAGACGGTGACGACGTCGAGGGCGGAGCGGTCCGCCGCCCGCAGGCCCATGATCGAGCCGACGAGTGTCGTGAAGAAGACCGAGAGCCCCGCGAGCACCACGGCGGTCCCCGAGGGGGCGCCGCTCTCCGGCGGGCCCAGCACGATGAAGACGATCGGGCCGATCGCGACGAGCGGCAGGCAGTAGCTGACGACGCCCAGCTGGGTGATGACCCGCTCGAGGGCGGGCACCACCATGACGAGCCCGGCGAGCAGCAGCGCGAGCGCATTCCCGCCGAGGTAGCCGAGTCCGGCCTCGGCGAGGGTGACCGAGGCGTTGCGGGCGTAGTAGACCGGTCCGTCGGCGACGAGCTGGGCGAGGATCGCCCCGGGCGTGGGGATCGCGCCGCCTCCGGCCGCACCCACCCCGGAGAGCAGGGTCGCCGCGAGGATCCACCACACGGCGAGGGTCGCGAGGACGCCGATCGCGCCGATCGCCCAGCGCGGCAGGGGCCGGCGGTCGGCGGTGCGTCCCGCGCGGCGGGAGCGGCGGCCCTCCGCGGGGCCGGCGGGCGACGCGGGCGGGGCCGGCGTCGCGGGGGTCGTGGTCGTCATGGGGTCCGTGTCCTTCCGTCGTCCGTCATCCGTCGGGCCGGCGCTCAGGCGGCCGCGGGGGCGCCGAAGAGGACCTCGGAGGCGTGGTCGCACAGGGCGTGGAACTCCGGGGTGCGCATCATCTCCGGGGTGCGCGGCCGCGGCAGGTCCACGTCGAAGACCTCGACGATGCGCCCGGGCCGGGCGCTCATCACGGCGACCTGGTCGGAGAGGAACACGGCCTCGGAGATGCCGTGGGTGACCATGAGGGTGGTCGCCGGCTTCTCCGTCCAGATCCGCAGCAGCTCGAGGTTCAGGCGCTGCCGGGTCATGTCGTCGAGGGCGCCGAACGGCTCGTCCAGCAGCAGCACCTCGGGCCGGACGACGAGCGCCCGCGCGATCGAGACCCGCTGGCGCATGCCGCCGGAGAGCTGACCGGGCTTCGCGCGCTCGAAGCCGCGCAGGCCCACGAGGTCGATGAGGTCGTCGATGTAGGGCTCGTTCTCGAGCTTCCCCGCGACCTCGAGGGCGAGGCGGATGTTCGCGCGGACGCTGCGCCAGGGCAGCAGCGCGGAGTCCTGGAAGGCGATCCCGAGGCGTGCGCTCGCCCGCAGCTGCTCGGGGCTCAGGCCGTCGACCATGGCGGTGCCGGCCGTCGGCGTCTCGAGCCCCGCGAGGATCCGCAGGATCGTGGACTTCCCGCAGCCCGAGGGGCCCAGCAGGGAGAGGAAGGAGCCGCGCTCGGTCGCGAGGTCGGTGTCCTGGAAGGCGGTGACCGCGCGGCGGCCGGAGCCGTAGGTCTTGCTCAGCCCGGAGAGGTCGATGCCGGTCGCGCCGGGGCGGGGCGCGGTCGTGCCGGCGGTGGGACGGGGGTCGATCGGCGTGCTCATGGTGGGCCTTCCGGGGAGTGCGGTGTCAGGCGGACGCGAGATCGGGCTGCGCCTCGAAGACGTCCTGCAGGAGGGTGGGGTCGAAGAAGGTGGAGGCGTCGACCTCGTGCCCGGCGAGCGCGAGCAGCTCGACGTTCTTCTGCGCGAGCTCGTCGGAGATCGTGAGCAGGCCGGACGCGGCGGTCTCGTCGCTGACGACGAGCTCGTTCTGCGCCCTCGCCTGTCGCGTCTCCTTCTCCGGGTCCAGGCCCTGGTCCTTGCCGTAGACCTCGTAGGCGAGACGGGCGGACTCCTCGGGGTCGGCGAGGGCGTCCTTCCAGCCGCGGACCTCCGCGGTGAGGAAGGCGAGGAGCTCCGCGCGGTGCTCCTCGATGTTCTCCCGGGTCGTCACGAACGCCCCGGAGACGAAGGGCAGGCCGTTCTCGGCGAAGGGGAGGTTCACGACGTCGATCCCGGCGAGGGCCACGGTGACGGCCTCGTTGGTGAGGGTGCCGATCTGGCCGTCGACCTCGCCGTTCATGAGGGGCTGCGGGTCGAACTGCACGGTGACCTTCTCGACGTCGGCCGGGTCGATGCCGTGCACCTGCAGGAGCGAGGAGAAGAGCACCTCGTTGGTGCCGGTCGCGACGCCGATCCGCTTCCCCACGAGATCCGCCGGGGAGGAGATCGGGTTCTGCGCGGTGGAGTAGATGGTGAAGGGGTTGCGCTGGAACTTCGCACCGATGAGCACGAGCGGCGCCTCCTCCTCCGCGACCATGGAGCCCGCGGCGAGCGGCGTCGTCATGCCGACGAGGGCGGAGTCGGAGAGCACCATCGCCTCGGAGGAGGTGCCGCTGGGGCCGCCGGGCACGAGCGTGACGTCGGAGAAGCCGGCCTCGGCGTAGTAGCCGCGGGAGTCCGCGAAGTACTCGCCGGCGAACTCGGTGGTGCGGATCCAGTTCTGGTTGACCGTGAGGGCGCCGAGGTCCTCGCCGGCGGCCGCGGCGGTCCCGCGGGAGCAGCCGGCGAGGGCGAGCGCGGAGGCGGCGACGGACCCGGCCAGGAGGGTGCGACGCCCCGTGAGGAGTCGGCCCGTGGCGCGGCCGGCGGCGGCGTGGGTCGGGGTGCTGAGCGGGAGCATCGGGGCCCTTTCGTCGAGGGGGCCGGGCGGCCGACGGGGCGGTCGGGGCGACCGCCGTCGAGGAGCGTCGTCCGGCGCGGCCCACGCTATGGAACGGCTGTTTCGCCAGGGGTGCGCTCCTGTTTCCGCCGCGTAAACCCCTGCCGGGGC
Organism: Brachybacterium rhamnosum; assembly: GCF_039526185.1. Classification (NCBI taxonomy): domain Bacteria; kingdom Bacillati; phylum Actinomycetota; class Actinomycetes; order Micrococcales; family Dermabacteraceae; genus Brachybacterium; species Brachybacterium rhamnosum. The sequence continues at coordinate 189,781 of NZ_BAAAIS010000002.1, forward strand.
CCCGACGCGGGAAACATCCCGGACATCTCCCGTCCCTAGCCTGGTCGCGCCCGGGAGGCTCCCCCGGGGACGTGTCGAGAACGCCGGGAGGCAGAGCCGTGGAACGACAGGATCATCAGGACCCGCAGCGCCGGACCGCGCGCGCCGCCTCCTTCGGCGTGCAGATCCCCGACTGGGTCGAGGAGGAGGTCGCCGCGCTCGGTGCGGCGCCCGCCGGCGACGGACCGGAGGCGCGGGTGACGCTCATGCGCCTGCTGAACCGCCTCGCCTCGCGGAACATGCACGAGGGCGGCGGCGGGCCGTTCTCCGCGCTCGTGCGGGACCCCGCGAGCGGGGAGATCGTCGCCGCCGGGGTGAACCGGGTGCTCGACTCGGGGCTCTCCTCGATGCACGCCGAGGTCACGACCCTGTCCCTCGCGCAGGAGCGGCGGGGCGGCTGGGACCTGGGGGCGGAGGGCTCCCCCGCGCTCGAGCTGTGGGTCAACTGGCGCCCGTGCGTCATGTGCTACGGCGCGACGATGTGGTCCGGCGTGCGGCGCCTGGTGATCGCGGGCGAGGGCCCGGAGGTCGAGGAGCTCACGGGCTTCGACGAGGGCCCCATGCCCGAGGACTGGGCGGGCCGCTTCCGCGAGCGCGGCATCGGGGTCGAGGTGGACGTGCTGCGCGACGAGGCGATCGCGGTGTTCCGCGAGTACCGCGACCTCGTCTCCCGCGGCGGCGCCACGGTCTACAACGCCCGCGGCACCGGCCTCAACGCGGGCTGAGCACCCCCGCCTCGCGCATGGCGAGGTAGAGGCGGTCGCGGCCCAGCGGCAGCGTCGTCATGCGCACGCCGATCGCGTCCCGCACCGCGTTGGCGAGGGCGGGCGCGACGGCCGTGTACGGGCTCTCGCTCATGGACTTCGCGCCGAGCGGTCCCAGGCGGTCGCTCGTGCTCGCGAAGAGCACCTCGGTGGGCGGGACGTCCGCGAGGGTGGGCACGTGGTACTGCCGCAGGATGTCGGTGCGCACACGGCCGGCGTCGTCGACGACGACCTCCTCGTACAGCGCCGCCCCGAGCGCCTGCGCGGCCCCGCCCTGCACCTGGCCGCGGCACTGCAGGGGGTTGACGACGAAGCCGGCGTCCGCCGCCTGCACGCTGCGCAGGATCCGCAGCTCGCCGGTGGCCCGGTGCACCGCGACGCGCACGCCGTGCACGTTGAAGGCGACCGAGCGGGGCGAGCCGTCCCAGTGCGCCTCCGCCTCGAGCGTGCGGCCCGCGGCGCCCGCGGAGGCGGCGAGCTCCGCCCAGGTGACGAACCGGCCGCTCGGTCGATCGCGCAGCCCCGCGGTCTCCCCCGCCCAGTCGCCCGTCGCGGGGTCCGGGCCCGCCGCGCCGCCTTCCACGGGCTCCGGGCCCGCGGTCCCGCCCGTCGCGCCCTCGCCGGCGAGCACGGCGTCCGCCTCGGCGGCGAGCACGCGCAGCAGGGCCTGCGCCGCGTGCAGCGTCGCCTTCCCCGCCACGACCGTGCCGGCGGAGCCGTAGGCGCCGGTGTCGTGGCCGACGAGAGCCGTGTCCGACTGCCGGATCCGGATCCGCTCCGGCGCGCAGCCGAGCGCGGCGGCCGCGAGCTGCACGTGCACCGTCGTGGTGCCGTTGCCGAACTCGGCCGTGCCCACGCGCACCTCGAGGGTGCCGTCGCGGTCGAGCAGGACCCGGCTGTGGGAGAAGTGCCCGCGCGGGGGCACCGTGTCCAGCATCGACAGCGCCACCCCGGTGCCGCAGGCCCACTCCGGGCCCGGCCCGTCCGCGCCCCCGTCGGCCGTGCCGGCTCTGTCGACAGGAGAGGCGAGCGCCTCCTCGACGAGGTCCAGGCACTGGTCCAGGCCGTAGCTGCCGTACTCGACGTCCGCCGCGGGGACCGGGGAGGTCGAGATCATCGGGTCCCCCTCACGGATCACGTTGAGGCGCCGGAACGCGATCGGGTCGAGGTCCAGGGCGCGGGCGAGCTCGTCCATCGCGGACTCCACCGCGAAGGCCGTCTGGCTGAGGCCGTAGCCGCGGAACGCGCCCGAGGGCACCGTGTTCGTGTAGACCACCTCGGCGTCCACCGCCTTCGCGGGGCAGCGGTAGACGGCCAGGCACTCCCCCGTGCCGTGGTACATCGTGCCGGGGCCGTGGTTGCCGTAGGCGCCCGTGTCCGAGAGCAGGCTCAGGTGCAGGGCCGTGAGGCGGCCGTCGGCGTCCGCGCCGGCCCGCACCCGGATCCGCATGGGGTGGCGCACCGAGGTCGAGGTGAACTGCTCGCTGCGCGTGTGCTCGAGCTGCACAGGACGTCCCGTGCGCAGGGTCGCGAGGGCGACGAGGTCCTCGGTGAACACCTCCTGCTTGCCGCCGAACCCGCCGCCCACGCGCGGGGCGATCACCCGCACCCGCTCCTCGGGCAGGTCCAGCAGCCGCTGCAGGGTGCGCTTGGCGAGATAGGGCACCTGGGTGCTGCTGCGCACCACGAGCGTGCCGTCCTCGTCGAGGGAGGCGATCGCGGCGTGCGTCTCGAGGCTCACGTGCTGGACCCGCTGGGTGCGGTACACGCGGTCGGTGACGACGGCGGCGCGGGCGAGGCCCTCCTCGAGGTCGCCCACCCGCGAGTGCAGCTCCGCGACGAGGTTCGTGGCGGGGTCGGCGATGCCGGAGCCCTCCCCCTTCTCCCCGTGGAGGGCGGGGCCGGTGCGGGCCAGCTCGGGGTCGGTCACCGCGGGCAGCGGCGCGTAGTCCACGACGAGGGCGCGCACGCCCGCCTCCGCGGCGGCGACCGAGTCCGCGAGCACCGCGGCGACGCGCTGTCCGACGAAGCGGACGGTGTCGTCGAGGATCCGCGTGTCCAGGGGATCGTCGGCGAGGTGCTCGTGCTGCCCGGTCGAGAAGAGGGTGCGCGGCGCATCCTCGTGGGTGAGCACCGTGTGCACCCCGGGCACGGCGAGCGCGGCGGTGGTGTCGATCGAGCGGATCCGGGCGTGGGCGTGCGGGGAGCGCAGGAGCTTCATGTGCAGCAGCCCGGGGAGGGAGCCGGGTTCGACGTCGAGCGTGTAGGGCTCGGTGCCGGTGACGACCCGGCGGGCGGCGGGGGCGCCCAGGCTGCCGCCGGCCGCGGCGCCCTCCTCGACCCGGGTGACGCCTGCGAGGGCCTCGCGGATCGAGCCGTAGCCCGTGCAGCGGCAGAGGTTGCCCTTGAGCGAGCGGGGGAGGTCCGCCCGGTCGCCCTCGGTGAGCGCGGCGGCGGTCATGATCATGCCGGAGGTGCAGAACCCGCACTGGAAGCCCTGCGCACAGCGGAACGCCGTCTGCACCGGGTGCTCGACGGGCGCCTCGGTCCCGGACGTCGCCCGAAAATCGGCGGCGGTCGCCGCGAGGCCGTTGATCGTCGTGACCTCGCGGCCCGCGGCGCGCACGGCGGGGACGACGCAGCTGTGCACGGGGCGGCCGTCCAGGTGCACGGTGCACGCGCCGCAGTCCCCGCCGTCGCAGCCCTTCTTCACCCCGAGCCGGCCCAGGTCCCGCAGGTAGGTGCGCAGGCACTGCCCGGGGCGGGGCGGGGTCGGGGCGGGTGCGCCGTCCACGACGGCCGGGTCGGGGACGACGGGGTGGCTGGTCATGCGGGGATCCTCCCGTGGAGCGGGCCGGTCGTGGAGCGGAGGGGCTGCGGGGCGGCGCGGCCGCCGCGCACGGCGACCACCTCCGCCATGACGGAGAGCGCGAACTCCGCGGGGGTCGAGCCGCCGAGGTCGAGGCCGATCGGCGAGTGCAGGCGGTCGAGGTCGGCGGGGGTCGTGCCCCGCTCGGCGAGGCGCCGCATCCGCTCCGCGTGGGTGCGGCGGGAGCCCATGGCGCCCACGTAGGCGAGGGGCAGCGTGAGGGAGAGCGCGAGCAGCGGGTCGTCGATCTTCGGGTCGTGGCCGAGGCTGCAGACCACGCTCCGGTGGTCCAGGCGGCCGGCGGCGTGCTCCGCGGCGAGGTAGCGGTGGGGCCACTGCACCTCGATGCGGTGCGCGGCGGGGAAGCGCTCGGGGGTGAGGAAGGTGGCGCGGGGGTCGCAGACGGTCGTGTCGTAGCCCAGCAGCCGCCCCTGCTCGACGAGCGCCGCGGCGTGGTCGGTGGTGCCCGCGACGACCAGCCGCGGGGCGGGACGGTGCACGGAGAGGAACAGCTCGGGCAGCCCCGTCGCGCAGAGCTCGTCGCCCCCGAGCAGACCGGTGCGTCCGGCGGCGACGCCCTCGGCGACCCGGGCGGCGAGCCGGCGCAGGGGAATCCCGTCGGCCCCGGACGCTCCCCCGCTCCCCGTGCCCGGCTCCTCCGCGAGCAGCGCGGCGAGCGGGGCGCGCCAGGCGACGGGGTCGTCCGCGGCGGGCAGCGGGAGGGCCGCCCTCCGCCCGGGGGCGTCGGTGCGCCACAGCACGGCCGCGGGAGCCTCGTCGAGCAGGGCGGCGAGCCCCGCGGCCTCGGCCCGGTCGCGGACGGGCTGGACGAGCACCTCGATGCTGCCGCCGCACATGAGGCCCACCTCCCAGGCGGTGTGGTCGGAGTAGCCGTAGCGACGGCGGTGCGGCCGTCCCTCCGCGATCACCTCGAGCGCCGTCCCGACGACGTCCGCCTCGACGCAGCCCCCGGAGAGGGAGCCGCGCACGATCCCGCCCTCGGCGACGAGCATCGAGGTGCCCACGGGCCGCGGGGCGGAGCCCTCGGCGGCGATCAGGGTCGCGAGCGCGAAGGGGCGGCCGGCGGCGAGCCACTCCTCCCCCGCGGCGGCGAGGCCCGGTCCGGCGCTCATGCCGCGGCCCCGCCCCGCCCGGTGAGGAAGCGCCCCTGCGGGACGGCGACCCGCCCGCCCTGCGCGATCACGTCGCCGCGCAGGATCGTGGTCGTGACCTCGCCGTGCAGGGCCATGCCGTCGTAGGCGGAGATCGGGTTGCGGTGGGCGAGCTCGGCGGCGCGCAGCGTGCGCGCGCTGCGCGGGTCGTGGAGCACGAGGTCGGCGTCAGCGCCCTCGGCGATCCGGCCCTTCGCGGGCAGGCCCACGAGGTCCGCGGTGGCGGTCGCCATCCAGCGGCTCACCTGCGCGATGCCCACGCCCCGCTCCTGCGCGTGCGCGGCGACCGCGGTGAAGCCGGCCTGCAGGCCGGAGATCCCTCCCCAGGCCTGTTGGAGGTCCGGGGCGCCGCGGCGCTTCTCCTCCGCGGTGGAGGGCGAGTGGTCGGTGACGACCGTGTCGATGAGGCCCTCCTGCAGACCCTGCCAGAGGGCGTCGCGGTTGCCGCTGTCGCGGATCGGCGGGCAGCACTTGTACTCCGGGGCGGCGTCCGGGATGGTCGCCGCGTCGAAGCACAGGTAGTGCGGGCAGGTCTCCACCGTGAGCGGCAGGCCCTCCGTGCGGGCGGAGGCGATGAGGTCCAGCGCGCGGGCGCTCGAGAGGTGCAGCAGGTGCGTGCGGGCGCCCGTCTCCCGGATCGCCTCGATCAGACCGGCGATCGCGGTGACCTCCGCGGCGTCGGGACGGGAGGCCACGAAGTCGGCGTAGGAGGCGGAGGGGACGGCGGGGGCCTGCGCGATCGTGCGGGCGTCCTCCGCGTGCACGATGACCAGCCCGTCGAAGCGGGCGACCTCACGCATGGCCTCCCGCAGCTGCCGCGCGTCCACGGGCGGGAACTCGTCCACGCCTGAGGGCAGCAGGAAGCACTTGAAGCCCCGCACCCCGGCGTCCCACAGGCCCTCGAGAGCGCCGGTGTTCCCGGGGACGATGCCTCCCCAGAAGCCCAGGTCCACGCGCAGCGCGTCCCGGGCAGCGGCCTGCTTCACGCGCAGCGCGGGCAGGTCCACCGTGGGCGGGACGCTGTTCAGCGGCATGTCCACGAGGGTGGTCACACCGCCGAGGGCCGCGGCGGTCGTGGCGGTCGCGAAGCCCTCCCACTCGGTGCGGCCGGGCTCGTTGATGTGCACGTGGGTGTCGACGTTCCCGGGGAGCACCCGGACCCCGTCGGGGACGCGCAGCTCCTCGCCGGGCGGGGCCGACGGGCCGACGGCCCCGCCGGTCGCGACGGTCGCGTCGGCGCCGTCGAGACGCTCGATGCGGCGGATCCGCCCGCCGTCGAGGTGCAGCACGGCGGGGACGAGCTCCCCCTCGAGCAGCACCTCCGCCGCGCGGACCGTGCGGATCGTGCGCGGGAGGGCCGGGGGCGCCGCGGGGCCCGGGAGCGCGCGGTCGGGCATCGCCGGGGCCCTCAGCAGAACCCGCCGAGCCACTCCCAGGCGGCAGGCGCCTCGGGCTCCCCGTCACGGACCACCGCCGCCTGCATGAGGCCGTAGGGGCGGTCGCCGGCGACGAACACCTCGTTGTCGTTGCCGAGCTCGAACGGGGAGAGGTCCACGAGGTAGTGGTGCTTGTTGGGCATGACCATGCGGATCTCGGCGAGCTCCGGGCGGGCGCCGAGCACGGCCTCGCCGATCGCGAAGAGGCTCTGCTGGAGGGACAGCGAGTGGGTGGCCGCGAAGGTCTCGAGCAGCAGGGCGCGCACCGCCGCGAAGGTCGCGTCGGGGTCCGCCTCCGGGTCCCGGAAGCGCCAGCGGGCCGTGACCTCGGTGGCGAGGATGCGGTCCGTGGTCTCCGGGAGGGTCGTGTAGGCGTCGCGCGGGAAGCCGTGGAACTCGCTGCCGGTGGACTTCAGCACCACGAGGTCCTTGATCCCGCCCACCACGTGCCGCTCGCCGTCCTGGACGGTCACCGCCGCGGTGCGCACCTCGGGGCCCGTGCGGACGAAGGCGTGGTCGTGCCCGGCGCCGTCCACCTCGATGCGCTCCCAGCCGTGCGCCTCCGCCTCCCAGCGGCCGCCGGTGAGCCAGCTGCCCTGGCCCATGAAGTGGTCCGCGAGCAGGCCCAGGAACTGCTCGGGCCCGGCCACGCCGTGCTTCTTGGCGAAGGCGTAGACGGTGTTCTTCTGGGTGTCCGTCGCGATCACGCGGGCGTTGTCCCCGGTGCGGTAGCAGTCCTCGAAGTCGCCGCGGAGCATCGAGGTCACGGTGAGATCGGTGAGGACGTGGCGCGGCGTGGAGCGGTCCACGTGGACCAGGCGCACACCGGCCTTCCCGTACTGGTTGGCGCCCAGGGAGATGCCGGTCGCGGCGGGGGCGGTGGTCGTGGCGGGGGCGGTGGTCTCGGTCATCTCAGCTACCTCGGTAGGTGGAATAGGCGAAGGGGCTCAGGAGCAGCGGTACGTGCAGGTGCCCCTGCTCCTCGTCGATGCGGAAGGCGACCACGACCTCCGGGTAGAAGGTCTCCTGGCCGCGGGCGGCGAAGTAGGCGCCGGTGTCGAAGCGGAGGGAGGCGGTGCCCGCGGGGAGGCGGTCGGGGCCCAGGTCCCCGATCCGGCCGTCGGCGTCGGTCGCGGCGGAGGCGATCTCGCCGCCGTCCGGGCCCCGCAGCGAGACGGCCACGCCGGCGGCGGGCCGTCCGGTGCCGGAGTCCAGCACGTGGGTGGTGACGTGGCTGATGACGACCTCCTGGATCCGACGGCGGCGACGGGGCGCGGGCCCTGCGGGCCCGGTCCGCGTCCGGTCCTCCCACGCTAGGAAGCGGGTGCGGCACCACGGTTTCCCCCGTGTAAAACGTGTGTTTCAGGGGCTCCCCCTGCAGATGTAACCGCGGCGAAACAGGCCGCGGCCCCTCTTGAAACACACGATCCCTAACCTCGGGCCCCACACCCGCCCGCGGCCCCGCGGCCCACCCACGCGAAGAAGGCGATCCTCATGGAGACCACTCCCGCCCCTGTCCCTCGCCCCTCCCGGCGCACCGCCCTCGGCGCCGCCGCCGCGTCGATCGGAGCGCTCGCCCTCGCCGCCTGCGGCGGCTCCTCGGACGCCGCCTCCGGCGCCTCCGACGGCGGCTCCGGGGACTACGGCTCCCTGGACCTGAACCTCTCGTGGATCAAGAACGCCGAGTTCGCCGGCGAGTACCTCGCGGTGGACCGCGGGTACTTCGAGAAGGCCGGGTTCTCCTCGGTGAACCTCATCGCCGGCGGCCCCAGCGGCACCTCCACCGAGACGATGGTGCTCTCCGGCTCCGCCCTCATCGGCACGTCCTCCCCGCTCGGCGTCGCCCCGCTGATCAAGGACGACGAGGCGCCGCTGAAGATCATCGGCACCACCTACCAGAAGAACCCCTTCACGATCATCTCGCTCGGCGACGCGACCCCGATCACGACCCCCGCGGACCTCGCCGGGAAGCGGATCGGCGTGCAGGCCGGCGTCAACGAGACGCTCTTCGAGGGCTTCCTCGCCGCGAACGGCATCGAGGCCTCTGCCCTCGAGATCGTGCCTGTGCAGTACGACCCGCAGCCCCTCGTCAACGGCGAGGTCGACGGCTTCTTCGGCTACCTCACCAATGAGGCGATCACCCTCGAGCTGGACGGGAAGGACGTCGTGAACCTGCCGCTCGCGGACAACGGGCTGCCGTTCATGGCCGAGAGCCTCGTCGTGACCCAGGAGAGCATCGAGACGAAGCGGGAGGAGCTCAAGGCCGTGCTGGTCGCCCTGATCCGCGGCTGGTCCGACGCCGTCGAGGACCCCGAGGAGGGCGCGCGGCTCGCCGTCGAGGACTTCGGCAAGGACCTGGGCCTGGACATGGAGAAGGAGACGCGCCAGGCGAAGGCCCAGGTGGACCTCGTCAGCACCGACGAGACCGATGCGAACGGGCTGCTGACCATGTCCCAGGACCTCATGCAGAAGAACGTCGACGCGCTCGTCACCGCCGGATTCGACCTCACCCTCGAGGACTACTTCGACACCTCGCTGCTCGAGGAGGTCTACGAGGAGAACCCCGACCTGCGCTGAGCGGTCGGCGCCCGAGGGACGACGGGCGGGGAGGGTCGACGCCCTCCCCGCCCGTCGCGGTTCCCCCACCCGTCCTCGGCGGGCCCCTCAGCGCTGCTCGAGCTCCCCGAGCTCGTCGTAGGCGGCGGTGATCCCGCGGATGCGGCGCGCGCCGTCGCTCCCCAGGAGGTTGAGCATGCCGTCGGCGAGCAGCGCGACGAGGGACATGGCCGTCGAGTAGCTGTCGAAGGCGCCGTCGGAGTCGATCGGGCACTCGATCCAGCAGTCCGCTCCGACAGCGTAGGGCCGGGCGGTGCCGTCGCCGATGAGCAGGCAGCGCGCCGGCGAGCGCTCGATCGCCGCGGCGAGGGCCGGGAACACGGCCGGCCGACGGCGGAACCCGATGAGCACGACGACGTCCTCCTCCCCGATCCCGGCGATCTCCTCCCCCACCGCCTGCCCGGGCTGCGGCGCGAGGCGCACCCCGTCCCGCGCCTGGATCAGCTGCTGGTGCAGGTGCAGGGCGACGGGGTAGCTGTTGCGCAGGCCCACGACGAGCACCCGGCGGGCGCCGGCGAGCAGCTCCGTGCCCGTCCCGAGCGCTCCCCCGCCGAGCACGGTGAGCAGCCGGTCGTGGTTCAGCCGCTCCGTGCGGACGTGGCCCTCGATGCCCGGGCGCAGTCCCCCGGCGCCCGTGCGGGACGGCGCGGCGAGCGGGGTGCCCGACTGCCGCATGGCCCGTGTGTGCTCCTTGACCTCGCGGAAGTCCGCGAAGTCGAGCTTGCGGAACAGGCGGCTCACGGTGGCCTTGGAGACGCCGGTCTCGCGGCTGATGTCCGCGGCGCTGAACACGGCGAGGTCGCCCAGGTGCTCGAGGAGGAAGTCGGAGATCCGCCTCTCCTGCGGCGTGAGCTCGCCGTAGCGCGCGTCGATGCGGGCGTCGATCCGGGGCCCGGTGTGGACGGGGGTCCCGGTCCCGGCGCTCATCGCCGGTCCCCTCCCTCGGGTGCGCCGGTCCCGGACCGCGCGACCTCGAGCACCGCCGCCTCGAGCGCCTCGAGCGCGAGGGCGACGTCCTCCGTCGTGACGGACTCGTCGGGGTGGTGGCTGATGCCGTCGGCGCAGCGCACGAACAGCATGCCCACGTCGGTGATCGCGGCGAGGGCCATCGCGTCGTGCCCGGCGCGCGAGAACAGCTCCGGCGGCTCCGGGTCCCCGGTCGCCCGGATCCCCGTGCGCACCGCGTCCATGAGCCGCGGGGCGCAGCGCACGGCGGGCGCCGCATGGATCTGCTCGACCGTGAGCTCGAGGCGGCGCCCCGCGCAGAAGCCGCGGATCCGCTCGAGGACGAGGTCGAGGACCTCGTCGCGCAGCGCATCGGTCTCCGCCCTCAGGTCCAGGGACATCTCCACGCGGCCGGGGACGACGTTGACGCCGCCGGGGAAGGTCTCCAGGCGGCCCACCGTCGCGATCGCCCCGTGCTCACGGGCGATCTGCTCGATGTCGAGCACCGCCCGGCTCGCCCCGATCAGCGCGTCGCGGCGACGCTCGTAGGGGGTGCCGCCCGCGTGGCGGGCCTCGCCGGTGACGGTGAGGGCGAAGCGGCGGGCGCCCGCGATCGACGTGACCACGCCGAGCGCCCGATCCGCCTGCTCGAGGTACGGGCCCTGCTCGATGTGCACCTCGAGATACCCGGCGAGGTCCTCGGGGCGCAGGGCCGCCTCGCCCACCCGCCCGGGGTCGAGGCCGAAGTCCCAGAAGGCCTGCTCCATCGTGGTGCCCTCGGCGTCGGCCAGGGCGAGCCATCCCGGTTCCCAGGTCCCGGCGAGCGCGCGGGACCCCAGGAGCGTCGCCCCGAAGCGGGTGCCCTCCTCGTCCGCGAAGGCGGCGACCTCGAGGGCGAAGGGCAGCTCGTGGGCGCTGTCGCGGAGCCGGGAGACGGCCTCCACGGCGAGCAGCACGCCGAGGATGCCGTCGTAGCGGCCGGCGTCGGGCACCGTGTCGAGGTGGGAGGCGAGCAGCAGGGCGGGCAGCCCGGGGCGGCTCCCCTCGAGCCGGCCCCGCCGGTTGCCGGCGGCGTCCTGCCAGGTGCGCATGCCCGCCGTGGTGACGAGCTCGGCGGCGAGCGCGTCGTGGCGGGCGTGCTCGGGGGTGAGGTACGTGCGCTCGATGCCGTCCTCGCGGGCGGAGATCGCGGCGATCCGGTCGCAGTCCGCCATGATCCGGCGGGCCGCCTCGAGCGCCTCGGCGGAGGGGGCGAGGCGGGTCATCGGGCGGCCTCCGTCGCGGCGCCGGCCGCGTCCGCGTAGACCTCCTGCGCGGCGCCCACGCCCCCGCCGCCGGTGACCGGCACGCCGCCGGCGCGCAGCACCTGCTCGAGCGCGGCGAGGGTGAGCAGCACCGCGTCCTTCCGGGCGTTGTAGCCCATGGTCCCGATGCGCCAGACCTTCCCGTGCAGGGGGCCGAAGCTCGTGCCGATCTCGATGCCGTAGTCCTCGAGCAGTGCGGTGCGGGCGGCGTCGCCGTCGACCCCCTCGGGGATGTGCACGGCGAGGACGTTGTTCATCCGGTGCTCCTGGTCGCCGAACAGCCGCAGCCCCAGCCCCTGCGCGCCCGCGGCCATGGCCCGCCCGTGCAGGTGGTGCCGGGCGACGGCGGCGTCCATGCCCTCCTCGACGAGCAGCCGGGCGCATTCGTGGGCCGCGTAGAGCATGCTCGTGGCCTCGGTGTGGTGGTTCAGCCTCGCCTCGCCCCAGTAGTCGAGGATCATCGCGAGGTCGAAGTAGTTCGAGCGGATGCGCGTGCCCCGGCCGGGGGTGCCGTCCGCGATGCCGGCCTCGACGTGGCGGCGCGAGAGCACGACCTCACGGGCGCGCGGGGAGAGTGAGAGGGGGGCGCTGCCCGACGGGCCCGCGAGGCACTTCTGCAGGCCCGCGGTGGCGGCGTCCACGCCCCACTCGTCCATCGCGAAGGTGTTGCCGCCCAGGGACGCGGTGACGTCGACGTACAGCAGCGCGTCGTGGCGGGCGCAGATCTCGCCGAGGCCCTCGAGCGGCTGGTTCATGGTGGTGGAGGTGTCGCCCTGCACGAGGGCCACGAGCCGGGGACGGACGCGGCCGACGGCCTCCTCGATCTGCTCGGGGGTGAACACGGTGCCCCAGTCGGTCCCGATCGTGTGGACCTCTGCCCCGCAGCGCTCGGCGATCTCCACGAGGAGGTGCCCGAAGCGGCCCATGATCGGCACGAGCACCCGGTCGCCGGGCTCGAGCAGGGAGACCAGGGCGGCCTCGATACCGGCCCGGGAGGTGCCGTCGACGAGGAGGGTCGCCTCGTTGCGGGTGCGCAGCACCTCGCGGTACAGCTCCATGGTCTGCGTCATCCAGGTGGTCATCGCGGGATCGAACTGGCCCACGAGGCCGGCGGACATCGCCCGCAGGACGCGGGGGTCCGCGCTGATCGGGCCGGGCCCCATCAGGAGCCGCTGGGGCGGGGTGATCGCAGGGATGCTCATCGGGGTTCCGTTCTGCGGTGGTGCCGGTGTTCCGCCCCAGTCAACGAAACAGACGTTTCACGCGTGTTTCGTCCACGGTTCCGTCCCGCGAAGATTGCCCTGCGCAGGCGTGACGCGCCGGTCCCGGCCGCGGGACGCGGGCGGAATGACCGTTCCAGCCCCGCCGCTCAGGCGGGGACGAGGGCCTCGAGGCGCAGCAGGGCGATCTGCCGCAGCTGCTCCGCGCGCTCGCTCCGCTCCTGCTCCTCGTCGAGCGCCAGGCGCCGCTCGAGCTCCGCGAGCATCTCCGCCTGCGAGCGGCCCGCGGCGCGGATGAGGAACACGGTGCCGAAGCGCCCCTCGTAGCGGGCGTTCGCGGCGACCCAGGCGCCGGGGTCCTCGACCCCGGCCTGCTCGGCGCGCGAGTGCGCGGCCTCCACCGCCGCGAGCCCCTGCGCCCGCTCCCCGATCCGCGGATGGTGCGCGAGCGCGCCGCGGACCTCCGCGGCGGTCCACTCCCCGGCGAGCGCGGAGGCCGTGCCCCGCAGCTGCTCGACGTCCGCGTAGGGGCGCCCGGCGAGGATCGCCCCGGTCCAGCGGTCGATCGGGGCGCAGGCGCGCAGCGGATCCTCGAGGTCCGCGGCGGGCGCCGTGTTGAACTGCGCGAGGGTGAGGCTGCTCGGGCTCATGGGGTCTCCTCGAGGGCGGCGGCGAGGTGGATCAGCTCCACGTCGGAGCCGGCGGGCCCCACCAGGGTGACACCGGTGGGCAGGCCCGCGGCGGTGCGCAGCGGGACGGTGACGGCGGGCAGGCCGGCGAGGCCCGCGAGGCAGGTCAGGCGCAGGGTCCGCTCGCGCTGGGCCTCGATGAGGGGGCCGCCGGCCGCGGAGTCCCGCAGCAGCGGCGCCACCGAGGAGGCCGCCGGCACCACGAGCACGCCGCCGCCGAGCCGCCCGCGCACCTCCTCCGCGGCGACGGCGCGCACCTCGCGGGCACGGCGCTCCTGCTCCGCGGTGACGGTGCGGGCGGTGCGGAAGCGGGCGGCGACGTCCGGGCCGAGATCGCCCTCATGGACGCGGACCCAGTCGCCGTGCGCCTGCCACGCCTCGCGCGCCTGGATCGTCCGGAAGGCGCCCAGCCATGCGGTGTGGGCCGCCTCGTCGATCGCGGCGGCGCGCTCCATGCGCCGGCTCCCGGCCCAGCGGCGCAGTGCCGCGTCGATCGCCTCGGCGACGTCGCCGTCGGCGAGCTCCACGAGACCGGGCACGGTGCGCAGGGCGGCGCCGGCGAGCATTCCGGCCCTCCCCGTCCCGGCCGCGGCGCCGTCGACGTCGTGCAGCAGCACGTCGGCGGCACGGGCGAGCGGCCCGGGGGTGCGCGCGAGCAGGCCCACGGTGTCGAAGCTCGGCGCGAGCGGCAGCAGCCCGTCGCGGGGGACGGCGCCGTGGGTGGTGCGGATCCCCCACAGCCCCTGGTAGGCGGCGGGGACGCGGATCGAGCCGCCCGTGTCCGTGCCGAGGCCCAGGCTCGCGTGCCCGAGGGAGACGGCGCTCGCGGAGCCGGAGGACGAGCCGCCGCTGATGCGGTGCGGGGCGCGGGGGTTCGGCGGGGTGCCGTAGTGCGTGCTGGTGCCGGCGAGGCTGTAGGCGAGCTCGTCGGTCGCGGCGATCCCGGTGACGGCGGCGCCCGCGCCCAGCAGCGCCTCGACCGCGGCGGCGTGGCGGGGCTCCGGGGAGGCCTCCGCGAGCCGGGCGGGGTTCCCGGCGCCGATCCGCTGGCCGGCGACGGCGAACAGGTCCTTGACCGCGACGGTCTCCCCCGTGAGCGGGCCGCCCTCCGTGGTGGCCGGAACGAGCGGGGTGCCCACCACCCGCCAGATCCGACGGTCCAGCGCCGGCGCCGCGACCGCCACGTGCGCGACGGCGACCTTCCAGCCGCCCTCGCTGCGCTCCCACACCTGGGTCTGCTGGCCGCGGCCCCCGCGCAGCAGCTCCGTGATCGCGACGACGACGGCGTGCCGCTCGCCGAGCGCGCGCACCTCGACGCGGACGATGCGCCGGGCCGGGGCGCCGCCGCGCCCGCCGCGGAAGGAGCTGATCGCCTCGTGCCCCACGAGCAGACCCGCCGCGTCGCCGCGGAGGGTGTCCGGGCCGGGGGCGAAGAGCGCGTCGAGGGTCGGGAGGTCGTCGGCCATGAGGGCCGTCTCGTAGGCCCAGAAGGCGTCCATGAGCCCGGGGACATCCGGGCCGTGGGGCACCGGCCGGGCCTCCGCGGCGACCGGTCCCGAGCCGCCGTCGGCGCTCATCGGCCCACTCCCGCGAGGTCCTCGATCCGGATGCGGGCGTGGACGCCCTTGACCACGTCCACCACCTGCGAGATGTCGAAGTCCGTGGCGGCGCTGAGATAGGCGTAGGCGTGCTCGGGATCGAGCCCCCAGCGGGCCCCGAGCAGGGCGATCGCCGCCCGCACGCACTCCTGGACGGCCACGTCGAGGTCCTCGTCCATGCCGGTGGGCACCAGGTACCGGGAGGTCTCGGCGAGCGGCCCGGCGAGCTCCCCGAACCGCTCGATCGCGTCCTCCCGGGCGATGACCTCGAAGCGCAGGCGGCTGCGCAGGCTCGCCTCCATCGCCGTCAGCGCGACCTCCCCGTCCCCCTGCGCGAAGTGCGGGTCGCCCACGTAGGCGAGGGCACCCTCGACCTGCACCGGCAGGTAGAGGGAGGAGCCGGCGGTGAGCAGGTTGATGTCGATGTTGCCGCCGTGGCGTCCGGGCGGCACCGAGTGCGGCCGCTCCACCTCCGCGACGGCGACGCCCATGATCCCGAGGAAGGGGCGCAGCGGGAAGCGGATCGTGCGCTCGGCCCCCTCGCGCGGGGCCATGGTGCCGAGCAGGGCGCCGTCGGCCCCCTCCTCGACCCCGGCGAAGACGCTCACCGCACCCGCGCCTCGCGGGTACTCCCCCGGCAGCGCGCCGCGTCCGTGGCGGTTGGAGACCACGCCGTAGGGGACGCGCAGCGCATGGTCCACCACGGTGATCCGCAGCAGGTCGCCGGGGAGGGCGCCGTCCACGTGGATCGGCCCGGTGACCACGTGCGGGCCGTCGCGGCCGGGGTCGCGGTCCGGGTGCCCGGCGGCGATCGCGACCGCATCCGGGAGCACCTGCTCGACGTCGACGCCGTGCGCGGCGAAGAAGCGGCGCGGGTCCCGGCCCTGGTCCTCGAGGATGCCCTCGTGGCTCACCGTGTCCAGGACCGCCTCGTCCCCGCTGCGCAGGCGCAGCACCGGGGAGTCCGCGGCGCAGGGCAACCGGCCCCACAGGCTCGTGGTCTCCTCCGCGGGGAGATAGGCGATGCCGTCCGGCAGGTCCTCGCCGGGGCGCAGGATGGGTGTCCGCATGGGTCCTCCTCGGGTCGACGCTCACCCTAGGGACGTGCTTTTACGTGCTTGTTACACGCCCGTGCCGCCCGGGTTTCGCGAGGTCGATAGCGTCCGGGGCATGACCGAGACCTCCACCGCCGCCGCCGTCTCCCCCGCCCGGGACACGGGGCCCGCCCTCCTGCGCCTCATGCTCGCGCTCACCTTCACCACCGGGATCGTCGACGCGATCGGCTACCTGGGCCTGGACCGGGTGTTCACCGCGAACATGACCGGCAACGTGGTGATCCTCGGGATGGCCCTCACCGGGGCGGACGACCTCCCCGTGGCGGGGCCGCTGATCGCGCTCGGCGGCTTCGTGCTCGGGGCGGTGCTCGCGGGGCGCGCGCTCGGCGGCCGCACGGGCGCCTGGAGCGCGGTGACGACCGCCCTGCTCGGCGGGGTCGCCGGGCTCGTCGTCGCCATCGGCGCGGTGCTGCTGCTGTGGGACGGGGCGCCGGAGCCGGCGCTGCTGGTGATCACCGGCGCGCTGGGCCTCGCGATGGGTGCGCAGGCCGCGACGGCCCGCGCGATCGGGGTCAAGGACGTGACGACCGTGGTCATCACCTCGACGATCACGGGCCTCGCCATGGACTCCCCGCTCGCCGGCGGCAGCGGCGCGCTGTGGCCGCGGCGCCTGCTCGCCGTGCTGCTCATGCTCGCGGGAGCGGCCGTGGGTGCCGCCCTGCTGCGCGTGCACGCCGGGGCGGGGCTGCTCGTGGCCGGGCTGATCTGCGCGGCGGTCGCCGCGATCGGCCACGCCCGCTGCCGGGGCTGAGCCGCCTCAGGCGGTCTGCAGCGCGGGCTCCACGACGTCGAAGCGGTAGCCGACGTTGCGCACCGTGTGGATCGCGGAGTCGAGGCTCTCACCGAGCTTCGCCCGCAGCCGGCGCACGTGCACGTCCACGGTGCGGGTGCCGCCGAAGTAGTCGTAGCCCCACACCTCCTGCAGCAGCTGGGCACGGGTGAACACCCGGCCCGGGTGCGCGACGAGGTACTTCAGCAGCTCGAACTCCTTGAACGTCAGCTCGAGGGGCATGCCGTGCACGGAGGCGGTGAAGCTCGACTCGTCGATCAGCAGGCCACCCGCGGAGAGAAGCGCAGGTGTCGGCTCCTCCGCGGGGACGTTGCGGAGCGCGAGCCGCAGCCGGGCGTCGACCTCCGCGGCCCCGGCGGAGGGCAGCAGGTAGTCCGCGGCGCCCCAGTCCCGGTTCGCGGCCGCAAGCCCGGATTCCGCCATCACGAGCACCATCGGCAGCGCGAGCCCCGACGACTCGAGCCGCATCGCCATGTGCGGCGCCCAGGTGAGGTCCGCGGTCGCGTCGAAGACGGCGACGTCGCACTCCGGGGCGCGGCGGAGGTCCGGGAGGTCCATTCCGCAGTAATGCACCGTGTGCGGGAGCATCGCGAGGGCGCCGAGAGCCGGTCGCCGCAGCGCCGGGCGGGCGGGCGAGATGTGCAGGACGCGCAGTGCGGAGGACATGGAACGGCTCACCGGGAGACCCCTTTCACTGTGGGAGGGAGGGGCGCGCCGTCGGTCCCCGAGATGGCCTCCACTTCACTGCAACGATCGTGCCAAGGACAGGTCCAGGAGGCGTCGAGACCTTTTCGTGACCGTCGTTCTCGCGGCGCGAGAGGAGGACGGGAGTGGTCATCCCGGCGTCGTCCAGCACGAGCGAGTCCTCTCCCCCCACGAGCTGCGGCGGCACGGAGAAGGCCATGCCGCCCCCCATGATCACGAGGGTCGCGGAGACGTCGTCCGTGAGCGCCGTGCGACCGAGCGAGGCGAGGACCGCCGCGAACACCGCGCGGAGCGGCGTGTGCAGCAGGGCGGCGACCGCGTTGGGCACCAGCGCCCTCCCCGTCTGCAACAGCTGGTGCAGAGCGCCCAGAAGCCCGTGCGCCAGCACCCGGCGTGGCTGAGCGCCCTCGCCCTCGACTCCTCGCCCGTCGCCGGGACCCGGCGGCGAGGAGGAGCCCCGCACGCGCCGGGCGGGACGGGTCAGCTCTCGATCACGGCGCTGATGGCCTCGCCGTCGGAGTCGACGTCGGCGGAGTCCACGAGGTCGCTCGCCTCGGCCTTCAGCAGAGCGATCAGCGTCTCCAGTCGGTCGCTCGCGGTTCCCGAGGTGTAGACGGCCTCCTCGACCGAGGCGAGGGTCTCCTCGTAGAGATCGGCGAACGTGGATTCCGCGAGGAACCGCTCGGAGAGGATGTTGCTCCCGCCCATGCCACCGCCACCGCCGCCGCCCTGTGCGTCCGTGTCGCCGTCCCGGCCGGGGGCCTGCGCGCCGTCCGGGACCCCGCCCGGCATGCCGCCGGTCGCCTCGTCGCCGCCGGCATCGCTCGCCATGTCGCCCCCGCCGCCCTGGCCCCCGCCGCCCTGGCCTCCACCGCCCCGGCCTCCACCGCCGCCCATCCCGCCGAAGGACAGGTTCTGGTCCCAGGCCACGACCTCCCACCTCTCGGCGGAGGGGTCGTAGTGCAGGTAGGAGTTGTTGCCGGGGCCGTCGATGTCGTCGGAGTTCTGCACGAGCTCCTGGACCGCGAGGTACGTCGCGAAGCCGTCCACGTCCAGGCGGCTGCCCAGGTCCGAGGCGAACTCGTCGTCCTCGGACTCGTTGATGAACTGCAGGAAGCTGCCCAGCGCGGCGAAGGACTCCTCGTCGGTCAAATCGTCGCCCACGAACTTCGCATCGAAGACGTCGGTGTAGTCCTCCTCCGTGTCCCCGCGGTAGGTGTAGTCGCCGCCCGAGTCCGCCTTGAAGGTCGCCCCGGTGGAGTCGAAGGCGTCGGCGTTCCAGAGGTCGTCGTCCGGGAGGTCGAGCACCAGGCGGAGCTTCGCGTCGGCGCCGTTCACGCTGAACCGGGTGAAGGCGTACTTCTCCGCGGGGACGCCGGCCTCGGAGAGCACGTCCAGGGCGACGGCCTCGTTCAACGAGGTCTCCGTGTTGCTGCCGCGCACCACGAACTCGGTGCGGCCCGAGAAGCTCTGGCCATCGGTGTACTTGTCCAGTCGGATCACCCACGGCAGACCGGTCGGATCGTCGGCGGAGATCGTGCCGTCACCCTCGGTGTCGCCCCCGGCCGCGCCCATGCCGTCGCCTCCCCCGTCGGAGGCCTGGTCACCGCCCCCGTCGGACGCCTGGTCGCCGCCCCCGCCCGGGGCACCGCCGCCCATCCCGCCCCCTCCCGCGCCGCCACCCGCGAGGCTGCGGAGGCTGGAGTTGCCCTTGAGCTTGATGCCCGCCTTCTCGAACACGCTGCCGTCGATCTCGACGTCCGCCTCGATCCAGTTCTTCGTCTGGTCGTCCTGGTAGGCAGCGATCATCTCGTCGTAGGCGTCCTCGTCCAGGGCGACGCTCATCGTGTGGACGGTCGACATGTCCCAGAAATCTCCGTCGACGGCGCCGGTGACGACGTCGCCGTCCAGTGCCGTGTCCTCGGCCGAGGACCGGGTGCAGGCCACGGCCGTGAGCACCACTCCGGCCGCCCCGCCGAGCGAGAGGAATCCTCGCCGGGACGGTGTGGACAGGAAGGCGGGCGTGGTGCGTCGGAGCGATGTCGTCATGGTGACGACGGTAGGGACGCCGGGTAGGGGTCCCGCCTGCCCCACCTGTGCATCCCCTGTGCGGCGCCGCCTCAGGGGCGCGGCCGGTGGGGGACGGGGCTCAGGGAGCGGCCCTACTCATCCTGCTCCCAGGCCCCGGTCTCGACGGGCCTGCCGATGCACAGCGCGGCGACGACGCCCACGAGGGAGAGCAGCACGGGCAGCAGCAGGGAGTCCGCCATCGCCTGCGCGAAGGGGGCATGGAGGAACTCGGGCAGGGAGCCCGTCTGCGCGCCCTCGGCCGTGGCCCCCGCGCCGCCCTGGCCGCCGGCGCCGCCGGTGACCTCGCCGATGCGGTCCGCGATACGGGTGCTCATGAGGGTCGCGATCGCGGCGGAGCCCAGCACGGAGCCGATCTGCCGGGTCTCGTTGTAGACGCCGGAGCCGGCGCCCGCGAGCGACGGCGGCAGGTTGCGGGTCGCGGTCATCGACAGCGGGCCCCAGATGAGGGCGTTGCCGAGGCCCACGAGCACGAAGGGCAGCAGGAGCAGCCAGATCGCGGTGTCCGGCTCCATGATCAGGGCGAGCCAGCCGAGGCCCGCGGCGAGCGAGGCGAAGCCGCCCACGGCGAGCCAGCGCGGGTTCACGCGGTTCATCCAGCGGCCCACGAACGGGGCGAGCGCGCCGGAGACGAGCGCCATCGGCACGGTCATGAGCGCGGCCTGCGTCGGGTCCATGCCGAGCACCTGCTGGAAGTACAGGGTGATCGGGATGGACAGGGTGAGCACGGTCGCGCCCATCATCGCGATCGCGATGTTGGCGACGGAGAAGTTGCGGTCGCGGAACAGGCGCAGCGGCACGAGCGGCTCGCGGCGGTTCACGGCCTGCCACACGACGAAGGCGACCATGACGACGGCGCCCGCGATGATCAGCCCGGGCACGGAGATCGGCAGGTGGGTGTCGACGCCCGCGATGACGAGCGAGTCGGTGATGGTGCCCCAGTCGTAGGTGTCCCCCTCCTGGATCCCGAAGACCAGCATGAACAGGCCCGCGGCGGAGAGCACCACGCCGAGCCAGTCGAAGGAGTGGGCGCGGCGGGAGAAGCGGGGCACGTTGCGGGCGGCGAGCAGCAGGCCGATGATCCCGACGGGCACGTTGACGAAGAAGATCCACTCCCAGCCGGGGCCGTCGACGAGCAGGCCTCCCGCGAGCGGGCCGACGAGGGTCGCGACGCCCGCGGTGGCGCCCCACAGCGCCATCGCCTGGGGGCGGTCCTTGGGGGCGAACATGCGGGTGATCATGGACATCGTCTGCGGGGTCATCATGCCGGCGCCGAGGCCCTGCACCACGCGGGCGAGGATGAGCATCTCGACGCTGCCGGCGAGGCCGCACCACAGGCTCGAGAGGGTGAAGACGGCGAGGCCGGCCATGTACATGGTCTTCATGCCGAGCCGGTCGCCGAGACGGCCGGTGATGAGCAGCGGCACGGCGTAGGCGAGCAGGTAGGCGCTCGTGACCCACAGCAGGCTCGAGAGCTCGGTGTCGAGGTCCTCCTGCATGCGCGGGATCGCGACGGTAACGATCGTGGTGTCCACGAGGATCATGAAGAACCCCAGGACGATCGACCACAGGGCGGGCCAGGGACGGTCCAGGCGCGGGTCGCGCTCCGCCTGCCCGGACTCGGCGACGGACGGGGCGGCTTCGGCCATGGGGACCTCCGGGGGACGTGCTGGGGGCGCCCGGCGCGGGTGCCTCCGAGAATGTACGCCCGCTCCCGGACGCTCGACCACGGGGATGACCCCCGGACGTGGCGAGCATCCCTTCCCCTCGACGCCCGGACGTGAGCGTGGGCACCGGAGCACCTGTGAGAGCGTGGACGGCGAGGCCTCGTCGGACCGCCCGGTCGCAGTGCGACATGATCACTGCACGTCCCGTCCTCGCGTGTCTACACTCGCAGCATCGCCGGACCCGGCGGTGGACCACGTCGAGGAGGCACGTATGAGCACCGAGGACAAGTTCGACAACGCGACCGAGAAGCTGGGCGGCCAGGCCAAGGAGGGCGTCGGCAAGCTCACCGGCGACAGGGAGCTGGAGACCGAGGGGCAGGTCGACCAGTCCAAGGCCGGGCTGAAGGACAAGGTCCAGGACGCCAAGGACACCGTGACCGGTGCCCTCAAGGGCGTGAAGAAGGACTGATCAGCTGACGCACCGGCCACCACCGTGGCCGGGCGAGCACGAGGGCGGTCCTGCACGGCGGGCCGCCCTCGCGGCGTCCGCGCCGCCGGTGACCGGCGGCGTGACGCGGGCGCGCGGTCAGCAGGTCAGCGCCGGCCGCGCGGCGCCGGGGTCAGGGGCTCGGGGACGGACTGCTCGTCGATCTGCTCGGTGAGGGCGTCGAGGAACTCCGCGACCGCGCGACGGGAGTCCGGGGGAACCTGCTGCGCCGCCTCGAGCATGCGCTCGTGCATCACGGCGAGGCGGTCGCGGACCTCCTCGTGGGCATGGTCCGTCGCGA
Organism: Brachybacterium rhamnosum; assembly: GCF_039526185.1. Classification (NCBI taxonomy): domain Bacteria; kingdom Bacillati; phylum Actinomycetota; class Actinomycetes; order Micrococcales; family Dermabacteraceae; genus Brachybacterium; species Brachybacterium rhamnosum. The sequence continues at coordinate 211,586 of NZ_BAAAIS010000002.1, forward strand.
GCACGACGAGGGCGCGGCGGTCGGTGGGATGAGGGGTGCGGCGAAGGTGCCCGGAGCGGGTGAGCCGGTCCAGCAGCTTGCTGGTGGAGGCCCCGGAGATCCCGAGGAGCCGTGCGAGGCGCAGCAGGGTGAGCGGGTCCTCGGCGGCCTCGTGGGCGATCACGTGGCGCAGCGCCTCGAGGTCCGTGGTGTTCATGTCCATGCCTGCGCTGATGCGTCGGCGCAGGTCGTGATCGGCCTGGCGGAGGCGGCGGACCGCGGCTAGCATCGTGATCGCCGAGTCGTCCTCCTCCTCGTCGTACCAGTAGCCGCGGCGCTGGGGGTCACCGGCGGTCGTGTGCGCATCCATGGTTCTCGATGCTACGCTTTGGTTACATAGCCAGGCTATCAAAATTGGTATGTCGACAACGCTGCCGAGTGCGACGGGACAGAGCGCCGCACGCCGGCCACCCGAGGACACGGTGACGCTCCGCCGGACCGCGGTCGGCGCCGAGGGGACAGGAGAGCCCATGACCGTCACCTCAACCCAGGACCACGTCGTCCTGGTCGATGCGGACGGGCGCCCCACCGGGGAGCTCGCCCTCCGCGCGGAGGTGCACTCGACCAGCACCCCGCGCCACCTCGGCTTCTCCTGCTACGTGATCCGCGAGGACGGCCGGGTGCTGCTGACGCGACGGGCCCTGGACAAGCGCACCTGGCCGGGCGTGTGGACGAACTCCCTCTGCGGCCATCCCCGTCTCGGAGAGTCGCTCCCCGACGCCATCGCCCGACGGGCCGAGGACGAGCTCGGCATGGCGCTGCACTCGCCGAGGACGGCCCTCCCCGACTTCCACTACGTCGCCACCGATGCCTCCGGCATCGTCGAGAACGAGTTCTGCCCGGTCGCCGTGGCACGCTGTGCGACCGCACCCGACCCCCGCCCCGAGGAGGTGATGGACCTGCGCTGGGTCACCCCGGGCGAGCTCCACCAGCTCGTGCGGACCGCGCCCTGGACTCTCAGCCCCTGGTGCGCCGCCCAGGTCCCGCTGCTCGGGGCGCACCTCTCCGCCTCCAGGACCGATCGATGAGCACGGACGCGCAGTCGCAGCGACCCTCTCTCGACGCCACCATCGCCGAGACCCTCACCGCCACGGCCCGGCGCGCCGCCCCCGGATCCGACCACGAGCACGTCGAGCTCATGGCTGCTCTGTCCCACGCGTGCAGCGGCGGCGGCCGGCTCCGCCCGCAGCTCCTGCTGGACACCTGCCGAGCCCTCGGCGGCGATCCCGACGGCCCCGCCCTCCGCGTCGCCGCCGCGATCGAGATCCTCCACGCCGCCTTCGTCCTCCAGGACGACGTCATCGACGCCGATCCCGTCCGCCGCGGGGCCCCCACGGCGCACGCCGCGCTGACGACCGCCGCTCTCGCCGAGGGCGCTCCCCTGCGCGGCGCCCGACGCTACGGCGACGCCGGAGGGACGCTCGCCGGGGACCTCGGGCTGATCACCGCGCTCACGGCCGTCCTGCGCTGCGGCGCTCCCGCGACGACGGTCGACCGTCTCGTCGATCTCCTGGAGAGCGCGGTGCACGCGAGCGCCGCGGGCGAGCTCGCCGACGTCGCGCCGACGGCCGTCGCGCCTGCCGGCGGGCCCTCGCCCACCCCGGTCACCGCCTCCTTGCGGGTCGCCGCCCTCAAGACCTCCGCCTACACGACCGAGCTGCCGCTGCGCGCCGGAGCCGTGCTCGCCGGAGCCGACGAGCAGGTCGACGAGGCGCTCGCCGCCGTCGGCCGCCCGCTCGGCATCGGCTTCCAGCTGCTCGACGACCTCGTCGGCATCTTCGGTGACGAGTCCCGCACCGGCAAGAGCGCGCTCTCCGACCTCCGGGACGGGGCGCGCACGGGTCTGATCGCCCATGCGGAGTCGACGGACACCTGGCCACTGCTCCTCCCCCTCATCGGGGACCCCGATGCGGACGAGAGCTCCCTGCAGGAGGCGCGCCGACTGCTCGAGGACTGCGGGGCCCGCGCGCGCGCCGAGGCTCTCGCCGAGGAGCAGCTGGATCTCGCCGTCGAGCTCGCCGTCTCCAGCGGCGTGCCGGACGGGCTGGTCGTCGTGCTGGATGCGACGCGCCGCCGGATGCTCGAGACGGCGCACGCACAGCTCGTGGGCGTGCGGGAGGTCGGCGCATGATCCCGCACGATCGCCACCCCCGTCCCCTCTTCCTCGCGGAGGACCGCTCATGACCACGTCCACGGCGCCACGCGCTCCCCGCCCGCACGGCGTCCTCCCCCGCCTCGCCACCACCGCGGCACTCGCCCTCACGGTCGTCGGCACCGCCGTGGGTGTCGGCGCGTTCGGCGGCACGCCGGTCCAGGGCGCCGGAGGCGGACTGCTCTCGGCCGACGCGACCCCGCTCGCGCCCGCCGGCGGCGCCTTCTCCATCTGGTCGCTGATCTACCTGGGCCTCGCCGCCTACACGATCGTCCAGTGGTGGGACCCGACGGACCGGCACCGGATCCGGGTCGCGGCGATCCTCTCGATGCTGCTGAACGCCCTGTGGATCCTCGTCGTGCAGGCGGGCATGCTCTCCCTGTCCGTCCTCGTCATCATCGTGCTGCTCACGGTCCTCGCGGTGATCGTCCGCCGCCTCACCGCGAGTGCGCCCCGCGGGCCGGTCGAGGCGGTCGCCCTGCACGGCACCTTCGGCCTCTACCTCGGATGGGTGTGCGTGGCGACCTGCGCGAACATCGCCGCGGCCCTGCTCGGAGCGGGCTTCCGCGGCTTCTCCACGACGGGTGCAGGATCACCCGGCCCGCTCGCCGCCGGCGTGGTGATCGTCGCCGCCGCCGTGGGCACGGGCCTGGCCCTCTCCGGCCGCCGCTCCGCCGGCGCGGTCGCCCCGCTCGCCGCCGTCCTGGCGGTGGGGTGGGGGCTCGCGTGGATCGCCGTGGGGCGCCTGGCCGGTGAACCCGCCTCCACGCTCGTCGGCGGGACGGCAGCCGTCGCCGCCGCAGGGGTGGTCATCGCCGGGATCACCACGGCGCAGGAGCGGATCCGCGCGATCCGGAACGCGTCATGAGCGCATCCGATGCCGCACCCGGCGCGCTCTACGACCGGGTCGCACGCGACAGCGCGTCCCGCGTCATCGCCGGCTACTCCACGAGCTTCGGCTGGGCGAGTCGCCTGCTCGACGAGCCCGTCCGCACCGACGTGCGCAGCATCTACGCCCTCGTGCGGCTCGCCGACGAGATCGTGGACGACCCGGATCCACGGCTCCGGCCGGAGGACCGCGCCCGACTGCTCGCGGAGCTCGAGCAGCAGACCGGTGCCGCTCTCGCCGGGGAGCGCAGCACCAACCTCGTGGTGCACGCCTTCGCCCTCGCGGCCCGGGAGCACGGCATCGATGCGGGACTCGTGGACCCGTTCTTCCGCTCGATGCGGGCCGACCTCACCGTGACCGCGCACGATGCGGCGAGCCTGGACACCTACATCCACGGCTCCGCGGAGGTCGTGGGGCTCATGTGCCTGCGCGTCTTCGTGGGCGGCGACGAGAGCTCCTTCACCCGGCTCCGGGACCCGGCGGTGCATCTGGCCGCCGCCTTCCAGAAGGTCAACTTCCTGCGCGACCTCGCCGAGGACCATTCCCACCTGGGCCGCACGTACGGGCCCGAGCTGGACCTCGACGTGTTCGACGACGCCCGACGCGACGCGGCCCTCGACCAGATCGACGCCGACCTCCGATCCGCCGCGCAGGGGATCCCGCAGCTCCCCCCGAGCAGCCGCCGTGCCGTCGCCGCCGCGCACGGCCTGTATCGCGAGCTGGCGCTCCGACTGCGACGCACGCCCTCCGCGCAGATCCGGGTGCGTCGCGTGCGCGTCCCGGGCCCCGTCAAGGCCCGCGTGCTCGCCTCCGCGCTCCTGGGAGGTGGACGATGAGCGCGCGGGGCGGACTGCCCGGCGCGCGCCGCGTGGTCGTCATCGGCGGGGGCGTCTCGGGTCTCGCCGCGGCGACGCTGCTCGCGCGGGACGGACACCGGGTGACCCTGCTCGAGGCCCGCGAGGAGCTGGGCGGGCGCGCGGGCACATGGGAGCAGGGCGGGTTCCGCTTCGACACCGGCCCGTCCTGGTATCTCATGCCCGAGGTGTTCGACCACTACTTCCGCCTGCTGGGCACCTCCGCCGCCGAGCAGCTGGAGCTCCGCCATCCTGAGCCCGCCTTCCGCGTGCGCTTCGAGGGCGAGCAGGAGCCGTTGGACGTGAGCCGCTCCGCGGCGAGCAATGCCGAGGCGTTCGAGCGGAGGGAGCCGGGAGCGGGACGTGCCCTGGACCGCCACCTCACCTCGGCCCGGCGCACCTACGACATGGCCCTGCGACGGTTCCTCTACACCTCGTTCGACTCCCCCGCCTCCCTCGCCCACCCGGAGGTGCTGCGGCATGCGCCGACCCTGGCGCGTCTGCTCGTGGAGCCGCTGGACTCCCTGGTCGGGCGGCGGTTCCGGGACCGACGCCTCCGTCAGGTGCTGGGATATCCCGCCGTCTTCCTGGGGACCTCCCCGGATCGCGCACCCAGCATGTACCACCTCATGAGCGCCCTCGACCTCACCGGTGGGGTCCAGTACCCCCTCGGCGGCTTCGCCCGCGTCATCGAGGCGATGACCTCGCTCGCTCGGAGGGAAGGAGTGGACCTGCGCATGGGTGCCCGCGCGCAGCAGATCCTCGTCGACACCAGGACGCGACGACGCCCGCACGTGACCGGTGTGCGCGTGGGTGCCGAGGGCGGCACGGAGGACATCCCCGCGGATCTCGTCGTGGCCGCCGCTGACCTCCACCACGTGGAGACCGCCCTCCTGCCCCCGTCGCTGCGCACCTATCCCGAGCGCTGGTGGCGTCGCCGCACACCGGGGGCGGGCGCCGTCCTCGTCATGCTCGGGGTCCGCGGCGCGCTCCCCCAGCTCGCCCACCACAGCCTCTTCTTCACCCGCGACTGGACGGAGAACTTCGGGGCGATCGCGCAGGGGCGTGTCCCCGATCCCGCCTCGAGCTACGTGTGCCGTCCGTCGGCCACCGATCCCGGGGTCGCGCCCGCGGGCCACGAGAACCTGTTCGTGCTGGTCCCCGTGCCCGCCGATGCCGAGCTGGGACGCGGTGGGATCGACGGCGGGGGTGATCCGCGCATCGAGGCGATCGCGGACGCCGCGATCTCCCAGGTCTCCGCGTGGGCAGGCATCCCGGACCTGGCCTCACGGGTGGTGGTGCGACGCACGGTGGGACCGGGGGACCACGCCGCGGACCTCTCCGCCTGGCGGGGCAGCATGCTGGGCCCCGCGCACACTCTCCGCCAGAGCGCCATGTTCCGGGCACGCAACGCCTCTCGGAAGGTCGACGGGCTGCTGTACGCGGGGTCCTCGACCATCCCCGGGATCGGAGTGCCGATGTGCCTCATCAGCGGGGAGCTCGTGGCCAAACGGGTGCGGGGCGACCGTTCGTCCTCGCCGCTGCCCGAACCCCTCCCCCGGCCGGCCGCCCCGGGAGCGGCCGCGGCACGGGCGGGGGAACGATGATCGGCGGGCTGTACCTGCTGTGCCTGTGCGTGCCGCTGGCCGGCATGGGCGCGCTCGACGCGCGGTACCGCCTCGTGCTGGGGCGCGCAGCGCGGCCCGCCCTCGCCGTCCTCGCCATCGGCGCCGTGTACTTCCTCGGCTGGGACCTCGCGGCCATCGCCGCAGGCCATTACGGGCTGGGGCGCAGCCCGGCCCTGAGCGGGCTGATGCTCGCACCTCACCTGCCCGTGGAGGAGCTCGTCTTCATCGTCGTCCTCGCCTACACCACGCTGGTCCTGCACGCCCTCGTCGCGCGCGCCCTCGCCCGTCGGCGCGCAGCGGATCCCGCGCGATGACCTACGCCGCCCTCGCCGGCTGCTTCCTGCTGCCGCCGCTGCTCGTGCTCGCCCTCGCCGTGCACCGACGTCGTCCCGGTGCGTCGTGGTGGATCGCGACCTCGGCGACGATCCTGGGCCTGCTCGTGCTCACCACGGTGTTCGACAACCTCATGATCGCGGCCGATCTGTTCCGCTTCGAGCCCTCGCTGCTGCTGGGGGTCCGGATCGGTCTCATGCCCCTCGAGGACCTCGCCTGGCCGATCGCCGCCGGCCTGCTCCTGCCCGCCCTGCACCTGCTGCTCGCCCCTGCGGAGGATTCATGACGACCGCCCTCGCCCCCGGTGCCGTGCTTCGCCTGCTGGCCTCGTCCCGCCCTCTGAGCTGGGTCAACACCGCCTACCCCTTCGCTCTCGGCTACCTGGCCGGGGGTGGCGGGGTCGATGCGGTGCTCGCCGTCGGCACCCTGTTCTTCCTGTTCCCCTACAACCTGCTGATGTACGGGGTCAACGACGTCTTCGACCACGAGTCGGACCTCCGCAACCCGCGCAAGGGCGGCGTCGAGGGGATCGTCCTGGATCCCGGGCTGCACCGCACGATGCTCTGGGCCGCCGGCCTCGTCTGCGTCCCTTTCGTCCTCGCTCTCCTCGCGCTCGGGAACCCGTGGTCGTCCCTCGCCCTCGTCGTCGTGCTCGCGGCGGTGGTCGGGTACTCGGCGCCGCGGGTGCGCCTGAAGGAGCGGCCGGTCCTCGACTCGCTCACCTCGTCGGTGCACTTCGTGGGACCCGCGCTCGTGGGCCTGCTGATGACGGGCGGCGGCATCGACCGGACGGCGCTCGTCGTGCTCGCCGCGTTCCTCGCCTGGGGCATGGCCTCCCACGCCCTCGGCGCGGTCCAGGACGTCCTCGCCGATCGGTCGGCGGGGATCGGATCGGTCGCGACCGCCCTCGGCGCACGGTGGACGGTCCGCGGCGTGATCGCGCTGTACCTCGTGGCCGGAGCGCTGCTCGTGACCCTGCCCGGACCGCTCCGGCTCACCGCGCTGCTGGTGCTCCCCTACGCGCTGAGCGCCTGGCCGCTCCGCTCGCTGCCCGATGCGGAGAGCCCGCGCGCCCACGCCGCCTGGCGCCGCTTCCTCGTGCTCAACCTGCTGTCCGGGGCCGCGCTCACGATCGGCCTGCTGATCGCCGCGCTGCCCGGCTCCGGCCGGTAGGTCGTCGGCGGAGACGACCGCCTCAGTTCGCCGAGGCCGCGGACACCGCCGCGGCCTGCGCCTCGGCCATGACGAGGTCGCCGTTCACGTGCGCGCCGGCGAGCGCGCCGCCCGCGGCGGAGGCGCCCACCTGCGCCATCGGCTCCGCGACGTTGCCGGCGGCCCAGACGCCCGGCACCGCGGTCACGCCGGCCATGGCGGTCGGGACCTTCTCGCCGAACCCGCCGGGCATCTCCTCGATCCCGAGGCCGAGGCCCTCGAGACCGTCGAGTCGGGGGTGCACGCGGCTCGCGACGGCGAGCACCTCGCGCGCGAGCGTCTCCCCGCTCGCGAGGCGCACCCCGGCGACGCGGGAGCCGGTGACGGGGTCGGCCTCCTCCGCGGCGAGCACCTCGACCACGTCCTCCTCGATGATCCGCACGCCGCGCGCGGCGAGCAGGGCGCGGCCGTCCTCGGGCAGCTCGGTGCCGCGCACGAGGTAGATGACGTCCTCGCTGAGCTGGCGGAACATGAGCGCCTGGTGCACGGACCCGGGGCCCACGGCGACGATGCCGATCGCGCGGTCGCGCACCTCGTAGCCGTGGCAGTAGGGGCAGTGGACGAGGCCGTGGCCCCAGTGCTCGGCGAGGCCGGGGAGCTCCGGGAGCTCGTCGCGCACGCCGGTCGCGACGATGATCCGGCGGGCCGTGAGGCGGGCGCCGGAGGCGAGGTCGAGGTCGAAGCGGAGGTCGCCGTCGACGGGATCGGCGGGGCGGGCGGCGAGCACGGCGTCCTCGAGGATCACGCCGCCGTAGGAGCGCACCTCCTCGCGGCCGCGGGCGAGCAGCTCGAGGGGCGGCGTGCCCTCGTGGCCGAGGAGTCCGTGCACGCCTTCGGCGGGGGCGTTGCGCGGGGTGCCGGCGTCGAGGACGACGACGCTGCGCAGCGAGCGGCCCAGCTGGAGGGCGGCGTTGAGGCCGGCGGCGCCGCCGCCGATCACGGCGACGTCGACGAGCTCGGGGAGAGCGGGAGCGGTGGTGGGGACGGGTGCGGTCATGGTGGCCTCCTGGGGCGACGGGCGGATGCTCCGACGCTAGCCCCGCTTTGCGCCACAGGACTACGCTATTGCGCATGACGCAAGAGACCTCGGTCGTCGACGACCTCGTGCGCAAACGCCTGCGGGCGCTGCGCCTCGCCCGCGGCCTGAGCCTCGGCGACCTCGCCGAGCGCACGCACCTCTCCCCCGCGACCCTCTCCCGTCTCGAGACGGGCTCCCGGCGCCTGGCCCTGGACCAGCTGGTGCTGCTCTCCCGCGCCCTGGACACGAGCCTGGACCAGCTCGTCGCGGCCGAGGCGGAGGACGTCGTCATCGCCCCCGTGCGCGACCACGGCCAGGACGGCGGGCTGCGCTGGACGCTCCGCGACAGCCCGGACACGACGGTGCTGCGTCGTCGCTTCACCGCCCCGCCCGGCACCCCCGCGGGAGCGACGAGCGCCGCGACGGGCGCACCGGCCACGATGGCCTCCGCCCAGCGCGCCCACCCCGGCCGGGAGTGGCTGCTCGTCCTCTCCGGCACGGCGCTGCTGCACCTGGGCACCCGCAGCGTGCGGGTCGAGCGGGACCACGTGGCCGAGTTCCCGACAATGCTCCCGCACGCCCTGGGCGCCGCGGACTCCCGCCCCTGCGAGGTGGTGATGGTCTTCGACCGCGAGGCGCGCCGCGCCCATCCGGGCTGACGCGCCTCGCGAGTCGGCGTCACCCCACCCCGCTTCACTCGCTCAGACGCGGGCGCCGCGCTCCCCGAGCCAGGGGGCGAGCAGGTCCTCCCGGTCCATCCAGGGCGCGAGACCGCGCGCCCACTCCTCCGGGGTGACGAGGCTGCGCACGAAGGCGCGGTGCACCCGGTCGGCATCTGCCGCGACCACTCCGGTGACGACGAGCCGCGTGGTGGGCAGGTCGCGGCCGGAGTCCGCATGGGCGCCCACGGAGACCTGGCCGCCGGCGCCGTCCCAGCGGGCGATGGTGCCGGGACGGTCCGGTACCCAGAAGCGCCCGCGGCTGCGCAGCGCTCCGCCGCCGAGGGCCTCGATGTGCTCGAGCAGCCGCTCGGGGTGGAAGGGGCGCTCGGAGGAGAGGTCGAGGGTCCAGGTGCCGTGGGCGGTGGGCCCGCCGTGGGACTCGACACTGCGGGGATCACGACGGCGCAGCCCCGCGGCGTGGCCGAGCAGCCCGCCGAGCAGCAGGGCGGGGTCCACCGCGTAGGGGTCGGTGGCGAGCAGCTGATCGGCGGCGCGGAGGTGCTCGACGAGCTCGAGCCCGGCCTCGGCCTCGGCGCTCGGGGCGAGGTCCGCGACGACGAGCGGGGAGTACTCGAGCTGGGCGGCGAGCGCCTCCCCCACGCTGCGATGATCCTCGAGTGCCCAGGTCACGCCGCGCTCGGCGAGGGTCTCGTCGCCGAGGAGGTCCTCGCGGGCGCTCGCGGCGGCGAGCACGACGGCGGCGCCGGAGAGGTGCCAGCGGCGCTGGTGGGCGAGGAGCGTCCCGACCACGATCTCCGGCTCGGCGCTCAGCGGCGGTGAGAGCAGCACCGCCTGGATCCGCGGATCCCCGGCGAGGCGGTCGAGCGCGGGGACGGCGTCCTCCCGCATGGCACAGGAGACGCACGGGTGGTCCAGCTCGACCTCCTGCTCCTCGATCACGCCGGCCGCCGAGACGATCAGCCGGCGCAGCGAGCCGGCCTCGGTGTCCACGGTGTAGCGCAGCTCGACGGCGCCGGGCACGTCCAGCAGCAGGCTCGCGACGAGCCCGCCGCGCAGCACGGGGTCGATCGCCGTGACGACGGCGACAGGCAGGGTGGGTGCGGCGCCGTCCCGGGAATGCGCGGGGCCCGCGGACCGTTGTGGGATCTCGCGACCCGATGTCCCGACCTCGCGACCCGCCTCGGCCCGCTCCCCGTCAGTCCGTCCCCCTTCGTTCGGGCCCGTCCCGGCCCGGCTCCCGTCGGCCCGATGTCCGTCCTTCTGGCTCCCGGTCATCCGAGCACCTCCTCGCTTGACGATAATCATTCTCATTACTAGTATCTGGGGTCATGTCCACGCGCTGTCAAGTCACGGGAGCGGTCCCCTCCTTCGGCCGGTCCGTCTCCCACTCGAACCGCCGCAGCCCGCGGCGCTTCGACCCCAACATCCAGTCCAAGCGGTTCTTCGTCCCCTCGCTGGGCCGCACCGTGCGCCTGCAGGTCTCCGCCAAGGGCCTGCGCACCATCGACCGCCACGGCATCGAGGCGGTCGTCGCCCGGATCCGCGCCCGCGGCGAGAAGATCTGACACCCGCCCCACCCCCTGAACGGAGGCCCCCATGGCCAGGAAGAACGACGTGCGCACCACCGTGAAGCTGCGCTCCACGGCCGGCACCGGATTCACCTACATGACCAGCAAGAACCGCCGGAACACGCCGGACCGGCTCACCATGCGCAAGTTCGATCCGCGGGTGCGGGCCGTCGTCGAGTTCCGCGAGGAGCGCTGAGATGGCGAAGACCTCGAAGATCGCGGCGAACGAGCGCCGCCGCGCGACCGTCGCCCGGCACGCCGAGCAGCGCGACGCCCTCAAGCGCACGATCAAGGACCCCGCCGTCCCCCTCGCGGAGAAGCTCCTCGCCCAACGGGCGCTGCAGCGGCTCCCGCGGGACGCGAGCCCCACCCGGGTGCGCAACCGCGACGCGGTCGACGGCCGCCCCCGCGGCCACCTGCGCACCTTCGGCCTCTCCCGCGTGCGCTTCCGGGAGCTCGCCCACCGCGGTGAGCTGCCCGGCATCACGAAGTCCAGCTGGTGAGCCCCGCTTACCCCACCCTCACAGGAGGACACCCCATGCAGCAGTCCATCCACCCCGACTACCGGCCCGTCGTCTACCGCGACGCGAGCGCCGACTTCGCCTTCCTCACCCGTTCCACCGCGACCTCGGAGCGCACGATCACCTGGGAGGACGGCAACGTCTACCCCGTGATCGACGTCGAGGTCTCCTCCGCCTCGCACCCGTTCTACACGGGCCAGGCGAAGGTGCTCGACACCGCCGGCCGCGTGGAGCGGTTCCGCCGCCGCTACGGGCAGAGCGCCCGATGAAGGTCCGCAGCTCCCTGCGCTCCCTGGCCGCACGCCCGGGAGCGCAGGTGGTGCGACGCCGCGGCCGCCTCTACGTCATCAACAAGCAGGAGCCCCGCTTCAAGGGCCGCCAGAAGGGCTGACGCCCTGCTGACGTGGGGCCCGGCCCTCGCGCCGGGCCCCACGACCCGGGGCCGACGTCGGCCCGCCCCGGGTCTACCGTGGACGCATCATCCGCTCCACCCGAGACGAGGCCCCGATGACGCGCACCGCGGACGCCCTTCCCGCCGAGGTCGACGTGCTCGTCGCGGGCGCCGGGCCCACCGGCCTCATGGCCGGGCTCGTCGCCCATCGCCGCGGCCTGCGGGTGCTCGTGGTGGATCCGAAGCCGGGCCCCACGCGGGAGTCCCGCGCGATCGTGGTGCAGGCGCGCAGCGTCGAGATCCTCGACCAGCTGGGGCTCGCGGGCCCAGTGCTCGAGAGCGCGCAGCTCGCCGGCCGCATCCGCATCAAGGGCGGGGACCGTCCCGTCGAGGCGGACTTCGCCCGTGCGCAGGAGCGGGACACCCTGTTCCCGGGCGCCCGCATCTTCGAGCAGTCCCGTACCGAGGCCCTGCTCTCGGAGGCGCTCGCCTCGGAGGGCTGCCCGGTGCGCTACGGCATGGAGCTCGAGTCCTTCGCGGCCGACGGCCCTGCGGAGGAGGGCCTCGGGGCGCGGCTGGCCTCCAACCCCGCCGACGCCGCCGGCACGGCGACGAGCGTGCACGCCCGCTGGCTGATCGGCGCGGACGGCGCGAGCTCCCCCGTGCGCCACCAGCTGGGGCTCTCCTTCGACGGCGACACCGACGAGGCGACCTTCTGCGTCGCGGATCTCCACGACGTGGAGGGCGCCCCGGACGACGCCCTCTCCGCGTACGTCGGTGAGCAGCGCTTCGCGATCCTGTTCCCGCTGGGCCCGGGCGGTCACGCGCGCCTGATCTGGCTGCACGGCGGCACCGATCCGGACCAGGAGGAGGCCCTCGCCGGGGCCCGCGACGACCTGGGGATCCGCTACGGGCGGGTGGACTGGTTCTCCTCCTACCGGGTGCACCACCGCCTCGCGAGCCGCTTCCGGGTGGGGCCGGTGCTGCTCGCCGGGGACGCCGCGCACGTGCACTCCCCCGTGGGCGGGCAGGGCATGAACACGGGCCTGCAGGACGCCCACCATCTCGCGCACCTGCTCGCGGATGTCGCCTCCGGCCTGCGGGATCCCGCGCAGCTCGCGCGCTACGAGCAGGAGCGCCGGCCGGTCGCGCTCTCCCTCATCACGGCCGTGGACCGCGCATTCGGCCTCATCGCACGGCCCGGCAGGGGCGCCGGGTTCCTGCGCCGGCGCGCGCGGGACGTGATCGCCGTGCTCGCCCCGCGGGTGCTGCGCTCGGCGGCGGGGCCATGGCTGGGCGGGCTGCTGGGCCAGTACCGGATCCACTACCACCCGGCGCCGCGCGGGGCGGTGCTGCCGCAGTGGGCCTCGGATCCCGCGGTGGGGCGCCGACTGCCGGTGCTCGCGGTGAACCGGGAGGCGCTGCGCTCGGGCCGCTGGCAGCTGCACACCTACGGCGGCGCGATCGCCGAGCGCCCTGCCGTGCCGGAGGCCGTGGACGGCCCGTTCGCCTTCCCGGCGGATCCGCGGGGCCGGCTGCGCTCCTACCAGCTGTACCTCGTGCGGCCGGACGGCTACGTCGCGGCGGCCTGGCCGCTGCACGCGGGCGCCGCCGCGACCTCCGACGTCACCGCCGCGCTCACGGCCCACGGCTTCCGGGGCTGACGCCGGGTCCCCCGTGGCGCCGTCGCGGGTACGGCGGGCGCCCGGCATAGGGTCCGGGGATGGACCTCCACGAGATCACCGCCCGCATCGAGAAGCTCTCCACCCAGTACGCGGAGGTCCACGGCGTGGACCGCTCGGCCGAGTGGGCGCTGCTCAAGCTCACCGAGGAGGTGGGGGAGCTCGCCCAGGCGCACCTGGACGCCTCCGGTCAGAGCCGTGAGCGCGGGCTCGACGACGCGGCGAAGCAGCAGGCGCTGCGGGACGAGGTGGGCGACGTGCTCGGCATGTGCCTCGTCTACGCGGTACAGAGGGGCATCGACCCCGTCGAGGCGGTCACCGGCAAGTGGTTCCGGTACGAGAAGGCGGCCGACGGCGCCGCGGCAGGCGTCTGAGCTCAGGCGAGCGGCGCCAGCAGGACCTCGTCGAGGGGGCGCCGGGCGCGCGGGGCGGCGTCCCGCTCGCGGATCTTCTCGGGGACGTCCTCGGCGGTGGTGTGCTCGCCGATCGCGATGACCGTCAGCGGGAGCTGGGCCGGGTCGAGGTCCAGCAGGGTAGCGATCGCATCCTTGTCGAAGCCGGCGGCCTGGTGGGCCCAGAGGCCCAGGTGGGCGGCCTGCACGCTGAGGTGTGCGGCGGCCTGGCCGGCGTCGTAGAGGGCGTAGGGGACCGTCTCGCCGTCCCGCTCGGTCTCCGTCACGAGGACGACGAGCGCGGAGACCCGCCGCATCCACAGCTGGTTGAACTCGGCGAGGGTGTCGACGATGTCGTCGAACAGCGCGGTGCCGCGGCGGGCGGCCGCGAGGCGCCAGGGCTGCTGGTTGAAGTAGGAGGGCGTCCAGCGGGCGGCCTCGACGAGGCTCGTGAGCTCCTCGTCGCTCAGCTCGTGACCGGTCGCGAACCCGCGGGGGCTCCAGCGCTCGGCGAGCAGCGGGGCGAGGGGGACGCTGGTGGCGTTGCGGGGCTCGGTGTCGAGTGCGGTCACGGGGTGGGTCCTTCCGGGTGCGGTCACGGCGGGGCGGCGGGAGCGCCGTCGCCGACCTCCCGGTCGCCCGAAGCGCACGTTAGCACTCCCCCAAGCCCACCTTGAAGGCAGGGTGACGCACCCCGTCATGCGGGCACGTCAGCGGCCCTCGCCGCGCGGGCGTCGGCTCAGGCCTGCCCGCCGTCGAAGTAGGCGCGGAGCTCCTCCGCCACGGGCGGCACCTCGAGCGGCACACCGCCGCTGCGGATCGACTCCGCGCCGCGGATCCCGGTCGCGACGGCCTCGCGCGCCGCGAGGGCGGAGACGTCGGTCGCGCCGCCGCTGCGGGCGAAGCGCAGGAACTCGGCGACCAGCCGCGGATCCGCGCCGCCGTGGCCGCCGTCGGTGTCCTCCGCCCGCGCGACGACCTCGACCGCGTCCGGCCGGCCGGGCCCCGAGCGGCGGGACTCCCAGAGGTGGATCTGGTCGCCGCTGCCGTCCCCCATGTTCTCGATCCGCCCGGCGTCCCCGATCACCGTGTAGTTCCGCCAGTAGTCCGGGGTGAAGTGGCACTGCTGATACGAGGCGAGCACCCCGTTGTCCAGGGTCATCTGCAGCATGGAGATGTCCTCGACGTCGACCACGGGGTTCAGCTCCTTCTGCGCGGTGGGCGGCCAGATGTCCTCGTCGTACCAGTCCCACATCCGGCGGTCGGTGTTGTCGCGACGGTCCTCGATGTCGCCGTAGACGGCGAGGTCGCCGATGCCGGAGACGCGGCGGGTGTAGCCGCCCGCGAGCCAGTGGATGACGTCGATGTCGTGCGCGCCCTTCTGCAGCAGCAGGCTCATCGCCTTCGCCCGCTCGGCGTGCCAGTCCTTGAAGTAGAAGTCGCCGCCGGTCCCCACGAAGTGGCGGCACCAGATCGCGCGCACCCGGCCGATCCGCCCCGAGTCCACGATCGCCTTCATCTGCCGCACCACGGGCATGTGCCGCATGTTGTGGCCGATGTACAGGCGGGCCCGCTTCTCCGCGGCGAGCGCGAGCATCGCGTCCGCGTCCTCGAGCCGGATCGCGAGCGGCTTCTCGCAGAAGGTGGGCAGGCCCGCGCCGAGGGTCGCGAGGGCGACCTCGGCGTGCGCGAAGTCCGGGGTGAGGATCATGACCGCGTCGACCTCGTGCTCGGCGAGCAGCTGCTCGACGCTCCCGACGGTCGCGACCTCGGCGCCGATCTCCTCCCGCGCGGTCTCGCGGCCGCGCTCGCTGGGATCGGCGACCACGGTGATCCGTGACCCCTCCCCGGGCCGATGGGCGTGGAGCGCGACGGAGCGGCGCATGCCGAATCCGATGACGCCGATGCGCAGGTCCTCGGTGGGCTCGGCTGGGGTGGCGGGGTCGAGCGGGGTCATGGCGAGGTCCTTCTCTGCGTCCGACGGCGGATCGCACCGGCTGGCGCACAACCTTTCACGCGACGCTATCGGCGCTCCCGGGGGCGGTCAAGGGATCCGGCCGGGATCCTCCCGAGGCTCGCGGGCCCACTCGACCCGGCCGGGACCCTCCGCCGCGCCGTCGGCCCCACCGCCCGAGGTCCCGGAGTGGTCACGGTCCCCCGGGCGCCCGCACCCCGCCGGGCCGTCGGTCGTAGTGTCGACGGGTCAGTGCCGTCGCTCCGGAGAGGTCCTCACCCCCGATGTCATCCAGCCCGCTCACCGCTCTGCTCGATGCCGCCCGCCTGGGCGCACTGCTCACCACCCGGGGCGGGAGGGTCGTCGCGAAGGTCTCCCGGCCCGACGCCAAGGGCACCGCCTATCGCACGGGGCTCGTCGAGATCACCGACGCCGGCCTGCTCACCCTCACGCGCGGCGACGCCTCCGTGGGCACCGTCGCCCTCGCGGAGGACGGCACCACCTTCTTCACCGCGAAGCGCACCGGCGAGGACGGCTCCGAGGCGGAGGACGCGCAGCTGTGGGGGCTGCCGCCGCGCGGCGAGGCCCGCGAGCTCGCCTCCCGGCCCGGCGGCTTCGGCGACCTGCACCTGGGCAAGGACGCGCTCGTCGCCCAGCTCTCCGTGCACTCCCAGGCCACGACCGAGGCCGAGCACCGCGAGCTGTCGAGCCGGCGCGAGGACGCGAAGGTCACCGCCGTGCTGCACGACGGCTTCCCCACCCGCTACTGGAGCGACGACCTGGGGCCGGCGCGCGAGGTGCTCGCCGTCGCCGAGCTCCCCCGCGACCTCTGGACCGCCGCCGCGGTCGCGGAGGACGGCGACACGGACGCCGAGAGCTCCGACGCGAAGGACACCTCCCGCTCGGTGCTGCGCTTCCGGCACGTGGCCCTGCCCCCGGGCCGCCTCGTCGACTGGGTCGCGGACGACGCCGGCACCCGCGCCCTCGTCTCGATGCAGGACTCCGTGGGCGAGCTGGTGGGCGTGCCGCACCTGCACCTCGTGGACCTCACCGGCGCCGAGGCGCCGCGCCTGATCCTCCCCGGCACCGCCGAGGTCGAGCACTCCCCCGTCTCCTTCAGCCCGGACGGCCGCCGCGCCGTCGTCTCCCGCGAGCAGACCTGGAGCGGGAGCGCCTCCCTCGACGTGCGTCCCCTGCTGCTGGACCTCCGCACCGGGGACCTCACGGAGCTCTGGCCGGAGCTGGACCGCTGGGTGCAGCCGATCTGGCTGGACGACGCGACCCTCGTCGCGGAGAGCGACGACACCGGACGCGGCTCGCTGTGGATCGGTGGCCTCGAGGACGCCGCCCCGCGCCTGCTCGCCTTCGGCCCCGAGCAGGAGCTCAGCCCCGCAGGGATCTCCGTGGCGGGCGGCGCGATCATCGCCTCCGTCTCCGGCGTCGCCTCCCCGCCGCGCCCCGTGCGGGTGGATCCCGCGAGCGGCACGGTCACGGACCTCCCCCACCCCGCCGGCGCCTCCTCCCCGCAGCCCGTCTCCCCGGGCACGCTCACCGAGGTCACCGCGACCGGGGTGGACGGCACGGGCGTGCGCGCCTGGCTGCGGCTCCCCGAGGGCGAGGGCCCGCACCCGCTCGTCGTCTTCGCGCACGGCGGCCCCTGGGGGTCGTGGAACGCGTGGACCTGGCGCTGGAACCCGGACCCGTTCGTCGCTGCCGGCTACGCGGTGCTGCTGCCGGACCCGGCGATCTCCACCGGCTACGGGCAGTCGATGATCGAGCGCGGCCAGCACGAGCTGGGCGGCGCCCCGTTCACCGACGTCATGGCGCTCACCGACGCCGTGATCGCCCGGGAGGACGTCGACGCCGAGCGCACCGCCTTCGCGGGCGGCAGCTACGGCGGCTACATGGCGAACTGGGTCGCCGGGCACACGGGTGACCGCTTCCGCTGCATCGTCACCCACGCGTCCCTGTGGGACACGCGCGTCATGGGCCGCACCACGGACAACGCGGGCTGGGAGCCGCCGATGCGCACCCAGAACGACCGCTTCGACCCGAGCGCGAGCGTCGCCGACATCGAGGTGCCGATGCTCGTCATCCACGGCGACAAGGACTACCGGGTGCCGATCTCCCAGGGCCACGCCCTCTGGTACGACCTGCTCACCTTCTCCGCGACGCCCAAGGACGAGCACGGCCGCACCCGCCACCGCTTCCTGTACTTCCCCGACGAGGGCCACTGGGTGCTGGGCCGCGGCAACGCGCAGGTCTGGTACGAGACGTTCCTGGCCTTCCTCGACGAGCACGTGCGCGGCGAGCACACGGAGCGCCCCGCGACGCTCGGCTGATCCGCGACCTCGGCGATCGGCCGACGGGCCCCCGCTCCCCCGGGGCCCCGTCGGCCGATGACGCTCAGCAGGTGGGGCTCACGTCCTTGCTCGCGGGGCCGTCCTGGTCGAGGGCGTCGAGCACGATCTGGTGCACCACGGGGTCGTTGGGGCTCTGGTCGTGCGCGAAGGGGTCGCGCGGGCAGAGGTCCTGGAGGACGAGGTTGGTGACCTGCTCCTCGGGGCCGTCGAGCGCCTGCGAGGTGTAGGGCGTGACGATCTCGTCGTGCTCGGTGGAGATGACGGTGTAGTCGACGCCGGGGACCGTGTCAGGGATCGAGGCGAGCTCCTGCATGAAGGCGCTTCCGGCCTGCTGGTCGATGCAGGCGGCGCAGGTCCTGTAGGCGATGCCCTGGTCGGCGTGGGCGAGCGCGCTGCCCTCGCCGTCGTCGTCGCGGACGATCAGGCCCTGTGTGCCGTGGCTCGAGGGGGCGATGCCGACGAGGTCGTCGACCTTCGCGGCGCCGCCCTGGAAGCCGATGTACCAGCGGGGCATCATGCCGCCCTGGCTGTGGCCCACGAGGTCCACCTCCTGCGCGCCGGTCGCGCTGAGCACGCGGTCCACGAAGGTGCCGAGCTCGGTCGCGGAGTCGCGCACGGGACCGGTCGCGGGGACGACGTGGGTGACGCCGTAGTCGAAGGCGTAGACGCAGTAGCCGGCGTCGGCGAGGACGGGCGCGAGGGTCCACCAGTTCTTCGCCATCGTCTCGAAGGTGCCGTTGACGAGGACCACGGGCTCGGGGTGCTCGGCGGAGGGAACGCAGTCCCAGTCGTTCGCACCGGGCGGGCTGATGCCGAGGGCGTCGGCGCGCGTCGTCGGCGCGGCGGCGAGGGCGAGGACGGCGAGGATCGCGGCGAGGAGGGCGAGCAGCGGGCGCGAGGGACGCCGTCGCAGCAGCGGTCGGGGCAGGGTCAGGGACGGTGCGGTCATGGTGATCTCCTGGTCCGCCGGGAGCATCCGAGAGCCACGTTACTCATCGGTCACCGGCTTGCTGCGGGACCGTAGCAGGCTGCCCCGACGTCCGGAAGGGACATCCGCACATCGACACGGGACAGACCATCGACGCAGGTCAAAGCCCTGCGTTCGACTCAGGCGGCCGATGATCTGCGCGAGCGTGCCGGCGCCCTCCCATGTGCCGGAGCGGATCAGCGCGGTCCGCTGCGAGGAGAGGGGGACCGCGTTCCGGGGGACCGCGTTCCGGGGGACCGCGGCGCTCAGCGCGTCGCGCGGGGGTCCCCGACCCGGCCCGCGACGAGCGGCGCACCGGTCGAGGTCTCGAAGGCGACGAGCACGTAGGGCGCGTCGATCACGAGCTCCTTCGGCTCGGCGGGCGCGGAGGTCGCGCCGACGCTCACGGCCGTCGCTGCGGCCGCCTCCATGCCCTCCTCGTCGACGGTGATCACGGCCTTCTGCATCACACCGGTGATCCGGAGCTGCTCCTCAGCGGTGATGCCGGTGAAGTCCGCGTCGTCGGTGAACGGCGCGTCCATCCCGAGCTCCTGCAGCACCGGGACGAGGTCCCCGTCCCAGCCGAGGTCGATCTTCGGGACGGTGAGGGCGACCGTGTCCGAGGAGTCGCGGATCCCGGCGAGCACCGCGCCGAGCCCCTCGGCGGTGGGATCCGCGGCGCCGTCGGCCGTCTCCGCCCAGGCGTCGAGCAGCTCCTGCGCGGTGCCGGCGGGTCGCACGAGCGCGAGACCGAGGTCGTCGCCCTCGGTGGGCAGGGCGGTCGCGGTGCACAGCTCGTCCTCGTACCAGCCGTGCGCGTCGCCGTGGAGCATCGGCGTCGTCACCTCCTCCCCGCCGTCGAGGGTGAACGGACCGTCCTCGAGGGTGAGCGGGCTGGGCCAGGCGGCCTTGAGGTGCAGGGTGTTCACGAGCACGAGCCGCGTGGCCTCGGTGAGCATGCCCTGCGGCACGAGCTCCTCGATGAGGCCCGCGGTCTCCTCCTCCACCCAGTCGTTGATGCGGGTGCGGGCCTTCTCGCGGGGGCCGTCGGCGGTGAAGTCCGCGGTCCAGACGCCGCTGCCGAACCAGCGGGCGAGCGCGTCGAGGTAGTCCTGCCCGGCGTCGAAGCCCTCCTGCGCCCAGGTGGCGCAGGCGAGGGAGGCCACGGCGGGCTCCGCCGCGTCCGGATCGTCCTCCTCGCGCTCCACCTCCCCCACGGCGGCGAGCACCTGGTCGAGGGTGTTCGCGGCGGCGGCGATGGTCTCGGCGTCCCCGCCGAGCACCTGCTCCATCTGCTCCCGGGTGCTGCCCGCGGCGCCGAGCGCGGCCATGGTGAGCGCGATCTGCGCGGAGAGCGGGGAGCACACGAGGTTCACGGCCTCGCGGTCCGCCGCGGCGAGCAGCCGGGCGGTGAAGGGGAGGACGGCGGCCGCGACCTCCTCCGCGGGGCCCGCCGGCTCGCGGTCCACCTCGGCGCGCAGGTCCGGCTGGGCGGCGGAGCCCTCGTCGCTGCAGGCCGCGAGGCCCAGCGCGAGCGTGGGGAGCACGAGCCCGGCGCCCAGCACGCTGCGCCGTCGGGCCGTCGCGAGCGGTGATCGCGAGGAGCGGGTGGAGGGCAGCGGTGCGGCGTCCATGCCCCCATCCTGCCCGCCCCGCCCCTCCCGCGACACAGGACGGCCCCTGCCCCGGCGGCTCGTGGGAGTCGCAGGGCAGGGGCCGTGCCGGGCCCGTCGGGGCGTCAGCCCTTGACGGAGCCCTCCGTGAGGCCGCCGCGCCAGAAGCGCTGCAGCACCAGGATGAGGATCGCCAGCGGGATCACCGAGAGCAGCGCGCCGCCCACGGTGAGCTGGTAGAACTCGGGCAGGCGGTCCGTCTGCGCGCGCCAGTTGTCCAGGCCCAGGGTGATCGGGTACAGCTTCTCGTCCGCGAGCATGACCAGCGGCAGGAAGTAGTTGTTCCAGATGCCCACGAACTGGAAGAGCAGCACGGTGACGATCGCCGGCACCAGCTGCGGAAGGGCGATCCGGTGGAACAGCGCGATCTCGCCCACGCCGTCGATCCGCCCGGCCTCGAGCACCTCGTCCGGCACCGCCGCGTTCGCGTAGATGGAGGAGAGGAACAGGCCGAAGGGGCTCACGAGCGAGGGGATGAGCACCGACCAGTAGGAGTTGGTCAGGCCCACGGAGCTGAACAGGAAGAACAGCGGCAGCGCGGTCGCCGTGCCGGGCACGAGCACACCGCCCAGCACCATCGCGTAGACGAGCTTCTTGCCCCGGAAGTCGTACTTCGCGAGGGCGTAGCCGGCGGCGACCGCGAAGTAGGTCGCGAGCGCGGAGCCGAGGCCGGAGTAGATCAGCGAGTTCAGCGCCCAGCGGGGGAAGATCCCGCCGTTGGCGGTGAGCACGTTGCCGAGGTTCTCGAACAGCTGGAAGCCGCCGCCGAACCAGAAGCCGTTCGTCCCGAAGAGGGCGTCGGTGGACTTCGTGGCGTTGACGATCACCCAGTACACGGGCACCAGGAAGTAGATCGCGACGATCGCGAGGATCGCCGTGACGATGATCGTGACGGCAGGGTTCCGGCCGGCGGAGCGGCTGCCGGAGCGGCCGTCCTCGGCGGGGGTGCGGCGCTTGGCCGGCTTCTGCGCGGGACGGGGGCTGGTCGTGGTGCTCATCGGCGCTTCTCCATCCACTGCGAGATCCCCAGGGCGACGGCCGAGAGGACGAAGGCGGAGACGGCGATGATCACGGCCTGCGCGGCCGCCATGCCGATCTCGTTGTACTGGAACGCGTAGGCGTAGGCCGACATGTTCGGCGTGTACTCGGAGGTGATGCCCGCGCTCATGGTCTGCAGCAGGCGGGGCTCCGCGAACAGCTGCAGGGTGCCGATGATCGAGAAGATGATCGTCAGCATGAGGGCCGGGCGGATCAGCGGCAGCTGGATGTCCTTGACGACCCGGAAGGTGCCGGCGCCGTCGATGCGGGCCGCCTCGTAGAGCTCACCGGGGATCGCCTTCAGCTGCGCGATGATGATGAGCATGTTGTAGCCCGTGTAGGTCCAGGTCACGATGTTCGCGATGGACCACAGCACCACGCCCGGGGCGAGGAAGTCGACGTCGATCCCGATGATCCCGAGGGTGTCCACGATGGGGCTGAGGCCCGGGATGTAGAGGAAGGACCACAGGATCGTCGCGATGACGCCCGGGATGCCGTAGGGCAGGAAGTAGGTCGAGCGGAAGAAGCCCGGCCACTTCGCGCTCGCGCTCTCGAGCAGCAGCGCGAGCACGGTCGCGGCGACGATCATGACGGTCACCTGCACCACGCCGAACAGGATCATGCGCCCGATCGAGGCGATGAAGTTCGCGTTGGACAGCGCCGCGGCGTAGTTCTCGAAGCCGGCGAAGACGCTCTTCACGCCGTCCTCGCCCAGCAGCCCGCTGCGCTCGACGGTGGTGAAGCTGTAGCCGACGGCCATGATGATCGGCACCACGACGGTGCCGAGGAAGAGCACCAGGAACGGTGCCATGAGGATCCAGGGTGCGGTCTTCGACCTCATCGTGCCTCCTCCGCGTTCAGTCCCATGCCCTGCATGATCTCCACGATCTCCTTCTGCACGGCGGGGAGCATGTCCACGAGCGGCACCTCGCCGCTGACCGCCTTCGTCATGCCGTCGCCGATCATCGCCATGGCGCGCTGCATGAGCGGCGCCCAGGTCCACTCGAGGTTCTGGCCGGCGGCCATGGGGACGATGACGTCCTCGTTGTAGTTCTGGCCGGAGAAGAACTCCGAGGGCTGCTGGCGGATCTTGCCGATGTAGTCCTTCGCCGGCGACCAGCCGATGCCGGAGTACTGGATCATCGCGTCGATCCCGGCGGGGTCGGTGCACATCCACGTGAGGAACTCGAGCGCCTCGGCAGGGTGCTTCGCGGTGGAGAGCACCGCGGCGGAGGAGCCGCCGTGCGCGCCGGAGGCGTAGCCGTCCTCCCAGGTGGGCATCGGGGCGACGGCCCACTTGCCGGAGCCGCCGGGGACGGTCTCGATGAGGGCGTCGGACCACGACCCGGAGATCGAGGCGAGCACCTTGTCGTCGCCGGCCGCCGCGTACCAGGGGGTGGTCATGGCGCCGTAGCCGGTGCCGACGAGCTTGTCCTCGAGGATCCCGTCCCAGAACTCGGCGACGCGCATGGAGGCGTCGTCGACCATGTTCACGATCCAGCCGTCACCCTCGGGCTTGTACCAGACGGCGCCGGACTGCATGGCCCAGGCGACGGGGTGGGAGCCGTCGGAGGGGTCGAGGGTGATGAGCGTCTTCCCGGCCTCCTGGACGGCGCCCGCGGTCTCGCGGAACTCGTCCCAGGTGGAGGGGGCCTTCAGGCCCAGCTCGCCCTCGAGGACCTCACGGTTGTAGAAGGTCGCGACGGGGCCGGTGTCCTGCGGGACGCCCCAGACGTTGTCGCCGACCTTGGCCTGGCTGATCGCGCCGGGGTCGAAGGCGGAGAGCTTGTCGTCGAAGCCGTAGCGGGAGAGGTTCACGAGCGCGCCGGCGAGCGCGAACTCGGGCACCGAGCGCAGCTCGACCTGGGCGATGTCGGGACCGCCGCCCGCGGAGACCGCGGAGAGGATCTTGGCGTAGCCGCCGGAGTTGCCGCCGGGGATCCAGGTCGTCTCGACGCGGATGCGGTCCTGGCTCGCGTTGTAGACGTCCGCGACCTTCTGGAGGTCCTTCAGCCAGGCCCAGTAGGTGATGGTGACGGGGCCGTCGCTCGCGGGGATGGTGGACTCGGCGTTGACGTCGCCGGGGTTGGGCGGCGCGCAGGCGGCCAGGGCGGCCGTCAGGGCCGCTCCTGTTCCCACCAGCGCGGAGCGCCGGGTCAGACGGGGCTTCATCGCTCTCCTTCTCGTTCCTCGTCCTCGAGGTCGCGGCAACACTACCCACGAATCCGTGTGCATGCACTATTTGCCCGGCCTCCCCGGAGTCACGGTTCGGGAACGTTCACCACGTGGGGCCCGCCGCACCGCGGCACCGCCGCACCCGGGACGCGGGCCGTCGTAGGCTCGAGGCGCACCCACCCGCGCGAAGGAGCCCCGTGAACGCCGAGCCCGCCACCCCCTCCCCCGCCGAGGACGACTCCCCCGCCGCTCCCACCCGCGACGCCGCCGCGTCGGCCGCGACATCGGCCGCCGACCGCAGCAACCCGGCCGACCGCCTCGTCACCACCGAGCACAGCATCGACCTCCCGGGCGGCCCCCTCCGCTATCGCGCCGTGACCGGCACCGTCGTGCTGCGCGAGGAGCCCGAGGGCGGCGAGTACGGCCGCGCGAGCGCCTACGCCGAGATGTTCTCCGTCAGCTACCTCGCCCGGCCGGCCGACGGGGCCGACGGCACCGCTGCCGACACCGCCTCCCGGCCCGTCGTCTTCGCCTTCAACGGCGGCCCGGGCGCCTCGACCGTGTGGCTGCACCTGGGCGTGCTGGGCCCGCGCCGGGTGGTCGCCGGGGACGCCGGCTCCCCCGTCGGCCCGCCCTGGGGTCTGGTCGACAACCCCGAGACGCTGCTGCGCGACGCGGACCTCGTCATGGTCGACGCGATGACGACGGGCTACTCCCGCCCCGTCCCCGGCGCGAAGCACGACCGCCACCACGGCTTCGCCGCGGACCGCGACCTCATCGCCTCCTTCGTCGTGGACTGGCTGACCCGCCACGACCGCTGGAGCTCCCCGGTGCACCTGGCCGGCGAGTCCTACGGGACCACGCGCGCCGCCGCGGTCGCCGCCCGACTGCTCGAGCGGTACTGGGTCGCGGTCGCCGGCATCGCGCTGATCTCCCCAGTGCTGGACTTCGGGACGCTCGAGTTCACGGCCGGCAACGACCGCCCCTTCGTGCACTACCTGCCCACCTACGCCGCGATCGCGCACGCGCACGGCAAGCACGAGGGGCGCCTCCTGCAGGACGTGGTCGACGAGGCGGAGGCCTTCGCGGAGCAGGAGTACCCGGCGCTGCTCGCGGCGGGCCTGCGCCTGGGGCCCGAGCAGGTCGCCGAGGCCGCCGCCCGGATCGGCGCGCTGATCGGCGTGGACCCGGACTGGGTGGAGCGGGCGGATCTGCGCGTCGAGCACATGGCCTTCCTCGCCGAGCTGCTGCGGGACCAGGGCCTGGTCACGGGCCGGATCGACGGTCGCTTCACCGCCCCCGCCGGGGACCGCAATGCCGCCCAGATGGAGACGGACCCCTCGATCGACCAGCTCGCCCCGGCCTACACGGGCGCGCTGAACCAGTACCTCGCGACCGAGCTCGGCTACCGCGACGACGTGGTCTACGAGATCATGGCCGGCCGCGTGCACCCGTGGAGCTACCAGGACTTCGAAGGCCGCTCCGTCGAGGTCGCGACGGACCTCTCCCGACTGCTGCGCCGCAGCCCGCACACCCGGGTGCTCGTCTCCCACGGCTACCACGACGCCGCGACGCCGTTCCATGCGAGCGAGCACGTGCTCGCGCACCTGCAGATCCCGCGCGAGGTCGCCGAGCAGCGGATCCGCGTCGAGTACTACGAGGCCGGGCACATGATGTACTGCCACGAGCCGAGCCGCCTCGCGCTCTCTGAGCACCTCGCGGACCTGGTCCGCGGGGCCGTCGGCGCCTGGTCCGAGCGGTCCGACGGCGTCTGACCTGAGCAGGCCGACCGGCCGACCGGCCGGCGGGCCGACGGGCCGACGGGCCGACGGGCCGACGGGCCGACGGGCCGACGGGCCGACGGCGGATCCTGCCGCCGCGCCGGCTCAGCCCGCGGCGGTCCCGGAGCTGCTGCCGGAGCCGGTCGCCGCCCCACCCTGGGTGCTGCCGCTGCTCGAGCTGCCGGAGGAGCTGGATCCGCTCGAGGAGCTCGACCCGCTGCTGCTCGAGCCGGAGCGGCTGGAACCGCTGTCGGTCGAGCTCGACGAGCCGGAGTCCCCGGAGCTCGAGCTCGAGCCGCTGTCCGTGCTCGAGCTGTCGGTGCTCGAGGAGTCGGAGCTCGAGTCGCCCGTACCGGAACCGTCCGTGCTCGTGGAGCCCGAGCTCGAGCCGTCCGTGTCGGTGTCGCCCGTGCTCGAGGAGCCCGAGCTCGAGCCGTCGGTCGAGGAACCCGAGCCCGAGCCGTCGGTGCCCGTGCCGTCCGTGGTGGACGTGTCCGTGCTCGTGGAGTCCTCACCGGTCCCGTCGGTGCTCGTCCCGTCGGTGGTCGTGCTGTCGTCATCGGTGCCGCTCGAGTCGTCCGTGCCGCCGGAGTCGTCGCTGCTCGTGCGGGACTGCACGGCGTCACTCCCGGTCACCGAGCGCTGGATCTCGCCGGTCCCCGGGGAGAGCTCGACGCCGATCGCCCGCTGCACGCCGAAGACGGCGGCGAGACCGATCAGCCCCATGGCGAGGGTGGTCGCGGCGATCGTCGTCCAGCGCCGGCGCGGCGATCGGGCCGCGGCGCGGCCGTCACCCTCGAGGGGGCGACCGTCAGCGTCGAGCGCGGCGAGCCCGTCCTCGGCGCTGCGCACGGCGAGCCCGTCCTCGGTGCCGTCCGCCACGACGGTCGCACCACCGTCGGCCGCCGCCTGTGCATCCGCCCCGCGCTTCCGCCGCCGCCCCCGCAGGGTCGTCACCCGCTGGACGGTCTTCAGCGCGGCGGCGCTGCGCTTGACGGAGTCCGTGTAGATCGCGACGGCCCCGGCGGAGATCACGGAGGTGAGCGCGGCGCCGATGACGGTGCCGGCCACGCCGAGGTGCCCGCCGACCACGGAGGCTGTGGCCGCGGCAGCACCGCCCGCGAGCAGGCTCGTCGGCGAGAGGCTCCGCAGCGCCGAGTCGCGCTCCTTGCCGTCGCCGCCGTCGGGCGCGGGTGCCCCGCCCGTACCGTTCCCGGGAGGCGGGCCGCTCGGCCTCGCACCGGTGATGTGGTCGGTCCCGGCCCGTGCCGCGTCCCCCTGCCCCACGACCACCACGGCGGGCGGCCGGGCGGACTCGGAACTCGCGGCGGGCGACGTCTGGTGATGCACGGAGGAGGACATGGCACCACCGTGGAACGCTTTCGTCAGCGTTCCCCAGAGCCTTCCTCAGAGAACCCTGAAAGTCTCACGATCACCACCTTGACCTGCACCGATGCAGCCGATGAGCATCGTCACAGGCGGAACGTCCTCACGGTCCGCGCCGGCTCCGCACGAGCACTCCACCTCCCGCGCACGGCACCTCCGCGGCGCCTCCGCATCGGCACCCGTCGACCCGTCCACGACGGTCCGACTCGAGGGGCGGCACAGGGGCCGGAGGGGGCGCCGACCGGGCCGACCCACTCGCTGCGCCCGGCCACCCCACCGACGACGGGACCTCTACGTACGGGTCGGCCCCTCAGGGCGGGGACCCGTACGAAGAGGTCCCGTACACCCCGGCCCCCGGTGCCCGGCCCTGCGCCCGGCCCCGGCCCCCCACCTGCCACGGGACGTCCTCGCGCAGGTGTGCCCTTCACGGCAGGGACCTGCGCGATGACGTCCCGTGCGCCCAGGCGCGCAGCCGTGCACCGGACCCAGGGAGGCGCCCGTCAGGGACGGGCCGGCGAGGTCGAGTCGCGGACCACGAGCTGCACCGGGACCACGACGTTCGCACGCACCCCACCGTCGATCTGCTTGCCGAGGGCGTCCACCAGCTCCACGGCGATCCGGCGGAAGTCCTGACGCACGGTGGTGAGCGGCGGGTCCTCCGCCACGGCTCCGGCGGAGTCGTCGAAGCCGCCCACGAGCACGTCCTCGGGCACAGCACGGCCCGCCGCGCGCAGGGCGGCGATCGCCCCACGCGCCATGCGGTCGTTCGCGGCGAAGATCGCCTCGACGTCGGGGTGCTCGGCGAGGATCTCGGCGGCGCAGTCCTCTCCGCTGCGCTCCGAGTAGTCCCCGTGGCGGACGGTGACGATCCGCGCCGCGGCCCCCTCCGCGACGGACCCGTCAGCGCCCTCGGGCCCATCGGCCGCGCCCGTCCCACCGGCCCCGCCCGTCCTGCCGGCGTCACGGACCGCGTCGGCGAACGCCTCGGGGCGCAGGCTGCCGCCGGGTGTGTGCGCGGGGCCGGCGATCACGGCGAGGCGGCGGGCCCCGCGCTCCAGGAGGTGCCGGGCCATCATCCGGGCGCCCTCGCGGTCGTCCGCGGCGACGAAGGCGACGCGGTCCTCGAGGCCCGCCGGACTGCCCACGTTGACCAGCGGGATGCCGGCCGCCTGGATCCGCTCGAAGAGATGGTGCTGCGGCTGCGCGGAGGCCGTCACGGCACCGTCGACACCGCTCGTGAGCAGGAAGTTCTCCGCGCGCTTGGCGCTGTCCTCGTCGCCCGCGAGGAGCAGCACCATCGACTGGTCGCGGGCCGCGAGGGCCTGGCCCACCTCGATCACGAGGGACTCGAAGGTGGGGTCCTCGAAGAAGCTCGCGGGCGGCTCGTCGATCACGAAGGCGACGGTGCCGCTGCGGCCGGTGCGGAGCCGGCGCGCGGTGGAGTTCGCGACGTAGCCCGTCTCGCGGATCGCCCGAGCGATGGCCTTGGCGGAGTCCGGGGACACCCAGTGCCCGCCGTTGAGGTGCCGGGAGACGGTGCCCGTGGAGACGCCGGCGCGACGGGCGACCTCGGTGATCGTCGGGCGCTTGCCCGAACCGCTGGGTCGTGGGGTGGCCACGTGGCTCCTTCCTCGGGGCGGGTGCCGCGGGGAGGGCGGCGTCCGCTCGCCAGTATCGCCCAGCGGCGCGCCGCCCGCAGATCAGCCCTTGACGGCGCCGCCGGTGAGATCGGACTGCCAGTAGCGCTGCAGCAGGAGGAACAGGGCGATCAGCGGCAGGATCGAGACGAGCGCCCCGGTGACCACCGTCGTGTACATCGCGGGCTGGGAGGCGCCCTGGTTCATGAGCGTGGACAGGCCCACCGTGATCGGGAACAGGCTGTCGTCGCCGAGCATGATGTACGGGAGCATGTAGTTGTTCCACACGCCGACGAACTGGAACAGGAACACGGTGACCAGGCCCGGCATCATCATCGGCACGGCGAACCGGGCGAAGA
This sequence comes from Brachybacterium rhamnosum, assembly GCF_039526185.1. Taxonomy (NCBI): domain Bacteria; kingdom Bacillati; phylum Actinomycetota; class Actinomycetes; order Micrococcales; family Dermabacteraceae; genus Brachybacterium; species Brachybacterium rhamnosum. The sequence goes on from NZ_BAAAIS010000002.1 coordinate 240,281, forward strand.
TGCGCAGCTCACCGGCGCCGTCCGTCCGGGCCGCCTCGATCATCTCCCGCGGGATCGACGCCCCCGCGTAGATGCGGGCGAGGTAGATGCCGTAGGGGTTGAGGATGCTGGGCAGCAGCACCGCCCAGTACGTGTTGGCGAGGCCCACCTCCGCGAACAGCAGGTACTGTGGGACGGCGAGGATCACGGCCGGGAGCAGCACACCGGCGAGGATGACGTTGAAGAAGAGCTTCTTGCCGCGGAAGTCGAACAGGGCGAGGCCGTAGCCGGCGGCGGCGGAGACCACGGTCGAGACGAGCGCGCCGCCCACCGCGTACAGGACGGTGTTCCCGGCCCACCGCACGAACAGGCCGTCGCGATAGGCGAAGAGGTCCCGGAGGTTCTCGATCAGGTGGGTCGAGGGGGCGAGCGTGAAGGTGGAGAACAGCTCGTCCGGGCTCTTGGACGCGGCCACCAGCACCCAGACGACGGGGAGCAGGCAGTACAGCGCGCCGAGCAGGAGGACCGCCGTGGCGAGGATCGAGGGGCGCTCGGCGCCGACCCCGCCGGAGGGTGCCGAACGGCCGTCGACGGGACGTCCGCCTCGGGAAGATCGTGCCGTCGCGGCGGGTCGCGCGGTCGTTCCGGCCGACGGGCCGGTCGCGGGGATGGCTGAGGTGCTCATGGTGGGGCTCACCGCTCTTCCTGGGCGAAGGCCTGGCCGCGCACGAGGCGCAGGAAGCCGAAGGAGATGACGAAGGTCGCGAGGGCCACGAGCACGGAGCCCGCGGAGGCGGAGTAGATGTCGTTCTCCGTGAAGGCGTCCTTGTAGATCAGCATCAGCGGCGACCAGGTCGTCGAGATCGAGCTGGTCAGCGGTCGCAGGAGCATCGGCTCGGCGAACACCTGGAGCGTCGCGATGATCGAGAAGACGCAGGTCATGATCAGCGAGGGCAGGATCATCGGGACCTTCACGCGGAGGGCGATCTGCAGCTCGGAGCAGCCGTCCAGGGTCGCCGCCTCGTAGAGCTCGCCGGGCACGGAGCGCAGCGAGGTGTAGAGGACGACCATGTTGAAGCCGGTGCCGCCCCAGATCCCGATGTTCGCGATCGCGAGGAGCACGAGCTGCGGGGACAGCACGTCCGGCAGGCTGCCGCCGAGGGCGTCCGCGACGAAGTGGAAAGGGCTGGTGCCGGGCAGGTAGAGGAAGCCCCACAGCAGCGAGGAGATCACCGCCGGGACGGCGTAGGGCAGGAAGATCGTGATCCGGGCGATGCGTCGCAGCCGGGCGCGCTTCGAGTCCAGCAGGAGCGCGAAGAGCAGGGCGAGACCCAGCATGACCGGGACGAGCACGAGCCCGTACAGGAGCACGCGGCCGGCGCTGCCGAGGAATTCCGGATCGGCGAGCACCTGTGCGTAGTTGCGCAGGCCCGCCCACTCCTGGTGGCGCCCGCCCTCGCCGAGGCCGAGGCCGACGACCTGCTCACGGCGCACGCTGACGTAGAGGGCGTAGAGGATCGGGATGGCGAGGAAGGCGAGGAAGCACACCGCGGCAGGGGCGACGAAGACGTAGCCGAAGCGGTCCGTGCGCCGGCGCAGGGTGGAGGCATTCGTGGAGCTCATGCGAGGTCGTACCCCTGGTTCTCGAGGTCGGCGACGGTGCCCGCCTGGATGGTGGCGAGGGCGTCGACGAAGGCTGCGGCCGTGGATCTCTGGGTCGCGGTGCCGAAGGCGTCGTTGAAGATCGAGTAGGCGACATTGACGTTCGGTCCGAAGGTGAGGGGGCGGACGCCCTCGGCGTTCGAGGTCGAGAGCTCGTAGAAGTCGGGCTGGTCGGCGAAGAACTCGGGCGGTGCGGAGAGGGCCTCGGCCGCGCCGGCCTGATCGGCGGGGAAGACGCCGCTCTTCTCGACGAGGGCGCGGACGCCGTCGGCCGAGGTGTTCATCCACTCGGCGAAGCGCACGGCCTGGGCGCGATGCGGCGAGCCGACCGTGACGGCGGTCGTGGAGCCTCCCCAGTTGCCGGTGGCCGTCTCCCCCGCTTCCCACTGCGGCAGCGTCGCCATCCGCCAGGAGCCGGCGGTGGAGCCCGCGTTGCCCGCGAGCACTCCGGGTGCCCACGCCGCGGAGACCCATCCCGCCTGTGTGCCGTTGTTCAGCGCCGCGTTCCACTGCGGGGTGTACATCGGGTCCCGGGCGATGACGCCCTCCTCGACGAGGCCGCCCCAGAACTCGGCGACGCGGCGTGCGGGCTCGGAGTCGACGTCCACCTTCCAGCGGTCGCCCGCGATCTGCCACCAGGAGGCGCCCGCCTGCTGGGCGAGGCCCATGAACAGGCCGGGGTCGGTCGAGGAGAAGGTCCCCAGGTACAGCGACGGATCCGCGCTGTGAAGGGCGCGGGCCGTCTCGGCATACTCGTCCCAGGTGGTGGGGACGCCCAGGCCGTGCTGCTCGAAGATGTCGGCGCGGTAGTAGAACTGCAGCGGCCCGGTGTCCTGGGGGATCGCATAGACGCTGTCGCCCTGAAGCTGCACGGAGGACCAGATCCCCTCGGCGAAGTGTCCCGCCGTGCTCGGCGCGAGGTCGGCGGAGATGTCCGCGACGGCATTCGCGGAGACCAGCGAGGTGATCGCCTGGTACTCGGCCTGGACGAGGTCGGGGGCGCCGTTGCCGGCGCGGACGGCCGTGAGCAGCTTGGTGACCGCGGCGTCGCCCGCGTCCTGCCGGCTCACGACGACCTGCAGGTCGGGGTTCTCGGCGTTCCACACCGCGACGACGTCCTCGATGCCGGGTGCCCAGCTCCAGAAGGTGAGCTCGGTGGTGGTGCCCGAGGATGCGGATCCGCACCCGGCGAGCCCGGCGGCGCCGACAGCGGTCCCGGCGAGCGCGGCGCCGGCGGTCAGCAGGGAGCGGCGTGACGTGCCGCGGCCGGGCCGGTGTGGTGGGGCACTGGTCATCGTCGCCTCCTCGCGATGGGCGCTCCGCTCGGGATCGAGCGGCGCTGGCGGGAAGCGTAGGACTGTGATCGTTTACAGTCAAGCGGCAGGCGTGGAGGTTGCTTAATGACCCGCCGCATGCCACAGTCCTGCACCATGCACCGTGATCGTTTCCAGTCCGACGGCCCCACGACCCCCGTGCCGCCCGTCGGAACGTCGAGTGCCGCTGGCGCCCTTCGCGACCCCGCCCGCCCCTCCTGGCCGCTGGACCTGGACGGCCTCGCCTACGGCGGCGACTACAACCCCGAGCAGTGGCCCCGGGAGACCTGGGCGGAGGACGCCCGCCTCATGCGCGAGGCCGGCGTGAACCTCGTGAGCGTCGGGATCTTCTCCTGGGCGACCCTCGAGCCCCGCCGCGGCGAGTTCCACTGGGAATGGCTCGACGAGGTGTTCGCGCTGCTGCACGCGCAGGGCATCCGCATCGACCTCGGGACCCCCACCGCGGCCCCGCCCGCGTGGTTCTTCCGCGACCACCCGGAGGCGCGGGTGATCGACCGCGAGGGCCGAGCCCTCGGGCCGGGATCCCGCGGCATGGCCTGCCCCTCCTCCCCCGCCTACCGCGCCGCGGCCACCGGGATCACCCGCGCGCTGGCCGAGCGGTACGGCGACCACCCGGCGCTCGCCCTCTGGCACGTCCACAACGAGTACGGCGCCCCCGTCGGCGAGAGCTTCTCGGACGCCGCGCAGGAGGCCTTCCGCGACTGGGCGCTCGCACGCCACGGCTCGCTCGACGCCGTGAACACCGCCTGGGGCACGGCCTTCTGGGGCCAGGTGCTCGGCACCCGCGAAGACCTGCACGCACCGCTGCCCACGCCCTCGATGCAGAACCCCTCGCTCGAGCTCGACTGGCGCCGCTTCAGCTCCGAGCAGATCCTCGACTGCTTCCGCGCCGAGCGGGACGTGCTCCGGGAGATCACCCCGCACGTTCCCGTGACCACGAACTTCATGGCGCACACCTGCCCCAACATCGACCTGTGGAAATGGGCTGACGAGGTCGACGTCGTCGCCAACGACCACTACCTCATCGCGGCAGACGAGCGGAACTTCGTCGAGCTCGCCCTCGACGCCGACCTCACCCGGTCGCTGTCCCGCGGGCGTCCCTGGATGCTCATGGAGCACTCCACCTCCGGGGTGAACTGGCAGGGCCGCAACGTCGCGAAGCGCCCCGGCGAGATGGCCCGCAACTCGCTGTCCCACGTGGGCCGCGGCGCAGATGCCGTGATGTTCTTCCAGTGGCGTGCTTCCCGCAAGGGCGCCGAGAAGTTCCACTCGGCGATGCTCCCGCACGCCGGGACCGGCAGCCGGGTCTGGCGCGAGGTCACCGAGCTCGGCGCGACCCTCGGGTCCCTCGCGGCGATCCGCGGATCGAGGGTCCGCGCCGACGTCGCGATCCTCTGGGACTGGGAGTCGCACTGGGCGCAGGACCTCCCCTGGCGCCCCTCCGACGCCCTCCGCCACCGGGCGCAGATCCAGACCTGGTACGAGCGACTGTGGCGCGACCACCTGGCGGTCGACTTCGCGCACCCCGAGGACGACCTCAGCCGGTACCGCCTGGTGCTCGCCCCCGCCTCCTACCTGCTCACCGACGCCGCGGCGGCGAACATCGACCGCTACGTCCGCGAGGGCGGCCGCCTCGTGGTGGGACCCTTCTCCGGCGTGGTCGACGCCGAGGACGGCGTGCGCGCCGGCGGTCTCAACGCCGCGCTCGCCCCGGTGCTGGGAGTCGCCGTGCACGAGTTCTGCCCGCTGCGCGAGGGCGACGAGGCACGGATCGTCCTCGACGGGAGCCCGCTGCGCGCCCGGATCTGGTGCGAGGACCTGCACCTGGAGGGGGCCGAGCCCGTCGGCACCTACGTCGACGGCCCCGTGCCCGGCGGCGTCGCCGCGACGCACCACGCCCGTGGCGAGGGGCACGCCTGGTACGTGGCCTCGGACGTCGACGTCGAGGACCTCGCGGCCGTGCTGCGCGAGCCCTACGCCGCCGCCGGCCTCACCGTGCGGGACCTCCCCGAGGACGTCGAGCTGCTCGAGCGCACCCACGGGGACGGTACCTGCCACCTCATCGCGATCAACCACACCGCGGAGCCGGCGCGCATCCCCGTCGGTGACGGGGACCGGCTCGAGGTGCCTGCCGGCGGCGTCGCCACGGCACGGCTCGCCGCGGGCGCCTGACAGCCCTGCACCGCACCACCGCAGAACCACGACAAGGGAGAACGATGACGTCCACCCCGCACCCCGCCCACCGCATCCCGACCGGCTCCCCCGGCTCCTCGATCTCGCGCCGGGGCCTGTCCCGGCTCGCCGTCGGCGGCGCCGCGGCGATCGGCGCCACGGCCGCCGTCGACGGCACGGCCCTCGCCGCTCCCCCGTCCGTGCGTCCCGGCCCCGGGGGCGGATCCGGCCTCGTGAACGCAGGGTTCACGGACGAGCTCTCCGGCTGGAGCGTCTCCGGCGCGCCGTCGGCCGCCTCCGTCGGCGCGGGCGGCCCGACGGGCGATCGTCGGCCCGACGTGCTCCGCCTCGAGCCGACCGACGGCGCCGAGGTCACCGCGCGCCAGCGGGTGCAGCTGGGCCGCGGCAGGGACACGGTGCTGCGCGCCCGGGTCCGCGCCGGCGGGGAGGGCGGCGCCGCTCTCGAGCTGCGCACGCGCGGCCGGGTGCATCGCACCTCCGTGCCGGTGACCGGGGATGACGGCCTCTGGTTGGATCTCGCCGTGGGCGCTCCCGAGGCGCGCGGCACCCTCGAGGTGTCCCTCACCGTCACGGGCCGCGACGGGGCGTGGGCGGAGTTCGACGACCTCGAGCTCGAAGCCGGCGCCGTCGAGCGCTCCGTGCGCGGCGTGGACCTCTCCGGCGTGCCGAAGAACGAGGCCCACGGCGCGGAGTACACGACGGCGGACGGCTCCGCCGCCGTGGACCCGGTCGAGGTGATCGGTGCGCACGGCGCGAACCTGGGCCGGCTGCGGGTCTGGGTCGATCCGGCGGACGGCTACTGCACCCCCGAGCACACGCTCGCGATGGCACGCCGGATCCGCGCGGCGGGGATGGACGTGCTCGTGGACCTCCACTACTCCGACGAGTGGACGGACCCGGGAGCCCAGCACGTGCCCGCGGCCTGGGCGGGGCTCGATGCGGACGGTCTCGTCACCGCCGTCGCCGAGCACACGCGCCGCACCCTGACCCTGCTGCGCGAGGCCGGGGTCGACGTCGCGATGGTGCAGGTCGGCAACGAGATCAACCCCGGGATGCTGTGGCCGCTCGGCCAGACCTGGGACGTCGACGAGTCCGACGACGTCGCGGGCGCCCAGTGGGAGAACCTCGCCCGCTTCCTCACGGCCGGCTCCCGCGCCGTCACCGAGGTGTACCCCGACGCCGCCGTGATGCTGCACCTGACCAACATCCACGACGGCATCGACGGCCTGACCTGGTGGCTCGACGAGGCCCAGGGCCGCGGCGTGCCCTTCGACCTCATCGGCCTCTCCTACTACCCCTACTGGCACGGCACGCTCGCCGACCTGCAGGAGGCGGTGGCCGTGCTCGGCGCGCGGTACGACCGGGACGTGATCGTCGTCGAGACCGCCTACCCGTTCACCCTCGAGGACGACCCGCGCGTGCCCTACCCGAACATCGTCACCGAGGAGACCCCGCTGCCGGAGGGCTATCCGGCGACCCCGTCGGGGCAGGCGGCGTTCTTCCGTGCGGTGCAGGACGTGACCGTCTCCGCCGCGGGCGGCCACGGCCGGGGTGCCGTCTACTGGGAGCCCGCCTGGACCGCGGTCGAGGGCGCCGGCTGGGACCTGCACGACCCCGCCTCGGGCAACGCCTGGGAGAACCAGGCCATGTTCGACCACGAGGGGCGCGCGCTCCCCGAGGTGCTCGCCGAGCTCCGCTGACCGCCCCGGGCCCCGGCTTCCCCGCCGCCGCACAGGCCACGGGACGTCTTCGTACGGGTCGGCCCCTCAGGGCGGGGACCCGTACGAAGAGGTCCCGTGCGTTCAGCGGCCCCGCCGCGCCCCGCCGCCCACCGGCTGCGGGCCGGCCCCACGCCGCGCCGCTCAGCAGCAGCGGGCGCCGGGGTTCGCGTCCTGCTCGGCGTACTTCGCGCGCCAGAACTCGCGCTCGGTGAGCGGCGGGTGGGTGCAGCCGGTGATGCGGTGGTGGTGGAGGTAGCGGTCGTAGGCGTCGGAGCCGAGGACCCCGCGCGCGAACCGTCGGACCTCCCGCAGCGCCGCGACCAGCGCGGCCCCGCTCATCAGTGGCCTCCCCCGGCGAGGTCCTTCTCCGGGTGCTCGGCGAGGTACGACTTCCACTGCCCGCCGAGCTCCTTCTCCGATGCCGTCGGCACCATGCCGGAGGGGGCGAAGTACTCGGACTCCACGTACGGCGCCTCCGTGTCCAGCAGGTTCACGCCGCGCAGGGCCTGGAGGGTGCGCCACAGGGACACGATCAGCACGATGATCGTGCACACCACGAACAGGATCGAGAGGGAGCCCTGCACGGCGGTGTTGAAGACGACGGCCTGCATGTCGTCGGCCGTCTTGGCGAGGCCCAGCTCGGTCTTCCCGGCGGCGAGGGCGTCGCGGTAGGCCATGTGGTTCGCCCAGTAGCCGACCTTCGGATCGGCGGAGAAGATCTTCTGGAACGAGCCGGTGATCGTGACGACCGCGGTGAACAGCAGCGGCACGGCGATCACGAGCAGGGAGCGGCGCCGGCCCTTGCGGGCGAAGACGACGAGGCAGATCGACAGGGCGATCGCGGCGAGCAGCTGGTTGGCGATGCCGAACAGCGGGAACAGCGTGTTGATGCCGCCCAGCGGGTCGAGCACGCCCATCATCAGGATCGATCCCCAGCCGGCGACCATTATCGCCGTGGTGAGCCAGGCGCCGAGCCGCCACGAGTGGTCGCGGAAGCGCTGGTTGATGCCGCCAAGGGCGTCGGAGAGCATGAAGCGGGCGACGCGGGTGCCGGCGTCGACGCTGGTGAGGATGAACAGCGCCTCGAACATGATCGCGAAGTGGTACCAGAACGCCATCATGCCGGGGCCGCCGATCAGGCGGTGCATGATCCCGGCGAGGCCCACGGCGAGGGTGGGGGCGCCGCCGGTGCGGGAGACGATCGACTCCTCCCCCACCTGCTTCGCGGTCTCCTCGAGGGTCGCGGGGTCGAGGTTCACGCCCATGAGGCCCAGGGAGTTGACGAACTGGGCGGCGCCCTCGACGGTGCCGCCGGTCGCGGCGGCGGAGGAGTTCATGGCGAAGTAGATGCCGCGGTCGATCGAGACGGCGGCGACGAGCGCCATGATCGCGACGAAGGACTCCATGAGCATGCCGCCGTACCCGATCATCCGGGTCTGCGACTCCTTCTCGACGAGCTTCGGGGTGGTGCCGGAGGCGATCATCGCGTGGAAGCCGGAGAGGGCGCCGCAGGCGATGGTGACGAAGAGGAAGGGGAACAGGGCGCCGGTGAAGACGGGGCCGTCGGTGCGGGAGGCGAACTCGGAGATCGCGGGGGTGTCGATCTGCGGGCGCACCAGGACGATCGCCGCGGCGAGCATGACGATCGTGCCGATCTTCATGAAGGTGGAGAGGTAGTCGCGGGGCGCGAGCAGCACCCACACGGGCAGCACGGCGGCGAGGAAGCCGTAGGCGATGATCGCCGCGGCGAGGACCGGGCGGTCGAGGTGGAAGAGCGCCTGGCCCCAGTCGCTCTCGGCGACCCAGCGGCCGGAGACGATCGCGGCGAGCAGCAGCACGACGCCGATCATGGAGACCTCGAAGACCTTGCCGGGCCGGAGGTAGCGCAGGTAGATGCCCATGAACACGGCGATCGGGATGGTGAGGCCCACGGAGTAGACGCCCCAGGCGCTCTCGCCGAGGGAGTTCACGACGACCATCGCGAGGATCGCGACGATGATCAGCATGATCGTGAGGGTCGCGATGAACGCGGCGATGCCGCCGACGATGCCGAGCTCGTCCCGGGCCATCTGGCCGAGCGAGCGGCCGTGGCGGCGCATGGAGATGACGAGGACGAGGAAGTCCTGGACGGCGCCCGCGAGGATGACGCCGACGATGATCCAGATGGTGCCGGGGAGGTAGCCCATCTGGGCGGCGAGCACGGGTCCCACGAGGGGGCCGGCGCCGGCGATCGCCGCGAAGTGGTGGCCGAAGAGGATTCGACGGTCGGTGGGGACGTAGTCCTTGCCGTCGTACGAGGTCTCGGCGGGGGTGGCGCGGGTGTCGTCGGGCCGGACGAGCTTGTCCTGGATGAACTTCGCGTAGAAGCGGTAGGCCACGAGGTAGGTGGCGACGGCGGCGAAGACGAACCAGATGGCGTTGACGGCCTCGCCGCGGGCGAGGGCGAGCATGAGCCAGCCGAGCGCGCCGACGAGGGAGATGCCGACCCACAGGGCGATCTTCGGCGGGGTCCAGCGGCGCTCCTCGCGGCGCGCGGCGGGGTCCACGGCGGCGGGCGGCGGGGTGGCGGTGGCCGTGGCGCCCGGGGAGGGCGCGGCGTCCGGCGGCGGGCCGGCGTGCGAGGAGGGGCCGGGGGAAGCGGGGGACAAGGGGGACCTCCTGGGGTCGTCGTCGACCGGCCGCCGGGGATCGCGGCCGTCGACAGGCTAACCCGCTCAGGTCAGCCGACGTGGCACTACCATCCCGACCCCACCCGTGTCCCCGTTCGCCGCAGGTGGCTCTCCCCTGTGAGCGAACTCGGTGGTAGCGTGGCCGCCCGGCGGCACCCCGCCATCGCCCCGCGGCCGACGCAACAGCGCGTCCCGAGCCCAGGGCGCTCCCCCATTCCTTCCCTCGAAAGCAGTCCCCATGGTCGACGTCCGCTTGGACGCGCAGTGGATCGATTACGCGATCATCGCGCTCTACTTCGTCTTCGTCCTCGGTGTGGGGTGGTTCGCCAAGCGCGGCGTCTCCAACTCCATCGAGTTCTTCCTCTCCGGCCGCTCGCTGCCCGCCTGGGTCACCGGCCTCGCCTTCATATCCGCGAACCTCGGTGCGGTGGAGATCATGGGCATGTCCGCGACGGGCGCCCAGTACGGCCTGCCCACCATGCATTACTTCTGGGTGGGCGCGATCCCGGCGATGCTGTTCCTGGGCGTCGTGATGATGCCCTTCTACTACGGCTCGAAGGTGCGCTCGGTCCCCGAGTTCATGCGCATGCGCTTCGGCACCGGCGCCCACCTCGTGAACTCGATCAGCTTCGCCGTGGCGCAGCTGCTCATCGCGGGTGTGAACCTGTCGCTGCTCGCGACGATCGTGAACCGCCTGCTGGGCTGGCCGATGTGGGTGGGGCTCATCCTCGCCGCCGCGTTCGTGCTCTTCTACATCACCGTCGGCGGGCTCTCCGCCGCGATCTACAACGAGGTGCTGCAGTTCTTCGTGATCGTCGCGGCGCTGCTGCCGCTGACGCTGATCGGCCTGCACCGCGTGGGCGGCTGGCAGGGACTCACGGAGAAGATCTCCGGCAACGGCATGCTCGGCTCCTCGGAGCTGCACACCTGGCCGGGCGAGCAGCTCTCCGGCTTCGACAGCCCGATCCTCTCCGTCGTCGGCATCGTGTTCGGCCTGGGCTTCGTGCTCTCCTTCGGCTACTGGACGACGAACTTCGTCGAGGTCCAGCGCGCGATGGCCAGCAAGTCGATCACCGCCGCGCGGATGACGCCGATCCTCGGCGCGTTCCCGAAGATGTTCATCCCCTTCATCGTCATCATCCCGGGCATGATCGCCGGCGTGCTGGTCACGGACCTCGCGCAGTTCAAGCAGATGGACTACGCGAAGGACGCCGCGGGCGCCGCCGCCACGGGCGTCACCTACAACGACGCGCTGCTGCTGCTCATGCGGGACGTGCTCCCCAACGGCCTGCTGGGCGTCGCGATCGCGGGCCTGCTCGCCGCGTTCATGGCCGGTATGGCCGCGAACATCTCGGCGTTCAACACGGTGGTCAGCTACGACCTCTACCAGCAGTACGTGAAGAAGGACGCGCCGGACGACCACTACATCAAGATCGGTCGCCTCGCGACGCTCGTGGCCTGCATCGTCGCGATCTTCACGGCGCTCATCGCCGGGCAGTTCTCGAACCTCATGGACTACCTGCAGACCCTCTTCGGGTTCTTCAACGCACCGCTGTTCGCGACGTTCATCCTCGGCATGTTCTGGAAGCGGATGACGCCGACGGCCGGCTGGGCGGGCCTCGTGGCGGGCACCCTCTCCGCGATCGTGCTGTGGGCGAGCTCGACCTTCTTCGAGGTGTTCACGCTGCCGGGCCAGGGCCTCGCGTTCCTCTCCGCGGCGACCGCCTTCGTGGTGGACATCGTGGTCTCGGTGATCGTCACCCAGTTCACGACGCCGAAGCCGGCGCACGAGCTCAAGGGCCTCGTCTACTCCGAGACCCCGCGCGCCGATCTCGTGGACCCGGACGAGAAGGCGCTGCCGTTCTTCCGCCGTCCGGTGCCGATGGCCGGGATCGCGCTGGCCCTCGTCATCATCCTCAACGTCGTCTTCGCGTGACCGCGGACCAAGGAGAACCTGACATGAACTCGCACAAGGACACGAGCCCTGCGGCCGATGCCGCTGCGGCCGACGGCTCGGCGGCCGACGTCCCCGGCGACGCGACGGTCCAGACCGCCGGCGCCTTCGACATCCGCAACTTCATCGGCCTCCTCGTCGGCATCTTCGGCGTGGTGCTGGTGCTCATGGGGCTGTTCGCCTTCGACCCGGCGGAGTCCGCGAAGACCGACGGCATGAACGCGAACCTGTGGGCCGGGATCGGCATGGCCGTCGTCGGCGCCGCCTTCCTGCTGTGGGCGAAGCTCGAGCCGATCCGGATCGTGGTCCGGGAGAACGAGCCGGGCGCCGAGGACAAGAAGGACATCGCGGCCCTCTGACGCTCGCCCCACCGCGACACCCGTCCCACCGCGGCGCGGCCCCGCTCCCCTCTCCGGGAGCGGGGCCGCGCTCGTCGGGCCCGGTGCGGGCCTTCCCCACGGTCCACCGCGCGGGCCGTCGTGGGTGCAGGATGGAGGCGTCCGCCCGATCCCGTCCCGGAGGAGAGCACCGTGACCACCGCCGTCAGCCCCGCCCGCATCGCCGAGCTCCTCGAGCGCACGCCGCGCAGCTCCTTCGTGGACGGCGCGTTCCTGGGCGGCACGCCCGCGCTGGACGTCGTCGACCCCGCGACCGGCCGCCCCCTCACCCAGGTCGTCGACGCCGACGCCCCCACGGTGGGCCTGCGCGCCCTCGATGCCGCGGCCGCCGCCCAGGAGGAGTGGGCCGCGACCACGTCCCGCGAGCGCGCCGAGATCCTGCAGCGCGCCTACACGCTGTGCCACGAGCGGGCGGAGGACCTCGCCCTGCTCATGACCCTCGAGATGGGCAAGCCGCTCGCGGAGGCCCGCGGCGAGGTCGTCTACGGGGCGGAGTTCCTGCGCTGGTTCGCGGAGGAGGCCGTGCGAGCGGGCGGTGAGTTCCGCCGGGCGCCCGCCGCGGACCACGCGATCCTCACGACCGTCCGGCCCGTCGGCCCCGTCCTCGCGATCACGCCGTGGAACTTCCCGCTCTCGATGGGCACCCGCAAGATCGCCCCGGCCCTCGCGGCCGGGTGCACCGTCGTGCTCAAGCCCGCCTCGCTCACACCGCTCACGAGCCTTGCGCTGATCCAGATCCTCGCCGACGCCGGCGTGCCCCGCGGTGTCGTGAACGCCGTGGTCACCTCGGACTCGACGGGCCTCTCGAGCACGCTCATGGCGGATCCGCGCCTGCGCAAGGTCTCCTTCACGGGCTCCACGGGCGTGGGCCGCACCCTGCTGGGCCAGGCGGCGGAGCACGTGCTGAAGGCGTCGATGGAGCTGGGTGGGAACGCCCCCTTCCTCGTGCTGCCCTCCGCGGATCCCGCGGCGGCGCTCGAGGCGGCTGTGCCCGCGAAGTTCCGCAACAACGGCGAGGCCTGCACGGCCGCGAACCGCTTCTACGTGCACGCCTCGGTGGCGGAGGAGTTCACCGCGGGCCTCGCCGAGCGGACGAAGGCCCTGCAGGTGGGGCCGGGGATCGCGGAGGGCACGACGATGGGCCCGATGATCGAGGAGAAGGCGCTCGAGAAGATCGAGGAGCTCGTCGCCGACGCCGTGGACCGCGGCGCGAAGGTCCTCGCGGGCGGCCGACGCCCCACCCCGGAGGAGCTGCCGGAGGGCTGCGAGGGCGGCTACTACTATCTGCCGACCGTCCTCGCGGACGTCCCGCTCGAGGCGCGCGTGCACCGCGAGGAGATCTTCGGTCCGGTCGCCCCGATCACCGTGATGGACGACGTCGACGAGATGGTCCGTGCCGCGAACCGCACCGAGTTCGGGCTCATGAGCTACGTCGCCGGCTCCGACCTCGCCGAGGTCACCTCGGTCGCGGGCCGCATCGAGTCCGGCATGGTCGCCGTGAACCTCGGCGTCGCCTCCGATGCCGCCGCCCCCTTCGGCGGGGTGAAGGAGTCGGGGCTGGGCCGCGAGGGCTCCCACGAGGGGCTCGACGAGTACCTCGAGAAGACCTACATGCGCCTGCCCCTGTGACGCCGGCGGACGCGCCCGTCAGGCTCCGCCGCTGCTCCCCCGCCGACGTGCCTCGCCTCGCCGCGATGCGTCGTGCACGGGAGCGGTGGATGGAGCGTCGGGGCGTGGTGCAGTGGGCGGTCGGCTCGCTCGACGACGCCACGATCCATGCCGAGGTGGGCCGCGCCGAGTGGCACGCCCTCGACGCCGGTGGGCCGACGGGGCCCGGCGCGTTCGAGGCCGCGGTGCGCCTGGTCGACGCGGACCCGCTGTTCTGGGGCGAGCACGAGCGCGCCGCGGACCCCGCGCTCTACGCGCACGGGCTCATGACCGATCCGGCCGCCTCCGGCCGCGGCCTGGGCGCACTGGTGCTCGACCTCGCCGAGGCGGAGGCCGAGCGTCGGTCCCGACGACTGCTGCGCCTGGACTGCGCGCCGCATCTCCTCCCCTACTACCTGCCGCTCGGCTTCACCGAGGTGGGTGCGAAGGACTTCCCGACCTTCCGCACCGTCCTGCTGGAGCGCCCCGCCGGCGCGATCCGCGCCGGTTGACGTGCCAGGACCCCCGGGCACGGTCGAGCATCGGTGCCGGTGCCGTTGCCGGTGCCCGTGCCCGTGCCTGTGCCGGTGCCTGTGCTGGGACGCTCCAGAGATGGCTTGAAAATGAGCCAAGGGCCCGGGGCCAGGGCTATGGCTATGGCTATGGCTATGGCTATGGCTCAAGAATCGACCACGCCTGGAGCGCCACGACCACACACCTGCCGACCCCGGGCGACCCGGTGATCCGCACGCGCGCCGACACCGAGCGCTCGGCTCCCGACCTGCATAGACTCGCGGGATGGGGACCACGATCTATCTGACCGGCGAGGCCAAGGCGCCGAGCAACAATCCGATCACGACGCAGTGGGGTTTGTTCTTCGTGGGCCTCGTCGTCGATACTGAGACCCACGTCATACGAGCTGCGGACTGTTCCGCCACCCTCCCGCTGACGACCGAGTTCGTGCGGGAGCTCCTGGTGGGGCGCTCCCTCCTCGACGACGACGCCCTGGTGGGAACCATCACCGACAGGTACCACGGCTCCTCGCAGCGGGCGCTCGCCGCCTCCGTGCGCAGCGCAGCAGCGAAGTACCGCGACTTGGCGGCCGGCTCCTCCGCCTGACCACAACCGCATACCCGCTCCGTCCGCCCGGGACCTCACCGAACCGGAACCCGTCGGAAGCATCCGCAGCGCGCCCTCGCGGCGCCCTGTGCGATGCTTCCGATTTTTTTGTCCCCGGAACCGGCCGGAGCCCTTCCCCCTCTGAGGAGTCCCCGTGATCACCGACGGCCTGCTCATGCTCGGCGTCCTGCTCGGACTGTCGTGCGTGCTCATCGTCCTGGAACGCACCACCGGCTGGAAGCTGTTCAAGTACGTCCCCGGCATGGTGCTGATGTACCTGCTGTGCGCCACCCTCAACTCGATCGGCGTGTTCGGTCAGGACGAGGCGACCCGCGCCCCCATCACCGAGGTCAAGAACGTCCTGCTGCCGGCGATGATCTTCCTGTTCCTCTTCGGCTGCGACCTGCGCAAGATCATCAAGCTGGGCCCCAAGCTCCTGCTGACGATGTTCGTCGCCTCCGCGTCCCTGTTCATCGGCATGGTGCTCGTGTACGCCCTGTTCCAGGGCGCGCTGCACCCCGAGGCGTGGAAGGTGCTCGGCGCGCTGCTGGCCTCCTGGACCGGCGGCAGCGCCAACATGGTCGCCGTGCAGGACATCCTGCAGGCGCCCGAGAACATCTTCGGCTACGCCCTGATCACCGACACGATCATGTACTCGGTGTGGCTCATGCTCATGTTCGCCTCGGTCGCGATCTCGCCGCGCTTCAACCGCTGGACGAAGGCGAACACCGCCTACCTCGACGTGCACGCGGGCGCCGCGGAGGAGGAGAAGCAGCCGATCACCGGCACCTCCCTCGCGATCGTCGCCTTCGGCGCCATCTTCGTCTCGACGCTCTCGATCTGGATCGGCGGCCTGCTGCCGGAGTTCGGTGCGGTCGTCAACGGCACCACCTGGTCGATCCTCATCGTCTCCGTGCTGGGCCTCGTCGTGGCGCTCACGCCGCTCGGCACCACGGCCGGCGCGAGCGAGATCGCGAGCCTCATGCTGTTCGTGGTGATCGGCCAGATCGCCTCGGGCTCGGACTTCTCCGCGATCACCGAGGCGCCGCTGTACCTGCTGATGGGCGTCCTCGTGCTCGTCGTGCACATCGTGATCATGCTGGCCTACGCGAAGATCGCGAAGGTCGAGCTGTTCTCCCTCGCCGTCGCCTCGACGGCGAACATCGGCGGCATCGCCTCCGCGCCGGTCGTGGCGAGCGCCTTCAACCGGCAGCTGGTGCCCGTGGGCGTGCTGTTCGCGCTGATCGGCTCGTTCATCGGCACGTTCGTGGGGCTCATCGCGGCGCAGGTGATGTCCGCGCTGTGAGCATCGACGACCGCTCCCCCGCCGCTCCCCTGCACGTGGTGGCGGTGCGCGCGCACCGCCACCGCTCCCCGCTGCTGCGCCCCTTCGTCACCGCCGCCCGCCGCACCGACTCGGTCGCCTTCGTCGTCGCGGAGGTGGAGCTCGACGGCGGCGTCGTCGGCCAGGGCTCCGCGGCGGAGACGGTCGCGGTCACCGGCGAGTCCGCCGCCACGATCCACGAGGCGCTCACGGGCCCGCTCGGCGCGGCCCTCACCGGGGCCCGCGGCACCCTGCCGGAGCTCGCCGCGCGGATCGCCGGCGCCCTCCCCGGGGCCACGAGCGCGAAGGCCGCGCTCGACGTCGCCCTGCACGACGCGGCCGCCCGTGCCGCCGAGGTCCCGCTCGTGGAGCTGCTGGGCGGCTCCACGGGGGGCGAGCTGCTCAACGACATGACCGTCTCCCTCGAGGAGCCGGAGGTCATGGCGCGGCGCGCCCGCGAGGCCGTGGACAGCGGCGAGCAGATCCTCAAGATCAAGCTGGGCCGCGACCCGGAGGAGGACCGTCGGCGGCTCGACGCGGTCCTCGAGGCGGCTCCCGGGGTGCGCCTGCGCCTGGACGCGAACCAGGGCTGGAGCCCCGAGGAGGCGATCCGCATCCTCACCGGGCTCGAGGCGGACGCCCTGCCGATCGACCTCGTCGAGCAGCCGGTCGCGGCCGCCGACCTCGACGGCCTCGCACAGGTGCGGGCCGCGGTGGGTCTGCCGATCATGGCCGACGAGGCCGTGTGGACCGCGGCCGACGCGCGCCGTCTCGTCGACGCGGGCGCCGCGGACCTCCTCAACATCAAGCTCGCGAAGACGGGCGGGGTCCGGGAGGCGCTCGCCATCGCCGACGTCGCCCAGGAAGCAGGCCTGACCTGCATGATCGGCGCGATGATGGAGCCGCGGATCTCGATCACGGCGGCCGCGCACCTCGCCGTCGCGCATCCGGCGATCACGCTCATCGACCTCGACCCGCCCGCCTGGTTCGCCTCGCCCCTGCCCGGCGGCGGATACGTCCAGGACGGTGCTCGTCTCCGCCTGCTGGGCGGCCCCGGGCTGGGCCTCGACCTCCTGGACCCGTCGAGCGATCCTGACGGGGGTGAGCACTGACCTCCTCCCCGCAGGACCTGGAACCCGGACCTCATCCCGATCCCCGTCGCGGCGGACCACCCGCCGCGGCCCCACCGGAAGGACCTCTCATGTCCCGGAACGACAGCACTCCCCGCAGCATCCGTCCCCTGACCGGCGCCGACGCCGGCTTCTCCCGCCGTGCCGGTCTGCACGCCGCCGCGCTCGGCGCCGCGGGCCTCGGCGCGGCCGGCCTCGCGACCGCCGCCGGCGCCTCGAGCGCCCTCGCGGCCCCGTCGGCCGTCGCAGGCCCGTCGGCCGCCACCACCCGCGCTCCCCGCGCCGGGGAGGAGGCCGTCGTCGCGGTCTCCGCGACCACACTCTGGGTGGAGCCGCGCACGAACCGGCCCGGCATCGACGACCCGTCGCTCACGAACCCCGTGGATCTCGACGCGTGGAACGCGAACATGCAGGACACGGAGACGCGGCGCTGGCTCACCGGCGAGCTCGAGTCCCAGGCGGTGCTCGGCAGCCGCGTGATCGTCGACGAGGTCGACGGCGACTGGGCGCACGTGGTCGTCACCGCGCAGCCCACCCCGCGCGACGAGCGCGGCTACCCCGGCTGGGTGCCGCTCGCACAGCTCGTCCCCGACGACCGCTTCCTCGAGCGGGCCGAGACCGCGCCGACGGCGACCGTGACCGCGCTGACCAGCCGCCTCACCGGCACCCCGTCGGGCAACCACCCGGGGATCCCCGTCTCCTTCGACACGGTCCTGCCGGTGCTGAGGCGCACCGCGAAGGCCGTGCAGGTGGCCGTCCCCGGCGGCGAGCCCGCCTATCTCCCCGCCGCCGACGTCGTGGTCCGTGAGCCGGGCGGGACGCCGCCGCTGCCCACGGCCGACGAGGTCATCGCGACCGGTGAGCGGTTCCTGGGCCTGCGCTACCTGTGGGCGGGCGTGAGCGCGTGGGGCTTCGACTGCTCCGGGTTCACGTACACGCTCTTCCACCACCACGGCATCACCCTGCACCGCGACGCCGGCCCGCAGATGCGGAACTCGGGTCTCGAGGAGGTCGCCCGCGAGGATCTCCAGCGCGGTGACCTGGTGTTCTTCCTGACGGAGCCGGGCGCGACCTCGATCCGCCACGTCGCCATGTACGTGGGCGACGGGATGATCATGCAGGCGCCGAACGCGTCCCGCAGCGTCGAGATCATGTCCCTCGAGGAGTACGACACGGACGGCGAGTACGCGGGCGCGCGACGCGTCCCGCTCGCCGGCTGATCTGGGAGGGAACGGGGCCCGTGGCCGGTCATCGACCGACTGCGGGCCCCGTCGCCGTTCAGGCCGGCGCGAGCACGGCGGGCGGCAGCAGCTCCCGCGCCGCCGCGACGATCCGTGCATCGGCCTCGTCCTGCGGCAGCCCGGAGGTGAGCACGGCGAGCACGCGCCGCTCGGGCGAGCCCGCCTCGCCGATCACGGCGACGTCGTGGCGGTAGCCCTCCACCCATCCCGTCTTCGAGCCGGCGTCCACGCCGTCCCGCAGCACGGTGGTGATCACGCGGATCCGCTGGGCGCGCAGGGCGTCCAGCGCGAGCGTGCGCGCGGCGTCCCCGAGCAGGTCGGGGTCCCCGGCGAGGGCGTGCACGGTGCGGGCGAGGTCCCGGGCGGAGGTCTCGTTCGTGGCGCCCGCCGTGATCGCGGAGGCGTCCCCGATGAGCCGCTCGACGCGCGTCGCCGTGAGGCCCAGGCGCGCGATGGTGCCGGCGACAGCGGCGAGGCCCTGTTCCGGGGGTGCGCCGACGCCGCCGCCGAGCAGGGCCACGGTGTGGTCCGTCGCCTCGTTGCTCGAGCGGTCGATCATCCGCACGAGCAGCTCGCGCACCGCGATCGGCGCCCCCTCGGCCGGGTGCGTGGGGTCGAGGTGGTCGCCGCCCAGGATGAAGGGGCGGCCGTCGGCGCCGACGAAGCCGCGCGTCGCGGGGACCTTGGCGTCGAGGTCGAGTGCGCCGCCCTGCGCCGCCTGCAGCGCGGCGAGCAGGACGTGCAGCTTGATCGTGCTCGCCGCGTAGAAGGGACGATCCGTGTCTCGCTCGTGCAGCACCCGGCCCGCCCCGTCCAGCAGGCACACGGCCACATGCTCCTCGGTGCTCGCGGCGGCGGTGGGCAGGGGCTCGGCACTCATGCCTCGACCCTACGGCCGACGGCACCGCGCCCGCTCACGGCGCCGAGAGCTGCACGGTCCGGGTCGTGCCGTCCTCGAGCGTGAGCGTGGCCTCCGGGGTCGGGTGGGGGTCGCCGTCGTCGGTGATCGGCCACCAGGCCAGGAACAGCCCGTCGTCGATGCTGGCCTCGACCGGCCCGGCCGAGGTCTCCAGGACCATGCTCTCCACCTGATCGCCCACATGGCCGGCGACGGCGGTGTGTCCGGAGGGCTGCCATCCGTTCTGCGCCTCGGCGGAGGAGAAGGCGGTGTCCACGACGACGGCGATCGCCCCGTCGTCCGGCACCTCCCCCGCCCCGGGCGGCTCGAGGGCCGAGGTGGTCCCTCCGACGGGCTCCTGTCCCGGCACGAGCGTCGCCAGGCAGAGCAGCTCGTCGCCGTCGCCGTCCTCGCCGATCGCGAGCGTGGTGTCTCCTCGCTGCTCCTGTACCCGCAGTCGCGGCTCGACCGGACCGGTCTCGGGGTTCGGCGTGCTCCACCAGGTGAGGCACTGCTGGGCACCGGCGCTGTCCGGGGCGGCCGGTGACCCGGCGGCGGTCCAGGAGGCGGCGGCGGTGGTGGGTCGCAGCGCCCCCAGCCCGGCGGCGGCGCCGACGCCGAGCACGCCCGCGACGACGGCCGCGAGGGCGAACCGGCGCACGCGCCTCCCCCGACGCGGCGGCACGGCGGCAAGGACGCGCCGGGGCGTCGTCCGGGGCGTGGCGAGGATGCTCTCGAGGTCCGCCCGGGCACGCTGCGGTCGAGCGGCGGGCGGGGCGGGATCGAGGCTGCGGGCGGCGGCGTCGAGATCGGCGGTCTTCATGAGGCGGGCTCCTGGGTGGCAGGACGACGGGCGGCGACGGGGAGCGAGTCCCTCCTCGGCGGTGACGGGGCGGGCCGCGCCTCCATCGAGGCGCGGAGCCGACGGCGCGCGCGGGACAGGCGCAGCCGGAACGCGACCGCGCTGATCCCGAGGACCTCGGCGGCCTGGGCCGAGGTGAGGCCGTCGAGCACCGCGAGGGCGAGAACCTCCTGCTCGGCGGCGGCGAGGGAGTTCCATGCCGTCGCGAGGTCGATCCGCAGCACGGCGGCGTCGTCCTCGTCGTCGACGATCCCTCGCGCGGAGCCGCTGTCCACGAGTCGCACCGCTAGCGCGTCCCGGCGGCTCGAGCCGCGACGCGAGTTCGCCATGATCCCGCGCGCGATACCGAACACCCAGGCACGTGCGTCGCCGTGGTCGGCGGGCAGGTCGTCGAGCCGGCGCCAAGCGACGAGGAACGCCTCGGCCGTGACGTCCTCAGCACCGTCCTCGAGGCGACGGCGGACGAATCGCAGCACCTGGTCGTACGCGTCCTCGAAGAGCGCGACGAATCGCTGCTGGTCCTCGGAGCCCTGTGGTGTCGTCACGTCCCGTTCCTGTCCGGCATCCCGCCGGGCGTGTCACCGGCTCGAGCCGTCGTGCGCTCCGGCGGGGGTCTGCGGCGACTCGTGCCCCCGGAGACAGGGCTCCACCCGTTCCCAGAGGAGGCGGGCGCAGTCCTGCGGCGACGTGTCACCCTCGGTGCGGATGATCGACGCCGGCGGCAGGAGCTCGCGGAGCGCGGCGGCGTCCGAGAGCGCATCGGCGACGAGCGGCTCCGGCTCGCCGCGGCCACGGAGCCGGGATGCCCGGGCGGCGTCGTCGATCTCCCAGCCGAGGACCGTGACCTGATCGGGCGGCGGGAGCTCGTCCGGCACCTGCACGAGGAGCACCATGTCGAACCCGGCGCGCGTCACCAGGGCAGAGATCCGCTCCCAGTGGCGGTCGTAGGCCGGCCAGAGCGATGCCGCGGACGGGTCGGCGATCCGGACGCCCAGCAGGGCCCCGTCCTCGAGCACCTCGTCGATGTCCACGATGACAGCGGAGCCTCGGGCCAGCGCGATGAGGTGGGGCAGCACGGTGCTCTTCCCCGTGCCCGGCGGTGCCGCGACATGGATCAGCTCTCCCGCTCCCTCGGTGCTCATGCCCCGACCCTACGGCCGACGGGCCCCGCACCAGAGAAGAATCGGCATCCCAGGGAGCATGCCGGTCGGGTCATGCTCCCTGGGGTGCCATCGGTGTGCCCGAGGGCTGCTCAGCGCTCGCGGCGCAGCGGATCGTCCTCGGTGAAGGGCTCGTCCTCGAAGGCGTCGACGTCCTCGTCGTCGCCGTCGAGCTCGGCGACCTCGCGGGGGTCCTCGCCCTCGGCGACCATCTCGTCACCGTCGCGGTTGCCCTGCTCCGCGGCGGCGACGTCCTCCTCGCCGAGCTCGACGGGGAAGTCCGCGGCGGAGTCGGTGCGCTCCTCGGCGTCCCGCTCGCGCTCGAGCTCGAGGATCGCGTCGGCGTCCTGGACCCCGTCGGGGCCGGTGAAGTCGCGGTCGACCTCGGGGCGGTCCTCGCCGCCGTCGGTGGTGACCTCGTCGTACGGGTTCTCGCTCATCTGATCCTCCTGGTTCTCGGTGCTGCGGATGCTGCGGGCGGTGGCCTCGGCTCAGGCGCCCTGGTGGCCGCCGAACTCGCTCGGGTTCGGGCCCTGGCGGCCGTCCTCGCCCTTGTGCAGGGCGCTGATCTGCGCGATCTCGTCCTCGGTGAGCTCCACGTCGAGGGAGGCGAGGTTCTGGGCGATGCGCTCCGGGGTGACGGACTTCGGGATGACGACGTTCCCGAGCGCGAGGTTCCAGGCGAGGATCACCTGGGCGGGGCTCACCTCGTGCGCCTGGGCGATCGCGCCGATCACCGGGTCCTCGAGCTCGCCGCCGCCCTGGCCGAGCGGTGACCAGGACTCGGTGACGATGCCCTTGCTCCTGTGCAGCTCACGCAGCTCGGGCTGGGTGAAGTACGGGTGCAGCTCGATCTGGTTGAGGACGGGCAGCACGCCGGTCTCCGCCTCGAGCTTCTCGAGGTCCTCGGCGCGGAAGTTGGAGACGCCGATCGAGCGGATGCGGCCCTGCTCGTGGAGCTCGACGAAGGCCTTCCAGGTCTCCACGGCGAGGCCCTTGCCGGGCGCGGGCCAGTGGATGAGGTAGAGGTCCAGCTCGTCGAGGCCCAGATCCGCCATGGTCGCGTCGAAGGAGCGCAGGGTCGCGTCGCGGCCCTGGTCCTGGTTGGGGCACTTCGAGGTCACGAAGATGTCGTCGCGCGCCAGCGAGGAGGCGGCGAGGGCGCGGCCCACGCCCTGCTCGTTGTTGTAGCCGCGGGCGGTGTCGATGTGGCGGAACCCGGTCTCGAGGGCGGTGCCCACCACCTCGGCGGCCTCGTCGTTCCCCACCTGCCACACGCCGAAGCCGAGCTGCGGGATGGAGCGGCCGTCGTGGAAGTCGATGCGGGGCGTCGTGGTCATGGGGGTGTCCTCCGTGAACGTCGATGGTGATCAGCAGGTACGGGATCCACCCTAGCCACGCCGGAGGGAACGCTCCCAGGAATCTCCGACCGTCCGGTCCTCAGGGGGCGGTGGGTCCGATGCCGACGGGCCTGCTGCTGGGATCGTCCTGCAGCCAGGCCCCCAGCTCCCGGGGGCGCACGTCGAACTCGTGGAGCCGGTCGATCGGCAGCCACACCGATCCCACCTGGCCGGGATCGGGATCGGTGCCCAGCCCCGGCTCCTCCCCCTCCGCGAGGCCGCACCAGTAGGCGACGTTGACCTGGTGGAACGGCGGGATCGGGGCGCCGTCGACGAGCCGCCGGCCCAGCTGCACCTCGTACACGCAGGCCACCTGGAAGACGTCGACGTCGGCGCCGATCTCCTCGCGGCACTCGCGCCGCAGCGCCTGCTCCTGGGTCTCGCCGTGCTCCTGGCCGCCGCCGGGCGGCCCGTACAGCTCCTCGCCGTCGGTGGTGAGGACCTGGTTCATGAGGACGTGGCCGTCGCGGACCACGAGCGCCTTCACGCCCAGTCGCGGTGAGCTCATGCGTCCTCCTCCCCGGCGAGCAGGCGCGAGGCGCGCCCGGCGAGATCGGTGTCGTCGGCCGCGTCGAGCAGCCGGGTCACCTGCGCCTCGTCCCGCAGCACCGCCATGAGGTGCTGGAGGGCGCGCAGGTGGGCGCGGGCGTCGGTGAGCAGCGGCATGGCGATCAGCCGCACCGGCAGGCGGCGCACCTGCCCGTCCTCGTCCGTGCCGCCGCCCATCTCGCCGAAGCCGACGGGCTCGGCGAGGGTCGCGATCGCGAGGCCGGGCCGATGCACGAACTCCGGGTCGGCGTGCGGGATGGCGGTGGGCAGCGGGGTGGGCAGGCCCGTGGGGTAGCTGCGCTCCCGCTCGAGCAGCGCGGCGGAAAAGCCCTCGGCGACGGAGCCTTCGTCCAGCAGGTGCGCGGCGAGGGTGCGCAGGGCGTCCTCGGCGTCCGCGGCGCGCAGGCCGCTGAGCGCGAGGACGATGTCGATCTCCCCCTCGGGCACGGGGGGTTCCGGTCGCGGTTCGGTGGGCGGCATCGCTCTCCCTCGTCTGGCCTCGGGCGGTGCCCTGATTCTGGCACCATCGGCGCCGCGACGGGGAGCCCTGCGTACGCTGGGCCCGTCCCCGCCGCGCCGATCCCCTGGAGCCTCGATGCCCGCGCCCCGTGACACCGCCGTCGTCGTCCGGGCGGCGCGCCTCTACTACGAGCTGGGCCGCTCGCAGACGGAGGTCGCGGAGGAGCTGGGGCTGTCCCGCTCGAACGTCTCCCGCATCCTCACGCAGGCCCGGGACCGCGGGATCGTCGAGATCACGATCCACGACCCGGACGGCCCGCCCCGCCGCGACGAGACGCTCGAGGCGGCGCTGCGCTCCGCGTTCTCCCTGCGGGAGGTGCACGTGGTCTCCGCGCCCCGCACCCCCGGGATCGACGCCGTGGCACGCGAGGGCGCGGCGCTGCTCTCCCAGCGCGCGCCGCAGGTGGGGAGCATCGGCGTCTCCTGGGGGCAGACGGTCCAGAGCGTCGTCGCGGCGCTCGAGTCGCTGCACCTGCGGCCGGCCCCGCGGGTGCTGCCGCTCGTGGGCGGGCACAGCGCCCTGGACCAGCTCGACGCGGGCGAGTCGGTGCTGCGCACGCTCGCCTCGCGGCTCGGCGCCCGCGCGGAGACGCTCTACGCCCCGGCGGTGCTCGAATCCGCGACGGCGGTCGCGACGCTGCGCGGGGAGTCGAGCATCGGCTCGGTGCTCGAGGCGGCCGCGCAGGTGGAGCTCGCCCTCGTGGGCATCGGCTCCGCGGGCGTGCACTCCTCCCCGCACATCGTGGAGCTCATGCGCCTGGACGCCGCGGAGCGCGAGCGGTTCCTCGCCCAGCGCCCTGCGGGGGACGTGTGCGGGCGCTTCGTGGACGGCGACGGCGTGCCGCTCGGCGCGCCCACGGATCAGCGGGTGCTCGCGGTGACCTTCTCCGAGCTGCTGCGGGTCCCCGAGGTGCTCGGGGTCGCGGCGGGCGCGGAGAAGGCCCCGGGCGTCATCGGCGTGCTGCGCTCGGGCGCGATCCACACGCTCGTGGTGGACACGGACCTCGCCCGGGCGATGCTCGAGCGGGCCTGATCTCCTCCTCTTCCGCGCTCAGGCGCGCCCGGCGATCGCGTCGCCGAGGCGGGCGGTGAGCGCGGCGTCCACGGGCAGGTCCACCCCGTCGAGCTGCCGGATCGGCGCGGCCAGACGGCCCGAGGAGAGCAGCCAGGCGGCGTCGGCCTCCCGCACCTGCTCGATGGTCAGCAGCTCCTCGCCGCACTCGGCACCCTCGGCCCGCAGCAGTGCGAACGCGCTGGCCACGCTCGTGCCGGGCAGCACGCCCGCGTCCACGGGGGTCGTCACCCAGCGGTCACCGAGTCGCACGAGCAGGGTCGACGTCGGCCCCTCGAGGGCGTAGCCCTCGGAGGAGACGAAGAGGACCTCCTCCGCGCCGCGCCGCTGGGCCTCGCGCAGCACGGCCATGTTCACGGCGTAGCTGAGGGTCTTGGCGCCCGCGAGCAGCCAGGGGCTCGACGCCGGCGCGGTGGTGGGCAGTCCGCGGTCCAGGGAGACGACGCTCAGCCCGGCGCGGGCGGGGGCGTAGTCGTCCGCGACGCGGGCGTGGATCCAGCAGCTGGGCACGCCGCTGCCCTCGACGCCGCGGGTGAGCGAGAGGCGCACGGTCAGCTCGGGCACCGGCGGGTGGGCGGCGACGGCCGCCTCGAGCGCGGCGCGGAGCACGTCGTGGTCGGGGCCCGCCAGGTCGATCATGGCGGCGCTGCGGGTGAGGCGGTCCAGGTGGGGGCCGACGTTCGCGAGCGTGCCGTCGAAGGCGCCGAGGGTCTCGAAGACCCCGTCGCCGCGGGTCGCGACGAAGTCGGTGACGAGGAGCTGCGCAGCCGACGGGTCCGCCTCGCGGAAGTCCGGTGCGCCGCCTGCGGCGGGACCGTAGGCGCGCTCGACGAGGATCAGCACCGGGGCGGGTGCGGCGCCCTCGGGGCGGGCCTGGTCGGTGCCGGGCTGGGCGGCGGTCGTGGACGTCATCGGTTCCTCCTGTCGGCGCGGCCGCGGGGGTGCGCGCGGCCGGGTCCAGGGTAGACCCGGCCCGGCAGGCTCAGGAGCGGCCGATCTCCGCCCCGGCACCGCCGGCCCGGGAGCTGCCCGGCCCCATGGCCTCACCCATCATCTGCAGGATCCGCTCGAGCAGGCTCATGCCGCCCTCCTCGGTCCGGACTCCGACGTGGGAGGCGACGCTGCCGCCGCTCTGGCCGGCGCCCTCGGCGGTCCCGCCGCCGGTGCCGCCCGATGCGCCACCGCCGGACCCGCTGCCCGAGCCGCCACCATCGGCACCGCTGTCGCCCGCGCCTCCGGAGCCGGAGCCGCCACCGGACCCGCCGCCGCCGCCCGAGCCGGAGCCCCCACCGGAACCGCCGGAGGAGCCGGAGCCCCCGCCCGAGGCGCCGGATCCCTCGGACCCCGCACCCTCCTGCGAGGGCGAACCGGCGGACCCCTCCGCCGCGCCACCGCCCGCGGAGCCCGTGCCGCCGCCGGCGCCGAGCTCGTCGCCGATGCCCAGGGCGTCCCCGACCCCGAGCCCGGCCCCGAGGTCACTGCCGAGCCCGCCGCCCGCACCGGAGAGGAGCTGCGCGAGCCCCATGCCGGCGCCCACGCCCGCGAGGAAGCTCTCGAGGTCCAGGCCCTCACCGCCCGCGCCGCCCATGCCCCCGCCGAGCATGTCGCTCAGTGCGGAGCCGATGAGCCCGCCGAGCAGCCCCGCGAGCAGGCCTGACTGCCCCTCCGGGGTGTCCAGGAGTTCGCCGAGCGCCTGCTGGAGCGGGCTGCCGCGGTCGCCGAGCAGCGCGTCGAGGATCGCCGCGGGGTCGCCCGAGGCGAGGGCCTCGGAGAACGCGGCGAGCGCGTCGCCGTCGGCCCCGGACTCCCCACCGGATCCGCCGGACGCGCCGCCGTCACCGGAGCCGGCTCCCGCGCCGCCACCGGCACCGGAACCCCCGCCGGCACCCGATCCCGCACCGCCGCCGCCCGACCCGGAGCCCCCGCCCGGGGCGTCCGGCGCCGAGGTGGCATCCTGCTCCTCCGCGTGGTGCAGCAGGCGACGGGCGTGCAGGCGCAGCTCGACCGCGCTGTCCTCGAGGCCCGCGCGCACGCTCCCGCTCCAGCGCGCGCGGAAGCGGTCCGCGTCCTCACCCGTCCACTCGGTCCCGTCGATCGCGGAGCGCAGCTGCGCGTACAGGCCGTCGATCTCGTCGGCCCGGCGCGAGACCGTCGCACCGAAGGCGCGCAGCGCCTCCGTGTCCGCCCCGATGAAGGTGCTCATCCGTCCTCTTCCCCTGCCTCGGCCCTGGTCGTCCCCCGGTCCCGCTCACCGTAGCGGCGGTCCCCCGCCCCCGGCGATGGGGAGCACTCCCCATCGACGGGGCGCGCTGAGCACCGGCACGGCCACCCCCTCCCGGGGCATACAGTGGTCGGCCGTGACCTCCCCCAGCACGCCATGGACGCCGTGATGACGACAGAGCCACCCGCCGCCGAACGGCCCGCATCCCACCACCACGTGCCTCGATGGGCCCTGCCCGCCGCCGTCGCCGGCGGTGTGCTCGGCGCGATCCAGTCCCGGGTGAACGCGGATCTCGCCGCCGCCCTCGACGACGGCTTCGTCGCGGCGGCGATCTCCTTCGGCTCGGGGCTCGTGCTGATCCTCGTGCTGCTCGTGTTCCTCCCGCGCGTGCGCACGCTCGCCCGGGCCTTCGTGGGTGACCTGCGCAGCGGCGCCTTCCCCTGGTACCTCGCGCTCGGCGGGCTGGGCGGTGCGAGCTTCGTGCTGGGCCAGGGCCTCACGGTGGGCCTGGTGGGCGTGGCCCTGTTCATCGTGTGCGTCGTCGCGGGGCAGACGGTCACCGGGCTCGTCGTGGACCGCACGGGCCTGGGCCCCGGCGGGGTGCGGCACCTGACGCCCACCCGGCTCGTGGGCGCCCTGCTCATGGTCGCCTCGGTGGCCCTGGCGATGTCCGGCGGGATCGCGACCGACGCGCCCTGGTACCTGCTCGCCCTGCCGATGGTCGCGGGCGTCGCGGTGGGCCTCCAGCAGGGGGTCAACGGCCGGGTGTCCCAGCACAGCGGCCACTTCGTGGTCGCGACGCTCGGCAACTTCGTCGTCGGCACCACGGCGCTGGTCATCGCCGCGCTCGTGCACGTGGCGGTCGTGGGGGCGCCGCAGCCGCCGCCCGCGAACCCGCTGCTCTACATCGGCGGGGCGCTGGGCGTCGCCTTCATCGCCCTCGCGGCGCATCTCGCGGTTCCGCTCGGCGTGCTGACCCTCGCGATGTCCACGATCGCGGGGCAGATCATCGGCTCCGTCGTGATCGACGCGATCGCCGCGCCGGGCCATCTGACGCCGTTCACGATCGCGGGCACGGTGCTCACGCTCGTCGCCGCCGGGGTCACGGCCTCGCGGCCCCGGCGGGTCTGACGGGCGCCTCCCGGCCGACCGTCCTGCTCAGTCGGGGACGACGGCGAGCACGCGACCGCCCGCACGCCAGGCGACGTGCCAGTCCAGCGGGTCCCCGGGCAGCTCCGCGTCGATGACGGCGACGCGAGCTCCGAGCGGGGCGCCGCGCAGGTCCGCGACGGCGGTCGCGCCCTCGGGCAGCGTGGGCAGGGGGCCGGCGCCGGCGCCGGCGGCCGCGACGATCGGCAGCTCGCGGGCGGCGAGCGCGGCCTCCCGCTCCGGGTCGTCCTCCGCGCCGAGGCCGAGGACGTCGGCGAGCAGGTGCTGCTCGAGCAGCTCGCCGAGCACCTCCGCGCGCAGGGTGTCCTTGCCGGCGGCGTCCTCCCCGTGCAGCTCCACCACGCGCGCGTCGAGCTGCGCGAGGGCGGCCTCGAGCGCGTCGGCCACTTGGGTCATCCAGCCGGCGAGGTCCTCCGCGGCGAGGGTCAGGGCGAGGTCCTCGCCGATCCCGTGCACCGCACCGGGGGTCCCGGCGTCGTCGAGGGTGAGCACCACCGCCACGTCCTCCCCCTCGTACAGGGGGTAGTAGGTGGTGTGCTCGCCGAGCAGCGTGTACGGGCCCACGTCCACGCGCTCCTCGACGAGGAGGTCGAGCACACGGGACCCGCCGGCCTCGATGCCGCCGATCTCGTCGACGATCTGCTCGAGCGCGGGCGGCGGATCCGCGGCGACCTCCTCCTCGCCGGTCGCGAGGCCCGGCAAGAGGGTGACGTCCTGCGCGTGGGAGGTCGCGATCGAGCTGAGGCGGTCCACGATCGGGCGGAGGTCCCGGATGGGAAGGACGGCGGCGGGGGCGGGCCAGGACAGGTGCGAGGGGACGGGCGCGGTCATGCGCTCATCGTGGCACAGCCGCCCCCGCGATCACCCTGCCGGGAGGGCCTGTCCGCGCAGGGCTCACTCCTCGGGGTCGAGGCGGTGCGCGCCGGGCCCGGGCCGGGTGACGAGCGTCGTGGCGCGGGCACCGGCCTCGGGGAACTCCTCGCGGTACGCGGCGAGCCACCGCCGCGCGAACTGGTCTGCGAACTCCTCAGCGGATTCCTCCGCCTGCGCGCCGTCCGCCCCGTCGGCTCCGTCGGCCCCGGCGGCCCCGTCGGGCGCCTCCGGACGGCCGACGAGGGCCCACACGCTGCCGCCGAAGCCGGCGCCGAAGGCGCTCGCGGCGTGCGCGCCGAGCTCCCGGGCGAGCCGCTGCAGGCGCACCGTCTCGGGGATCTGGTTGCCGAGGCCCGTCTCCGCACCCGCCTGGGACTCGTCCACGAGCGAGCCGAGCTCCGCGAGGTCACCCTCCTCGAGGGCGAGCGCGGCGGCGGGCACGATCCGCTCCGACTCGGCGACGAACTGCTCGAGCCGGCCGGTGAGCGGGCTGTCCTCCCCCACGAGCTCCCGCAGCCGGGAGAGCGCCGCCGGGCCCGTCGCGAGGGCATCGGCGAGGGTGCTCTCGGTGCGGCCGGTCGCCTGCTGCCAGCGGGTGACGATCTCGCGGGCGGCGAGGGAGATGCGGTTGTAGTCCGCGAGGGCGGCGCCCGTCTTCTCCGCGTCGACGCCGCTCACGGCGACTACGAGGGACAGCCCCGCGGGGAGCGCCACCTCCCGCTCGCGCCGCACGGGGCAGAAGGAGTACTGCACGAGCGCCCCCTCGACGCCGCACAGGATCGCCGTGTGGTCCTCGCTGCCGCCGAAGGTGCCCACCCCGTGGTCCCCCGCGAGGGAGCCGAAGCTCTGCCCGTTCTCCACGCAGCCCAGGTACTCGCCGAGCTGCTCGTCGGTCGTGATCTCGGTGGTGAAGGGCGGCTCGTCGGCGACGCCCGCGAGGTCGAGCAGGGCGAGGGCGAGGCCCACCACGAGCGCGGAGGAGCTGGACATGCCCGCGGCGAGCGGGAGCGTCGAGGTCACGTGCACCTCGGCGCCGCGCAGGCGGCCCGGGAAGTTCGTCTCGAGGCGCTCGACGACGGTGCGCACGTACCCGCCCCAATGCCCGGGCGGGGAGGGATGGCGGGCGGGGGCGTCGAGATCCACGACGACGGGATCGCCCGCGAGCGCGCTGGTCACGTGCAGCTCGCGGTCGGTGCGCTCGACGGCGCGCACGGTGTGGCCGAGGTCGACGGCGGCGAGCAGGGAGCGGCCGCCCGCGTAGTCGGTGTGCTTGCCGAGCACCTCGATGCGGCCGGGCACGAACCAGGTCGCGGTGCGGGGGCTGGACCAGTCCGCGTGGGTGGGCTCCTCCGCCTCGCGGCGCAGCTGCTCGAGGACCGTGCTCACAGGGACACCTCCACGCCCTCGAGCGCGCGGGCCACGGCGGAGACGTCGGCCCGGGAGGAGAGGTCGAGCACGCCGGCCTCGACGGGGACGACGGTGAACGGCTCCCCCTCGCTGATGAGCAGGCGCACGGCGTCGATGATCTCGAGCTCGCCGCGCACGGAGGGCTCGATGCGGGTGCAGGCCTCGAAGATCGCGGCGGTGAACAGCCACGCGTTCATCGAGATCGGGCAGTCCCGGCCGAGGTTCTCGAGGGTCTCCTCGTCCGGCTTCTCGATGATGTTGCGCAGCTGCCGGTGCTCGTCCACGGCGGCGACGGCGAAGGCGCTGATCCGGTCCTCGGCGATGTTGGAGCCGGCGACGAGGGCGTCCCGGTCGAAGCCGACGAGCCCGGCGCCCTGCACGGCGACGAGCGCCTCGAGCGCCTCGCGCGGGTAGAAGTTGTCCGAGTTCAGCACGACGATCCGCTCGTCGCCCGCGAAGTCCGCGGCGGCGGCGACGGCGTCGGCCGTGCCGCGCGGCTCCTCCTGGACGGCGGTGGTGACGGTGAGGCGGCCGCCGCTGCGGGAGGCGGCGTACTCGCGCAGCACGTCGTGCTCGGGGCCGAGCACGAGGCACACCTCGGCGATGCCGACGTCCGCGAGGGTGGACAGCACGTAGTCCAGGAACGGCCGGCCCACGTCGATCAGGGCCTTCACCCCGCTCGCGGCGACGCTCGCCTGCGCCTCGTCGAGATCGGCGTCCGCGTCCTCGCGGCGCATGCGGGTGCCGAGCCCCCGCGCGAGGATCACGGCGCGGCGGACGGTGTCGTTGTCTTCGGTGTCGTGGCTCACCCCGCCGAGTCTACGGAGCGCCCCGGCCGCGAGAGAGCTCCCGCCACCCCGCCGGCAGCGCCGCCGGGCGACCGTCCCGTCCGGAGGACGCCTAGGCTCGGGGCGACCGGAAGCATCAGATTCCAGGAGGCCGGGAATGAGCACGGAGCAGGCGTCGACGAGCACTCGCCGGTGGATCGGGCAGGCCGTCACCTCTCTGCTCCTCGCGGGAGGCGTGCTCATGCCGTACGCGCCGTGGCTGATCCCGAACGGCGTGGCGCGGGTGGTCGTCATGGTGGCGCTGCTCGCGGCGGGGCTGCTGGTCTACGGGATCGCGATCCGGCGGGCGGATCTGCCGCGGGCGGGCGCCGCCCCCACGCCCGTCGCCTCGCGGATGATCCTCGTGGGGGTCATCGGTCTGGCGGTGCTCTCCGCGCTCGTGATCGAGAGCATCCATGCGCCGCTGTGGTTCCCGCTGCTGATCGTCGTGGCGGCGCTGCTGCTCCTCGCCTTCCGGCTCGACGCCCGCCCGCGCGAGCCCTCCCGGCGCTGAGCCCGGGCGCTCACGCCGCGGGGGCCTCCACGGGCCGCGGCTCGCGGGCGCAGAGCGCGGTGACCACGGCGGCGGCGACGGCGAGCACCCCGTAGCCGATGACGATCTGCTCCACCCCGTACCAGCGGGTGAGCTGGCCCGAGATCAGGCTCGCGGCCATCGCGCCGCTGTAGGAGAGCAGGTAGACGGCGGCCATGGTGGGAGCGGTCTCCGCGGGGGTCGCGGTGGAGAGCACGGAGCGCACGCTCGCGCTCATCGCCATGCCCTGGCCTGCGCCCGCGACGACGCTCGCCGCGATGAACAGGACCACGCTGTCGAGGGCGAGCGCGGTGAGCACGCCGAGCACTCCGATCGCGAAGACGGTCATGCCGGTGCGCTGCGCGGTCGCGGCGCGCATCCGCCCGCCGATCGGC
Source organism: Brachybacterium rhamnosum (assembly GCF_039526185.1). NCBI lineage: Bacteria > Bacillati > Actinomycetota > Actinomycetes > Micrococcales > Dermabacteraceae > Brachybacterium > Brachybacterium rhamnosum. The sequence goes on from NZ_BAAAIS010000002.1 coordinate 272,537, forward strand.
GCGCCGAGCACGCTCGGCAGCATGTAGGCGGAGAACACGACCGCGAAGACGACGGCGTCGTCGGTGCCGAGGCCGTCGGCGACGACCGACGGGCCGAAGGCCTGGTAGAAGGAGCCCATCGCCCAGGTGGAGACGACGACCGCGGCGAGCGCCGGCAGCAGCGGGCGGGCGGCGGCGGGCACGGCGACCCGGGGTCGGAGGGAGGCGAGGGCGCCGCGCAGGCGCGGGCCGGTCTCCGGGGCGATCGCGAGCGCGATCAGGCACAGCGTCATCGCGCCCGCGCCCACGAGGAACACGGTCGTGGTGGGGCGCGGGCCGTGCTCGACGATCAGCCCGGAGCCGAGCGCCCCGAGGGTGAGCCCGACCATCGGGGACTGCGATGTGATCATCGTGGCGAGCCAGGCGGGGCGGCGGGGTGCGGCGTCGACCACGTAGCTCATGACGGCGCTGCTCGCGATCCCGCAGCCGAGGCCCGAGAGGAAGCGGCCCAGGGCGAGCGGGGCGAGGGAGTCCACGCGGAGCATGACCAGCGCCCCGGCGAGCAGCAGCGCGGCGGCGGCGAGGGCGAGCGGGCGGCGGCCCAGGTGGGTGGAGAGCCGGCCCAGCACGAGCAGCGCGAGGATCGTCCCGGCGAAGTAGGCGACCGTGGCGAGGGAGAAGTCCCCGTCGGTGAGGCCGTCGGCCCGGCGGTAGGTCGTGAACAGCGGCACCGGTGAGGAGGAGACCGCGAAGGCGAGCACGAGGGTGAGGGTCGCGGCGACGAGGGCGCGCGGGGAGGCGCGGTGCTCCGTCCCGGGAACGGTGGCGGTGACGGGCTGCGCGGGGGCGGCGGGCATGGGGATCCAGGGGGGGTCGAGCAGGGTGGGTTCTCGCGGTGACGCGGGACGGGCGGGGCCGACGGGCCCGCGTCACCGTCCAGGATCCTCCGTCACCACGGCGCGAGGGAGTGCCCGCCGGTACCCCTCAGCGGTCCCTGCTCGCCGGCTCAGCCGCCCGGGGCGATCCGCTCCCGCAGCGCGGCGACGTCGGCCACGTCGATCTTCCCGTCGCGGGAGTCCGCGATCAGCTCGCGGGCGGCGGGCACGGAGTCCCAGGTGTTCCACAGCAGCACGCCGACGATCCGGCCGTCCTCGACGTGGTGGACGACGGCGGCGCCGCCCTCCTCGTCCCACAGCTCGACGTTCTCGCCGCGGCCGTCGAGCCGGCCCACGGCCTCGTAGCCGTCGTCGAAGAGGTCGGAGTAGAACAGCGGCGTGTACGCGTACTCGGCGTCCCCGCCCGCCATGGCCGTCCCGGCGGCGGTCCCGGAGGCCTCGGCGTGGTCGATGTGCTCGACGTGGCGGGCGCCCAGCAGGGGGTCCTCGAAGCGGATGACGTCCCCGGCGGCGTGGATGTGCGGGGCGGAGGTGCGCAGGTGGGCGTCGACGACAATCGCGCCCTGATCGTCGAGCTCGAGGCCGGCGTCCCGGGCGAGCTCGGTGCGCAGGCGGGCACCGAGGGCGAGCACGGCGACCTCCGCGGTGAGGGTGCGGCCGTCCTCGCCGCTCAGCGTGAGGCGCTCCCCCGCCTCGAGGCCGGCGAGGCGGAAGCCCTTCTCGAGCCGCACACCGTGGCCGCCGTACACGCGCCCGAGGTGCGCGGTGATCGAGGGTGGGAAGAGGCTCTCACCGATCGCCTGCCCGGAGATCACGAGGGTGACGGAGGCGCCCGCGACGCTGAGCCCGGCGGCGATCTCGGTACCGAGGTAGCCGCCGCCCACGACGACCACCTCGGTGCCCTCGCCCACGAGCTCGCGCAGGCGGCGGTAGTCGGCGACCTCGCGGAGGGTCACGATCCGCGGGTCCTCCGGGGCGCCGTCGAGGGCCCGCGCGGCGGACCCGGTCGCGAGCAGCAGCTCCCCGTAGCCGACGCTCTCCCCCGTGCTCAGGGTGACGGTGCGCGCCTGCGGGTCGATCGCGGTGACCTCGGTGCCGGTGAGCAGGGTCGCGCCGGTGTCATCGGCGGTGCCGAGGTCCTGCGAGGCGGGGTCCGGGTCCTCTCCCGTCCAGAGGTCCTTCGTGAGGGCGGGCCGGTACACGGGGCCGTCCTCCGCGGCGGAGACGAGCAGGATGCTCGCCCCTTCCTGCTGCTCGCGGATCGCGCGGGCGGCCTTGTCCGCGGCGATGCCGCCTCCGACGACGACGTGGTCGTAGCTGCTCTGCAGGGCGGGCGATGACGAGGTCATGGTGGCTCCTTCGCGAGGCGGACGCCGCCACCCTAGCCCTCGCCCAGCACCGCCGCGAGGGCACCGACCGCCTGCTCCGCCTGCGCGGCGGTGAGGTCCCCGGGGAGGGTGAGCCGCACGGCGGTCTGCGCGGCCTCCCGGTCGATACCGAGGGCGGTGAGCACGTGCGAGGGCTCGTCGCTGCCGGCGGCGCACGCGGAACCGGAGGAGGCGACGACGCCGCGCCGCTCGAGGTCCAGCAGCACGGACTCGCCGCTGCGGCCGGGGACCAGGAAGGAGGCGTGACCCGGCAGGCGCGCCTCACGTGGCCCCGTGAGCACGGCCCCCGCGCGCTCGGCGGCCTCGAGCAGCAGGTCCCGCAGCGGCGCGATCCGCGCGGCCTTCTCCTCCCGCTCGGCCTCCGCGAGCTCGAGGGCGACGGCGAGCGCCACCGCGAAGGCGACGTTCTCCGTGCCGGAGCGTCGACCACCCTCCTGCCCGCCGCCGTGGACGAGCGGCTCGATCGGCAGGCGGCCGCGGATCATCGCGAGGCCGGTCCCCTTCGGGGCGCCGATCTTGTGGCCCGCGAGGGTGAGGGCGTCCGCACCGAGCCCGCGCAGGTCGATCCACCCGGCGGCCTGCACCGCGTCGGTGTGGAACAGCGCGCCCGCGTCGTGGGCGACCGCGGCCAGCGCCGCGACATCGGAGACAGCACCGATCTCGTTGTTCGCGGCGGCGAGGGAGACGAGCGTCGTGTCCTCCCGCAGCGCGTCCCCGAGTGCGGCGGGGGTGATGACGCCGTCGGTCCCGGGGTCCACGACGGTCACCGAGAAGCCGTGCACGCGGCGCAGGAAGTCGACCGACTCGAGCACCGCCTCGTGCTCGAGGGGGGACGTGACCAGATGCTTCCCGCGCGGGGAGGCCAGTGCCAGGCCCTTGATCGCGAGGTTCGCGGCCTCGGTCCCGCCCGCGGTGAACACGATGTCGCTGCGGCGCGCGCCGAGCACGGCCGCGGCCCGGCGGCGGGCGTCCTCGAGCCCCGCGGCGGCGGCCTCCCCCACCGCGTGATGGCTCGAGGGGTTGCCGAAGGTGCCGGTCAGGTACGGCCAGGCCGCCTCGAGGGCCTCCCGCCGCACGGGCAGCGTCGCGGCGGCGTCGAGGTAGATCACGCGCGGCTCCCGCTCACGCGGAGACGGCCATGTCGAGCCCCAGGTCGAGACTGCGCACGGAGTGGGTGAGCGCGCCGGAGGAGATCATGTCGACGCCGGTGCGGGCGACCTCCGCGACGGTCTCCTCGGTGATCGTGCCGCTCGCCTCGACGATCGCGCGACCGGCGACCTGCTCGACGCCGCGGCGCAGGTCCTCGAGGGAGAAGTTGTCGAGCATGATGACGTCCACGCCGCCCGCGAGCACCGGCTCGATCTGGTCGAGGCGGTCCACCTCGACCTCGATGCGGGTCATGTGGCCCAGCTGCTCGCGCGCCCGGAGGATCGCGGCGGTGAGGTCGATGCCCTGCTCGCGGAGCACGGCGAGGTGGTTGTCCTTCGCCATGACGGCGTCGGAGAGGGAGAAGCGGTGGTTGACGCCGCCGCCGCAGCGCACGGCGTGGCGCTCGAGGGCGCGCAGGCCGGGCGTGGTCTTGCGGGTGTCGGTGATGCGGGCGCCCGTGCCCGCGACCGCGTCCACGAGCACGCGGGTGCGGGTCGCGATCCCGGAGAGCCGCTGGACGAGGTTCAGCGCGACCCGCTCCGCCTGCACGACGGCCCGGGCGGGGCCGGTGATGTCGGCGAGCACCGTGCCGGCGGGGAAGCGGTCGCCGTCGGCCGCCCGAGGCGTGACCTGCACGGTTCCGTCGGTGAGGCGGAAGGCGGCCTCGAGCACGTCGATCCCGGCGAGCACGCCGTCCTCCCGCGCCACGAGCTGCGCGGCGGCTCTCGCGCCGGCGGGCAGGAACACCTGACCGGTGAGGTCGCCCCAGGGGGCGTCCTCGGCGAGGGCGGCGGTGACGACGGGGTCGATCTGGGCGCGGGTGAGCATCAGCGGGTCTCCAGGGGGTGCAGGGAGGCGGGAGCGGCGGACGTGCCGGCGGGGCCGACGGTCGCGGCCTCGCAGGGGTCGTCGAGGCGGTGATGGGCGCCCACGGAGCGCGGCCGGGCGAGCGCCGCGGCGACGAGCAGGCGGCCCAGTTCGAGGAGGTTGCGGTCCTCGAGCGCGTTGATCGTGCGGGGCGCGGGGGCCTGCCAGCCCTCGAGCACCGCGGCGGCCTCCCGGAGCTGCTCACCGCTGCGCAGCAGGCCCGCACGGGACCACATCAGCTGCTGGAGATCGGCACGGGTCCAGGTCACGGGGCCCCCGGCACCAGCGGCAGCGGCAGCGGCGTCCGTCCCGGCCCCGTCGTCCGCGGCCTCCGCCGCGGCGACGGCGGCGGCGTCCTCCGCGGCGGCGACCCCGGCGCGCGCGCCGAGCACGGCACCCTCGAGCAGGGAGTTGGAGGCGAGGCGGTTCGCGCCGTGCACGCCGGTGCGGGCGCACTCCCCTGCGGCGAGCAGCCCCGGCAGGCTCGTGCGGCCGTCGAGGTCCGTGCGGATCCCGCCCATCCAGTAGTGGGCGGCGGGGGTGACGGGGATCGGCGAGCGCCCCCAGTCCAGGCCCGCGGCGCGCACAGCGGCGTCGATCGTCGGGAACCGCTCGCGCAGCCGGTCCCCGCCGATCCCTGTCGCGTCGAGCCGCACGGGCAGCCCGCCCTGGGCGGCCATGGTGCGCGCGATCGCGCGGGCGACGACGTCCCGCGGGGCGAGCTCGGCGCGCGGATCGACGGCGGGCAGGAAGCGTCGGCCGTCGGCGTCGCGCAGCACCGCGCCCTCCCCGCGCACGGCCTCGGAGACGAGGAAGCCGCCGGGCACGGCGAGCGAGGTGGGGTGGAACTGGTAGAGCTCGAGATCCGCGAGGGCCGCGCCCGCGCGGGCCGCTGCCGCGACCCCGTCACCGGTCGCGACCTGCGGGTTCGTGGTGTGGGCGAAGAGCTGGCCGGCGCCGCCGGTCGCGAGCAGCACCGCTCCGGCGCGCACCAGTACCGAGCGTCCGTCGGCCCCGAGGAGCCGCGCCCCGCGCACGCGCCCGTCGTGGACGACCAGGTCCGCCAGCGCGGTGCGCTCGAGCACGCGGATCCCGCGCTCGCGCACGGAGGCGACGAGCGCGAGCTCGATCGCGCGGCCGGTCGCGTCACCCCCGGCGTGGAGGATCCTCGGGCGACCGTGGGCGCCCTCGAGGCCGAGCGCGGGGGCGCCGTCCTCGTCCCGGTCGAAGGCGACGCCGCGCTCCACGAGGCGGGCGATCGCGGCGGGCCCCTCCTCGCAGAGCAGGCGCACGGCCGCCTCCTCGGCGAGGCCGGCCCCGGCGGCGAGCGTGTCCCGGGCGTGGTCGGCGGCGGTGTCCCCGGGGCCGACGGCCGCGGCGATCCCGCCCTGAGCGTGGAGGGTCGCGCCCGCGGCGAGCGCGCCCTTGGTCACGAGCAGCACGTCCGCGTCCCCGTCGATCTCGAGGGCAGCGGTGAGCCCGGCGATCCCGGAGCCGACGACCAGCACCTCGGCGCGCAGGACGTCGGCGTGCGGCGCCCCGCGGGTCGTCACCGGGCGCTCCCGGCGAGCGGTGCGGGCTTCGCGGCGAGCATCCGCTCGAGGGCCACGCGGGCGGGCTCGGCGACGTCCGGGGAGACGCTCACCTGGTTGACGACCTCGCCGCGCAGCAGCGCCTCGAGCGTCCAGGCGAGGTAGCCGGGGTGGATGCGGTACATCGTCGAGCACGGGCACACCACGGGGTCCAGGCAGAAGATCTCGTGCTGCGGGTGCTGGGCGGCGAGCCGCTGGACGAGGTTGATCTCGGTGCCGATCGCGAAGGTCGTCGGCTCCGTCGCGCCCTCGATCGCGCGGCGGATGACGTCCGTCGAGCCGGCCTCGTCGGCCGCGTCGACGACCTCCATCGGGCACTCGGGGTGGACGATGACGCGCACGTCCGGGTGCTCGGCGCGGGCCTTGTCGATCTGGGCGACGGTGAAGCGCTTGTGGACCGAGCAGAAGCCGTGCCAGAGCAGCACCCGCGCGTCGCGCACGGTCTGCTCGTCGTTGCCGCCGAGCGGCCGGCGCGGGTTCCACATGGCCATCTCGTCGAGGCCGATCCCCATGGCCTTCGCGGTGTTGCGGCCCAGGTGCTGGTCCGGCAGGAAGAGCACGCGGCGGCCCCGCTCGAAGGCCCAGGCGAGCACGGTGGAGGCGTTCGAGGAGGTGCAGACGATGCCGCCGTGGCGGCCCACGAAGCCCTTGATCGCGGCGGAGGAGTTCATGTACGTCACCGGGATGACGGGAGCCAGAGCGTCGCCGTCGGCGCCCTCGTCCTCGAGCACCTCCATGAGCTGCTCCCAGCACTCCTCGACCTGGTCGATGTCCGCCATGTCCGCCATCGAGCAGCCGGCGGCGAGGTTCGGGAGGATCACGGCCTGCTCGGGGGTGGAGAGGAGGTCCGCGGTCTCCGCCATGAAGTGCACGCCGCAGAAGATGATCGCCTCCGCCTCGGTGCGGGCCTTCGCCGCGGTCGCGAGCTGGAAGGAGTCGCCCACGTAGTCGGCGTACTGCACGACCTCGTCGCGCTGGTAGAAGTGGCCGAGCACGACGACGCGGTCGCCGAGCTCCGCCTTCGCCGCGCGGATCCGACGGTCGAGCTCCTCGGCGCTCGCCTCGCGGTACTCGGCGGGGATCTCGCCCTGGCGCGGGGCGACGGCGGGGATCGCATCGGCCATCGAGGCGCCGGGGCCGTAGCCGGGGTCCTCGCGGTCCACGTCCCAGGGGGCGTCGAGCAGGCGGGTGGAGCAGGAGCTGCCGGCGGCGGCGCCGGCGGAGATGTCGCGCAGCGTGAGCTCGACCGAGGCGGTGGTGGTCATCGGTGGCCTCCGTGGTTCAGGGGTGGTGGGACGGCGGGTCAGGCCCGGGTGAGCGGGCCGTTGTCGGCGAGGTGGATGGACTCGTCGTGGCGGAACAGCCGGGCGGGGCGGTGCCGCCCGCCGGTGCGGAACTCGTCGGTCGGGACGAGCCGGCCCGACGCCTCCATCTGGCGCCGGAAGTTCGCGGGGTCGAGCGGTCGCTGCAGCACGGCCTCGTGGACGCCGCGCAGCTCGGCGAGGGTGAAGGTCTCCCCGAGGAAGGCGGCGGCGATGCGGGAGTACTCGAGCTTGTTGCGCAGGCGCCACAGGGCGTACTCGACGATGAGGTTGTGGTCGAAGGCGAGCTCGGGCAGCTCGTCGGCGAGGAACCACTGGACGTTGACCCCGGCCACGCCCGCGTCGGCCTCCTCCGGGCGCACCATCGCCCAGTAGACGATCGAGACGGTGCGCTCGGCGGCGCTCGGGGCGCGGTCGGGGCCGCCGAAGGCGTAGAGCTGCTCGAGGTAGCGCGGGCGCAGCCGGGTGGTCTCCCCGAGGGTGCGGCTCGCGGCGGCGCCGAGCCCTTCGCTGGCCCCGAGCGGGCCCCCGGGGAGCGCCCATCGCCCCTGGTGAGGGGCGCGGATGCGGCGCACGAGCGGGAGGTGCACGGCGAGGCGGCGCGTGGTGGGGTGCGGGCGCAGCGCGAAGATGACCGTGGAGACGGCGAGCGCGACGCGCTGCTGCTCGTCCGGGGTCGCGGGATCGCTCATGGCCGTCCACCTCCTGTTAAAGTCACCGGCACCTTTACGTGTGGCGAGGAGCTTAGGCTCAGGCAGACCAGAAGCCGGAGGGATGACCCAGATCTCGTGATACGGATCACAGCTCCGATGACTCGAACTCCCCGGACCGACGGCGCCCCGACCCGCCCGCTCCCCTCGCCGCCCGCGGCGTGTGAGGCCCGTCGCCCCGCACCCCATCCGCCGTCTGACCTCCCTAGGCTCGGTGGGGCCGTCCGCCCCGGGGCCCGAAGGCCCGCGCACGGCAGAAGGCGAGGACCATGACCACCACCGCCCCCGCGCGCCCGGCACCCGGCAGCCGCAGGCCCGGCCGGATCGCGGCCGCCTCGATGATCGGCACCGCGCTCGAGCAGTTCGACTTCTACCTCTACGCCTACTTCGCGGCGTTCTTCGTGGGCCCGCTGTTCTTCGACCCGCTGGGCCCGGCCGGATCCACCCTCGCCTCCTTCAGCACGATCGCCGTCTCCTTCGTCATCCGCCCCGTGGGCGCGATCCTCTTCGGCCACATGGGCGACCGCCTGGGCCGGCGCGCCACGCTGCTGTGGACCGTGTCGATCATGGGCGTCGCGACCGGCCTGATCGGCCTCCTGCCCACCTATGCGCAGGCCGGCTGGCTCGGCGCGATCGGGCTCGTGGTGCTGCGCCTCGCGCAGGGCATGTCGCTGGGCGGGGAATGGGGCGGCTCCGTGCTGCTCGCGACCGAGCACGCGCACCCCGTGCGCCGCGCCTTCGCCGCCGCGATCCCCCAGCTGGGCTCGCCGATCGGCTCGATCCTCTCCGCGGCGCTCTTCCTCGTGCTGCCCACGCTCCTCACGGAGCAGGCGATGGCGGACTGGGGCTGGCGCGTGCCCTTCCTCATCGCCTTCCCGCTGCTGCTCATCTCGCTGTACCTGCGCCGTACGGTCGAGGAGACCCCCGAGTTCGCGCGGCTCTCCCGCGAGAAGCGTCGCGAGCGCATGCCCGTCTCCGAGCTGCTGCGCTCGCGGCCGCTGGCCCTCGTGCTCGCGATCGGTGCCGCCCAGCTGGGCATCGGCTCCTACGCGCTCATGAACACGTACACGATGAACTACGGCGCAGCCGTGCTCGGCTTCCCCTACACCGAGCTGCTGACGGCCGCGACGATCGGCGCCCTGCTGCAGCTGGTCACCGTGCCCCTGTTCGGGGCGCTCGCGGCCCGCACGAGCTCCTGGCTGGTCGTCGCGATCGGCGCCGCGGGCACGGCGCTCATCGCCCTGCCGATGTACGCGCTGCTGGGCTCGGCGACCTTCGGCGTGCTCGTCGCGATGATGGTGATCGGCGGGATCCTGCCCACCATGTCGTGGGCGGCGCTCGGCGGGCTCATGGCCGATCTGTTCCCCGGCCGCTTCCGAGCCTCCGCGCTCTCCCTCGCCTACGCGGTCGCGGCGACCGTGAGCGGCTTCGTCCCGCTGCTCACCGGTGCGCTCGGCGGCCTCACCGGGCAGGCCTGGTGGCACCCGGCGCTCGTGCTGATCGCCCTCTCCGTCGTGACCCTCGCCGCCGCGATCGGCGCCGGACGGATGGGCAGGCTGGAGGCTTGATCCTCTAGGGTCTTCTGCGGCGTCGCAGGGGGCGGCGCCGCCGATGAAGGGCCTCCATGCAGCACGACCTCGACCTCACGCCGCTCCGCCGACGGGTCCCCGTGGCGTCGTGGTGGCGGGCTCTCGCGAGCGACCCCCAGCTCCTCATGGGCGTCACCTGCGGCGCCCTCATGGTGCTCGCCCCGACGATCGCACTTCCCGCCGCGCTCGGGATGCACGCGCAGGCAGGCGTGCTCTGGTTCCTCACGATCCTGCTCGCCCTCGGCCTCGGGGTGCTCGGCATCCTCGCCGTCCCCGTGATGGCGTCCGCCCGCCTGGACGCCTTCGCCCGGGCGAACGGGATGGTCGTGAGCCGCTCCGTGACGGCGCGGCACTACGCCGCGGCGCCCTTCCGGGAGGGCCGACGGTTCATCCGGGAGTCCGTGCGCACGGGCGATGAGCTCTTCGTCGAGGTGGGCAACTCCCTCCTCACCGACGTCGTGGGGCTGTCCGTCTCACCGTCGGGGATCCGCCCGCGACAGAACGCCACCCCCGAGGTGTTCCTCCGCGCCCGGCTCCCCGCCCTCGTCGACCACACCGACCCCTCCGGCCCCACCCGCGCCGCACCCGGCCCCGAGGGTGCGATGGGCCTCCTCACCGCCGACCTCGACCGGGAGCTGCGCGAGCTCGCCGGGCACTACACGATCGGCGTCACCGGCCGGGACCTGACCGTGCTCGGGACGCGGTGGCTGAAGGTCGGCTCGACGGATCAGCTCACCCGGGCCTTCACGCTCGTCGACATCCTCGCCGCCCGGGCGACCGCCATGGCCGGTGTCACCTCGGTGGCCCCGTCCGTGCCCGCCCCCGCCCGGGCCTCCGTGGCGACCGCGCCGGCCCCCGACCCCGACCTCACGGCCCCGCGCCGGAAGGTGCACCCCCTCGTCGCCATCCCCGTGACACTCGGCCTGCTGATCACCCTCCCGATGCTCTTCGGCCTCGTGATGTCCCGGATCGACGGCCACCTCCGCGGCAACGAGGTCGGGACCATGCTCGTCATCGGGATCTTCCTCGCCGTGTGCGTCGGTGCGCTCCGGCTCGCCCTGTGGCTGCTGACCGCGCGCCGCGACCCCGACCACAACTGACCCGTCCACAGCGGACCCCCGGCACTTGCCCTCCACCCCTCCGAGGTCTAGGTTCTCCCCTCAGGTGACACGTTTCACCATTCCCCGGTCACCCCCGGACACAGGAGTTCGCATGGCCGTCGACCCCGCTCGTCCCGCTCGTTCCGCCCACCCCACGGGTTCGCGCCGCCCCGCGCGCCGCTCGGTGCTCGCCGCCGCGGCCGTCGCCGCGCCGCTGGGCCTCGTCGCGACCGCCGGCGCCCCCGTCGCGCGGGCGACCGGCCCCACCGGGCGCTCCACGACCTTCGACCTGCACTGCGAGGTCCTCGACAGCGGTGAGCAGGTCACCTCCCTGGTCATCGACGCCACCCGCCGCGGCCGGCTGCTCGCCGGCGACGCGCTCCCCTCGACCTTCTCCGTCTCCGTGCGCGGCACGAACCCCGTCTCCGGTGCGGTCGTCGTGGACACCGAGCGCACGGTCACCGCCGTCACCGTGGACCGCGCGGGCACAGTGACGATCACCCTCGAGCACGGCTACGGGGTCGAGGGCGCGTCCACGCTCGACTACCTGGCCGACGAGGGCCGCAACGTCCAGCTCGACCTCGAGTACACCGTCCTGCAGCACTCCCCGCTGCCGGCGAACGGCAAGGGCGCCGGCTCCGCCTGGCTCGGCGAGCTCACCCAGGGCGACCTCGTCTCCCCCGAGGTGGACGCCTTCACCTCCCACGTCACCGACTCGGGTATGAACTACCGCCTCTTCTCCCCCGCGACCCGCGGGCGGTCCCGCGCGCTCCCGCTGGTCATCTGGCTCCACGGCGGCGGCGAGGGCGGCATCGGCGAGGGCGGTGCGGTGCGCTACGACAACGAGGTCCACCTGCGCGCGAACCGCGGCGCCCTGGGCCCCGCGACCGCCGAGGCGCAGGAGATCCTGGGCGGCGCGCACGTCGTCGCCCCGCAGTGCACCTCCGCCTGGATGCTCGACGGCCCCGCCTTCGCGCCGCTGGTCTCCGAGGTCATCGCCGAGGTGCAGCGCACCCGCCGGGTGGACCCGGACCGCATCCACGTCATGGGATGCTCCAACGGCGGCTACATGACACTCAAGATGGTGGTCGAGAACGGCGGCGAGTTCGCCTCCGCCGTCCCGATCTGCGGCGTCGTCGACACCTTCTACGGCTCGACCGACCCTCTGGTCAGCGACGCCGAGCTCGCCGCCATCCGCACCCCCACCTGGCTGATCGCCGCCGCGGACGACACCACCGTCGACCCGCAGGCGAACACCGTCCACGCGCACGAGCTCATCGAGGACTCCCTGCTGAGCCTGTACGACGACGTCACCTACGACGGCGTCTCCTACCCCGGGCACTGGTCCTGGATCTACGCCGCCCGCAACGACCCGCGCGCCGAGGGCGAGAGCCTCTGGGGGTGGATGGCCGCCCAGCACCGGTGACGGCCCGCGGGCGCGGGGCGCGATCGGCCCGCCCGGCGTGCCAGGATTGGCCAGCGCATCCACGCACCGCCGGGAGGTCACCATGGGACGCGAGATCGGCTCGACCGAGTACACGCGCGGCCAGCGCACGCACTACCGCCACGAGCTGCGGAGGAACCTCGACCTCTTCGAGACCTTCCTCGACACCGCCGAGTTCGTCGACGAGGGCACGATCGGGGTCGAGCTCGAGCTGAACCTCGCCGACGCCGAGACCATGGCGCCCTCGCTCACCGCGGACGACGTCCTCGCGACCCTCGCCGAGCGCGCCGGGGCCGACGCCGACGACGGCGACTTCACGCACGAGATCGGCCGCTACAACGTCGAGGCGAACCTCCCCGTCTCCGCCCCGCACGGCCGCGGCCTCGCGGATCTCGAGCGGTCGCTCGGCGAGCGCATGCAGCGCGCGGACTCCGCGGCGCAGGAGCACGGGGCGCGCGTGGTGCCCGTCGGCCACCTCCCCACGATCTCCGCCGAGCTCTACGAGGGCGAGGAGTGGCGCGCACCCGGCCACCGCTACGCGGCGCTCGAGGCGAGCGTGCTCGAGGCGCGCGGAGAGGAGATCGCGCTGCGCATCAACGGCGAGGGCAAGGGCCTGGACGCGACCTTCGACTCGATCGCCCCGGAGTCCGCGTGCACCTCGCTGCAGCTGCACCTGCAGGTCCCGCCCGAGCAGTTCGCGGCCGCCTGGAACGCGGCGCAGGCGATCGCCGGGCCGCAGGTCGCCCTCGCCGCGAACTCCCCGTTCCTGCTGGGCAAGCGGCTGTGGCACGAGACCCGCATCCCCGCCTTCGTGCAGGCCCTCGACACCCGGCCGCCCGAGTACGCGGCCCAGGGCGTGCGGCCGCGCGTCTGGTTCGGCGAGCGCTGGATCACCTCGATGTTCGACCTCTTCGAGGAGAACGTGCGCCTGTTCCCGGCGCTCATCCCCGAGTCGCGGCAGATGGCGGAGGAGCCGCTGCTCACCGAGGGCGCCTCGCCGCGCCTGCACGAGCTCATGCTCCACAACGGCACCGTCTGGCGCTGGAACCGGCCGATCTACGATCCCGGCACGGACGTCCCCCACCTGCGGCTGGAGAACCGTCTCCTGCCGGCGGGGCCGACGGCCGCGGACATGGCCGCGAACGCCGCGTTCTTCTACGGGATCGTCCACGCGCTCGTCTTCGAGCGGCGACCGCTGTGGTCCCGCATGAGCTTCGAGCAGGCGGACGACGCCTTCCAGCAGTGCGCCCGCTGGGGCCTCGAGGCGCGGATCCGCTGGCCGCGGGTCACGGGCCGCGTGCGCGTCGCCGATCTGCTGCTCGAACAGCTGATCCCGCAGGCCATGGCCGGCCTGCGGGAGCTCGGCGCGGATTCGGCGGTGGTGGACCGCTACGAGTCGATCCTCACCGCGCGCGCCCGCTCCGGCCGCAACGGCGCCCGCTGGCAGATCGACACGGTCACCTCGCTCGAGCTGCGCGGCATGGACCGCCCTGCGGCGCTCGCGGAGATGACCCGCCGCTACCGCGCGGGCGTCGACTCCGGGGACCCCGTGCACGAGTGGCCCGTCCCCGCCCGCACCCCGCGGGTCTGAGCCGCCCGGCCCCGTCCCGCGGGACCCTGACCGCTCAGCGGCTCAGTCCCGCCAGCGCCGCATGACGACGAACTTCGTGACGGTGGCGATCACGGTCGCGGCGAAGAGCGCGACGGTCTGCACGCCGGTCGGCGCGGCGGGCCACACCCCGCCCAGCACGGCGAGCGATCCGGCGGTGAGCGCCCAGGTCAGCACCAGGATCGCGAATCCCTGCAGCTGGTGCAGCAGCGCCCCCTCCTTCGAGCGGACCCCGAAGGTCCAGCGCCGGTTCAGCGCGGTGTTCACGACGGTCGCGATCACGAGGGCCGTGAGGTTCGCGCCCTGGGAGCCCAGCAGCCCCAGCGCGTGGAGCAGCGCGAAGCCGCCCAGGTGCAGGACCGTCGTGAGACCGCCGACGAGCGCGAAGCGGATCACCTGCCCGCCGGTCTGGTGCGAGGGCCGCGTGCGCCCCATGCGGGCACGGATGTCCTCCACGGGGAGGCGGCCGGAGGCGAGGGAGCGGCGCACGCGGGCCACCCCGCGCAGGTCGTCGCGGGCCGTGCCGACGACGTCGACCCGGGAGTCGGGGTCGTCGTACCAGTCCACCGGCACCTCGTGGATGCGCAGCCCGCAGCGCTCGGCGAGCACGAGCAGCTCTGTGTCGAAGAACCAGGCGTCGTCCTCGACGAGGGGCAGCAGCTCGGCGGCGACGTCCGCCCGGATCGCCTTGAAACCGCACTGGGCGTCGGTGAACCCGGCGCCCAGCAGCACGGAGAGCAGGGCGTTGTAGCAGCGGGAGACGAACTCGCGCTTCGTGCCGCGCACCACCCGGGAGGAGCGGTGCAGGCGCGTGCCGATCGCGAGGTCGCTGTGCCCGGAGATCAGCGGCGCGACGAGCGGCCACAGCGCGTCGAGGTCCGTGGAGAGGTCCACGTCCATGTAGGCGAGCACGAGCGCGTCGGAGTCGGACCAGGTGCGGCGCAGCGCCCGCCCCCGGCCCCGCTCGGTGAGCTCGACGACGGCGACCTCGGGGTGGGCGGCGGCGAGCTCGCGGGCGATCTCCGCGGTGCCGTCGTCGGAGCCGTTGTCCGCGATCGTCACCCGGTAGGGGTACGGGAACGTCGCCTCGAGGTGCCCCAGGAGCCGCTGCACGCAGGCGCCGACGGTGTGGGCCTCGTTCAGCACCGGCACGACGACGTCCAGGACGGTCGTGCCGACGGGCGGCTCGGCGACCACCTGCGGCCGGGGGTCGGTCACGGCGCCCGCGCTCACGAGGCCGTCCCGGTGGCGTCGGCCCCGGAGAGCGGCTGGGTGAGGTCGTAGAACTGCGTGTCGCCGATGGTGACGGTCTCGTAGTTCTCCGCGGCCCACTCCTGGATCTCGGAGCCGGTGTCCGCGCCGCCGTTCTGCTGGCCGCCGAAGCCGCTGCTGGTGGCGAGGTAGTGGATCTCGCCGTCGGCCACGTCCTGCTGGAACTCGGCGAGGGTGGGGCTCGGGTCGCTGCCGTTGAAGCCGCCGATCGCCATGACGGGCCGCTCGGTGGCGAGCTGCAGCGCCGCGGCGTTCTGCGAGCCGATGGTCGCGGCGACCCAGGTGTACTGGTCCGCGTCCTCGAGCAGCGCGTAGACGACCTCCTGGGAGGGGGTCTCGCCGTCGAGCAGGCCGCTCATGCCGCCGCCTCCGCCGGCGCCGCCCGTGGCCGTCTCGCCCGTGCCGGACTGCCCGCCGGGAGCGGAGGGCATCTGGCCGGTCTGTCCCTGGGACTGGCCGGTCTGGCCCTGGCCCTGCGTCTGGCCGGTCTGGCCGCCGGGCGCGGCGGGCATCTGGCCCTGCCCCTGGCCCGTCTGGCTGGGCGGCTGGCCGCCGCCCTGGCCTCCGCCCATGCCGCCGCCGGGGCCCCCGCCCTGACCGCCGCCACCGGGCATGCCGCCCCCGGGACCGCCGCCCATGCCGCCCTGGGAGGCGGGGCCGGCGGTGACGATCGAGCCGGTCTTCGCGGTGCTCACCGTGTTCGCGGCGAAGGCCGCCTGCCCCGCGAAGGCGGAGACGAGGGCGAGCGCCGCGACGCCGATGAGCATGCTGCGCCGCAGCCGCGGGGCGAGCACGATGCCGATCGCGGCGAGCACGCCCGTGACGCCGACGACGATCGGCAGCGCGACCGGGTAGGCGCCGGTCCGCTCGAGGAGCACGCAGCCCCAGGCGGCGGTCACGAGCATGACGAGCGCGAGGATCGCGCGCACCCACCAGCGGCCGCGGCGCTCCCACAGCTCCCCGGCGCCGATGCCCACGAGGGCGGCGATCGCGGGGGCGAGGGCCACCGTGTAGTAGTCGTGGAAGATGCCGGCCATGAAGCTGAACACGAGCATCGTGACGATCAGCCAGCCGCCCCACACCATGAGCGCGGCGCGGCGCAGGTCGGTGCGCGGGGCGCGGAAGCGCAGCGCGACGGCGGCGACGAGCAGCAGCAGCGCGGCGGGCAGCAGCCAGGAGATCTGACCGCCGCTGGAGTCGCCGAACATGCGCAGCAGGCCCGTGCTCCCCCAGCCGCCGCCGCTGTTGCCGCCACCGCCGCCGCCCACGGAGCCCGTCTCGTCGCCGGTGAGGCGGCCGAACCCGTTGTAGCCGAAGGTCAGCTCGAGGAAGGAGTTCGTCTGGCTGCCGCCCACGTAGGGCCGCCAGCTCTCGGGGACGAGCTCGACGATCGCGACCCACCAGCCGCCGCCGACCACGAGCGCGGCGACGGCCGCGAGCAGGCCGAGGATGCGGCGGCGCAGGGTCGTCGCCGCGAAGAGCGTCCAGGCGAGGCCGAAGAACGGCACCACGAGGAAGGCCTGCAGGGTCTTGGTGAGGAAGGCGAACCCGATGAGCGCGCCCACGACCGCCATCCAGCGGATCGAGCCCTTCTCGATCGCCCGCAGGGTCGCCGCGGCCGCGAGGGTCATGAGCAGCACGAGCAGCGCGTCGGGGTTGTCGAAGCGGAACATGAGCACCGCGATCGGGGTGAGCGCCATGGCGAGCCCGGCGAGCAGGCCGGCGCCGATCCCGGAGTGGCGGCGCACGGTGGGGGCGACGACGGCGACCGTCGCGATGCCCATGAGCACCTGCGGGAGCAGGATCGCGAAGGAGCTCAGCCCCAGGATCCGCACGGAGATCGCCATGAACCACAGGGAGGCCGGGGGCTTGTCCACCGTGATCGCGTTGCCCGCGTCGAGGGAGCCGTAGAAGAAGGCCGTCCAGCTCTCGGAGCCGGCCTGCGCGGCGGCGGCGTAGAACTCGTTGGCGTAGCCGTTGACGGTGAGGTTCCAGAAGTACAGGACGGCGGTGCCCAGGAGCAGCGCGGCGAAGGCCGCGACCGCGCACCAGGGGTCGGTGGGGCGCAGGCGGTCGCGGAGCCCGGCGCGGTGCGCGCGGCCCGGCGGCGCGGGAGGTGCGGCGTCGGTCGAGGTCGGGGTCGTCGGGGCCGACGAGGGCTCGACGGACGGAGGTGTGGTCGTCATGTCCACGAGCGTCGGCGCGGACCCTATGCATCTGCTGTGCGGCGCCCATGGTGCTGATGAGAGCCCATCGGCGCAGGTGGCGCGGTGATCGCGCTCACCACGCCCGCAGCCGGAGGTCGCCGTGCCCACGCCCGGCCCGTGCCCCGCACAGCGGATCGACAGATCGGGGTCGCACCGTCGTGCCATGGCCTTCTCCACCGTGCACACCGCTCCCGCCCCGACCGTCGGCGTCCACCCCGCTGTCGACCCCGTCGACCCCGAGGACATCGCCGACGGCGCCCCCGTCGGCCCTGCCGCCGACGGCGCACCGGCCGCCGCGGCGCCCGCGTCGGCCCCGGCGCTCTCACCGGTGGAGTGGGCGGGCCGCAAGCCGGCCGTCCCCGCACGCCTCGCGCGCAGCGTGCGCCGCCACCGCGGCTGAGGCGCCGCCCGCCGCGGCGCACCGCGCCGGACACCCGCCCAGGATCCGAGATCTCGTCTCGGATCCTGGGCGGGCGCCCTATCGTGAGCGGGTGACCGAGAACTCCCCCTCCCCCTCCTCGACCCCCTCCGGCTCCTCCCCCGCCGGCGCCGCCGCCGACCGCGCGAAGGAGGACCGCTCCGCGCGCATCGCCGTGACGGTGTTCCCGCTGCTCGTCCTCGCGGCCGCCGCGGCCGGCTTCCTGCTGCCGGACACCACGAAGCAGCTGGTCCCCTACGTGAACCTGCTGCTCGGCATCATCATGTTCGGCATGGGGCTCACGCTGACGATCCCCGACTTCGCCCTCGTGGTGCGCCGCCCGCTGCCCGTGCTCATCGGCGTCGTCGCCCAGTACGTGATCATGCCGCTGCTGGGCCTCGGCGTGACCGTGCTGCTGCAGCTCCCGCCGGAGCTCGCCGCGGGCGTGATCCTCGTGGGCTGCGCCCCCGGCGGCACCTCCTCGAACGTCATCAGCTACCTCTCCAAGGCGGACACGGCGCTCTCGGTCACGATGACCTCGATCTCCACGCTGCTCGCCCCAATCCTCACGCCGCTGCTGACCCTGTGGCTCGCCGGTCAGTACATGCCGGTCAACGGCGGCGAGATGGCGCTGTCGATCGTGAAGATCGTGCTCGTGCCCGTGGTGCTGGGCCTCGTGGTGCGCCTGCTGCTGTCGAAGGTCGTGGACCGGATCCTGCCGGTGCTGCCCTGGCTCTCCACGATCGCCATCGCGATGGTCGTGCTCGCCGTGGTCGGCAACAGCGCGGACAAGGTCCTCGAGGCCGGCGCGGTCGTGCTGCTCGCCGTCATCCTCCACAACGTGCTCGGCTACCTCCTGGGCTACGGCTTCGCCCGCGTGCTCAAGCAGCCCGTGCGCTCCGCCCGCACCGTCTCGATCGAGGTGGGCATGCAGAACTCGGGCCTCGCCGCGGGCCTCGCCGCCCAGTACTTCTCGCCCGCCGCGGCGCTGCCGGGCGCCGTGTTCTCGATCTGGCACAACCTCTCCGGCGCGGTGCTCGCGATGATCTACCGCCGCTTCGGCACGGACGACGACGCCGCGACGCCGGCGCGCGCTGGGACCCCCTCCACCGACGCCTGATCCACGCCGATCCCGCCCGATTCAGGCCCGGTGTGCTGGGTCACATTCAGCCGGATTCCCCGTTCACGCATAAGCCGCTGACCTGCGGTGATGCCGCGATGGCCAGCGCCTGCCCAGCTGGGGGCACCCGCTCTCAGGTTCTTGGCAGGGGTGCTCCAGCGAACCTTCCGGGAGCCCGTGTGTAGTAATCCCATCGCGTCACGGAGGACCTGCTGACTGAGGAGGAGGCAGAGTCCACGGTTCCGGGACGCGGGGGAAAGGGATGGCCCCGGCTCGTGGGGACGAGCCGGGGCACCTTCTTGTGCGGACACGTCCTGTCACCCCTCTCGGCGCACACTGGCCCGATGACGACACCGGATCCCACCCCGCCGCGCGACGACGCCAAGGACACCCTGCACCGCTACCTCCGCGAGGCGAGCACGGCCCTCGTGAGCAAGGTCGAGGGCCTCCCCGAGCGGGAGCTGCGCCTGCCCCGCACCCCCACCGGCACCACGCTGCTGGGCCTCGTGAAGCACATGGCGAACGTCGAGGCCGGCTACTTCGGCGAGACCTTCGGCCGCACCTACCCGGCACCCGAGGAGCTCGTGCCGGAGGAGGCGGTCGACGCCGATCCGCAGGCGGACTGGGTCGTCGGCCCCGAGGAGAGCGCCGTGCAGGTGCTCGCGACGTACGCGCGGGTGCGCGCCTTCGCCGACGAGACCATCGCCCTCCTGCCCCTCGACGCGGCCGGGCACGTGCCCTGGTGGGGCGAGCGCGGCGAGGTCACCCTGCACCAGGTCCTCGTGCACGTCGCCGTGGAGGTCTCCCGTCATGCCGGGCACGCGGACATCCTCCGGGAGCAGGTGGACGGCGCCGCCGGGCTGCGCGGCGCCGGGGACAACCTGCCCGGCGCGGACTACGACCTCGTCGCCTACCGGGCCCGGCTGCAGGCGATCGCCGACTCCTTCTGAGCCGCCGCTCCCCCGCCCGTCAGGCGAGGGCCGCGTCGAGCGCCCGCCGGAGCCGCTCGAGACCGGCCTCGAGCACGGGCGTGGGGGTCGCGATGTTGAAGCGCTCGAAGCCCGCCCCCTCGGGCCCGAACACGGTGCCCTCGTCGAGGAACAGGGCGGCCTCCCCCGCGGAGAGACGCGCGAGGCGCTCGGCGTCCAGGCCCAGCGGCCGCAGGTCCACCCAGCTCAGGAAGGTGCCCTCGAGCGGTGCGACACGTGCGCTCGGGACGTGCTCGGCGAAGAACGCCGTGAGCACGGCCTGGTTGCGGCCCACGAGCGCGATGAGCTCGTCGAGCCAGCCCTCGGCGCGCGTGTACGCGGCCTGGACGGCGACCGCGCCGAGCACGTCGGGGTTGTCGAAGCCGAGGTCGTCGCGCGCCCGCGTGAAGCGGTCCCGCATCCCCGGGTCCGGGATGACCGCGTTCGCGATGCCGAGGCCGGCGATGTTGAAGGACTTGCTCGTCGAGGTGAGCACGAGGGTACGCTCCGCGAGCGCGGGGTCCACCTCGGTGACGACGGTGTGCCGGTGGCCGGGCTGGACGAGGTCGTGGTGGATCTCGTCGCTGATCAGCAGCAGGTCGTGCTCGACGACGATCCGGGCGACGGCCTCGAGCTCCTTCCGCTCCCAGACCCGGCCGGTGGGGTTGTGGGGGCTCGCGAAGAGCAGGGCGGTGGTGCGCGGGTCCCGGGCCTGCTCCTCGAGCAGGTCGAGGTCGATCCGGAAGCGGCCCTCGCGCTCCACGAGCGGGTTGCGCACCACGCGCCGGCCGCTCGACTCGATCGAAGGGAACATCGGGTAGTAGGCGGGCGTGTTCACGATGACGCCGTCGCCGGGCGCGGTGAACTCGCGGATCGCGAGGGTGAAGGCGGGGATCACGCCGGGCGTCACGCGCACCCACTCCGGCTCCACGTGCCAGTCGTGGCGCCGCGCGAACCAGCCGGTCACCGCGTCGAGGTAGGCCTCCGTCGGGACCGTGTAGCCGAGCACGAGCCCGCCGGCGAGCGCCTCCTGCAGGGCCTCGATGATCTCGGGCGCGTTGGGCAGGTCGAGGTCCGCCACCGAGAACGGGGCGATCGGCCCGTCGTGGGCCGTGAGGTCGGTGCCGTGCGCGGCGGCCGCGCGGTGCATCGCCGCCCACTTGGAGGAGCCCATGGCGGTGCGGTCCACGAGGGTCTCGAAGTCGTAGCGGGTCATGCGGGCGGTTCCTCCTGGGGCGCGGGCGGGCGGTCCCAGGCTAGGAGCTGCGGCGCCGACGCCCGCCGCCTGTCACGGACTGTGAACGGCGCGTGGTGCCGTCGGACGTGCTCAGCGGCGCAGGTCGATGCCGAACACGCGCCGGATCTGCGCGACCGCGTGCCGGGTGAAGCGGCGGTCCGACGGGGTCGAGGCGAAGGGCACGAAGAGCCCCGGATGATCGGGATGGGTGACGCGGCCGTGGCCGGATCCCGGGGTCACCACGAACCCAGCCTCCTGCATGCGCACGAGCAGCTCGCGGCGGGAGGTGGGGTGGCGGGTGCCGGTGCCGCCGCGGGCGCTGCGGCCGGCGGCGAGATCGGCGAGGTCGAGCGCGGGCTCGTACTCCTCGGGCCGCACGGACAGGGCGTAGGGCGTCGAGAACAGGCCGATCACCGCGTTGTCCGCGCGCCGCACCTGCACCACGATGCCGCCGCGGCGGAAGTGGTCGCTCGTCCCGGCGTCCGCGGTCCAGGCGTCCTCGGGGTCCGCGACGGCGAGCACGATCTGCTCGCTGTCCACCCCGTCCACGCCGACGGTGCGCACGAGCCCCTCGTCGATCCGCAGCGGCCTCGGCAGGGGACGGGGGTCGTCGGCGCGCAGCGAGTGCACGGCCTCCGCGGGCGGCGCCGGCTCGGGGCGCGGCAGCTCGACGGTGCGGGCGCGGCGGCGGGGCAGCGGGGCCGACGGACTGCGCGACGGATCGGCGGCGGCAGCGACATCCCCGCCGTCGGCTCCCTCCGCACTGCCGGCACCGGCGGGCCGGGCGCTCCAGTCCACGGGCCGCACGCGCTGCGCGGGCGGGGTGCTCCCGGCGAGCGCCGCCGGCGTCGGTCGCGGTGTCCTGGCCATGCGCTCCCCTCCTCGTCACTCTCGCCGTGTTCGCGGCGTTCCTCCGTGTTCCGGCAGGTCCTGCCGCTCCCCCGATGGTGCCACGGACGGGACCCGGGGATAGGGTCGGCCCGTCGCGGTGTCCCGCCGCGGCCCCTGACCCCGGAGGACTCCCCGCGTGACCCGCACCGCCGCCCGTCGCCCCTTCCACCGCTCCGGCCTGGGCGTCCTCACGTCCGTGCTCGCCGTGGGCCTGATCGCGGCCGGCTGCACGAGCGGCGTCGAGGACCCGGTCGCCTCTTCCTCCGCCTCCGATGCGGGCGGCGTGAGCGGCGCCTCCGACGGCGGCGGCGGCACCGTCGTCCTCGAGCCCTCCGACGGCGGCACCGGGCAGGCCACCGTCGAGGTATCGAGCGACCCGTATCCGGTCACCCCGGCGCCCGAGGGCTTCGAGCCGCCCGCCGCCTGCACCGGCGAGGGCGCCTATCTCACCGAGGTGGGCTCGCCGTCGACGCCGGACCTCCCCGAGCGCGGCGGCGAGTCGCTGAGCATCGAGGCCACCTCCATCGACGGGGACAAGGCGGTGCTCAGCGCCACCGTCGACGGCGGCACCCGCGCGATCGAGCCGGCGGCGATCGGCGAGACCGTCTCGATCGAGGACCAGTGGACGATCTCGGTGACGAGCGTCTGCGGGGACACGGACCAGGTCGAGTTCGACCTCATCGACTGACCCCGCACCGGCGCGGACCGCTCGGCTAGCCTTCCACGGTGACCGCGCCGCATCGCTTCGACCTCGACCGGATCGGCGAGGGCCTGCCCGTCGCCGCCGCCCGCGCGGAGCTCGAGGCGGCCGCCGCGACGGGTGCGCTCGTCGTCACCGCGCCGCCCGGCACCGGCAAGACGACCCTGCTGCCGCCGCTGATCGCGAACCTCCTCGCCGAGCGGTCCCCGTCGGCCGCCGCATCGACCCTGGTCACGCAGCCGCGGCGGGTGGCGGTGCGCGCCGCCGCGCGCCGGATCGCCCAGCTCGACGGCAGCCGCCCGGGCGGCCCCGTCGGCTTCACCGTTCGCGGCCAGCGGGAGGTCGGGGCGTCCACGCGCCTGGAGATGCTCACCCCGGGTGTGCTGCTGCGGCGCCTGCTCGCGGATCCCGAGCTGCCCGGCGTGGGCGCGGTGCTGCTCGACGAGGTGCACGAGCGCTCCCTCGAGACGGACCTGCTGCTCGGCATGCTCGCCGAGGTGCGCCTGCTGCGGGAGGACCTGCTGGTCGGGGCGATGTCCGCGACGCTCGACGCCGCTGCGGTCGCCGATCTGCTGGGCGGCGCCGCGATCGTCGAGGTGCCGAGCGCCCTGCACCCGCTGCGCCTGGACCTCGCGCCGCCGCCCACCCCGCGTCTCGACGCCCGGGGCGTGACCCGCGAGTACCTCGACCACCTCGCCCGCACCGCCGCCCGCACCCGGGCGGAGGAGGACTGCGACGCGCTCGTCTTCGTGCCCGGGGCGCGGGAGGTCGACGAGACGGTCTCCCGCCTGCGCGGCCTCGTCGGCGACGGGGTCGAGGTGCTGCCCCTGCACGGCCGCCTCGACGCCACCGCGCAGGACCGCGCGACGGGCGGCCGGCGCCCGGGCGAGCTGCCGCGGATCGTGGTCTCGACCGCGATCGCGGAGAGCTCCCTGACCGTGCCGGGCGTGCACCTCGTGGTCGACGCGGGCCTGTCCCGCGAGGTGCGCCGCGACCGCGGCCGGGACATGACGGGCCTGGTCACGGTGAGCGCCTCGCGGGCCGCGATCGAGCAGCGCGCGGGCCGCGCCGCCCGCACCGGCCCCGGCCGCGCGGTGCGGGTGCTCTCCCCCGCGGACCTCGCCGGCATGCCCGCGCACTCCGCCCCGGAGATCACCGCGGCGGACCTCACCGACGCGGCGCTGCAGCTCGCCTGCTGGGGCACGCCCCGCGGCGAGGGGCTCGCCCTGCTCACGCCGCCGCCGGAGCGGGAGATCCGCGCCGCCGAGGAGACCCTGCGGGCGATGAGCCTCGTCGACGAGGACGGCCGGGCGACGCCCGCGGGCGAGCGCGCCTCCCGCTGGCCCGTCGGGGTGCGCGAGGCGCGCGCCCTCGCGGACGGCGCCCTCGCCCTCGGCGCCCCGCGTCCCGCGGCGGAGGCCGTCGCCGCGCTCTCCGGCGACCACCGGCCCGTCGGCGCGGACCTCCCGCGCCTGCTGCGGGACCTGCGTGCTGGGCGCGCGACGTCGTCGGCCGCATGGCGCCGGGAGGTCGAGCGGCTCGAGCGGCTCGTGCGCGGCGAGCGTCGGGACGCGCCCCCGTCGGCCCTGCCGTCGCTCACCGCGGGCGGCGAGGAGGAGCGCGTGGGCGCCGTCCTCGCGCTCGGCCGGCCGGAGCGGATCGCCCGCCGGGTCGACGACGGCCCCCGCGGCGAGCACCGCAGCTACCTGCTCGCCTCCGGCACCCGTGCGGCGCTGCCCGCGGAATCGACCCTGCGCGGCGCCCCGTGGCTCGCCGTGTGGGAGGTGCAGCGGGCGGAGGGACGCGCGGCCGACGGCACCGGCGCCGTCATCCGCGCGGCCGCACCGCTCACCGAGGCCGATGCCCTGACGATCGGCGCCGGCCTGCTCGTGCGCGACCGGGACGCCCGCCTCGAGGACGGCGCGGTGCGCGTGCGGGAGCGGCGGCGCCTCGGCGCGATCGAGCTGTCCTCCACCCCGGTCGCCGCGACCGCCGAGGATGCCGCCCCCGCTGTGCTCGCCGCCGTGCGGGCCGAGGGGCTCGGGGCCCTGCGTCTCCCGGAGACCGCACGTGACCTGCGCGCCCGCCTCGCGCTCGTGCACCGCGAGCTCGGCGATCCGTGGCCCGCGATGGACGAGGCGTCCCTGCTGGACACGCTCGACACCTGGCTCGGGCCGCAGCTCTCCGGCCGACGGGGCCGCGCCGCGACCCGCCTCGACACGGTCGACGTGACCGCCGCACTCCGCACCCTGCTGCCCTGGCCGGAGGCCGCCGCGCTCGACGAGCTGGTGCCGCCGCGGCTCGCGGTCCCCTCCGGCAGCAGCGCCCGCATAGACTACCCGGACCCCGACGACCCGGGTGCCCGCCCCGTGGTCGCCGTGAAGCTGCAGGAGCTGTTCGGCCTCGCGGAGACCCCGCGGCTCGTGCAGGGGCGCGTGCCGGTGCTCTTCCACCTGCTCTCCCCGGCCCGCCGCCCGCTCGCCGTCACCGACGACCTGCGCTCCTTCTGGGACGGGCCCTACCAGGACGTGCGCAAGGAGATGCGCGGCCGCTACCCGAAACACCCCTGGCCGGAGGACCCGTGGACCGCGCCGGCGACGGCCCGCACCACGCGGCGGAGCTGAGGAGGGTCAGGACCCGCCGGCCATCGTGGTCGTGCTCGCGGAAGTCGCCATGGCGGCGTTGAGGGCGTCGATCATGCGGCGCAGGGCGGCGGCGGCCGGCACGTCGGCGTCGAGCGCCTCGACGGTCCGGTCGAGCTGTCGCCGGGACATGCCGCCGGACTCCTCGCGCAGGATCCTCTGCCCCACCCGGAGGGCCTTCAGGATCTCCAGCAGCACGGCGTCCTGCAGGCTCGCCCGCCGGGTCCCCTGCAGGACGGCGCCGAGGCGGGCGCGGAGCTCCGCCTCGAGGACCGAGCTGCCGGCGGGCCACGAGGTGAGGAACCAGCCGTCCTTGCGCCGCACCTCGCCGGCGGCCGCGAACGCGTCGCCGATGGTCTCCGTGACGTCGCAGTCACGCTTCCCGAGCAGCGAGCCCATCCTCGGGGACCGCAGCGTGGTCAGGTGCGCGAGGACCTGGTCCAGCTCCGCCACGCCGGTGGGGGCCGGGTCGAGCACCTCGACGCGGGGGCTGCGCCCCTCCGTCAGGGCGATCCGCTCGCGCAGCAGCAGCTCGGTCAGCACAGCAGCGACGAGCGCCTGTCGGCGGTACTGCGTCGCCTCCTGGCGGCCGGACTCGTGAGTCAGGAGCAGGAACATCTCGCCGGGGATCGAGGTCATGCCCCCAGTGTGCCCCGGGGCATGCGCGAGGTCACCACCCGATCGTCGGGGTCCTGCCCGACGCCCGTCGGCCCCGGGCCCGAAGTCCCGGTGAACCTCCAGCCGTGCCTGGCAGGATCGGCCGGACGCCCTCCCGCCCCGACCCGAGGACCCCATGCGCTCTGCCTTCTCCCCCGCCCGCCTCTACGGCACCCTCGCCCTCGCGGAGGCCGTGACCTGGGCCCTCCTGCTGATCGGCATGTTCCTCAAGTACGGGCCGCAGGTCACCGAGCTCGGCGTGCGGATCGGCGGCGGCCTGCACGGCTTCGTGTTCCTCGCCTTCGTCGTCGCGACCGTCGTCGTCGCGATCGACCAGCGCTGGCGGGCCGGCGAGCTGCTGCTGGGCCTCGCCTCCGCGATCGTGCCCTTCGCGACGATCCCCGCGGAGCGCTGGCTGCTGCGCCGAGGGAAGGTCGGCGAGCAGTGGCGTCTGCGGGAGGAGCCCGCGCGCACCGCGCCGGAGAAGCTCGTCTCGCTCGCCGTGCGCCGCCCGGTCCCGTCGGCCGTGATCGCCGTGGTGCTGGTCGCCGTGGTGTTCTCCGCGATGCTCGTGGTGGGCCCTCCCGGGAGCTGATCGCCCTCCGCGACCGCCCGTAGACTTCCCCGGTGCAGTGCCACCACTTCGACGCCGGGGAATGCCGCTCCTGCACCCTGCTGCCCCTCCCGCGCACCCGTCAGGTGCAGGAGGCCGGCGCACGGATCCGGGAGCTGCTCTCCCCCTTCGTCGACCCCGCCGCCGGCGCCGCGCCCGGTGACGTGTGGGGGCCGCCGGTCCTGGGCGCCGAGTCCGGCTTCCGGGCGCGCGGCAAGATGGCCGTCTCCGGCACCGCACAGGAGCCCGTGCTGGGCCTGCCCGGTCAGGCCGAGGGTGCGGACCTCTGCGACTGCCCCCTCTACCCCGCGGGCGTCGAGGCCGTGCTCGAGGGCGTGAAGGCCCTCGTGCGCCGCGCGCAGGTGCCGCCCTACAGCGTCGCCCGACGTCGCGGCGAGCTCAAGAACGTCCTGGTCACCGCCTCGCCCGACGAGGAGCACGTGGTGCGCCTGGTGCTCCGCACGGACGCCGCGCTGGGGCGGATCCGCGAGCACCTGCCGCGGCTGCTGGAGGAGCACCCCTCGATCGTCGCGGTCTCCGCGAACCTCCATCCCGAGCACACCACGCGGGTGGAGGGCGAGGAGGAGGTGCCGCTGTGGGGCGCCGCCTCGATCGGCGTGCGCACCGGGGACGTGGTGCTGCGGGCGCGACCGCGGTCCTTCCTGCAGACCCACACGGAGGTCGCCGGGCAGCTGTACCGCCAGGGCGCCGCCTGGATCGCCGAGGCGCTCTCCGCCCCCGCGCCCCGCGTCTGGGACCTCTACTGCGGCCTCGGCGGCTTCGCCCTGCACACCGCCCTCGCCGCGCCCGCCGCCCTCATCACCGGGGTCGAGGTCACGCCCGAGGCGATCGACGGCGCCCGCGAGGCGGCCGCGGCGCACGGTCTCCCGGTCACCTTCCTCGCCGACGACGCGACCGCCTGGGCGCGCCGCGAGGCGGAGGGTCCCGAGGGTCCGCCGGATGCCGCGATCGTCAACCCGCCGCGGCGCGGGATCGGCCCCGAGCTCGCCGGCTGGCTCGAGGGCTCCGGCGTCGCCGACGTCGTCTACTCCAGCTGCAACCCGGCCACGCTCGCCGCGGATCTCGCCGCCATGCCCTCGCTGCGGATCGTCGCCGCCCGCTACGTCGACATGTTCCCGCACACGGAGCACGCCGAGGTGATCGTGCGACTGCGCCGCACCCCGACCGCCGTCCCCTCCCCGAAGGATCCCCGATGACCACCGCCCCGGCCGCCGAGGCCGCCCGCGTCCAGCTGCTGTCCCTGGGCGGCACGATCTTCATGCACCAGGACGCGGACGGCCAGGGTGCCGTGCCCTCCGACGATGCGGGCGCCCGCCTCGCCGCGGGGCTCCGGGGCGCGGGCGGCGACGGCGGGATCGAGCTCGTGCACGAGGAGATCGCGAACGTCTCGTCCGCCTCGGTGCGGCCCTCCCACCTGCGCACGGTCCTGCAGCGGGCGCGCGCCGCTGTGGACGCGGGCGCCCTCGGCGTGGTCCTCACCCACGGGACGGACACGCTCGAGGAGACGGCGTTCCTGCTGAACCGGTTCTGGGACCGGGACGCGCCGCTCGTGGTCACCGGCGCGATGCGCCCCGCGAACGCCGCGGGGGCCGACGGGCCCGCGAACCTGCAGGACGCGGTGCATGCGGCGGCGGCGGCGCTCGCCCGGAGGCTCGGCGTGCTCGTCGCCTTCGACGGCGCGCTGCATCTCGCGGACCGGGTCACGAAGGCGTCCTCGCGGTCGGTCTCGGCCTTCGCCTCGGAGCCGTCGGGCCCCCTCGCGCTGGTCGACGGGCCGCTGCTGCGCCCCCTGTTCCCGGCGCCGATGCGGCCGGCGCTCGTGGGCGGCGACCTGCCGGAGGAGCTGCCGACGGTGGCGACGATGACGAGCGGGCTCGGCGACGACCTCACGCTGCTCGATGCCTTGGCGAGCAACGGGTCGGCGGCGGGACTGCGGGGCCTCGTCGTCGCGGGCGCCGGCATGGGCCACGTCGCGGCGGGCGCCGTCCCGCGGCTCACGGCCCTGCTCGAGGCCGGGGTGCCGGTGGTCGTCGCGACGCGGGTGGCGAGCGGCGGCACCTCGGAGACCCACTACGCCTACCCCGGCGCGGGGGCGGATCTGGTGGCGCGCGGCATCGTCATGGCGGGTCTGCTGTCCCCGCAGAAGGCGCGTCTCCTACTGCAGGTGCTGCTGGCCACCGGCGCCGATGCCGCGGCGATCCGGGAGGCGTTCGCCGGCTTCGGCTCCTGAGGGGTCGGCGCTAGACCGCGGCGTCCCGCAGCGACGGCGCGAGCGAGGTGTACTCGTGGCCCGTGGGGGTCGTGATGCGCAGGACCTTCCCCGACGCCACGGCGGCGTCACCGGCATCGGCATCGGCACTACCGGGCACGATGGCGGCGCTGGGCGCGAGGGTGGCACCGACCGCGAGGCCGGGCTCGAGGCGCGAGTCCCAGCCGGGCATCTCCCGCACGTGGTTGAAGCGCTCGCAGTGGCCGACGCCGTTGCTGAGGTCGGTGGCGCCGCCGTCGGCCGCGCGGTGCACGTGGTCGATGTCCCGGATCGGCGCATCGCACCAGGGCGTGCGGCAGTGCTGATCGCGCAGGCTGATGAAGCGGCGCACGGAGCCGGTGAAGAAGCGACGGCGGGTGTCCATGCCGTTCAGCTCCCCGGTGGCGGGATCCGTGTACAGCCGCCGGATCCAGCGCGAGGCCTCCTCCGGCGGGGCGATCGGCAGGGTGGTGCCCTGACGGTCCGACGGCGATGACTGCGATGGGTGCGGCGATGTTGCCTGCGACGGCGGTGGCGGAGGCGGAGGCGGCGAGATGACGCCGCGCGGCGGCGGTGCGCCGCCGGGTGGCAGTGGTCCAGTGCTGGGCGGAAGCAATCCGGTGCCGGGTGGCACCGATGTGCGATGCGGGGTGCGGAGCGCCGCGGTCGCCCCGAGCGCGAGGCCGCGGGCGACGCCGCCGGGGAGGGGCATGCCGTCGAGGGTGGCGGTCTCCTCCGCGCCGGCGAGCAGCGTGCGGTCCGTCATGAGCAGCTGGATCTCGATTGGCACCCCGACCATGGGGGACCGACCTGTCACGCGCTCCACGAGGAGATCCGCCATGACGGCCCCCGCGGGCAGCGAGCCGCTCTCCCCCGTGGCCCGGGCGGTCGCCGCCGCGGAGCGGAGCGCGGCGATCATGGCCACGCCGTCCTCGACGGGGACGAGGGCGTGGAGATGGCTCATGCCGTCCGGGGCCGGCCGCAGGCCCAAACGCCGGGAGGCGACCGCGAGGGAGCGGCGGCGGACGGCGGCCTCCGGATCCAGGGACTGCGCGAGGGCGAGGGCCCGGCGGCCGGCGGCTCCGGCCGTCAGGGACGGGAGGACCGGGGCGAGGGCCTCGTCGACCCGGTCGCGGTCCTCCTCGTCCAGGAGCAGGACGTTCCGCGCCACCTGGCTCGCACCCCAGTCGCTGATCCGGCCGCCCTCGAGGAGGCGCAGGGTGCGGGGAAGGCTCTCGACCAGCACGCGATGGAAGGTGAGCTGGTCCGAGGCCTGCTTGGGGGTGACCCGGCGGGCGAGGGCGAGCTGATCCGCGATCCCCCGACCCAGGTCCTTGCGGGGCACGCCGAGCCTGCGCTGCTCCTCCAGCTGCGCGTCGCGGAAGGCGACCTCCGCCCGCGCCTGGACGGCGCTCAGCGATGCGCGTGCGGACTCGAGCGCGGCGACGAGGTCGATCTGAGTGGAATCAGGGAGTGCGGAGAGCTGCTCCGACGAGGGCGCACCGGCGAGCAGATCCGCCATGTCACGCATCCATTCTTCGACCATCATTCCCCCTCCCCCAAGCGTCAGATCAATTATCCACGTCGACACACACCCATCGATCTGACCTGCGTCGTCCAGTGGATCCATTCTCCCAGAACACCCGTTCGACAACAACGCTCACTCGTCAGGAACATGAAATTGTGGATAACCACAGAGTGGGGAGGAACGATTCATCGCTCCTCCCCTGGCCGACTCCTCGGCTATGGGGAGGAACGGCGGGATCGGGGGCCGATCGAGCCGCGGAGCCGCGGAGCCGCGACGCTCAGCGCACGGGGGCGGGGTCAGGACCCGCTGCCGCCCCGGAGCGAAGACGTCGCGTCCGTCCCACGGCGCGGACGGAAGGCGGCGAGGGTGCTGCGCCAGGTCTCGTGGAGGGTGCGCCCGTGGCGCCATTCGCGCCAGGTCAGCAGGATGATCGCGAGGTCCAGCACGGTGAGCAGCGCCATGCCCCACGTCGGCCCCACCACGAGGGCATAGACCTGGTAGACGAGGAACACGCCGAGCGCCCCGATCGCCCAGGGGTAGACCCGGCGGGACCCCAGGAGGAGGGCGGCGACGATCGCGACCTTCACGACGCCGTGGAGGAGCACGTAGGCGGCGAGGAAGGTCGTGGTCCCCGTGTCGAGGTGGGCGAGGGAGTGCAGGAGCGCGCGGGCGATCGCGTCGTCGGGGTCCTCGCGCAGCTCACCGGCGGTGAGCAGACGGGCGAGGTGCTGCAGCTGCGCGGGGGTCGTGACGAGGAGCAGCACCCCGCCGATCAGCTCGAGCAGGCCGTCGATGCCCTTCCCCACCACGCCGACGAGGAAGACGAGGTCCAGGACCGGGCGGGAGCGATGGGCGTGCGGACTCGTGGCGACCATGCCGACTCCCCTCCCCCGGCGCAGGCTGCGACCGATGCGGCGAAGCGTAGCGCCGGGGGCCGGGAGGGCTCTCGGCGTCAGACGACGGAGTGCCGCACGAGGCAGAAGGGATGCCCGGCCGGGTCGAGGTAGACCTTGAACGACCCCGAGGCGGAGGGCTGCTGCTCGTGGACCGTCGCGCCGAGGGAGAGGACGCGCGGCTCGGCCTCCTCGACGTCGCTCACGGAGAAGTCGAGGTGGAACTGCTGGGGGTGGGTGCCCGTCGGCCAGGTCGGGGCGACGTAGTCGTCGATCCGCTGGAAGGCCAGGGTCGCCTCGCCCTCGAGGTTCTCCGGGGTGATGCCGCCGCGCGGCGGGGTGAGGGTCGTCCAATCGCGGTCGGAGCCCTCCTCGATGCGCCAGGTCAGCAGCTTCGCGTAGAAGGTCCCGAGCTCGAGCGCGTCCGGGCAGTCGAGGACGACGAGGTCGAGGCGGGGGATGACGGGGTCCTGGTCCAGGTTCTCCATGACGACACGGTAGGGCGCGAGGAGTGCTCCGGGAAGGCACTTCGCAGGTTCCGGCCCGCGGCGTCGCCCGCCGGACGCCCCGGGGACGCACGCTGTTCACACGAGCACCCCGCGGCACCATCGTCGCCTCCCGGGTGACAGACTGGTGGGGTCCGCATCGCCGGCGCGCGAGCGGCCCCGGACGGCGCCCCCGCGCCGCCCGCCCCGGCCCTCACGCCGCGCCGCATCGAAGGAGGCCCCATGCCCATCGCCCTCGACCCGAGTCCCGCACTGCAGGAGTTCGCGCATCCCGAGAAGCTCGTGACGACCGAGTGGCTCGCCGAGCGGATCGCCGCCGGCGAGGCCGACGGCCCCGAGCTCGTCGTCGTCGAGTCCGACGAGGACGTGCTGCTCTACGAGACCGGGCACATCCCCGGCGCCGTGAAGATCGACTGGCACCTCGACCTCAACGACACGGTCACCCGCGACTACGTGGACGGCGAGGCCTTCGCGGCGCTCATGGACCGCCACGGCATCACGCGCGGGACCACCGTCGTGCTCTACGGCGACAAGTCGAACTGGTGGGCCGCCTACGCCCTGTGGGTGTTCGAGCTGTTCGGCCACGAGGACGTGCGTCTGCTCGACGGCGGCCGTGCCGCCTGGCAGGCCGAGGGGCGCGAGCTGACCACCGCGGAGCCCACGCGCGCCGCGAGCAGCGGGTATCCCGTGATCGAGCGCCAGGACGCGCCGATCCGCGCCTTCCGCGACGACGTGCTCGGCTTCCTCGGCGGGCAGCTGATCGACGTCCGCTCTCCCGCCGAGTACACCGGCGAGCGGACCCACATGGCGGACTACCCGCAGGAGGGCACCGTGCGCGGCGGGCACATCCCCACCGCGCGCTCCGTGCCGTGGGCCCGCGCCGCCGCGGAGGACGGACGCTTCAAGCCGCGCGCCGAGCTCGAGGCGATCTACCTGCAGGAGCTCGGCTACGACGCCGCGCAGCCGACGATCGCGTACTGCCGGATCGGGGAGCGCTCCTCCCACACCTGGTTCGTGCTGCGGTACCTCCTGGGCTTCGAGGACGTCCGCAACTACGACGGCTCGTGGACCGAGTGGGGCAACGGCGTGCGCCTGCCCGTCGCGGTGGGCACCGAGCCGGGCGAGGCGCCGGCCCGATGAGCCCGATCGACCACACCGTGCCCGACGCCCAGGACGCCCTGCCGGAGGCCTTCCAGGAGATCGCCGACGACTTCCACGCCCTGGGCCCGAAGGACCGCCTGCAGCTGCTGCTGGAGTTCTCGCAGTCGCTGCCGGAGCTGCCCGAGCGCTACGCGGAGCACCCCGAGCTGCTCGAGCCGGTCCCCGAGTGCCAGTCGCCGATCTTCCTGGTCACGGAGGTGGAGGGCAGCGGTCGCGAGGCGATCGCGCACCTGTTCTTCTCCGCCCCGCAGGAGGCGCCGACGACCCGCGGCTTCGCCTCGATCCTCGCGGAGGCGCTCGACGGGCGCACCGTGGGCGAGGTGCTCGACACCCCGGAGGGCGTGACCCGGGGGCTGGGCCTCGCGGAGGTCGTGAGCCCGCTGCGGCTGAACGGCATGGCGGGCATGCTCGCCCGCATCAAGCGTCAGCTGGTGGAGAAGGCCGGGGCCTGAGCCCGCGCCGGGCGAGCCCGGGTCAGCTGCGGTCGCCGCGGCGGTCGTAGGCCTTCCGCAGCTTCCCGGCACCGTCCTTCGCGGCGTGGAACACCTTCTGACCCGCCTCGGAGCGGTAGAAGTCGTTCGCGGCGCCGAAGGCCCGGCGGCCGGTCTCCGAGTTCGCGAAGCGCCAGGCCGCGTCGAGGGGCACCTTCGCGCCCTGCGCGCCGGCGGTGCCGCGGCCGCCGTCCGCGTCGGTGGTGCCGGCCGACGGCGACGTCCCCGACGGCTCGCCCCGACCCGGGCGCCCCTCGCGCTCCGCCGCGGGGGCGGGGTCGCAGCGGCCGGCCTCGATCTCCTCGTGGCGACGTCGGGCGATCTGCAGCTCGAGCGGCGTGCGCACGAGCCGCACGAGCGCCTCGCGCACCTCCTCGCGGATCGTCGCGGCCTCCTTCGCCACGAACTCCTCCTCGCTGCGCGGGGTGCCCTCGGGCAGCAGGGTCGCCTCGCCGCGGGAGTCTCGCTCGGCGAGCTCTGCCTGCTGCAGCGCCCAGGCGCGGCCCAGCAGGTAGGAGACCAGATCGGCGGCGGCCTCGGGTCCCAGGCCGTAGCCGTCCCGAGCGGTCGCGGAGCGCAGCAGGGCGCGGGCGTCGTCCGCCTCGAGGGTGCTCGGGGCGATGTCGAGGGCGCCGATGACGTCCTGCGTGAACAGCTGGAACTCGGCGTCGCCGGGGATGTCGGCGCGACGCAGCTCGGCGCGGCCGAAGTCCGGGGGCAGGGTCACGTGGCGCACGCCGTCGCGCGCGAACTCGTCCTGCGCGGCGCGGCGGGCGAGTCGACGGGCGGAGCGGACCACGGCGGCCGCGTCGGCGGAGCGGGGCAGGTCGGGGTCGATCGCGCGCGCCTCGGCGAGCAGGCGCGAGCGCTCACGGGCGGCGGCGCCGAGCGGCAGTGACGGGAGCGTGCGGGGCAGCGGGAGACGTCGCGGGGACATCGGGTCACCTCCGGGATCGGCCTGGACCCCCATCGTAGGGCGGCCCGCTCCCGTGACGCCGGGTGACCTGGCTGTGGGCCGCGCAGTGCGGGGGGCGCTACCGTGGCGGGAGCACGTCCGAACCCGCCGGCCAGCACCTCCAGGAGCCCCCTCCATGCCCATCGCCGATCCCACCGCCGCCGAGCTCGAACAGCTGCAGGACGAGGCGGTGCGGCTCACCCAGGAGCTCATCCGCATCGACACCTCGAACTTCGGCGGGAACGATCCGGAGACCTGGGGCAAGGGCGAGACGGAGGCCGCCGACCACGTGGTCGCGCAGCTGCGCGAGGTGGGGCTCGAGCCGGAGGTGTACGAGTCCGCGCCGGGCCGGCCGACGGTGGTCGTCACCCTCCCCGGTGAGGACCGCGAGCGGGGCGGGCTCATCATCCACGGCCACCTCGACGTGGTCCCCGCGCGGGCGGAGGACTGGAGCGTGGACCCGTTCGGCGGGGAGATCCGCGACGGGATGCTCTACGGCCGCGGCGCCGTGGACATGAAGGACATGGTCGGGATGATGCTCGCGCTCGTCCGTCACATCGCCCGCACGGGCGCCACTCCCCCGCGGGACCTGCGCCTGATCTTCTTCGCGGACGAGGAGAACGGCAGCGTGTGGGGCGCGAAGTGGCTGGTCGCGGAGCATCCCGAGCTGTTCGAGGGGTACACCGAGGCGATCAGCGAGGTGGGCGGCTACTCGATCACCCTGCCGGAGCAGGCGACCGGCGAGGACGTGCGCGCCTATCTCGTGCAGACGGCGGAGAAGGGCTACGCGTGGGGCCGGCTGCGGGCCACGGGCCGGGCCGGCCACGGCTCCGTGCCCAACGACGAGAACGCGATCGTGCGCCTTGCGCGGGCGATCACCGCGATCGACGAGCACGAGTTCCCGATCGAGTACGTGGCGAGCGTGCGGGCCCTGTTCGACGGGGTCACCGAGATCACCGGCACCGCCTGGGACGAGGAGGACGTCGACGCGTTCCTGCCGCTGCTGGGCGGGGCGCGGCAGTTCGTCACGGGGACCCTGCGGGACTCCGCGAACATCACCCAGCTCGACGCGGGATACAAGGTCAACGTCATCCCGCAGACGGCGGAGGCGGGCTTCGACGTACGCTACCTGCCCGGGCACCTCGACGAGGTGCTCGACCTGCTGCGCGAGCTCGCGGGGGAGCACGTCGAGGTCGTGATCGACAACCTCGGCGTCGACACCGACGCCCCGCGCGAGGGCGCGCTGTACGACGCGATGGCGGCGGCCCTGCAGGCGGAGGACCCGGGCTCGAAGGTGCTGCCGTACTGCCTGAGCGCGGGCACCGACAACAAGCCGCTGACCCAGCTGGGCATCGCCGGCTACGGCTTCACGCCGCTGCAGCTCCCCGCGGATCTCGACTTCGCGCCGCTGTTCCACGGCATCGACGAGCGGGTGCCGGTGGACGCGATCCGCTTCGGCGCGCGGGTGCTGCTGCGCCTCGTGCGCGACTGCTGAGGCGCGCGGGCGGGCCGGTCAGGCCGTCGGCGCCGCCGTCGGCCCCGGCTCGTCGTCGACGCGCACGGGGACCTCGGGGATCGGGTCCTCGGGGCCGACGCCCGTGAACCAGGGCGGGAGGACGCGCAGCAGGATCGTGAGCAGCTCCCGCGGGTCGAGCTCCTCCCCGGCGAGGGCCTTCTCCTCGGTGTCCAGCAGCCACGCGGCGATGACGTGGATGTAGCCGCCCGCGAGGAAGCGGGACATCTCCCGCTGCGGGAGGTGCGAGGGCACCTCGTCGCCGAGCACCTGGAAGGCGTACTCGAAGAGCTCGGCGTAGATCCGCACGAGCCCCATGTAGGGGCGCTGGGTGAACTTCCAGTCGATCGCACCGCGCAGGAAGGCATGGTGCTCGACCACGTAGGCGGAGGTCACCGCGGCGGAGTACTGGACGATCTCCTGCACGCTGCGGCCCTGGTGGAACAGGGCGACCGTCTCGACGCGGATCCCGTCGAGCAGCTCGTGGACCATCGCGCCGATGAGGTCGTCGAGGCCTCCGAAGTGGCTGTAGAAGGCGGCACGACTGACGCCCGCCCGCTTGGCCAGTGCGTTGACGGTGACCTCGCCGTCCGCGGCGCTCAGCTCGCGGGCGGCGGCGTAGATCGCTGCGCGGGTACGGGCCGGACGGGGGTCCGGGGCGCGCTCATCGGATGCCATTCGCACATCGTAAGGCCGGTTCTTGGGGAACCGGGACAGGGCGCGACGGCGGTACCCTTTCCCGGACCGCCGCAGCACAGAGAGGCACTGCCGATGGCACAGCGCACCGTGAGGATCGCGAGCACGAGCGGGCTCCACGCCCGCCCCGCCGCGATCTTCTCCCAGGCCGCGACGGAGCAGTCCGTCGAGGTCACCGTCCAGAAGCAGGGGGGCGACGCCGTCCCGGCGCGGAGCATCCTCATGCTCCTGACGATCGGCGCCGACCACGGCGACGAGGTCACGCTGCGGGCCGAGGGCGAGGGCGCCGACGAGGCCGTCGACGCGCTCGCGGCGCTGCTCGAGAAGAACCTCGACGAGGAGTACTGAGCCCACCCTCACGAGCGGTCAGGCAGTGCGCGGACGCACCCGGATCGCCGCGAAGCCGACGACCGCGACGAGCGCGGAGCCCGCGCCGAGCAGCATGGCCGAGTCAGGGCCGCGCGCGTCGACGATCGCGCCGCCCACGACCGCGCCGATCATGATCGCGATCTGGAAGGCCGTGACCTGCAGCGCCACGGCGGACTCGACGCGCGTGGGCTCCGTCGTGGCGACCCACA
This sequence comes from Brachybacterium rhamnosum, assembly GCF_039526185.1. Classification (NCBI taxonomy): domain Bacteria; kingdom Bacillati; phylum Actinomycetota; class Actinomycetes; order Micrococcales; family Dermabacteraceae; genus Brachybacterium; species Brachybacterium rhamnosum. The sequence continues at coordinate 309,497 of NZ_BAAAIS010000002.1, forward strand.
GCTGGGTGAGCACGGGGACCATGTTGAAGCTGACGCCCCAGGCGACGACCGCGAGGGCGAGGACGGCCGTGTGCTCGGTGAGCGCCATGCCCACGAGGGCGAGGGCGAGCAGGGAGAGCGCCGCGACGAGCGCGGGGCGCAGGCGGCGGCTGCCCCAGCCGCCCAGCAGGTTCCCGGCGAGACCGCCGAGGCCCCAGGCGAGCAGCAGCACGGCGACCGCGGAGGCGTCGACCGCCTCGATCGCGACACGGATGTACGGGTAGGCGGCGAAGTTCGCGAAGGCCGCGACCATGATGACCGCGACGCCGGCGACGAGGCGGCGGTTGGCGAGGGCCGCGCGCATCATGGCGAAGCCCGCGCCGGGCGAGGCCGGGACCCGCGGCAGCAGCAGCGCGAGGATCACGCCCGCGAGCGCGGTGACCACGGCGACGAGCGCGAACACGGCGCGCCAGCCGATCACGTCGCCGAGCACCGAGGAGACGGGCACGCCGACGATCGTCGCGGTGCTCGTGCCGAGGGCGACGGTCATCGAGACGAGCGGGCCGCGACCGGTGACCTGCACGCCGACGGGGAGCGCGAAGGACCAGAAGCCGGCGATCGCGGCGCCCAGCAGCACGCGGGCGAGGAGCACCACGGCGAGGCTCGGCGCGATCGCGACGACGAGGTTGGAGAGGACGGCGAGGCCCAGCAGGGCCAGGAGCACGGTGCGACGGTCCGCGCGCGGCACGATCGAGGCGATCGTGGGGGCGGTGAGGGCACCGGCGAGGGCGGTCGCGCCGACGGTGAGCCCCGCACGCCCCTCGGTGACGGAGAGGTCCGCGGCCATGCCGGGCAGCACGCCCGCGGGGATGAACTCGGCGCTGACCAGCGCGGCGGTCCCGGCGGAGAGCGCGAGGGCGATGACCACGGGGTGGCGGGTGCGGCCCGCGGCGGCGTCCTCCGTGAGGGCGCCGGGCATGATCACGGGGACCTCGAGGGTCGTGGTGGGGACGGCGGGAGCGGGGGTGCCCGTCTCGCAGGAGGAGGGGGACGATGCCATGGGGAAATCCTCCACCCGGAGGTTCCGTGCTGGCGAGACCCCCGGACCGCTCTGGTGACGGGCACCACGACCACGCTCCGGGACGCGCTTGTCCGCCTCACGAGACCGTCGCGGTGCCCGGACACGACGAAGGCCCCCACCGTGCGGTGGGGGCCTTCGCGGACCGGGACGGCGTCCCTGGTCACGAGCGGTAGCGGCGGGATTTGAACCCGCGGTACGGGGTTACCGTACACATCATTTCGAGTGATGCACCTTCGGCCGCTCGGACACGCTACCGCCGATCACCCTACCGGCCCGCCCGCCCGCCGTTCAATCCGTCCTCCCCACCTGCGAGCGGGCTCACAGCGCACCACCGCCCGCGCGCCGCGGATAGGCTCGCCGTCATGACCTCGACCTCCACCGCCCCGGGCGCCGCCGCCGGCCCCGACGCCCCGCGCCCCGCCCACCGCGAGACCCTCCGCACGCACCACGGGGACACCGTCACCGATCCCTTCGAATGGCTCCGTGACAAGGAGGACCCCCAGGTCATCGCGCACCTCGAGGCGGAGAACGCCTATGCGGACGCCCGCACCGCGCACCTCGCGGGCCTGCGAGAGGAGCTCGTGCAGGAGTTCGTGGGCCACACCCAGGAGACCGACCTCTCCGTCCCCGTGCGCCGCGGCGACTGGTGGTACATCACCCGCACCACCGCCGGGGACGACTACCCCGCCTTCACGCGCGTCGCCGAGTCGCCGGAGCTGCCCCGCGGCGCGGGCGGCGTGCCCGCGATCGAGCCCGGGGAGCTGCTGCCCGGCGAGCAGATGCTGCTCGACGCCCAGGCCGCCGCGAAGGACGCCGAGTTCTTCTCGCTCGGCGGCCTCGCCCCCTCCCCCGAGCACGACCTGCTCGCCCACGCCGTGGACCTCGCGGGCGACGAACGCTTCACGATCGTCGTCAACGACCTCACGACCGGGACCGTGATCGACGAGTCCGTCACCGGCACCGGCTACGGCCTCGCGTTCTCCGCCGACCAGCAGTGGATCTTCTACGCCCGCGTGGACGACGCCTGGCGCCAGCACCAGATCTGGCGGCACCGGATCGGCGGCGACCCGTCGGCCGACGACCTCGTGCTCGAGGAGCCCGACGAGCGCTTCACCGTCTGGTTCGAGCGCTCCCGCGACGGGAAGGCCCTCGTGCTGCAGTCGAGCTCGACGACGACCGCGGAGGCCTGGATCCTCGACCTCGCCGACCCGACGGCCGCCCCGCGCCCCGCGGGCGGGCGCCGCGACGGCGTCGACTACACGGTCGAATGGGCCGGTGACCGCCTCCTCGTCGTGCACAACGACGGGGTGGAGGGCTTCGCGCTGGCCGAGGCGCCGCTCGACGCCGCGGACTCCTCCGCCTGGACGCCGCTGCTGAGCGCCGGGGAGGGCGAGCGCCTGCTGGGTGTCGAGTCCTTCGCCGGCTGCGTCGCCCTCGAGCTGCGCGCGGGAGGCCTCGCCGCGGTGCGCGTCATCCCCCGCCGGGCCGACGGCTCCCTCGACGTCGAGGCCGCCTGGGACGTGGATGACGGCGGGGAGCTCGACGTGGTCGAGCTCGACACGAACCCCGCCTGGGACTCCCCCGCCCTGCGCTACCAGCTCACGAGCCTGCTCACCCCCGCGACGGTCGCCCAGGTCGACGTGGCCTCCGGGGAGCGCACCGTGCTGCGCCGCACCCCCGTGCCCGGATACGACCCCGAGCTGTACCGCGAGCAGCGGCTCTGGGCGACCGCCGAGGACGGCACCGCCGTGCCGATCTCCCTCGTGGCCCGCACGGACGTGCCCGCGGACGGCACCGCCCCCGGCTACCTCTACGGCTACGGCTCCTACGAGGTGAGCATCGACCCGTCCTTCGTGCCCACGCGCCTGTCCCTCCTGGACCGCGGGCTCGTCGTCGCGATCGCCCACGTGCGCGGCGGCGGCGAGATGGGCCGCGACTGGTACGAGCAGGGCAAGATCCTCGCGAAGAAGAACTCCTTCTCCGACTTCGTCGCCGCGGCCGCGCACCTCGTGGACCAGGGCCTCGTGGCGCCGGACCGGCTCTCCGCGGAGGGGCGCAGCGCCGGTGGCCTGCTCATGGGCGGCGTCGCGAACCTCGCGCCGGAGCGCTTCCGGGCGATCATCGCCGGCGTGCCCTTCGTCGACGCGCTCACCACGATCCTCGACCCGAGCCTGCCGCTCACGGTCGGCGAGTGGGAGGAGTGGGGCAACCCGCTCGAGAGCGAGGAGGTCTACCGGTACATGAAGGAGTACACGCCCTACGAGAACGTGCGCGCCGTCGAGTACCCGGCGATCTTCGCCTCGACCTCCCTCAACGACACCCGCGTGTTCTACGTCGAGCCGGCGAAGTGGGTCGCGCGGCTGCGGGAGACGGTCACCTCGGACCAGACGGAGCGGCCGATCCTCTTCCGCTGCGAGATGGTCGCCGGGCACGGCGGCCGCTCGGGCCGCTACCGCAAGTGGGAGCAGCGGGCGGACGAGCTCGCCTGGCTGCTCGACCAGCTCGGGGCGACCGCGCGGGTCTGAGCGGGCCCGTGACGTCCGGAGGGCCCGCCTGCAACTGCAGGCGGGCCCCCCGTGGTGGCGCGTCGGAACGATGTCCGCGCCGATCAGAACGCCGGGATGACCGAGCCGTCCTTGTAGGTGTCCGTGATGAAGGTCTTGACGTCCTCCGAGTGGAGGAGGTCGTCGAGCTTCTTCAGGGCCGCGTTGTCCATGTCCTCGGTGCGCACGGCAAGGAAGTTGGCGTAGGGGTTGCCCTCGCCGGCCTCGAGCACGAGCGCGTCCTCGGAGGGGACGAGGTCCGCCTCGATCGCGTAGTTGCCGTTGACGACGGCCGCGTCGTAGTCCGCGAGCGTGCGGCCGATGAGCGCGGCGTCGACCTCGGAGAAGGTGAGGTTCTTGGGGTTCTCGGCGACGTCGTCCGGGGTGGCCTCGGTGGGCTCGATGCCGTCGGTGAGGGTGATGACGTCGTTGTCCGCGAGCAGCGCGAGGGCGCGGCCGCGGTTGGTCGGGTCGTTCGGGATCGCGATCTCGCCGCCGTCGGGCAGCTCGTCGATGCTCTTCAGCGCGTCGGAGTACAGGCCCAGCGGCTCGATGTGCACGCCCTCGAAGGCCGTGATCTCGTAGCCGTTCTCCTTGATCTCGGTGTCGAGGTACGGCTTGTGCTGGAAGTAGTTCGCGTCCACCTCGCCGTCGGAGAGCAGGCGGTTGGGGACCTTGTAGTCGGACTGCTCCTGCAGGTCGAGCTTCAGCCCGGCGCCCTCGGCGAGGTTGTCGGAGACGAACTGGAGGATCTCCAGGTGCGGCTTGGGGGTCGCGGCGACGCGGATCGTGGTGACGCCGCCGTCGGAGGCGAGGGAGTCACCGTCGGAGGAGCCGCCGCCGCAGGCGGCGAGGCCGGCGGCCGCGAGGCCGACGCCGGAGACGGCGAACAGGGAGCGACGGTTCAGGATGCTCATGAGGGGTGGACCTTCCGAGGAGGGGTGGGGAGGGGGCTCAGGCGGTGCGGGCGCGGTGGTCGACGGCGCGCCCGAGGCGCGAGCCGATCCACTGCACGGCGATGACGATGAGGACCAGCAGGATCACCGTCGCGACGATGATCTCGGTCTGGTAGCCGGTGTAGCCGCGGTTGTAGGCGAGCTGGCCGAGGCCGCCGCTGTTCACGGAGCCGGCCATCGCGGTGTAGCCGATGACGGCGATCGTGGTGGTGGTGATCGAGCCGATGATGCCGGGCAGCGCCTCGGGGATCAGCACCTGGCGGATCACCTGCCAGCGGGTCGCGCCCATCATCTGCACCGCCTCGATCTTCCCGGCGGGGATCTCGCGCAGGTTCAGCTCGAACAGCCGCGCCGCGAAGGGCACGGAGGCGATGACCAGGGCGAGCATCGCCGCGTTGGGGCCGGTCGAGCGGCCCAGCAGCAGCTGGCTGAGCGGGATCAGCGCGATGATGAGGATGAAGAAGGGGAACGAGCGCAGCACGTTCACGACGAAGCCCACGACCCGGTTCGCGGCGCGCACGGCGGGGCGCGGCGAGGATTCGGTCTCGAAGAGCGCGACGCCGAGCGGCAGCCCGAGCAGCACGGTCAGCACCATCGTGCCGGCCGTCATGTAGAGCGTGACGAGGATCGACCACCAGAGGCTGCCGGTGCCGGTCCACTCGGTGAAGGCGCGGTTCTGCGCCCACTCCTGCAGGGTCTCGATCATGCGGCCACCTCCCGGGCGACGACGCCGGCCTCGGTGAGCTCGGCGGTGAGGGCGGCGAGGAGCTCGGGCCCCGCGGGGCGGCCGTCGGCCCCGCGCAGCGCGAGCTGCACGCGACCCACCTGGCGGCCGCCGATGGTCTCGATGGTCCCGGCGACGATCTGCGCCTGGGCGCCGTGGCGCTCGGCGGCGCGCACGAGGTCCTCGCTCGTGCGGAGCGTGCCGGAGTCGCCGTAGTCGCAGGTGAGGATCGTGCCGACCACGCCCGTGGGCACGGGCGGCAGCGGGATCAGCTCGCCGGAGAGCGGGCCGTGGGGATCCGCGGCGACGTCGACGAGGTCGCCGGTCTGGGTGACGCGGCCGTCCTGCAGCAGGGTCACGGTGTCGCAGACCTCGCGGACCACCGCCATCTCGTGCGTGATGATGACGACCGTGATGCCGAGGCGCTCGCGGAGGTCCGCGAGCAGCCGCAGGATCTGGCGGGTGGTGCCGCCGTCCAGGGCGCTCGTGGGCTCGTCGCACAGCAGCACCTTGGGCTCCGCGGCGAGGCCGCGGGCGATGCCGACGCGCTGGACCTGGCCACCGGAGAGCTGGGCGGGGTGGTTGTGCTCGCGGCCGGAGAGGCCCACGAGCTCCACGAGCTCGGCGACGCGCGCCTCGCGCTGGGCGCGGGGCACGCCGGCGATCTCGAGCGGGTGGGCGATGTTCTGGGCGGCGGTGCGGGAGTCCAGCAGGTTCGCGTGCTGGAACACCATGCCGAGGTTCCGCCGCGCGCCGCGCAGGGCGGCGCCGTCGAGGGCGGCCACGTCCGTGCCGTCGATCTCGACGCGGCCCGAGGTGGGCTTCTCGAGGCCGGTCAGGCAGCGGATGAGCGTGGACTTGCCCGCGCCGGAGCGGCCGACGATGCCGTGGATGCGGCCGGCGTCCAGGTGGAGGTCGATGCCGTCGAGCGCGACGACGGGGTCTCCGCCGCCGGGGGCGGGGAAGACCTTGCGCAGTCCGTCGAGAGTGATCACGTCAGGCAGTGAAGCATCCAAGCGCCCCTTTCCGGCACCCCTGTTCATACGGAGAAACGAAGTTCACAGGACTACCCTCGGCCCATGAGCGACCACCTGCCCCGCTTCGGCGACGCCCCCGCCGGCCCCTCCTCGACCCTCGATCCGGACGGTCGCCTGGCGATCCGTCGCCTGCTCCCCGGCACCGTCGAGGACGCCTGGAGCGCCCTCACCGACCCGGCGCAGACCGCGACCTGGTTCGGCACCTGGCGCGGCGACCCCGCCACGGGGATCGAGGTGCAGATGGACGCCGAGGAGGGCCGGCCGTGGATGGAGGCGAGGGTCCACGTGTGCGACGGCCCGCGGCGGCTCGAGCTCGAGACCGGGGAGGCGGGAGACCCGTGGGTCCTCGAGCTCACGGTCGAGGAGGCCGGCCCCGGGTGGACGGCGGTGACGCTGCGCCAGCGGGTCGCGGAGGCGGAGGCCGCGGAGATGATCGGCCCCGGCTGGGAGTTCTACCTCGACCGCCTGGTCGCCTCGCGCACGCGCGGGGACGTGACGGCCATCCGCTTCGAGCCGGACTACGTGCCCGGGCGCTGCGACCACTTCCGGGCGCTGTACCCCGCGACCTGAGGAATGTCATGACCGGGGCGTGAGGATCGCACCGGAGCCGATGACCGGGCGCCCTGCCGCCCCGCCGCCCGCGGCGGCAGGCTGGTCCCCATGACGAACAGCACCGCAGACCCCGTCCTCTCCGCCAGGGGGCTCACCCGCCGCTACGGCCGCGGCGCCTCCGCCTACACCGCCGTCGACGGCATCGACCTCGAGGTCCGCCGCGGCGAGCTCTTCGCCCTGCTCGGCACCAACGGCGCCGGGAAGACCTCGACCCTCGAGGTGCTCGAGGGCCTCGCCCCGGCGAGCGCCGGCACCGTGAGCGTCCTCGGCATGGACCCCGTGGCGGACCGCCGCGCGGTGCGCCCCCGCCAGGGCCTCATGCTCCAGAGCGGCGGCTTCCCCGCGGACCTCACGGCCGCGGAGGCTCTGCGCATGTGGACCTCGACGCTCTCGGCCCCGCGCCCCGTCGGCGAGCTGCTGGCCGCCGTCGACCTCACCCACCGCGCCGGGACCCGCATCTCCTCCCTCTCCGGCGGCGAGGTGCGGCGCCTCGACCTGGCCTGCGCGATCGCCGGGGACCCCGAGCTGCTCTTCCTCGACGAGCCCACGACGGGCCTGGACCCCGAGTCCCGCTCCCGCGCCTGGGAGCTCGTGCGGGGCCTCAAGGAGCAGGGCACCACGATCGTGCTCACCACCCACTACCTCGACGAGGCGGAGTCCCTCGCGGACCGGCTCGCGATCATGCACCAGGGCCGGATCGTCCGCGAGGGCACGGTGGACGAGGTCGTCGCCGGGCACCCCTCCCGGATCCGCGCCGACCTCCCCGAGGACGCCCCGCTCCCGCCGCCACTGCACGGGGAGGCCGTGCTGCGCGGCGGCCGGCTCGAGGTCTCCACCGAGTCCCTCGCCGATGACCTCCACACGCTGCTCACCTGGTCCCGTACGGAGCAGGTCCCGCTGCGCGGACTCGACGCGCGCGCCGCGAGCCTCGAGTCCGTGTTCCTCGCCCTCGCCTCCTGACCCCTGCCCCACCCACGGAAGGACCTCCCATGCCTGCCATCGTCGGCCTCTCCCGCGCCGAGCTCACGCTCCTGGTGCGCAACCGCACCCAGCTCTTCCTCGCCCTCGCGTTCCCGCCCGCGATCACGGTCTTGTTCGCCGCGCTGCTCAAGGACCAGCAGCTCGCGCCCGCCCAGCTGATCCCCCTGCTGGGCGCCCAGTTCGTCATCGCGCTCGTGTTCATCGTCTACTACAACCTGCTCTCCACCTATGTCGCGCGGCGCCAGGAGCTCGTGCTGAAGCGCCTGCGCACCGGCGAGGCCTCGGACGCGACCGTGCTCGCCGCGGCCGCCGTGCCCGCGCTCGCGATCGCCGCCGTCATGACCGTGCTCATGACCGTGCTCGCGATCGTGCTCATGGACCTGCCGCTGCCCGAGCGGCCGGTGCTCGTCATCGCCGGGATCGCCGCGGGCGCGCTCGTCATGGTCCCGTTCGCCCTGCTCACCGCGAACCGCACCCGCACCGTCGAGGCGGCGGGCGTGACCTCCCTGCCCGTGATCGCCCTGCTCGTGATCGGCGCCGGCGCGATCCCCACGGACGGCCTGCCCGAGGTCGCGCAGCGGGCGATCTCCCTCATCCCCTCGGCCGCGATGGACGACCTGCTCCAGCTCGGCTGGCTCGCGGAGGATCCGTGGTCCGCGGCGCTGAAGCCCCTCGGCGTGCTCGTCGCCTGGCTCGTGCTAGGCCTGTGGGCGGTGCGGCGGGAGATGCGCTGGGAGCCGCGCGGCTGATCCGGCCCGGAACACCTGCGGACCGCCTGACCTGAGAGGATGACCATCATGACGCGGACGATCGAGGGGAAGGCGCCGGGCGTCGGCCGGCCGTGGGAGGTGTTCCGCGACTACACCATCTGGTCCGTCGCGCTCCTCGTCGGCTCCATCCCGGCGCTCGCCGCGCTCTTCCTCCGCGCGGCCGGCGAGGGCGTCCCGGGGACCGTCACGACCGTCGCCCTGGTGGGGGTCTCGACCGTGCTCTGCAGCGTGGCCGGGTGGCAGGTGACGGCCGCCTGGGCCCGGCGCCCCGCCGCTCCCGGCCCGGCCGGCTCCCTCCCCCGCGTGGGCTGGATGCGCGGCCCGCTGCACACCCTGGTCCTGCCCGTGCTCCCCGCCATCGCCTCGCTCGTGGTGCTCGCCCTCGGTGCGACGACGGTGAACGTCGCGGTGGGGTGCGTAATCGGCGGGGTCTCGACGCTCGCCCTGCGCGTCCCGTGGACCTGGGCGGGCGGCGCGATCACCGTGGCGGCCCTGCTCATGGTGCCGCTGGGCCTCTCGCTGTTCGCCGCGGTGATCCTCGCAGTCGTGCTCACGAGCCTCGTGGGCGCGTGCCGCAGCTCCCTGTGGCTCGCCGCCCTGGTGCGCGAGCTGGACCTCGCCCGGGTCGCTCAGTCGCGGCTCGCGGTCGCCGAGGAGCGGCTGCGCTTCGCCCGCGACCTGCACGACGTCACCGGCCGGGACCTCTCCGCGATCGCCGTGACCGGGGAGCTCGTCGCCCAGCTGGTCGAGCGGGGCGATCCGCGGGCGGCCGAGCACAGCCGGGAGGTGGCCCGGATCGCCCGCGGCTCCCTCGCCGAGACGCGGGCGCTCGTACGCGGGTACCGCGAGGTGGACCTCGCCGCCGAGCTGCGGGGCACGGTGTCGCTGCTCCGCTCGGCCGGGGCGTCGGTGACGGTGATCGGCGGGGCGGAGGACGTCCCCGCCGCGCTCGCGGAGCCCGCCGCCTGGGTGCTGCGCGAGGGCGGCACGAACGTGCTGCGCCATGCGGACGCCCGGTCGGTGCGGATCCGCCTGGGCGGCGACGGCGTCGAGGTCGACAACGACGGGCTGCGCCCGCAGCCGGAGCGGGCCGAGCAGGAGGAGCACATGGAGGGCAGCGGGATCACGGGCCTGCGGGAGCGCTTCGGCGAGCGTGCGCGCATCACCGCGGGCCGGGAGGGCGAGCGCTTCGTCCTCCGCGCCGCGTTCACGGGGACCACGGAGGCGAGGGAGCGATGACGGAAGGGATCGAGAGGACCACGGTGATCCTGGTCGACGACGAGCACCTGATCCGCTCGGCGCTCGCCACGATGCTCTCGCTCGAGGAGGACCTCGACGTGGTCGGCGAGGCGTCGAGCTGCGCCGAGGGCGAGGCGCTCGCGCGGCGCCTTCAGCCGCAGGTCGCGCTGCTGGACCTGCAGATGCCCGACGGCGACGGCCTCGAGCTCGCGCGGCGGGTCGCGGCGGTCTCCCCCGCCACGCGGGTGCTGGTCGTGACCTCGCACGCGCGGCCCGGCTACCTCAAGCGCGCCCTCGCCGAGGGGGTGCTGGGCTTCCTGCCCAAGACCGCGGCCGCCGGGGAGCTCGCCGCCGCGGTGCGGACCGTCGCCGCGGGCCGCCGGGCGATCGACCCCGAGCTCGCCGCGGAGACGATCTCCTCGGGCGACTCCCCGCTCACCCCCCGCGAGGCCGACGTCCTCGAGTACGCGGCCGACGGCGCCCCGGTCGACCAGATCGCCCGCCGCGCGCACCTCGCCGAGGGGACGGTGCGCAACTACCTCTCGAGCGCGCAGGCGAAGCTGCAGGCCGCGAACCGGCACGAGGCCGCCGCGATCGCTCGCCGCCACGGCTGGATCTGAGGGCGGCGGCGCTACAGCCGCCCGAGCGCCTCGATGTCCTCGAAGAAGTCGGAGACGACCTCCGCGCTCACGGTCGGGCGGAGGCCGGAGAGCGCCTCGAGGTAGTCCGCGGTCGACGGCCCGGACCCCTGCTCACCGTCGGACGGCGCCTCGACGGCCCGCTCGAAGGCGCGCTGGGCGGCACGGCGGGCGCCGTGCTCGATGTCCGCAGGGGTGAGGCCCTCGCTCGCCGCGACGAGCGCCTCGAGGTCCACCTCGGCGGCGACCGCGGGCGGCACGTAGCGGCCCCAGATCGCGTGCCGGGCGGCGGCGTCGGGCAGGCCGATCGGGAGCACGAAGTCGAAGCGGCCGTGGCGCAGCAGGGCGCTGTCGAGGGAGCGGATGAAGTTCGTGGCGCAGATCAGCAGGCGGTCGTCCTGGTCGCGCACGGCGGGGATGATCTTCAGCAGCTCGTTGGTCACGCCCTGCGTGGGCGAGGGCGGGTCGCCCTTGCGGTGGGAGGCGATCTCCTCGACCTCGTCGATGAAGACGACGGCCTTCTCGAGCTCGGAGATCCGCGAGAAGGTCTCGCGCAGGGCGGAGGCGAGCCCGGCCGGGTCCCCGCCGAGCCGCGAGGGGATCACCTCGACGAAGGGCCACTGCAGGCGGGAGGCGACGGCCTTCGCGAAGGTGGTCTTGCCGGTCCCCGGCGGTCCGAAGAGCACCACGGCCCGCGGCGGCACCACGCCGAAGCGCTCGGCGACCTCGGGCTGCGAGAGCGGCATGACGAGCCGGCGCTCGAGCAGCTCCTTCTCCGCGGTCATGCCGCCCACGGCGTCCCAGGCGCCGCGGGGCAGGATCCGGCCGCCGAGCTCGCGCAGCAGGGCGAGGTCCCGCGCCTGGACGGGGATGCGGCGCTCGGCGTAGCGCAGCTCGTGCTCGAGCGTGAAGCCGGCGCCCGCGAGCACGTCCCGCGCGAGCGGGTCATCGGCGGGGACGAGGCTGCACAGGGTCGCGATGCCGCTCAGGGCGAGGCGCCGCTCGAGGGCGTCCAGGAGGGTGCGGCCCAGGTCGCCGTCCCGGTGGTCCGGGTGGACGCCGAGGTAGACGATCCAGCCCTGCTCGTGGGCGGCGCGGCCGACGGCGGCGCCGAGCAGCGGGCCGTCCTCGTCGGCGAGGGCGACGACGGCGACGTCGGCCTGCGCGGAGGCGAGGACCTCGGAGAGGCCGTAGACGGGTTCCCGCTCGCTGACGTCCGCGGCGCGGGTCGCGTCCCAGAGGGCGACCAGGCGGCCCAGGTCGTCGGAGCGGATCTCGCGGATGATCGGTGCGGCCACGGCGGGTCCCCTGTCCTCGGCGGCGGGGCCTCGAGCCCGCCGGTGAGCTGGATCACAGGCCAGGATCGTACGACACGGGCGGCGGGCGGCCCGGCGGCGTCCCGCGGGCGGGACCTCAGCGCCGGCGGCGCGCGCGGAAGAACTCCCGCAGCAGGTCCCCGCACTCCTGCCCGCGCACGCCGGTCGTGAGCTCGACCCGGTGGTTCAACCGCGGCTCGCGCACGAGGTCGTAGAGGGAGCCCGCGGCGCCGGCCTTGGGGTCCATCGCCCCCACGACGACCCGCTCCACGCGCGAGAGCACGATCGCCCCGGCGCACATCGTGCACGGCTCGAGGGTGACGACGAGCGTGCAGCCGGTGAGGTTCCAGCGGCCCTGCACACGGGCGGCCTCGCGCAGGGCGAGCACCTCGGCGTGGGCGGTGGGGTCCTCGTCGGCCTCACGGCGGTTGCCGGTCACGGCGAGCACCTCGCCGCCGGGGCCGACGACAACGGCGCCGATGGGGACGTCCGCCGGCTCGCGGTCCGCGGCGGCGCGCGCCTGGGCCAGGGCGAGGCCCATCAGCTCGTCGTCGGTCATGGGACCATCCTCCCCCGTGTCAGGAGCGCGCCTCCACCACCCGGTACCGCGCCTCGAGGAAGCCGGCGTTGCGTCCGGTCTCGAGCAGCTCGAGGTCGAACCGTCCGCCCAGCAGCGGCTTCCCCGCTCCGAGCGTGACCGGGGCGATCGAGACGAACAGCTCGTGGAGCATCCCGGCCCGGGCGAAGGCGGCCGCGAGGTCCCCGCCGCCGACGATCCAGACGTCCTTCCCGCCGGCGGCCGCCTCGATCGCGACGCGGTGCTCGGCGGGCGGACCGGAGACGACCGTGATCCCCTCCGGGACCCCCGCGGGAGCACGATGCGTGAACAGGAAGGTGGGCTCGGTGTAGACCCAGGCGCCCTCGACGGCACCCTCGTGCGCCTGCACCCAGTCGTAGGTGGAGCGCCCGGTGACGATCGCGCCCACGTCGGCGATGAACGCGTCGTAGGGCAGGACGCTCTCCTCCCCGGTGGGCTGGGACAGCAGCCAGTCGAGGCTGTCGTGCTCGTCCGCGAGGAACCCGTCGAGGGTGACGGCCGTGAAGAAGCGGTAGCGGGTCATGGTAACGAGTATCCGGTCGATGCCCGACGTCCGGGAGCCTCCGGTAGATTCGCCCCCATGCGCACCCTCGAGATCGATCATCCCCTCGTCGCCCACAAGCTCACGGTGCTGAGGAACAAGGAGACCCACTCCTCGGTGTTCCGCCAGCTGGCCGACGAGCTCGTGACGCTCCTGGCCTACGAGGCGACCCGCAACGTCGCCGTGGCCCCCGTCGAGCTCGAGACCCCGGTGACCCCGATGACCGGCACGAAGCTCGCGAACCCCAAGCCGATGGTGGTGCCGATCCTGCGCGCCGGCCTCGGCATGCTCGACGGCCTCACCCGCCTGCTGCCCACCGCGGAGGTCGGCTTCCTCGGCATGGTCCGCAACGACGAGACCCTCGAGGTCACGACCTACGCGAACCGTCTCCCGGACGACCTCTCCGGCCGCCAGTGCTTCGTGCTGGACCCGATGCTCGCGACCGGGCACACGCTCATCGCGGCCGTCGACTACCTCCACGAGCGCGGCGCCCGGGACATCACCTGCGTGACCCTGCTCGCCGCGCCCGAGGGCCTCGCCGCGATGGAGGCGCAGATCGATCCGGCGATCGACCTGACGATCGTCACCGCCTCGATCGACGAGAAGCTCAACGAGAAGGGTTACATCGTCCCGGGCCTCGGCGACGCGGGCGACCGCCTCTTCGGCGTCGTCGACTGATGACGCACCCCTCCCCCCACCCGGACCGCTCCCCGCTCGAGCACTGGGAGGAGCGCTACGGCTCCGCCCCGATCTGGTCGGGGAAGGTCAACGCGACCCTGGCCGACGTCGCCGCCGCGTGGACCCCGGGCCGCTCGATCGACCTGGGCTGCGGGGAGGGCGGGGACGTCCTCTGGCTCGCCGAGCACGGCTGGGACGCCCTGGGCCTGGACCTCTCCCCCACGGCGATCGGCCGCGCACGCGAGGAGGCCGCCCGCCGGGGCGCCGCGATCACCGGTCGCGCCCGCTTCGAGGCGCAGGACCTCTCCGCCTGGGAGCCGGCGGCGGGGAGCGCGGATCTCGTGACGGCGTCCTTCCTGCACTCCGACGTCGCGCTGGACCGGACGGGCATCCTGCGCCGGGCGGGCAGCGCCGTCACCGCGGGCGGACGCCTGGCGATCCTGTCCCATGCGGCGCCGCCGCCGCGGTCCGCCGCCCTGCACGAGGGCCACGGCCCGCGGATGCTCGGCGCGGCCGAGGAGCTCGAGCTGCTCGCCCCCGCGGAGGAGGACTGGGAGGTCGAGGTCGCGGAGGACCGCTCGCGCCCGGTGACCGCACCCGACGGCTCCCCCGCGGCGCTGCCCGATGCGCTGATCGTCCTGCGCCGGCGCTGAGCTCTGCGGCAACCTGCACGGATTCCCGCAAGATCGATCTTTTCAAAAAGGTCACCGTTTTCTATTCGGAGAATGTTTCCGAATGGACGCAGGCAATGCATTCCTTCCTGGAATTCTCGGCGGAACGGGTCCACACTGGCGCCAGCGCCCCCGGCGCGATCCGCAGCACCGCCACCCCCAGGAGGACCCATGACCGCCGTCGACATGCCCCGCGTCTCCGAGTGCACCGTCTCGGGATGCTCCTACAACCACGAGCACGCCTGCGGCGCCTTCGCCGTGACCGTCGGCCAGGACACCTCCTGCGCGACCTTCATCCCGCTGGACGTCAAGGGCGGCCTCAGCAAGGTCGTCACCCAGGTGGGCGCCTGCCAGAAGGCGGACTGCATCCATAACCAGGACCTCGAATGCACGGCGGAGTCCGTGCGCGTGGGCGCCGGCGCCGACGCCGCGGACTGCCTCTCCTACGAGAAGCGCTGAGCGAGGTCCCAGACCCCCTGCCGCGACCCCCGCACCTCCCCCTGCACGCCCGCCGTCCCCACCCCGGGGACGGCGGGCGCTGTGCGTCCGGGCCTGCGTGACACTTCAGGCTCCAGGGAACTCACAGTTCAGAGCCCTTTTGACCCTCTCGCGGTCCCGGAATGTGAACAGCCCCTTGCTCACGGGGCGGCTTCCCGGCATGCTTCCTGGCATGTCATCGATCAGCACGCGCACCGTAGTGCGCCCCGCGCCGGCCGCCCTCCGGGCTGCCCGCGCCATGATGTGCTCGATGATGATGATGTGCATGATGATGCGCATGATGCGCCGTCAGCCGAGCCTCTGATCGCTCGAGACACCCACGGGGTCGGCTGACAGGAGCCGGCCGGAAGGCGCGGGCTCCAGGTGCCCCCGGGAGTACAGCCCCTTCGATCCGCCACCGGCAGGATCACGCAGGGATCCCGGATCCACCACCCGCCGCGCACCGCGCCGCACCCTGGAGATCCGCATCATGACCATCGCCCTCGATCGCCCCGCCACCCTCGGCCCCACGCATGCCCGCCCGGTCACCGGCCGTCCGCTGCAGCGGGCCGCCGCCCCCGTGGAGGACGGCGTCACCATCACCCTGACCCTCACCCTCCCCGCCGGCACCGGTGACGTGGAGGCGGCGCTCATCGCCGACGAGCTCCGCAGCCACGCCCAGCGCCAGACCGCGACCCGCCAGGGCCGCACGTCGGTCTCGGTGAACAGCCCGCACACGTTCCGCGCCACGGGCGCCGTGCGCTCGCTCCCGCCGCGCCGCACCGGCGAGGCGGCGATCAGCCCGCTGCGTCCCCGCCGCGGCGGGGTCGTCTCGCCCAACTCCCCGGCCCGCCGGGACGCGGAGGCCGCACGCCGCCGCGCCCTGCAGGCCACGGCCGTGAGCCCGTCGAGCGCCTCCTCCGCCCCGGACGACTCGCTCATCGCGGACCTCTACGGCCGCCGCGTGCGGATCGACGGCACGGACGTCGACCTCACCTACAAGGAGTTCGAGCTGCTGGCCCATCTCGCACGCAACGCGCGACGCACCGTCTCCCGCGAGGAGCTCATGGAGACGGTCTGGGCCGGTGCGCCCGAGGAGACCGGTGAGCGCACGGTGGACGTGCACGTGCGTCGTGTGCGCACCAAGCTCGGTCGCTACCGCAAGCTCATCTCGACGGTGCGCGGGGCGGGCTATCGCCTGGATCCCGGCAGTGACGTGAGCATCCTCGGCGCCTGAGCGCAGGACGACGGCGGCCGCCCCGGGATCGGGTCCCGGGGCGGCCGCCGTCGTGGCTCGCGCGCGTGCGCGACGGGGTGGAGAAGAAAGAGATGAGCGGCCCGGAGCGCTCAACCGCACGAGGCGGGGGCTCACGGACCGCTCATCAGGCCTGTCGTCCGTCAGGGGTGGGTGCGGGCGAACAGGCAGGACGGGCAGCCAAAGGTGGGGGAACCTGGCACAGAGCCCGTCCGGCCGCTCCCCATGAGGGGGGTCCTGAGAAGCGGCACATCTATGAAGCTATCACCGGGGGCGCCGCGGAGGAGCCCCCTCGAGCAGTTCGTCCCGGATCCTCCGGGGCCTCCCCCGAAGACCCCTCCGGGCCGTCCGCTCGGTAGCGAGTCTATGCCCCTCCGCGCCTCGTGACAACGCATGACGCCGACATGTTTTCGCAGGTAGCACCCAGTAACTGAGAAAACGTTGAAAAAGTGAGCAGCCGCCCGGACTCGTGGGCAGTCGTCAGAAACGACGCCCGGCCTGGACTCCTCCCGCTCTGCCGAGCCCTCGGCGGGGCCGGCCGCCCGGGACGCCCGCGGGCGCGGCGTGCCCTTCGCCACAGAGGGCGATCGTCCCGGCTGTGGGCGCTCAGGCCTCGTCGAGGCCCTCGAGCACCAGGAGCGTCGCGTCGTCGTGGATCTTCCACTGGCGGCGCGCGGGATCGAGCCCGAGCTCCGCCTCCCGGATCCGGTCGAGCAGAGCCTCGGGATCGGTGCGCAGCGCCGCGGCGAGGCCGTCGTCGTCCACGAGCCCCAGCAGGTCCACCGCGCGCGTGACCCCGTCGGAGACGAGGTGCACGCGGTGCAGGTCCGCGAGCGGGACGGCGCCCACGAGCGCCTCCCCCGCCGCCTCCACCTCGTGCCGCGCGACCCAGAAGCCGCCCGGGGCGTTGCGCAGCGACTCGACCACCTCCGGGTCACGGTGCGCGCGGACCGTCTCCTCGACCCGCTCGTCGCTGATCCGCTCGATCGTGCCGTCGGCGCGCTCGAGCAGGACGGAGGAGTCCGCGAGGACGAGGTGCTCGAGGAGACCCTTGCGCACGCGCACGGCGAGCACCGTCGCGGAGGGGCCACCGCGGTCCAGATCGCACGTGCCCGCGTGCAGCGCGGCGACCTCGCCGATCGCGCGGGCGAGGCTGCCCTGCAGGTCCGCGCCCTCGTCCTGAAGGGCGAGCAGGAGGCGGGCGGTCAGGGTGCGGGCGTACCAGGCCACCGAGTGGGAGCAGCCGGCGCGGAACCGGGCCGGCATCCCGGCCCCGTCGATGAGCACGGCCGCGGCGCCGAGCACCCCGGCCACGTCCTCGTTCGGACGCTCCGGGTCCTCGGGGGCGGCGGCTCGGGTCAGGAGGCGGGCGCGCATGGCGTCACGCTAGCCGACGGCCGCGGGAGTGGCGCCGTCCACCATCGGCGCCCCGGGCGGGCACGCGGGGGCCGGGCGCCCGTACAGTGGTGCGGTACGCGTGTCGCGCCGTCCGGGCGCCGGCCGTCCGGACCTGGGAAGGGACCATCGATGATCGCGCAGGCGCGGATCACCTCCGACACCTCTGCCACCGTGCATCTCCCCGCGGGGACGGTCGAGCTCGAGGGCGAGGATCTGGTGGAGATCCGGTCCCGGGTCAAGCAGGTCTTCATCACCGCCGCCCAGGAGGCCGACGCCCCCGTCGACGTCGTCATCGTCGAGCCGGACGTGCACCACCACCTGCGGGTCGAGCCCTCGGGCCGGATCACCGGCCGCGAGGCGGACGACCGCCCCTTCTACGGCCCCTCCGCCGACACCCCCCTCGAGGCCCCCTCCGCCGCGGAGACCACGGGTCAGCACGCCGCGATCGGCTCCCCCGCGACCGACGAGCACCCCGCCCTGGACGAGGACGGGAGCGTGCGCCCCAGCCGCGCCCACCGCCGCCGCGCCGCCGCGCTCCCGCCCGCGGGAGACCAGGACGGCGAGCACACCACCGCCTCCGCGGCCGACGCCCCCTCGCCGTGGGCCCCCGCCGCGGCGCGCTCCGCGGCGTCGGCTCGTTCGGCCGCATCGGCGGGCTCGGCTCTGTCGGCCGCATCGGCGAGCTCCGCGGCGCCCGCGCCGTCGGCCGTCCCGGGGCGCCCCGCCGCGTCGACCACCGCCGCCCCCACGGCCGCCCCCGCTCCCGCCGCGCGCCCGCTCCCCTCCGTCACGGCCGCCGCCGCCTCGCGACCCACGCTGCAGGACCTCCAGTCCTCGACAGCGAAGGGCGTGCACGTCAAGGCCGCGCAGGGATGGCAGGGCACGCTCACCAAGCTCACGGGCGGCCGGATCTCCCCGCGCCCGGGTCGCAAGGAGCGCCTCGAGCACGAGCGCCTCGAGCGCATCCGCCGCCCCCTCGAGGGCCCCCGCAACATCGCGGTGGTGAACCTCAAGGGCGGCGCCCACAAGACCACCTCCTCGCTCATGATCGCGGCGACGCTCGGCGTGACCCGCGGCGGCAACGTGCTGGCCTGGGACAACAACGAGACCCGCGGGACGCTCGGCTGGCGCGGCGTGCCCACGGACCACCACCGCACCGTCGTCGACCTGCTCCACGACATCGAGAGGATGCAGGGCCCGCACGCGAGCGCCGCGGATCTCGACCCCTACGTGCGCCCCCAGGGCGGCATGCGCTTCGACATCCTCGCCTCGGACGAGGACCCGGGCTCGATGGCCTCGATCGACGCGGAGGCGTTCAGCGAGCTCAACGACTCGCTCTCCCGCTTCTACCGGATCAAGGTCATCGACACCGGCAACAACGTGCGCGCCTCGAACTGGCTCGCCGCCGTCGAGAACGCGGACCAGCTGGTCATCGTCTCGACCGTCCGCGAGGACACCTTCAACGCGGCCGCCTGGATGATCGACGAGCTGCGCGCCACGGGGCTCGCCGGCCAGGTCGACCACGCCGTGACGATCCTGTCCCACGGCTCCGCCGGGAAGTTCGACCCGACCCTGCGCAAGCGCCTGCTCGCGCACTTCGGCGCGCACACCCGCGCGGTCGTCGAGGTGCCCTTCGAGAAGCAGTTCGTGGACGGCTCGCACCTGGACTGGTCGCGGATCCACCCGCGCACCAAGGACGCCTGGCTCGACGCGACCGCGCTCATCATCGACGGCCTCTGAGCCCGTCCGTCGGACCCGACGGCCATACTGCTGCGATGCCCTCCCGTCACCTGCACCTCGTCGTCGACGACGACCTGGGCCCCGCCCTGTGGGTGCGGGAGCAGACGGCGCCGGGCCGCGCCCGCGCCGCCGAGGACCTCACCGCGCTGCAGGAGACGGCCCCGGAGCCGCTCGCCGCGGCGCTCGCGGTGCTGCCCGATCGTCTGCGCCACCGGGTGCGGCTGCGCGGCCGCGCAGGAGCACCGGACCGCCGCGTGCCGGCCGCCGCGCTCACCGGCCCCGAGCTCGTGGGGCTCGTGGAGGCGGTGCGCGCCCTGCTCGAGGCGCGGTTCGGCGAGGACGCCCTCGAGAGGGTGAGCGCCCTCATCGCGCAGGGCACCCCGGTGCTGCTCGGCGAGGACGTCGCCGCCATGCCCGATCTCCAGGCGGCGACCGTGCTCGACGTCGAGGCCGCCCGGCTCGTGGCCCGCCGCGACCTGCGGATCCTCGGCACGGAGCGGCACGGCCTGGCGGGGCTGGTCTGGCGGGGACCGGACCCGGACCGGCCCCCGCTGCTCGACGCGCTCGTCGACGCCCGCGCCCGCGCCGCCTTCGCCGCGCATGTCGGGAGCGTAGGCGCCGAGGACAGGGACGGGGACGAGCAGGACCCGCTCGGCGTGCTGCCCGCGCTCACGGCCGACGGCGAGCTCGGCGGGGACCTGCCGGCGCAGCGGGCCGTCGCCGCCGCCCTCGAGGCGTTCCGCGACTCCGGCCGGGCGGTCGTGCTCGCCTCGACGGAAGACGAGCTCGTGGTGCGCCTGTTCGAGCCGGAGCCCGGCAGCACCGACTGGCTGCTGCAGACCTGCCTGCGCCAGGAGGACGGCACCGTGCACCCGGTGGACGCGCTGCGCGCCGTCGGCGGCCTCACCGCCGCGGGCGCCGCGGAGGCGGCCGCCGCGATCATGCAGCGCTCCCCCGTGGTGCGGGGCGCCCGCGTGGACACGACGGGGCTGGACTGGGTCCTCACGACCCCCGAGGTCTCCACCCTGCTCGCGGAGGACGCCGCCGCCCTCGAGCGGGCCGCCGTGACCGTGCTCCTCCCCCGCGGCTGGACCGCCCAGCGCACGACCGTGCGCGCTGAGCAGGCGGACGAGCCCGAGGACGCCCGGAAGAAGGGCTCCGGCGTGGGGATCGGGGCGATGGCGAGCTTCCGCTGGCGGGTCGCCGTCGGGGACACGGAGCTCACCGAGGAGGAGATGGAGGAGATCCGCGAGGCGCAGTCGGAGATCGTCCACCTGCGCGGGCAGTGGGTGCGGCTGGACACGACGACCCTGCGCGCCGCGGAGCGCTTCCTCGACGCCTTCGCCGCCCGCACGGGACAGCCGCGACGGCCGCGCACACCCGAGGAGCAGGCCGCCGCGGAGCGTCGCCGTGAGCAATGGCGGCGCGCGCAGGATGCCCGACGGCAGGGCGAGGCCGGAGGACCCGGGACACCCGAGCCGGAGCCGGAGCCGCGGCTCACCCCGGCGGAGTTCACGGGTGACACCACCTGGGCGGAGATCTTCTCCCTGCTGCTCTCCCCCGACGCCGCGGACATGGGCTTCGCCTACGACGCGATGACCTCGACGGGCGGCGAGGGCCTCGCGCGGCTCCTCCCCGGCGGCCGCGGTCCCGAGACGCTGCCCTCCCCCGCCACGCTGCAGGCGACGCTGCGGCCGTACCAGCAGGACGGCCTGGACTGGATGTGGGCGCTGGACCGGCTGGGCCTCGGCGGGATCCTCGCCGACGACATGGGCCTCGGCAAGACGATGCAGGTGCTCTCCCTGCTGTGCCGCGAGCGCGAGCAGGGTGACGACTCACCGGCGCCGGGGCCGACGTTGCTCGTGTGCCCCATGTCCGTCGTCGGCGCCTGGCAGCGGGAGGCCGCGCGCTTCGCCCCGCAGTTGCGGGTGCACGTCCACCACGGGGGCGCGCGGCTGCGCGACGCCGGCTTCGCGCAGCTCGCGAGGCGGCACGACGTGGTCCTCACGACCTACTCGCTGCTCGCCCGGGACCTTGAGCTGCTGCGCTCCGTGCCCTGGCACAGGATCGTGCTGGACGAGGCGCAGCACGTGAAGAACCCGGGCACGCAGGTCACGCGCGCCGCCCGCAGCCTGCAGGCCCCGCACCGGCTCGCGATGACGGGCACCCCGGTCGAGAACCGGCTCGGGGACCTGCACTCGCTCATGGAGGTCGTGAACCCGCGCCTGCTGGGCAGCGCCGTGCAGTTCGCCGAGCGCATCGCCGACCCGATCGAGGAGGAGGGGGACGAGGGGGCGCTCGCACGGCTGAAGTTCGTCACCTCGCCCTTCGTGCTGCGACGGGTCAAGACGGACCGCTCGATCATCGAGGACCTCCCGGAGAAGACCGAGCTCACCCGGGTCGTGAACCTGACCCCCGAGCAGGCCGGGCTCTACGAGGCGATCGTCGAGGAGCTCATGGCCTCGGTCGACGGCGCCGCCGAGAACCAGCGCCGCGCGCTCGTGGTCTCGACGCTCACCCGCCTCAAGCAGGTCTGCAACCATCCCGCGCACTACCTCGGCGACGGCTCCGCGCTCGTGCGCGGCGGCGCGCACCGCTCGGGGAAGCTCGAGCTCGTCGACGACCTGCTCGAGAACGCCTTCGCGGACGGCGAGAAGGTCCTGCTGTTCACGCAGTTCACGCAGTTCGGGCACCTGCTCGCCCCGTACTGGGAGGAGCGCTTCGCGGGCTACGGGATCGACGTGCCCTTCCTCCACGGCGGCGTCGCCAAGCCGGACCGGGACGCGATGGTCGCGCGCTTCCAGGAGCGCACGGACGAGCCGGGGCTCATGCTGCTGAGCCTGCGCGCGGGCGGCACGGGGCTCACCCTCACGGCCGCGAACCACGTCGTGCACCTGGACCGCTGGTGGAACCCGGCGGTCGAGAACCAGGCGACGGACCGCGCCTTCCGGATCGGGCAGCGCCGCGACGTCACGGTGCACAAGCTCGTCTCCGCGGGGACCGTCGAGGAGCGGATCGACGGGGTCCTCGCGGACAAGCAGCAGCTCGCGGATCTCACGATCGCCCCCGGGGAGGACTGGATCGCCTCCCTCGACGACGCGGCCCTGCGCGACCTGCTGAGCCTGGACGCGGCCGACTCCTGGGAGGGCGACGGATGAGCATCACGCTGCGGTCACGGCGCGGCGCGATCGGGAAGGGCTGGCACGCCGTCGCCCTCCGCACCGCCGCGGAGCTGCTGCTGGGCCCGGGCCGGGCGAGCGGCGGCCGGGCCGACGCCCGCGCGGGCCGCGTGCAGTGGCTGGACCTGTCCCCCGGCCGGGCCCGCGGCGCGGTGCTCGGCGCCGACGGCGAGGTCCACGAGGCGCAGCTCGACCTCGCGCCGCTGGTCGGGGCGGACCGCGCGGTGGTGCTGCGCATCGCCCGCGCGCACCCGGAGCTGCCGGCGCGGCTCGCGAGCGGCACGTACCCCGAGGAGATCGAGCGGGAGCTCGCCCGCGAGGAGGTCTCGCTGCTGCCGCGCGGCGCCTCCGAGCTCTCCCACGACTGCTCGTGCCTCGACTGGCCGGGCCCGTGCCGGCACGTCGCGGCGCTCGTCTACGTGCTCGTGGAGTCCGTGGACGAGGACCCGACGGGCCTGCTGACCCTGCGCGGCCTGTCCCTCGGCGACCTGATGGCGCCGCGGGACGAGGCTCCGGCGGGCGGCGTCCCCTCCGGCGCAGGGGCCGACGACCCGGAGGATGCGTCGGAGGCGGAGCCGGGCTCCCCGGGCGCCGGGGGCGAGGGCACTCCGGGGCAGGGCGCCGTGGATCCGCGGCGCCTGGACCCGGCGCCGCTCGCCGCCGTGATCGGCGAGCCCCCGGCGGCGCTGCTCGCGAGCTTCTTCGCGGCCGCCGAGCTCGAGGACGGCGAGCCCGAGGGCACCACTCCGGATCCCCCTACAGTGGAGCCATGACCTCCCCGAACGTCGCGCCCGACCCCTCCGCCGCAGGAAGCACCGTCCCCGAGGAGGCGCTCCGCGAGATCACCGCGCTCTTCGAGGAGGCCGTCGCGACGCACCGCACTGCGGGGATCACCTGGGCCGTGATCGGGGGTCACGCGCACACCGACGCCGTGCTCGCCCACGGGGCCGCGGGGCACCGGGCGCTCGAGGCGGGCAGCCCGGCCGCGGGCTCCTCCCCGATGGACCGCTCGACGGTCTCCCGCATCGCCTCGATGACGAAGTCCTTCACCGCGGCGACCGTGCTCGCGCTGCGCGACGAGGGCCGCCTGCGCCTGGACGACCCGGTCTCTGTGCACGTCCCCGAGGCGGCGGGCGCCTTCGAGCAGGAGCCGGACGACCCGGAGGTCACCCTGCGCCACCTGCTCACGATGAGCGCGGGCCTGGTCACGGACAACCCCTGGGGCGACCGGCAGGAGGCGATGACCCGGGAGCGCTTCGCAGAGGTGCTGGCCGGGGGCCTCGGCCACGTGCACGCGGCGGGCACCGGCTTCGAGTACTCCAACACCGGGTACGCCCTGCTGGGCCGCGTGATCGACGAGGTCACCGGGACCCCCTACGCCGAGGAGATCCGGCGCCGCTTCCTCGGGCCGCTCGGGCTCGACGCGACGGGGTGGTCCGCCGCGGAGGTCGACGTCGCCCATCTCGCCACCGGGCACCGCCTCGCGGACCGCACCGATGCCACCCGCTTCGAGCAGGTGCCGCTCGACTCCCCCGGCGTGTACGGCGCGATGGCCGGCCTGTTCTCGACCGTGGACGACGTCGCCGCCTGGGCGCGCTTCCTCGCCGCGGCCGACGCCCCCGCAGTAGCCCCCGCCGCGGGCGAGCACGCGGGGCTGCTCTCGATCGCCTCCCGCCGGGAGATGCAGCAGGGCCACCGGCTCCAGCCGTGGGCCGCCCTGCCCGCCGGGGAGGACGGCCGCTCCCCCGGTTTCGACCGGGTGCGCGCCTACGGCATGGGCCTCGTCGTCGAGACCTTCCCGGACCTCGGCGAGGTCATCTCCCATTCGGGCGGCTACCCCGGCTACGGCTCGTTCATGGTGTGGCACCGCGACAGCGGCGTCGGCATGGTGGCCCTCGCGAACAGCAAGTACGCCCCCGCGACCCCGCTGTCGATGGAGGCGCTGCGGATCCTGCGCCGCCACAGCCCCGCCCTGCTCGCGCGCCGCGCCCCGCAGGCCGCTCCGCGCGCCCTCGAGGCGGCGGCCGGCGCCCTGGAGTGGCTGCGCACCGACGACCCGGCCCTCGTGGAGGCGTGGTTCGCGGACTCGATGCTGCTGGACGTTCCGCTCGTCGAGCGCCGTCGTCGGCTCGACGCCTCCCTCGCCGCGGCCGGGCTCACGGCCGCGGACCTCGAGACGCTGACCCCGGGTTCGGCGCGGGCTCTGAGCCGCGCCCACCTGCGCTGGCGCCTCGCGGGCCGCGGGGACGGCGTGCCGGGGACCGCTCCGGTGGACGTGCAGGTGGACCTGCTGCTGGACCCGCGCCGGGAGGCGCTGCTGCAGGCGCTCGACGTCACCGCCGTCGCGCGGTGAGGGGCGTCAGAAGACAGGGTTCAGAAGACAGGGTTCAGAACACCGACAGCAGCACCGCGGCGACGATCGCGCCGAGCACGAGGGCGGAGCCGCCGCCGATCCCGATCGCCATGTAGGTGCCGGTGCGGTCCGCGGGCCGCTGGCCGGTCCCCGTGCCGGTGGCGCCCGTCCCCGTGTAGCCGGTCCCGGCCCACTGCTGGCCGGTCTGCGGGGAGCCGACCCCCGGCGACGGCACCCCCGGGGAGTGCTGGGCCCGGCCCTGCGGAGCGGGAGCGGCGGAGGCCGTCGTCGGCACGTACCCCTGCTGCACCCGGCCCGCGCGGATCGCCTCGAGGGACGGCGCGGCGGCGGACTGCGCGGGCCGCTCGGGGCGAGCGACGCCGGGGGCGTTCTCCGGCATCGGTGCGAGGGTGTCGTCGAAGCGCAGCGGGGTGCCGTCGGCGAGGGTGAGCGGGTATCCCGAGGGCACGCGCGGCAGGTCGCGGCGCACGGCCTCGGCGTCCTGGTAGCGCTGGTCCGGCTGCGCGGCGAGCAGCCCGCGGATCACGGCGGAGAGCTTGGGGGTCACGCCGCGCAGGTGCTGGTCGAGCTCCTCCGGGCGGAAGGCGCCGTCGTGCAGCTTGAGCGGCCCGTTGAGCGCGACGAGCGCGACCACCCCCGCCGCGTAGAGGTCGTGGGAGGGGGTGGGCTCGGCCATCGAGAACAGCTCGGGCGCCATGTAGCCGGGGGTGCCGTTGACCATGCCGACGTGCGTGAAGCGGACGTCGGACTCGTGCACGGCGATGCCGAAGTCCGCGAGCCGGGCATGGGGCCTCGCGGCGCCGCGGGCCTCGAACATGATGTTCGCAGGCTTCACGTCGCGGTGGATCCAGCCCTCGCGGTGCACGTGCGCGAGGCCGTCGAGGAGCTGGTCGAGGATGACGACGACGGCGGGCTCGGAGAGCTTCCCGCGGCGCTTGACGACCGATTCGAGGGTCCCGCCGCTCACGAGCGGCATGGCGATGACGACGTGCTCGTCCTCCGCGCCCCAGCCGTAGGGGGTGAGCAGGTGCGGGTGGTCGAAGCTGACGCCCTTCTCGCGCACGAAGCGCATGAGGTCCGCCGAGTCGCGCTGGCGCAGCACCTTCGCCGCGCACACCGCCTGCGCCTTGGCGTCCCAGGCGCGCCACACCGACCCGGAACCGCCGGTGGCGATCAGGTCGATGAGCGCGAACCGCCCCACGATCACATCTGCCATAAGGGGGCCAGCATATCGGCGGCGTCGCCCCGGCGTTATCCTGGCCGCTCCGGTGTGGACGCAGGAGGAGGGGATCCGATGGGCGGCGACGGCCTCGCAGGCTTCCTGGACCCCGTGGCCTTCTCCTGGATGATCCTGCTGCTCCTGCTGCTGGGGACCCTCCTGCTCACGATCGGCTCCGCGGTCTGGATGCTGCTGCAGCCCGACGAGCCCGAGCTCGACACGACCCCGCTCGTGGACGACGCCGTGCGCCGGGACCGGGAGGCTGCCGCGCTGATGCGCCGCCGCCTCGACGCGGACGCCGGCCGCACCGACACCACGGCGCCCGAGCTGCGCTGAGGCCCGTCGCCCGACGCCCAGGGTGAGGGCATCCGCCCGCTCCGCACCTCGTGTTCACCCCCGCGCCCCTCCCTGCTCATCCGGTCCTCGCACCGCGGAAATCCCCGCTCCCTAGCGTGCTCCGCACAGGCGCCGGCGGACGGGGGAGGGATGGCGATGAGGTCAGGACGCACCCTTCTCCTCGCGGTGGACGGTCTCGCCCCGGAGGACGCCGCGCCGCTGCGCGAGGCCGCCCGCGTGCCGGCCACGGCCGGGGAGCTGACCGTCCGCCCCGGCGGACCCTCCGAGCCGGCCCCCGCGCTCGCCTCCGTGCTCACGGGGACGACGGTCGCCCGCACCCGTGTCGCCTCGGAGATGCCCTTCCTCCCGGGCGCCCCGGGAGTCGTCTCCGCCTGGTACGCCTCCGCGCTCACGGCCCCCACCCTGCTCGACGCCGCCGAGGGCGAGGGCGCCGTGACCGCCGCCCTGCAGTGGCCCGCGACGGCCGGCGCCGGCGTGTCCCTCTGCCTCCCGCTCGTGGAGGACGTGCGCCATTACCAGAACCGCTGGGAGATGGCGGAGTCCACGAGCTCGCCGCGCATGGTCGCCGAGCACCTCGCGCCGCGCCGCGAGGCCGGGGTGCAGCTCTCGCAGGTCCCCCCGGACGCCCTCGTCGCCGAGATCGCGGCGGAGGTGCTCACCCGCTCCCCCGTCGGCCTCGCGGCCGTGCGGCTCACGGGCCTCGCCCGCGCGCGCCGGGAGGACGGGATCGGCTCCCCCGCCGTGCGCCGCGCCCTCGCGGACCTGCTCGACGCGGTCGCCCAGATCGCCGCGGCCTTCGGGGCGGGGCCCGACGATCGCACCGTCCTGGTCCCGGGGCGCCCGCTCGTGCCGACGGTGCTGCTCGTGCACCCGAACACGGCGCTCGCCGCCCGCGGCCTGATCCGCACGGACGGCCCGCGGCTCGCGTCCTTCCGCGCCCTGGTCTGGCCCGACGGCCCGCGCGGGGCGCTGCACGTGCGGCGCGAGGAGGGGGAGGCGGTGCGCCGCCTGGCCCTCGACGTGCTCGGCGAGCTCGCCGAGCACCATCACCTCACGCTGCGCGAGGTCGACGACGGGGTGGGCGCCACGGGGCAGACCGACGTCATCGCGGTGCTCGAGGGGGCGCCGGGGACCGTCGTGGGCCTGTCCCCCACGAACCGGCCGCTCGTGGACGGGGACGATCCGTACTACGCGGGGCCGCGCGCGGTGACCGACCCCTCCGCGGTCTCGACGGCGCTGCTCGCGGGGCCGGGCCTGCCCACCTCGCCCGTCGAGGGGAGCTGGGCGGATCTCGGGGCGACCCTCGCCGCCGCGCTCGACCTCCCGCTGCCCGCCGCGACGGGCCGGGCGCTGCGCTCCCCCGCGCCGGCCTGAGGGCTCAGCGCTCGCGCAGTCGGGCCCAGAGGCGGGGGAGCAGCCCGGGCTCCGGCGGGCGAAGGCGGTCGCGGAGCTCGTCGAGAGCGGGCGCGTCGTAGGCGATGTGGTGGGCGCCGTCGTGCACCGCGGGATGCGGCGGAAAGGCGTCGGCCTCCTGCGGCGTGACCTCGATGCCGAGGCCCAGCGCCACGCGCCGTTCGCCGTCGGCGTCGAGGACGACCTCGAGGGAGTCGGCCCCTGCGCCGCCGGGCAGGTGGAGCTCCGCGTCGACGTCGGCCTGCAGGCGGTCCATCGCCGCGGTGAGGCGCTCGGCGAGGTCCGGCTCCGCGAGCACCCGCTCGCGCAGCGGGATGACCACGAGGTTGCCGCCGACGTCGGTGATCGCGTCCGCGACGTGGTGGGTGCCGCGGCGCTCCCCGTGCTCGTGCAGCGCGAGGCGCTGGATCACGAGGCGAAGGGTGCCCTCCGGCGCGACGGTGCCGAGGAGCGCGGCGAGCGCGGCCGTCGCCGGGGAGCTGCCGTCCCAGGGGACGGTGGTGCCGATCTCGAGGGGGTCGACGGTCGCCTCCGGTGCGGAGGCCTCGTCCGGGGCGTCGATCTCATCCGGATCAGGTGGGAAGGTGCTGGCCACGGCCCCATCCTACCGAGCGGTCGGGCCGTTCTCAGTGCGCGTCCGCGGTCGCGGGACGGGCACCCACGGCGGCGCGCACGGCCGCGATCTGGGAACGCCAGGCGCGCTGCGCGGCGACGCCCGGTCGCACGATCGGGAAGCCGTCGCCGTGGCCGGGCTCCTCATGGAGCACGGCCTCGCCGCCCGCGGCGGCGATCCGCTCGACGAGCGCGCGGGAGTCCGGGGCGAGCAGGTCGTCCCCGCCCACGGCGAGGTGCACGGGCGGGAGCCCCTCGAGATCACCGCGCAGCGGGCTGATCCGCGGGTCCTCGCGGTCCGCGCCGTCGGCGTACATCCGCGCGGCCTGCCGGTGCTCGCCGTCGAGGCGGTGCTCCGCGGTGAGGTCCGCCCAGGGGACGGAGAGCAGCAGCAGGGACGGCTCGGTCACGCCGAGCGTGGCGAGCTGGGCCTGCACGCCGAGGGCGAGGCCGGCGCCGGCCTCGTCGCCGGAGAGCACCCAGCGCCCGGCGGGGAGCAGCGCGGCGCGGTCCAGGGCGTGGAGGGCGTGGAGCACGTCCTCGTCCGCCCGAGGGAAGGGGTGCCGCGGAGCGAGCGAGTAGTGGATCATCGCGGCGGCGACGTCGGCCCGCCGGGCGACCTCCTCGAGCCAGGTCCAGTGCTCTGTGCGCTCGCCGCGCAGGTAGCTCCCGCCGTGCAGGTGCACGATCACGCCCCGCGCGGCCTTCTGCTCGTCGATCCAGGTCACGGGGACGTGTCCGTGGCGGCGCCGGCGCACGCGGTCGCGGCTCGCGACCGATCGCGGGGGCGTGGTCGGGGACTGGGTGGCGAGGATCCTCAGGGCGCCAAGCGTGCCGATGCTCATGGGAGGAATCCTCGCACGAGACCCTCCCGGAGGGCAGGGACCTGCGTCAGGCGCCGTCGGCCGGGGTCGCGCGGAGGGCGAGGTCGTCGTCCACGGTGCCGGGCCGCGCGGCGACGAACCCGGCGACGCCGAGCACGACGCCGGTCAGGGCGAGGAAGGAGAGCACCGCGGGGATCGAGCCGGTCGCGTCGAGCAGGCCGCCGGCGACCAGCGGGCCGACGGCCGCGAGGACGTAGCCGAGCGGCTGCGCGATCCCCGAGAGCCGGGCGGTCACGGCGACGGCGCAGGTGCGCGCGGGGATGAGCGCGATCGCGGTCGGGAAGGCGAGACCGGCGATGCCGAGCACCGTCGCCCAGACGAAGGGGCTCACCTGCGGGAGGAGCATGAGCCCCACGTAGCCGGCGGCGGTGAGCACGCCGTAGCCCGCGCAGATCCAGGGCAGGCGGCGGGAGCGGGAGACGAGGGTCGGGACGATCAGACCGCCGACGATGCCGAAGGCGCTCAGCACGCCGACGACGACCCCGG
Organism: Brachybacterium rhamnosum; assembly: GCF_039526185.1. Lineage (NCBI taxonomy): Bacteria > Bacillati > Actinomycetota > Actinomycetes > Micrococcales > Dermabacteraceae > Brachybacterium > Brachybacterium rhamnosum. The sequence goes on from NZ_BAAAIS010000002.1 coordinate 339,255, forward strand.
CGGTCGCGGGCGAGGTGCCCTCCGAGGTGAGGATCTGCGGGAGCATGCCGAACTGGCAGTAGGCGTTGAGCGACTGCATGCCGAACATGACGGTGAGCGCGATCGCGCGCGGCGAGCGCAGGATGCGGCCCTGCACCTGCCCCTCGGGCGGGGGCGGCGGGAAGTCGTGGCCGGTGCGCGTGAGCACGACGGCCCAGACGAGCACGGGCGCGACCCCGATGAGCCCCCACAGCGGGAGGGAGTGGCGCCAGCCGTCGGCCTCACCGCCCGCGAGGGGCACGGCGAGCATCGCGGCGGCCGTGGCGCCGCTCGCGAGGACGACGGAGTAGAGGGTCATGAGGCCCACCACGCGGGTACCGCCGTGCTGCTTGATCCAGGCGGGCAGCAGCACGTTGCCGAGGGCGGGGCCCAGCAGGGCGACCACGGAGAGCAGCACGAACAGGCCGAAGCCGTCGACCGTGGGCCGCAGCAGCAGGCCGAGGGCGACGAGCACGAAGGAGGCGAGCACGGTGCCGGTGAGGCCGAGCACCCGCGCGACCGGCACGGCGAGCGAGCCGACGATGCCGAAGGTGAGGCAGGGCAGGGCCGTGAGCAGGCCGGAGGCGACGGCGCCCTGTCCGTAGTCCGCGACGATCTCCGACATGAGAGGGCCCACGGAGGTCGCCCCGGGGCGGAGGTTCAGGGCGAGGAGCCCGACGGCGATCACGGCCAGCAGGGGGCCGACGGCGCGACGGGAGGAGGGGGTCACCCGTCCCTTCTACACCCCGTGGGCACGCCGTGGTGGAGGCGTCCGCTTCGCGGGGGTGCGTCCGGTCCCCGCTGTGATCCGCGCCGCGCCGCGCGGACGACTCCCCAGGATTGGTTGCCTTTTCATCTATCGTGGCCGCTCCGCACTCCCCTCCGGAAGGACGACCATGTCTTCGCACGCCGCCCGTTCCACGACCTCCCACCTGGGTCTCCTGATCGCCCGCCTCGTGCTCGGCGTCATCTTCCTGCTCCACGGCTACCAGAAGGTGGTCCAGTGGGGCTTCCCCGCGGTCACCGACGCCTTCGCCGGCATGGGCGCGCCGATGCCGGGGATCACCGGCCCCGTCGTCGCCGTGCTCGAGCTCGTGGGCGGCGCCCTGCTGATCCTGGGCCTGCTCACGCGCGTGGCCGGCGTGCTGCTCGCGATCGACATGGTGGGCGCCGTCGTGCTCGTCCATGCGCAGAACGGCGTGTTCGTCGACGCGGGCGGCTGGGAGCTCGTGGGCGCGCTCGGCGCCGGGGCGCTCGCCCTCGCCGCCGCCGGCCCGGGCCGCTTCGCCCTCGACGCGCTGGGCGGCGGCTCCCGCCGTCGGCGCTTCGCGGCCCGCTCCTCCGCGACCGCGGAGGCCTGAGCGGTCACCGCGGCGGCCCGCGCAGCCGGACCGCAGAGGACCGTCGGCCCCGCCCCCTCGGGGGACGGGGCCGACGTCGTCGTGCGGACGGCGGGAGGGCCGCTCAGTGGTCGACGGCGGCCTTCTCGGAGCCCGCGCCGGTGAGCGAGCGGACCTCCATCTCCGCCTGCTTCAGCTCGTCGCCCGGCCCGGAGGTGATCGAGCCGAGCCAGCCGAGGAGGAAGCCGAGCGGGACCGAGACGATCGCCGGGTTCGTCAGCGGGAACCAGGCGAAGTCCACGCCCGGGAACATGGCCTTCTCGCCGCCGGAGACCACCGGGGAGAAGAGGATCAGCACGACCGCGCTGATGAGGCCGCCGTAGATGCTCCACAGCGAGCCGCGGGTCGAGAACCGCTTCCAGTACAGGGAATACAGGATCGAGGGCAGGTTCGCACTCGCCGCGACCGCGAAGGCGAGGGAGACGAGGAAGGCGACGTTCTGCTCCGCGGCGAGCACGCCGCCCACGATCGAGATCGCCGCGATGACGACGGCCGCCGTGCGGGCGACCTTCACCTCGCGCGCCGGATCCGCCTCGCCGCGCTTGAGCACGCCGTTGTAGATGTCGTGCGCGAAGGAGGCGGAGGCGGTGATCGTGAGGCCCGCGACCACCGCGAGGATCGTCGCGAAGGCGACCGCGGAGATGATCGCGAGCAGCACCGAGCCGCCGAGGGCGTAGGCGAGGGCGGGGGCCGCCGAGTTCGAGCCGCCGGGCAGCGAGCCGATGACGTCCACGCCCACCATCGAGGCGGCCGCGAAGCCCAGCACGAGGGTGCACAGGTAGAAGAAGCCGATGAGGGCGATCGCCCAGGTCACCGAGCGGCGCGCCTCCTTCGCGGTGGGCACCGTGTAGAAGCGCATGAGCACGTGCGGGAGCCCGGCGGCGCCGAACACGAGCGCGATCGCGAGGGAGACGAAGCCGAGCTTGCTCGATCCGGTCTCGCCGTACTGGAGCATCGGGTCGAGGATCTTCGTGCCGTCCGGGTGGGCCTCGACGGCCCGCTCGAGCACGGTCGAGAAGTTGAAGCCGTTCAGCGCGAGGATCCAGACGGTCGTCACGCCCACCGCGCAGATGAGCAGGACGGCCTTGATGATCTGCACCCAGGTGGTGCCCTTCATCCCTCCGATCAGCACGTAGGCGATCATCACGATGCCCACGACGACGATCACGGCGCTCTGCCCCACCCGGCCGTCGATGCCGAGCAGCAGGGAGACGAGCGCGCCCGCGCCGGCCATCTGCGCGAGCAGGTAGAAGAAGGTCACGGCGAGGGTCGAGCTCGCGGCGGCGGTGCGCACGGGCCGCTGGCGCATGCGGAAGGACAGGACGTCGGCCATCGTGAACTTGCCGGTGTTGCGCAGCGGCTCGGCGACGAGCAGCAGCGCGACGAGCCAGGCGACGAGGAAGCCGACGGAGTAGAGCAGGCCGTCGTAGCCGTAGAGGGCGACGGAGCCGACGATCCCGAGGAAGGACGCGGCGGAGAGGTAGTCGCCGGCGATGGCGATGCCGTTCTGGCGCCCGGAGAAGCTGCGGCCGCCGTGATAGAAGTCCGCGGCGCTCGTGTTCTGCCGGGAGACCCGGATGACGACCGCGAGGGTGACCACGACGAAGGCGAGGAAGATCGCGATGTTGAGGACGGGGTTGCCGACGTCCATGTCAGTCCTCCCCCTCGATCTCGACGCGCAGCCGCTCCGCGAGCGGGTCGAGCTTCCGGTTGGCGTGGCGGATGTACAGCCAGGTGATGAGGAAGGTCATGACGAACTGGCTGATGCCGAGCAGGATGCCGAGGTTCACGTGGCCGATCACGGGGATCGCCATGAGCCCCTCCGCGTACGTGGACAGCAGCACGTAGGCGAGGTACCAGACCAGGAAGGCGGCGGTCATGGGGAAGGCGAAGCTGCGGAAGGAGGTGCGCAGCTCGCGGAAGTCCGCGGAGTCCTGCACCTCCCGGTAGCGCTCCGGGGAGGGTTCGGGGGCCGGGCCGTGGGGAGGCACGGGCGTCGATGACGTCATCGCGGGCACAACTCCTTCGTTCTGCGCGGGTCCGAGGTGAGGAGTCCTCGGACGGCACCGAACCTAGCAGGCGTGATGCCGGTCACGCGGGAGGGTGTGGACCGCGGCGGCGCCCGGGGACGCCCGCGGGCTAGCCTGCTCCTCTCCCCGTTCCCGAAGGACCCCTCCATGACCAGCACCGACCCCGGCACGACCGCCGCCCCGCGTCCCCTGATCCGCGCCGCGCGCACGGAGGACCTCGCGGGCGTCGGCGGGATCCGCGAGCACGCGATCCGCACCTCGACCGGGCTGTGGACGGACGAGCTGCCCACCCCCGCCCAGCTCGAGGCGTGGTTCCGCGAGCACCTCGAGCGCGGGGCGATGCTCGTCGCGGTCGATCCCGCCCTCGAGGGACCGGAGGCCGTGCTCGGCTACGCCTCCTACGGTCCGCTCGTGCCGAAGAACGGCTACCGCTTCACCGCGGAGAACTCCGTGTACCTGCGGCCCGAGGCCCAGGGCCGCGGGCTGGGCACGGCCCTGCTCGGGGCGCTGCTGGACCTGTGCCGCGAGCACGGCATGCACTCCGTGGTCGCGCTCGTCGAGGCGGGGAACACCGCCTCGATCCGGCTCCACGAGCGCTTCGGCTTCGTCGAGGCGGGGCGCCTCGTCGAGGCGGGCTGGAAGTTCGACCGCTGGTGGGACCTGGTGCACCTGCAGCTGCGGCTCTGAGCTCGCCCACCACGACCGACTCACGGGAGCGGACTCGGGCCTGCCCCTCGCCTGAGCAGCGCGTCCTCCGCGGCGTTGCCCGGGCAGCGCAGCGCCTCCTGCGTCGCGGCGGCGGACTCCTCCTCGCGCCCCGCCACCCGCAGCAGCTCGGCGCGGGCCACGTGGAAGGGACGGTAGTCGGCGAGGTCCTCCGCGACCCCGTCGAGCTCCGCGAGGAGCAGGGTGGGATCGTCGCCGCGGCGGGCGCGGGCGACGGTGCGGTTCAGCTGCACCATCGGCCCCGGCCAGTGCCGCAGCAGGTGGTCGTAGAGCTCGACGACCTCGTCCCCGTCGACGTCCTCGGCGCGCTCGGGCACGCAGCGGGCGGCCGCGATCGCGCCCTGCAGCAGGTAGGGGCCGCGGTGCCCGCCGCGCAGGGCGTCGAGGACGAGCTCGTCCGCCCGGTCCACGGCAGAGCGGTCCCAGCGCGTGCGGTCCTGCGCGTCGAGCGGGACCGGCAGCCCCTCCGCGTCGGTGCGGGTCCCGGCGCGGGCCTGCACGAGCAGCGCCTGGGCGAGGAGGCCGTGCACCTCGCCCTGCCCGGGCAGGAGGCGCTTCAGCAGCTCGAGCAGCCGCACCGCCTCCCCCACGAGGTCCGGGCGGTCGTGCCGCTCCCCGGCGGGGGCGGTGTGACCGGCGGCGAGCACGAGGGAGATCGCGTCGAGGACCGCGGTGAGGCGGCCGGGAAGCTCCTCCGGCTCGGGGACGCGGCAGGGGATGCCGCTGAGCGCGATGCGCCGCTTCGCCCGGGTGAGGCGGGCGCCCATCGTCGGCACGGGCACGAGGAACGCCGCCGCGATCTCCTCGGTGCTCAGGCCCAGCACGAGACGCAGCACGAGCGCCACGCGGGACTCGGGGGCGAGGGCGGGGTGCGCGCACAGGAACAGCAGGCGCAGCCGCTCGTCGCGGACCACGACCTCGGACTCGTCGATCACGCGGGGGTCGCCGTCGGACGTGCCCCCGTCGGCCGCGCCGCCGTCGGCCCCTCCCCCGGTGTCCCAGAGCAGCAGCGGGAGCTTGCGCCGGAGGGTCTGCTCGCGGCGGCGGGCGTCGAGCGCGCGGCGCCGGGCGGTGACGGTGAGCCAGGCGCCGGGCCGCTCGGGCACCCCGTCCCGCGCCCACTGCTCGAGGGCCTGGGCGAAGGCCTCCGCGGTGGCGTCCTCGGCGAGGTCGAGGTCCCGCACGGCGCCGGCCGTCGCCGCGAGCACCGCGGCCCAGTGGTCGCGGTGCGCCGCGGCGACGGCACGGTCGACGGCGGCCCGATCGGCGGGCGCGCCCGTCGGCCCCCTCATGCGGTCATGGGCCGCACCTCGACGCCGCCGCCCTGGTGGAGGATCGGGTTGCGGCGCGCCACGGCGATCGCCGCGTCGAGGTCCGGGACGTCGAGCACGTAGAAGCCGACGACCGTCTCCTTCGCCTCGAGGTAGGGGCCGTCGACGAGGCCGCCGGCGCGGATGGAGGTGGTCGCGGTGTGCGCCGCGAGCGGGCTGCCGAAGGTCATGACGCCCTCGGCGACCATCTCCCGGGCGTAGGTGTCGTGCTCGGCGAGCTCGGCGGCGAGCTGCGCCTCGTCCGTGGTGCGCCGATCCTCCGGGTGGTACATGAAGACGGTGTAGCGGGGCATGGCGGGATCCTTCCCTCGGTCCGGCGCCTCTCGCCGGCTCTCACCCTGTCGTCGCACAGCCTCCCCCGGATCGACAGCCCTGTCAGGCCGGATCAGCCGCTGAAGCCGCCCCCGCCACCGGGCATGTCCTTGAAGCGCGAGTAGTGGCCCTCGAAGGCGACCGGGATGGTGGCGGTCGCGCCGTTGCGGTGCTTGGCGACGATGAGGTCCGCCTCGCCGGCGCGGGAGGACTCCTTCTCGTAGTAGTCCTCGCGGTGGATGAGGAGGATGAGGTCGGCGTCCTGCTCGATCGAGCCGGACTCGCGCAGGTCGCTCATCATCGGCTTCTTGTCCTGTCGCTGCTCGCTGCCACGGTTCAGCTGCGAGATCGCGATGACGGGGACCTCGATCTCCTTCGCGAGCAGCTTGAGCGCACGGGAGAACTCCGAGACCTCCTGCTGGCGGGACTCGACCTTCTTGCCCGAGCTCATGAGCTGCAGGTAGTCGATGACGACGAGGGAGAGGTCGTGCTTCTGCTTCAGGCGCCGGCACTTCGCGCGGATCTCCATGAGCGACATGTTCGCGGAGTCGTCCATGAACAGCGGGGCGTCGGCGATGCGGCTCATGGCGCGGGCCATGGCCTGCCAGTCGCGGTCGTCCATGGAGCCGTCGCGCATGCGGTTCATCGGCACCTGCGCCTCGGCGGAGAGCAGACGCATCGTGATCTCGGTCTTGTCCATCTCGAGGGAGAAGATGACGCTGGACTTGCCGTTGTGGATCGAGGCGGAGCGCAGCACGTCCATGCCGAGCGTCGTCTTGCCCATCGCGGGGCGGCCGGCGAAGATGATCAGCTGGCCGCCGTGGAGGCCCTGGGTGAGGTCGTCGAACTCGGCGAAGCCGGTGGGCACGCCGGTGACCTGGCCGCCGCGGTTCTGGGTCGCCTCGATCTGGTTGAGGGTCTCGTCGATGACCTCGCCGAGCGGCACGAAGTCCTCGCTCTGGCCGCGCTCGGTGACGGCGTAGACCTGCGCCTGCGCCTCGTTGATGACCTCCTCGACCTCGCCGCCGTCGGTCGCGTAGCCGAGCTGGACGATGCGGGTGCCGGCCTCGACGAGGCGGCGCAGGGTGGCCCGCTCGACGACGATCTCGGCGTAGTAGCCGGCGTTCGCCGCGGTGGGGACCATGTCGATGAGGTCCGCGAGGTAGGCGCCGCCGCCCACGCGCTGCAGCTCGCCGCGCTTGGAGAGCTCGTCGGAGACGGTGACGAGGTCCGCCGGTTCGCCGCGGCCGTAGAGGTCGATGATCGCCTCGAAGATCAGCTCGTGCGCGGGGCGGTAGAAGTCGTTGCCGCGCACCGTCTCGACGACGTCGGCGATCGCGTCCTTGGACAGCATCATGCCGCCCAGCACGCCGCGCTCGGCGTTGAGGTCCTGGGGCGGGGTGCGCTCCAGGCCGCGATCGGGACCGGCTTCGAAGGCTTCTGCTGTCGTCACCGGACCAGTGTAGGAACCCGGGCGGATCCTCGGGCCCCAGGGGGCGGCCGATGGGGGTGATGTGCGTCTGGGGAGGAAGGACCACGGTCGACGATGCCCGCATCGCCCCTTGAAGCCGGGCAGTGCACCGGAGGTACAGTGCTGACACGCATTGGACCACTGGTACACATCCCATGCACCGGATCGGAGACGACCATGAGCTCGGACGCGACCACGACCACGCGGGCCCACGCGAGCCTGCTGCCCTTCGCCCTCGCCCTGATCGCCGCGAACGCGGCGGTGCACGTGATCCTCGTGCTCGCGGGCAACCGGATCACCGTCCTCACCACGCTCCCCCTCCTCGCCGTCGCGATCGGCACGGCGATCTACCTGCTCACGAGCGGCCGCGCGCTGGGCCGGGTGCGCTACGGGCGCTTCGTCGCGCACGCGCTCTGCTACGCGACCGTCAACGTCGGCTACCTCCTGCACGCCTACCTGCTGATCGGCCTCGGCTCCCCCGCGATCGCCGGGAGCGGCAGCGGCACGGCGATCGATCCGACGTGGCTCGGCGCCTCCCTCGGCATGGCCGGCCTCTGGGGCCTGGGCCTGATCCTCCACGGCGTCGGCGCCGTGCTGGACCGCGGCTTCGAGGCGCCGCGCCGATGACCGGCGCGGCGGGCCTCGGCCCCGAGGACGCCGAATGGGCGGGAGAGCTCGCGCGCTCCTGGGTCGAGGTCTACAAGAAGTCGGCGACCACGCTCGCGCTGCTGCGCCTGATCGACGCGCACGGCCCGCTCCCCGCGGCGGGCCTCGCCCCGCTCTTCGAGGAGACGACGGGCTGGACCCTCACCGAGCGCGGGCTCTACCGCACGCTGCGGCGGCTCGCGGAGTCCGGGGTGCTCGCCATGGAGCGGGTCGACGTGGCCCGCACGGGTGCGAAGCGGCAGGACTTCTCGCTCACCGCCGTCGGCCGCGACTACCTCGAGCGGATCGAGCGCGAGCTCGTCTGAGGCGCCCTCACCCGTGCTCCCGCCGCCGGAACACGATCAGCTTCTGGACCACATAGCTGAGCGCGAACAGCAGCAGGTCGGAGGTGATCTTCGCGGCCACGAGCGGCATGCCGAGCGCGGTGAGGGCGCCGACGATCGCGACGCCGCCCGCGAGCACGACCGCGGCGAGCGCGACGTAGCCACTCAGCGCGCGGCGCAGCGGGGCGCGGCGGCCGGAGCGGAACACGAGGTGGCGGTTGATCGCGAAATTCGCGCCGCCGCTGACCACCCGGGCGAGGGTCATGCCGAGCCAGACGGGCGCCCCGAGCGCGACGGCGCCGAGAAGCAGCCCCGTGTCGATCGCGAAGGCGGCGAGGCCGCTGCCCGCGAAGGTGAGGACGGGGGCGAGCACGCGCAGGGAGTCCCGCAGCGGGCGGAAGTGGCTCGTCGCGTTCTCGTCGACGTACACGGTCGCGATCGGCAGCTGCCGCAGGGTGATCCCCTGGCGGGCGGCGGCGACGAGCATCGTGTACTCGTACTCGTAGCGGTCCCCGGGCACGGTCCCGGCCCAGTCGAGCAGGGTCGCGGGGATGCCGCGCAGGCCCGTCTGGGTGTCGCCCAGGCGCACCCCGGAGACGGCCTCGAACAGGCGGGCGCTCACGGCGTTGCCGAACCACGAGCGCAGCGGCACCTCGCCGCGGGCGAAGGAGCGCACGCCGAGCACGATCCCCCCGGGGCCGGTGGCCGTGCGCGGGGCGTCGAGCGCCTCGATCACGCGGAGCACGTCGGCCAGGGTGTGCTGCCCGTCGGCGTCCGCGGTGACGACGCCGCGACCGGGCAGCTCGGACTGCACGAGGGTGAAGGCGGCGCGGAGGGCCGCCCCCTTGCCGCGGTTCACGGGCAGGTGCAGGACGCGCGCGCCGAGCACCTCGCACACGTCGAAGGTGACGGCGTGGTCGGGGCCGGAGCCGTCGTCCACGACCACGGACTCGACGCCGTGGGCGGCGAGCGCGGCGACGAGCTCGACGAGCTCCGGGCCGGGCTCGAGCGCCGGGATGACGACGACCGCGGAGGGCGTCGTCGGGGCGTCGGGGCGGGACGGGGCCGGCGCGGGGGCCGTGCGGGAGGTCGCGGTGGGTCGCTTCTGGAACTGGATGGTCATGTCGTCACCCCGCCACGTAGAGGATGTCGCTGGTGGCGCGCTCGCCACCGTTGCTGGGCTGGTTGAGGATCGCGCCGTCGACGATCATGACGCTCGAGCCGCCTCCGTCGAGGTTGTAGCCGGTGGTGCAGCCGAGTCCGGCGAGGATCTCGCCGAGCTCCGGCAGGCCCACGCCGCGCGAGTAGCCCTCGCTGCGGCCGTCGACCACGAGGAACACCAGGTGGTTGTCGCCGATCACGCCGATCGCGGTGCGCGGCTGCTCGCCCTGGATCGAGTGGTTGCCGACGTTGGTGTCGATCTCGATGTCCTCGACGCCGTCCGGCACGGCGCCGTCGACGAGGACGGCCGGGCCGAAGCTGAGGGTCTGCCAGACGCCGGCGTCGAGCAGCTCCTGGGCGCTCGTGGCGGTCTCGTCGTAGACCTCGACGTGGCCGTCGGCGTAGAAGGCGAGGCCGTCGCGGGCGGGCTCGTCGCGGTAGATGACGCCGTTGCGGATCTCGATGCCGGTGTCGCGGAAGCCGTAGTAGTCGCCGTTGATGGCGAGCACGGCGTCGTGGTCCGAGGCCATGGTGCTGGGATTGTCGGTGATGTTCTGGCCGAACTCGTCCTGCGCGAAGGCGGAGCGGATGATGCTCGCGTCGTCCACCTCGATCTCCGCCGCGTACCAGGCGAGGGCCTCGGAGCCGGTGCCGGTCGCGGTGGAGGTGAGCGTGATCGTCGTGGTCGAGGAGGTGTAGCCGGTCTCGGTGTACGCGCCGTCGGTCGCGAGGGCGGCAGTGGTCGCGGAGGTGCCGGCGGCCTCCTCCGCGGCGGAGACGCTCGAGACCTCGACCTTCTCCCGCAGGAAGCGGTCGTAGGCCCAGGCGGCGGAGCCGCCGGTGCCGGCGAGCACCGCCACGCCGCCGCCGATCAGGGCGCGGCGGGTGACGGTGCGGCGGCGGGTGCGGGTCGTGGTGGTCGACCCGCCCGTCGGGGGCGGGGTGGGAGGGCTGGCGGGGTCCGGTGGAGTTCTCATGCCCTGGAGATTCCGCCGCGTGCCTATGCGGCGGTGCCCACGGATGCTGTGCCGTGCCTGTGCGTGCCCGCCGACCGCTCCACGCCGGCGCCCGCCACGCGTTCCCGCAGGTCAACGGCTCGGAGTAGGTCGAGGTCACCCGCTGTTCATCTCTCATACAGGTACGACAGGGCGGTCATAGGAGATCCATAGGCAGGCCCCGGAGGGTTGCTCCCATCAACCCCCGACCCCGAGGAGCCCCCGATGTCCGCCTACCTCCTGTACGCACTCGACCTCGCGGCCGTGCTGACGCTGACCTTCGGCGTGTACTGGCCGCGCCACCGCCGCCGCGACCTCGTCGTCGCCTTCCTCGGGATCAACGTGGGCGTGCTCGCCGTCGCCGCGCTGCTCGCCGGATCCGCAGTCTCCGCGGGCCTGGGCCTGGGCCTGTTCGGCGTCCTCTCGATCATCCGCCTGCGCTCCGACGAGCTCGCCCAGCACGAGATCGCCTACTACTTCGCAGTGCTCGCCCTGGGCCTCGTCGCCGGGCTCTCCACCACACCCTCGGTCCTCGCGGTCGTGTTCATGGTGCTCATCGTCGCGACGATGGCGATCGTGGACCACCCGGCGCTGCTGGGCAGCCACCGCCGCCAGCTGATCATGGTGGACCGCGCGATCGCCGACGAGCCCACCCTCCGCGCCCACCTCGAGGAGATGCTCGGGGCCGACGTCACCGCCCTCACCGTGCAGCGCCTCGACACCGTGGCCGACACGACCCTCGTGGACGTCCGCTACCGGGTGCGCCCGGGCCGCCGCTCCGCCGGGCACCTGGCCCCGTCGGCCGATCGACTCACCGCCCCCGCCGAGGAGCCCGCGCTCGCCGCCCGCACCGCCGAGGCCCCGGTGATGGCGCGATGACCGCCCTGGACACCCTGCCCGCGGTGGGCCTCGAGGAGATCACCGAGCGCGCCGCCCTCATGACCCGCGTGGACCGCAAGTACCTCGTCCCGCGCGCGGAGGTCGACGGGCTGCTCGCCGGCTCCCCCGCCGAGCTGCGGGCCCTCGAGATCGACGGCCGACGCCGCCAGGCCTACCTCTCCCTCTACTACGACACCGAGGACCTCGCCGCCTACCGGGCGGCGGCCACGGGCCGACGTCGCCGCTGGAAGGTGCGCCGACGGGTGTACGTGGACTCGGGCGCCTCGTTCCTCGAGGTGAAGACCCGCACCGGCCGCGGGGAGTCCTCGAAGCTCCGGATCGCCCTCCCGGCGGAGACGGACGGGGCCGTCACCGGGATCGCGGCGTCGGACCCGCTCACCGATCCGCTCGCGGGACCTGCGCTCGACTTCGTGCTCGAGACCCTCGCGGAGGCCGGCTGCGCCACCCCGGAGGGACCGCTCGTCCCGGTGCTCGCCACCACCTACGACCGCTCCACCGTGCTGCTCGCGGAGGAGGACGCCCGGCTCACCCTCGACGACGCGCTCGTCTGGACCGGCCCCGGCGGCGACGCCCGCCGGCTCGCGGACCAGGTCGTCGTCGAGACGAAGGCCGGCACCCGCCCCAGCAGCGTCGACCGGGCGCTGTGGCGGGCCGGCCACCGCCCGCAGCGCCTCTCGAAGTACGCGACGGGACTAGCCCTGCTGGACCCCGAGCTCCCCGCCAACCGCTGGCACCGCACGGTGTCGCGGCTCGACACCGCGCAGCACCTCCACACCGCCGCCTGACCCCATCACTCCCGGAAGGACCCCGCCATGACCTCCACGACCCCTCGCCGCCGCGGCCTCCGCCGCCTCACCACCGCCGCCGTCGCCGGCGCCGCGACCCTCGCCCTCGCCGCCTGCGGCGCCGCGACCGCCATCACGGGCGCGGACTCCTCGAGCGAATCGACCACCTCCACGAGCAGCAGCTCGTCCGCCGTCGCCACCACGGCCTCGGACGAGGGCCGCACCAACGACCTGCTCTCGAGCCTCGACCTCACGAGCCTCGACACCCATTACGACGAGGACGACCTCACCTGGGACTCCTCCGGGGAGCAGGCGATCACGCTCTCCGACTCGGGCTCCACCTCGGACTCCGACGGGGTCACCGTGGACGGCTCGACCGTCACGATCACCGAGGGCGGCGTGTACCGGGTCTCCGGGACGCTCTCCGACGGCCAGCTCGTCGTCGCCGCGCCGGACGACGAGACCGTCACGATCATCATGGACGGCGTCTCGATCACGAACAGCTCCGGCACCGGCATCGCCGTGACCAGCGCCGACGAGGTCACCCTGTCCCTCGAGGAGGGCACCGAGAACTCCGTCGAGGACGGCTCCGGCTACGAGGTCTCCGACGACTCCACGCCCGTCGCGGCGATCGCCTCCGCCTCCGACCTCACGATCGCGGGCAGCGGCTCGCTCACCGTCACCGGCAACACGAACGACGGCATCTCCACCAAGGACGGCGTCGTCATCGCGAGCGGCACCGTCACCGTGAACGCGGCGGACGACGCCGTGCGCGGCAAGGACTACGTCTCGATCCTCGACGGCACCCTCGACCTCACGAGCGGCGGCGACGCCATCAAGTCCGACAACTACGAGGACGAGGACCGCGGCTGGGTGCTCATCAGCGCCGGCGACATCACGATCGACTCCGGCGACGACGGCATCGACGCGGAGCAGGCGGTCGAGGTCCTCGACGGGACGCTCACCATCTCGCAGTCGGTCGAGGGCATCGAGGCGCAGGACGTGATGCTCGTGGGCGGCACCACCTCGATTACGGCCTCCGACGACGGCGTGAACGCGACCGCCGCGAACACCGCCGACTCGACCGACGGCACCACCGCGGACTCGGGCGAGACCGGCGGCCCCGGCGGCGGCGGTGGCGGCGAGGAGGACGACGGCTCGTGGCTGTCGGTCTCCGGCGGCACCCTCACGATCGACGCGGGCTTCGACGGCCTCGACTCCAACGGCTCGATCTCGCTGACCGGCGGCACGCTCGACATCACGAGCGCCGACAACGGCGGCGACTCCCCCGTCGACGCGAACGGCGACATCACCTTCGACGGCGCGACCCTCACCGCGAACGGCACCGAGATCACCTCTGCGGACGATCTCAGCTCCGGCGGCATGGGCGGCATGGGCGGCGGTCCGCAGGGCTGATCCGCAGGATCCCGTCGCAGGCCGTGGCGCGGCGACACCGGGCGGGTCGTCCCCTCGGGGGCGGCCCGCCCTCCTGTCAGCCCTGCTGGGCGCGGGAGGAGTCGATGATCTGCAGCGATCCGCCCTGCGGGTCCGCGATCGTCGCGACGCGGCCGAAGGGGCTGTCCATCGGGCCGTCGAGCACGCTCCCACCCAGGGCCGCGACCTGCTCGGCGGCCCGGTCACAGTTTTCGACGGCGATGTAGGGGCGCCAGTAACTGGGCACCTGCTCGGGCAGCCACGGCGAGGCGTCGCAGAGCCCGGCGCTCGCGCCCTCGCCGCCCTGGTCCGTCGCGTAGCGGAAGGAGTCGTCGTCCGACGGCATGCGCACCGCGTCCCAGCCGAAGACGCCGCGGTAGAACGGCTCGGCGACGTCGAAGTCCTTGGTCATGAGCTCGAACCAGGTGGGAGTGCCCGGGGTGCCGGGCGTGTCGAAGCCGGCGAAGGGGGCCGCCTGCCAGAAGCCGACGGCGGCGCCCGAGGGGTCCTGCGCGACGGACATGTGGCCGAGGCCCGGCACCTCCATCGGCGGGAAGAGCACGGTGCCGCCCGCGGCGGGGATCGCCTCCGCGGTCGCGGCGGCGTCGTCGGTCGCGAGGTAGACGGTCCAGGCGGTGGGCTGCTCGGCGGGGTCGGGGACGCTGCCGTCCGGGTTCATCGCGGCCATGAGCCCGCCGACGGGATGCCCCTCGCGGGTCGCCATCGTGTAGTGACCGAACTCCTCGCCGGTATCCGTGAGGTCCCAGCCGAAGAGCTCGCCGTAGAAGGTCTTCGCCCCCTCGATGTCATGGGTGAACAGGTCGATCCAGCAGGGCGTCCCGGCGCGCGGCGCGGGACGGGAGTCGGTGGCGGCGGGGTCCTGCGGCGTCGTCGGGCACTGCTCGGACATGACTGCTCCTCGATGGGTCAGCTGCGCCCCGGTGGGCGCGGGTCGTCGCCGCGAACGCTACTCGCGGCCCGTCGGGCGGGGAAGAGGACCGTCCGCGCGGAAGGGAACCGGCGGCGGGACGGTCTCAGCCGCGGTCGGTGGTGCCGAGCACGTAGGCGGCCTGGCCGAGGTGCTGGGCGGCGTCGTCGATGATGCTGACCAGGCGCACCGCCCGGGTGATGGGGGCGCCGTCGTACTCCCCGATGGCCTCGTCGAGGTCGGCGTCGGCGAGCGTGCCGAGGTAGTCGTGCAGCGCGTCGGCGGTGGCGAGCACGTAGTCGACGAGGGCGTCGCCGTCCTCGACGACGATCGCGCGGGCCTCCCCCTCGCTGTGCCCGTAGCCGACGGCGCGGCCGGCCTCCCCGAGGCCGAGCCTCTCGCCGAATCCCTGGGCGTTCCAGACCTCGGGCTGCCCCGAGAGGTGGGCGAGCTGCACGTCGATCTCGCGGCCCGTGTGCCAGAGCAGCCAGGCGAGGGAGTTCGGGTGGCCGGCGGGGTGGGCGTTGAGCACGGCGGGGTCGAGCTGCCCGCGCAGCGCCTCGGCGGCGTCGCGGGGGCGGGAGGCGAGGTCGAGCAGGATGCGGCGGGCGAGGGTTCCGGAGCTGCGCGTCATGGTGACGACGCTACTCCGCGGGTGGGACCGTCGAGCGGTCGGGGCCCGGGTCAGTCGGGGTCAGTCGGGGGCGATGACACCGGCGGACTCCTCGGGGTGGCGCTGGAGCCAGCTCTCGATGAAGGGGCACACGATGATGATCCTGAGGCCGGCGGCGCGGGACTCGCGGAGGGCGGTGCGGGCGAGCACGGAGGCCACTCCCCCGCCGCGCTGGGCGGGGTCGGTGACGGTGTGGAGCAGTTCGATGCGGCCGCGCCGGCGCTCGTAGGTGGTGATGCCGACGACCTCGCCGTCGCGCACCGCCTCGAAGCGGCGTGCCCCGGTGTTGTCCCGCACCTGCACGCGACCGGGTGGGCCGGGCGGCGGGCGCTCGGTGGTGGGCCGGTTGTCGGGGTCGTAGGAGGTGTCTGCCTCGGCGGTCATGGCCGTCTCCTCGGGCCGGGCTCCCTACGCTACGGCAGTTCGACGCGCCATGGCAGGGCTCCGCCGGGTCAGAACGGCGGCGGGACGTCGAACGGATCGGGTGGCGGAGGCGGGAGCGGGGGAAGCGGCGGCGGGGGCGGCGGGTCGATCCCGGCGGGCCCCTGCCAGTCCTCGTAGTACTCGACGAGCTGGGCGCTGCGACGGAGCAGGTACTCCTCGTGGAGCTCGTCCTCCACGGAGCGGGCGAAGAACCCCGCCGCCTCGAGCTCCCGCTCGAGGGCGGCGTCCCGCTTCGCGCGGAGCCCCGCCTGGTAGCGGTCCCAGGCCGTGCGGAAGTCCGCGGCGAGGACCTGTGTCACGAGGTCACGCTGCGCCTCGACCTCCGTGGAGGTCAGCTCCCCCACCGTCCACCTCGTGCTGCCGGTGTCGGTGCGTTCCGGGTCGAGAGCCCTGCTGGTCTTCATCCGATGGTGGGTGCGGCACAGCCGGTGCAGGTTCTCCGGGCTCGTGGCACCGCCTCTGCCCGGACGGATATGGTCGAATTCCTGGATATGGTCCGATTCCCCGATATCCACGACCCGCCGCGAACAGCCGGGCACGGCACATATCGGGTCGACGACCTTGAGATATTCCACCATCGCCGTGGACGGCCGGTACGTCGTCGCCGCGACGGGGAGGAATTCCCCGGTGACCGGATCCGTCAGAACCCGGTGCCAGGCGGTCGCGTTCGCCGCGAGGTCACGGGCCATGGCAGGAGGGATCGGCACCGTCCCGTCCAGCATCCCCGGCGCATCCGTCACGCCGAGGAGGGACAGGACGGGGACGACGAGGTTCATCCGCACCGCGGCGGCGGGGACGGGGACGCCGTCGGTCCCGATCTCGGAGCGGGTCAGGAGGACGTAGCGGATCGCACCGAGCGGCATCGGAGCCCCGGTGCGGGCGGCGTCACCGTGGACGTCCCAGGGGATCGCCACCCCCGCTTCGCCGGCGCCGATGCGGGCGAGCGCGTGGCGCTGCGCATCCTGGACGGCATGCGCGGCGCGGTCGAGGCGCTTGGCGAGGTCGAGGATCTCCGGGGCGGGGCCGGTCACGGTGAGCTGCGCGGTGCCGTCGTCCTCGCTGGGGAGGACGAGCTCGACGTCCCGTTTGGACTCGGCGGTGCCGCCCGCCGCGGCGGCTGTGTCGACCCAGGCGACGAGCTGCCGCAGCAGGGTCCAGAACCTGTCCGCCGGGAGCGTCTCGAGCTGCCAGGACGAGACCTGCTCGTCGACGAAAGTACGCTGAGCAGCGGTGAGACTGCGGACGGAGCGGAGCAGGTGATCGCACCATTCCGGCGGCAGGGCGCCGGACCCGACCTGGGCGAGGCATCGCGGGAGATCGGCGACGGCCATGCGCGCATCACGGAGGCGGCCGGCGGCGCGGCCGAGCTTGGCGCGCAGCACCACACCGACCGCGACGGCGTTCAGGTCGCCGTCGTCCCCCGCGTCCTCCACCCAGAGCTCCGCGAGGTCCGTCAGCTCCGCGACATAGGCGGCCGCCTGCACCTCGCGACGCCGGCGCAGGATCCGCTGCAGCGCCGCCGACTCGGGCGAGCCCTCCTCGACCTCCGCACGGGCATCGAGGTTCTCCTCCGTGACCCCGCTGCGCCCTCGCACGGAACCCCGCAGACGGCGCGGGAGGGAGCGAGCGTCCAGGGCGACGGGAGGGGGGGCGGCGCCCGAGGAAGCCTGCGGGGCAGGCGCCGAGGAGTCGGGCGGGACGGGCACCGAAGGGACCGCGAGGACGGACGCCAGGGGGTGCTGGGAAGCAGAGGCCTGCCCGGAGACAGCCTTGACCGGAGCCGACATCCCCACACCTCCTCGTGCTCATCGGGGCCGGGGATCCCCATGAATCCCCACCGTTCCGCTCCCCTTATTTTAGAACGTCTGATCGACGAAGGCGAGCACATCGAGAGAACCCATCGAAATTGTGGATAACGTCGAGTGGGGAGGAAAGGCGGCGGGATTCAGGCCTCCGCGGAGAGCCGGCCGACGAGGGCGTCGATCCGCTCGAGGTCGTCGGCCTCGGCGTCCTGGTTGCGCCACTGCGCCTGGGCCTGCAGCGCAGCGGCGAGCGCCGCCTCCCGCTCCCCACGGCGCTCGAGCAGCAGCGCATGCTGCTCGTCAAGGTAGGCGCGCCAGTACAGGGCGCGCTCCTCATGACCGCCCGGGGCGAGGCCGATCACCTCGCGGGCGCCGTCGAGCAGCTGAGGCAGCTCCTCGGCGTCGGGCTCCGCGGCGGCGACCGCCACGAGCTCCCCCACCCGCGCATCGACCCGGTGGTCCCACAGCAGGGCCGAGGGCAGCAGGAGCCGTCCGCCGTCGGGCCGGGTGCGGCGCTCGATCGCGCGGGCGGCGGCGCGCGCGGTCGGCGTCTCGCCGAGGTCCATCGCACGGCGCAGCACGAGCGCGAGCGCCTCGAGCTCGATCCGCAGGAACGGCCCGCGCCGCGGGGCGGGGGTCGCGAGGTCGTCGCTCAGCCAGCGGGCGTCCGCCGCGACCCGGCGCAGCTGGAGCAAGGAACCGCGCAGGTCACCCTCGCGCTCGTACAGCGTCGCGAGCAGGCGCGCGGCCTCGAGATCGGTCGACCGGTCGCGGTGATCGCGCGCGATCCGACGCACCTCCTCGAGCGCCTCGCGGGCCTCGTCTGCCCGCCCCACCCGGATCCGCTGGCCGGCGACCGCGAGCAGCGGTCCCGTGCGCAGCTCGTCCCGCCGCAGTGAGCGCTGCAGGGAGGCCAGGCGGCCCGCAGCGAAGGAGGCATCCCGCTCGAGGCCGGCCGCGGTCAGCGCCTCGAGCAGGTCCGTCACGAGGCCCACGCGCAGCGGCGCGTCCTCGACGCGGCGCATGACGCCGAGAGCATCGAGGGCGTGGCGCACCGCGGCGAGCGGATGCGAGGCGCGCAGGGTACGGGCGAGGACGGCGTGGGCGGCGATGCGCACCCGGTGCGGATCGGCCCGGCGCGAGGCCTCCGCCTCGGGGTCGGCGTCCACCTCCTCGAGCAGCTCGAGGGCGTCGAGCGCAGCCGTCGTCGCGGACTCCGTGAGACCCGCGGCCTCGAGCGCCTGGGCGAGCCGCAGGCGCAGCATCGGCTCCGGCGCGCCGAGCAGGTCCGCGCGCGCGGCCGGCAGGGCGTCGAGGGCCGCGCGGAGGACGCGGATCCGCCGACGGGGGTCCGTCGCGGTCGCGGCGGGGTCCGCGGGGCCCGCGGGGCCCGCGAGATCCGCGCACGCGGGGCCGACGGCGCCGCGGGCCCGGCGATGCGGGACGTCGAGCTCGCGGACCACGGCGAGCAGCTCCGGGGTGACGGTCGCCGGGGCGGCGCGACGCCGGCCGGCGCGGGGGCCGTCGGACCCTTCGCCGCCGTCGGCCGGCTCCCGCAGCACGCCCCGCTCGAGGAGGACCTGCGCGGTCGCCACGGCCTGGGCCGCGTGGCCGGCCCGGCGCTGCGCGCGCAGCAGATCGCCGGCGGCGGCGGCGACCTCCTCGTCCGTGCCCACGCGCGCGAGCGCCGCGAGGCGGGCGGAGGCGAGCACGGCGAGGTCCGCGGCGACAGGAGCGGGAACAGGGGCATGGCCGACGACGGAGCCGCCCCCCGGGAGCGGCATGGCGGCGAGGGCCACCGCCTCGCGATAGCGCTCCGCGTGCGTGAGATCGCCCACACGCTGGGCGAGCTCGAGCGGCGTGCGCGGGGCAGGCAGCGGGAGCTCCGGTGGCCGCAGCGCGACCCGCAGCTCCTCGGGATCGGGGAGGCCGACCTGGTCGTCGCGGCCGCCGGTCTCCGGGAGGGAGGAGGCACCGGGGACGATCACGCGACGAACCTACCAACGAACCCTTCGCGCATCTTGGGGAGACGGGGACCACCCGAGAACGCCCCTCACCGGGCGCGACGCCGAACCTCCGGAGCCGTAGGATGGACGCGGTGCCCAGGGCCCCCGGGGCTCGTCCGGGCACCGTCGGCAGGCATGGTGAGGAGCCCCTTTCGTGACGATCAGCGCGGGCGCGACGATCCGACCTGTCACGGACCCCGCACGCGGGCTCCACGACGGGCACCTCCACCTCGACGACAGCATCGACCGCGTGGTCGTGACCGACGTCGACCTCGACGGCTACCTCGAGACGCCCCACCGTCGGCTCCCCGTGGACACGGCCGCCGTGGCCGCCCAGCCCCTCGACCCGGCCGTCGCGCGCACGCTCGGCGTGATCCAGCGGCTCGAGGGATCCGCGCTCGCGGAGTCCCGCGCCATGCTCGCCACCTGGACCGGCAACGAGGCGCGCGTAACCGCGTTCCTCGCGACCTGGCTCGTGGAGCGCTACTGGCAGGCCCGGGCCCTGCGCGACGTGCTCACCCTCGACGACCCCGTCGAGCGCCCCCGCCCGCTCGCCGCCGCCGGCCCGGCCACGACGCTGCGCCGGATCCACGTGGCCCGCGTGCAGCCGCTGCTCTCCCCGCTGTGGACCGTGCTCGCCGGCGAGGCCGTCACCGCCGGCCACATGATGCGCCTCGCGATCCAGGAGACCTGGCTGCGCGAAGCCCTCACCCTGCTCGCGGGACGGCTCGACGGGGAGGCCCGACGGGTCGCCCTCGAGGTCGCCGGCCGCCACGACGACGCGATCGCGTTCCTCCGCGCGGAGGCGACCGCCCGCGTCACCCGCTCGCGCCGTGAGGCGATCGCCGCGCGGCTCGTGCTCACCCTCGACGACCCCCTGCACGGCGGCGGCGTCCCCGACCCGGACCTGCCCGCCGCCCTCGCCGAGCTCGGCGCCGACCCCGCCGATCTCGCCGCCCTCGACCGCGCGCGCCACGACCTGACGCGCCTCCTGCCCGGGGCGGACCTCCCCCTGGGCCCCTCCTCCCGCGTGAGCGCGCGCACCCGCGCTGCCCTCCCCTCGCTCACCGCTCGCGACTCCGGAACAGGAGCCTGAGATGGCCTTCGACCTCGACAAGTTCACGACGACCTCCGAGCCGCTCCAGTACGACGACCTCGATTTCTCCCTCTTCGAGAGCCAGCCGCTGGACGAGGCGACGCTGCGGGACCTGCGCTACATGTGCGACGTCGAGTTCCACACCAGCTGCTACCTGCGGGACATGCTCGTCACCCCCTCCCATCACGAGGAGGACGCCGGCGGCTTCATGACCATGTGGAACCGCGAGGAGTTCTGGCACGGCAAGGCCCTCGCGGACGTCCTCGCCCGCCACGGCATCCTCGTGGACTACGACGAGGTGAAGGCCAAGCGCGTGAAGCTCGGCTGGTACAGCTCCCTCGCCGCCTTCAAGCAGTCCGCGCTGACGAACCTCGCGGGCACCGACTTCGTCGCCGTCCACATGACCTGGGGCGCCGCGAACGAGCTCTCCGCCGTCGCCGCCTACCGCCGCCTCGCCGCGATGGTCGAGCACCCTGTGCTCTCCCCGCTCCTGCAGCGCATCGCCCAGCAGGAGACCCGGCACGTCGCCTTCTACACGACGCAGGGCCGCGAGCGGCTCGAGGCCTCGACCGCCGCGCAGAAGCTCACCCGCATGATCCTCGCGAAGGTGTGGCGGCCCGTCGGCTCCGGCGTCATGGACGACTCCGAGGTCAAGCACGTCATGGGCCACCTCTTCGAGGGGCACTTCGACGAGCTCGACAAGCTCGACAAGCGCGTCCAGAAGATGCCCGGCCTCGAGGGGCTGACGATCTTCCGCGGCGCCTTCGCACGCCTCGGCCTGGCGGCCTGACCAGGCGCCTCTCCGTCTGAGAGAGCTCTCATCGGCCGCTCATCGCGGCCTCACCCCTCCGCGGTCCACTTCTCGGGTCAGCAGCCGGCAGCGTCCGGCCCCGCGCCCCGCCCGAGGAGTCCCCCATGACCACGATCGACCGGTCCGCCGCCCCCCTACCCCGCCTCCGGCCGCCCCCAGACGTGGGCGGCCGCGAGCGCGGTGCCGATCGCTCAGGCGCTCAGGCTGGTCCCGATCCAGTAGCGCCGCAGGGAGCGGCCGTCGTCGTCCTGCACCGCGTCCTCGAAGCGGCCGCCGCAGCGCTCGATGACCGCGCGCGAGGCGGGGTTCTGCTCGTCGCAGATCACGAGCACCTCGTCGATGCCGCGGCGGCGGGCGAAGGGGAGGATCCCTCGCAGGGCCTGCGTCGCGAGGCCGCGGCCCCGGGCCGACGGTCGCACGCCGTAGCCGACGTGCCCGCCGAACCGTGCGAGGAAGTCGTTCAGCTCGTGCCGCAGGGCCACGCTGCCGAGGTACTCGCCGTCCTCGACCAGCCAGCGGTAGGTGCAGGTGACGAAGCCCGGTCCGGCGGGCTCCGCCTCCTCGGCGAGCAGCTGCGCCACCCAGGTCTCGAAGCCGTCCCGCTCGAGCAGCGAGGCCGCGTCGCGGATGCCCGCGCCGTCCTGGTGGGCGCCGTCCCATTCGCGCATCGAGGTGCGGAAGGACGGGAACAGGGCGGGGTCCGGGGCGACGAGGTCCATCGTGCGAACCTACCAAGCCGCCCCGGCCCCGAGCCCACGGGACCGGCCGGGCTCAGCCCTTCTCGAGCGACCCGTCGTAGGCGCAGATCGCGTCGACCTTCTCCGCGGAGGAGGAGGTGGGGTCGAACTCGAGGTCGAGCCAGACCTTGACGAGCTCCTTGGCGAGCTCGAGACCGATGACCCGCTCACCCATGCACAGGACCTGCGCGTTGTTCGACAGCACGGACCGCTGCACCGAGTAGAGGTCGTGGGCGGTGACGGCGCGGATGCCGCTCACCTTGTTCGCGGCGATCGCGACGCCGAGGCCCGTGCCGCAGACGAGCAGGGCGCGGTCCGCCTCGCCGGCGGCGACCTTCTCCGCCGCGGCGACGGCAACGTTGGGGTACAGCTCGCCATCCTCGCGGCCTCCGACGCCGACGTCGGCCACGGAGGCGACGCGGGGGTCGTTCTCGAGCAGCTCCTTCAGGGCGGACTTGTGGCCGAAGCCGGCGTTGTCGGATCCGGTGATGATGCGCAGAGCCATGGGAGGACCTTCCAGGTGAGGGTGGATGTTCGGGGTCAGGAGAGCTGCTCGCCGAGCAGCGTGACGATGCGGGAGAAGGAGATCGCGCCCGGGTCCGGCGTGCCCACGGACTTGTCCCCGTGGTTGCGGGCGCGGCCCTTGGTCGCCGCGATCTCGGCGGTGCCCTCGGCGGCCGCCGTGGCCTTCGCCGCGGCCTCGGTGATCGCGGCACCGGTGGAGCCCGCCGCCCCGCCGTCGGCGCCGCCCGCCGCGGCGAGGGACTCGCGGAACGGGACGGCCGCGTCGACCATCGTCTTGTCCCCCACCTGCGCGCCGCCGAGGCGCTCGATCGCCTCGACCGCCTGGATCAGCCCCGTGCGCAGGGCGTCGCCCGTCACGGCGGCGTCGTCGGCGAGCGCCCGGCCGAGGCTCGTGAGCGCCGCGCCCCACAGCGCACCGGAGGTGCCGCCGGCCTCCGCGGACCACGCCGCCCCGGCCTGCACGAGGACCGTGCGGGCGCCCGCGCCGCCCTCGACGCTGCGCTGCGCGGCCGCGCGCGCGGCACGGATGCCGAGCAGCATGCCCTGCCCGTGGTCGCCGTCCCCGGCGACCTGGTCCATGCGCCCCAGCTCCGGCTCGAGCCCCGTGAGCAGCTCCTCCACCGCGCCGAGCACCTCGAGCACGCGCGCGGCGCCCTCCTGTGACTCCGCCGAGGCCTCCGGGATCGGGTCCTCGCCCGGGGCGTAGACCTCCCCGCGCTCCTCGCCGAGCGGACCCTTTACGACGGCGCCGCGGCGGAAGGCCGGGGCGTCCGCCGGGGCGAGCCACAGCCGCTCGAGCTCCTCGTCCAGGCGCATCACCGTGAGCGAGAGGCCCGCCATGTCCAGGCTCGTCACGTGCTCCCCCACCTCGGGGCGCACCACGGTGAGGCCGCGCTCGGCGAGGAGCCCCGCGACGTGCTTCCACACCACGAACATCTCCTCGTGCTTCACGGTGCCGAGGCCGTTGAGGACCACGGCGACGCGGTCCGAGTCGAGCTCGGGGGTCTCCTCGAGCACGCCGTCCACGAGCACGCGGGCGAGATCCGCCGCGCTCGGCATGTCCACCTCGTCGATGCCCGGCTCGCCGTGGATGCCCAGGCCGATCGCCATCCGCCCCTCGGGGACGTGGAAGAGGGCGTCCTCCGCACCCGGCAGGGTGCAGCCGTCGAAGGCGACGCCGAGCGAGCGGGTCGCGTCGTTCGCCTTCCACGCGAGGCGCTCCGCCTCGTCGAGGTCCGCGCTCTCCTGGATCGCGGCGCCCGCGACCTTGAAGACGGTGAGGTCGCCGGCGATGCCGCGCCGGTCGCGGTGGTCCCCGCCCTGCCCCGAGGCGATGTCGTCGCTCACGGCGACGATGCGCACGTCGATCCCCTCGGCGCGCAGCTTCTCGGCGGCGACGCCGAAGTGCAGCACGTCCCCGGCGTAATGGCCGAAGCCGAGGATCACACCGCCGCCGTTCTCCGCGTTCCGCGCGACCGCGTGGACCTGGTCCGAGGACGGCGAGGAGAACACGTTCCCGCAGGGCGCGCCGTGCGCGAAGCCCGGCCCCACCCAGCCGGCGAAGGCCGGGTAGTGCCCCGAGCCTCCGCCCACCACGAGCGCGGGCTGCCCCGCCGGGGTGGCCGCGGCGCGGACCACCCCGCCGTGCACGCGCAGCAGCTCCTCGGGGTGCGCCGCGACGAGGCCCTCGACGGCGTCGGAGGGGAAGGACAGGGGATCGTCGAACAGGTAGGTCATGGGACTCTCTCCGGGATGAGGGGCAGGACGGGGCCGTCGGGGGCCGTCAGGCGGCCGTGTAGCCGCCGTCGATCGAGAGGACCGAGCCGGTGACGAAGGAGCTCGCGTCGGAGGCGAGGTACACGGCGGCGCCCGCGAGCTCGTGCGGCTCCCCCGGGCGCTTCATCGGCGTCATGAGGTTCCACTGGTCGATCTGCGGGCCGCCGGCCTCGTAGAAGCCGCGGGTCAGCTCGGTGCGCATGTACCCCGGGGCGATCGCGTTCACGCGCACGCCGCGCTCGGCCCACTCGAGGGCCGCGGAGCGGGTGAGGTTGTGGACCGCGGCCTTCGAGGCGTTGTAGGACGCCTGGGTCTGCGGGACGTTCGCGATGATGCCGCTCATCGAACCGGTGTTGATGATGCTGCCGTGGCCGCGCTCGAGCATCCTCCGGCCGACGGCGGAGAGCACGTGGTACACGCCGTCGAGGTTGAGGGTCATCACCGCGCGCCACTTCTCGGCGTCGCCGTCCTCGAGCGGGTGGTGGATCGTGCAACCCGCGTTGTTCAGCAGGATCTCGATGCCGCCCACCTCGTCGTCGATCGCGGCGACGGTCTGCTCGACCTCCGCCTGGTCGGTGACGTCGAGGTGGCGGTAGTCCACGCGCACGCCGGTCTCGGCGGCGAGGTCGCGGGCGGCCTGCTCGCCGGTCTCGTCGTCGATGTCGGCGAGGACGATCGGGGCGCCGTGCTGGGCGAGGCCGCGGGCCATGGCGAGGCCCAGGCCCTTCGCGCCGCCGGTGACGAGGGCGGTGCGGCCGGTGAGGTCGAACAGCGGGGACGGGGTGGGGGTGGTGCTCATGGGGTGCTCCTTCGTGAGGTGCTGCGGAGAGGGGGTGCCGGGTGGGGTCAGGCGGCCTCGTCGGCCGACTCGAGGACGGGGCCGTGCAGCCGCGGCTGATGGACCTTGAGGAAGTAGGTCATGGCGAAGGCGCACGCGTAGAGGGCCACGAACGCCCAGACCACGGCCACGTTCCCGCCGAGCGGGCGGACGATCGCGACGACGGCGCTGCCCAGGAAGGTCGCCCCGCCCGCGGCGGTCGTGTACATGGCCATCGCGGCGCCGGTGTGCTCCGGGGCGATCGCCGGCATGATCGCGCCGAGCGGCACGAAGCCGGCGAGCATGATGCCGAAGACGGTGCCCGCGGCGACCGAGACGGCGAAGCCCCAGTCGGAGCCGGCCGGCACCATGTGCGGCACGTACCACCACAGCAGCAGGCCGATCGCGGAGCCGAGGATGCCGAACCAGCGCACGGTCGTCACCCAGCCGACCCGGTCGCCGAGGGCGCCGAAGGCTGCGTTGAACAGGATGTTGCCGGCGTAGACGATCGACGTCATGACGAGCCACTGGGACTGGCTCCAGCCCAGTCCGCCGTCGGCCACGGAGCCCGCGATGACGTTGGGCAGGATGATGAACATGCCGAACTCGGGAGCGGTGTTGATGAGGCGGGTCAGGAAGCCCATCGCGATGCGCTTGTTCGTGAAGGTGAGGCGCACGCCCGCGGTGATCACCTGGCTCGCGGTCTCGCCCTCGGGGGCGAGGCGGCGCGAGCCGTGCCCCTCGCGGACGCCGAACCAGGCGACGAGGAAGCCGGCGATCACGAGGACGCTCGAGCCGAGCATGGCGGCGGACTCGCCGGCGAAGCCGCCGCCGAGGCGCGGGATGAGGAACGCCGCGACGAGGGAGCCGAGGGTGGGCAGACCGCCCGTGAACATGACGTAGAACCAGCCGACGCCCGCGCCGTTGCGCTCCTTGTCCACGACGTGGTTGATCCACACGAGGAACGCGAAGGCGAACAGCGGGAAGCCGAAGCCGCGCAGGAAGTAGCTCAGCGCCACCAGCGGCACCGACTCGATCGCGAGGGATCCGAGGAAGGCGAGCTCGAAGACGACCCAGACCCCGACGCCGAGCGCCATCACGCGGCGCGGCCCGAAGAGGTCCGAGAGGGCGCCGGCGAGGTAGGAGCCCACGAGCACCGCGAGCGAGTAGGCCGCGATGATCTTCGCGGCGAGGTCGATCTTGTCGTCGCCGCCGCCGAAGGCCTCGGCGATGTGCGTGGAGACGAAGTTCGACTCCACGCCGTTGCCCGTCATGAACAGCAGCACGCCGAGGAAGCCCCAGCGCAGGACGTGGGGGATGCCGAGGCGGTCCAGGAAGGTCTCGCGCCCGGCCCCGGGGGCGGTGCCCGCCGAGGACGAGGTGGTCGAGGGGAACGTCATGTCTGCACTCCTTCGTGCACGGGGGAAGGGGGAAGGGGCGGATCAGAGGCCGGGGACGATCGAGACCTTCACGGAGGCGCCGGAGGAGTCGCCGACGGTGTCGAGGGCCTTCTGGACGTCGCCGAGGCCGAACTGGTGGGTGCAGATCTCCTCCATGGGCAGCACGCCGGACTCGATGATCCCGATCGCGGCGGGCCAGCAGTTCGGGCCCAGGTGGGCGCCGAGGACGTCGAGCTCCTTGTCGTCGGAGATGATCGACCAGTCGACGGTGACGTCGTCCTTGAAGACGGAGTACTCGACGAAGCGGCCGAGCTTGCGCAGCAGGTTCAGCCCCTGGGAGACGGCGCTCGGGTGGCCCGTGCACTCGATGTAGACGTCCGCGCCGTAGCCGCCGGTGAGCGCCTTGATCTCGGCGACGACATCGACCTTCGAGGGGTTCAGGGTGAGGTCCGCGCCGCACTTCGCGGCGAGGGCGAGCTTGTCGTCGTCGAAGTCGAGGGCGATGACCTGCTTGGGGGTCTTGTGGCTCGCGCCGATGATCGCGCCGAGGCCGATCGGGCCGCAGCCGGCGACCACGACGACGTCGTCGAAGGTGAGCTGCGCGCGCTCGACGGCGTGCAGCGAGCAGGAGAGCGGCTCGGAGAACGCCGCGTGGTGGGGCGGGAGGTCCTTGCTGACCTGGTGGGCGCGGGCGAGGGAGGGGACGATCATGTACTCGGCCATGGCGCCGCTGTAGTGCTTGAAGCCGAACATGTCGTGGGGCCCGCACATCCAGTACCAGCCGCGCCGGCAGTACATGCACTCGCCGCAGGGGACGATCTGCTCGCAGGCGATGCGGTCGCCGATCTGCACGCCGTGGTGGGCGAGGGCCTCCTCCGAGCCGGCGACGACCTCGCCGACGAGCTCGTGGCCGGGGGTGATGCCGGGCTCGACCCAGCGGTCGCGGTTCTCGTCGCCCCAGAACTTCGCGGCGCCGTGGTAGCACTTCAGGTCGCTCGCGCAGACGCCCACGGCCTCCACGCGCAGCAGGAGCTCGTCCGCGGCGGGGCGCGGGACGTCGATCTCCTCGAGGCGGTAGTCCTCCGGCGCGTGCATGACGACGGCCTGCATCGTGCTGGGGATCTGGGGGGACTGGCTCATGGGGGACACATCTCCTTCGATACGTTCCGGCCCGGCGGCGCGGACGTGTCGAGACTAGGCAAACCTACGAACATTCGTCAAGCACAAATGTTCCGATTGAGGGCGCCGCAGGTCAGAGGAGGAATCAGGAGGCTCAGACCGCGGAGTCGGGATGCGCGAGCACCGCGAGCGCCGTCGGCTCGTCGGTGATCAGCGTCGAGAACAGCCCCGCCCGGGCGCCCGCGAGGATCGACGGTGCCTTGCGGACGTCCGCCGCGAGCGCGATCGCGTCCGGGATGTCCCGCATCAGCTCCCGCGAGGGCCGCACCAGGCAGTCCGAGCCCGGGAAGGCGACCGCCTCGCCCGCGGCGTCGTAGAAGTGGAGGTTGATGTCCCCCACCGCCGGCTCGAGCAGCGGCTCGTCCCGTGGCACGACGGAGGTCAGCGACTCACGGCCGCGGTACGGCTCGCCGACGCCCACCACCACCGCGCGCGCCCGCCGCCACAGGTCCGTGATCGCGAGGAAGCTCGGATCCGCCTGCAGCGAGTCCCACAGGCTCGGCGAGGGCTGCGCCGGAGCGAACATGAACCGCGGCTCCGCATGCGTGCGATCCGCGAAGCGCCGCACGATCTCGTTCGTCTGGAACGACGGATCGGGCTCCTGCTGCCCGCCCACCGTGGGCGCCACGATCACGCCCGGCAGCTCCGGCAGCCCCGCCATGCCGCTCACCGCATAGGTCGTCTTCCCCGAGGACAGCAGCAGCACGTCCCCGCGCCGCAGGCCCAGCCCCCGCAGCTCCTCCCCCAGCAGGTCGCCGACCCCCCGGAAGCCCCGCTGCACCTGGTCCCCCGCCGCGATCCGCACCCGGGCGACGCCCAGGCGCTCCCGCAGCCGCAGCTCGAGGTCCGCGAGATCCCCCGCGCTCGGGTCGAGCACCTCGAAGCGCACCATGCCGATGCGACGCGCCTCCGCGATGAGCTTGGAGACCGTGGGCCGCGAGACGTGCAGCAGCTCCGCGATCTCCGCCTGGCGCAGATCGTCGAGGTAGTACGCCGAGGCGGCGCGGTGCAGCAGCTGCACGTCCATCGTCGTCTCGAGCACGGGCTCTCCTCCGCAGCGGGGTCACGGGGCGGCACCCCGACGGTGACAGGATAGGGGCGGCGTCGAGGCCGTCCTGCCCGATGCCGTCCCGAGACGGAGGACAGGGCATGCGAGCAGGCGTGACGCGGGCACCGCGCACGGACGCACCGCGCGGGGCCACCCCCGCCGTGCTGGGGGTCGACGTCGGCACCTCCGCGAGCAAGGCGATCCTCGTGACGCTCGACGGCACCGTCCTCGCGACCGCCGTGCGCGAGCACACCGTGGACCGGCCCCGCCCCGGGCACGTCGAGATGGACGGCGGGATCTGGTGGGACGAGCTCGTCTCCATGGCCGCCGAGCTGCTCACCGGCCCCGCCGGCGACGGCGTCGAGGTCACCGGGATCGGGCTCTCCGGCATGGGACCGTGCGTGCTCCTCGCCGGGGCCGACGGCACCCCCGTGCGTCCCGCGATCCTCTATGGCGTGGACACCCGCTCCGGCATGCAGATCGACCGCCTGCGCGCCGAGCTCGGCGACGACGCGATCCTCGAGCGCTGCGGCTGCGTGCTCACCGCCCAGGCCGCCGGACCCAAGATCGCCTGGGTCGCCGAGGAGGAGCCCGAGGTCTATGCTCGCGCCCGTCGGCTCTTCATGACCGCGAGCCACCTCGCCTTCCGCCTCACCGGGCAGTACGTGCTCGACCACGCCTCCGCGAGCCAGGCCGCACCCCTCTACGACCTGCGGTCCGGGCGCTGGGACGAGGAATGGGCCGCGCGCGTCGCCCCCGGCATCGAGCTGCCCGAGCTGCGCTGGGCCGGCGAGGCCGCCGGGACCGTCACCGCGCAGGCCGCCGCGGCGCTCCCCGGGATCGCCGCGGGCACCCCCGTCATCACCGGCACCATCGACGCCTGGGCCGAGGCCCGCGGCGCCGGCACCGAGCACCCCGGCGACATGATGCTCATGTACGGCACCACGACCTTCCTCGTCGCCCGCACCGCGGAGCTGCTCCCCGGCCGCGAGCTCTGGGCGACCGCCGGCACCGCGCCCGGCGGCTGGACCCTCTCCGGCGGCATGGCGGCCTCCGGCGCGATCACCGGCTGGCTGCGCGAGCTCACCGGCGGGGACGACTACGGCGACCTCGTGGGCGAGGCCGCCGCGAGCGGGCCCGGCGCGCGCGGCCTGCTCATGCTCCCCTACGTCGCCGGGGAGCGCTCCCCGCTGCACGACCCCGACGCCCGCGGCGTGATCGCCGGGCTCACCCTCTCCCACACCCGCGGCGACCTCTACCGCGCCGCCCTCGAGGCCGCCGCCCTCGGCGTGCGCCACCACCTCGAGGCGATGGCCGCCGCCGGCGCCCGCATCGACCGGGTCGTCGCCGTGGGCGGCGGCGCCCGCACGGACCTGTGGCCGCAGATCGTCTCCGACGTCACCGGGCTCCCCCAGCGCATCCCCCGCTGCACGATCGGCGCCTGCTACGGCGGGGCGATGCTCGCCGCGGAGCTCGCCCACGGCATCGACACCGGCCCCTGGCAGGGCACGGACCACGAGGTACGCCCCGACCCCGCCCTGCGGGAGACGTACGACGAGCTCTACGGCCTGTACCGGGACCTCTACCCCGCGACCCGGGACGTCGCCCACGCCCTCGCCCGGCGGCAGCGGGAGGCCTGAGGCGGGCACGACGAGGGCCGGCGGTCACCTCCCTCGGGAGGTGACCGCCGGCCCCTGGCGTCGGACGCGGTCGATCAGCAGATCAATGAATCAGCCGTACTGGATGGCTGATCTCCTACCGCTCGTCCCTCGCAGCACGTCGATCAGCCGTTCAGAGCCTCGACGTCGTCGTCCACCCAGTCGAAGGTGCGCTCCACGGCCTTCTTCCAGAGGCGGAGGCTGCGCTCACGGGTCTCCGGGTCCATGTCCGGCTCCCAGCGCTTGTCCTCGTCCCAGTTGTCGATGACGTCCTGCTCGCCGGACCAGAAGCCCACCGCGATGCCGGCCGCGTAGGCGGCGCCGAGGGCGGTGGTCTCGATGACCTTCGGGCGCACCACGGGCACGCCGAGGATGTCGGCCTGGAACTGCATGAGCGTCTCGTTCATGACCATGCCGCCGTCGACCTTGAGCTCGGTGAGGTCCACGCCGGAGTCCGCGTTCATGGCCTCGAGCAGCTCGGCGGACTGGAAGGCGGTGGCCTCGAGGGTGGCCCGCGCGATGTGGTTCTTCGTGATGTAGCGGGTCAGGCCCACGATCGCGCCGCGGGCGTCGGCCTTCCAGTACGGGGCGAAGAGACCGGAGAAGGCGGGGACGACGTAGCAGCCGCCGTTGTCGTCGACCTTCTTGGCGAGATCCTCGATCTCCGGGGCGGTCCTGATCAGGCCCAGGTTGTCGCGCACCCACTGCACGAGCGAGCCGGTCACGGCGACCGAGCCCTCGAGCGCGTAGACCGGCTTGCTGTCGCCGATCTTGTAGGCGACGGTCGTGAGCAGACCGTTCTCGCTGCGCACCAGCTCCTCGCCGGTGTTGATGAGCATGAAGTTGCCGGTGCCGTAGGTGTTCTTGGCCTGGCCCACCTCGAAGCAGGCCTGGCCGAAGGTCGCGGCCTGCTGGTCGCCGAGGATGCCGGCGATCGGGGTGTCGATGAGCAGGTCGTTCTTGCGGCCCTTGCCGTACACCTCGGAGGAGGACTTGATCTCGGGGAGCATGGAGAGCGGGATCCCCATGTCCTTCGCGATGTCCTCGTTCCAGTCGAGGGTGTCGATGTTCATGAGCATCGTGCGGGAGGCGTTGGTGACGTCGGTGACGTGCACGCCGCCGTTGACGCCGCCGGTCAGGTTCCAGACGAGCCACGAGTCGGTGTTGCCGAAGAGCAGGTCGCCCTTCTCCGCCTTCTCGCGGGCGCCGTCGACGTTGTCGAGGATCCACTTGACCTTGGGGCCGGAGAAGTAGGTGGCGAGCGGGAGGCCCACGCGCTCCTTGTACTTGTCCGCGCCCTCGTCGCCGCCCAGCTCGTCGCAGATGCGCTGCGTGCGGGTGTCCTGCCAGACGATCGCGTTGTAGACGGCCTCGCCGGTGGTCCTGTCCCACACCACCGCGGTCTCGCGCTGGTTGGTGATGCCGACGGCGGCGAGCTGGTGACGGTTGATGTCGGCGTTGACGAGCGCCTGGCCCACGACGTCGCGGGTGTTCTTCCAGATCTCGGCGGGATCGTGCTCGACCCAGCCGGCCTTGGGGAAGATCTGCTCGTGCTCCTTCTGACCGGAGGCGACGATCTGGCCGCCGTGGTCGAAGACGATCGCACGGGTCGAGGTGGTGCCCTGGTCGATCGCGAGGATGTACTGCGGTGCGTCGGACATGGTGACTCCTTCGTCGGATGGTTTCACGGTAGGGGGTGGGAGCGGCGGCGGGGACGGATCGCCGCCGCCGCGGGGCTCAGGAGAGGGGTGCTGCAGCTCAGAAGAACACGAGCGAGGCCACACCGGCGAGGATGCCGCCGATCACGGGGCCGACGACCGGGACCCACGCGTAGCCCCAGTCCGAGGAGCCCTTGTCCTTGATCGGCAGCAGCGCGTGCGCGATGCGGGGGCCGAGGTCACGGGCGGGGTTGATGGCGTACCCGGTGGGGCCGCCGAGGGAGGCGCCGATCGCGACGACCAGCAGCGCGACGGCGAGCGGGCCGAGGCCGCTCGGGGTGTTGCCGAACTGGATGATCACGAAGACGAGCACGAAGGTCGCGATGATCTCGGTGACCAGGTTCCAGCCGTAGGCGCGGATGCCGGGGGCGGTGGAGAAGGTGCCGAGCTTGGTGGGGCCGTCGGGGGTCTCGTCGTAGTGCTTCTTGTAGGCGAGGTACACGATGACCGCGCCCAGGATCGCGCCGATCATCTCCGCCGCGAAGTAGGTGATCGTGGTCCCGAAGGTGACCGGGATGCCGGGGGCGTACTCAGCGGCGCCGCTGGCCAGCAGGCCCACGGTGACCGCGGGGTTGAGGTGCGCGCCGGTCTTGTAGGCGACGAACACGCCCGCGAAGACCGCGAGGCCCCAGCCCCAGTGGATCATGAGCGGGCCGCCGCCATGGCCGCCCGTCTTGTTCAGGGCGTGGTTCGCGACCACGCCGACGCCCAGCACGATGAGCATCGCGGTGCCCGCGATCTCCGAGAGCAGGATCGTTCCGATGGTTCCCATAGGTTCTCCTCGTCGAGAGCCGTCCCGCAGGTGGCGGGCCGGGGGCCCCGGTGGTGCCGGGGCGGGGTGCGCACGCTGGCGCGGGGGCGGGGCGAGGGCGGGCTCCGTGCCCGCCCTCGGGGCGCCGGGGAGGGGTGTCCCCGGCGCCGACCGGATCAGGCCCTGACGGGCACCTCCGGGACCGCGGCGATCGCCGCGGCGACCTCCGCGTCGGTATGGGTCGCCTCGCCGGCGAGGCGGGCGTCGATGTAGGCGCGGTAGGTCTCGACCTCGCGCTGGGCGGTGGCCTCGTCCCAGCCGAGCTCGGGGGCGATGAGGGCGGCGATCTCCTCGGCCGCCGCGACGCCGCGGTCCCGGGTCTCGTAGTCCAGGCGGGTGCGGCGCTGGAGGACGTCGGCCAGGTGGCGGGCGCCCTCGGCGCGCACCGCGTAGACGGCCTCGGCGCGCACGTAGCGGGGGGCGTGCTCGAGCGGGGTCGCGAGCGAGGGGTCCTCGTCGATCAGCGTGAGGACGTCCCGCAGCAGGGTGCCGTAGCGGAAGATCAGGCGGTCGATACGGATCTCCTCCCAACCGTGCTGCACGGCGATCGCGCCCTTGTCCCGCTTCAGCTCCGCGAGGCCCTGCGCGCCGATCACGGGGACCGTGCGGGTGAGGCTCGGGCGGCCCGGGAAGCTCGTGCGGGTCGCGAAGTCCACGACGTCCTCCGCCATGACGCGGTAGGTGGTGTACTTGCCGCCCGCGATCGCGGTGAGGCCCGGCTCCACCTCCATGACGGTGTGCTCGCGGGAGACCTTCGTGGACGTCGAGCCGTCCGAGCCCTTCTTCACCGGCTGCAGCAGCGGGCGCAGGCCCGTGTAGACGCCGATGACGTCCTCGCGGGTGAGGTCGTGGGAGAGCACGGCGTTCGCGTGCTCGAGCACGTAGTCGATGTCGTCGGAGGTCGCGCCGACGGCCGTCGGGTCCTCCTTCCACGGGGTGTCCGTGGTGCCGATGACCCAGTACTCGTCCCACGGGATGATGAAGAGGACGGACTTCTCGGTCTGCGTGATGATGCCGGTGTCCGGCACGGCGCGGATGGTGTCGCGGGCGACGGTGATGTGGATGCCCTTGGAGGCGAGGACCTCGAGGCCGGCGTCGGCCCCGGCGAGCTCCTGCTGGTCCTGGGTCCAGACGCCGCCGGCGAGGATGACCTCGCGAGCGTGGACGTCGAACTCCTCCCCGGTCTCCTCGTCGCGCACGCGCACGCCGACGACGCGCTCGCCCTCGTGGAGGTAGGAGACGACGGAGGTGTAGTTCGCGACCGCGGCGTCGTGCTGGGCGGCGGAGCGCACGAGCATCATGACGAAGCGGGCGTCGTCCACCTGCGCGTCGAAGTACTCGAGGGCGCCGACGATCTTCTCGCCGTCCAGGCCCGGGAACACCTCGAGCATCTTCTCGTGCATGAGGTGGCGGTGGAAGGGCACCGCGCGCTTGCGACCCACGGACTGCATGGCGTCGTAGAGGGTCACGCCGGCGCCGATGTACGTGCGGTCGATCACCTTGCGGAAGAACGGGAAGACGAACTTGATAGGCCGCACCAGGTGGGGGGCCGTCGTCTCGAGCAGCAGGTCGCGCTCGCGCAGGGCCTCGGCGACGAGCTTGAAGTCGAGCATCTGCAGGTAGCGCAGGCCGCCGTGCATGAGCTTCGAGGAGCGGGACGAGGTGCCGGAGGCCCAGTCGTGGCGCTCGACGAGGCCGACGGAGAGCCCGCGGGTCGAGGCGTCGAACGCGGCGCCGGCGCCGTTGACGCCGCCGCCCACGACGAGCACGTCCAGCGGCGACTCGGAGGTGGCGGCGCGGAGCCGCGCCAGGTGCTCGGCACGGTTCTCGGGGGTGAGGGCGGACCGCTGCAGTGCGGACATTCG
Organism: Brachybacterium rhamnosum; assembly: GCF_039526185.1. Taxonomy (NCBI): domain Bacteria; kingdom Bacillati; phylum Actinomycetota; class Actinomycetes; order Micrococcales; family Dermabacteraceae; genus Brachybacterium; species Brachybacterium rhamnosum. Next base: position 374,101 of record NZ_BAAAIS010000002.1, read on the forward strand.
AGGAGCTCCTTCGCTGTTGCCGTGTTCGCCGACCATCGTGGAACTGTCGTGCAGCGTTGGCAAGCGGGGTGCACGAACGTGCAAGACTGGTGCCATGAGCGCCGGGAACCGCCTCGAGCACGCCTTCGCGGCTGCACGGATGTACTACGACGAGGGCCAGACGATGGAGACCATCGCCCAGTCCCTCGCCGTCTCCCGCTCCACCGTCTCCCGCCTCCTGCGCGACGCCCGCGACGAAGGCCTCGTCACCATCTCCCTCCACCCGCCCGGCGCCTACCGGGCCGACGAGCTCCGCCACCGCCTCGCCGAGCGCTTCGGCGTCCGCGCCCACGTCGTCGCCGCCCCCGAGCCCGGCGAGCGCGAGCGCCTCGCCGCCGTCGCCGAGGCGGGCGCGTCACTGCTCGAGGAGATGCTCGAGCCGGACATGACCATCGGCCTCGCCTGGGGCACCACCACCTCGAACCTCGTCGCCCGCCTGCGCCCCGCGCCCACCCCCGGACTGCGCATCGTCCAGCTCAACGGTGCCATCAACACCGAGGGCTCCGGCATGACCTACGTGTCCGCCGTGCTCGCGAAGGCCGCCGGGCTCTGGGACGCGACCGTGCACCACTTCCCCGTGCCCGCCTTCTTCGACCACGCCTCCACCCGCCAGGCCATGTGGCAGGAGCGCTCCGTGCAGCGGGTCCTCCACGTGCAGCGCCAGTGCACGCTCGCCGTCTTCAGCGTGGGCGCCTTCGACGCCGAGGTCCCCAGCCACGTCTACACGAACAACTACCTCACCCCGGAGGACCGCCGCTCCCTCCGCGCCGACGGCGCCGTCGGCGACGTGTGCACCGTCTTCCTCCGCGCGGACGGCACCTGGAAGGGCATCGGCATGAACAACCGCGGCACCGGCCCGAGCCCCGCCCAGCTCGCCCGCATCCCTCGCCGCCTGCTCCTCGCCGCCGGCAGCCGGAAGGCCGTGCCATTGCGCGCCGCCCTCCGCGCGGGCGTCGCCACCGACCTCGTCGTCGACGAGGTCACCGCCCAGAGCCTGCTCGCCCTGGGGTGAGCGGGCGCGGCCGGCGCGTCGCGGCGGGCGCCCAGCAGCTCCCCGCCCCCGCGACTTCTCCCGCCCCCACTTCGCCGCCCCCCGGCCCGACCGCGCGCCCCTGCCCCCTCCGCTCCCCTATGGATGGTCCGATTCCGTTCCATCCGGGGCGCCGTTCTGGAACGGAATCGGGCCATCGGAGAGCGGGACGGGGAGCGATCAGGCCGTGAGCCCGGCGAGCAGCGCCGGATAGGCAGGGTGCGCGAGCCGTGACGAGATCGGGGTCAGCTCTCCGGACGGGCGGGATGCACGACGCGGAAGCGCTCGCAGACCACGGGCATGTCCGGCGCGAACCCGGCGGCCGAGTAGTCGCGCCAGAAGCGCTCGTGGATCTCGCGCCAGGCGGCGAGGCTGCGGTCCCCCTCCCCCTCGGCGTGCGCATGCTCGGCCGTCACCTCGTCGAAGGGCACCACGTCGACGCCGGTCACCTCGAGCACCGCGCGCGGCGCTCCCGCACCGTCGAGGATCACGGAGAGGAGGCCGACGACGGGCATCGGCTCGCTGTCCGGCTCGTCGTAGTCCGCGAGGGAGCTCGCGGTGGCGGACTTCGTCCCGTCGAGCACGAGGGCCAGCAGGCCGTCGGCGTGCTCGGGCGTCGCACCGAAGGCCCAGGCCTCGGGCGGATCGGCCGGCAGCTCGGGGTGGGCGGCCCGGGCCTCGGCCCAGAAGCTGCGGACGGCGGCGTCCGATGAAGCGGCGTCAGTGGTGTCGGCGGGGGCGGCAGCGTCGGGGGCGGCGGGGCCGGGGGCGGAGTCGGAGGCGGAGGCGGAGGCGGAGGCGGAGGCGGGAGCAGCGTCGTCGGAGGTCACTCCGCGATCCTAGGGAAGCTCCCTCGAAGGTCCGATTCCGTTCCATTGCGAGCTCAGATCTGGAACGGAATCGGACCATCGGGCGCGAGAGGCGGGTCGCTCCCCGGGGCGCGCGCACCGGAGCAGGAGCCGGGCCACGCTGCCGTCACCGATCCATGCGTGCCGCGGGGTGTGTCGCGACGACCGCGGCGAGCCGGCGTCGGATCCGTGCGGCGTCGGGCACCACCGCGCCGTGGCGAGCCAGGGCGTCCCGGATCCGCAGCAGGATCCGCAGCGGCCGCCGGAGGTCATCGCCGTTCGCGCGGACGAGCGTCCACCCCAGCCCCGCCAGCTGGTCCCGCCGCTCCTCGTCACGGCGCCATTGCCCCTTCGTGGTCCGATGCCCGTCGCCGTCATACTCGAGCCCGAGCCGAACGTCCTCCCAGGCCAGGTCGATGTAGCGCGCGCTCCGGTCGCGGGGGTCGGAGACACGCAGGTTCGGCACCGGCTGAGGGAGTCCGACGGCCTCGATCACCAGACGCATCACCGTCTCGCCCGGGGAGCGGACATCCGGCAGCGCCCTCCCGAGCGCACGGCGCGCCGCCGGCGTCCCCGCTCGACCAGGATTCGACGCGAGCACCGCATGCAGCGTGTCGACGCTCTGCCCCGGGTAGCGGGACTGCGGTCCGATCATCGCCTCGACCACGGCGACGAGGTCCCACGGGCGCAGCACCGTCCCGAGCTGGCGGAGCACCTCACCCTGGACCGGGAGGTGAAGCTTGCCGACCTGGGACGTCGCCACCGGGCCGCCACGATGGACCACCGCCCCGCGCCCGATCCGAGTGCGCCCGCCTCGAGGGAGGAGGCAGTGCAGCACGGGCAGCGTCGCATCGTCACCGAGGGCGGTGCCGGTCGGCACGGCGGGGACCACGAGGGTCCCGTCGCCCAGCTGCTCCGCCACCGGGAGCATCCCGATCCCGCCCTCGATCCGGGCGGGCAGCGGCAGCCCCCACAGCAGCGCGGCCGTCGCGTGGCTCGGCATGCTCCCGGGCAGCGCCCTGTTCTGCAGCACCCAGCCCATCGCGTTCAGCGAGCACGGGAACGCGGTGGGCGTGAGGTAGCCGGGGAAGACGGTCGTGAAGGAGTCCGAGGCGAGATCGCGCGGGTGCATGCCGACCGAGATCCAGACGGAGCGGTGCTCCAGGACGCCGGCGAAGCGGGGCAGAGCAGGGGGCATGGGCCGACGCTACGAGCGGACCAGGGCTCCGCGCCGGCGGGGGCTGCGGCTGTGGAGAAGGGCGCGGTGGGGAGGAGAGGCGCGCTGCACGCCGCACCCACGCCCACGCCCACGCCCACGCCCACGCCCACGCCCACGCCCACGATGGTCCGATTCCGTTCCAGATCGGCGCCAGAGATGGAACGGAATCGGACCATCCGGAGGGGGAGAAAGAAGGGGCACGCTCAGCCCTCGACGGCGGAGAGGTCGAGGCGGTCCTCGCCGGTGTAGACGTTGAGGCGGCCGTCGCCGTCGTCGGCCGCGCGGGCGAAGCCCAGGAGCGTCATACCGAAGGCCTCGGCCGTGTCCACGGCGAGGGAGCTCGCGGCGGAGACGCAGGCCAGCAGCGGCACCCCGGCGAGCGCCGCCTTCTGCGCGATCTCGAAACTCGCACGGGAGGAGACGAGCAGGAAGCAGTCGGCGAGCGGCAGGCGGTCCTCGAGCAGCGCCCAGCCGATGACCTTGTCCACCGCGTTGTGACGGCCCACGTCCTCCCGGACCACGAGGATCTCGCCGTCGCGGCCCACGAGCGCGGCCGCGTGGACTCCGCCGGTGCGGGCGAAGACGGGCTGGCGCTCCCCCAGCTCACGCGCCGCCTGCAGCACGACGCGCGGGTCGATCCGCCAGTCGGCCCCGAGGGTGAAGCGGCCGCGCCGTCGGACCGCCTCGATGCTCTCCGCCCCGCACACGCCGCACGCGGAGGAGGTGGCGAAGGCGCGGGAGGCGACGGGCAGCAGCTGCGGCCGCGCGGTCGTGAACTCCATGACGTTGTAGGTGTTGCGGGGCAGGCCGGTCTCGTCCTCGACGACGGCGCCGTCGCAGTAGCGGGCCTCGGCGACGTCCTCGCGGCGCTCGATGAGCCCCTCGCCGTGGAGGAAGCCGTGGATCAGCTCGACGTCGTGGCCCGGGGTGCGCATCGTGAGCGAGAGCCGCTGCCCGTTCAGGCGGATGTCCAGCGGCTCCTCGACGGCGACGTGGTCGCCCTTGCGGCCGGCGTACAGCTTCCCGTCGCGGACGCGGACGGTGCGCACGCGCGCGGTGTCGGTGACCCTGCCCATCCCTCGAGGATAGTCGCGGCGGGCACGTCAGGGGGACATCGAGGCGGGGCCCTCGCGACCCTCCGTCTGCTCCGCGGCCGCCTTGAGCCCGGCGAGGCGGCCCTCCCAGCCGGTCGCGACGAGGCCCAGGAGGTCGGAGACCTCGCGCACCCGCTCCGGGGTCACGGTGTGGACGCGCCGGCGGGCGCTGCGCTCGGCGCGCACGAGCCCGGCCTGCTCGAGGACCGTGAGGTGCTTGGCGACGCCCTGGCGGGTGAGCTCGAGGTCCCGGGCGACGGCGCCGGCGTCGTCCGGCCGCTCGGCGAGGCGCACGAGGATCCGGCGGCGGGTGCGGTCCGCGAGGGCGGGGAGCAGGAGGTCCGCCGCGGGGTCGAGGAGGGCGAGAGCGGCCGACGGAGCGCTCACTCCGCCGCCTCGCACACGGCGCGGGCGACGCCCAGCTCCTCGATCCAGCCGTCGGCGTTCTCCTCGAACCGGCGCCGACGGATGGCCGCGTCCCCGGCGAGACTCGCGAAGCCGCTCTCGCGGACGGTGAGCTCCACGCCGTCGCCGTGCGGGGCGATCGTGAACTCGACGGTGGTGCTCACCGGCTCGGCGTCCCCTGCCTCGCCCTCGCCTTCGCCGCCGAGCCAGCGGAAGACGGCGCGGTGCGGCGCCTCGAGGGTCACGGTCTCGATGACGAAGGCGCCGTGCACGGGATTGAGGACCCGGGTGCGGCCGCCGCCGAGGTCGGTGAGCTCGTGCTCGCGGCGGGTGCCGTCGTTGATGAACCAGCCGGGCTCGCTGACAAGGGCGAAGACACGTTCGGCGGGGGCGGCGATCGCGATCGAGCGGACGATCTCGTCGGGGACGTCCTCGGTGGTGAGGGCGGTGGGGTCGGGGGCGGCGGTACCGGCGGTGGATCCGGTCATGAGGAGCTCCTCGGTCGGGCGGGACCTGTCCCGCGTGACCTCAGCGTGGCATGACGGAGCCCGTAGTGCAACCCATCTGTTGCACTACGGGCTCCTCGGCGGCTCAGGCCTCGCTGACGGCGGCCGCGAGCAGGTTCAGCGACTGCTCGAGCTCGGCCTCGGTGATGAGCGGGAAGCCCACCTTCTCGAGCAGCTTCTTGTCGGTCACCTTGTCCCAGGAGTAGGTGAGCACGACCTCGGTGGTCGAGGCGTCCTGGGCGCGCAGCTCGTAGAGCCACTCCCAGCCCTTCGGGGCGTCCGGGGCGTCGTCGTTCGCGGGCTGCCAGCCCACCATCTTGTTCTCGTCGAAGGCGGTGACGTGGTTGTGGATGCGGTAGTCGCCGCCCTGGTCCTCGCGGTGCATGTTCATCACGAACTTCTCGCCGGACTTCGTGATGCGCTCCGTGTCCTCAGAGGACCGGACGCTGCCGGAGCCGTCGAAGTACGGGTGCTTCGCCGGCAGCGTGAGCAGCGCGAAGATGTCCTTCGCGGGGGCGTCGATGATGCGGGAGACGGTCACGTGCGTGTCGGAGGTCGTCATACCCCCACCTTGCCGCAGTCCCCGGCCGCTGTCACCCGATTCCCGACCACCAGGTCGTTCCCGCTGGTCAGCGGGGGTCACCGGCTCATGCCCGCACGACGTCCTCGAGGCGCAGCGGCTCGCGGCCCAGCACCTCCGCCACGTGCCCGCTCACCGCGGCGAGCGCGCCGGAGGCGATCGCGGTGTACGTGCTGATCCAGGCCTCGACCTCCCAGTCCGGCGCCCCGTAGGGCGCGCGGGAGGCGCGGGCCTCCTCCATCGTCTCGTCGACGTAGCGGTGCTCGAGCCCGGTCGCGGCCGTGAGCCGCGCGGCGACCTCGCCGAGGGTGGGCGCCTCGGCGCCCGTGAGCTCGAGGACCCTCCCCGCGAAGGCCGACGGGGCCGCGAGGATCCGTGCGGCGACCTGGGCGACGTCCTCCCGCGCGACGAAGGCGCAGCGCCCCTCGCCGGCGGGGCCGCGCAGGGTGCGGTCCTCCCCCGCCCAGGGCTGCAGCACGTCGAGGTAGAAGCAGTCCCGCAGCAGGGTCCAGCGCATGCCGGTGGCCTCCGCCGCCTCGCGGATCGCGTCCTCGGTGGCGCCGTGGTCCCGGGCGAGGGTGAACTCGGCGTCCGAGGACGCGCCCGTGAACGAGGTGTAGACGAGGTGGCGCACGCCGGCCGCCGCGGCGGCCGTGACCGCCGTGCGGTGCTGGTCGACCCTGTCCGCGCTCTCCCCGGCGGAGACGAGCAGCAGCGTCTCCACCCCGGCGAAGGCGGCGGTGCAGGCCTCGAGGTCCCCGTAGGTCGCGACGGCGATCTCGGCCCCGTCGATCCGCGGGGCGCGCTCGGCGGCGCGGACCACGAGCCGCAGGTCGGCGCCCAGCACCGCCTGCGCGAGGAGCGCCGCGACCCGGCCGCCGAGCTGCCCGCTCGCGCCGGTGACGGCGATCCGCGCGTGCACCGGCGCCGCGGCGCCGTCGACAGTCCCGGCGACCGCGCCGTCGCCCGCGCCGTCGTCCGTGCCGGTGGTGCCCGGCGTGCTCATGAGCCCAGCAGACCCTTCTCGGTGAGCCAGGCCTTCGCGATCGTCGCGGAGTCCTGCTTGTCGGTGACGCTCTTGGTGTTGAGCGCGATGAGCTCCTCGGTGGTGAGGACGTCGGTGACGGTCTTGATCGCGGCGGCGGCGTCCTCGTCGATCCGCTCGGAGACGAGCGGGGCGACGTTCTGCGGCAGGATCATCGACTCCGGGTCCTCGAGGGTGACGAGGTCGTTCGCGGCGATGGACGGGTCCGCGGTGTAGATGTCCGCGAGCTGCGTGGTGCCGTCGAGCAGCGCCTGCAGGGTGAGAGGGCCGCCGGAGTCGGAGACGGGGACGACGGTCACGTCGGCGTCGTAGACGCTCTTCGCGCCCTGGGGGCCGTAGGGGCGCTCCTCGAACTCGGGGTTCGCGGCGATCTTGAGGTCCTCCACCCCGGCGAGGTCGCCGATGGCGGCGAGCTGGTTCTGGGAGGCGAAGTCCTTGGTCGTCGTGTAGGAGTCCTGGTCGGTGGCCTCCGCGTGGGGCAGCACGCGCAGGCCGTCCGGGAGGGCCTCGCCGAGGGCGGTCGCGAGATCGTCCGCGGTGCCGGTCGCGGCGGACTCGTCGAGGTACTGCAGGAGGTTCCCGAGGTACTCGGGGAGCAGATCGATCGCCCCGGACTCGAGCTCCGGCATGTACACGTCCCGCTGGCCGATCTGGTACTGCCGCTCGACGCTCGCGCCGGAGTCCTCGAGGACCTGCGCGAACAGCTCAGCGATGATCTCGTTGGAGTAGTACTGCTGCGAGCCGATGACGAGGGCGCCGGTCGCGGCGCCACCGCCGTCGGACGACCCGCCGGAGGCGGAGCCGGACTCCTTCGCGAGGGGGTCCTCGTTCGAGCAGGCCGCGGCGCCGGCGGCAACGAGGCCGGTGCCCGCGAGCGCGGCGAAGGAGCGCCGGCCGAGCGCGGGGCCGCGCGAGGGACGGGGGGTGCGGGATGTGGTCATGGTGTCCTCCTGGACGCGGGCGGTGCGGATCGGGTGAGGGGCGGGTGGAGCCGGGTCAGGTGCGGGCGGCGCCGCGCGGGGCGGTGAGCCGCTCCACGAGGCGCAGGGCGAGGTCGATGACGAGCGCGAGGGCGACCACGAGGATCGACCCGCCGAGCATCTGCGGGTAGTCGGAGAGGTTCAGGCCCAGGAAGATGAAGCGACCCAGGCCGCCGTTGCCGATGTAGCTCGCGAGCATGACCGTCGCGACGACCTGCACGGCCGCGAGCCGCACCCCGCCGATCAGCAGCGGGAGGCCCAGCGGCACCTCGACCCGGGTGAGGATCTGCCATTCGGTCATGCCCTGGGCGCGGGCGGCGTCCACGGTGCGCGGGTCCACGGCCTCGCACGCGGAGTAGGCGCCGGCGAGCAGCGAGGGGATCGCGAGGATCACGAAGGCGAGCACGGGCGCGGTGAGCCCGATCCCGAGCCACAGCCCGAAGAGGGTCACGAGGCCCAGGGTGGGCAGGGCGCGGGCGGCGCCGCTGAGCGCGACGACGGGACCGCGGCCGCGGCGGGTGTGGCCGACGAGCAGTCCCACCGGGATCGCGACGAGCGCGGCGATGCCGACGCCCAGGAGCGTGTACCAGAGGTGCTCGAGCAGGCGCACGGGGATCGAGCCGGGACCGGACCAGCGGGTGGGGTCGGCGATCCAGGCGAGGGCCTCGAGGAGCTGGGTCATGCTCGCGCCCCCTTCCGGCGCGGGGTGCGCGCCCAGGGCAGAGCGACCCGGGCGCCGAGGACGATCAGCAGATCGAGGAGCAGGGCGAGGGCCACGGTGAGCACGATCCCGGAGAGGATCTCCTCGAGGATGCCCCGCTGGAAGCCGTCGATGAAGAGCATGCCGAGGCTCGGCACGCCGAGCACGCCGCCCACGGTCACGAGGGACACGGTGGAGACGGCGAGGACGCGCAGCCCGGCGACGAGGGCGGGACCGGCGAGCGGCAGCTCGACCTGCCAGAACCGCTGGAGGGGGGCGTAGCCCTGGGCGGTCGCGGCGCGCAGCGTGTCCCCGCTGACGGCGCGCAGGGCCTCCGAGGCGCTCGGCACCATGAGGGCGAGCCCGTAGATCGTGAGCGCGACGACGATGTTCAGGGGGCTGCGGATCGAGGTGCCGAGGAACAGCGGGAGCACGATGAACAGGGGCAGCGAGGGGATCGCGTAGAGCAGACCGGCACCCGCGGTGAGGGAGGTGCGCAGCCAGCCGCGCACGGCGATGAGCTTCGCGATCGGCAGCGAGAGGACGAAGGCGAGCAGGATCGGCGGGATCGCCTGGAGGACGTGGGCGAGCAGGCGGGAGCCGAGCAGGTCGAGGTTCTCGAGGACCCAGGTCATGCGCGGGCCGCCCCGCCGGCAGGGGGCTCGAGGACGCCTGCGGCGCGGCCGTCGGCGTCGACGACGATGCGGCGGCCCTCGATCTCCTCGACGTGGAGGGTGCGGGTGCCGCGGTCCGCGCCGACGAAGCTGCGCACGAAGTCGTCCGCCGGGGCGGCGAGGATCTCCTGCGGGGTGCCCTGCTGGGCGACGACGCCGCCGGGGCGCAGCAGCACGACGCGGTCGCCGAGCAGGAAGGCCTCGTCGATGTCGTGGGTGACGAAGACGATCGTCTTGTGCAGCTCCTTCTGGATCCGCAGCATCTCCTGCTGGAGGTCCGCGCGGACGATCGGGTCCACCGCACCGAAGGGCTCGTCCATGAGCAGGATGTTCGGATCCGCGGCGAGGGCGCGGGCGACCCCCACGCGCTGCTGCTGGCCGCCGGAGAGCTGGGAGGGGTAGCGGCGGGCGAGGGCCGGGTCCAGGCCCACCGTCTCGAGCAGCTCGAGGGCGCGGGAGCGGGCCTCGCGCCGGGAGGTGCCGCGCAGCACGGGGACGGTGGTGACGTTGTCGAGCACGCTGCGGTGCGGGAGCAGCCCGGAGGCCTGCATGACGTAGCCGATCGAGCGGCGCAGGCGCACGGGGTCGAGGCCGGCGACATCCTCGCCGTCGATCGCGACGCGGCCGCTGCTGGGATCGACCATGCGGTTGATCATGCGCAGCAGGGTGGTCTTGCCGGAGCCGGAGGTGCCCACGAGCACGACGGCCTCGTGGGAGGCGATCTCGAGGCTGAAGTCCTCGACGGCGGTGGTCCCGTCGGGATAGGTCTTGCCGACGTTCTCGAAGGCGATCAACGGGGCCTCCCGTGCGGGTGCGTCAGTCGGGGCGTCGTACAGGTGTTCGAGGGACGTGCGCGGCCGACACTACTGCATCGCCGCCCTCGTGGCAGGACGTGGCCGGCGATTCTTCCCGGCCTCGAGAAAAATACATCGAAACGAGGTACCTCGCAACGAGGTATCTGCGGTACGGTCGCTCCGTGATCGAGCTGATGATCCTCGGCCTCCTGGCCGACGGCCCCCTGCACGGCTACGCGCTGCGCCGCCGCATGGAGCAGCTGTACGGCCACGCCCGCGCCGTGAGCGACGGCGCACTCTACCCCGCGCTCCGCCGGCTCCGCGAGGCCGGCGCGATCACGGAGACCGTCGACGAGCGGCCCCGCATCGCCGCGGCCGAGCGCCGCACCCTCGCCCTCACCGACGCCGGCCGCGAGCGCCTCGAGGAGATCCTGCGCGGGGCCGACGGCGCCCTCGTGAGCGACCAGTCCCGCTTCTTCGTCGTCCTCGCCTTCCTCTCCCACCTCTCCGACGCCGACGGGCGCACGGCCGTGCTGCGCCGCCGGCTCGCCTTCCTCGAGGGTGGCAGGAGCTTCTTCGTCGACGCCGAGGACCGCCCCCTGCGCTCCGCCCAGCTCGAGGACCCCTACCGCCGCGGCATGCTCCGCATCGCCCGGGACGTGCGCGCCACCGAGGTCGCCTGGCTGCGCGAGCAGATCGAGGACGCCCCCACCGAGGAGACGACATGACCACCATGCGCGCGATCGTCCTGGACGCCCCGGGACCGCCCGCGGCGCTGCGCCTGCGCACCCTCCCCGTCCCCTCCCCCGGTCCCGCTCAGGTGCGGATCCGGGTGCGGGCCGCCGGCATGAACCGCTCCGAGCTCCACACCCGGATCGGCCTCGCCGAGGGCGTCACGCTCCCCCGGGTGCTCGGCATCGAGGCGACCGGCGAGGTCGATCTCGACCCCGCGGGCGAGCTGGCCCCGGGGACGACGGTCGTGACGATGATGGGCGGGATGGGCCGCACGTTCGACGGCGGCTACGCCGAGTTCACCTGCGTACCCCGCGAGCAGGTGATCCCGGTGCGCAGCACGCTGCCGTGGGAGCAGCTCGGCGCGATCCCCGAGATGCTGCAGACGGCGTACGGCGCGCTCACCCTCGGCATGGACGTCGGCCCCGGGGACACGGTGCTGATCCGCGGCGGGACCTCCGCCGTCGGGCTCGCCGCGGCGGTCGTCGCGCGGCGTCTCGGCGCGAGCCGGGTGCTCGCCACGACCCGCAGCGCCGAGCGGGCGGAGGCCCTGCGCGCGGTCGGGGTCGACGAGGTCGTCGTGGACGACGGCCGCATCGCCGGGCGCGTGCGGGAGCTCGTCCCCCGCGGCGTGGACTCCGCGCTCGAGCTCGTGGGCGCCCCGACCCTGCGCGACACCCTCGAGTGCGTGCGCGAGCGCGGGACCGGCTGCTTCACGGGCATGCTCTCGAACCGATGGATCCTCGAGAACTTCTACCCGATCGGCTTCCTGCCGCGCGGGGTGCGCCTGAGCGCCTACGGCGGCGAGGCCTCCGACCTCCCGGCGGACGTGCTCCAGGACTACGTGGACGACGTCGCCCCGGGCCGGGCCGCGCTGCCGCTGTGGCGTGCGTTCCCGCTCGAGGAGGCGCCGCGCGCGCATGCGCTCATGGAGTCCGGCGAGGCGCTCGGGAAGATGGTGCTGCTGCCCTGACCCGCCGGGCCGGGGCGGATCAGCGCAGGTGGTCCTCCACGAACTCGGCGACCAGGTCGTCGAAGGACGCGTCCTTCCCGAAGCCGAGGGCGAGCGCGCGCTCGACGTCGAAGGCGCCGGGCCAGGAGCCGACGATCTCCTCGACCGCCGGGTCCGGCTCGTCGGTCACGAGGGCCCGCGCCTCCGCGCCTCCCGCGCGCTCGAGGGACGCGAGCATCTCCCCCACCGTGACGGTGAGGCCGGGCAGGTCGAGCACGGGCCAGTCGCCGAGGGCGCCGGGCGGCAGGGTGAGCGCGTGGACGAGGTTCGCGACGACGGTGCGTGGGCCCGCGAGCCACAGCCGCGTCGAGTGCGGGACGGGGCAGGTCGAGGCCACGCCCTGGAGCGGCTCGCGGATGATGCCGCTCGCGAAGGAGCTCGCGGCGGAGTTCGGGGCGCCGGGGCGCACGGCGATCGTGGGCAGGCGGCACACGCGGCCGTCGGCGAAGCCCTTGCGGGTGTGCTCGGCGACGAGCAGCTCGCCGATCGCCTTGAAGGCGCCGTAGGTGGAGGCGGGACGGGCGGCCCAGGTGGCGGGGACGATCTCCGGCACCTCCCCGCCGAACACCGCGAGCGAGCTCGTGAACACCAGGCGCAGCGGCTGCTCCCGGAGCGCGGAGAGCGCGCGCACGCGGCCCAGCAGGGCGCGGGTGCCGTCGAGGTTGACGCGCTCGGAGAGGTCGAAGTCCTGCGCGGAGCCGCCGGAGAGCACCGCGGCGAGGTGGAGCACGGCGTCGGTCCCCTCGGGCAGGGCGTCCTCGAGGACCGCGGGGTCGGTGAGGTCGCCGACGACCGAGCGCACCCGCGGGTCCTGCACGCGGGAGGGGGCGAGGTCGAGGGAGACCACCTCGCGGGCGGTCCCTCCGGCCAGCAGGGCCTCGGTGACGAGGGTGCCGAGGAATCCGGCTCCTCCGGTGACGACGATGCGCATGGTGCTCCTTCGGACGGTGCGGTCGGTTCGGGTGTGCGGTCGGTGCGGGGCGGGTCAGTCGAGGGAGACGCCGTCGGTCGCGGCGGCCGTCTGCTCCATGTGGCCGGACATGGCGCGCTCGGCGGCGTCGGCGTCCCGGGCGGCGAGGGCGTCGAGCAGGGTGCGGTGCCAGCCGATCGCCGCGACCCGCACGGGCCGGGGCGTCGAGGTGCGCACGCGCACGCTCAGCAGGACCTCCTGCAGCGGGGCGAAGGCGCCGGTGAGATAGGGGTTCGCGGCGGCGTCGACGATCACCTCGTGGAAGGCGACGTCGGCCCGGGCGGTGCGCTCGGCGTCGCCGTCGACCTCCGCCTCCATGATCTCGATCTGGCGGCGCAGGCTCTCGAGGTGCGCCTCGGTGATGCGGGGCGCGGCGAGGCGCGCGATGCCGACCTCGAGCACGCGGCGCGCGTCCATGAGCTCGGCGACGACGGCCGCGGTGTCCCCCGTGAGGCGGGCGCGGACGGCGAGCACGGCGGGGTCGAGCACGGACCAGCGCTCGGGCGGGGCGATGCGGCCGCGCCGGCCCTGCTGCACGTCGAGCACGCCTGCGGCGGCGAGGGTGCTCACGGCCTCGCGCACGGTGAGGCGGGAGACGCCGCAGCGCTCGGCGAGGTGCGCCTCGGAGGGCAGCGGGTCGCCGACGACGAGCTCTCCCGCGGCGATGGCCTCGAGGATCTCGCCCCGGGCACGGTCCGGTGCCTTCATCGCCGCTCCTCCTCGATCCTCGTCGACGTCGTCCGGGCCGGTCGCGTTGACAGCATCCCGGCTCACCCCTAACTTATCTGATATCTGACAGGTCCGCGGGAAGCGGCCCGCCCCCGATGTCGATGAGGATGTCATGTCACCCACCGTGCTGGTCCTGCTGGGCCTCGCCTCCGTCGCCGCGATCCTGGTCCTGATCATCAGGGCGCGCGCCCACCCGTTCATCGCGCTGCTGCTGGTCTCCGTGGCCCTCGCGCTCGTCGCGGGCATCCCGCTCGGCGACGTGGTCCCGCTGCTCCAGGAGGGCATGGGCAAGACCCTCGGCTCGGTCGCCCTGATCGTCACGCTCGGCGCCATGCTCGGCAAGATCGTCGAGCTCTCCGGCGGCGCCGAGGTCCTCGCCCGCGCCCTGCTGCGCGCCTTCGGCGAGCGCCGCGCCCCCTGGGCCCTCGGCGCCGCGTCCTTCCTCTTCGGCATCCCCGTCTTCGTCGACGTCGCCACGATCGTGCTCGTGCCGATCGTGCTCGCCGTCGCGCGCCGCCTCCCCGGCCGCGTCAACATGCTCACCTACGCCCTGCCCACCGTCATGGCGCTGCTGACGGTGCACGTCGTGCTGCCGCCGCACCCGGGGATCGTGGGCGGCGCCGAGCTGATGGGGGCGGACGTCGGCCTCGTCCTGCTCATCGGCCTCGTCCCCGCCGTGCTCATGTGGCTGTTCGCGCAGGTGCTCAGCGGGTTCCTCGCCGGGCGCATCCACTCCGCCGTGCCCGCGGAGGGCACGCTCGCCGCCGGCACCGGGAACGACGAGGGCGCCGCGCAGGACGGCGAGGGGCATGCGGGCGCCCCCGGCGTGGGCCTCGTGCTCACCGTCATCCTCGTGCCGCTGCTGCTCATCATGGCCGGCACGGTCTCCGCGCTCGTCCTGCCCGAGGGGAGCCTGCTGCGGGACGTGCTGGGCCTCGTCGGCGCCTCCCCCATGGCGCTCCTCATCGGCGTGCTGCTCGCGATCTGGTCCCTGGGCCTGCGCCGCGGCTGGGGCGCCGGTCGTGTGGAGGACGTGCTCGCCGCCGCGCTGCCCGCGACCGCCGCCGTCATCCTCATCACCGGCGCGGGCGGCACCTTCGGCCACGTGCTCGCGAGCACCGGTGTGGCGGGCGCCGTCTCCGACGTGCTCGTGGGCACGGGCCTGCCGATCCTGCTGCTCGCCTGGCTGCTCGCCGCGTTCATCCGCGCCGCCCAGGGCTCCGCGACCGTCTCGACCCTCACGACCGCCCCGCTCATCGCGCCGATGACCGTCTCCGCCGGCCTCGACGCCCCGCAGATCGCGCTCGTCGCCGTGACGATCGGCGTGGGGTCGATGGCGCTCTCCCACGTCAACGACTCGCTGTTCTGGGTGTGGAGCCGCTACTTCCAGGTCCCCACCGGCGCGGCGCTGCGCTCCTACACCGTCGCGACGACCGCGACCTCGATCGTGGGGCTCGGCATCGTGGCGCTCCTGTGGCCGGTCGTCGCCCTGCTCTGACCGCGCCCGCTTCACCCCGCCCACCCGCACCCTCCGGAAGGACACCCCTCATGACCACCGACCGCCGCCTGCTCGTCCTCGACGACGACCCGACCGGCTCCCAGTGCGTGGCCGGGGTGGACGTCGTGCTCGGCCCGGACGCCGCGCTCGCCGCCGCGGCCCTCGCCGAGCCCGGCTCGACCTGCTTCGTGCTCACCAACAGCCGCGCGCTCGAGGAGGCCGAGGCCGCCGGGCTCGCCGCGGAGCTCGTGGACGGCGTGATCGCCGCGGGCGTGGACCCTGCGAGCCTGCACGTCGTCTCCCGCTCCGACTCGACCCTGCGCGGGCACGTCATCGCCGAGCCCGCCGCGATCGCCGCCGCCCTCGCCCACCACGGGCGGGAGGTCGACGGGATCCTGCTGGTCCCCGCGATGATCGAGGCCGGCCGCACCACCACCCACGGCACGCACCACGCCCTCGTCCAGGGCGAGCGGCTCCCCGTCGCCCAGACCGACTTCGCCCGCGACGCGACCTTCGGCTACACCCGCTCGGACCTCCCCGGCTTCCTCGAGGAGCGCTCCGGCGGGGCCGTCCCCGCCCCGGAGGTGCTGCGCGTGGACCTCGAGGACATCCGCGGCGGCAGCGCGGACCGCGTCGAGCAGATCCTCGGCGCGGCGCACGGGGGCCGATGGATCGCGGTCGACGCCGAGGAGTACGACGACCTCGAGGTCGTCGCCGAGGCCGTGACCCGCCTGGAGGCGCGCGGCCGCACCCTCCTCACCCGCTGCGCGCCGAGCTTCGTGCGGCCCCTCGCCGGGCAGCGCGGCGCGCGCGTGCTCACCGCGGAGGACCTCGAGGTGCCCGCGGACCGCGCCGGCCACGGCCTCGTCGTCGTCGGCTCGCACGTGGGCCTCACGACCCGGCAGCTGGGCGTGCTGCAGGAGCGGGGCGGGCACGCGGAGGTCGAGCTCTCGGTGCCCGCGCTGCTGGACCCGCTGACCCGCGGCACGCACCTGCGCGAGGCCCTCGAGGCGGTGCGCGCGGCGCTCCGCGAGCAGGACGTCGTGCTCTCCACGAGCCGCGACCTCGTGCGCGGCGAGGACGGCGCGGATTCCCTCGCGATCGCTCGCAGCGTCTCCGACGCCGTCGTCGAGCTCGTCGCCGCGCTGCGTGGCGACCGCCCCTCCTGGGTGGTCGCCAAGGGCGGCATCACCTCCCACGAGGTCGCCGCCTCGGGGCTCGGGATCCGCCGCGCCGAGGTCGCCGGGCAGTTCTTCCCCGGCCAGATCTCCCTGTTCACCCCGCACGAGGCGCCGCCCGAGGTGCTCGGCATGCCCTACGTCGTCTTCCCCGGGAACGTGGGCGGGGACGACGCCCTCGCGGAGGTCGTCGAGCGCCTGCGCGCCGCGACGCCCGCCGCCTCCACCCCCACCAGCGCCACGACCGACGGAGCACGCCATGCCTGAGCACCCCGATCACTCCCCCGCCCTCCCGCGCGTAGCCTGGATCGGGCTCGGCGCCATGGGCGCGCCGATGGCCCGCCGGCTCGGCGAGTCCGGCGTGCCCGTCACCGCCTTCGACGTGAACCCCCAGGCGGCGCCCACCCTCGCCCCCGCCGTCACCACCGCCGCGTGCGCCCGCGAGGCCGTGGCCGGGGCAGGCGTCGTCGCGGTCATGGTCGCGACCCCCGCCCAGCTCGAGGAGCTGCTCCACGGCGAGGGCGGCATCGCGGGCGCCCTCGATCCGGGTGCCGTGCTGCTCGTGCTCTCGACCGTCGGCCCCGCCGCCGTCGAGGCCGCCGCCGCGGGCCTCGCGGAGCGCATCGCCGGGGTGGTCGACGCCCCCGTCTCCGGCGGCACCGCGCGCGCCGGCACCGGGGAGCTGCTCATCATGGTGGGCGGGGCCGACGCCCCCGTCGCCGCCGTGCGCCCCCTCCTGGACCTGCTCGCCGCCACCGCACCCGTCGTGGGCGGCCGCGTGGGCGACGGCCAGCGCTTCAAAGCCGTCAACCAGCTGCTGTGCGGGGTGCACATCGCCGCCGCCGGCGAGGCCCTCGCCCTCGCCGACGCGATGGGCCTCGACCTCGCCCAGGTGCACGAGGTGCTCGGGGCGGGCGCCGCCGCCTCCTTCATGTTCTCCGACCGCGGCGCGCGCATGATCGCCGAGGAGGAGCCCGAGGTGCGCTCCGCCCTCGACATCTTCGTCAAGGACATGGCGCTCGTGACCGACGCGGCCCGCACCGCCGGGCAGCCCGTCCCGCTCGCCGCTGCCGCGGAGCAGATCTACCAGCGCGGGAAGCAGGCGGGGCTGGGCCGGCAGGACGACTCCGCCGTGTTCCGCCTCGCCCGGGGCCGCTGAGCCGCCTGCCGCGCTGCGCCGCGCCGCAGGGACGTGCTCAGAGCGGCGGGTGCTCGGTGACGGCGAGCGTGGTGCGGCCGATGCTCAGCGCCCCGCCCTGCGGCAGGGTCGCGAAGTCCGCCCGCTCGTAGCCGGTGGAGCTCACGAGCACCCGCTCGGTGTCCTGGCGCCAGCGCAGGTCGTAGACCTCGCGGGGCTGGTCCGCGGGGGCCTGCGCCGGATCGTGCTGGGCGAAGGCGATGAGCGCGTCCGGCGTCGTGAGCAAGCAGTTCAGGGACTCCGGCGGCCGTCCCGCGATCTCCTGGAGCCAGGCGGTGAGCTCCGCCGCGGCGCGCTGCACGGCGAGCGCCCAGTCCTGCGGGGACGGGCCCGCAGCGGCAGCGCCGTCGGCCGCCGCCTTCCGCGCATGCGCGGTGATCAGCGAGAGGAACAGCTCCGAGTCCGTGGTGCCCTCGGGGCGGCGCCCGCCGCGCGCGAGGATCCGCTCCCGCAGCTCCGGGGAGAGGTCGAACTGGCCGTTGTGGCTGAAGGTCACCTCCCCCTCCACGAAGGGATGCGTGTTCGTGAGCTCGAGGGCGAGGCCCACGCTCGCCCGGCGCAGGTGCACCGCGATCACCTCGCCGTGGGCCTCCGCGACCGCGTCCCCGTAGGCGTTCGAGGCGAGCGCCGTGTCCGTTCCCTTGCGCAGCTCCGGCGTGCGGGAGCGGTGCGGATCCGGGTACCAGGCCACGCCCCAGCCGTCCTTGTGCCGCTCGGAGAGCGCGGTGAACAGGGGCAGCTCCGCCGGCACGATCCGCTCGAGCGGGCGCGGGGTGAAGCTGACGACGCCGAGGAGTCGGCACATGGGGAGGTCCTTCCGTCAGGCCGGGTCAGCCCGTCGCGGCACGGCGCCGCATACGGGCGTCGAGCAGGTGCGCTGCGCGCGTGAGCAGGATGTTCAGCACGATGTAGATCCCGGAGACCACAAGATACGTCTGCACGAGATAGCGGGTGATCGAGACCATCGTCTTGCCCTGGAACTGCAGCTCGTTCACGCTCACCACGTACCCGAGCGTCGAGTCCTTCAGCAGGCTCACGAGCGCGAGCACGAGGCTCGGCAGCACGAGCCGCACCGCCTGCGGCAGGATCACCGCGCTCATGGTCTGCCCCGAGGTCAGGCCGATCGCCGCGCCCGCCTCGTGCTGGCCGCGGTCCACGGCCCGGATCCCCGCCCGGAACACCTCCGCCGTCGTCGCGGAGCTCACGAGGATCATCGGGATCACGAGCATCCAGAAGCGCGGGAAGGTCACGCCGTAGGCGGGCAGGGCCAGCAGGAACGCGTAGACCACGAGCAGCATCGGGATGCCGCGGAAGAACTCGATCCACGCCGCGGCGACCGCGCTCAGCACCCGCAGCCGGGACAGCCGGCCGAGCGCGAGCAGCAGGCCGAAGGGGAAGGCGACCACGGCCGCGACCGCCGTCGCCCGCAGGGTGCCCAGCAGACCCTCACCGAGGAAGGCGAGGTAGTCGCGGCGCAGGTACGGCAGCCACTTGTCGGCCGCGAGCTGCCCGTTGCGGCCGAACTGCCACAGCCCCAGCCCGAGCACGGCGGCGATGGCCAGCACCGAGAGGACGGAGAGGAGACGGATCCTGGCCCGGCCGCGGGGGCCGGGCGCGTCGAAGAGCACCTGGGTGGCGCTCGCGCTGCGGGTGCTCATGCCTGCGCCGCCCCCTGGAGCCGCACGGACGGGCGCAGCCGGCCCGAGCCGCCCGGCGCGAGGCGCGCCTCGAGGCGGCGCCCGCCGTAGGCCGCGAGCAGCGACAGCGCGAGGTAGACGACGCCCGCCACGAGGAACAGCAGCACCGCCTCCGCCGAGCGGATGTTCAGCTGCTGCGTGACGTACGTGGTCTCGCCGACGGAGATCGCCGCGCACAGCGAGGAGCCGATCAGCGTGCCGATGAAGACGTTCACGAGCGGCTGGACCATCGTGCGGAACGCCTGCGGCAGCACCACGAAGCGCAGCACCCCGAAGAAGCCCAGGCCGATCGAGCGGGCCGCCTCCGCATGGCCCACGGGCACCGTGTTGATGCCCGAGCGGATGTTCTCGCCCACGAACGCGGCGCTCGAGAGAGTCAGGCCCAGCACGCCGCACCAGAAGTACGGCAGCACGAGGCCCGCGTCCGGCAGCCCGAAGGCGAGCAGGATCAGCAGGCTCAGCAGCGGGATGTTCCGGAAGATCTCGACGTACACCGTCCCCGCCCAGCGCAGCGGCGGGATCGGGCTGACCCGGCACACCGCGACCACGGTGCCCAGGACCAGCGCGAAGGCGTAGCCGAGCAGCGTCAGGGCGATCGTGGTGCCGATGCCCTGCAGCAGCAGGGGCCAGTTCTCGACGAGGATCTGCATCCGGGTCGCCTCAGGCGGGGAGGTCGCCGACGGTGGGCGGCTCGGGGGCGTCGCCCTCGATGACCTGGCCGATGGTCGCCTCGTAGAGCTTCTTCCAGGTGCCGTCGGACTCGATCGCCTCGAGGAAGGCGTTGACGAGCTCGAGGGCGTCCGCGTGCTCCTTGTTCAGCCCGATCCCGTAGGGGTCCTCGGTGAAGGGCTCCCCCACCACGGTGACGTCCGGGTCGGCCTTCGAGTTCCCCAGCAGCACGCCCTGGTCCAGCACGTACGCGTCCACGCGCTTCTGCTTGAGCGCGGCGACGCAGGACTCGTTGTCCGCGAGGGTCTCGACGTCGCCCGGGTCCGTCACGTTGTCCTCGATCGCCTGGATGCCGGTCGAGTTGGACTGGGTGACGAGCTTCTTGCCGGTGAGGTCCGCGGGGCCGGTGATCGAATCCTTGTCCTCGGTGCGCACCTGGATGGAGGTGCCGGAGAGGTAGTAGGGGCCGGCGAAGTCGATCTTCTCGAGGCGCTCGGCGGTGATCGAGTACGTCGCGATGACGCAGTCCACGGTGTCGTTCTGGACCATCGTCTCGCGGGTCTCGACGGTCGTGTCGATGTACTCGACCTTCTCCTCACCGCCCTCGCCGAGGATGTAGCGCGCGAGCAGCTGGGTGATGCCGGCGTCGAAGCCGGTGACCTTGTCGGTCGCCGGGTCGATGATCGAGAAGACCTGGTTGGCGGTGGTGCCGCCGCGCACGAGCTTGCCCTTCTCCTTGATCGCGGTCGCCCAGGCGCTGCCGGAGATCGCGGAGTCCTCCGCGACGGGGCCGCCGGCGATGACGGCGTCGTACTCGCCGCTCGCCGCGCCGCCGTCGCTCGCCCCGGAGCCTCCCAGGGACGGGGCGTCGGTCGAGTCGGAGGAGCAGGCGGCGAGGGCGGCGACCGCGGGCACGGCGGCCGCGGCGGCGAGCAGGGAACGGCGGCCGGGACGGATCTTGCGGGTCATGAGGGGCTCCTGGGGTCGAGGGATCGGGTGGGGTCAGTGCGGGAGGATCGTGGAGAGGAAGTCCCGGGCCCGCTGCGTGCGCGGGGCGGTGAAGAACTGCTCGGGCTCGCCCTCCTCGACGATCTCGCCGCGGTCCATGAACACCACGCGGTCGCACACGTGGCGGGCGAAGCCCATCTCGTGCGTGACCACGAGCATCGTCATGCCGCGCTCGGCGAGGGAGCCCATGACGTCGAGGACCTCGTTGATCACCTCGGGGTCCAGGGCCGACGTCGGCTCGTCGAAGAGCAGCGCCTTGGGGTCCATGGCGAGCGCCCGGGCGATCGCGACTCGCTGCTGCTGCCCGCCGGAGAGCTCCGCGGGGAGGCTGTGCGCCTTGTCCGCGAGGCCCACCCGCTCGAGCAGCTCGCGCGCCCGCTGCTCGGCCTCCGCCTTCGAGGCGCCGCGCACCTTGCGCGGGCCGAGCGTGATGTTGTCGATCGCGCGCAGGTGCGGGAAGAGGTTGAAGGACTGGAACACCATGCCGACGTCGGAGCGGAGCCGGGTGAGCTCGCGACCCTCCTCCGGCAGCAGCTCGTCGTCGATGCGGATCTCGCCCGAGGTGATCGTCTCCAGGCGGTTGATGCAGCGGCACAGGGTCGACTTGCCCGAGCCCGAGGCGCCGATCACCGCGACGACCTCGCCGCGGCGCACGTCGAGGTCCACGTCGTTCAGCGCGACGAAGTCCCCGAAGTGCTTGCTCACGCCGCGCACGGAGATCAGCGGCGGCGCAGGGTCCGGGCCCGCGCCCTGGGCGGCGGGATCGGCGTCGGGGAGGCTGTGATCCATGTCCCGATCCTGGGCAGTTCGAGGGCGCTTGTCCACTTGTGTGGCCGGATGGCCGGGATCCGGGATGCTTCCGTGACCTCGGAGGGCCGGCGCGGGGAGGCGGCGGGGCGGGCAGGGGCGGGCAGGGGCGGGCAGAGGGGTACGGGACCTCTTCGTACGGGTCACCCCCGAAAACGAGGGGACCCGTACGAGGACGTCCCGCGGCCCCGACGGCGGGGTGGGCGGGAGCGCGGGGAAGGCCGGGCTGGGCCGCGGGCGGGCATGACGGGTTCCCGACATGACGACGGGACGTCTTCGCGCAGATGTCCCCGAAATCGAGGGAACCTGCGCGAAGACGTCCCGTGGCCGGTCGCCGGGCCGGCGGGCCGGTTCGGGCCGGCGGGCCGCGCCGGGCCGTGGCGGGTCAGGCCCGGTAGGCGCCCTGGTAGACGGCCTCGAAGGGGGCGTGGCCGCCCTGGCGGTTCTCGATCGAGCTCGTGACCACGGCCTTCGCGGTGCGCGCGGCCTCGAGCTCGCTGGCGCCCTTGGCGAGCTCCGCGGTGACGGCGGCGGCGAGGGTGCAGCCGGCGCCGGAGACCCGCTCCTCGCCGATCTTGGGGCTGGACAGCTGGACGATCTGCTCGCCGTCGTAGAACACGTCCACCGCGTCGACGCCGGGGAGGACCACGCCGCCCTTGGCGAGGACGGTGACGTCGTACGTGTCGTGGATGCGCTTCGCGGCCTCGGTGAGGTCCTCGACGGTCTCGATCGACTCCATGCCGGAGAGGGAGAGCGTCTCGAAGTGGTTCGGGGTGACGAACGTGGCGAGCGGCAGGATCTTCTCCTTGAGCGCGTTGTCCGTGTCCAGCGCGGCGCCGGGCTCCTGACCCTTGCAGATGAGCACCGGGTCCAGGACGACGTTCGTGAAGTCGCGCTCCGCGAGGGAGGCGGCGACCGCGTCGATCGTGGCGGGCGTGCCGAGCATGCCGATCTTCACCGTGTCGATGTCGTGCACCGCGGTGGTCGCCTCGATCTGGTCGCGGATGACCTGCGGCTCGACGGGGACGAAGCGGTGGCCCCAGTCGTTCTTCGGGTCGAAGGAGACGATGCAGGTGAGCGCCGCGGTGCCGAAGGTGCCGAGCTGGTGGAACGTCTTGAGGTCCGTCTGCGCGCCGGCGCCTCCGGTGGCCTCGGATCCGGCGATGGCGAGGGCGACGTGGGTCATGGTGGCCTTCCGTGAAGAGGTGGTCCCCGGCCTCCGGGGCCCGTGGCGGGCCCCTGGTCCGGGTGTCCGCGCGCTCCCAGGGAGCCGCGTCCCCGCCGGGCGCGCGGTCATGACCGGCGCCGGCAGGACGGGGTCCCGTCGCTGCGGATCTGCCGCGCGCTCCCAGGGACGTCCGTTCCGGTCCCGTCGCAGCGGCAGGACTCCCAGGGTAGCGCGCGCCCTCCGGTACAGTGCCGTGCGTGTCGAAGCCCGGGACCCGCCAGAGCGCGCCGGCCGGGAACAGCCAGAGCGCTCCGGCCGCGGCCCCGTCGGCCCTGCCCGCCTCCCGCTCCGCACGGCTCGGGGCGTTCCTGCTCTCGCACCTGCGGCCGTCCCTCGCCTTCCTCACCGTGGGCGGGATCGTCTTCCTGCTCGACGCCGCGATGTACAACCTGCTCGTGTTCTGGACGCCCGGCGGCGGCTGGGGCGAGGGCGTCCTGCACGCGCACCCGATCCCCGCGAAGATCCTCACGATCGCCGTCGCCTCGTGCTTCACCTACGTCGGCAACCGGCTGTGGACCTTCGGCGACCGGCCGGCGCCGCACACGACCCGCTCGATCCTCGCCTTCGTGATCGTCAACGTGATCGCCGCGGGCCTGCAGCTCGCGTGCCTCGGCTTCTCCCGCTACGTGCTGGGCCTCGACTCCCCGCTCGCGGACAACATCTCCGGCACGCTCATCGGCCAGGTCGTCTCGACGTCGTTCCGCTACGTCACCTACGGCCGGTTCGTCTTCCCCCGCGAGCGCTGAGGCCCGCCGCGCGACGGCTCTGCGACACTGCCGGGCATGGACGTGAACGGACCCTGGACCCGGGCCTCGCAGGCCGCCGGACTGCTCGTGGACGGGCAGGCCCGCCCCACCGTCTTCGCGCGGATGTCCGCGCTCGCCGCCCGCACGGGCGCCGCGAACCTGGGTCAGGGCTTCCCTGAGACGGACCCGCCCGAGGTCGTCGCGGAGGCAGCGGTCGCCGCGATCCGGGCCGGCCGCAACCAGTACCCGCCGGGGGCGGGCGAGGCGGTGCTGCGGGAGGCCGTCGCCGAGCACCAGCAGCGCTTCCACGGCCTCGTCTGGGATCCCGCGAGCGAGGTGCTCGTGACGACGGGGGCCACCGAGGCGCTCGCCGCGACCCTGCTCGCGCTGGTCCGGCCCGGCGACGAGGTCGTGACGCTCGAGCCGTTCTACGACCAGTACGCGGCGGTGATCGCGCTCGCGGGCGGCGTGCACCGCACGATCCCCGTCTCCTCCCGCACGGACGAGCGCGGGGACCTCGTGCTCGAGGTCGAGGAGGCCGCGGTCGCCGCCGCGTTCTCCGCGCGCACACGGCTCGTGCTCGTGAACACCCCGCACAACCCGACGGGGCTCATGCTCCCCTCCCCCGTGCTGCAGCGGCTCGTGGACGAGGCCGCGGCGGTCGACGCCGTGCTCGTGACCGACGAGGTCTACGAGCACCTCACCTACGACGGCGCCGTGCACACCCCGCTCGCCGCGCTGCCCGGCGCGCAGGACCGCACCGTCTCGATCTCCTCCGCCGGCAAGACCTTCTCGGTGACCGGGTGGAAGATCGGCTGGGTGACGGCGCGGCCGGAGCTGCTCACCGCGATCACCGGCGTGAAGCAGTGGCTCACGTACACCTCCGGGGCACCCTTCCAGGGGGCGGTCGCGGAGGGACTGCGCCTGCCCGACGAGGCCTTCACCGCGATCGCGGAGGACCTCCGTGCGCGCCGTGACCTGCTCGTGGGAGGCCTGCGCGAGATCGGCTTCCGCGTCGCCGTCCCGGCCTCGGGCTACTTCGTCGTCGCCGACGCCGCCCCGCTCGGCGAGGCCGACGCCGCGGCCCTCGCGGAGCGGCTCCCGGCGGAGGCCGGGGTGGTGGGGATCCCGCTCAGCGCCTTCTACCGTGAGGGCGCAGCGGCGCAGGCGCCCGGTGGGGACGCCCGCGCGTACCTGCGGCTCGCCTTCTGCAAGGACGTGCCGACGATCGAGCAGGCCCTCGAGCGGCTCGACGCCTGGGCGGCCCCGCGCCGCTGAGCTCGGGCGCCGGACGCACGACGGCCCGCCGTCCCCGAGGGGAGGGCGGGCCGCCGCGCTCGGCGAGATCCGAGGCGGGCTCAGCCGAGCTTGACGTACACCGGGTCGGCGGAGAAGTCCGCGAAGGACATCACCGCGACCATGCCGGAGCCGGCCTTGTCCTTCGGCACCTCGAAGACCTGGTCGAAGGTCCCGGAGTCGCCGTCCTTGAGCTCCTGGATGTACCCGTCGGAGTTCGGGCCCAGCGCGCTGGACGAAGGCAGCTCGTTGCCGTCGGAGTCCACGAAGGTCGGGTACATGGCGAGGCCGCCGATGATCGAGGAGTCACCGTGGTAGGTGACGGTCACCGGGACGGTCACGTAGACGCTGCCCTCGGCGGGCTTCTCGTTGCCGGAGTACGAGTCGAGCACCGCCTGGGTGTTGTCCCAGTTCACCTCGCCGAAGGAGATGTCCACGGTGCCGCCGGCGCCGTCGTCGAGGGTGAAGGTCTCGCCGATCGCGTAGGGCTGGTCCTTGGTGCCCTTGCCATCGCCGGCGGCCTGGGTGGTCGGCTCCTCGGTGGTGGTCTCCTCCGTGGTGGGATCGGTGGTCTCGGGCTCGGTGGTCGGGTCCGTGGTCTCCGGCTCGGAGGTGGTGGTGCTGGGCGGATCCGTCGGATCGTCGCCGCCGCTGTTCGAGAACAGGAAGATCCCGCCGCCCACGAGGACGAGGAGCAGCGCGAGCACGGCGCAGCCGATGCACACGAACAGCGCGATCTTCCCGCCGTTGCCCTTCTTGGGCGGCTCGCCGCCCTGGGGCGCTCCGCCGAAGGCCGGGGAGAAGGAGGGGTTCTGCGGGTCGCCGAAGCCGGGCGCGGGGGTGCCCTGCCCGAAGGAGGGCTGACCGGCCCCGTTCGCCGACGGCTGGCCGTAGCCGTTCGCGGACGGCTGCCCGTACCCGCCCGCCTGGCCGTACTGGCCGGCGGCGTCGTACTGGCCGGGCTGCTGGGCGAAGTCCCCCTGACCGGCGGCCGGATCCTGCTGCCAGCTGCCCTGCTGGCCTGCGGGGTCCTGCCCGCCGAGGCCGTCGTCCGACGGCGGCTGCCCCCAAGGGTTCTGCGGTGGCTGCGACATGCTCCTGCCGACGCCGATGCCACGGCGCCGCCCCCTTCCTCGTGTCATGCCTGGACGTCGGGCCGCGGCCCGATCGCCACATCGTAAGGGGCGGGAGACCTCCCTCACCCCGTCAGGCCGCGCCCGCACGGTCACGACATGACAACG
Source organism: Brachybacterium rhamnosum (assembly GCF_039526185.1). NCBI lineage: Bacteria > Bacillati > Actinomycetota > Actinomycetes > Micrococcales > Dermabacteraceae > Brachybacterium > Brachybacterium rhamnosum. The sequence continues at coordinate 400,024 of NZ_BAAAIS010000002.1, forward strand.
GCCGCCGGGGCCCGCGGGCCCCGGCGGCCGTGCCGCTCCTGCTCCGGGGACTCAGGAGCGGGCGAAGCGGTCCCCGTGGAAGCGGCGGCCGGCGGCGCGCTCGGAGGCGCCCACCTGGTCGAGGTACGGCGTGATGCCGCCGCGATGGCGCGGGAAGCCCGCGCCGAGGATCATCCCGAGGTCGATCTGGTCGGGGCTCTCGACGACGTGCTCGTCGAGCATGAGGCCGATCTCCTCGGCGAGGCCGTCCTGGACCACCTCGAGCAGGGCATCGCCCACGGGCGCGCTGCCGCTCGCCCCGCCGGCGCCGAAGACCTCGCCCACGGCCGCGGAGACCGGTGCGTGCACAGCGCCCTTGACCCGGTCGGTGAAGCGGCCGCCGCGCTCGGCCATCTCGTGCAGGCCCGGGGAGGCGTGGAACCGCTCGCCGAGCTCGCCGCGCAGCACCTCCCCCACGTGGTCGGCGACCTTGAGGCCCACGAGGTCGAGCAGGGTGAAGGGCCGCATGGGCAGGCCCAGCGGGTCCAGGGAGGCGTCGACCTCGGCGGGATCGGCGCCTGCGTCGAGGGAGGCGAGCACGGCGCCGAGCACGCGGAACAGGAGCCGGTTGACGATGAACCCGGGGGCGTCGGCGCTGCGCACGCCGAACTTCCGCAGGCGGCGCACCACCTCGAGACCGGTGGCGAGGGTCGCGTCGTCCGTCTGCTCGGTGTGGATCACCTCGACGAGCGGCATCTTCGCGACCGGGTTGAAGAAGTGCAGGCCGACCACGCGCTCGGGGTGCGCGAGGCCCTCCGCCATGGCGGCGACGGAGAGGGAGGAGGTGTTGGAGACGAGCAGCGCCTCCGGGGAGAGCACGCCCTCGAGCTCCTGGAACACGGAGCGCTTGATCGCGAGCACCTCGGGGACGGCCTCGAGGACGAGGTCGCAGCCGGCGAGGTCGGCGACGTCGGTCGTGACGGAGAGCCCGGCGGCGACGGCGCTCGCGGCGCTCTCGTCGAGCAGGCCGCGGGAGGCGGCCTCGGCGACGACCTCGCGGGCGTGCGCGAGGCCCTTCTCCGCGATGGCGGCGTCGAGGTCGCGCATGATGACGGGGACCTGCAGGCCCAGGGCGAGCTGCGCGGCGATCTGGGAGGCCATGAGGCCGGCGCCGGCGACACCCACGGAGCGGATCTCGCGCGCGCCCTCGACGGGCCGGCGGCCGGGCTTGCCGTGGCGCAGGAGCTCCGCGGCGTGGATCGCCCCGGCGGCGGCGGGGGTCGCGGCGAGCTCCGTGAGGGCGGTCGCCTCGCGGGCTAGGGCGTCCTCGAGGGTCGAGCCGGGCAGCTGCTGGAGCAGGTCGAGGGCGCGGGAGACGGACGGCGCGCCCTGCGCCTCGAGGCGTGCGGCCCACTGACGGCGGGTCTCCGCGGAGGTGTGCGGGGCGTCGAGGGCGTCGGCGAGCTCCTCCGCCTCGGGGCTGCCGGCGGCGGGCAGCGGGGAGATGCGGCCGGCCCAGGCCGTCGTGCTCCCGGCGCCGTCCTCGGCCTCCTCGTCGTCATGGGCGGCGACGATCGCGGCGAAGGCGTCGAGCGCGGCGGGGAGGTCCTCGGCGAGCTCGTCGACGAGCCCGATCTCGAGGGCCTGCGCGGCGGAGAGCTGCTTGTCGCGGGCGGGGTCCTCGAGCACCATCCGCACGGCGGTCTCGGGGCCGACGACGCTCTGGAGGAGGGTGGTGCCGCCCCAGCCGGGGAGGATGCCGAGGCCGGTCTCCGGGAGGCCGATGCCGCGGGCGCCGGGGACGGCGGTGCGGACGTCGGCCATGAGGGCGACCTCGAGGCCGCCGCCGAGGGCGGCGCCGTTGAGGTGGGCGAGCACGGGGACGGGGCTCGTGCGCACGCGGACCTGGAGGGCGTGCGCGCGCTCGGTCATGGCGGGGACGCTGCCGGCGGCCTGCGCGTCGGCGAACATCGAGAGGTCGGCGCCGGCGAGGAAGACGCGGCCGGTGCCGGTGAGGGCGATCGCGCCGATCTCTCCGGCCTCCGCGCGGTCGAGCGCCGTGTCGATCGCGCCGGTCACGGCCTCGATGGACTGCGGGCCGAGGGTCGCGGGGCGACGCTCCTCGCCCTCCGGCGGGGCGAGCGTGAGGACGGCGACGGTGCCGAGGGCGGGGTGGTCGAGGTCCTCCGTCAGGACGCGGGTGACGTGCTCGGTGTAGCTGCTCATCAGGGGGTGCCTTTCGCGGACTCGTCGTCGAGGTCGTGCGCCACGGATGTGTAGTACCGCGGGTTTCACATAGATCATGCCGCGCGGCCGGGCCGCTTGTCCACCGCGGCCGCGGCTCAGCCCCTCCGTGACCTCAGGGCAGCTCCCAGGAGAAGTCCCCCTCGCCGCTCGACGCATCGATGATCACGCCGTCCTCCTCGCCCGCCGGGACGACGAACACGGCCGTGAAGGCGACCGTCCCGCCGTCCTCGAGCGGCGGCAGCTCGCCGAGCGAGCCCTGGACCACCCCGGGGGACATGTCGTCCACGTAGACGAGATCGGTCTCGGCGCCCAGCCAGAGCTCGTCGGTGAGCACGAGGCTGCCGGGACCCTCGTAGGCCACCGTCCCCTCGACGCTCACGAGCGTGAAGCCGGTGCGCGGCAGGTCCTCGTGGCCGGGGATCGTGCCGCCGACCTCCGCGCTGTCGATGCCCACGCTCATGGTGCCGCCGTCCCAGGTGCCCCAGGCGACCGTGTGCTCGCCGACGGTTCCGGGGTGGTCGTAGCCGCCCGTGCCGTCGTCGACCACGGTGCCCGAGGAGTCGGTGACGACCCCGCCCACCTCGTCGCTCCCGGAGTACGTGTCCAGGGCGAGGTCGTCGCCCTGGCTCAGCCGCAGCGCGACGAGCACGGTGCCGGCGACGATGCCGAGGGCGAGCAGCAGCCCCACGACGACGGTCGCGGTGATCACCGGGAGCACCCATCCGGGCCGGCCGCCGCGGGGCGCCGAGGGCGGGGCGACGGCTCCGGGGGCCGACGGCACGGCAGGCGCGAGGGGCGGGGCGCTCTCATGGGGGGCGCGGGAGGACGGCAGGCTCATGATCCGGATGCTAGGGGTGCGCACACCCGTCCACAAGTCACGGTTCGGTCACCGTGCGCGCAGGTCAGATGGGGTTCTGCGAGGGGCGGGCCGGATCAGCCCAGCGCATAGTGCAGCGGCTCCCCGTCGTAGGGCTGGAGCACGATCCGTGCGCCGTCCATCTGGGTGGAGACGAGCACGAAGGCGCAGCGGGCGCTCGCGTGCTGGCCGTCCCGGATCGCGCCGACGGTGTCGATCGCGTCCGGCGCCATGCCGGGCAGGACGTCCGTCGCGTAGCCGAGGTCGGTCTGCGCGGAGAACCACATCTCGGAGAGCGGCTGGAACTGCCCGGGCCCCTCGTAGGAGATCTCGAGGGTGACGAGCACGAGCTGGTGGCCGTCCTCGACGACATCGGTGCCCGGTGCGTGCGGAAGCTCGGCGTCCGGGTCCACCTCGGCGGCCCGGACGTGCACGGTGCCGCCGTCCCAGGTGGGCCAGCTCAGGGTGTCCTCGCCGACGGTCGCGGGATCGGAGAAGCTGCCGTCGGGGGCGGCGCCGCCGCCCGCCCGGTCGACGCTGCCGGGACGCAGCGACGGGTCGCCGGTCGCGGGCGTCGAGCGCGGGCCGGGATCCGTGGGTGTCGTGGCCGTGGTGGGCGCCGTGCGGAGGCGCTCGGCGGTGTCGAGCGCGCCGGCGACGATCACGAGGCCGGCGAGCAGCCCGATCACCAGAAGGGCGACGACGCTGACGATCGCCCAGGGCGGGAAGGGCCGGTCCCCCGCCTCCGCCTCGTCGCACTCCAAGCCGGGCGCCGGCGCGGGTGCGGCGTGCACGTCGCGTGCCGCGTAATCGGGCAGCGCGGTCCCGTCCTGCCCTGCGGACTCGTCCGACGGCGACGGGACCCCGAGGGGATCGGCGTCGGTCGGCGCGGGACGCTCGGACATGGCCTCGATCCTAGGCCCGGACGCACGGCCGGCGCCGACTCGTCGTCGGCGCCGGCCGGGGCCGGATCCCGCGGTCCCCCGACCGCGCCCCCTGATCCGTCCCCTTCCGCTCCCGTCCCGCACCCGGTACGGACGGAGCCCGCTCCGCCGGCCCGTGGGCCGACGGCCGTGTCAGTCCTCCGGCAGCGCCGTGAAGACGTAGGTGAGGTCCTCGTTGACCTGCGAGGTGGCGTAGTAGGTGCCGTCCGCGCCGTCGGTCCCGTCGAGGGTGCACACCGCGTGGTGGCCCTCGTCGAGCACGGTGCACTCGCTCGTGATGCCCGCAGGCAGGTCGCCGTCCGCGGCCCGGCCGAGCATCACCGCGTTGATCGAGGCCTCCTCGATGTCCTCCGCGGTGGCCTCCGAGGCGGAGGGCGCGTCGGCCCAGGACAGCGAGATCTCGGCGCCCTTCGCGACCGGGAGCTTCTGCGCCGCGTCCGGGTCCTCGAGGACGAGCAGCGCCCGACCGAAGGGGGTCCGCACGAGGCGCACGGTGGACGTGTCCTTCTCCCCCGTGTCCGGGTTCGTGGACGTGCAGTGGGAGGCGCGGCCGTCGAGCACGGCCTTCCCGGTGCAGACGGCGTCGTAGCCGCCGAAGTACTCACCGCCGGCGATGGACCTCGCGCTGACCGAGGTCACGGCGCGATCCTGGTAGAGGTGCTCGAGGCCGACGCCCCCGCCCTCGTTCCCGACCCGGCTCGTGGAGACGGTGCCCGCCCAGCTCGAGGGGAGCGTGACGCCGGAGCCGCCCACGTCGAGCGCGGTGACCACGTATCCCGGCCCGCCGTCGATCGCGGTCTGCTGGGTGAGGTAGTAGGTGCCGTCGCCGCCGCCGGAGCCGGTGATCGTGCAGGTGCCGTGGGCGCCGCGATCCAGGACGGTGCAGCCCGCGGCGAGGTCCTCCGGCAGGTCGCCGTCGGAGTCGGAGCCCATCATCACGGCGTTGATGACGGTGTGCTCGAGGTCGGAGGCCGTGACCCTCGCGGGCGAGGGGGCGTCGGCGCCCCAGTACCCGATCTGCGCACCCTCGGGCACCGTCGCCCGAGGGGCGTCCTGGTCATCGGCGGCGACGATCAGGGCACGGCCGGCGAAGGGCGTCGCCACGAGGCGGACGGTCGCCCGGAGCTGTTCGCCCGAGTCGTCGTCGGTGAAGGTGCAGCGGGAGGCACGGCCGTCGAGCACGGTCTTCCCGGAGCACACGGCGTCGGAGCCGGCGAAGAACTCCTGGCCGGCGATCGTCGCGGCGCTCATCGAGCTCGCCCCACGGCTCGCGCCGTAGAGGTAGTCCACGGCGACGTAGGAGGAGGAGCTGCCGATCTCGCTCGCGGAGATCGTGCCGTCCCACGAGTCGGGGACGTCCACGACGGGGGCGGCTGCGTCGCCCGTGCCCCCGGCGACGTCCCCCGTCCCGGCGGCGACGTCGGCGGGAGCGGCGGCGGCGCCGACCCCGCCGGCGAGCCCGGCGGCCGTCCCGCCGCCCGCGGCGAGGATGCCGACGGCGGCGAGGGCGAGGATCCTGGTGCGGCGGCCGCCTGCTCTGCGGCTGATGGTGTGATGCATGACTGTTCCCCCTGGATCGGGATCCGTGGCCGACGGCCGGGACCCGCGGTGCGCCCGCCGAGCGGCGGGCGCGAAAGAACTTTACGAAGTCTTGAACATCTTTGCCAGTCTCTTTACAAGATCGTCACATCTCTGACGCGCGTCCATCAGCGCAGGCCACAGGGCATTTCTTCCGACGCCGTCCGCCTCGCACGGTGCTACCGACCCGTCACCGAACAGATCCCCGCCGGTCGAGGAGCCGCAGCACCGAGGCCGTGCTCGACCCCCGAGCGGCTCCCCGCGGGCGATGACCCGGCGCCCCCCGCGGTCAGCGTTCGTCACATACCGTCCCGCGCGCGTGACCGCGTACGCGGGACGGACCTACGGTGAGCTCCTCGCACCACCGCGCAGAGAGGGCGATCCGTGGCCACGATCGAGAACGTCGCGCAGCCGAAGCAGCCGCAGCAGGACCCGTCGCCGAGCGACGCCCCGTACGCCGAGGAGAGTGTGCTGGACCGCCCCGCCTGGTCCGCGCTCACCGGAGCCCATGCGCACCTCGCGATCGGCAACGAGCTCGTCAAGCACTACCCCGCGGACGTATCCCCCTTCGTCGGCGTCCGCGACTGGGAGGACCCGGGCGTCTGGGGCGCGATCCTCGAGGTCTTCGGGCACGACGCCGTCGTCGGCGTCTCCCATGCCGATCCCGTCATCCCCGACGGCTGGACCTGGGAGTACCGCGTGCCCGGCGTGCAGCTCGTCCAGACCGACGCCCTCGCCCCGCGTCCCTTCGCCGAGGCGGAGGAGCTGGGCCTCGCGGACGCCGAGGAGATGATCGCCCTCGTCGAGCGCACCAAGCCCGGCCCCTTCCTCCCCCGCACCGTGGAGATGGGCCGCTACGTGGGCGTGCGCCGCGAGGGCCGCCTCGTCGCCATGGCCGGCGAGCGCCTCCACCCCGACGGCTGGACCGAGATCAGCGCCGTGTGCGTGGACCCCTCCCAGCGCCGCCAGGGCCTCGCCTCCGCGCTCGTGCTCGACGTCGCCCACGCCGTGCAGCAGCGCGGCGACCGGGCGCTGCTCCACGCGAGCGCCGCGAACACCGGCGCGATCGCGGCCTACGAGAAGCTCGGCTTCGCGCTGCGGCGCACGCTCGTCTTCGGCGGCGTGCGCACGCCCTGAGCCCCGCCGCTGCCCCGCTCTCCGCTCAGGGCAGGCGCAGCTCCCAGGCCTGCTCGACCTCGCCGCGGAAGCGCACCGCGTCCCCGCCCTCGGGGTAGAGGCGCACGGTCGACGGGGTGCCGGCCTCGGGCAGCAGCTCGAGGATGCCCGCGTCGAGCAGGAGCGTCGCGGGGCCGCCCGCGTGCGCGAGCAGAGCCTCCTCGGCGCCGCCCGCCCGGTGCAGCGTGACGGTGACGGGGCCGGCCGTGCGGACCTCCGCCCGCAGCGGCGCGGTGACCTCGAGCGTGCCCTCCTGGACGGTCATCTCCTCCCCGCGCAGGGCGGTGAGCTCGGCGGGCGCGGAGGAGACGAGCAGGTCGCCGTCGAGGCCCAGCTCGCGCGGGAAGGTGAGGCAGCCGGCCCATCCCTGGGCGTCGGTCTGCTCCTGCGTGCGGCCGGCGTGCTCCCAGGACCAGCCCCACAGCAGCACCCGCTCGCCGTCGGGGTCGACGACGGCCTGCGGCGCGTAGAAGTCCGGGCCCGCGTCCACGGAGCCGCCGGTGCGGGGCGCGAAGCGGGGCAGGCCGTCCTCGCCCGTGGTCAGCGAGCCCAGCAGGTATGCGGATTCGGTGATGGAGCCGGGGACGCGCTCGGAGCGGTACCAGAGAGAGACGAGCAGGGCCCACTCGTCGCCGAGGCGCACGAGCTGGGGGCACTCCCAGATCTCCGCGGGGACGTGCTCCGCGGCGACGGGGTCGTGCCCGGTGAGCAGGGTGCCGCGGTACTCCCAGTGCTCGAGGTCCGTCGCGTCGTAGAGCAGGATCGCGGGGACCACGGCCTCGCCCTCGCGGATCCCGGCACCCTGGACCGCCCAGCGGCGACCGTCGAGGGTGAGCACGAACGGGTCCCGCACGCCCTCGAGGTCGAGCTCCTCGGGAACGGGGGCGGCGACGACGGAGCGGGTGACGCCCTGCAGCTGCGCGTCGGTGCGGGCGACGACGACCTGGGAGAGGTCGTTGCGCACGCCGTCCACGCCCGAGTAGACGAGGGTGGGCAGCGCCGTGCCGTCCTCCGCGGTGTCCACGAAGCCCACGCCGCTCCAGCAGCCGCCGCGGTCCGCCTCGCCGGGACGGGGCACGGGGCCGTGGGGCTCCTCGCGCCAGCGCACGAGGTCCGGGGAGGACATGTGGCCCCAGAGGATGTCGCGGTGGCGGGGCTCCTCGGGGTGGTGCTGGAAGTAGACGTGCCAGCGCCCGTCGTGGTGGAGGATCCCGTTGGGGTCGTTGAGCCAGCCGCGGGGGTGGACGCGGTGCAGGGCCGGGAAGTGCAGGGCGGTCATGGGGGTCTCGTCTCTCTCGCGGGGCGGATGGGGATCGTCGTGGGCAGAGGTCACTTCGAGGCGCCGGCGGTGAGGCCCTCGCGGAGGTAGCGCTGACCGAAGAGGAACACGACGACCGCGGGGACCATCGACAGCACCACCCCGGCGAGGACCACGGAGATCGACCCCGTGCCCAGGTTGCCCTGGAGCGTGACCAGCCCCAGGGGCAGCGTGTAGTTCTGCTCGGAGATCATGAAGATCAGCGGGCGGAAGAACTCGTTCCAGTGGAAGTTGAAGGCGAGCACCCCCACGATCGCCATGCCCGGCAGGGCCAGCGGCGCGTAGATCGAGGAGAAGGTGCGCCAGGGGCTCGCGCCGTCGATCGCGGCGGCCTCGCCGAGCTCGAGCGGCAGGCCCAGGAAGTACTGGCGCATGAGGAAGGTGCCGAAGGCCGTGGGGATCGCCGGGAGGATCAGCGCGAGCAGCGTGTCGGAGAGACCCATGCCGCGGATCAGCATGAACACGGGGACGATCGTCACCTGCGCGGGCACCATCATCGTGGAGAGCACGGTCGCGAAGAGGGCGTTCTTCCCGCGGAACTCCATGCGGGCGAAGACGTAGCCGGCCATCGCGGCCGTGATCATCTGGCCCACGGCGATGACGCCGGTGACCAGGGCGCTGTTGAGCACGAGCAGCGGCACGCCGATCTGCTCGAAGACGGCGGCGTAGCTCGAGAAATCGGGGCTCAGCGGGAAGAAGCTCGGCGGCAGGGAGAAGGACTCCGCGGCCGGCCGCAGCGAGGTGGTGAAGGTCCACCAGACGGGGCCCAGGGTGAGCACCGCGGCGACGGCGAGCGCGGCGTAGCGGGCGAGGGAGGGGAGCTTGCGGGTCATCGGACGCCTCCGGACGGAGAGGGGTGAGGGGTCATGGGAGGGACGCTCCTCACTGGTAGAAGACGAAGCGGCGGGCGAGGCGGAACTGGGCGGCGGTGACCAGCATGATCAGCACCATGAGCACGAGGCCGATCGCGCTCGCGCGGCCGAACTCGAGCTCCCGGAAGGCGCTCTCGTAGATGACCATGACGACGGTGCGGGTCGAGTCGCCGGGGCCGCCGCGGGTGAGCACGTAGGGCTGGTCGAAGACCTGCAGCGCGGAGATGATCGCCATCACCGAGGCGACGAGCACGGTGGGGCTCACGAGCGGCAGCGTGAGGTGCCGGAAGCGCCGCCACCCGGTCGCGCCGTCGATCGCTCCGGCCTCGTAGACCTCCTGCGGCACCGCGGCGAGGCCGCCGATGAACAGCAGGAACGGGAAGGCGAAGTTCTGCCAGACGTACACCGCGATGACGACGACCATCGCCCACTGCGGGCTGGTCAGCCAGGGCACGGCGGGGATCCCGACGAGCGACAGCGCCCAGTTGATGACGCCGTAGCTCTCGTTGAAGAGGTACTTCATGAGGATCGAGACGCTCGCCGCGGAGAGCACGAGCGGGAAGAAGAAGGTGGAGCGGAAGAGCACCCGCAGCCAGGCCGGCATCCGCGTCTGCACGAGCACCGCGAGCAGCATGGCGATCGCGAGCTGCGCGGCGACCGCGACGACCACGAACACGGCGGTGTTGAGGAAGGAGACGGCGACGGTGGAGTCCGCGGCGAGGTCGGTGAAGTTCTGGAGGCCCACGAACCGCGGCGAGGTGATGATGTCCCAGCGGAAGAAGGCCAGGACGAGGGAGCCGACGATCGGCACGAGGACGAACAGGCCCACCCCGAGCATCGTGGGGGCCAGGAAGATCCAGCGCAGCAGGGTGCCGCGGGAGTCGGTGGTCATGCGTCCTCCTCGGTGAAGACGGCGCGCAGGTCGCGGTCCAGCGCGGCGAGGGCGCGGGCCACGCCGCCGGCCCCGCCGGAGAGTGCGGTGGAGATGTTGCGGATGAGGGCGGTCTCGACGGCGGCCTGCTGGGGCGGCGCGGGGATCGGGCCGGAGGTCGGGAAGCGGTCGAGGGTGTCGTAGAAGCGGGACCAGTGCTCGGGGCCCACGCCCGTGTAGAGCGAGTCGGTGACCATGGAGCGCCGGGTGGGCGTGGTCGACGGCGTCGGGAAGGCGAGCTGCATGGCCTGCTTCGAGGCGGTGAACTTGATCCACTCCCAGGCCTGGTCGGCCTTCTCCGTGGTCTTCATGACCGCGTAGCCGGCGGCGCCGAACTGGTGGCGCTGGGTGCGCCAGCGGGGGAAGAACTGCACGTCGTACTGCTCGGGGGTCATGCCGCCCTCGGCGAGGCCCTGGACCCAGTAGCCGCCGGCGGGGGTGGAGCCGATGCGGCCGGAGGCGAAGAGCCCCACGAGGGTGTTGCCGCCGCCCTCCTCGGGGCGCACGGCGAGGCCGTCCTGGACGAGGGTGCGGAGGTACTCGACGCTCTCGTGGACCCGTTCGTGGGTGGCGTTGGAGCCGGTCCACAGGTAGCCGCCCGAGCGCTCCTCCCCCGGGTAGAAGGTGGACCAGATCTGCTCGCCGCCGTCGGCCTTCTCCTCGACGAGGAAGGAGGTGTCGTTGACGTAGAGCCAGGGGACGATGCCGCCGAAGAGGCGGTTGGTCCAGTAGTAGGGGCGGGCGTCGCCCTGCATGCCGCGCAGCAGCTCGGTGAAGTCGTCGCGGCTCCAGTCCTCCTCCGGCATCTCGAGCCCGTTGCGCTCGAGGACGTCGAGGTTGAGGTACATGTTCGCGGCGTTGAAGTCGAGGGGCAGCTGGTAGAGCGAGCCGCGGTACATGAACGCCTCGACGAGGCTGGGGTGGACGTCCTCGAAGTAGTCGCGCATCTCCTCGGCGTCGCGCAGGAGGTAGTCGTCCAGCGGCAGCGCGAGGCGGTCGGCGAAGAGCTGGGCGCCCTCGGTCGCGGTGTAGACGACGTCGGGCTGGGTGCCGGAGGCGACCATGGTGAGGATCTTCGCGAAGAAGTCGCCCCAGTCGGTGGCCTGCACGGACTGGATGCGCACGGGGATGTCCGGGTGCTCCTCCATGAAGGCGTCGGCGATGGTCTGGCGGCCGGCGGCGTCCTGGGCGGTGCCGAGGATGAGGACGGTGAGGGCGTCCTCGCCGCGGCCGGGGACGTCGGCCCCGGTGAGGCGCGGCCAGGCGGCGGCGGTGCCGGCGACGCCGGCGAGACCGGCGGCGCCGAGCAGCGCGCGGCGGGTGAGGGGTGATCGGGTGGCCATGCGGTCCTCTTCGTCGAGCAGCGGCACAGGGGGGTGATCCGGAACCACACTTCTTCACGTGTCGAAGTGAGGTGGGATGAGTATGCGGCGCAGCTTTCACACGTGTCAAGGCCGGCCGACGGAACCCTGTCCGGACCGCGCCGGAGAGGCCGGGGGCGCGGGGCTCAGCCGGCCGGCGGGCGCGCCACCGAGGAGCGCTCGACGAGCGGGCACGCGACGACGACCGTCCCGGCCGCAGCGGCCGCAGCGGCCCCGTCGGCCCCGTCCTGCTCCTCCGCGCCCGCGTCGACGAGGTCGAGCAGGGCGGCCATCGCGGTGCGGCCCATCTCCGCGTGCGGCAGGGCGATCGTCGTGAGCGGCGGGGTGAGCACCTCGGCGAAGAAGTCCTCGTCGTCGAAGCCGATCACCGAGAGCTCCCGCGGCACCGCGACCCCGGCGACGGCCGCCGCATGGATCGCGCCGGCGGCCACCCGGTCGCGGATGCAGAACAGCGCGGTGGGCGGTACCGGCTCGGCGAGCAGCTCCGCGGCGGCGCGGAAGCCGTCGTCCATCTGCCAGCCCGTGCGCACGATCCGCGGGGCGAGCCCGGCCTCCTCGAGCACCTCGGTGAAGCCCTGCTGCCGCTCGCGCGTGGCGACGGAGTCGTCGTCCCCGGAGAGCAAGACGATCCGGCGGTGCCCCACCTCGAGCAGGCGCCGCGCGGCGCGGCGCGCGCCCTGGAGGTCGTCCGGGACCACCGCGACGGGGGCCGCCGCCTCCTCCTGGGGCAGGGCGTCGCAGTTCAGCAGCACGAGCGGGATGCCCGGCGGCGGGGTGGGCGCCGTGATGCGGGTGCGGCCCATCGCCGCGTAGACCAGGCCGTCCACCTGGCGCTCCGCGAGCATCCGCACGGCGCCCTCCACGGTCGCCTCGCGCAGGGAGAGATCCGCGGTGAGCACCATGTACCCGCGCTCGGCCGCGGCCATCGAGGCCTCGCGGACCATCCGGCCCGCCCACGGTGATGTCGCGATCTCGTCGCTGATCAGGCCGATCGTGCGGGTGCGCCGCTCGCGCAGGGACATGGCGACCGCGGATCGCGTGTAGCCGAGCTCCGCGGCGGCCGCGAGCACCTTCTCCTGGTTCACCGTCGAGACGGTGCCCTCGGTGCGGCCGTTCAGGACCATCGAGACCGTCGCCCGAGAGACGCCGGCACGCTCGGCGACATCGGCGGAGGTGGGACGGCGAGCGGCGGGGGTCACCGTGCCAGCCTACGGCGACGCGGCCGGGTCCCGTGCCCGAGAGGACGGAATACCGCGGGCCGCGAGGCGTTGGGGGGACGGTAAGGCACCGCGCCGTCACACCGCGGTCGCCACGCACCACGACCAGAAGGAGCCCCCATGGCCCGCATCCCCCGCACCGATATCGACATCCTGCCCCTCGTCCTCGGCGGCAACACCTTCGGCTGGACCTCCGACGAGCAGGCCTCCTTCGCCGTGCTCGACGCCTTCGTCGCGGCGGGCGGCAGCGCGATCGACACGGCCGACGGCTACTCGGCATGGGTCCCCGGCAACTCCGGCGGCGAGTCCGAGACGATCCTCGGCGCCTGGATGGAGGCTCGCGGCAACCGCGACGAGGTGGTCCTCGCGACCAAGGTCGCCTCGAAGCCGGACCGCCAGGGCCTCTCCCGCGAGAACGTGCTCGCCGCGCTCGACGAGTCGCTCCAGCGCCTGCGCACCGACCACGTCGACCTGTACTACTTCCACTTCGACGACGAGAACGTCTCGATCGAGGACCAGGTCGCGACCGCGCGCGAGGTGCTCGACTCCGGGAATGCGCGTCACCTGGCGCTGTCGAACTACTCCCCCGAGCGCCTGCGCGCCTTCCTCGAGACCGCCCGCGAGCAGGGCGTGACGCTGCCCGTCGCCCACCAGCCGCAGTACAACCTGCTGCACCGCGCGCAGTTCGAGCAGGAGTTCGCACCGATCGCTGCGGAGTTCGAGCTCGCGACCTTCCCCTACTACGCCCTCGCCTCCGGTGTGCTGACGGGCAAGTACCGCACGGCGGCGGACGCCGAGGGCGCCCCGCGAGGCGGCGCCGCGACGGAGCTGCTGGGCCAGCCCGGGACCCCCGCGGTGCTCGAGGCGCTGCACGCGGTCGCCGAGGCGCACGGCGTCGAGGTGACCTCGGTGTCCCTCGCGTGGCTGCGCGCGAAGGGCGTCACCGCCCCGATCGCCTCCGCCTCCCGCCCCGAGCAGGTCGCCGCGCTGATCGCCGGCGCGACGCTCGAGCTGGACGCCGCGGAGGTCACCGCGCTGGACGACGCCTCGCAGCCCTTCGCCTGATCCCCGTCGGCCGTCGGTCCCGGAGGTCCCCTGCGCTCAGGGAACCTCCGGGGCCCGGTCCATCGTCATCCGCGCGACGTGCAGGGCGAGGTAGGCGACCTCGTCCGGCGTGAGCCGGTCCCCGAGGCGCAGCTGGACGATCGTCGCGAGCTGCTCCGCCGTGCGCACGGCCTCCGGGTAGCTCTCCCGGATCGAGCGGCCGATGGTCGACTCCTGACCGTCGAGCTGCCGGTGCTGTTGGATGCGCACGAACATGTAGCGCACGTGCGTGATGAAGCGGGCGGCGGTCATCGAGCTGCGGGAGACGTCCACGCCGTAGCGCTCACCGATCACCGCGAGCAGCTGCTGGATGACCCCCGTCATCGTGTACGTGAAGGACAGGTCACCGGAGGCGAAGCCCGCGTTGACCAGGTGCAGCGTGAGCGCCGTGGCCTCCCCCGCCGCGAGCGGCGGGTCCACGTGGAGGTTGATCTCCTCCAGCAGGCGCTCCGCCTGCGCGTACTCGGTGCCGTAGAGGGTCCCCACCTCCGCGCGCAGCGGGTACTCGATCTCCTGGCCCTTCCGGGCCCGCTCGAGGGCGCCCGCGACATGGTCCGCGACGGCGATCGCGAGGGTGGGGCGGGTGGACTCGCGGCCCTCGATCCCGGCGGCGCGCAGGGCGATGACGACGCCGCGCAGGACGTCCTGGTCGATCATCGCGAAGACCTCGGCGAGATGATCGGGGTCGCGGCCGTCGGAGGGGACGAACACCCGCACGATCAGCTCCGGGTCCACCTCCTGGCCGGGGCGGGCGCGGAAACCGATCCCGCGGCCGGTGAGGATGACCTCCTGGCCCTGGCCGTCACGGGAGATGACGACGTTGTTGTTGAGGACCCTCAGCACCTTCATGCCCGCTCACCTCCTTCGCGCTCGGGACACATCCTCCCAGCACGGGCGCGGGCGCGCACCGCCCCCCCCCGCGGGGAGCGGCGCGCGCCCGGCCCGACCGCTCAGCGGCGGACGGCCACCACCGGGGCGCCCGCGGCGACCTGCTCGCCCACGGCGAGCGGACGCACCTCGGCGAGGCTCGCGGTGTTGATGACGGTGACCAGGGTGAGGGCGGGGTGCCCGGCCGCACGGATCGCCGCGAGATCCACCTCGGCGAGGAGGTCCCCGGCGCGCACCTGCTGGCCGGCCTCGACGCGCACGTCGAAGCCCTCGCCGTTCATCTGCACGGTGTCGATGCCGACGTGCACGAGCACCTCGACGCCGCCCGCGCCGCGGATCCCGAAGGCGTGCCCGGTGCCGGCGACGGTGATGAGCTCCCCGTCGAGCGGGGCGAGGACGGTGCCGTCGGCCGGCTCGACGCCCACGCCCTCGCCGAGGGCGCGGGAGGCGAAGACCGGGTCGCCGGCGTCGTCGAGGTCCAGCACGCGACCCGCGACCGGGGAGACGATCTCGAGATCGGCCTCGGCGAGCAGGGTCGCGGTGGGGGCCGCACCGCCCGCGGTCCCGGCGGCGGCGTCGGCGCCGTCGGTCGTGGCGGTGGCGGCGCCGACGACCGGGGCGGTCGTCGTCGCGGAGGTCGTGCTCGTCGCGGAACCGGAGGACTCCGACGCGGCGGTCGCCGCGGCGCGCTCGTCGGCCTCGCGGAGGTCCCGCGCGGCGTTCGCCGCCGCACGCTGCTCGCGCGGCATGTAGTCGGAGAAGTAGACGAGCACCATCGCGGTGACGAAGGCCGCCGCGATCGCGATGACGTACACGGGGATCGGATCGAAGACGGGGATCGTCAGCAGCGAGGTGAACGCGAAGGCGCTCGTGTCCACGCCGCCCAGCAGGCCCACGATCAGGCCGCCCACGAGGCAGCCTACGAGCATGCGCGGGTAGATCCGCTTGAAGCGCAGGTGGATGCCGTAGAGGGAGGGCTCGGAGATGCCGCCGAACAGGCCCGCGGCGAGCGCGCCGGTGGCGGTCTGCCGCATCTCCGGCTCGCGGTGGCGCAGGGACAGCAGGAGCACGCCGGCGGTCGCGCCGAAGCAGGCGAAGTTCCACGCGCCCATCGGGCCCTGGATGAAGTCGTAGCCGAGGGTGTTGATGTTCTGCAGCATCAGGGCGTTCAACGGCCAGTGCAGACCCAGCGGCACCAGGAACGGATACAGCAGCGGGATGACGACCGCGAACACGATCGGGGCGTTGCCGTTCAGCCAGGCGAGGCCCGCGCCGATCCCGTTGCCGGCCCAGATGCCGAGGGGGCCGATGAGGAACGCGGTCACCGGGATCATGACGAGCATGGAGAAGAACGGCACGAAGACGAGCTGCACGTTCGCGGGGAAGATCTTCGCCAGGCCCTTGTAGACGAGGGCGAGCAGGGCGACCATCAGCAGCGGCACGAACACCTGGCCGCCGTAGTCGTTCAGCTGCATGGGCAGGCCGAACACCGTCGCCGTGCACTGCTCGGTGCCGAGCGTCGCGTTGGTGGTACAGGTGACGCCCGGGATGGTGCCGGCGCCGGAGAGCATGCCGGTGTAGTTCGGCGTCATCACGGCCGCCATCACGGCCGCTCCCACCCACGGGTCGATCTGCAGCTTCTTCGCGGCGTTGTAGGCCACCATGATCGGCAGGAAGTAGAGCACGGAGCGCCACATCGCATCGACGAAGACCCAGGTCGCAGACTTGTCGTCCGCGTAGTAGTCGATGACCCCGAAGGCGTCCAGTGCGGACACGATGGCCACGATCAGGGAAGCGCCGAGCAGCACGCCCATGAGCGGCCGGAACGAGTCCGAGAGGTACTCGAAGACGTTGTCGAGCCAGGCGAAGCGGCCGCGGCCCTTGGCGCGGATCGCGGCCTTGACCTCGGCGTCGCTCTGCGGGCGGGGCGCGGGGCCGCCGCTCATGGAGGGCAGGTTCATGATCTGGGAGTAGACGCCGGCGACGGCGCCTCCGATGACGACCTGGAAGCGGTCGCCGGACTGCGGCACGGTGCCCATGACGCCGGGGAGGGCGTCGAGCGCGGTGCGGTCCACCTGCTCGGCGTCGTGCAGCTGGAAGCGCAGCCGGGTCGCGCAGTGGGTGAGGCTCTCGATGTTCGCGGGTCCGCCGACGCCGCGGACGATGTCCTCGGCCTCCGACGTGTTCGAGCTGGGGGTGTTCATGATGCGTCCTCGCATCCTTCGCGGGTCGTGGGCACGTGCCGGCGACGACGCCGGCCGTACCCGGGGCACAAAAAAAGACCCGGACCGCGCAGTGCGGTCCAGGTCTTGCTCCGTCACGGCGGGCCGCGGCGGATGACAATCCTGTGGACGATGTCCGGGCGGGAGCATAGCAGGCTCCCAGGAGCACGCAAGCCCGCCGGGGCGGGGTCAGCCGATCCCGAGCGCCTCCGCGGTGCACGGATCGGCGTCGACGCGGGCGTCCGCGATCGTGAAGCGTCCCTGCTCATCGAGTTCGAACCGTGCCCCGTGCCGATCGGTCGCGACGAGGTGGTGCAGTGCGCCACGTCGGTGCACGCGGCCCAGGTCGGTGAAGCCGTTCTCGGCGAGCACCTCCTCCACGGGTTCCGCGTACTCGTCCCAGCCCGCGCGCTCGGTGAGGTCCCCGTCGAACGACTGTCCCGACTCCCCTTGGCCGGCCCGGTACAGACAGGTGCCGCCGTCCTCCGTCACGGACTGCGACGGCGCGAGATAGCTGAACTCTCGCCCACTCGATGCGAGGGCGCCGGAGACGCCGGCGGCGACGTCCTCGTAGTGGCCGACGGCCCCAAAAGCCCGCGATAGGTTCGCGCCATGGCCTCCCCCTCCCCCGCCCCGGATCCGCTCGCGACGCTCGAGGACACGGACCGCAGCGATCCCGCGCTGCGGGACTGGGTCGCGGAGCGGGTGCGGCGGCTCGACGCGGACGACCGCCGCTCCGCGGACACCCACCTGCTGCGGCTCGCTCTGCCGGCGGAGTGGGGTGTGGACCTGTATCTGAAGGACGAGTCCACCCACGTCTCCGGGAGCCTCAAGCACCGCCTCGCCCGCTCGCTGTTCACGTACGCACTGGTCAACGGGTGGCTGCGTCCGGGGATGCCGGTGATCGAGGCGAGCTCCGGCTCGACCGCGGTGAGCGAGGCGCACGTGGCGCGGATGCTCGAGGTGCCCTTCGTGGCCGTCGTCCCGCGCAGCACGAGCGCCCGCAAGGTCGCGCTCATCGAGGCGGCCGGCGGCAGCTGCCACTACGTGGACCACGCCGAGCAGATGAGCGACGCCGCCCGCGATCTCGCGGTCGCGCGCGGGGGCCTGTTCCTCGACCAGTTCACGCACGCCGAGCGGGCCACCGACTGGCGCGGCAACAACTCGATCGCCGTCTCCGCGATGGAGCAGATGAGCCTCGAGCCGCACCCGGTGCCGCGCTGGATCGTGGTGGGCGCGGGGACCGGCGGCACGAGCGCGACCTTCGGCCGGTACCTGCGCTACCGGCGCCTGCCCACGGGCCTGTGCGTCGCCGACGTCGAGGGCTCCGCCTTCTTCCCCGGTTGGCGCGACGCGGACCGCGGTGCCGCCACGGACGCATCCTCGCGGATCGAGGGCATCGGCCGGCCGCGCATGGAGCCGAGCTTCGAGCCGGGCGTCGTGGACCGGATGATGCGGGTGCCGGACGCGGCCTCCGTCGCCGCGGCGCGCCACCTCTCCGAGCGCCTGGGCCGCCGGGTCGGCGCCTCGACGGGGACGAACCTCGTCGCCGTCGCGCGCCTGGTCACCGAGCTGCGGGAGCGGGGCGAGCAGGGCTCCGTGCTGACCCTGCTGTGCGACAGCGGCGACCGCTACGCGGGCACCTACTTCGACGACGACTGGGTCGCCGCGCAGGGCTGGGACCTCGCGCCCTGGCTGCGGCACCTGGAATCGGCGCTGCCCGTCGTCCCCGCCTGACCTCGGGTCACGGAGGGAGCGGGCCGGGACGGCCCCGCTCCGCTCCCCGACCGCTCACACGAACGCGCTGACACCGGTGATGCGGCGGCCCACGATGAGCGACTGCATGGTGTCGGTGCCCTCGTAGGTGTGCAGGGCCTCGAGGTCGCTGCGGTGGCGCACCACGCGGTTCTCGAGCAGGATCCCGGAGCCACCGAGGAGGTCGCGGGCGTCGGCGGCGATCTCGCGGGCGGCGCGGGTGTTGTGCACCTTGGCGAGGGACGCCTGCTCGGGCAGCAGGGTCCCGGCCGCCTCGAGCTCGGCGAGGCGCACGCAGTACAGCTGCATCGAGGTGAGGGTCTGCAGCATGTCCGCGAGGCGCACCTGTACGTGCTGGGCCTTCGCGAGCGGGCGGCCGAACTGCACGCGGGTGGTCGCGTGCTCGAGGGCGGCCTCGTAGCAGGCGGTCGCATGGCCCAGGGCTCCCCAGGCGACGCCGGCGCGAGTCGCGAAGAGCACGCGCGAGGTGTCCTTGAAGGAGCGGGCGCCGGGCAGGCGCGCGTCCAGCGGGAGGCGCACGTCGGTCAGGCGGATGTGCGCCTGGTGGATGGCGCGCAGGGCGACCTTGCCGCGGATGATCTCCGCGTCGTAGCCGGGCAGGGACTGGTCCACGAGGAAGCCGGAGACCTGGCCGTCGAGGGCCGGGTCCGACGGGTCCTGGACGCGGGCCCAGACGACGGAGACGTGGCCGCCCGCGCCGTTGCCGATCCAGCGCTTCTCGCCGCTGAGCACCCACTGGTCGCCGTCGCGGCGGGCCATGGTCTCGAGCGAGACGGAGTCGGAGCCGTGGGTGGGCTCGGTGAGGGCGAAGGCGCCGAGCTCGGTGCCGGCGGCGAGGGGGTCCACCCAGCGGGCCTTCTGCTCGTCGGAGCCGAGCAGGGCGATCGAGCGCAGTGCGAGGCCGCCCTGGACGCCGACCATGGTGCCGAGCGAGCCGTCGATCCGGGAGAGCTCCATGTTGACCAGGCCGGTGGCGAGCGGGCTCAGGTGCCGGTGGCCGGGGAGCTCGAGGCCGTCGGTGAAGAGGTCCTTCTCGCCGAGCGCCGCGAGCAGCTCGGTGGGGTACTCGTAGTCCTCCCACGCCTGGTTCAGGCGGTCGAGGTGCACGGCGAAGGAGCGGGCGTCGGCCCACGCCTCGAGGTCCTCACCATCGACCTGCTGGAAGAGGGCGACGTGGTCCGCGGGCGGCGGGAGCAGCTCGGCGGGGGTCGCGGCGGCCGGGTCCGGAGCGCTCACGACGGGGGCGGAGCCGATGCTCGTGCTCTGCTCGGCGGTGGTCATCAGGACATCCTCTCGATGATGAGGGCCATGCCCTGGCCGCCGCCCACGCAGAGGGTGGCCAGGCCCAGGCTCGCGTCGCGCTCCTGGAGGCCGTGGATCAGGGTGGTGGTCATGCGGGCGCCGGTGGAGCCCCAGGGGTGGCCGAGCGCGATCGCGCCGCCGTGCACGTTGAGCTTGTCGTGGTCGATGCCGAGATCTTCCGCGGAGGGGATGACCTGGGCGGCGAAGGCCTCATTGAGCTCGACGAGGTCCACGTCGTCGATGCTCATGCCGGCGAGGTCGAGGGCGCGGCGGGTGGACTCGACAGGGCCGAGGCCCATGATCTCGGGGCTGAGGCCGGAGACGCCGGTGGAGACGATGCGAGCGAGCGGGGTGAGGCCCAGCTCCTTCGCGCGGACGTCGGACATGATGACGAGGGCGGCGGCGCCGTCGTTCAGGGGGCAGCAGTTGCCGGCGGTGACCGTCCCGCCCTCGCGGAAGACGGGGTCGAGCCCGGCGACGGCGTCATAGGTGACGCCCGCGCGCGGGGAGTCGTCGGCGGAGACGACGGTGCCGTCGGCGAGGGTGACGGGGGTGATGTCGCGGTCGAAGAACCCGGCGGCGCGGGCGGCCTCGGCGCGGTTCTGGGAGCGGACGGCGTACTCGTCCTGCTCCTTCCGGGAGACGCCGCGCAGCTCGGCGACGTTCTCGGCGGTCTGCCCCATGAGGATGTACGGGTCGGGCAGCTGGCCGTCCTCGCGCGGATCGTGCCAGGGGGCGGGGATCGCGCGGGAGGCGCGGGCCTCGGTGCGCTCCCAGGCCTCCTGGAAGAGCGGGTCGCGGGCGTCCTCCTCCATGAGCTTGCCGGTGCTCGTGGAGATCGACTCGACGCCCGCGGAGATCACGGTGTGCGCCTCACCGGCGCGGATGGCGTGGAAGGCGGCGCGGGTGGTCTGGATCGAGGAGGCGCAGAAGCGGGTGACGGTCGCGCCGGGGACGGTGTCCAGGCCCAGACGGATCGCGACGGTGCGGGCGAGGTTGCCGCCCTGGTAGCCCTCGGGGATCGCGCAGCCGAGCTGGAGGTCGTCGATGGTGGCGGGGTCCAGCGCGGGCACCTGGTCGAGGGCCGCCCGGATCATCTGACCGGCGAGGTCGTCCGGGCGGACGCCCTTGAGGGAGCCCTTGCGGGCCCGGCCGATCGGGGAGCGGGCGGCGGACACGATGACGGCCTCGGGCACGAGGGTCTCCTTCGACGACGGTGTCTGGACGGGCGCGGGGCCCGTCGGGCACCGCGAATGTACCCGATACTAGCGGTTCTAGATAACCGTGCAAGAGGCGACGACACCGGACCCTGCGCGGAGTCCGGGTCCCCGTGACCTAGCCTTGCCCGGAGGGTCCCGCGTCGGCCGGCCCCTCCCCCGACCACCCGAGGACACCCGCCCGTGACGACTCCCCCGCCGCCCACCCGACCGTCACGCCGCGCGCGGACGGAGCGGCGCCCGTGATCCCGGTGCTCGTGGGCGGCATGGTCGCCCTGCTCGTCGGGATCGTCGGCACCCGCGCCTACACCGCGCTCGCGAAGCGCAAGGGCTGGGCGCAGTACGTCCGCGCGGACGGACCCGTCAGCCACCACTCCAAGCGCGGCACCCCGCAGATGGGCGGGATCGCGATCTTCGCGTCCACGCTCGTCGGCTACGCGGCCGCGCACCTGGCGACCTGGTCCCCGCCCACGGTCTCCGGGCTGCTCGTCCTCTTCCTCATGCTGGGGCTGGGGTTCATCGGCTTCCTCGACGACTGGACGAAGATCCGCCGCGAGCGGTCGCTCGGCCTGCGCTCCGGGCAGAAGCTGCTCGGGCAGACGCTCGTCGCGATCGTCTTCGGCGTGCTCGCCACGCAGTTCGCCCGGGACGGGATCACCCCTGCGAGCCATCGCATCTCGGTGGTGCGGGACACCGCGATCGACCTCGGCGTGCTCGGGGCCGTCGCCGGGACGGCGCTGCTCATCGTGTGGATCGTCCTCATGATCACCGCGACCAGCAACGGCGTGAACCTCACCGACGGGCTCGACGGCCAGGCCGCGGGCGCGTGCGCCATGGTCCTCGCCGCATACACGCTGATCGGCATCTGGCAGGCACTGAAGAGCTGCGCGAGCGCCGTGGCGCCGGGCTGCTACGCGGTGCGGGACCCGCTGGACCTCGCCGTGGTCGCCGCCTGCCTCGGCGCCGCGTGCATCGGCTTCCTGTGGTGGAACACCCCGCCCGCGGCCCTGTTCATGGGCGACACCGGCTCCCTGGGCCTCGGCGGGGCGCTCGCGGGCCTCGCGATCCTCAGCCGCACCGAGCTGCTGCTCATCGTGCTCGGCGGCCTCTTCGTCTTCGAGACCGTCACCGTGATCCTGCAGGTGAGCGTCTTCAAGGCGACCAAGCGCCGCAACGGCGGCGTGGGCAAGCGGCTGTTCCTCATCACCCCGATCCACCACCACTTCGAGCAGCTCGGCTGGAGCCAGGTGACCGTCTCCGTGCGCTTCTGGATCATCTCCGCGGTGTGCGTCGCCGCCGGGCTCGGGCTGTTCTACGGCGAATGGGTGCTGCTCGCCTCCTGAGCGGCACCCCATGGTGGAATGCACCATGCCCAACTCCTCCTCCCCACTGGTGCTCATCCTCCTGAGCGTCGAGCACCTCTCGCCGGAGAGACGGGCGGAGATCGGCACGGTCTTCGACGCCCACCCCCTCCTCCGGCCAGGGAAGGTCGGCCAGGACCCGCCGAGGACACGAGTCGGCTCGACACTCGTTCCCCACCTCGCCCAGCCGGACCTCCCCCTGTTCCTCTTCGGCGGGGAGGGCGCTCGAACCGAGGAGAGCGCCACCTGGATCTTCGAGCTCGAACCCGCATGGATCGTGGTCGGTGGGAGAGGCGACGCAGGGGAGGTCGTTCGCCCGGTGAGCTCCCTGACGATCGTCATCGGCCCCGAGCGGGCCGCCGCATTGGGGGCTCACGGCCTCGAGATCTTCCTCGGCGAGATCGGAGACGCGATCGGAGGCGCCTACGGCTGCATCTTCCCCGAAGCTACCTATGAACAGCTCAATCGCTGGTACGCGGACGGACCAGCCCGTCCCGATCTCTCCTGGGGGCTGGGGAGCGTCTACTGGATGCAGTACCTCGGGCCGGCATTCGTGGAACGACGCCCGGCCCTGGCGCAGCTCGAGCGTTCCACGACGACACCGCGAGGAGCGGTGATCCACCGTGCGACGGAGCAACCCGAACACTCACTCGAGAACTCCGGCAGTCCGCTCGACGGGGAGTGGCGAGCTCCTCTGCTCTCCGCCCTCGGCGAGGACGTCATCCTGATCTCGCTCGAAGAGCGGGACACGATGCCCTCGCTGGAGCACCATGCGTCATTCGACCCCGGGCGGGTCGGCCCTCCAGAGGACCTCGTGCGCCGGATCCGTGAGGACGCGGAGCGACGCCGACGACGACGGGAGGCGGAGTACGACCGCGCCCGGACTCGGCGTCTGCGGCTGGAGGGACGCCGGACCCCTCCTCATGTGCACGGGATGGCGGAGTGGTCCACGAACGTTGACGCCAATGAGGTCCCGCACTTCTGGAGGACGCTGCGAGAACGCCTCGCTCCGGAGATCACCAGCCCTTGCGCGGGTGCTCTTGGCCGGGAGATCGCGAACACGCCGACCAGTGCCGGTGATCGTGTGACAGTGGATTCCCCGCATGGACCGTTCGCCGTGGCCTGGTTGTCCGACGACGAGGAGTCCCTCGTCCTCACCCTCGAAGGGCCCGGCGACCTCGTGGAGCGATGGGAGGACTTCTTCGAAGCAGGCCGATGAAGCCTCAACTTGGGAGGAACGTGCTGGTCACCACACGTTCCGTGCGCAACACCGGCGCCCCGCGACAGCCTCGGCGGCGCTACGCTCCGGCACCATGAACGACGCCTCCGCCGAACCCGTCATGTCCTTCCGCACCCGCAAGTGGGTGCGCCCCGAGGACCTCAACGCGAACGGCACGCTGTTCGGCGGCAGCCTGCTGCGCTGGATCGACGAGGAGGCCGCGGTCTACGCGATCATCCAGCTCGGGCAGCAGCGCGTCGTCACGAAGTACATGTCCGAGATCGTCTTCGTCTCCTCCGCCCGCGAGGGCGACATCGTGGAGATCGGCCTCGTCGCCACCGCCTTCGGCCGCTCCTCGCTCACGATGCGCGCGGAGGCCCGCAACCTGTTCACGCAGAAGAGCATCCTCACGATCGAGGAGATGGTGTTCGTGCACGTCGACGAGCAGGGCCGCCCCGCGCCCCACGGCTTCACCGAGATCACCTACGACCGGGACCGGGTCCCGGCCCGTCACCGCGCCTCCGAGGCGGAGGGAACGTCGGACCGGTCGTGAGCGCCTGCTGAGACTGCCTTCCGGCACCCCTTTCACCGCACCGCTCATCGTCGGTAGTTTCAGGTGATGGCACCGACGAGCACGCCCAGCCGCCCCGAGGATCTCCGCGCCGTACTCCGTTCCGCACTCGAGGCCGGGGAGAACAGCGGCGAGGCGGAGCCCTTCGACGTCGATGCCTTCATCGCCGGCAAGATCGCCGAGACCGACTCGGACCCGCGCGGAGGGCGGAAACCCTCGCTCCACCTGTGAGCAGGCAGGCGACAGCCGCGAGGGCTCACCCCGCCTCGCCGCCGCCGTCGCGGAAGGTCGCGCGGTAGGCGGTCGGGGAGGTCCCGACGATCACGCCGAAGTGCCGCCGCAGGTTCGTGTCCGTGCCCAGGCCCGTGGCCTGCGCGATCCGGGTGACGGTGAGGTCGGTGGCCTCGAGGAGCTCGCGGGCGCGGTCGATGCGGGCACGCAGCACCCACTGCAGCGGGGTGAGGCCGGCGTCGGCCGTGAAGCGCCGGGAGAAGGTGCGCGGGGAGACGTTCGCGCGCCGGGCGAGGGCCGCGAGGGTGAGGTCGCCGTCGAGGTGCTCGAGCGCCCAGGCGCGGGTGCGGGCGAAGTCGTCGCCGAGGGGCTCGGGGATGCTGCGGGGCACGTACTGGGCCTGCCCGCCGCTGCGGTAGGGGGCGCTCACGAGGCGCCGCGCGACCTGGTTGGCGAGGGCGACGCCGTGGTCGCGCCGGAGGAGGTGCAGGCACAGGTCGATGCCGCTCGCGGCGCCCGCGCTCGTGAGCACCTGCCCGGCGTCGACGAAGAGCACGTCGCCGTCGACCTCGACCTGCGGGTACCGCTCCTGGAGGGCGTGCGTGTAGTGCCAGTGGGTGGTGGCGCGCCGGCCGTCGAGCAGCCCGGCGGCGGCGAGGGTGAAGGCGCCGGTGGAGATCGCGGCGATGCGGGTGCCGCGCTCGTGGGCGGCGCGGAGGGCCGCGATCACGGCGGGCGGGGTGGTGACGGTGGCGGGGTCGCGGAACCCGGGGACGAGGATCGTCCCGGCCCGCTCGAGGGCGTCGAGCCCGTGGCCGACGGCGTAGGCGAGGCCGTTCCAGCCCTCGACGGTGCCGGCCCGCTCCGCGCAGACCTCCACCTCGTAGGGCATGCCGGGCCGCTTCGCGAAGACGTGCGCGGCGATGCCGACGTCGAGCGCCTTCGCGCCGTCGAGGACGAGCACCGCCACCCGGTGGTCGGCGCCGGTCACGGGCGGCCGACGATCAGGCGCAGGGACCCGGGGAAGGCGGGGAGGGTGCGCAGGTCCCCGTGCCGGGCGTCCCAGGCCCCGGAGTCGAGGTCCGCGCGCAGGGTGCGCACGAAGCGCTCCTCGACCTCCGCGCCGACGAAGCTCCACGCGGAGTTCGCGCGCCGCGCCCCGGGGTCCAGCAGCATCTCCGGGCGCCCGTAGTACGCCTCGGAGAAGCCGTCGACGCAGGCGAGCGGGATGGGCAGCGCGTGCACCTCGACGCTCCCGCCGAGGCCCTCGCGCAGCGCGTCGATCGCGGGGTAGCGACCGGCCTCCGTGGCGATCACCTCCGGGGCGTACTCGGTGATCCACGAGCGGTCCAGGGCCGCGGGATCGCAGGTGAGGACCACGACGGGGCCGCGGGTGACGCGCCGCAGCTCCGCGAGGCCGCCGCGCAGGTCCTGCCACTGGTGCACGGTGAAGGAGGCGAGCGCGGCGTCGAAGGCGCGGTCCGCGAAGGGCAGCTGCTCGGCGACCGCGTCGACCACCGGGGCGGAGCCCCCGGGGCGCTGCGCGCGCATCGCGGCGCTCGGCTCGACGGCGGTGACCTCGAGATGGTCCGGCTCGTAGGACCCCGCGCCGGCGCCGACGTTCACGAGGGTGCGCGCCGGCCCGAGCGCCTCCCGGATCGCGGCGGCGAAGGCCGGCTCGGGGCGCCGATAGCGGGAGTAGCCGGGGCCGATCCGGCTGTAGTCCGCGTCCCCGGCGCTGCCGTCGGGTGCCTGGCCGGGGGTCGTCGCGCTGCGTTCGAGGTCCATGACGCCATCCCACTACGCCTCCCCGCCGTGCACCATGTGCCGCGCGGACGCCGGCCGCACGGATCGCGCCAGGCCGCCCGACGGGCGGGGCTCCGCTACGTTGACCCGATGGACACGATCCTGCTGGTGCGGCATGCGGAGGCGAACGGGCACGACGGGGAGGACCCGCCGCTCGCCCCGCGCGGCGTGCGACAGGCGGGACTGCTCGGGGAGCGGCTCGCAGGCACCGAGGCGACCCGGCTGCTGCACGGGCCGCGACGTCGTGCGCGGCAGACGGCGGAGCTCCTCGCCCCGCACCTGGACCTCACCCCCGAGGAGTCCGCCCTGCTCGAGGACCGCACCCCGTTCCCCTCCCCCGACCGTCGGGAGGACTACCCGCCGCATCGCGAGGACTTCCTGCGCCAGGTTCCCCTCGAGGAACGCGACGAGGACGGCGCGGCCCTCGCCGCCGCCTGGGATCACCTGAGCGCCCCGGGCGAGGCGGGCACCCTGGTGGCCGTCACGCACGCCTTCGTGGTGGGCTCCTTCGTAGCACGGGTGCTCGGCGCCCCGCCGGCCGCCTGGATGCAGCTGCCGATCGCGAACGCGAGCCGCACCGAGCTGCGGCGCCGGCCCACGGGCGAGTGGTCCGTCCTCGGCGTGAGCGACGTCGGGCACCTCGTGGGGATCTGAGGAGCGAGTCCCTCAGGCGAACACGTCGAGCAGGCGGCGGCACTTCGGCGGGTCCCGGGTGAGCCCCTGGTCGAGGCCCCACAGCAGGTAGGACAGGGAGCGGAGCACGATCCAGGCACGGGCCCGCTCCCCGTGGACGCCGGTGCGGCGCGCGAAGAGGTCCACGAGGCGGCGCAACTCGGGGTCGTCCGCCACCTCGTCGAGCCGGGACCAGAGCACCCGGGCGAGGTCGTGCTCGAGGTCGCCGCGCAGCAGCACCGGGTCCACCACGAGCCACGGCTCCCGCTCCCCCGCGAGCACCTGCTCGCAGTGCAGGTCCCCGTCCACGGCGTCCCCTCCCGGCGGCAGGGCGGCGAGCTCGGCGGCGATGCCCAGTGCGATCTCGAGCTGACGCCTCGGCACGGGGCGGCCCAGCCGCTCCCAGTCGCGCGGGAACTCCTCGAGGTGGGCGGCGGCGATCCGGGCGGTCGAGGTCGCGCCGGGCGGCGCCGGGACCGCCATCCGCGCGGCGAGGTCCGCGATGACCGGCACGGCCTCCGCCAGCGGCACCGACTGCAGGCTGCGGGCGGAGAGCCGCTCCAGGATCATCGCGCGGGCCGGGACGTCGGCCTCGAGCAGCCGCACGGTCCCCCGCCCGTCCCACCAGCGCAGCGCCTCCGCCTCGCGGGACACGTCGTCCCCGGGCGGGGCCAGGCGCAGCACGGCCGCCTCGGCGCCGCGCCGCACGGGCACGACCAGGGCGTTCGAGCCGTGGAGCGGGCCGCCGTCGACCTGCAGGTCCCAGCGTCGGCACTGCTCCGCGACAAGGGACGGGAGGCGGTCCAGCCATTCCCGGCCGGCAACGTCGTGCCACCAGCGGGGCATCCCGCGGAAGGCGGCGGGGACGGTGATCATCGGAGCAGACCACCAGGGCGAGCGGCAGGGGTCAAGCGGATTGCCGTCGGCTCACCCGCCACGGGAGGAACAGGCCGGAGAGGATCAGGCCGACGACGCCGACGAGCAGACCGCCGCGCGCCCCGATCCCGGTCGCGACCAGTCCCCCGAGCAGGGCGAACACGGGGGCGGCGCCGCGGGAGGCGAGCGTGAACGCGGTGGTCTCCCGGGTCGGCTCACCCCTCCCAGATCTGGGCGATGTGCTCGGGACCGAACTCGACCACCTGATCAGCGCTGAGGAGCCCCGCCAGGTCCACCGGATCGTTGTCGATGTAGCCGGTGAGACGATCCGCCTCCTTCGCCGTCACCTGCACCCACAGTCGTTCGCCGCGGTCGGAGAGCGGCTCCTCCCAGATGAGCTTCACCGCGTCCCCGACCGCGGCACCACGACGCTGCTCGAGAGGCAGGATCCCGAAGGTCTCGGGATGCTCCCGGTGACGCTCGTCCACGTCGACGAGATGCAGCGCCTCGGCGCGCTTCCAGCGCGGGATGCGCTTCTCCCGCCGTCTCACCGCGCCGTGCCGCCGAACTCCTCCGCGTAGCGCGCCCGCCGCTGCGCCTGCTCGACCGGGTCCGGCACGGGCAGGGAGGCGATGAGGCGGCGCGTGTAGGGGTGCTGCGGGTCGTGGAGCACGTCCGGGCCGTGGCCCTGCTCCACGAGCTCGCCGCGCAGGAGCACGCCGATGCGGTGGGCGAGGGAGTCGACGACGGCGAGGTCGTGGGAGATGAACAGGGCCGCGAAGCCCAGGTGCTCCTGCAGCTCGCGGAACAGCTCGAGCACCGTGGCCTGCACGGACACGTCCAGCGCGCTCGTCGGCTCGTCGGCGATGAGCAGCTCCGGGCCGAGCACGAGGGCGCGGGCGAGGGACACGCGCTGGCGCTGCCCGCCGGAGAGCTCGTGCGGGTAGCGGCGGGCGTAGGCGCCGGGCAGCTCGACGGCGTCCAGCAGCTCCTGCACCTTCGCCTCGCGCTGCGCGGCGCCGAGGCCCTTCTCGTGCACGACGAGCGGCTCGGCGATGCATTCGGCGATCGTGAGGTGCGGGTTGAACGACGTGGCCGGGTCCTGGAACACGAACCCGATGCGCCGGCGCACGGGCCGGAATGCCTTCTCGCGGATCCCGTTCATCTCGTGGCCGAGCACCTGCAGGCTGCCGCCGCTCGTGCGCTCGAGCCCGGCGATCGCGCGGCCGATGGTCGTCTTGCCGGAGCCGGACTCCCCCACCAGGCCGTACACCTCGCCGGCGCGGATCTGCAGGTCCACGCCATGGACGGCGCGGAACGCGGGCCGGCCCAGCCGCCCCGGGTACTCGATGACGAGGTCCTTCGCGGTGACGACGGGCTCCGCCAGCTCGATCGCCTGCTGCCGCTCGGGCGGGAGCGCGCTCCAGGCGCTGTTCCGTCCCAGGTGCGGGACGGCGGCGAGCAGCTGCTTCGTGTAGTCCTGCTGGGGGCTCGCGAACAGCTCGCGGGTCGCGGCCCGCTCGATCACCTTCCCGTGCCGCATGACGGCGACGGAGTCGGAGAGGTCCGCGACGACGCCCATGTTGTGGGTGATGAGGATGATCGAGGTGCCGAAGCGGTCCCGCACGTCGCGCAGCAGGCCCAGGATCTCCGCCTGCACGGTGACGTCGAGCGCGGTGGTGGGCTCGTCGGCGACGATGAGCTCCGCCCCGAGGGCGAGCGCCATCGCGATCATGATGCGCTGCTTCTGGCCGCCGGAGAACTCGTGCGGGTAGCGGTCGATCCGCTCCTCCGGGTCGGGGACGCCCACGGAGGCGAGCGCCTCGACGGCCTCGGCGCGGATCTGCCTGCGGGTGAGCTTCGGGCGGTGCGCGCGGAGCCCCTCGCCGATCTGCCACCAGATCGGGTAGACGGGGTTCATGGCGCTCGAGGGCTCCTGGAACACCATGGAGACGTCCTCGCCGCGCAGGGCCCGCAGCCGGGCGCCGCGCAGGCCCACGACGTCGGTCCCGGAGACGAGCACGGCCCCGGTCGCGTCGGCCGTCTCGGGGAGCAGGCCGAGGATCGAGCGGGCGGTGACGGACTTGCCGGAGCCGGACTCGCCGACCACGGCGAGGATCTCCCCGGAGGCGACCTCGAGGCTCACGCCGTCCACGGCGTGCACGTCGCCGGCGTCGGTCGCGAAGTGCACGTCGAGGTCGCGGATCGCGAGCCGCGGCTCGACCCGTGCGCGGTCCTCGGCGCGAGGCGTGGCGGCGGTCATCGTCGGGCTCCCTTCCGTCGCCGGCGGGAGCGCAGGCGCGGGTCGTCGAGGTCGTTGACGGACTCGCCCACGAGGGTCACGCCGAGCACGGCGGCGACGATCGCGAGGCCCGGGAACAGGCCGGTCCACCAGATGCCGGAGGTGGCGTCCGCCATCGCCCGGTTGAGGTCGTAGCCCCATTCGGCGGCGCTCGTCGGCTCGATGCCGAAGCCGAGGAAGCCGAGCGCGGCGAGGGTGAGGATCGCCTCGGAGCTGTTGAGGGTGAAGATCAGCGGCAGCGTGCGGGTGGCGTTGCGCAGCAGGTGCGTGCCCATGACCCGCCGGTGCGGGGTGCCGATCACCTTCGCGGCCTCGACGAAGGGCTCGGCCTTCAACCGCACCACCTCCGCGCGGATCACGCGGAAGTACTGCGGCACGAACACCACAGTGATCGAGAGGGCCGCGGCGAGGATGCCGCCCCAGGCGCTCGACTGGCCGCCGGAGATGACGATCGACATGACGATCGCGAGCAGCAGGGACGGGAAGGCGTAGATCGCGTCCGCGAGCATGACGAGGATCCGGTCGAGCCAGCCGCCCACGTAGCCGGAGATCAGCCCCAGCAGCACGCCGAGGAACAGGGAGGCGACGACCGCGCAGGCCATGACGGCGACCGCGGTGCGGGTGCCGAAGACGACGCGCGAGAGCACGTCGTATCCGGCGACGGTGGTGCCGAGCGGGTGCGCGGCCGAGGGCGGCTGCTGCGTGCCGAAGGCGGTCCCGTCCGCCGACGTCGCCGCGAAGGGGTAGGGCGCGATCAGCGGGGCGAGCAGCGCCGTGAGCAGGAGCCCCGCGACGAGCACGAGACCCGCGATCAGCATCCCCCGCTGCAGGCCGACGCTGCGGCGCAGGTGGGAGACGATCGGCAGGCGCAGGTACCAGGGGGCGTGGGCGGTCGCGGCGACCGCGCCGGCCTGCACGGCGACGGACTCGTCGCCCTGGAGGCCGCCGTCGGCGCCGGGAGGGGCCGGGTTCGGGATCGTCATGTCAGTACCTCACGCGGGGGTCGATGAGCGCGGCGATCACGTCGACCAGGAAGTTGGAGACGGCGACGATGACGGCGAGCATCATGACGATGCCCTGCACGGCCACGTAGTCGCGGGCCGCCATGTACTCGGCGAGCTGGTAGCCGAGCCCCCGCCATTCGAAGGTGGTCTCGGTGAGCACGGCGCCGCCCAGCATCATCGCGACCTGCATGCCCATCACGGTGATGATGGGGATGAGGGCCGGGCGCAGGGCGTGCCGAGTGGTCAGGCGTGACTCGGCGACGCCGCGGGAGCGGGCGGAGTCCACGTACGGCATCTCGAGCGTGCCGATCATGTTGGTGCGCACCAGGCGCAGGAAGATCCCGCCGGTGAGCAGGCCCAGCGCCACGGCGGGCAGCGCGGCGTGGCGCAGCACGTCGCCGATCAGCGCCGGGTCCCCCAGCCGGATCGCGTCCAGCAGGTAGAAGGGGCTGGGGTTGAGGATCGAGCCCATGGTGCGCTCGCCGCCCGTGGAGAGACGACCCGCGACGGGGAACCAGCCGAGGCCCACGGAGAACACGAGCTTGAGCAGCAGGCCCACGAAGAACACCGGGGTCGCGTAGCCGAGGATCGCGAGGACCCGCAGGGCCAGGTCGCCCCAGCGGTCACGGTTCCGTGCGGCGATCATGCCCAGCGGCACGCCCACCACGAGCGCGACGATGATCGCGTAGAGCACGAGCTCCGCCGTCGCCCCGCCGTACTGCAGCAGGATCGCGGAGACCGGCCGGCCGTCGGTGTAGCTGGTGCCGAAGTCACCGCGCAGCACCCCGCCGAGGTAGTCGAGGTACTGGATGATCAGCGGCCGGTCGTAGCCGGCCTCGGCGCGGCGGGCGGCGAGCTCGTCCGGGGTGAGGCGGCCGCCCAGGGCCGCCGTGATCGGGTCGCCGGTGATCCGCATGAGGAAGAAGACGACCGTCATGAGGATGAGCACGGTCGGGATGATGAGCAGGAAACGGGTCAGCACGTACCGCCCCAGCCCCCCACCGCTCCGTCGGGAGGAGCGGGAGGGGGCGGAGGCGGCGGGCCCGGGCTGCGTCTCGGCGGCCGCGGTCACTTCGACAGCGGGACGAGGCGGAACTTGAAGGAGGAGTCGAGGGTGACGCCCTGGAGGTCCTTCGTGGACACCGCGATCTGCGAGCCCTGCAGCAGCGGCAGGGTCGAGACGTCCGCGGCGACCTTGTCCTGGATCTCGACGAAGGTCTTCTCCCGCTCGGCGGCGTCGGCGATGCCGCGCTGCTTCGCGATGAGGTCCTGCACCTCCGCGTTGTCGTAGTGGTTGACCAGGAAGTTGTCCTTGATGAAGAACGGGGAGAGGTAGTTGTCGGCGTCGGAGTAGTCCGGGAACCAGCCCAGCTGGTACGCGGGGTAGACGTCGGCGGTGCGGTCCTCGGAGTACTGCACCCACTCGGTGGACTGCAGGTCCACGGCGAACAGGCCGTCGGCCTCGAGCTGCGACTTCACCGCGGCGTACTCGTCGCCCGAGGAGGAGCCGTAGTGGTCGGGGTTGTACTGCAGGGACAGCTGCACGGGGATCTCGACGCCCGCGTCCTCGAGACGCTTCTTCGCCTTCGCGGCGTCCGGCCCGCCGGAGCCGTCGCCGTAGAGGTCCTGGAACTGGGTGCCGGCGCCCGGCAGGCCCTCCGGGATGTACGAGTACAGCGGGGTGTAGGTGTCCTTGTAGACGGAGGTCGCGATCGCCTGACGGTCGATGAGGTCCGCCGCCGCCTGCCGCACGGCGAGCGCCTTCTTCTCGTCGGCCTGCTCCGTCTTCGCGCCGTAGGGCTGGGTGTCGAAGTTGAAGACGATGTAGCGGATCTCGCCGCCGGGGCCGTCGTGCACGGCGACCGCGTCGTCCTTCTTGAGGTCCTCGACGTCGGTCGCGGAGAGCGAGCGGAAGACGGCGTCGACGTTGCCCTGCTGCACGTCGAGCTTCATGTTGTTCTGGTCCGCGTAGTAGGAGATCGCGACGTCGGAGGTCTTGGGCGTGCCGTACAGGCCCTGGTAGCCGTCGAAGGCCTGGAAGGAGGCGAGCTCGTTGAGCTTCCACGAGGTCAGCTGGTACGGGCCGCAGAACGCCTTCGCGGAGACGATCTCGTCGTCGGAGAGCACCTTGTCCGCGGGGAAGACCTCGGAGTCGACGATCGGGCCGGCGGGGCTCGAGAGGATGTACGGGAAGGTCTGGTCGTCGGGCTCCTTGAGGTGGAACTCGACGGTGAGCTCGTCGACCACGTTCACCGAGTCGAGGTTCGCGAGCAGGCTCGAGGGGCCGTTCGGGTCGGCGATCGCGACCTGCCGGTCGAAGGTGTGCTTGACGTCCTCGCTCGTGAGCTCGTTGCCGCTCGCGAAGGTGAGGCCGGACTTGAGCTTCACGGTGTAGACGGTGTCCGAGGTGAACTCGGCGGACTCGGCGAGGTCCGGCTCGGGCTTGCCGTCCGTCGAGCCGATCTTGGTGTTGAGCAGGTAGCCGTAGACCTGGGTCCAGACGACGGAGGAGCCGTTGTCGTACGCGGCGGCCGGGTCGAGGGCGGTGACCTTGTCGGTGGTGCCCACGGTGAGCGCGGAGCCGCCGGCCCCTCCCCCGTCGCTGCCGCCGGACTCCGTGGTCTTCGCGCACGCGGCGAGCAGCAGCGGCACGCCTCCCATCGCGATCAGCATCGAACGTCGGCGGGGCGTGAGGGCATCGAACATGGGGTTTCCTCCAGGGGACCGTGGCGCGGGGATGACGCACGCGGGGCAGATGACCGTGTGACGTGGGTCCCACGCCATCGGTGGTGGGGAACGCTAGCACCGGAGCGCGGCCCGGGAGACCGCGGCGGCGTCCTGCGGCACCTTGTTTCCGGATCGTGACGTCCTGTGGCCGTTCATGACATGCGGGCGAACGGGACGGGGTGGGACAGGGGCCGCCCCGGGATCAGACCCCGGGTGGAGCGGTCCGCCCCGCCGGGAGGACGCGACGACCGGGGCCGACGGCGGAGGGTGGGACCCATGAGAACCGCACGCATCGCCACCAGCCGCACCCCCACCCGCGACCAGGGCGCCCTGATCACCTACCGCCCGCTGCCCGAGTCCTACGGCGACGCCGCGCTGCTGCGCGCCGTGCGCCGCGCCCGCCGCCGCGCCGAGGCCGCGGGCCTGGACCCCTCGCTCGTCGAGGTCGACGTGGACGCGCTGCGCCCGGCCCGCCGGCCCCGGCGGGACCGGAGCACCTCCCGCGGCGGCGAGGTCCGGGGCGGCGGGGCCCACCCGCTCGGTGCGCTGCTGCAGCCCCGCCACCGGCACGCCTAGTATCCCGGGCATGACCGACCCGCTCGCCGACTCCCGCACGGACTACCTCGCCGGAGCCCTCGCCGACGACGCCCCGCCGAGCCCCTCCGCCCTGCTCGGCACCTGGATGCAGGAGGCGCTCGACCGGCACGAGCAGGAGGGCGACCTCCCCGACCCGACGGCCGCCGTGCTCTCCACCGTCGCGCTCGACGCGGACGGCTCCCCGCGGCCCCGCTCCCGGACCGTGCTTGTGAAGGGCCTCGGCGAGGACGGCGAAGCGCTCACCGCGACGCTGTACACGAACCGCGACTCCGCGAAGGGCCGCGAGCTGGCCGCCGTGCCGCGGGCGGCGCTGCTCCTGCCCTGGTACGCCCTGCAGCGGCAGGTGCGGATCGAGGGCACCGTCGCGCAGCTCGACGACGACGCCTCGGACGGCTACTTCGCGCGCCGCCCGCGCGCCTCGCAGCTCGGCGCCTGGGCCTCCCGGCAGTCCGCGCCGATCGCCTCGCGCGCGGAGCTCGAGGCGCAGCTCGCGGAGGCCGCCGCGCGCTTCGAGGGGACCGACGTGCCGCGCCCGCCCTTCTGGGGCGGCTACCGGATCACCGCGGAGCGCGTGGAGTTCTGGCAGGGCCGCTCGGGCCGCCTCCACGACCGGATCGCCTACGAGCGCGGGGCGGGCGGCTGGACGCGGGAGCGCCTGCAGCCCTGAGCGCGGCCCCTCAGATCCCGAAGGCGGTCGGATAGCCGACGAGGCCCTGCGGCACCGGGCGCGCCGGGGCGAGGGCCAGGGACATGAACGCCTCGGGCGGGACGTCGAACGGGGCGAGCACCCCGGCATCGGCCGCAGGGGTGAAGCCGAAGCGCGGGTAGTACTCGGCGTGCCCGAGCACGACGACGAGGTTCTCCCCGCCCTGCTCCGCCCGCCGGGTCGCCGCGGCGAGCGCCGCCCGGATCGCGGCGCTCCCGGCGCCCTGCCGCTGGTGCGCGGGCACCACGGCGCAGGGCGCGAGGGCGAGCGCCGGCTCCCCGCCCACGGTGCAGCGGGTGAGCAGCGCATGCGCGAGGACGGCTCCGTCCTCGCCGGTGGCGACAAGAGACAGTTCGGGGATCCAGGCGGCGTCGTCGGCCCGCAGCGCGTCCACGAGGTCCGCCTCCTCCGCGGTGGGGAAGGCGGCGAGGAGCATCTCCCGGATCGCCGCGGCGTCACGGGGATCGGCAGGGTCCTCGGGGCGCGTGGTCCAGCTGCTCATACGCTCACGCTACCGGCGCGCGTTCTCATCACGACGCGGGGGTGAAGCCTCGGCGACACCTGCTCGAACACCTGTCGACGCCTCCCCGTCGCCCCTCGCCGCGCCCCGGGGGCGCCCCTAGTGTCGGAGCCATGGAGACCGAGCTCGAGCCCACGCCCCCCGGCCTCACCCGCGACGCCGGCTGGCAGCTCGGGGTGCGCCGCACCGTCCCCGCGCACGTCGACGAGGTGTGGCGGGGCCTGCTCTCCGAGTGGC
This sequence comes from Brachybacterium rhamnosum, assembly GCF_039526185.1. Classification (NCBI taxonomy): domain Bacteria; kingdom Bacillati; phylum Actinomycetota; class Actinomycetes; order Micrococcales; family Dermabacteraceae; genus Brachybacterium; species Brachybacterium rhamnosum. Next base: position 435,862 of record NZ_BAAAIS010000002.1, read on the forward strand.
TCCCCGCCTGGCTGGGCGTCGACTCCGTCCCGCAGATGGTCGGGGCCCCGCTGCGCAGCGGCGGTTCGCTGCACGGGCGGATCGTCGGCTGCCACGTGGGCCGCCGGGTGCGGGTGCGCTGGACGCCGCGCACCCTCGACCACGAGACCGTCTTCCAGGTGACGCTGCAGGAGGCCGGCGAGGGCACGGTGCTCGCCGTCCATCAGGAGCGGCTGCTGGGCGCGGCGGAGCGGCAGGCGCTGCTCGAGCACTGGACGACGATGCTCGACGCGCTCGTGGTGCAGCTGCGCGCCGAGCGCAAGACCAGCCAGGACCTGCGCGGCTGACCCTCCGCGCCTAGCCCTCCGCGGCCGGGGCGTGGGTGAGCGCCCCCTCGCCGTCGGCGATCTCGGCGTGCTCGCGCAGCGACTCGATCCGGGCCACGTCCATGTCGACGCGGCCGTCGATGCCGGCGACCTTCCCGTCGAACCGCAGCTGCCACAGCGACCAGTCCTCCTGGTCGGGGCGGCCGGAGTCGGAGAACAGCCAGTCGGGGCGCGCGTCGGTGACGGGCAGCCCGTAGTGGCGGCGCCAGTCGCTCGAGGAGTAGATGACGAGCCTCCGGCCCCATGCCTTCTCGACCGCCGCGGTGAAGGCGTCGATCTCGCGCTGGGCGTCCTCCGCCGAGGGGCGCTCCTCGCAAGCGCCGTCGAACTCGAGGTCCAGGGCCGGCGGGAGCGCGGCATCGTCCGGCGGGGCGGCGGCGAGGAAGTCCCGTGCCTGGTCCGCGCCAGGCGAGCACAGGGTGAAGTAGTGGTACGCGCCGGGCGTCACCCCGGCGGCGCGGGCGCCCGCCCAGTTCTCCGCGAAGCGCGAGTCGGTGAATCCGGCGCCCTCGGTGGCCTTGATGTACGCGAAGCCGATCCCGTCCCCGGCGACGGCCTGCCAGTCGATCTCGCCCTGGTGCGCGGAGACGTCCACGCCGAGCACCTCGTCCTCGCCGAGCTCGAGGTCGCCGGGGAGCTGCGCGAGGGCGGCGGCGTCCTGCGCGGTGGCGGGGACGGTCATGGCGGCATCGTCGGCCGTGTAGGGGACGGGGACGCTCGCCGCCTCCTCGTCACCGCCGCGAAGCGCGCCGACGACCAGCCGGGTGCATCCGCCGACGAGGACCAGGCCGACGACGGCCACGATCGCCGCGGCGATCTGCCGACGCCGCCGGACCTGCTCGCGAGTGAACCGGGGCACGGGTCGACGCTACCCGAGGTCAGGGCCTCGATCGGGGACCCTGTGGGCACGGACAGGATGGTCTCAGCGGGCGAAGTGCTCCGCGAAGCCGCGCAGCAGCAGCGGCGCCTCGTCCGCGTGCTGCTGGCCGAGGGCCCCGAAGAGCTCGTCCATCTGCTCCGGGTCGAAGTAGCCGTGCTCCTGGTAGCGGGCCGCGCGCTCGAGCAGCAGCGGCACGTCCATCTCGGGATGGAACTGGGTCGCGTACTGGCGGGTGCCGATGCGGAACATCTGCACGGGGCACGCCTCGCCCGTGGCCAGCACCGTCGCCGCGGGAGGCAGGGTGTGCACGGCCTCCTTGTGGCCGACGAGCCCGGTGAACACCGGCGGCAGCCCCGCGGCGCGCACGAGCGGATCGGCGAGGCCCTCCTCGGTGAGCGCCACCTCCACGGCGGAGAGCTCCTCGCCGTAGGTGCGGTCGATCCGCGCGCCCTGGTGGGTGCCGAGCGCGCCCACGCCGTAGCAGGCGCCGAGGAAGGGCAGGTCCTGCGCGATGACCTGGTCGAGCACCGAGAACAGCTTCGGCTCGGTCGCGAGCTCGAGCGCGGACTTCGTCTCGGCGGGCTCGGAGACGGTGAAGGGGCTGCCGGCGAGGATGACACCGGAGACCTCGTCCGCGCGGAGCACGGGGGCCTCCTCCTTCTCCAGGCGCACGCGGCGCAGGTCCCGCTCGTCGAGGCCGGTGAAGCGGAGCACGGACTCGTGCTCGCGCTCGGCGACGTCGTCCTCGGGGCGGGTGGAGATCAGCACGAACGGTTTCACGGAAGAATGCTAGACCCGACGGCGGCATGCCCCGCCCCGCCGCCGTCCCGCCTGCTGACCCACCCCCCGCGCCGAAGGAGCCCGCCGTGCCGGAGAGCACCCCTCCGTCCCTCTCCCCCGCCCCCGAGGGCACGACCGCACCGTCCCTGAGCAGGGACGCCGTGCGGGACGTCGCCGCGATCCTCCCCGGCTGGCTGGAGACCGTGCGCCACCTGCACCGGCAGTCCGGCATCCAGGCGGCGATCTGGCACGACGGCGAGCTCGTCGCCGAGGTCGCCGTGGGCCCGGCGGACGCCGAGGCCGGCATCGACCTGCTGCCCACGCACCGCCTGCGCATCGCCTCGCACTCCAAGACGATGACCACGCTCGCCGTGCTCCGGCTCGCCGAGGAGGGCGCGCTGCGCCTGGACGACACGCTCGGCGCGCACGTCCCCGAGCTCGCCGGCTCCCCCGTCGCCGCCGCGACCCTCCGCGACCTGCTCGCCCATGCGGCGGGACTGTCCCGCGACAGCGCCGACGCCCGCTGGTGGCGGCTCGGACGCCCCTTCCCCGACCGCGAGCAGCTGCTCGCCATCGCCCGCACCGAGCCCCTCGCGGCCCCCGCCGGCACGCACCTGCAGTACTCGAACATCGGCTACGGGCTCGTGGGGCTCGTCATCGAGGCAGTGACCGGGGAGGACTTCGCCGCAGCCGTCACCCGCCTCGTGATCGAGCCGCTCGGCGTCGAGGACATCGGCCCGGACCTCCCCGCGGACGCCCCCGGCCCCGAGACGCCCCACGGCTTCGCGCCCGGGCACACCTCGCTGCTCCACGGACCGCGGCGGATCGTCGAGCAGGTCCCCACCGGCGCGCTCGCCGCCGCGACCGGCTTCTGGGCGACGGCCGGCGCGATCGCGACCGTCGCGGGCCGCGCCCTCACCACCGACGCGCTGCTGGGGGAGGACGCCCGGCGCGCCATGCGGCGGCGCGTGTGGACCGTCGCCGAGGGGCGGCACTACGCGCTGGGCCTGCAGCAGGGACGCCTGCACGGCTTCGAGGCCGTCGGCCACTCCGGCGGGTTCCCCACCGGCCTGTCCCGTACCTGGGCGGTGCCCGCGGAGCGCCTCGCCGTCTCCGTGATCGGCACCGCCGTGGACGCCCCCGCCTCGGAGATCGCGGCGGGGCTGCTGGGCCTGCTCGCCCTCGCCGCGGGCCGGCCCGCCCCGCAGGCCGACGCGGCCGAGGCGCCCGGCGCGCAGGGCGGCGGAGGCTCGGGCCGGCCGCGCCCGCTCCCGCTCGCCGAGCAGGAGGACGCCGAGCAGGAGGGTGTCGGGTCCCTCACCGCCGGGGAGGTCGCCGATCTCGCGGCCGGGACCTACGACTCGCTGTGGGGCCGCACCCGGGTGGCGCGCCTGGGCGGGCGGCTCTTCGCGCTCGACGACGCGGCCTTCGACCCCGCCGCGGGGGCCCTCGAGCTCGCGACCGCGGGCGGCGCGGCGGACCCGTACGAGCCCGGCGCGCGCACGATCGCGCTGCGCACCTGGGGAGATCCGGGCTACGGCACCTGGGCGGAGCCGATCCTCGTGCGGCTCGAGACGGTGGACGGGCCCGGTCCGGGAGAAGGCACCGACGGCGCCCCGACGCTCCGCTGCCGCGGCCTGATCCGCAGCGGCCAGCTGCATACAGCGAGCGCCGAGTTCACGATGCCGGAGCGCGTCACCCGGCCCGAGGAGGGGCAGGGGCCACCTGGGGAGGGACGCCGATGAGCCCGTCGGAGCTGCTCGTGCTGGGCAGGCCGCTGCCGCCGCTGCTCGCCGCGAACACCCACGCCCCGGTGGCCGCCTGGCGCGAGGGCCTGCCCACGCTCGTGCCCGCCGCGCTCGAGGAGTGGTCGCTGAGCGCCGGGGATCCGTACCTCCCGGGCGGCTCCGCCTCCTGGGTCGCGCCCGTGCGGGACGCCGAGGGCAGGCGTCTGGTGCTCAAGGTGACCATGTCCCATGACGAGGCCCGGGACGAGGCCGCCGGGATGACCGCCTGGCAGGGGCACGGCGCCGCGACGGTGCTGCGCAGCGAGGAGCGGGGCTCGACGACCCTGCTGCTCATGGAGGAGGTGCGCCCGGGGACGCCGCTCGCCGAGCTCCCCGATCCCGCCGCGCAGGACGAGGCGTTCGCCGCACTCGTCACGCGGCTCCACGTCCCTGCGCCGACGGGCGGCCCGTTCCGCCCCCTCGCCGACATGTGCGCGTGGTGGGCGGACGAGGCGCAGGAGCGCCTGGACCGCATGCCCGGCCTGCTCCCCGCGCACCTGGTGGCCCAGGGACTCCGCCTCTTCCGCGAGCTGCCCCGGGAGTGGGACGGCGAGCCGGTGCTGCTCGCGACCGACCTGCACCCCCACAACATCCTGCGGCGCGAGCACGGTGGGACGGGCGAGGACGGCGACTGGGTGCTCATCGACCCCAAGCCCTACGTGGGCGATCCGCACTACGACCTGCTGCAGTACCTGCTGAACCACGAGCAGCGTCTGCTCACGGACCCCTCGGGACTGGTGAGGGATCTGGCGCGGCGCACGGGTCTGGACCCGCACCGCGCTCGGGACTGGATGTTCGCCCGCTGTGTCCAGGAGGCCGGCGAGATGGACTCGGCCGCGGAGATCGCCCTGCGCCTCGCGGAGGAGGAGGGGGCGGGCTGAGCTGAGGAGATGAGCTGAGCCCGACCCCACGCGCAGGCGCCGTGAACCGCGTGGGCGTGGTGGTGCGCCGGGCGAGGCTCGCGCTCGTCCACGTGACCTGGTGCCCGGCGCCGGCATCCACGACTCCGTGCTCGTCGGGCTCCCGCTCGACCGACACCGCGTCCTCCTCCTTCCGCTGGCAGCGTGCGCACAGGCCCTCCCCGTTGGCGAGGGTGGTCGGGCCGCCGGCGGCGACGGGCAGGATGTGGTCGTACTGCCGCACGGGGGCGTCGCAGAACGGGGCCCGGCAGGTCGTGTCCCGCCAGTGGAGGAACCGCCGCATCGACCTCGGGAACAGCCGCGCCCGGGACTCGCCCGCCACCAGCTCCCCCGTGACCGGATGGGTGAACAGCCGCCGTAGCAGGGCGCCGCGCTCGGTCCCCTCGGCGAGCGCCTCCCGCAGGGGTCCCCGGAGGGCATCGGCGGGGACCGCCCCGTAGCCCTCGATGTGCGCGACGTCCCCGAGGTCCGGCGAGAGCAGCGCCCGTTCGGTGATGATCACGCCGACGTCCAGCACGACGGGATCCATGGCGTCCTCGCGGCCCAGCAGGGTGGCGACCAGGGACTGCGCCATGATCCGGCCGTGACCGCGACGGTCGCCCTGGGCGCGCAGACCCTCCGCCTCGAGGGAGAGGCGCTTGCGGATCGCGGCGGCCTCGAGACCGGGCAGCCGGGCGGAGAGGGTCGCCATGCCGTGCTCGCCCGGCGTGACGCGCACGTGCTGCTCGTCGAGCGCGCGGGCGTGCCGCCAGCCCGCGGCGAGCGGCTCGATCTGCTCCACGAGCGTGGAGATCTCGCGCCGCCAGCGGCGGTGCCCGGCACCGTTGAGGTACGGCGCACGCTCGGCGAGGGCCGCGTCGAGGTCGCGCCGCTGCTCCGGCTCCAGCACCCGGGCCACGGTCGCGGCGTCCCCGGCCACGCGGGCGGTCACGGCGCCGGAGCCGAGGGCATGGAGCATCTGCGGCATGTCCTCGACCAGGCGGCGCGCCGAAGCGAGCGACAGCGCGGCCTGCGCCGGGGAGCTGCGCAGGATCATCGAGGCGTCGCGCACGGCCGCCCGTTCGGCCCCCGCGGCGACCGCCTCGAGGTCCGGATCTCCCGCGCCCTCCTCCTCCCGCGCCGCGCGCTCCCGGGCCTCCGCGAGCCGCTCACGCCGCAGGGCGTCCGCATGGATCACGCGGGCGCGCACGTCGAGCGCGTCGAGCCGGGCGCGGACCTGCGCGGAGGCCCCGAGCAGCTGCGCCGCCCCGGCGGAGGTCATCCCCGCGGCGACGTCGGGCAGGGGGGACCCCAGGGTGTGGGCGAGGTCCACGAGGACCTCGGACACGGGCTGCACAGGAGTGGTCATGCCCCCATCCCACGCCGGGCGGGAAGGGGAGCAAAGCACGCTCCACGAACTGTGGACCAGGAGGCGATGGGGAGGAACGATCGCGCCGCCCGAGCCCGCCCTCAGGCGCCGAGCAGCGCCCGCAGCTCCGGACCGACCCCCTCGACCTCCACCTCGACGGCGGGGCGCACGACGGTCCCGGGCGTGACGACGAAACGCTGCAGGGTGAGGGCGCGGCCGTCCTCCGCCGTCACCTGGGTGCCGTTGTCGACGTACCCGCACGCCCGCGAGACGCCGAAGGAGCGGTCGTTGCCGAGCACCGCGGAGGACTCCGCGCGCACCGCGCCCAGGTGGTCGAAGGCGAGCACGAGCATCGCCTGCCGCATGAGCTTGCCGTAGCCCCTGCCGTGCTGGTCGAGGGTGAGCCACGAGCCGGAGCCCACGGTGCGCCGCACGGCGAAGTCCCTGGCCGCGAGGTCCTGGCAGCCGATCATCTCGTCCCCGGCCCACACGCCGAGCGGCAGCGACCAGTCCTCGGCGCTCAGCTGGGCGCGCAGCCGCCACTGGAAGCGCACGGCCTCGCGCACCCGGGCGTCCGGGTCCACCGCGTACCAGGGGAAGACCAGGTCGGACTGCGGGTCCTCGAAGATCGGCCGACGCAGCAGCGCCGTGTACTCCTCGAGGTCCGCGTCGCGCAGCACCCGCAGCGTGAGGTCACCGGCGCGCACGGAGAGCGCGAAGGGCGGGTGGAGGAGGGCGAGGGCGTCCGGCTGCGTCATCGCGCCAGGTTACGGACCTCGGCCCCGGGCGGCGAACGGATTCCGGTCCCGGCTACGGTGCCGTCATGAGCTCCTCCCCCGCGTCCCCCGCCTCTCCCGACTCCCCTGTTCTCCTCACGGGCTTCGCGCCCTTCGACGGGGCCGCGAGCAACCCCTCCTGGGAGGCCGTGCAGGAGGCGGCCGCGCAGCTGCGCGGGCGCGGCGTCGCGGTCGAGGCGCGGGAGCTGCCGGTGGTCTTCGACCGTGCGGGGGACCTGCTCGCCGCCGCGATCGAGGAGCTCGCACCGCGGCTCGTCATCGCCGTCGGGCTCGCCGACGGCCGCGCCGCGATCACCCCCGAGCGGGTCGCGATCAACGTGCGTGACGCGCGCATCGCCGACGAGTCCGGGGCCGCGCCGGTGGACGAGCCGGTCGTCGCTGGCGGGCCCGTCGGCCGCTTCTCGACGCTGCCGATCAAGGCGATGGTCGCCGCGGCGGCCGCGACCGGCGTCCCGGCCGCCGTCTCGCAGACCGCCGGCACCTTCGTGTGCAACGACGTCTTCTACCGGGTCCTCGAGGCGCTCGAGGGGACCGGGGTGCGGGGCGGCTTCGTCCACGTCCCCGCGGCCCGCACGGTGCCCGTGCCGCAGGCCGCGAGGGCGCTCGTCGCGATGGTCGAGACCGCCCTGTCCACGACGGTGGATCTTCACCGCAGCGGCGGCGCCGTCCACTGAGGAGGGGTCCTCGAGGGGTGATCGTCCACACCCGCACCAGTTGTCCACAATCTTCTCCACAGTGGTGGACGAATGACAGACCTGTAGTTCCGCAGGTGCGGCGGCTGGGGACGACGACGGCCGGGCGTGTCGCGATCAGGGTGGTGCATCGTCCGTCCACAACCCCGACAGGGAGCGGCTTGACAGGGCGCCGAACACGGTCCTGGCAGGTCACGGGCCCATTCCAGGCACAAACCCTGAAGTTCCGCTTGATGGTCCGAGAGCTGCCGAGGCAGGCGGGATCACATCGGTGACGCTGTGGAGGAACGGATCGAGGGCGGTGAGGGCGACCCGGGGGGCCGTTTGTCCCCACCGTCCGTCCACAACGGAGGCCCGTTCGTCCACACTCTCAGCCGGTCATCCCCCGACCTCGCGCAGTTGTCCACAATCGTGTCCACACTCTGGGGATAGTCACACCGTTGTAATTCCCCAGGTGGCCGGGAGAGGGCCCGCGCTCAGGCGATCGCGCTGACCATCGCGACGCGCACGATGACGAGCAGCACGCACACGAGCACACCTGCACCGATCACCGCGGCGTGCACGAAGGCGGAGCGCCGCGCGATCGAGGCGCGGTCCGCGACGGGGCTGAGCTTGGGGCGCAGGGCGAACATCGTCGCGGTGAGCGCACCGCCCATGACGAGGCCGCCCAGGTGCCCCTGCCACGAGATCCCGGGGTTGAGGAAGGTGACGGCGAGGTTCAGGCCGATCAGCACAAGGATCTGCGCGACCTGCCCGCCGAGCTTGCGGTTCACCACGAACATGGCCGCGAACAGGCCGAACACGCCGCCGCTCGCCCCCACGGTGCCGCTGTACCAGGACTGCGAGAGCGGGTCCGTCAGCATCAGCACGGCCGTGTGGCCCGCGAGGATCGAGACGAGGTAGACCGCGGCGAAGCGGGCGCGGCCCATGGTGCGCTCGAGGTACTGCCCGCACACGTACAGCGCCCACATGTTCAGGGCGAGATGCAGGATCCCGCCGTGCAGGAAGCCGGACGTGAGGAAGGTCCACGGCATGGCGATCGCGCGGAACGGGGCGAACATCGCCCACTGCTCGACGAGCCCGCCGGAGAGCGCCTGACCGGCGTAGGCGAGCACGCACAGCGCCATGATCGTGTAGGTGACGATCGGGGTCTGCGGGCCCATCCGGCCGCCGAGGGCGTTGCGCGGGCGGGTCTGCGCCTGCTGGCGCTCCACGTCGCGGGCGCAGTCCACGCACAGCACGCCCACGGAGGTGGGCCGCTGGCAGTCGGGGCAGGCGGGACGGTCGCACCGCTTGCACCGCACGTAGCTCACCCGATCGGGGTGGCGGGGGCAGACGGGCTGGTCCTGCGGCTGCGAGGCATCATCGGCGCTGTAGCCGTAGGTCGGTCGCTCCATGGAGACATTCTCCACGAGCGGCCTGGACGCGGAGTGGGCCTCAGCCGCCGACGGCCGGGAAGCGCTCGTGGAGCCGCGTGAAGCGCGTGAGCTGCGGAGCGGTGAGCGGCGTGAGCTCCTCGATCTCGAGCCGGCGCCGGGCGCCGCTGCCCGCCCGCCTCCAGGTCCCCACGATCTCGCCGCGTCGGATCGCCGGCCGACGGAACACCCCGTTGCCGCCGGGCACGAGCGCCTCCACGCGCGCCTCGTCCCCGAGGAATCCGCGGTCCCGGTAGCCGAGCACGAGCTCGTCGAAGCCGGGCAGCAGCAGCTCGGCCATCGCCTCCTTCTCCCGCTCGGCGTACTCCTCGACGAGGCCGGCGCGGAACCAGCGCCGCTCCCCGTCCCCGCCGCGCGCGTCCTCGGCGCGGGCGTGGAGGCGGCCGTCGCGGTCCGCGTAGCCGCTCTCGAGCTCGCGCGTGGCCGCGGGCCAGGCCGCGCGGATCTCGCCGAGGGTGAGCTTGCTCCACCAGGCGAGGTCGCGCTCGGTCACGGGGCCACGGCTCGTGACGTACCGGCGGGCGAGCTCCGCGACCGCGGCGACCCGGTCCCCGCCGAAGGCGCCCTCGAGGTCGCTGCCCGCGGGCAGCCAGCGCCGCGCGAGGACGACGGCGGTGTCCCCGTCCCGCCAGGGCCCGTAGGCGGCGACGCCGAGCGCGACGAGGTGGGAGAGCAGGTGGTAGCCGCGGCCCTTCGCGGTCGCGAGGCCCGCCGCCTCCCATGCCGCGAGGAGCTCCGCGCGGGGCACGCCGCGGCCCGTCCCGGGAGAGGAGCGCGGCCCCGCGACCTCCTCGAGCACCGCGCGGGCGCGGTCCACCTGGTCCTGGTCGAGGCCGAGCGCGGGGCGCCGCGCGACCTGGGCGCGCAGGGGCCCCGCGGCGCACAGCTCCGTGATCCAGGCGAGGGAGTCCGCGGCGACCACGAAGACGGTGCCGCGCATGGGGTAGCCGCGCACGATCTCGCCGCGGTCGAAGGCGTCGAGCACCTGCTGCACGGCGGCCGTCCCGGTCCGGGCGCGCGGCGCGCGGCTGCGCAGGGCGAGGGAGGAGACGGCGCCGGGGAGGTCCTGCCCCTGGTGGGCGGCGAAGGAGCGCGCGACCTCGACCGGGGTGGGCGGGGCCCCGTCGGGGGCGAGGAGCCCCTGGGCGAGCAGGCGGGCTCCGACGAGGTGGCGCGGGGTCATGCCCGGAGGCTACCCGCGGCGCCTCGCGCGCACCCCGTCACAGGGCGGATCCATCGAAGGATTGATCCGCTCCGACCTGCACGTTCCTAGCCTCGAAGGGTCGCTTCACCGCTCGCTCGCCCCGGAGGTCCCCTCGTGTCCCGTCTGCTCACCGGCCGCCGCTCCGCCCCCGTGCTGGTCGGCCTGTTCCTGCTGCTCGCCCTCGCGGCGATCGGCCTGCTCAAGGGCTCCGGCCCGGTCGCGGGCATGGACGCCGTCCCCGACTCCTTCGAGTCCTCCCGCGCGGCGGCGCTCGTCGCCGAGGCGGACGCCGACGGCCGCGACCAGCTGCTCGTGGTCCTCTCGCGGGCCGACGGCGGCGAGCTCACCAGCGAGGACGCCGCGGACGTCGAGACCCTCCGGACCGCCCTCGCCGAGGAGACCGGCGCCGAGGCCCTCGGCCCGATGCCGTCGGAGGACGGGAAGGCAGATCTCCTCGTCGCCTCGATCCCCTCGGACGCGTCGAAGGACGCCGCCGATGCCCAGGTGGAGGAGCTGCGCACCCTCGCCGGCTCCACGGCCCCGGAGTCCCTGAGCGTCGAGATCACGGGCGGCCCGGCCGTCGCGGCCGACGTGCGCGGCGCCTTCGCCGGGGCGAACTTCACGCTGCTCGCCGTGACCATCGCGGTGGTCGCCGTGCTGCTCCTGCTCACCTACCGCTCCCCCGTGCTGTGGATCCTGCCGCTCGCGGTGGTGGGTCTCGCCGAGCGCGTCACGATGGGCCTGCTCGACGTGCTCGGTGAGCGTGCCTCCCTGGCCTTCGACGCGGGCGTGGTGAGCGTGCTGGTGTTCGGCGCGGGCACGAACTACGCGCTGCTGCTCATCTCCCGCTACCGCGAGGAGCTGCACCGGCACGAGGACCACCGCGCGGCTCTCGCGGCCGCCTGGCGCGGCACCGTGCCCGCGATCCTCGCCTCGAACGCGACGGTCGTCATCGCCCTGCTGAGCCTGCTGCTCGCCGTCATGCCCGCCGCTCGCGGCATCGGCATCGCCGCCGCCTGCGGCCTGGTCATCTCCCTGGTCGCGGTGCTGTTCCCGCTCACGGCGCTGCTCGCCGTGGCCGGCCGCCGGGTGTTCTGGCCGCTCGTGCCCCGCCCCTCCGACGAGGCCCCCGACGCCGCCCCGCACGGGGTCTTCGCCCGTGCGGCCCGCGGCGTGGTGCGCCGCCCTCTGATCAGCGTGCTCGGCAGCCTGCTCGTGCTCGGCGTGCTCTCCACGGGCCTGATCGGCATGCGGGTGGGTCTCGCGCAGGACGAGCAGTTCGCGACCGCGACCGAGGCGCAGGCCGGCTTCGACACCCTCGCCGCGCACTACGGCGCCGGCCAGGGATCCCCGCACACGGTCGTCGTGCCCACCGCGGAGCTGGACGCGGTGACGACGGCCGCCGAGGGCTCCGCGGGCGTCGTGAGCGTCTCCCCCACCGGGACGACGCCCGAGGACAGCACCGTGCTCAGCGTCGTCGGCACGGCGTCGCCGGGCTCCGCCGCGGCGCTCACCGAGGTGCGGGAGCTGCGCGCCGCGGTGCACGGGGTCGCTCCGGACGCCCTCGTGGGCGGGCCGAGCGCCGAGGCGCTCGACGTGCGCGAGGCGTCCTTCCGGGATCTCGCCGTGGTCGCCCCGGCGATCCTGCTGGTGGTGCTCGTGGTCCTCGCGCTGCTGGTCCGGGCCCTGGTCGCGCCCGTGCTGCTCATGCTCGTGAACCTCCTCAGCGCGGTGGCCTCGATCGGCCTCGGGCTGGGGGTGGGGCGCGCGCTGCTCGGCGTGGAGGCGCTCGACGTCACGGTCCCGCTGCTCGCCTTCCTGTTCCTCGTGGCGCTCGGCGTGGACTACACGATGTTCCTCGTCCACCGCGCCCGGCACGAGGCCGCCGGGCACGGCACGGCGGAGGGCATGGTGCGGGCGGTCGGCGCGACGGGCGTGGTCATCACGAGCGCGGGTGTGGTGCTCGCCGCAGTGTTCGCGGCGCTCGGCGTGCTGCCGCTCGTGGTGCTCGGTCAGCTGGGGCTGATCGTGGGGCTCGGGGTGCTGCTGGACACCGTGCTCGTGAGGACCGTGCTGGTGCCGGCCCTGTTCGCGCTCGTCGGCGATCGGATGTGGTGGCCCTCGCGGCCCTGAGCGCCGAGTGCATTCCGCACCGACGGAGTGATCATCGCAGGCCAGGGCAGGCTTACCTTGCTTGTCTGGACCGAGTCCAGATAACTACTCTGTCCACATGAGCCTCGTCGACAACATCCGCCCCCTCGGCGCCGCGCATCCCGCCGGCCCCACCTCCACCGCGCAGGCCGACGAGCGCTCCCGGCGCGCCGGCCGTCTGAACCGGCTGCGCGCCGGGGTGCTCGGCGCGAACGACGGCATCGTCTCCGTCGCCGGCCTCGCCGTGGGCGTCGCCGGCGCCACCACGGACACCCGCTGGCTGCTCATCGCGGGCCTCGCCTCGCTCGTCGCGGGCGCCCTGTCCATGGCGATGGGCGAGTACGTCTCGGTCTCGACCCAGCGGGACACCGAGCGCGCCCTCATCGCCCGCACCCGCCGCGACCTCGCCGCGCAGCCCGAGGTCGAGCACCGCGCCCTCGTCTCCGCGCTCGAGGACACCGGCATCCCGTCGGACGTCGTCGAGCCCGTGGCCCGCTCGATGGAGCGCCACGACGCGCTCGAGGCGCACACGCGCTTCCGTCACGGCGTCGAGGACGACGCGGTCGCCTCGCCCGTCGGGGCGGCGCTCGCCTCGCTCGTCTCCTTCACCCTGGGCGGGGTGGTGCCGCTCGCGGCGATCCTGCTGACCCCGCCCGCGCTGCGCCTGCCGGCGACGCTCGCCGCGGTCGTGCTCGCCCTCGCCGCCCTCGGCGTGGTCAGCGCCCGCCTCGGCGAGGCGGACGCCCGCCGCGCGACCGTCCGCACCATCATCGGCGGCGTGCTCGCCCTGCTCGTCACCTACGGACTGGGCTCCGCCCTCGGCGTCGCGATCGGCTGACCCAGCGGGAGGAGACGGCAGCACAGAAGAGCAGCGGCCCGCCCCCTTCCCCAGGGACGGGCCGCTGCAGTCTCAGTATGTCACCTCTCGACGGTGACCTTCTCGATGACGACGTCCTCGAGGGGACGGTCGCGCATGTCGGTGCGCACGGAGCCGATCTCGTCGACGACCTTCTTCGACTCGTCGTCCGCGACGACGCCGAACACGGTGTGCTTGCCCTGCAGGTGCGGGGTGGGGCCGACGGTGATGAAGAACTGCGAGCCGTTGGTGCCCGCGGGCTGGCCGGTGATCGCGTTGCGGCGCTTGCCGGCGTTGGCCATGGCGAGCACGTAGGGCTCGTTGAAGTTCTTCTCGGAGATCTCGTCGTCGAAGGTGTAGCCCGGGCCGCCGGTGCCGGTGCCCAGGGGGTCGCCGCCCTGGATCATGAAGCCGGAGATGATGCGGTGGAAGACGACGCCGTCGTAGAAGGGGCGCGTCACCTTCTCGCCGGACTCGGCGTCCGTGAACTCCTTGGTGCCCTCGGCGAGGCCCACGAAGTTCTCGACGGTCTTCGGCGCGTGGTCCGGGAACAGCTCGAGGCGGACGTCCCCGTGGTTGGTGTGCAGAGTTGCGAACATGCGCGCAATCCTCGCACACGGGCGGCGCCGGGCGCGGGGTCGACCGTCGGGTCGGAATCCCCTGGGAGCCCCGTCACCCCCGCGCGTTAGAGTTGTGGCACACGGGCCGCGTCACCCCGGGAGATCCTCGGATCCCCCGGCGGATCACGGCCCAGGGACCACCGTCGGCCCGACCCGGCGGATACACCGAAAGGGGAACGACCATGGCGCTGACCACCAAGCGTGAGGCCAAGAAGGCCGAGAAGCACGCCCAGAAGGCCGCCGATGCCGTGTCCGGCACCGGCCAGAAGGCGGAGCAGGCCGTCCAGGAGCTGCAGAAGCTGGCCGCGCAGGCCGGCCCCGTCGCCTCCGAGGCGGCCCGCGAGGCGCGCGCCCGCGCGACCGAGCTCTACGGGCAGTACGCCCCCGCCGTCGAGGAGCGCCTCCGCGCCCAGGGCGACAAGCTCTCCCAGAACCTCGGGCCCCGTGCGGACAAGCTCGTCCAGGACGTGCAGGAGGACTACCTCCCCCGTGCGCGCCGGACCGCCGAGACCACCGGCACCGTGCTCAAGGCCGCCGTGGACGCGGCCCGCAAGGAGCTCGCCACCGGCCAGGACGACATCAAGGCCGCCGCCCTCACCGCCCCGGCCCCCGTGAAGAAGAACCGCGCCGGCAAGGTGCTGCTCGTGCTGGGCCTGGCCGCCGCCGGCGCCGCCGCGGGCTACATCGCCTGGAAGAAGACCCGCCCCGTCGAGGACCCCTGGGCCCCGCCGGCGGACTTCGCCCGCGCGCACTACCCCGCCTCCGCCGGGGACGACTCCGACTCCTCGACCGTCTCCGACACCGTCGGCGCGGCCGACGCCGGCGACGTCGCCTCCTCGCTCAAGGGCGACTCCCACGGCGCGGACACCACGCCCAAGGAGGTCAAGGTCGAGTCCGCGGACTCCACCGAGGCCGAGGAGAAGCGCGGCAACCACCGCGGCGACGCCTGAGCGTCCCGATCGCAGCCATGAACGGCGCGGCACCCCCGTCCCCGGACGGTGAGGGCCGCGCCGTTCTGCGCACCCCGCGCCTGCGGCTCCCGCTCGTCACCGAGCAGGACCTCGAGGAGCTCTGGCGCCTGCACTCCGATCCCGCCGCCTTCCTCCACGACTCCACGGCCCCGCTCACCGCGAAGGGCCAGATGGCCTGGGTGCTGCGGCAGTGGGTGGCGCACGCCGAGTCCGGCGGGGCGGCCGGGTACCGCCGCGTGCTCCCGGCGGGCGGCGGGGACCTGCTGGGGATCGTGGGCCTCGCCCCGCTCGACTCAGCCGCCGGCCCGCTGCTGAGCGCCTACTGGAGGCTGCACCCCGCGGCGCAAGGGCAGGGTCTCGCGACGGAGGCCCTGCGCGCCGTGCTCGGCATGCTGCGCCCCGGGGATCCCGAGGTGGTCGCGGTGACCGCCGCCCGCAACGCCCCCTCCCTCGCCCTCGCCCGCCGGCTCGGCTTCCGCCCCGGCCGGCCCGGGCGCGAGGTGCCGGGCGGCCGCGCCGGGGACGTGCTGCTCGTCCTCGATCGCCCCGCGGCCCGCGGCTGACGGAGACTGGGGCCATGACCGCACTCCCTCCGGCCGGGCGCTACGCCCCCTCCCCGAGCGGCGACCTGCACCTGGGGAACCTGCGCACCGCGATCCTCGCCTGGGCCCTCGCCCGCGGGACCGGCCGCGCCTTCCGTCTGCGCGTCGAGGACCTCGACCGCGTGCGCGAGGGCGCGGAGGCCCGCCAGCTCGAGGACCTCGCCGCCGTGGGCCTGGACCATGACGGCGAGATCGTGCGGCAGTCGGAGCGCGGCGACGCCCACGCCGCCGCGATCGCGGAGCTCACCACGCGGGGCCTCGTCTACGAGTGCTACTGCACCCGCCGCGAGATCCTCGAGGCGCCGAGCGCCCCGCACGCCCCGCCCGGCGCTTATCCCGGGACCTGCCGCGACCTCACCGCGCGCGAGCGGGAGGCAGGACGGGAGCGCATGCGCGCGCTGCGCCGCGAGCCCGCGCTGCGGCTGCGCGCGGAGGTGAGCACCTGGAGCGTGCGGGACCGCTTCGCCGGGGAGGTCACCGGGGCCGTCGACGACCTCGTGCTGCGCCGCGGCGACGGGGTGGTCGCCTACAACCTCGCCGTGGTCGTCGACGACGCCGCGCAGGGCGTGGACCAGGTCGTCCGCGCCGACGACCTGCTCTCCTCCGCCCCGCGGCAGGCGCACCTCGCCCAGCTGCTGGGACTTCCCGTGCCCGAGTACGCGCACGTGCCGCTCGCCGTGAACGCCCTCGGGGAGCGCCTCGCGAAGCGGGACGGCGCGGTCACCCTCCGTGACCGCCTCGCGCTCGGCGAGAGCGCGGAGCAGGTGGTCGAGCGGATCGGGGAGTCGCTGGGCCTGCCCGGATGCCGGAGCGCGCGCGACGTGCTCGAGCGCTGGGACCCGCGGAGCCTGCCGTCGGAGCCGTGGGTCGTGGACCTGCCCGCCTGACCTCGGACGACGCACCCCGGAGTTCGGCCCGCCACAGTGCGACCCGGGCGCTTCCCGATCTCGATACATGAATGTATCGTGGCCGCGTGCACCGAATCTCCTCCGCGCTGCGCGCATTCGTCGACCTCTTCCCCTCCGAGTGGAAGAAGCCCATCGCGGCTCTCTTCGTCACCGGGCTCGCCCTGGTGCCGCTCATCTATGCCGGGAACCTCACCTGGTCCTTCTCCGACCCCTCGGGCCGGATGGACGGGATCACCGCGGCCGTCGTCGACCTCGACGAGGGCGCGACCTCGACCTCCACGGACGGCACGAAGACCCAGCTGCACGTCGGCGAGGACTTCACCGAGGAGGTGCTCGACATCGACAAGAACACCTCCTTCCGCTTCGTCGAGGTGAGCGAGGCGGAGGCGAAGCGCGGGCTCGAGGACGGCACCTACGGCGCGACCGTCGTGATCCCGAAGGACTTCTCGGCGAACGTGGCCTCGCTGGGCGGCGACGCGGAGGACGCCGCCCCCGCGCTGCTCACGGTCACCACGAACGACACGATCAACTACGTGGGCGGCAACTTCTCGAAGTCCGTGGGCGCGGCCCTCACCGACACGCTGCGCACGAGCGTGCTCGACGAGTACCTCGACAACGTCTACATCGGCTTCACCTCGATCCACGACGGCCTGGGGGACGCCGTCGACGGCTCCGGCGACCTCGAGGACGGCGCGACCGAGCTGACCGACGGCGCCGGTGACCTCACCGACGGCGCGACCACCCTCGACGAGGGCGCGACCGAGCTGCACGACGGCACCGGCCAGCTGGCCGACGGCGCCGACACCCTCGCCGACGGCACCGCGCAGCTCGCCGACGGCTCCTACGACCTCGTCGTGGGCCTCGACCAGCTCACCGCGGGCGCCGTGACCCTGCACGACGGCACCGCGACCCTCGACGCGGGCGCCCAGCAGCTCTCCGCCGGGCTCGACACCCTCGACTCGAAGCGCACCACGCTCCAGGACGGCGCCGACTCCCTCGCGAGCGGCACCTCGCAGATCGCGGACGGCGCGAGCTCCCTCGCCGACGGCGCCTCCCAGGTGGCCGACGGCACCGCGCAGCTCGACCGGACGATCACCGACGCCCGCGACAAAGCGAAGGACCTCGGCATCACCGAGGACTCCGTGGACCAGGCGAGCCAGGACCTGCAGGACGGCATCTCCGCCCTCCAGCAGGCCGTCGAGGACGCCGGCACCGCGCTCGACGCCCCCGCCACGGACTCCACGACCCTCTCCGACGCCGCGACCGCCCTCGACGACACGGCGACCTCCGCCGACGACGCCGCCCAGGCCCTCGCGCAGGACACCGCGGACGGCTCCGAGGACGCCACGACGATCCGCGACGGCGCCTCGAGCATCCAGGACGAGATCGGCAACCTCACCGACGCCGCCGCGAGCGCCGCCGACGCGGCCTCGACGGCGAAGGACAGCGCCGCGACCTCCGACGACGCCGTGCAGACCTACACCGGCAGCGTCGACGACCTCGCCGCGACGTGCGAGGACTCCGGGGCCGACGAGGCCTTCTGCTCGCAGCTCTCCGAGGTCGCGGGCACCTCCGGCGACACCCGCGACGCCTCCTCCACCGCCCTCGAGGACGCGAAGGCCGCGGACACCGCCGCCGGGGACGCCGCCTCCGCCGGCACCGACGTCTCCGACACCGCGGACTCCGTGGCCGAGGCCGCGGACCGGGTGGGCACCACGCTCGACGACCTCGCCACGACCACCTCGACCGTCGCCGACGGCACCTCGAAGGTCGCCGACGCGACCGGTTCCCTCGCCGAGGACGCCTCCTCCCTCGAGGACACCATCACGAGCGCCCGCCAGGACGCCCGCGACGCCGCCGCGGCCGCGACCGGCTCGGACCAGGACACCTCCACCGCGGACCTCGCCTCCCGGCTCGCCCAGCAGGCGAAGGACGCCGCCGCGGCCCTGCCGGACGCCTACGACACGCTCTCCCAGGGCGCGGACGACGTGGACCGCCTCAACGACGGGGCCCAGCAGGTCTCCGACGGCGCGGACCTCCTCGCCGAGTCCACCCGCACCGCGGCCGACGGCGCCGCGACCCTCTCCTCCGGGATCGGCCAGTACACCGACGGCGTCTCCACCGCGGGCGACGGCGCGGACCAGCTCGCCGCCGGCACAGGGAAGCTCGAGAGCGGCAGCGCGCAGCTCGTGAGCGGCCTGTACTCCGCGGACTCGGGCGCCCGCACCCTCGCGAGCGGCCTCTCCCAGGGGCAGACCGGCGCGGAGAAGCTCGCCGCGGCCGCGCACCAGGTCGACTCCGGCGCCGGCCAGCTCGAGGACGGCACGGGCCAGCTCGTGGACGGCTCCGAGAAGCTCGAGGACGGCGCCCAGCAGCTGCAGGACGGCTCCGGCGAGCTGCACGACGGCCTCGTCGACGCCCAGGACGAGGTCCCCTCGTACACCGACACGGAGCGCGCGGACCTCACCGACGCCGCCTCGGACCCCGTGCAGATGGACTTCGTGCGCGACCACGGCCTGGACCGCTTCGGCGAGGGCCTCGCCCCGCTGTTCCTGGGCATCGGCCTCTGGGTGGGCGGCATGTCGATCTTCCTCATGATGCCGCCGTTCTCCCGCGAGGCCGCGGCCAAGGGGGCGGGCGCCCTGAAGCTGCTCGTGGGCGGTCTCGTGCCCTCCTTCGCCCTCGCCCTCGTGCAGACGGCGATCACGGTCGCGGTGCTCCACCTCGCGATCGACATCACCGCGGTGCACCTCCTGCAGTTCACCCTCATGGCGGCCCTGACGAGCATCGTCTTCGTGGGCCTGAACCACGGGTTCGGCGCCCTGTTCGGACCGATCGGCAAGTTCGTGGCGCTCGTGCTCATCGCCCTCCAGGTGGCGGGGGCCGGTGGCACCTACCCCGTCGGCACGCTGCCGCAGTTCTTCCAGACGATCCACCCGTTCCTGCCGATGACCCACGCGGTGGACGCGTTCCGCGGCACGATCGGCGGCGGCTGGGTGGACCCGGTCGGGGACATCACCTGGCTGTGCGGCTGGCTCGTGCTCGCGCTCGTGCTCGGCTTCCTGGGCGCGCGGAAGCTGCGCCGCGAGGTCGACGCCGACGGCGCGGAGGACCCGGAGGACGCACCGTCGGACGCGGAGCCCGCGGCCGCCTGACCGCCTCCTCGGGATGATCTTCGGGTCCCCGGGCGTTGTGCCCGGGGACCGCGGGCACCGCCCGCACCCCACGGAACGGACGGACCGATGACCGCAGCAGCCCCCACCCCCGCCACCCCCACGCCGCTGTTCGGCATCGACGTCTGGACCGACGTCGTGTGCCCCTGGTGCTACGTGGGCGAGGCGCGCCTGCTCGAGGCGATCGAGGCGGAGGGGCTCACGGGACGCGTCACGCTGCGCGCCCACTCCTTCGAGCTCGACCCCACCGCGCCCACCGGCTCCACGGAGGACAACGTCACGGGCCTCGCCCGCCGCAAGGGCATCCCCGTGGAGAAGGTGCGCGAGATGGAGGCGCAGATCGGCGACCTCTCCCGCGAGGTGGGCCGCGAGTACGTCTCCCCGCGCCCCATGGGCAACACGCGCGGCGTGCACCGGGTCCTGCAGGCCGTCCAGGAGGCGCGCGGCGCGGAGGTCGCCACGGAGTTCTTCCTCGAGCTCCAGCGCGGGCACTTCACCGACACGGTGAACCCCTTCGACGAGGAGGTCGTCGTCACCCGTGCGATCGCCGCGGGCCTCGCGGAGGCCGACGCGCGCGCCGCCTGGGCGGGCACCACGCATGACGACGCGGTCGAGGAGGACGTGCGCGAGGCCGTGTCGATGGGGGCGCGGGGCGTGCCCTTCTTCCTCTTCGACGACCGCTACACCGCGCCCGGCGCGCTGCCCACCGAGACCTTCCGGCAGGCGCTGCGCCAGATCGCGGCGGAGGCCGAGGAGCGTGCCTCGACGGAGGCCTGAGCCTCTCAGCGGGCGAGGACCTGCTCGGCGCTCGTGCCGGGCAGGCTCACCGTGACGGGGGTGCCCCAGGGGTCGGTGAGGCGCACCGAGCGGCCGTCGTCGGCGAGCGGCAGGGCGGCGGCGCGGGCCCGGGCGACGAGCGCGTCGAGGTCCTCGCGGCCGGGCACGGTGATGGCGACATCGGCCAGGCCCAGGCTCGTGGCGCGCGGCCCGGCGCCGCGGCTGTTCCACGAGTTCATGGCGACGTGGTGGTGGTAGCCGCCCGCGGCGGCGAAGAGCGCGCCGGGGTGCGAGCCCACGGTGACCTCGAAGCCGAGCGCGTCGATGTAGAAGGCCCGCGCGGCCTGCACGTCCCCCACCTGCAGGTGCACGTGGCCGACGATCCCGGGCAGCGCGCCGGGCTCGCCGGCGGTGCCCTCGGTGAGGTGCTGCTCGAGGTAGGCGTTCGGGTCGAGGTACAGGGTGTCCATCGCGACCTGGCCGTCCTTCCAGGTCCACTCCGCGCGGGGGCGGTCGCGGTACAGCTCGATGCCGTTGCCCTCGGGGTCCGCGAAGTAGAAGGCCTCGGAGACGAGGTGGTCGCCGCTGCCCGCGAAGCGCGAGCGGGGGTCCTGGGCGGCGCGCAGGAGGGTGCCGGCGAGGGAGGCCTCGTCCTCGAAGAGGAAGGCGGTGTGGAACAGCCCGGCCTCGCCGCGGCCGGGCACGGGCAGCCCGGGGGTGGAGACGAGCCGCACGAAGGGCACGTCGCCGCGGCCCAGCACGCGGTGGACCTCGCCGCCGGTGCGGGCGGTCTCCTCGATCGGGGCGAGGGCGAGGGCGTCCGCGTAGTAGGAGCTCATGAGCTCGAGGTCGCCCACGCGGAGGGTGACGGCGTCCATCGCGAGATCGGCGGAGAGGTGCTGCTCGTCCACGGGGGTGACAGCGGTGGCGGGGGTGACAGGGGTGGGTGCCATGAGGGGTCGGTCCTTCCGGGGCGGTGCGGCGATGGCCCCAGCATGCACCCTTTTGGTTGACGGTTCAACCAAATGGAGCCGCGGTGTGCCCCACCGGACACCCCGGGAGGGATCAGCCCTGCCCTCAGCGGGCCGCGAGCTCCTCCGCCCGCGCGAGCACCTGCGACCGCAGGTCGCCGTCGGCCGCGACCCGGCGCACCACGTGCGCCATCGCGGCGGCCGCGTCGTCGAGCAGCCGGTAGCCCTCCGGCCCCGCGGACTGCGCCGCGAAGTCCGCCGTGTGCAGCGCCGCGTCCACGCCCGTGATGCCCACGAAGGGATGCAGGGAGGGCACGTGCTGGGACACGTTGCCCATGTCCGTCGAGGCGGCCATGACGCCCGTCGACCCCGCGAGCGGGCGGCCGCGCTCGGCCATCGCCTCGTTCCACAGGCCGCCCAGCAGGTCGTCCTGCCGCAGCGGCTCGTAGAGCGGCTCGAGCGCCTCCACCTCGAGCGTGCAGCCGGTCGCGAGGGCGCCCGCCCGCAGGCAGTCCAGCAGGGACTCGTGCAGGGCGTGGAACTCCTCGAGGTCCGGCGCCCGGCACTCGAAGTCCACGACCGCGGTCGCCGGGATGATGTTCGTGACCCCGGACTGCTGCGGCACGAGGGCCAGGCGCCGGCCGTCCTTCACCCGCTGGCGCAGCAGACCGGCCGCGACCTGGGCGATCACGGCCGCATCGTTCGCGTTGACGCCCTCGGAGGGGTTCGCGGCGGCGTGCGCGCCGCGGCCCGTGTAGGTCGCGCGCCAGCGGCCCACGGCCTGGCTCGTCGAGCCCACCGGGTCGTAGGTGTCGGTGTGCGGGGTCGGGTGGGTCATGAGGGCGAGGTGCACGCCCGCGAAGACGCCGCGCTCGATGAGCAGCTGCTTGCCGCCGCCGTGCTCCTCCGCCGGCGTGCCGATCACCTGCACCGTGAGGTCCAGGGACGGATCCGCGGCGAGCGCGTCCGCGAGCAGCAGGGCCGCCCCCACGGAGGCGCCCGCGATGAGGTGGTGGCCGCAGCCGTGGCCGATCCCGGGCAGGGCGTCGTACTCCACGCACAGCGCGGCGACGAGGGAGCCGGAGCCCCGGCTCGCGCGCAGCGCGGTGGGCAGCTCCCCCACGCCCCGCTCGACCGTGAAGCCCTCCGCCTCGAGCAGCGCGGAGACCCGCTGGGCGGAGCGGTGCTCCTCGAAGGCGAGCTCGGGATCCGCGTGCAGCTCCCGGGCGAGGGCGTGGACCCGCTCGCGGCGGTCCCCCTCGAGCAGCGGCAGGCTCATGCGCTCTCCTCCCCCGAGCGCAGCAGCGGCGGCTGCAGCGTGGTGCCGCTCCCCGCGCGGTACAGGCGTGCGGGCCGGCCGCCCGTCGGTGCGGCGAAGCGGTCGAGCTCCTCGACGAAGCCCGGCGTGCGGGTCGCCTTGCGGTGGAAGTTCCCGGCGTCGAGGCTGCTCCCCCACACGGCCTCGTAGACGCCGCGCAGCTGGGAGACGGTGAACTCCGCGGGCAGGAAGGTCACGGCGAGCGTCGAGTACTCGAGCTTCGCGCGGGCGCGCTCGAGCGCGCAGTCGAGCACCTCGCGGTGGTCGAAGCCGAGCTCGACGCCGGCGAGCTCCTCGACGGCCCACCAGCGGGCGTCGGCGACGTCGGCCCCGCGGCGCGGGGCGGGGAGGTCCGCGCCGAGCGCCATGAAGGCCACGGAGACCACGCGCCCGCGCGGGTCGCGGCCCGGGGCGCCGAAGGTGCGCAGCTGCTCGACGTGCACCGACTCCTCGCCGATCATCGCCTCGTTCTCGAGCACCCGGTAGGCGGACTGGTCGAGGTCCTCGTGCTCCCCCACGGGCCCGCCGGGCAGCGCCCACGTGCCCGCGAAGGGCTCCTCCCCGCGCTGCACGAGCGCGACGCTGAGCCGCCCCTCGTGCAGGGTGAGGATGACGAGGTCGACGGCGACGCCGACCCCGCTGCCCGGCGCCGCGGAGGTGTCCATGGGCGCCACCCTATGGCGCCGGGGTCAGCGCGCAGGAATCGCCGGCACCTGGTGGGACG
This sequence comes from Brachybacterium rhamnosum, assembly GCF_039526185.1. Classification (NCBI taxonomy): domain Bacteria; kingdom Bacillati; phylum Actinomycetota; class Actinomycetes; order Micrococcales; family Dermabacteraceae; genus Brachybacterium; species Brachybacterium rhamnosum. The sequence goes on from NZ_BAAAIS010000002.1 coordinate 459,142, forward strand.
CGCCCCCGCGCTCGCGCACGGCGGCGCGGAGGGCGACGAACAGGGAGACGAGGCCGACGGTCAGCAGCATGTGCCCGAGGCCCGCGGTCCCGGGGATCGCGGCGCTCGTCGTCGCCGGGTCGTGGCCGCCGAGCGTGAGGATGCCGCGTACGGCCTGCATCGCGACCGTCACGACGAGGCCGATGTTGTAGGTCCACCAGAACACGGTGAAGGAGCGGCGGCCGGTCAGGCCCAGGACCGCGTCGAGCGCGAGGACCACCAGGAACACGATCATGCCGAGGGTCAGCAGGTGCGTGTGCAGGGTGTTCAGCGGGGTGTGGCTGAGCAGGGCGTCGGTGTGCTTCGTGAACTCGCGGTAGAAGAGCCCCGAGGCGAGGCCGAGGATCAGGTAGGTCAGGGCGGTGTACAGGGATCGCGTCATGCCCTCGATCCTGCTCGTGCGCGCGGCCCGGCGGATCAACCCTTCGATGGATCGCTCAGGCGCCTGCGGGGGCGACCGCCGAGGCCCCGCCGCGGGTCGCCGCGAGGTGCCAGACCCACAGGGCCGTGCCGCCCGCGGCGAAGAGCAGCGACGCCGTGCCCACCGCGAGCAGGCTCGTGCTCACGATCGGCATGATCACCCCCGCGAGCAGCGCGTTCAGCACGAGGGAGAAGAAGGTGCCGAGCGAGGCGGCCGCCCCGCGCTCATGGGGGAACAGGTCGAGCACCTCGAGCTGGATCGGCGCGAAGACGAGCGAGACGGCGAAGGCGAGCAGCATCGGGCCCGCGACGAGCGGGATCAGGGCCGGGGAGATCGTCCCGTCGGGCGCCGGGGACACCGCCACCAGCAGCAGGTTCACGAGAGCCGCGAGGATCGCGGCGAGGTAGCCGATCGTGATCAGCCGGGGCCGGGGCACGACCGCCGCCGCCCGGCCCACCACCCACGAGCCGCTCATCATGCCGATGATCAGCGGCACGAAGAGCACCCAGAAGTCCTGCTCGCCGAGACCCAGCAGGCGGTCCACGATGATCGAGGCGCCCGCGATGAACAGGAACTGCGCGGCGAAGCCGAGGGCGGAGGCCGAGGCGATCCGCAGCATGACCGGGCTGCGGCCCACGTGCACGAGCGACCCCAGCAGGGAGCGCAGGCGCAGCGGGGTGCGCTGGTCCCGCGGCAGGGTCTCCGGCAGCAGCGCCGTCAGCACGAGCGTGACCACGCCGTACAGGCCCACCCCCGCGAACACCCACCGCCAGTCGCCGAGCAGCAGCAGCCAGCCGCCGAGGATCGGCGCGAGCGCGGGGGCGACGGAGAAGATCATCATGACGCGGGCCATGAGCCGCTGCGCCTCGGGGCCCGCGAACATGTCGCGGATGACGACGCGGGAGACGATCGTCGCGGCGCCCGCGCTCATGCCCTGCAGCACCCGCAGCGCGACGAGACCGCCGAGGCCCGGGGCGAGGATCGAGCCGAACATGCCGATGAGGTAGATGACGAGCCCGCCGATCGTCACCGGCTTGCGGCCCAGGGCGTCGGAGAGCGGTCCGTGCAGGATCGACATGACCGCGAAGGCCGCGAGGTAGGCGGAGACCAGCTGCTGGAGCCCCACCTCGCTCGCGCCGAACTCGGTCCCGATCCGCCCGAAGGCCGGGAACACGGTGTCGATCGTGAAGGGCCCGATCATGGCCAGGGTCGCGAGGGTGAGGGTGATGCGGGCGCTGGCCCGGGACGGGGTGGGAGACGAGGTCACCGGCATGATCCTATCGGCGTAGGCTCGCCGAGGACCTCGCCCCTGCACCGCGCGGCAACCGCTTCCGCCGCGGGCCGGGACCCGCGAGGATGACCCATCCACTCCCCGTCCACGCGCCGCGCCGTCGCGGCAGGAGGCAGCACAGATGACCCAGCGCGCCCGCCGCATCGGCCTCGTCGGATACGGCGACGTCTCCGTCGTCCACGTGGACGCGATCGCCGCGATCGACGGCCTCGAGCTCGTCGTCGTCGCCGACGCCGACCCCGCCGCCCGGGAGCGCGCCGCGACCGCCCTCGGCGTGCCCGTCCACGACTCCGTCGAGGCGATGCTCGACGCCGAGCGGCTCGACGCGATCCATGTGACCACCCCGCACCACGAGCACGTGGGCCCGAGCCTCGCGGCGATCGCCCGCGGCGTGCACGTGCTCCAGGAGAAGCCCGTCGCGCACACCCTCGCCGAGGCCGAGCGGCTCGTCGCGGGCCTCGCCGCCGCCCCCGCGCGGGCCGACGGCGGCGCGGGCGCCCCGCACGTCGCGATCTGCTTCCAGAACCGCTACAACCGGGCGAGCCAGGAGCTGCGACGGCTGCTCACGAGCGGTGAGCTGGGCGCCGTGCAGGGCGCCTACGCCTCCGTGGTGTGGACCCGCACCGCCGAGTACTACGCCGCGAAGCCGTGGCGCGGGCGCCAGGAGACCTCCGGCGGCGGCCTCCTCATCAACCAGGCGATCCACACCCTCGACCTCGTGCAGTGGCTGCTCGGGCCGGTCGAGCGCACCGACGGCCTGGTCTCGCAGCGCAAGTTCGCGGGGGTCACGGAGGTCGAGGACACCGCCGAGCTGCTCCTGCACCACGAGGGCGGCGCCACGACGACCTTCTACGCGACGCTCACCGCGCCCGTCGCCCGGCCCGTCGAGCTCGAGGTCGCGACCGAGAACGCGTACCTCGAGCTGCGCTCCGGCGCGGGCGGCGGCCTCACCGTGCGCTGGGCCGACGGCCGCGTCGACACCTTCTCCGACCGGGTCGCGACCGCGGGCGGCCGCTCCTACTGGGGCGTCTCCCACGAGGAGCTCATCGCGGACTTCTACGCGACCCTCGACGGGGCCGAGCCGTTCTGGATCGGCCCCGCGGAGGGCATCGCGTCCCTGCGGATCCTCAAGGACGCCTACGCGATCAGCGGCCCGGAGTTCGCGGGCTGCTGAGCAGCACCACCTCGGTGTCGAGGTCCTGGGAGCGGCGCATGGTGCCGCGGAACCACGTGACGGCCGCGCGGCCCGGGTCCCCGGGGATCGCGACGGGGCGCAGGTTGTCCCCCGCCGACCCCTCGGTGACGGGGGTCCACGCGATCGTGGCGCCGCCGTCGGCCGTGCGGCCGTGGAAGATCTCGTGCACGCCGAGGGTCCGGCCGTCCCGCGGATCCGTCTCGAGCGAGGCCCAGAGGGCGTCGAGGTCGTCCGGGTCGATCGCGCCGAGTCCCGTGTAGTCCTCCTCGTGGGGCATGAGCTGGGGCCCGGCGACGGCGATCTCGTGCACCTTCCACGCGCCCGCCCCGGGCGCGAGCTCGGCGCGGAAGAGTCGGTGGTCGATCGCGGGGACCTCGTGCGCGGGGGCGTCCCAGGCGTGGCGGGCGGTGTCGGTCCCGAGGGCGTCGTCCGCCCGGGCGGTGAACAGGGCGACGAGGCGGCCGTCGGCCGCGCGCCGCAGGTCCGTGGTCCACGCGTGGGTCATGACGGACCCGCCCCACGTGCTGCCGCTCGTGAACAGGGGCGTGAGGTCCTCCGCGCGCGGGGTCACGTCCTCGATGCCGCGGCCCAGGGCGGAGACGACCGTGCCGTCCGCCCGGTGCAGGGAGCCGCCCGCGAGGTAGCCGTGCCAGATCGAGGTCGCGTGGTCGCGCGGGTGGTGCTCGGTGATGATCAGGTCGATGCGGTCGTCGGTGCCGTGCTGCGTGCCCGAGGCGTAGCGGGCGTAGCCGTTGACGTAGCCGATCTTGGGCCGCGTGAGCAGGCGCCCGCCGAACTCCCAGGTGCTGCCGTCGTCGTCGGAGACGAGATAGCAGGGGTCGTCGTTCACGGCGCGCACGAAGCAGTACAGGCGGCCGTCGAGCGGGTGCACGTTCTGGTAGGTGACGCCGCGGCCGGGGGTGTGCGGCGGCGCGGGCTCGGTCGCGCCGAACAGCAGGGTCCACGAGTACGCCTGCTCCTCGCCCCACTCCCCCGCGGGGTCCTCGGTGTCGCTGATGCGCCAGCGGGTGAGCTCGTCGGTCTTGTGGCGGGAGTAGACGGCGAGCCAGCGGCCGTCGGCCCGGCGCCACAGGGCCGGGTCGTCGTGGTCGTCGGACTCGAGGCCCGCGTGGAGCACGACGCGCGAGGAGCTGCCGTCCTCGCGGGCGACGATCAGCTCGACGTCCCCGCCGCGCTCCTCGCCGTCCATCCCGCCGGCGGAGGCGACGGCGCCGATGACGACGGTGCCGGTCTCCGGATCGGCGAGGGAGCGCTCGTCCTGGAACCAGCACCAGGAGCCGTTGTCGTCGACGATGCGGATGTCAGTGCTGGGGGCGGCGTCGGCGGTGACCCGCTGCTCGGTGCTCATGAGATCCATCCTCCCCGAACGGAATGCGCTTGCCAAGGCCTGCGCGCGGGCGATCTGTGCGCGCGATACGCCGGCCACCGCCCATCAGCCGCCGCCCCCCAGCCGCGAGCCGCCGCGCCCCCTCCCCCGATGGTCCGATTCCGTTCCACTCCGAGCTCAGATCTGGAACGGAATCGGACCATCGCCCGCGAGAGGCGGGTCGCTCCCCGGGGCGCGNGCTGCGGCGAGGGGTGGGCTGGCAGCCCGGACTCAGCCCCAGCCCTCGGTGCGCTCCTTGAGCGCGCGGTAGGCGTCCAGCACCTCGCGCGTGGCCTCCGCCTCGAGGGTGCGCGCGCCGCCGAGCTCCCAGACGGGCGGCTCGTCGGTCCCGGCGAGGGCCCAGGCAGCCTGGCGGGCCGCGCCGAGGGCGACGTACTCGCCGTCGGGGGCGAGGGTGACGGGACGGCCCAGCACGGCGGGGGCGAGCTCCTGCACGGCGCGGCTGCGGGCGCCGCCGCCGATGAGGGTGACGCGCGCCGGGGAGACCCCGGTGACCTGCTCGAGCGCGGCGACGCCGTCGGCCAGCGAGCACAGGAGCGCCTCGACGTAGGCGCGGGCGAGGTCCTCGCGGGTGGTCGAGGTGGTGAGGCCGGTGAGGGTGCCGCGCGCGTCGGGGCGGTTCGGGGTGCGCTCCCCCTCGAAGTAGGGCAGCAGGCTCACGCCGTGGGCGCCGGGCACGGAGGCGAGGGCGAGGGCGGAGAGCTGCTCGTGGGTGACGCCGAGCAGCGCGCGGCCCGCCTCGAGGATGCGGGAGGCGTTGATCGTCGTGGTCATGGGGAGGAAGCGGCCGGTCGCGTCGGCGAAGCCGGTGACGGTGCCGGAGGGGTCGTCCGGGCGCACGTCGCTCACCATCGCGCACACGCCGGAGGTGCCGATCGAGATCGACACGTCCCCCGGCTGCTGCCCGAGCCCCAGGGCCGCGCCCATGTTGTCGCCGGTGCCCGCGGCGAGGACGGCGCCGCCCGCGGTGCGGGCCATGACCTCCTGCGGCGCACCGGGGAGGCGCGGCAGGTCGAGGGAGCGCCCGATCGCGGCCTCGGCGAGCTCGGGCCGCCAGGCCTCGGCGGCGGTCGAGTAGTAGCCGGTGCCCGAGGCGTCGCCGCGGTCGGTGAAGGGCTCCGTGCCCGGCGCCGCGAGGTGCAGGGACACGTAGTCGTGCGGGAGCAGCACGGAGCGGGCGCGCTCCGCCGCCTCGGGCTCCTCGTCGCGCACCCAGCGCAGCTTGCTCGAGGTGAAGGAGGCGACGAGCAGGCTGCCGAGCTCGCCGACGCTCGCCTCCGCCCCGCCCTGCTCCTCGATCAGGGTCGCGGCCTGCGGGGCGGAGCGGGTGTCGTTCCACAGCAGCGCGGGGCGCACCACCTCGCCCGCCCCGTCCAGCAGCACCATGCCGTGCTGCTGGCCGCCCACGGCGACGGCCTCGGCCCGCTCGAGCAGCGGCCCGGCCGCCTCGTCCACCGCCGCGAGCCAGGCCCGCGGGTCCACCTCGGTGCCGTCCGGGTGGGCGGCGCGGCGCTCCTCGACGACCTCGCCGGTGGCGGCGTCGACGAGCAGGGCCTTGGTGGACTGGGTGGACGAGTCGATGCCGAGCACGAGCGTCATGAGCGGGAGCCTTTCACGGAGCGGGCGAGGTGGGCGGGCTCAGGCGCGGAAGCCGAGCAGGTGCTGCATGGCGAGCTGCTGGAGGCGCACGAAGCCGAAGTTGCGCTCCCCGGCCTTGTCCGCGTCGAACTCCTCGAAGGTCGAGCGGTCCGCGAGGAGGTCCTCGAGGGTCTCGCCCTCGGCGATCGTGGGCTGCGCGAGCTCGTCGATGCCGGAGTAGCTCAGGGCCTCCTGCACCTCGGGGTCCTGACGGAACGCGAGGGCGCGCTCCTTGAGCATCAGGTACATCTCCATGTTCGCGGCGGCCGCGTCGTACTGGCCCTTCTCGTGCTCGGTGCGCGAGGGCTTGTAGTCGAAGTGGCGGGCGCCGTCGTAGGCGCCGGGCTTGGACGGGAAGCCGTTCTCGAGCAGGTCCACGGTGAAGAAGGCGCTGATGAGGTCGCCGTGGCCGAACACGAGGTCCTGGTCGTACATGGGGCCGTGCTGGCCGTTGAGGTCGATGTGGAAGAGCTTCTCGCTCCACAGCGCCTGGGCGAGGCCGTGCGTGTAGTTCAGGGTGGCCATCTGCTCGTGGCCGGTCTCGGGGTTGATGCCGACGATGTCGCCGTGCTCGAGCTGCTCGATGAAGGCGAGGGCGTGGCCGACGGTGGGCAGGAAGATGTTGCCGCGGGGCTCGTTGGGCTTGGGCTCGAGGCCGATCCGCAGGTCGTAGCCCTTGTCCTTGATGTAGCCGGCGACGGTGTCGAGGCCCTCGCGGTAGCGCTCGAGCGCGGCGAAGAGGTCCTTGGAGCCGTCGTACTCGGCGCCCTCGCGGCCGCCCCACATGACGAAGGTGCTCGCGCCGAGCTCGGCGGCGAGGTCGACGTTCGCGAGGACCTTGCGCAGGCCGAAGCGGCGCACGGAGCGGTCGTTCGAGGTGAAGGCGCCGTCCTTGAAGACGGGGTGGGCGAAGGTGTCGGTGGTGACCATCTCGATCTCGAGGCCGGTCTCCGTGGTGACGGACTTGAGCTGGTCGATGATCTTCTGGCGCTCGGCGGGGGTGGCGTCGAAGGGGACGACGTCATTGTCGTGGAAGGTGAAGCCCCAGGCGCCGAGCTCGGCGAGCCTGCGGATGTGGGCGCTCAGCTCGAGGGCGGGGCGGGTGGCGAGGCCGAACTGGTCGCGGGCCTCCCAGCCGGTGGTCCAGAGGCCGAAGGAGAAGCGGTCCTCGCGGGTGGGGGTGGGTGCGGTCACGGTGTGCTCCTGGGGTGATGTCGGCGGTGACGGGTTCGCTTAGTAAGTTTCCATTACTAACCGCGAAATGGCAAGCTGACCCCCACGATCCCCACCCCGACCCGAGGACAGGACGGCCCGGCATGCAGTCCACCCACCTGCGCGAGCACAACCTCTCCGCCGTGCTCCGCGCCCTGCAGGCCGCCGGCGAGCCCACCTCCCGCGCGGGCCTCGCCTCCCTCACGCGGCTCACCAAGCCCACCGTCTCCAAGCTCGTCGAGGAGCTCATCGGGGCGGGGCTCATCAGCGAGGGCGACCCGATCTCCGCGGGCGCCGGGCGCCCCATGGTCCCGCTGCGCCCCGCGGCCGGGACGCTGCTCGCGATCGGCCTCGAGATCGCCGCGGACCACGTCTCCTGCCTCGGCGTGGACCTCACCGGCAGCGAGCTCTCCCGCCGCACCGTCTACGGCCGCGCCGCCTCCGCCGAGGAGGCGATCGCCCGCGCCGCGCAGCTCGTGCGCGAAGTCCGGGCCGACGCCCCCGACCTCCCCGTCGTCGGCGTCGTCGCCGCCGTGCCCGGCCGCATCTCCCCCGACGGCCGCCTCGTGCTCTCCGCCCCCAACCTCGACTGGACCGACGTCCCCCTCGTCGAGGGACTGCGCACCCACCTCGCGCCCGAGGCCGGGGACATCGTCGCCCTCAACGACAACCGCCTCTCCGTGCTCACCGAGATCGACCGTCGGCCCGGCGAGTCCTTCCTCTACGTGCGCGGCTCGACCGGCGTGGGCGGCGCCGTCGTCCTCGAGGGCTCCGTGCTCGAGGGCACGCACGGCTGGGCCGGCGAGCTCGGCCACACGGTCGTCGAGCCGGGCGGCCTCACCTGCCGCTGCGGCCGCCGCGGCTGCCTCGAGGCGTACATCTCGTACCACGCCCTGGTCGAGCAGGCCGGGCTGGGCCCCGAGGTGCGGATCGAGGACCTCGTCGACGAGCTCTCCCGCTCCTCGAGCCGCACCGAGGTGATCGGCGTGATCGGCCGCTCCCTGGGCCTCGCGATCGCGAACGCCCTGAACATCCTGGACCTCTCGACCGTCGTGCTCTCCGGCTACCTCGCCCCGATCGCGGAGGAGATCACCCCCGTGGTGCGCGAGACCGTCACCGCCCACGCCCTCGCGGCGGAGGCCGGCCCGATCTCGATCGAGCGCTCCGACACGACCCCCGACCCCGCCCTGCGCGGCGCCGCTCGGGCCGCGCTCCAGCCCGTCTTCGACGCCCCCGGCGCATGGATCTCCCGCGCCGCGACCCCCGCCGGGAGGACCGCATGATCACCCGCACCGCACCGGCCGCCCGCTGGCTCGAGGCGCTCCCCCTCGGCAACGGCCGGATCGGTGCGATGGCCTGGGGCGACCCCGCCGCCGCCCGGTTCGGGCTGAACGAGTCGACCCTGTGGTCCGGCACGCCCGGCGTGGACGCCGGCCGCCGCACCGGGGCCGACGTCGCCGCGGCCGCGCGCGCCGAGTCGCGACGGCTCTGGGCGGCCGGGGACGTGCCCGGCGCGGAGCAGGCCCTCGGCGCCCTCGGTGCGAGCTGGGGCCAGGCCTACCAGCCCGTCGGCGACCTGCACGTCGAGGTCCCGGGGGCGGTCCCCGGGCCTCGCGAGCTCGACCTCGACGCGCGGCTGCACCGGGTGCGCACCGCGGGCGGGGACCACCTGAGCGCCGTGAGCGCGGCCGACGAGGTCCTCCTGCACGCCGTGCCGCTCGCCGCGGGCGACGTGCTGCGCGTGCGTCTGGAGTCCCCGCAGCACGAGGAGCACCGGTCCGAGCGCGAGGACGGGCTCGACGTGATCCTCCGCGTCCCCTCCGACGCCCCTCCCGGCCATGCCCCCGGCGCCCCGGGCCTGGCCTGGGGCGAGGACGCCTCCCGCGCCGCCGTCGCCGTCCGCTGGCGGCGCGAGGGCGAGCGCGCCCTGCTCGTGTGCGCGATCGCCACGAGCTGGCGGGGCCTCGGCGAGCGCCCCGACCGGCCCCCCACGGAGGTGCTCGCCGAGGCCGCGGCCACGGCGGAGGCCGCCCTCGCGCGGGGCGAGGAGGAGCTGCTGGCCCGCCACGCCTCCACGCCGGGCGAGGACGCCTTCGCCCTCCGCCTCCCGGGCGCGGCGCTGCTCGAGGAGGTCGTGGCCTACGGCCGCTACCTGCTCCACGCGTGCTCGCGGCCCGGCCTGCCGCCCGCCAACCTCCAGGGGCTGTGGAACGCCGAGGTGCGCGCCCCGTGGTCCTCGAACTACACGACCAACATCAACCTCGAGATGAACCACTGGGCCGCCGGCACCGCGCACGTCCCCGCGGCCGCGGCGGCCCTCGAGGAGTACACGGCGCTGCTGCGCCGCACCGGCCGCGACACCGCGCGCCGGCTCTACGGCGCGGGCGGCTGGACCGTGCACCACAACAGCGACCCGTGGGGCTACTCCGATCCGGTGGACGGCGAGACCCGCTGGGCGATCTGGCCGATGGGCGGCCTCTGGCTCGAGCTGCAGCTCGAGGACCTCGCCCGCTTCACCGGCCTGCCCGCCGCGGAGGTCGCCGCGCAGCGCATGCCCGCCCTGCGCGAGGCCGCCGCCTTCGCCCTGGACCTGCTGCACCCCACCGACGGCGACCGCCTCGTCACCGTGCCCTCGACCTCCCCGGAGAACCAGTGGCGCACCCCCGAGGGCACCGCGGTCGCGCTCACCGAGGGCTCGGGCATGGATCGCTGGCTCGTGCGCGGCGTGCTCTCCTCCCTGCTCGCGGCCGCCGAGGTCACGGGGGCAGCGGAGGACGACCTGCTCGCGCGGGCGCGCGCCGCCCTCCCACGCGTCGACGGGCCGCGCATCGGCCCCGACGGCCGACTCCAGGAGTGGCACGCGGACCTCGAGGAGCCCGAGCCGCACCACCGGCACGTCTCCCACCTCGCGCCCGTCTACCCCGGCACCGAGGCGCTCGCGCCGGGCATCGAGGAGGCCGCGACCGCCTCCCTGCTCGCCCGCGGCGACGAGGCCACCGGCTGGTCGCTCGCCTGGAAGGCCTGCCTGTGGGCGCGCCTGCACCGCCCGGACAAGGTCGAGGACCTGCTCACGCTGTTCGTGCGCCCCGCGGAGACCGCCGACGGCGAGCGCTCGGGCCTGTACCCGAACCTCTTCTCCGCCCACCCGCCCTTCCAGATGGACGCGAACTTCGGGATCGTCGCCGCCGTCGCCGAGTGCCTGCTGCAGAGCCACCGCGGCGAGATCGAGCTGCTGCCCGCCGTCCCGCCGCTGCTCGCGAGCGGCTCCGTGCGCGGGCTGCGGGCCCGTCCCGGCGTCGCCGTGGACCTCGACTGGGCCGGCGGCGAGCCCACGCGCCTCGTGCTGCGCGCGCTCGGCGCGGGCGCCGCGGGCGAGCACCGGGTGCGCTGGGGCGGGCGCACGCTCCCCGTCGACCTCCCCGCCGACGGCGCCCCGGTCGCGCCCGACCTCGTGGGACGATGAGGCCCATGGCCACCATGACGGACATCGCCCGCGAGGCCGGGGTGTCCCTGAGCACCGTGAGCTACGCGCTGAGCGGCAAGCGCACGATCTCCGCCTCCACGCGCGAGCGGATCGAGGCGGCGATCGCCCGGCTCGAGTACCACCCCGCCGCGAGCGCCCGCGCCCTCGCCAAGGGCCGCACCTCCCTGCTGGGCGTCGCCGTGCCCCGCCACGAGGCCGTCGACGACCACGTGATCATGGAGTTCGTGGGCTCGATCCTCGAGGCCGCGCACGAGGCGGACGACGACGTCCTGCTCGTCGCCGCGGAGGACCACGCGCGCACCCTCAAGGTCGTCGAGGAGGGCAAGGTCGACGCCCTCGTCGTCATGGACCTCGTCGAGGACGACCCGCGGCTGCCGGCCCTCGCGCGCCTGCACCGGCCCGTGGTGCTCATCGGCTACCCGCAGGACGCCGCCGGGATCGCCTGCGTGGACTTCGACTTCCTCTCCGGGGCGATGCTCGCCGTGCGCGAGCTGTCCCTGCGCGGCGCGCGCCGGATCGCGCTGCTCACCCCGCACCGCGACCCCGCGGGACCGGTCCCCACCTATGCCCGCCGCGCGGGCCTCGGCTTCGAGATGGGCTGCCGGGAGCTGGGCCTGCCGGCGCCGCGCCTCGAGGTGGACGCGGAGCCGGAGGCGATCGCCGCGCTCGTCGCCGAGCACCTGAGCGGGCCCGATGCGGTGGACGCGCTCGTGGTGCACCACGAGCGGGCGCTCCCGCACCTCACCCGGGCGCTCTCCGCCGCGGGCGTGGACGTGCCCGGGGCGCTGCAGCTCGTCGCGATCGCCCCGGACGACGTCGCCGCCGCCGGGGCCCACTCCTCGATCGAGCTGCCGATCCCGGCGATCGGCCGCACGGCGGTGACGATGGCCCTCGAGCTCGTCGAGGATCCGTCGGCACCGCCGCACTCCCGCCTGCTGAGCCCCACCTTCGTGCCCCGGGAGACCACCCGGGACCGCTAAGGGTCAGCCGAACTGCTCCGCGACGTTCTTGCGAGCCGCGTCCTGCTCCTTCGCGTTCGCCATGTCGACGTCGAGCACCTTCTGGTAGCCGAGACCCTCCGCAGTCGAGGTGAGGTCCTCGAGCAGGGCGTCGAAGTCCTTCTCGCTGCCGGCGAAGGCCATCTTCCAGGAGCTCTGGACGATCGCGGCCTTGACCTGGTTGCGGATCGTCTCGATCTCCGAGGAGTCCTGCGGGGCGACGTAGCTCGCGCCGGGGGCGACGGCGAGCTGGTCGTTGGCGACGAGGTACTCCATGGTCGTCGCGGCGCCGCCCATGCGGCCCGCCCAGTCCTCGGTGAGCGGGTTCGCGACGCTCTCCTGGTAGGTCTCCCACATCTTGTAGTTGTAGGGGTAGCCGGTGTCGGGGTCCTCGTCGCTGCCGAGCACGGTCGTGGTGTTCAGCCAGGAGACGCCGTCGGCGTAGGCGCCGCCGCCCCATTCGGCGGGGAGGTCCGCGCCGTCGCCCAGCAGGGCCTTCCGCCCGAGCTCCGTGAGCTCGGGCTTCTTGTCCCCGTTGAGCTCCCAGGTGAGCCCCTGCGGTCCCGCGGCGCCCATGGTCTGGCTCGAGTTCGCGTAGACGCCGGCCGGTGAGTAGAGCCAGTCGATGAAGGCGGCGGAGCGCTGCGGGTCATCGCCCTGCGAGCCGACGGCGAAGACCTGCTGCGCCCCGTAGATCGAGGCGCCGTAGGAGAAGATCCTCTGGTCCGCGAGCGGGGCGAGCATGAAGCCCTTGCCCTCGGCGACGTGCGCCTCGGTGTTGAAGGCGGCCTGCCCCTGCCAGGGCCAGAAGGAGAACAGCACGTTCCCGGACTGCATCTTCGAGTAGAGGGTGTCGTAGTTCTGGGTCGTCGAGTCGGGATCGACGAGGCCCTTCTGGTTGAGGTCGAAGAACCAGCGCAGCGTGCGCACGTAGAGGCCGTCGGGGTCGATGATCGACTGGAAGTCGGAGCCGTCCGCGGCGGCGAGCACGAAGCCGACCTCGTCGTAGCCGTAGTAGCAGCAGGGCTGCTTGGCGTTGTTCATGAAGTTGCCGTCCCAGTCCTTGAAGAGCGACAGGGCGTAGACCTTCTTGCCGTTCTCGGTGGTGGGCTGCGCCTTCTGCATCTCCTCGAGCACGGGGGTGAGGTCCTCGAGGGTGCCGATCTCCGGGTAGCCGATCTCCTTGTAGACGTCCCAGCGCAGGAAGGGGCCGAAGGTGGGGTCGATGCCCTCGCTGGGCTCGGTGGGCTTGAGGGAGGAGACCTGCGTGGGGATCGCGTAGATCCCGTCCTTGCCCTCGTTGACCTTCTGGATCGCGGTGTCGAAGCGGGCGGCGCTGGTCATGTGCTCGTAGTACGGCGTGAGGTCCGTGAGCAGGCCGCCCTCGACGAGCTCGTCGAGCTTCTGGCCGACGTCGGTCACGACCACGTCGCCCAGGTCGCCGGCGGCGACGCGCGTGTTGTAGAGCGTGTCCCCGCCGCCCGCGACGTTCGGGGCGATGACGTTGAGGGTGAGCGCGAAGTCCTTCTCGACGAGGTGCCCGAACCAGCCGGGCTGCTCGCCCATCTGGTTGGCGAGGCCGTCGAAGACGTCGATCGTGAGCGCCTCGTCCCAGCTCTCGGGGAAGGGGCCGGAGTCCGCGGCGGCGTCGCCGTCGGTCGAGCAGCCGCTGAGGCCCAGGCCCAGCAGCGTGAGGCTCAGCCCCCCGCCGATCAGCGAGCGGCGGGAGGGGCGGTGCGGGGGGAGGGTGGAGCCGGTCATGTCGTGTCCTTTCACGGGGGCGGCGGGGTCAGCCCTTGACCGCGCCGAGCATGATGCCCTTGACGAAGTAGCGCTGGAACAGCGGGTAGACGAAGAGGATGGGGAGCACGACGACGACCGCGACGGTGGTGCGGATCGAGGTGGCCGTCTGCGAGGTGGCGGCCGAGGCGATGCCGGAGAGGTCCCCGCCCGACTGCTGGGCGGCCTGCGCGAGGGAGTCCGCCTGGTTGATGTACATGTAGAGCAGGAACTGGAGCGTGTAGAGGCTCTGGTCGGTGATGTACAGCAAGGTGTCCTGGAAGCTGTTCCACTGCGTGACCGCGCTGAAGATCGCCACCGTGGCGAGGATCGGGGTCATGTTGGGCAGGTAGATCCGGAAGAACACCGAGAGGATCCCGGCACCGTCCATCTCCGCCGCCTCCTGCAGCTCGCGGGGCATGGCCTCCACGAAGGTCTTCACGAGGATGATGTTGAAGGGCTGCACGACGAGCGGGAGGATGTAGACCCAGAAGCTGTTGGTCAGGCCCAGGGTCTTCATGATGATGAAGACGGGGATGAGGCCCGCGTTGAAGTACATCGTGATGACCACGGCCCGGTACCAGAAGGACCGCTTCCACAGCCGGGGCTGGGTGAACATGAAGCCGAGGTACGCGGAGGCGAGCACGGTCGCCGCGGTGCCGATCACGGTGCGCGCGAAGGAGACGAGCGCGGCCTGCGGGAGGCCCTGGAGGTCGAGCACCTGGCCGTAGTTGTCGAGGTGGAGACCGCGCGGGAGCCAGCGGATGTCGCCGAGCGCGGAGAGGTCGTTCGCGCTGATCGAGTTGATGATCAGGTAGTAGAACGGGTAGCCGCACACGAGGGCGAACAGCGCGAAGAGCGTGCAGTTCACGATCGTGAAGGGCACGTGGCCCCGTTCGCGGGTCAGGGATGCAGTGGTCATCTCGGCCTCCTCAGACCAGCGAGGTCCCGCGCACGCGCTTGGACAGGGCGTTCACCGACAGCAGGAGCACCACCGAGATCACGCTCTTGAGCATGGAGATCGCCGTGGCCAGGGACAGGTTGTTGCCCGTCATGCCGATGTTGTAGACGTACAGGTCGAGCACCTGGATGTGCTCGCGGTTGAAGGCGTTCTGGAAGACGTAGAACTGCTCCATGCCGTTGTTGAGGATGTTCGCGATCGAGAGCATCAGCAGCACGAAGAAGGTGGGCATCAGCTGGGGCACGGTGATGTGCCACATCGTCTGGAAGCGACCGGCGCCGTCGACCTTCGCGGACTCGTACAGGGACTGGTCGATGCCGGCGATCGCGGCGAGGTAGAGGATCGCGCCCCAGCCCACGGTCTTCCAGATCCCCCAGAGCGCCATCTTGAGCCAGATGTGCTGGTCGCTGTCGAGGAACTTGAGCGGCTCGTCGATGAGGCCGAGGTTCTCGAGGGTCCCGTTGACCATTCCGGTCGTCGAGAACATCGAGAAGGCGATCATGTAGACGAGCACCCACGAGATGAAGTTCGGCAGGGTGGTGAGGGTCTGCACGAGGTTCTTGAACCAGGTCGCGCGGATCTCGTTGAGGAAGACGGCGAAGGCGAGCGGCAGCACGGAGGCCGCGATCCCGAGGAAGCTCATGGCGAGGGTGTTGGCCATGACCTGGAGGATCTGCTGGACCTGGGTGGGCGAGCCCACGAGCATCCGGAACCACTGCAGGCCCACGAACTCGCTGCCGCCGAGGCCGCGCGCGGGGCGGTAGTCGTACAGCGAGTAGATCCAGCCGTAGAGCGGGAAGTAGCTGAAGAGGAAGACGAGCACCAGGAACGGCACGATCGTCAGGAAGAGCCCGAAGGACTGGCGGCGGTGCGAGGCCCGCGCGCCTCGACGCCCGCGGCGCCGCGGGCGTCCCTCGACCTCGGAGGCGACGACGGCCTCGACCTGCACGGGGGCGGCCATCACCGCTCCCCTCCCGGGCTCATGCTCACTGCGTCCACTCCGCACTCCCTCGTGGGTCGGTTAGTTCGGGTCGGACACTAAACGCTTCGACGGCGCCTCGTCAAGAGAATCGCCGAAGCGCTTCGACACCAGCCCTCGGGAGGCGGCGACCCGTCGAGGGATGGCTCAGGCGAGGGCGCCCAGGCGGCGATAGGAGGCGCGCAGGAGCAGGGCCGCGAGGTAGCCGCCCGCGCTCGCCCCGATCGTCAGCAGCAGCCAGCCCGCGCCGGGGACCACGAGCGCGAGCGCGATCATCCCGGCGGGGATCAGCACGAGGCCCGCAGTGCGCAGCGGCTCCGCGCCGGGCAGCAGCAGGGCGTTGCGCAGGGTGGCCCGCACGGGCTCGTCGACGGCGGCGATGAGGGCCAGCCCGTGCAGCAGCGCGCCCAGCAGGTAGAGTGCCATGAGCACCGCCATCAGCGTCCCTGCCAGGGACAATGCTCCTCCGACGGTGAACCAGAAGCGCGCCGCGAAGAGCAGCGCGAGGACGGGCACCCCGAGGGTCAGGTGCACCGCGGTCGCCCGCAGGAGGTTCGCGCGCAGGGCGCGCAGGAAGTCGACGAGCGGCCGGCCGCGCTCGTGGTCCGCGTAGCGGAGCATGACCTCGAGCAGGGCGCTCGTCGCGGCCCCCGCGGTCACGAGCGGCACGCAGGCGAGGAGGTAGAGCAGGTTCAGCACGACCATCACGGCGAAGGCGCCGATCCCCTGGACCGTGCGCCCCTCGAGGTCGATGGCCATGACCGCTCCGTCCTGCGGCACCACCCTGGCGCCCACCCCTCGAGGATACCCGTCGCACCCGCCGCGCAACAGGGGACTTGACGTTCGGGAGTCGAAGCGATTCGATTACCCCTGACCCCACCCCTCCCGCACGGATGCGCGAGGATCCCCCGATGAAGGACGCCATGCCCCTCGCCGCCCCCGCCCCGCTCGACCCCCACGACCGTCGACGGCTCGACTGGGCGCGCGGGATCGTCGGCGAGCTCACGACCGAGGAGAAGGTCGCGCTCCTGCACCAGTACGCCCCGGCCGTGCCGCGGCTCGGGATCGGCCCCTTCGTCACCGGCACCGAGGGCGTGCACGGGCTCGCCTGGCGGGGCCCCGCCACGCAGTTCCCGCAGCCCGTCGGCCTCGCCGCGACCTGGGACCCCGAGCTGCTGCGCCGCGCCGCCGCCGTGGTCGCCGAGGAGGTGCGCGAGCTGCGTGCCGGAGACCCGTCCGTGAGCCTCACCGTGTGGGCGCCGGTCGTGAACCTGCTGCGCCACCCCCTCTGGGGCCGCACCGAGGAGGCCTACACCGAGGACCCGCTGCTGAACGCGGAGCTCGGCACCGCCTTCTCCCGCGGGCTGCGCGGGGACGGTCCCACCTGGCGCACCGTGCCCACGCTCAAGCACTTCCTCGCCTACTCCAACGAGACGGACCGCTGCGCCACGAGCTCCGACCTGCCCCCGCG
This sequence comes from Brachybacterium rhamnosum, assembly GCF_039526185.1. Lineage (NCBI taxonomy): Bacteria > Bacillati > Actinomycetota > Actinomycetes > Micrococcales > Dermabacteraceae > Brachybacterium > Brachybacterium rhamnosum. The sequence continues at coordinate 476,018 of NZ_BAAAIS010000002.1, forward strand.
GGTGCTGCACGAGCTCGAGCTGCCGGGGTTCCTGGCCCCGCTCGCGGCGGGCGCGGCCGGCTCCGTGATGCTCTCCTACAACCTCGTGGACGGCCGCCCGGCGCACCTCAGCGACCTCGTCGACTCCGCCCTGCGCGCGGCCCTCCCCGATCCCGACCTGCTCTTCGTGGTCTCCGACGCGGGCGCGCCCGGCAACCTCTTCCGCAGCCAGAAGGTGGTCCCGGACGCCGCCCACGCCTACGCCGCGATGCTCCGCGCCGGGGTGGACTCCTTCACCGACAACGACACCGACCCCACCGAGACGGTCACGGCCGTGCACGCGGCGCTCGCGGCGGGCCTCGTGGAGGGGGCCCACGTGGACCGCGCCGTGGTGCGCCAGCTCGTGGCCCGCGCCCGCACCGGCGAGTTCGCCGCCCTCCTCGGGGAGGACGCGGATCCTGCGGCCCCCGCCCCGGGCGTCCCCGCGGACCGCGCCGGCCGCCGCGCCCTCGCCCGGGAGGCCGCGACCCGCGGCGCCGTCCTGCTCGCCCACCGCGACCCCCGCGCGCTCCCGCTGCCGGCGGGACCGCTCGCCGTGCTCGGCGCGCAGGCCGGGACGGTGCTCGGCGACTGGTACAGCGGCGACCTCATCGACCCCGTCCCGCTCTCCCGTGCGCTCGCCGCGCGCCGGGAGGACGTGCGCGTCGCCGACGGCCTCGACGTGGTCGCCCTCGAGGTCACCGGGGAGGGGCCCGTGCTCCGCGCCGCGGACGGCTCCCTGCACGTGGACCGCCCCGCGCACCGCCCCGCCGCCTCCGAGCCCGAGCGGCTCGTGCTCACGGATCTCGGGGAGGGCGTGCTCACCCTCCGCTCGCAGGCCACCGGGCTGCTCGTCGCCCCGGACGACCGCGGCCGGCTGCTGCCGCGCTCCGCCCGCGTGGGCGGCTGGGTGGTGCAGGAGACCTTCGCCCGCGAGGCCCTGCCCGCCGCGGCGGGCGGGCACCGGCTGCGCCACCGCGGCAGCGGCCGCCTCGTCGGGATCGAGCACCACACCGGTGACCTCGTGCTCCTGCCCGTCGGCGCCGAGGTCGGCGCCGCGCACCTCACGGCCACGGTGCTCGGCAGCGGCGGAGCCGCCGTGGAGGAGGCGACGCGCGGCGCGGCCGCCGCGGTGCTCGTGCTCGGCAACGAGCCGCACGTCCACGGCCGCGAGACGGAGGACCGCCCGCACCTGGGCCTCCCCGAGCCGGACCGCGCGGCCCTGCGCGCCCTCGCCGCCCTGCCCGCCGAGGTCGCGACCGTCCTCGTGATCACCTCCTCCTACCCCTACGACCTCGAGGGGCTCGAGGAGCAGGTGGGCGCCGTCGTGTGGTCCGCCCACGCCGGCGAGGCGGAGGGCGAGGCGCTCGCGGACCTCCTCACCGGCGCGCGCGACTTCTCCGGCCGGCTCGCCCAGACCTGGCCCACGAGCGCGCCCCTGCCCTCGGTGCTCGACTACGACACCATCGGCACCGCCATGACCTACCGGTACGGGCAGGAGGCCCGCTTCGGCTTCGGCCACGGGCTCACGCTCGACGCGTGCGACTGGCACGGCATCGACGCCCGCTGGGACGGGGACGAGATCGCGGTGCACGTCGAGGTCACCGCCCCCGCCGAGCGCCGCACGGGCGGCCCGCTGCACGAGGTCGTCCAGGTCTACGCCGACGTCCCCGCCTCCTCCTTCTCCCGCCGCCGCCACGAGGCGCCCGTGACGCGCCTCGTCGGCAGCGCCGCCGTGGAGGTCCCGGCCTCCGGCGCGGCGACGGTCGCGCTGCGGATCCCCGCGCGACGCCTCGCCCTCCACGCCCCGGACCTCGAGGCGTGGGAGCTGCCGGACGGTCCCGTCACCGTGCGGATCGCCCGCTCCGCCGCCCGCACCGCGGAGGCGTTCACGCTCCCGGCGCCGCCGTCGGCCCCGCCGGAGGCCGCGACCGGGGACCACGTCCCCGCCCACCGGGCGGAGGAGGTGCAGGGCCTGCTCCGCTCCCCCGCGAGCCTGCTCGAGGGGACCGTGCTGCGCGCGGCCACCGCCGCAGGCGGCACCGCCGCCTTCGTGCTCCCCGCCGGGGCCGTCGTGGCCGCCGTCGAGACCGATGGCGAGGGCGAGGCCGTGCTGCTCGAGGGCCCGCTCCCCCACACCGTCGTCGCCGACGGCGACCGCCCCACCGGCACCGTCCGCGTGCACCTGACCCGCCGCGCCGCCCTCACCGGCCTGCGCCTCACCACCCACTGACCACCACTGCTTCCCCAGGAGACCCACCCCATGAAGTTCACCGACGGCTACTGGCTGATCCGCGACGGCGTGACCCTGCAGCGCCCTGCCGAGGTCCACGACGTCGAGGACCTCGGCGACACGCTGCGGGTCCACGCGCCCGTGCGCCGCATCGAGAGCCGCGGCGACACGCTCAACACGCCGTCGATCACGGTGACCTTCACGGCGCCGCGCGAGGACGTCATCGCCGTGCAGATCGAGCATTTCGCGGGGCGGCGCGAGTCCCTGCCCCGCTTCGACCTCACCTCCGCCCCCGTCACCCCGGTGATCACCCGGGACGAGGAGCAGGCCACCTTCCGCTCCGGCCGGCTCGAGGCGCGCGTGGCCCTGCACGGCCCGTGGCAGGTGGACTACCGGTGGGACGGCACCGTGCTCACCTCCTCGACCGCCCGCTCGATCGGCTACGCGCAGGTCGAGGGGACGGGCCCGTTCGTGCACGAGCAGCTCGCGCTCGGCGTCGGCGAGCAGATCTACGGGCTCGGCGAGCGCTTCGGCGCCTTCGTGAAGAACGGCCAGAGCGTCGACATCTGGAACGCCGACGGCGGCACCTCCTCCGAGCAGGCCTACAAGAACGTGCCCTTCTACCTCTCCTCGCGCGGCTACGGCGTGCTCGTGGACGACGCCGGCCCGGTCTCCTTCGAGGTGGGCTCCGAGAACGTCACCGCGACCCAGTTCTCCGTGCCCGGCGAGCGCCTGCGCTACGAGGTGGTCGGCGGCGGCACCCCGCTCGAGGTCATCGACCGCTACACGGCCCGCTCGGGCCGCCCGCCCGCGCTGCCCGAGTGGTCCTTCGGCCTCTGGCTCTCGACCTCCTTCACCACCCAGTACGACGAGGAGACGGTGCTCTCCTTCGTGGACGGCATGGCGGAGCGCGGCATCCCGCTGAGCGTCTTCCACTTCGACTGCTTCTGGATGCGCGGCTTCCACTGGTCCGACTTCCGCTGGGACCCCGCGACCTTCCCGGACCCGCGCGGCCTCATCGCCAAGCTCCACGAGCGGGGCCTCAAGGTCTGCGTGTGGATCAACCCGTACATCGCCCAGCGCTCGGAGCTGTTCGCCGAGGGCGCGGAGGCCGGCCACCTGCTGCGCACCGAGGACGGCTCGGTGTGGCAGACGGACCTCTGGCAGGCGGGCATGGGCCTCGTCGACATGACGAGCCCCGCCGCGCGGGAGTGGTTCGCGGGCAAGCTCGACGCGCTGCTCGAGGACGGCGTGGACGCCTTCAAGACGGACTTCGGCGAGCGGATCCCCACCGAGGGCGTCGTCTGGGCGGACGGCTCCGACCCCCTGCGCGAGCACAACTTCTACACCCAGCAGTACAACCAGGTCGTCTTCGACCTGCTCGAGGAGCGCCGCGGGAAGGGCGAGGCTGTGCTCTTCGCCCGCTCCGCGACGGCCGGCGGGCAGCGGTTCCCGATCCACTGGGGCGGGGACTGCGAGTCCACCTACGTCGCCATGGCGCAGTCGCTGCGCGGCGGGCTCTCGCTCGTCTCCTCGGGCTTCGGCTACTGGAGCCACGACATCGGCGGCTTCGAGGGCACCCCCGACCCCACGCTTTTCAAGCGCTGGGTCGCCTTCGGCCTGCTGAGCTCCCACTCGCGGCTGCACGGCTCGAGCTCCTACCGGGTGCCGTGGCTGTTCGACGAGGAGGCGGTCGACGTCATGCGCGAGTTCGCGGAGCTCAAGCAGACCCTCATGCCCTACCTGCTCGAGGCCTCCGCGACGACGACCCGCACCGGCGCCCCGGTCATGCGGCCCATGGTCTTGCAGTTCCCCGAGGATCCCGCCTGCCGCACCCTCGACGCCCAGTACATGCTCGGCGAGGACCTCGTCGTCGCGCCCGTCCTGCAGGAGGACGGCGCCGTGGACGTGTACCTGCCCGCGGGCCGCTGGGTGCACCTGCTGGACGGGGAGGAGGTCGACGCGAGCGCGGGCGGCCGCTTCCTGCGCCGCACCTACGACGTGCACTCGCTGGGCCTGTTCGCCCGCGCCGGCTCCGCCCCGCTCGCCCTCCTGGGCGGCGCCTCATGAGCGGGCCCTTCGCCCCGGGCGGGCTGCTCTTGGGCGGGGACTGGAGCCCCGAGCAGTGGGACCCCGCGACCTGGGACGAGGACGTGGAGCTGCTGCGCGAGGTCCGCGCGAACACCGTGAGCCTCGGCATCTTCTCCTGGTCGACCCTCGAGCCGGAGGAGGGTCGGTTCGAGACCGCCTGGCTGGACGAGGTCCTGGACCGCCTCGACGGCGCCGGGATCGGGTACTTCCTGTCCACGCCCACGGCCTCCCCGCCGCCGTGGTTCTCCCTCGCCCATCCCGACGCCCTGCCCGTGCGGCCCGACGGCGTGCGCCTCACCCACGGCTCGCGGGACACCTACGCCGTGAGCGCCCCCGCCTACCGGGAGGCCTCGCGCCGGATCGCCCGGCTGCTCGGCGAGCGCTACGGCGACCGTCCCGGGCTGCGCGGATGGCACCTGCACAACGAGTACGGCACCCTCGACCACGGCCCGCACGCGGCCCGCGCCTTCCGGGCGTGGCTGCGGGCACGGTACGGCACCATCGAGGCGCTGAACCGCGCCTGGTGCACGGCCTTCTGGTCCCAGGGCTACAGCTCCTTCGCGGAGGTCGAGCCGCCGCGCGCGACCCAGTACCTCCCCAATCCCTCCCAGGCGATCGACTTCCGCCGCTTCTCCTCCGACGAGATGCGCGCGGCCCTGCGCGAGCAGCGCGAGGAGATCCGGGCCGCGGGCTCCCAGGCCCCGGTGACGACGAACTACATGCTGCCCACCTGGAACCACCTCGAGCAGTGGTCCTGGGCGGACGAGCTCGACGTCGTCTCCCTCGACCACTACCTCGACACGGCGGGCCCCGACGCGGAGGCCCACGTCGCCTACGGCTCGGACCTCGCGCGCTCGTGGTCCGGCGGCCCGTGGGTGCTCATGGAGCAGAACGCGACGGGCATCAAGGTCGACGGCCGCACCCTCGCGAAGAGCCCCGAGCGGATGCTGCGGCACTCGCTGGGCTACATCGCCCGCGGCTCGCAGTCCTCCCTCTTCTTCCAGTGGCGCCAGAGCACGGGCGGCGCCGAACAGTGGCACGGCGCGCTCGTGCCCCATGCGGGCCGCGACTCGCGCGCCTTCCGCGGGGTGAGGCGGCTCGGCGAGGTGCTCGAGTCCCTCGCCCCCGTGGCCGCACTGCCCGAGGAGGGGCCCCTGGTCGAGGCCGAGGTGGGCCTGCTGTGGCATGCGGACGGCTGGTGGGCGCTCGAGACGCCGGACCTGCCGAGCGCGCAGCTGCGCTACGGCGAGGAGCAGCGGGCCACCCACCGCTCCTTCCACCGCGCGGGGATCCCGACGGACTTCGTGCGCCCGCTCGCGGACGTCTCCCGGTACCGCCTGCTGGTCCTCACCTGCCAGTACCCGCTCTCCGACGCGGAGGTCACCTGGCTCGAGGAGTACGTCGAGGGCGGCGGCCACCTCGTGGTCACCTACCTCTCGGGCCTCGCCGACGAGCACCTGCACGTCGCGACCGGCGGCTACCCGGGCCGGCTGCGGGAGCTGCTGGGCGTGCGCGGCGAGGAGATCCTCCCGCTGCCCGCGCGGGAGGTCGTCACCCTCGACGACGGCACCGTCGCGGAGGAGTGGACCGAGCTGCTCGCGGCGACGGACGCCGAGGTGCTCGCCCGCTACACGCATGCGGACCTCGCGGGGCTGCCCGCGATCACCCGCGCCCGCCGCGGCGCGGGCACCGCGACCTACGTCTCCGCCCGCTGGACCCAGGAGTCGCGGGACACGTGGCTGCGCGCGGCGGCGCAGGAGCTCGGGATCGGCCCGACCCTGCCCGGCGCCGCGGAGCGCGGTCTCGAGGCGGTGCGCCGGCGCGGCCACGGGGTGGACCACCTCTTCCTCCTGCACCACGGGGACCGTACGGTGCGCGTGCAGGCCGAGGGCACGGACCTCGTGAGCGGCGCGGCCGCCGCGCAGGGCCTCGCCGTCCCCGCCGGCGGCGTCGCCGTGCTCTCCCTGCCCCCGGGCACCGCCGCCCGCCTGCTCCCCTGAGAGGACCCCTGATGGCCCTGTTCGACCTGCCCCTGCCCGCCCTGCGCGAGCACCGTCCCGAGCTCGACGAGCCCGCGGACCTCGACGCCTTCTGGGAGGGCACACTCTTCCGCGCCCGCGAGCACGAGGTGCTCCTGGACGTCACGCCCGTGGAGACCGGCCTCGACCTCGTCGACGCCTTCGACGTGACCTTCGCGGGCCACGACGGCACGCCCGTGCGCGCCTGGTACCTGCGGCCCGCCGCGGCGACCGGCCCCCTGCCCGTCGTCGTCCAGTACATCGGCTACGGCGGCGGTCGCGGGCGCCCGATCGAGCACCTCGTGTGGGCGTCCGCCGGCTACGCGCACCTGGTCATGGACACGCGCGGCCAGGGCGGGGCCTGGGGCAGCGGCGGCGACACCGCGGACCCGGTGGGCTCGGGCCCCGCGGCGCCGGGCTCGATGACCCGCGGCATCACCTCCCCGGAGACCTCCTACCTGGTGCGCCTGCAGACGGACGCCGCGCGCGCGGTCGACGCGGCGCGGGCGCTGCCGGGGACCGACGGCCGGGTGGTCGTCACGGGCGGCAGCCAGGGCGGCGGACTCGCGGTCGCGGCGGCGGGCCTCGTGCCCGACGTCGACGCGGCGATGCCGGACGTCCCCTTCCTGTGCGCCATCCGCCGCGCGATCGACATCACCGACGCGGATCCGTACCAGGAGATCGTCCGCTTCCTCGCCGCGAACCGGGGCGCGGAGGAGGCCGCCTGGCGCACGCTCTCCTACGTGGACGGGGTGCACCTGGGCCGGCGGGCCCGCTGCCGGGCGCTGGTCTCCGCCGCGCTGCGAGACACGATCGTGCCGCCCTCGACCGTCTTCGCGGCCGCGAACCACTGGGGCGGGCTGCACGGGGAGCCGGGCGCGCTCGCCGAGGTCGAGGTCTACCCGTACAACGGGCACGAGGGCGGCGGCACCGTGCAGCGGGAGCGTCAGCTCGCGTGGCTCGCGGAGGCGGTGCCGCTCACGCCGCGGGGCTGAGCGCGCTGGTCAGCGCGAGGGCGGCGGCCCCCACGGAGCACGGGTGCGGCTGGACGGTCGAGACGGCGACCTCGTGCCCCGGGGGCAGGGCGCCCGTGCGGGAGCGCAGCACGCCCGCGAAGGCCTCGCGGTAGATCCGCGGCGCCATCGAGACGCTCGTGCCGCTCAGGACGACCCGCTCGATGCCGAGCGGGCCGGCGATCCCGGCGACCGCTCCCGCGATCGCCCGTGCGCTCGCCGTGACGACGGCGGCGGCGCGCTCGTCCCCGTGGCCGGCGGCCTCGGTGAGGCGGGCGTGGTCGGAGAGGACGCGCTCCCCCGCGGGGTCCAGGCCGAGCTCCGCGCCGAGCCCCTGGTCGAGGGCGCGGCGGACGTCCGCCGCCGGGGAGGCGATCTCGTGCAGGGGCGTGCCGTCGGGCCCTGCGGCGACGTGGTCGAGCTCGCCGGGCCAGCCCGTCGCGGGCAGCAGCGGGCGGCCGTCGCGCAGCAGGGCCACACCGATCGTGGGCCCGAGGTGCACGGTGAGGCAGGGGCGCTCGGGGTCCTGCTCGCCCACCCAGGCGCTGCCGAGCCCCGCGCAGACCGCCGCGGTCCCGATCACGACGGGGGCGCCCGTGAGCTCCCGGACCGCGGCGCCGAGCTCCTCGACGCCGAGGCCGTGGCCGCGGAGGTCCGCGATGCCGATCCCGGTGAAGGCCGGGCGCTGGGCGGGGTCGAGGGCGCCGAGCTCGGTGAGCGCGGCGCGCAGCGGCTCCGTGAGATCCGCCCCGTCGAGGGCCCCGAGGGGCAGCATGACGCGGCCGCGCAGGGCCCCGGTGACGCCCATCGCGACGAGGGAGAGGCGGTCGCTCTCGACCGTGCAGCCGATGGCCCAGCGGGAGGTCGTCGAGACGCGGAGCAGGGAGGCGGGCTTGCCGCCCGTGGAGCGGGCGCGGCCGGACTCGAGGACGAGGCCGTCGGCGATGAGGCGCTTGACGGAGTTGGTGACGGTCGCGGCCGTGACGCCGAGCTCGCGGGCGATCGCGACACGGGTGGTGTCCGGGGAGCGGCGGATCGCGTCGAGGATCGCGGCGTCGGTCCGAGCGCCGCTGCGGGCGGGGATCGAGCTCATGCGGGCCTCCTCGAGGGGCGCGGGGATGTCGTGACGTCATCGTGACCGGTCGCGGCCGCGGTGTCCGCTTGACGAGCCGTGAGCATGGTCGCATACTTCCTCGTACTTCCTTAAGTTAGTCAATGAAGTTACTCGGGAAGTCATGCAGCCGCACCATCCGCACGCACAGTCGCGTCCCCAGGAGAGCAACGATGCACCTCAGCCGCCGGACCCTCGGAAAGCTGTCCCTCGCCACCGCCCTGCCGCTCGGCCTCGCCGCCTGCGCCGGTCAGTCGAACCTCGACACCGGCAGCGGCGACGGGGAGAGCAAGCCGATCATCACGACCTACAACGGGGCCGGCGCCGGCTTCACGAAGAACTTCAACCCCCACTCCCCGACCGTGCTGAGCATGGTCCAGGGCATGATCTTCGAGCCGCTCTTCTACTACAACCCGCTCGCCGCGATCGACGTGGACCCCGTCCCCCAGCTCGCCGAGTCCTTCAGCTGGAACGAGGACGGCACCGAGCTCACCGTCACCACCCGCGCGGGCGTGACCTGGTCCGACGGCACCGCCTTCACCGCGAAGGACGTCGCCTTCACCTTCAACCGGATCAAGGACACCGAGGCCCTCAACCCCGCCGGCACGGCCCCCTCCGCCGAGGCGAGCGACGACACCACCGTCGTCCTCACCTACGCCATCCCCTCCTTCGTCGAGGGTCCGACGGCCCTGGGCCGCACCTGGATCATCCCCGAGCACCTCTTCACCGACGTCGAGGACCTCTCCACCTACACGAACGAGGAGCCGATCGGCACCGGCCCCTTCACCCTCGGCGACTTCACCCCCGAGTCCTACCTGCTCAACGCCAACGGCTCGTACTGGGAGGAGGGCAAGCCCGCGATCGGCGGCGTACGCGTCATGTCGCTCTCCGGCAACCAGTCCGCGACCGACAAGTGGCTCGCCGGCGAGATCGACTACACCTCGACCTCCATGCCGAACCTCGACGACCACGTGAAGTCCAACCCGGACCTCAGCTACACCAACTCCCCCACCTCGCAGTGCGCCCTCTTCGCCTCGTCGAACCCGGACCTCGGCAGCGAGGGCCCGCAGACGGACCCCGCCGTGCGCCAGGCCCTCTACTACGGCATGGACCGCGAGCAGCTCTCCAAGCTCGCCTTCTACGACCTGGGCACCGCGATCTCCCCCTCCTTCGGTCTGCCCGAGCGGGACAAGGACTTCATCGACCCGTCGATCGAGGACGCGCCCTGGAACGCGGACACCGCGAAGGCGCAGCAGGTCCTCGAGGACGCCGGCTGGGAGAAGGGCTCCGACGGCGTCTACGCGAAGGACGGCGAGCGGCTCTCCATGACGATCAGCTGCCCCACCGGCTGGTCCGACTTCGTCACCGCCCTGGACACCCTCGCCGAGCAGTACAAGAAGGTCGGCATCGAGCTCGTCCCCCAGCAGGTCTCCGTCAACGAGTGGAACGACTCGAAGTCCACCGGGAAGTTCCAGCTCGTCATCGACTCCCTCGGCCAGGGCCCCGCCCCGGACCCGTACTACCTGTACAAGACCTTCTTCGCGACGGACTCGACCGTGAAGGTCGGCGAGAACGGCAACCCGTACCAGAACTCCGCCCGCTTCTCCGACCCCGACGTCGACGCCGCGCTCGAGGTCGCCGCCGGCACCGACGACCCGGCCGTGAAGAAGGAGCAGTACGCGAAGATCCAGAAGATCATCGTCGAGGCCATGCCCTACGTCCCCGTGCTGATCGGCTCGAGCCTCACCGAGTACAACAACTCCAAGGTGACCGGCTGGCCCACCCAGGACGACCTGTACTGCTACCCCATGTCGTGGTCCGCCCCGGACAACGCCCAGGTCCTCAAGACCGTCACCCCCGCCTGATCGCCCGCTGCCGCCGCCCCCGTGCGGGGCGGCGGCGGCACCGCGGACGAAAGGACCCCCGGTGCACATCCTCCGGAAGCTCGGCTTCTACCTGGTCGCCCTCTGGGCCGCCGTCACCCTGAACTTCTTCATCCCGCGCGCGCTGCCCGGCAGCCCCGTGGACGCCGTGCTCGGCAAGCTCGCCCTGCGCGGCCCCGTCTCCCCCGAGACCCGGCAGGCCATCGAGGTCATGCTCGGCACCGACTCCCAGGGCTCGCTCCCCCAGCAGTACGTCCAGTACCTCGGGAACCTGCTGCGCGGCGACCTCGGCGTCTCCGTCACGTACTTCCCGACCCCCGTCGGCCAGGTGATCGGGCAGTCGATCCCCTGGACCCTCGTGCTCGTCGGCGTCTCGACCGTGATCACCTTCCTCATCGGGATGGCGCTCGGGACGATCGCCGGCTGGAAGCGCGGGACCTGGCTGGACTCGCTCATCCCCGCGACCACGATCATGCAGTCGGTGCCCTACTTCTGGCTCGCCCTGCTGTTCGTCTACATCCTCTCGGTGAACCTCCACCTGTTCCCGATCTCCGGCGGCTACGACGTGACCCTCGTGCGGCCCGCGCTGGACTACCCCTTCGTCTCCAACGCGATCTACTACGCCTTCCTGCCCGCGCTGACGATCGTGCTGAGCTCGCTCGGCGGCTGGCTGCTGGGCATGCGCAACATGATGGTCTCCACGCTCAGCGAGGACTACATCCTCACCGCGGAGGCCAAGGGCCTGCACCCGCGCCGGATCATGCTCACCTACGCGGCCCGCAACGCGGTGCTGCCCAGCGTCTCCGGCTTCGCGATCTCGCTCGGCTTCGTCGTCTCCGGCTCGATCGTCGTGGAGTCCGTCTTCTCCTACCCGGGGATCGGCTACACGATGCTGCAGGCCGTCAACAACAACGACTACTCGCTCATGCAGGGCCTGTTCCTCATCATCACCGTGTCCGTGCTCGCCGCGAACCTCGCGGTGGACCTCCTGTACGGCATCATCGACCCCCGCACCCGGGCCCGTGGCTGAGGAGGCCCCCATGACCACTGAGACCACCGAGACCGCCGCTCCCCCCACCACGACCGCCGCGATCGCGACGACCCGCGCGCCCCGCCGCCGGCCCGCCCCGACCCTCGTCATCGGCGTCGGCATCGTCCTGGTCATCGTGCTCTTCGGGCTGATCGGCCCGCTGCTCGTCCAGGACCCGCTCGCGATCGGCAACGACGGCATGCAGCCGCCGAGCGCGGCCCACCTGCTGGGCACCACGCAGACCGGCCAGGACGTGCTCGCCCAGCTCGCCTACGCGACCCGCGGCTCGCTCCTCGTGGGCGTCCTCGTCGCCGTGCTCGCCCTGTTCCTCTCCGCGTTCTTCGGGATCCTCGGCGGCTACCTCGGCGGCTGGCTCGACGAGGGCTTCTCGCTCTTCACGAACGTCGTGCTGATCCTCCCCGGGCTGCCGCTGATGATCGTCATCGGCTCCTACGTCGAGCAGCGCGGACTGCTGCTGATCGCCGTGGTCCTCGCGATCACCTCGTGGGCCGCCTCGGCGCGCGTGCTGCGCTCGCAGACCCTCTCGATCCGCAACCGCGACTACGTGCAGGCCGCGAAGATCGCCGGGGAGAAGCCCTGGCGGATCATCTCCGTGGAGATCCTGCCGAACCTGCTGCCGGTCATGTCCAGCGGCTTCGTCTTCGCGCTGATCTCCGCGATCCTCGGCGAGGCGGGCCTGAGCTTCATCGGCCTCGGCGTCGTCGGCACCCAGACCTGGGGCTCGATGCTCTTCTACGCGCAGAACGGGCAGGCGCTCACGTTGGGCGGCTGGTGGTGGTTCGTCCCGCCGGGCTTCCTCATCGCAGCCCTGGGCTGCGGGCTCTCCCTCATCAACTTCTCCATCGACGCGATCATCAACCCCCGGCTGCGCAGCGCGCCCGCCAACGCGCGGCGCGTGCGCCGGGCCGAGAAGAAGGAGGAGGCAGCGGCATGAGCACCCCCACCCCCGATCCCGCGAACCCGCTCGAGGCGGAGATCGCCCCGGACATCGAGGAGGTCCGCGCCGGCGCCGACTCCCCCGTCTCCGAGGAGGCCGTGCTCACGGTCGAGGGCCTCGACGTGGTCTACGAGGTCGAGACGCCCGTGCACGCCGTCCAGGGCGCGAGCTTCACGCTGCGCCGCGGCGAGATCCTCGGCCTCGCCGGGGAGTCCGGCTGCGGCAAGACGACCCTCGCCTACGGCCTGAACCAGCTGCACCGCCCGCCCGCCCGCATCACCGGCGGCTCCGTGACCTTCCACGGCCGCGACGGCGAGGACGTCGACGTGCTCGCCCTCGAGGGCGAGGCCCTGCGCGCCTTCCGCTGGTCCCGCATCGCCATGGTGTTCCAGGGAGCGATGAACTCCCTGAACCCCGTGATCAGCATCAAGGCGCAGCTCGAGGACGTCTTCACCACGCACCGCCCGGGCATGGACGCCGCCGCGCGCCGCGCCCGCAGCGAGGAGCTGCTGCGGCTCGTGGGCGTGGACCCCTCCCGCATCACCGCCTTCGCCCACGAGCTCTCCGGCGGCATGCGCCAGCGCGTCATGATCGCCATGGCGCTCGCCCTGGACCCGGACCTCATGATCATGGACGAGCCGACGACGGCCCTCGACGTGGTCGTGCAGCGGGAGATCCTCCAGGAGATCCTGCGCCTGCGCAGCGAGCTCGGCTTCGCGGTCGTCTTCATCACCCACGACCTGCCGATGCTGCTGGAGATCTCCGACCGCATCGCCGTCATGCGCGCCGGGCGGATCGTCGAGCTCGACACCGCGGAGAACCTCTACTTCGCCCCGCAGCACCCCTACACCCGCCGCCTGCTCGGATCCTTCCCCTCGCTCACGGGCGACGCCGGGGACTTCCTCCGCGCCGGCTACTCCACGGAGGGCACCCGATGACCACCCTCACCGCCCAGGACCTCGACAAGACCTACACCCTGCGCAGCGGCCTGCGCTTCTCGCAGCTGCGGGCCGTCAAGGGCGTCTCCTTCGAGCTGCGCCCCGGCCGCACGGTCGCGCTCGTCGGCCAGTCCGGCTCCGGCAAGTCCACGATCGCGAAGCTGCTCATGCAGCTCGAGCGGCCCACCTCCGGCAGCCTGCTGCTGGACGGGAAGCCGATCGGCCGCCGCGGGAAGGCCCTCGCGGACTACCGCCACCAGGTGCAGATGGTCTTCCAGGACCCCTTCGCCTCGCTCAACCCGTACCACTCGATCGGCCACCACCTCGTGCGGCCGCTCATCGTGCACGGACGGGCGACCTCCCGCACCGCGCCCGGGGCGGCGAAGGAGCTGCTGGACCGCGTGAACCTCCCCGCGGACGACGCCTTCATGGCCCGCCGCCCGCACGAGCTCTCCGGCGGCCAGCGCCAGCGCGTCGCGATCGCCCGCGCCCTCGCCCCGGGGCCGACGGTCCTCGTGGCCGACGAGCCCGTCTCGATGCTCGACGTCTCCGTGCGCCTGGGCGTGCTGAACCTCCTCGCCCGCCTGCAGCGGGAGGAGGAGCTCGCGATGCTCTACATCACCCACGACCTCGCGACCGCCCGCCACTTCTCCGACGAGATCCTCGTGATGTACCGCGGGGAGGTCGTCGAGCGCGGTGACGCCGACGAGGTGATCCTCAACCCGCAGCAGGAGTTCACCCGCAAGCTCCTCGCCGCGGCCCCCGAGCCCGGCACCAACCAGCGCTTCCTCGCGGAGGCCCGTCGGCGCGGCGTGCCGATGCCCGACCACCTCGCCCCCCAGGAGGACCTCGCATGACCCGCACCGATCTCCACGACGGCTGGACCCTGACCGTCGTGGACGGCCCCGTGCCCTTCCCGGTGCAGGACCTGCCCGCGACGGTCCCCGGCACCTTCCTCACGGACCTCCTGGACGCCGGGCTCATCCCCGACCCGTACCTGGACCGCCACGAGGCGGAGCTCGCCTGGAGCGGCGAGTGCGACCTGCTCTACCGCACCGCCTTCACCCTCGACGAGGTGCCCGCGGGCCGCACGGACCTCGTCGCCGCCTCCCTCGACACCGCCGCGACGGTCGTGCTGAACGGCGCCGAGGTCGCGACCGTGCAGAACCAGCACCGCTCGTGGCGCTGGGCCGTGGGGCCGCTGCTGCGCGCCGGGGAGAACGTGCTCGAGATCCGCTTCGCCTCCCCGCTGCGCACGGCCCGCGAGAACGCCGCCGCGCAGGGGGACCTGCCGTACATCGGCAACCTGCTGCCCTACAACGCGATCCGCAAGATGGCCTGCAACCTCGGCTGGGACTGGGGGCCCGTGCTCGTCACGAGCGGGATCGCCGGCCCGATCGGGCTCGAGAGCTGGACGGGCGCGCGCCTGGACGCGGTGCGCCCGCAGGTCACGCCCGACGCGGAGGGTGCGGGCGGCACGGTCGCCCTCACCGTGCCGATCGAACGCGAGGGCGCGGACGGCGGAACGCTCACCGCGCGGCTCGAGGTCGCCGGGCCCGACGGCGCAGTGCTCGGCACCGCGGAGGTCGCCGTCGACGCGGAGGAGCAGGGGCCCGCGATCGCCGTGCACCTCGACGAGGTCGAGCGCTGGTGGCCCCGCGGCTACGGCGAACAGCCCCTGTACACGGCGCTGGTCGTGCTCGAGGACGCCGCCGGCGCCGAGCTCGACCGCGTCGAGCACCGCGTCGCCTTCCGCACCGCGGGCTTCGTCGAGCGCACCGACGAGGTCGGCACCTCCTTCACGATGGTCGTCAACGACCGCCCCGTGCTCGTCAAGGGCGCCAACTGGATCCCCGACGACTGCTTCCCCACCCGCCTCACCGGCGACGACTACGCGCGCGGCCTCGCCGACGCCTTCGACGCCGGCATGAACATGCTGCGGATCTGGGGCGGCGGGCTCTACGAGTCGGACCTCCTCTACGACCTGTGCGACGAGGCCGGGGTGCTGGTCTGGCAGGACTTCGCCATGGCCTGCGCCGCCTACAGCGAGGAGCAGCCGCTGCGCGGCGAGATCGAGGCGGAGGCGCGGCAGAACGTCGTGCGCCTCGCCTGGCATCCCTCGCTCGTGCACTGGAACGGCTCGAACGAGAACGTCGAGGGCTACCACCACTGGGGCTGGAAGGACACGCTCCCCGAGGGCACGGGCTGGGGGAACGCCTACTACACGGAGATCCTGCCGGCCGTGCTCACCGAGCTCGACCCCACCCGCAGCTACACGCCCTCGAGCCCCTACTCGCGCGGCGCCCTCGACCGGCCCCGCGACCCCGACCACGGCACCGTGCACAACTGGGTCGTGTGGGCGAGCGACGAGGACAACGACTACACCCACTACCGCGACACCTCCCCCCGCTTCGCCGCCGAGTTCGGCTTCCAGGGCCCCGCCTCCTGGGCGACCGTCGAACGGGCGATCAGCGAGCGGCCGCTCGTCGCGGACTCCCCCACGATGCTCGCCCACCAGAAGGCGATCGACGGGCAGAGGAAGCTCGTCGCCGGCTACCGGCCGCACTTCCCCGACCCCGTCGACTTCGTCGACTTCCACCTCACGACCGCGCTCAACCAGGCACGGGCGCTGCGGGTGGGGATCGGGCACTACCGGGCCCTGTGGCCCCACTGCGGGGGCACGATCATCTGGCAGCTCAACGACTGCTGGCCGGTCACCTCGTGGGCCGCGGTGGACGGCGACGGCCGCCGCAAGCTGCTCTGGTACGCCATGCGGGACCTGTACGCGCCCGTGCTGCTCACCGTGCAGCCGCGCGAGGGCGGGCCGGTCCCGGCGATCGGCAACGACACCGAGGGGACCCTCGCGGGGACCCTGCGGCTGCGCCGGATCGACGTGGACGGCACCGTGCTCGCCTCCACCGCGCTCGAGGCCGAGGTCGCCCCGCGCTCCACGGGCCTGCTCCCGCTGCCCGAGGCGCTCGTCTCCCCCGGCGATCCGGCGCTCGAGGCTCTCGTCCTCGAGCTCGAGGTCCCGGGCACCGAGGTGCTGCGCGCGCTGCACTGGTTCGCGGAGGACAAGGACCTCCAGCTCGACCCGGACGCCCTCTCGGTGAGCGCCCGGCGGCGCGGCGACGGGGTCGCCCTGACCCTCAGCGCCCACTCCCTCGTGCGGGACGTCGTGATCGTCGCCGACCGCGTGCACCCCGATGCCGTGGTGGATCGCCAGATGATCGACCTGCTTCCCGGCGAGGCCGTGACCGTGCAGGTCAGCGCACCGGAGGGCGTGGAGCTGGACCCGGAGGCGTTCCTCGCGGAGCGCGTCGTGCGCCACGTGGGCGAGCTCGTGGCGCGCTCGCGTCGCACGGAGCCGCTCGCAGGGGCCACCATGGCCCCATGAGCACCTTCGGCTTCATCGCCCCCGAGGACATCTGGTCGGCCCGCTCCGAGCAGTACTTCAACCAGGTCCTCGCGGGGATCGAGGACGCGGTCGCCGGAGCGGGCCACACGGTGCTCACCCGGGCCGTCGCCTCCCGCGAGGAGGAGATGGCCGCCTACCGCGACTGGGCGGCGCGCGGCACGGTCGCGGCCGTGGTGCTGCGGGACCTCGTGCCCGAGGACCCGCGGCCCGCGCTGCTCGCCGAGCTGGGACTCGGCCACGTCCTCGAGGGGGACGTGGTCCAGGACGGCGAGGCGCCCTCGGTGACGGTGGACAACGCCGCCGTCATGCGGGGCGTGCTCGACGCCCTGCGCTCCCGCGGCCTCGAGCGGATCGCCCACCTGGGCGGCCCGCAGGGGCTCGTGCACTCCGCCCTGCGCCGCGGCGCCTACCTCGACTGGTGCGACACGGCCGGGGAGACCCCGCGCACCGCGGAGGGCGACTACACCGGGGACAGCGGCGCCCGCGCCCTCGACGCCCTGCTCACCGCGGCCGACGACGGGCCCGACGTGCTCCTCGCGGACAACGACGCCATGGCCCTCGGCGCGCTCGAGCGGGCGCGGCTGCGCGGCATCGCCGTGCCCGGCACGCTCTCGATCGTCTCCTGGGACGACTCGATGGCCTGCCAGCTCCACGAGCCGCCGCTCGCCGCCCTCGGCGCCGCCCCCCGCGCGACGGGCGCCGCCGTGGGCCGCGCCCTCAGCGCCCTCGTCGAGCAGCCGCCGCGCGTGCTCCACGAGCGCCGCCCCCAGCCCGTGCTGCTGGACCGGAGGACGCTGCGGGGCTGATCACGCGCGCCGCGGCGCCGTCGACTCCCGCTGGACCAGCTGGGTCTCGAGCTTGAACGGATGGGCGAACAGCCCGGGATCCGCGGAGAGCGCGAGCAGACGCTCCACCGCGACCTGCCCCATCTGGAACAGGGGCTGGCGCACGGCGGTGAGCTGGGGGTGCGTCCACTGGGCGATCATCGTGTCGTCGAAGCCGACGACGCTGAGGTCCTCGGGGACGGAGAGCCCGCGCTGGCGTGCGGCGCGCATGACGCCGACGCCGAGGGTGTCCGCGACGGCGAAGATCGCGGTGGGCGGCTCGGCGAGCGCGAGCAGCCGGTCGGCGCCGTCCTGCCCGGCTCGGTAGCCGAAGTCGCCGTGCTCGATGAGCTCCTGGTCCACGGCGATCCCGGCCTGGGCGAGGGCGCTGAGGTACCCCTGGACGCGCTGACGCGCGGGGACGGAGTCCTCCGGCCCGCCGACGATCCCGATGCGGCGGTGGCCGAGCTCGAGGAGGTGCTGGACGGCGCTGCTGCCGCCCTCCCAGTTCGTCGCCGAGATCGCGACGACGCCGCGGGTGTCCGGCTCGATGGTCACGGGGTCGATCGCGATCAGCGGGAGGGAGAGGTCCTTGCTCCAGCGGGCGTGCTTCGGCCCGATCGGCGAGGTCACGGCGATGAGCCCCTCGACGCCGCGGGAGGCGAGGTCGGCCATCATGGCGCGGGTGGGCCCCGCGGGGACCGCACCGTCGCCGCCGTCGGCGCTCGAGACCATGATGTCGACCTCGGCCCGGCGGGCGGCCTGCTCCGCCCCTTCGAGCACCTGCAGCGCGTAGGGGCTCGTGAGCGTGTCGAAGTGGATCATCACGGCGCGCCGCCGCTCGACCTCGCGGCGGCGGGGGCGGTAGCCGAGGGCCTCGGCGGTCGCGGCGACCTCCTGGCGGGTCGAGTCGCGCACGTCGGAGCGGCCGTTCATCACCTTGGAGGCGGTGGCGAGGGAGACCCCCGCCCGCTCCGCGACGTCCTTGAGCGTCACCTTGTCCTGACGCGCTGCGCTGTGCGCCATCAGCACTCCCCTCTCGTGGCTCACCGACGGCTCAGGCTACTAGGAGAAGCGGGGCGTCCTAGTCCCTCAGCGCGGGGTGCCCCGCTCGTCCGCTCGCCGCAGCGAGCGCGTGCTGGACGGCGTCGTAGGCGGGCTTGCGTGTGAGGTCGTCCCGCAGGACGGTCGCCGCCCCCTGCCCCGGGAAGGTCACGGGGACCCACGAGTACCGGTCCACGACGCCCCACAGGGTGAGCGAGCCGCAGCCCTCGACGGCCAGCACCGCCTCGGTCGTGCGGCGGTAGTACTCGGCCTGGGTCGCCAGCTGCTCCGCCGTCGGCTCGCCGCCCTCGGGCAGGTCGATCCGCACGTCGAGCTCGGTGATCGCGGTCCGCAGGCCGAGGTCCGCGAAGCGGCGGAGGTTCGCGGCGAGGTCGTCCGGGAAGCCGTAGCGGGTCGAGAGGTGCCCCTGGGTGGAGAACCCGTGCACGGGCACGCCGTCGGCGAGGAGCTCCTGGACGAGCGCGTGGTACGCGTCGGACTTGGGGTTGATCCCCTCGACGTTGTAGTCGTTGAGGAACAGCTGCGCCTCGGGGTCGGCCTCGTGGGCCCACCGGAAGGCGTCGGCGATGATCCCCGGCCCCAGCTCGCGGATCCAGATGTTGGCCTCGGTGCGCAGCGCGGCGGAGTCGTCGAAGATCTCGTTGGCGACGTCCCACTGCTGCATGCGACCGGCGTAGCGGCCGACGACGGTCTGGATGTGGTCCCGGAGGATCTCCCGCAGCTGCGCGGGCGTGTGGTCGCCCTGCTCGAGCCAGGCCGGGTTCTGGTTGTGCCAGAGCAGCGTGTGCCCGCGCATGACATGGCCGTTCTGGGCGGCGAAGTCCGCGATGGCGTCCGCATCGGTGAAGTCGTAGACGCCCTCCGCCGGGCGGAGATGGTCCCACTTCATCTGGTTCTCCGCCGAGAGCGAGGTGAACTCGGCGGCGAGCACCTTCCGGTAGGGCTCGTCGTGGGTGAAGGGGTCGGGGTAGGGCTGCGAGAGGTGGTGCCCGCCGCCGGCGACGGCGCAGCCGATCTCGAGGACGTCCCCCACGGCGAACGCGAGGGTGTCCTTCTTCGCGAGGCCCGGGGGCGTGGGCTTCCGCTCCGCGTGCGCCGCGGCGGGGGTCGCGGCGGCGAGCGTCGTGGCGACGGCTCCGGCGGTGAGGATCTGACGGCGTCTCATGGTGTCTCCTTCGACGGTGATGAGGGTGCTGCAGAGGGGGTGCCGCGTGGTGGGCCGCTCAGCCCTTGACCGAGCCGAGCATGACGCCCGAGACGAAGTACCGCTGCACGAAGGGGTACACGCACAGGATCGGGACGAGGATGAGGATCATCGTCACGGACTGGATGTTGGCGTTGATGTCCGCGACCGCGGAGCCGGAGGCCGCGGCCCCCTCGGAGGCCGCCGTGGAGGCGCCCGCGATGAGGTTCCTCAGGTACAGCGTCACGGGGAAGAGGTCCGTCCGGTCGAGGTACAGGAACGCGGCGAACCAGTCGTTCCAGTACTGCACCGAGTAGAAGAGCACCATCGTCGCGATGACGGCCTTCGACAGCGGCAGCACGATCCGGAAGAAGATCCCGAACCAGCCGAGGCCGTCGATGTGCGCGGCCTCCTCGAGCTCGGTGGGCAGGTTCTCGAAGAACGCCTTCATGACGAGCAGGTTGAACACCGAGAGCGCCGGCGGCAGGATCACCGCCCACATCGTGTTCTTCATGCCGAGCGAGGAGATGAGCACGTAGTTCGGCACGATGCCGCCGTTGAAGAACATCGTGAACACCGCGATGCCGATCAGCAGGCCGCGCCCCCGCAGGTGCTTCTTGGAGAGCACGTAGGCGTAGGTCGTGGTCAGCACCATCGCGATCGAGGTGCCGATCAGCGTGTACAGCACGGTGTTGCCGTAGCTGCGCCAGAACGTGTCGTTGTTCGCGACCGCCCGGTACGTGTCCAGGTTCGGGTCCACGGGCAGGAGGTTCACCTTGCCCGCACTGATCGCGCCCGCCGAGCTGAAGGACTGCGCCAGCAGCATGACGAACGGATAGAGCATCACCGCGCACAGCAGGAGCAGCGCGATCATGTTGACCGTGCTGAAGATCCGGTAGGACCGGGAGTCCCGGATCCGGGTCGTCGTGCTGCGCGGGCTCGTCGTGGGCGCCGCCTCGGGCGCCATCGCCTCGATCACCACAGGCTCGTCCCCACCAATCGTCTCGAGATGAAGTTCGCGGCCATGACCATGACGAAGCCGATGATCGCCTGGAACAGGCCGATGGCCGCCGCATAGCTGAGGTTGTTGGACACCAGGCCCACCCGGTACAGGTAGGTGGAGATGACGTCCGCGGTCGAGTAGGTCATGGGGTTGTAGAGCAGCAGGACCTTCTCGAAGCCGACGTTGAGGAAGGAGCCGATGTTGAGGATCAGCAGC
Source organism: Brachybacterium rhamnosum (assembly GCF_039526185.1). NCBI lineage: Bacteria > Bacillati > Actinomycetota > Actinomycetes > Micrococcales > Dermabacteraceae > Brachybacterium > Brachybacterium rhamnosum. Next base: position 497,020 of record NZ_BAAAIS010000002.1, read on the forward strand.
GTCACCATCGTCGGCCGGATGCCCGGGAGGGTCACGTGCCAGGTCTGCTGCCAGCGGTTCGCGCCGTCGATCCGTGCGGCCTCGTAGAGGGCGTCGTCGACGGCGGTGAGCGCCGCGAGGTAGAGGATCGTCCCCCAGCCCACCGTCTGCCACGCCTCGGAGACCACGTAGATCACGCGGAACCACTCGGGTCGCTGCAGGAAGGTGATCGGGTCCCCGCCGAGGGCCTCGACGATCTGGTTCGCAGTGCCCTGCAGCGAGAGCAGCTGGTAGACCATGCCGACCACGATGACGACGGAGAGGAAGTGCGGCAGGTAGCTGATCGACTGCACGATCTTCTTGAAGTGCCGGCGCCGCACCTCGTTGAGCATGAGCGCCAGGATGATCGGCAGCGGGAAGCAGACCAGGAGGGTGGTCCCGCCGATGATCGCGGTGTTCGCGAAGACCTTCCAGAAGGCGGGGTCCTGGATGAACATGCCGACGTAGCGCATGCCGACCCATTCGTCGCCGAAGATGCTGCCGCCGGGGCGGAAGCGTCGGAAGGCGATGACGTTCCCGGCCATGGGCAGGTAGCGGAAGACCAGCAGGAACAGCAGCGGGAGCGCCGCCATCGCGTAGAGCGGCCAGTCGCGTCGCAGGGCCCGCCTCCACCCGCCGCTGCGCCGACGGGGCGCCGCGGTGCGCGGCTCGGCGACGGTCATCCGTTCGCCTCGACGAATCGGGCCCGCGCGCCGTTGAGCAGCTCCATGTACTGGCTGAGCCCCGCGGCCTCGAGCTCGGAGACGTACGCGTCCCACTCGTCCATGGACCGCTCCCCCATGATGAAGCGGAGGGTCGCGGTGTCCACGGCGTCCTTGATCGGGGTGGCGAGCAGGGAGGCTTGCTCGAGCTCGGCCTCGTCGAGCGGGGCGGGCGGGAACGGATCGCGCGGGGTGCGCGTGGTGAGCACGTCGTCGACGTACTGGACGAACTCGGGGGTGCTGTAGGACTCCTTGAGCGCCCGGGACTCGGTGGACTCCGCCGGGAAGGTCGAGTAGCCGAGGTCGATCTTGATGTCCTCGCCGGCGCCCTTGTTGATACCGAAGTCGTCGAGCGAGTAGCCCTCCTCGAGCGTGATCGTGCCGTCGCCGGCCTTGGAGTAGGTGGTGCCCTCCTCGCCCCAGCGGAGCATCTCGCGCGCCTGCGGGCTGTAGTAGAGCCAGTCCACGAACTGCAGCGTCGCGAGGAAGTTCTCCGACTCGGTGACCGCGGAGCTGAGCATGAACCCGTGCCAGAAGTTGCGCGGCTCGACGTGGTCGCCGGCCGGGCCGCCCGGCGGCGGGACGAGGGTGATCTCGAAGTTGCCCTTGCCGACGGTCTCCTCGAGCGCCTGGGAGAACTCGATGGCGGTGCCGGAGGAGCCGGAGGCCGCGAAGCAGGTCTCGGCGGCGAACTTCTCGCTCACGCTCGCCGCGCCGCTGCCGTCGTTCGAGGCGGTGAACGACTCCTTGTCGAGCAGGCCGTCGGCGACGAGGCCGCGGAAGAAGTCGACGAGCTGGCGGTACTGCTCGGTGGTCGCGGCGTAGACGAGGTCGTCCCCGTCACCGTCGATCGCCCCGTCACCGAAGCCCCACCCGGCCTTGGTGCCGAAGGCGTGGGCGGCGTAGTTGAGCATCGACTGCCCCTCGAAGCCGTCCGCGAGCGGGACGGCGTCGGGGTGCTTCTCCTTGATGAGCACGAGCGCCTCGCGCACCTCGTCCCAGGTCTGCGGCACGGAGCCGGCGACCTCCTCGAAGACGTCCTTGCGCAGCACGAGGCTGAACACGGGGACCGAGACCTCCTGGAGGCCGGGGGTCATGTAGTACTTGCCGTCCGCCTGGCGGAGGTTCTCGACCATCTCCGCGAGGTCCCACTCCTTCACGTACTTCTGGAAGTTCGGCATCCTGTCCACGTAGTCGCTCATCGGCACCACGGCGCCGGAGGAGACGAAGGCGGCCTCCTCGCCGGTGTAGACGAGCGGGATCAGGGTCGGTGCGTCGCCCGCGCTGATCAGCAGGCTGCGCTTCTCGATCGCGTCGCTGAAGGGGATGTGGGTGAGGGTCAGCTCGACGTTCGTGAGCTCCTTGATGTGCTCGAAGATCCGCCAGGTCTTCTCGACGGGGACGTCGGGCCAGTCGGTCCAGAGCATGCTGATCTGGATCGGCTCGGTGGCCGTGAACTGCATGTCCGCGGCGTACTCGTCCATGGCGCCCACGTTCTGCGTGCTCACGTCGACCTTCTCCTCGGAGCCGGAGCCGGTGCCGCAGGAGGCGAGGGTCAGCGCGCCGAGGCCGGCCGCCGTGAGGCCGACGAAGCCTCGCCGGGTGGGACCGAGGGGGAAGGGATGTGCCGTTGCCATGGTGTCTCCTCGTCGAGAGCGGAGCCGCACGGGATGTGACGGCCGATGGTGGTCCACTGCCGCGAAGTGCCCCGATGCCGACGACCCGCTGCTCTGCGGGAGCATCGCGCTTTGATGCTTTCGAGAAGTTTCGCGCTGCCGTCACGCTAGTGCGCCCCTGCCGCGTGGTCAAGACCTCACACTCCTCGACCTGCATCGATCCTCGGCGCGCTCGACAGGCCCGCGACCAGCGAGGATCGCGACCTGACATGCCATGAAGGCGCGGAACGGCCCGTCCGACAATGTCACGATCCCGCAACATTGCGACCGTCACGGTCGAAACTTTTCGCCCCCGGGTGCCAGACTGTCGCCGCCAGCAGGCCCGACCCAGGAGCAGCGATGACGCATCCGGACGCATCCCCCAGCCCGCGGCGGCCGCTCGCCGCCGTCACCGTGATCACGGAGGGCGTCTACCGGGCGCTCGTCATCGAGGTGCTCCTGGTCCTCGCCGCGGTGCCGGCGCTCCTCGCCTCGTCGCTGCTGCCCGCCGGCCCGCTCGGCACGACCCTGCTCGTCCTCGCCGCGCTGCCGCTGCTGCCCGCGCACGCCGCGGCCCTCCACGCCTGGAGTCGGCGCAGCACCGGCGGGGACCTCGCCCCTGCCGCCGATCTCCTGCGGGGCCTCCGCCTGAGCACGGCGGACAGCCTCCGCCTCGGCCTCCCCGCCCTCGTCCTGCTCGCAGCGCTCACGACCGTCGCCTCCACCGCGACGTCCGTGCAGCGCGGGGTGCTCCTCGCGGCGGCGGGCGTCCTCGCCCTGCTGCTCGCTCGCGGCCTGACGATCCTCGCGCGGTTCCGCTTCCGCACGGTCGACGTGCTGCGCCTCGCGGTGCACACCCTGCTCGCACGGCCGCTCGCGACCCTCGCCCTGCTCTCGCTCGGGATCCTCACGGCCGGCTCGGCGGTGCTCGTGGGCGCCTTCGTGCCGCTCCTGTGCGGGAGCCTGCTCCTGCTCGCGCTCTCCCGCTCCGAGGCGCCCGTCGTGGCGCTGATCGAGGAGCGCTTCGTCGCCTGAGCCTCAGGCCCCCGCCGGCACGACCCGCTCCACGCCCACGGGCGTGACGAGCTCGCGGGGACCATCACCCACCTCGCGCACGGGGCCGACGATGCGGAAGGAGCCCTCGAGGGTCGCGTCCTCGCTCGAGGCGCCCACGCGCACGCGCAGCTCCCCGGGCTCGACGATCCGCCGATAGCCCTCGTCGAGGAAGGAGGTGCAGTCCGCGTGGAGCGTGAAGGTCACGCGGGCGCTCTCGCCGGCGGCGAGTCCGATCTTCGTGAAGCCGACGAGCCGCTTGAGCGGGCGCACCACGCTCGCGACGGGGTCGGAGAGGTAGAGCTGGACGACCTCGCGGCCCTCGCGGTCCCCCGTGTTGGTGACCGTCGCGGAGATCTCGACGGCGCCGTCGGCCGCGATCTCCTCGGCGGAGAGCGTGAGGTCGGAGTAGGCGAAGCGGGTGTAGCCGAGGCCGAAGCCGAAGGGGTACAGCGGCTGCGGGTCGATGTTGGAGATCCCCTCGCTGACCCAGGCGAGCACGGGGGCGAGGTAGGTGCCGGGCTGGCCGCCCATGCCGCGGGGGATCCCGAGGGGGAGGCGACCGGAGGGGTTCACGCGCCCGGAGAGCACGCCGGCGATCGCACCGCCGCCCTCCTCGCCGGGCATGAAGGCCTGCACGATCGCGGCGCAGCGGTCGGCGTACTCGCCGAGCGCGTAGGGGCGTCCGGTGACGAGCACGAGGACGACGGGGGTGCCGGTCGCGAGGACCGCCTCGACGAGCGCGTGCTGCGACCCGGGCAGGCGGAGGTCCGCGACGTCGCAGCCCTCGCCGGAGGTGCCGGCGCCGAAGAGGCCGGCGAGATCACCGACGGCGAGCACGGCGACGTCGGCCGCCTCCGCCGCGGCGACGGCGGCCGGGATGCCGCTCGTGTCCTCGTCGTTGATCGCGACGCCGGGCAGAGCGGTGACCTGCGCTCCGGGGAGCTCGGCGGCGAGGGCCTCGACGAGGGTGGGCACGGGCACGGAGGTGCCGTGGTCCTCGAGCCGGGAGAGGACGTGGTTGGTGAAGCTGTAGCAGCCCAGGAAGCTGCGCGCCTCGAGGCCGGTGGGGCCGAGGAGGGCGATCCGGGCGCCGGGGGCGAGCGGGAGGCCGCCCTCGTTGCGCAGCAGCACGACCGACTCCTCGGCCATGCGGCGGGCGAGGGCCCGGCTCTCCGGCGGGTCGAGGTCGATCGCCTCGCCGGCGGTGGTCGGGTCGTGGCCCGGGTCCAGGAGGCCGAGCGCGATCTTCTGGCGCAGCACGCGCCGCACGGCGGTGTCGAGCACTTCCTGCTCGAGCTCGCCCGCGGCGATCGCGTCGAGCAGCTCGGGGAAGGTGCTGGTCTCCGGCAGCTCGACGTCCATGCCGGCGCGGAGCGTCGCGACGGCGGCGTCACGGGTGGTCCCGGCGACCCGGTGCATGGACTGCAGGAAGTTCACGGCCCAGTAGTCGGAGACGACGGTCCCCTCGAAGCCCCAGGTGTCGCGGAGCAGCTCGGTGAGCAGCCAGCGGCTCGCGGCGGGCGCGATGCCGTCGAGGTCCGCGTAGGAGTTCATGACGGCGCCCGCGCCGCCGAGGCGCACGGCCATCTCGAAGGGGACGAGGTCGATCTCGTGCAGCTCCCGGCGGCCGATGGAGACGGGGGCGTGGTTGCGGCCGGCGCGGGAGGCGGCGTGGCCGGCGAAGTGCTTGAGGGTCGCGACAACGCCCTCCCCCTGGAGGCCGCGCACGTAGGCGGTCGCGAGCATGCCGGCGAGGTAGGGGTCCTCGCCGAGGGTCTCCTCGATGCGGCCCCAGCGGTAGTCGCGGACGACGTCGAGCACCGGGGAGAGGCCCATGTGGGTGCCGAGGCCGCGCATGTCAGCGCCGATGCGCGCGGCCATCTCGCCGATCAGCTCGGGGTCGAAGCTCGCGCCCCAGGCGATCGCGGCAGGATAGGTGGTCGCGCCGTGGGCCATGAGCCCGGTGAGGCACTCCTCGTGGGCGATCGCGGGGATGCCCTGGCGGGATCCGGCGATCACGACGGCCTGGAGGGCGCGGAGCTGCTCGACCCCGGCCTGCGCGTCGAGCGGGGCGCTGCCGAGGGCGCGGGTGAGGTGGCCGAGCCCGTGCTGCGCGGCGGCCTCGAAGGGGTCGCGGCCCTCGTCGAAGGTGGACTGCATCGGCGCGAAGCCCTCGGCGTCGCCGATCTCGGGGCGCTTCCAGTAGCTGCCGAGCTGGGCGATCTTCTCCTCCGGCGTGAGGTCCGCGAGCAGCGCCTCCGCGCGCTCGGCGGTGCTCAGCGAGGGGTCCCTCCAGGGGGCAGCGATCACGGGGGGCTCCTTCGCACGGATCTGAACCAGAAGAAAGGTTTCTCTCTACTTTCGATGCGATTCACCCTAGGGCCACCGCTACCCGTCGTCAACATCCCACGACCTGCACCAGCACGATGTCACGATACAGAGCCGCCCCGAAACCTTTCGGCCTATCGTGGCGCCGGACCCGTCGACTCGCGCGCCACGAGCTGCGTCTCGAGCTTGAAGGGGTGCGAGAACACGCCCGGATCCGCGGCGAGGGCGAGCAGCCGCTCCACGGCGACCTGCCCCATGGCGAACAGCGGCTGGCGCACGGCGGTGAGCTGCGGGCTCGTCCACCCGGTGATCATCGTGTCGTCGAAGCCGACGACGCTCAGCCCCTCGGGCACGCCGATCCCGCGCGCGCGGGCCTCGCGCAGCGCGCCGACGGCGAGGGCGTCCGAGGCCCCGAAGACCGCGGTGGGCGGTTCCGCGAGATCCAGCAGCGTCGCCGTGCCGCGCCGCCCGTCGGCCTCGCGGAACGGACTGTGGATGACGAGCCCCTCGTCGACCGGCAGCCCCGCCTTCGCGAGCGCGCTCACGTAGCCCTCGAGCCGCTGCTGGGCGGGGACCGAGTCGCGGGGCCCGGCGAGCATGCCGATCCGGCGGTGCCCGAGCTCCAGCAGGTGGTGCACGGCGGAGGCGCCGCCCTCCCAGTTCGTCGAGGTCACGGAGACGACGCCCGGCGCGAGCTCCCCCTCGACGATCGGGTCCACGGCGACGAGCGGGAGCGAGAGGCTCCGGCTCCAGCGCGCGTGCTGCGGCGCGATCGGGGTGACGAGGGCGACGAGACCGGCGGCGCCGCGCGCGGCGACCTCGGTCATCCAGGCCCGGTCGAGCCCCTCCCCCTCGGAGCTGCTGAGCAGCAGCTCGACGCCCGCCCGCCGCGTGGCATGGGCGATGCCGGCGAGCACGCCCATCACGTAGGGGCTGTCCACGGACTGCAGGTGCACGGCGACCGAGCGCGGCGCCTCCGGTGCGGCCCGGCGGCGCGGCGTGTAGCCGAGCTCCTGCGCGGCCTCGGCGACCGCCTCGCGCGTCGCGGCGCTCACCGCGGCGCGCCCGTTCATGACCTTCGAGGCGGTCGCGAGGGACACCCCCGCGCGCCGCGCGACCTCCTCGAGCCGCACGCGCCTCCGCGGTGCCGGCTCCGTCCCTGCCGTGCGCTGTCCCATCACCCCTCCGTCCGTGGTCCTGCCCGAAGCATACGAGAGAAAGTTTCTCTCGGGGCCATTAGGCCCGCCAGACCCCGCAGCCGAACGCCGCGGGAAAGCGCTAGCCCATCGAGCGGCCTCGGCGGCGTCCACCCCATCCCCGCATCACCCCAGGCCACAACCGTATCGATACACGGACCACGCGGTTGACGGCACTGCGGATCGTTGGTAATTTTCCCTTACTTACCGCTGTTCCCCCGCGTGCACCGCCACGCTCGACCACCCGTCAACGATGACATCCAGGAGCAGGTCATGAGAAACTTTTCCTTCACCCGACGTTCCCTCCTCGGCGGCACCGCCGGCGCCGCCGCCCTGACCCTCGCGGCGTGCGGCACCTCCGGCCCCGGCGGCTCCGCGGGCGGCGGCGACTCCGCCTCGATCTGGCAGCTCTCCGGCCAGCCGAACGAGACGATCTACCAGGACTCGATCGACGCCTTCAACGAGCTCGGCAAGGGCAGCCTCGAGGTCACGTTCTTCCAGAACGACGCCTACAAGCAGAAGATCCGCACGGCCATCGGCGCGGGCGAGGCGCCCACGATCATCTACGGCTGGGGCGGCGGCGGCCTGCGCACCTACGCCCAGGAGGAGCAGGTCGACGACCTCACCCCCTGGCTCGAGGAGAACGCCGACTTCCAGAAGCGCTTCATCGACTCCGTGTGGGGCGCCGCGACCGTCGACGACAAGATCTATGCGCTCCCCATCGGCGCGACGCAGCCGATCATCATGTTCCACAACAAGACGGTGCTCGAGTCGATCGGCGCGGAGGCGCCGGAGACTTGGGACGCCCTGCTCGACGTGATCGACAAGGCGAACACGAAGGGCGTCGCCCCGATCTCGCTCGCCGGCCAGTCCCGCTGGACCTCGATGATGTGGCTCGAGTACCTCCTGGACCGCATCGGCGGCCCCGAGGTCTTCGCGCGCATCGCCGCCGGCGAGAAGGACGCCTGGCTCGACCCGGCCGTCATCGAGATGGGGAACAAGGTCACCGAGCTGCTCGAGGTCAAGGCCTTCGCCGAGGGCTTCGAGTCCATGGCCGCGGACTCCAACACCGACCAGGCGCTGCTGTGGTCGGACAAGGCCGCGCTCATGCTCCACGGCGGCTGGACCTTCGGCGGCATGAAGTCCGGCGGCGGCAGCTTCGTCCAGGACGGCCGTCTCGGCTTCGGCCCCTTCCCCACGATCGACGGCGGCAAGGGCGAGCTCGCGAACCTCGTGGGCAACCCCTGCAACTACGTCTCGCTCTCCGCGGTCGCCTCCGAGGAGGAGAAGACCGTCGCGAAGGCCTACTTCCTCGAGGGGATGATGACGGACGACGTCGCCGCCGACTTCGTGGCCTCCGGCTCCGCCCCCGTCGTCACCGGGCAGGAGGACGCCCTCGCCGCGAGCGACGACGCCGAGTACCTGCAGTGGGTCTACACCTCGCTGCAGGACGCCCCCTCCTTCACGCAGTCCTGGGACCAGGCGCTGCAGCCCACCGCGGCGGAGCAGCTGCTGGTCAACACCGAGCAGCTGTTCCTCGGCAAGGCCACGCCGGAGCAGTTCGCCGAGGCGATGAACGCGACCCTGGAGGGCTGAGGTGACGACGACCCCCGCCTCCCCGCACCGCGAGCGCCTGCGGCTCTCGCACCTGCTCTTCGCCGCCCCGGCGCTGCTCTTCTTCCTCGTCTTCGCGATCCTGCCGCTGCTCGGCGTGGTCGCCCTGTCCTTCACCTCGTGGAACGGAATCGGCGCGATCGAGTTCACGGGCCTGACGAGCTGGACCGAGGCGCTCTCCCGCGAGACCACCTGGCACGGCCTGCTGCTGGTGCTGCTCATGATCGTCGCGACCTGGACCCTGCAGACCCCGCTCAGCATCCTGCTGGGGACCTTCCTGGCGGGGCAGCAGCGGTACCGCGGCGTGCTCGCGGTGCTCTACTTCCTGCCGCTGCTGCTTTCCTCCTCGGCGATCGCGATCACCTTCAAGTCCCTCATGGACCCGAACTTCGGGCTCGCGAGCGGGCTGGGCCTGCCCTTCCTCAAGCAGAACTGGCTGGGCGACTCGACCCTCGTGTGGATCGTGCTGCTCGTGATCATCGCGTGGCAGTTCATCCCCTTCCACACGCTCATCTACCAGGGCGCCGTGCGGCAGATCCCGCAGAGCATGTACGAGGCGGCGCAGATCGACGGCGCGGGCCGCGTGCGCCAGTTCTTCTCGATCACGCTGCCGCAGCTGAAGTACACGCTCATCACGAGCTCGACGCTCATGGTCGTGGGCGCCCTGACCTACTTCGACATCATCTTCGTGCTCACCCAGGGCGGTCCCGGCGTCTCCACCCGGATCCTGCCGCTGGACATGTACCTCACGGGCTTCCGCGGGAACGAGATGGGCGTCGCGAGCGCCCTCGCGGTGATCCTCGTGGTGCTCGGCCTGGGGCTCGCCCTCGGGGTGCAGCGGCTCGGCGGCAAGGACGCCTCCGCGAGCCAGACGGAAGGAGCCTGACATGAAGCGCAACTGGATCGGCGGCACCTTCGGGTGGCTGTGGCTGCTGGCCGTGCTCCTGCCCCTCTACTTCGTGGCGATCACGAGCCTGAAGTCGATCAGCACGTACTTCGGCTCGAACCCGGTGCTGCCCTCCCCGCAGCTCGCGTTCGAGAACTTCACCGCCGTGCTCGAGGCGGACTTCACGACCTACCTGCTCAACAGCGTGCTCGTCGCGCTCGGGACCGTGGTGCCGCTCGTGCTCATGGCCTTCATGGCCTCGTACGCGACGGTGCGCAGCCGGCACCGGCTGTTCCGCCCGGTGCGGAGCCTGTTCCTGCTGGGCCTCGCGATCCCCGTGCAGGCCACGATCGTGCCGATCTACCTGGTGATCATCCGCATGCACATGTACGACTCGCTCGCGGCGCTCATGCTGCCGGGCATCGCGTTCGGCCTGCCGCTGAGCATCCTCATCATCTCCAACGCCCTGCGGGACGTGCCCGGGGAGCTGTTCGAGGCGATGGACATCGACGGCTGCACCGAGTGGCAGAAGATGTGGCGCCTGGCCTTCCCGATAGTGCGCCCCGCGCTCGTCACGGTCGCCGTCTACCAGGCGCTCATGTCGTGGAACGGCTTCCTGTTCCCGCTGATCCTCACGCAGAGCCCGGACATGCGCACGCTGCCGCTCGCGCTGTGGAGCTTCCAGGGCGAGTACGCGACGAATGTCCCGGTCGTCATGGCCGCGGTGGTGCTCTCCTCGATCCCGATCGTGCTGCTCTACATCGTGGGCCGGCGCTATCTGGTGAGCGGCATGACCGCCGGGTCCGGCAAGTGATCGGCGGGGTCAACGGTCACCCGGCCGACGGTCGAGGTGGTCACGAAGGGGTCACGGCCGGTGACCGGCGGGTCACCGTCGGCCGGCCGACGGTGAGGGTGGTGGCGAGCGACGGAACCCCTCCGTCCCTGCGTCACCGGCCTCGTCGGCGGTCTCCTCGGCGGCATCCTCTGACCTCATCCCCACCCGGGGACGGGGGGAGCCGCGACGACGGCTCCCCCCGTCTTTCTGTTCCCTGACCTGCGCGACCATGATAAGTTCGAGATGTTAACCAGTGGTCGGCGCCCCGCGCGGCCGCACTCCCCTCACCGCCATTGTCCGCTCACCGAGGAGCCGTGACCCCTGCCGTGACCACTCAGACACCCCGCCCGCTGCGCGTCGGCCTCATCGGCCACGGCTTCATGGGCGCCGCCCACTCCCACGCCTGGCGCACCGCGCACCGCTTCTTCGACCTCCCGCTCACGCCGGAGCTGCGCACCCTCGCCGGCCGCAACCCCGAGACCCTCGCCGCGGCCGCCGAGCGCTACGGCTTCGCCGGCACCACGACCCGCTGGCAGGACGTGGTCGAGGACCCGGAGATCGACGTCGTCGACATCTGCACCCCCGGTGACACGCACCGCGAGATCACCCTCGCGGCGCTGGCCGCCGGCAAGCACGTGCTGTGCGAGAAGCCGCTCGCGAACTCCGTCGCCGAGGCGGAGGAGATGGCCGCCGCGGCCCGCGAGGCCGCGGCCCGCGGGATCCGCTCGATCTGCGGCTTCAGCTACCGCCGCACCCCGGCCCTCGCCTACGGCCGCCGGCTCGTCGAGGAGGGCTTCGTGGGCGAGATCCGGCAGGTCCGCGCGCAGTACCTGCAGGACTGGCTCGCGGACGCCGACGCCCCCATGACCTGGCGCCTGGACAGGGAGAAGGCCGGCTCCGGCGCGCTCGGCGACATCGGCGCGCACGTCGTCGACCTCGTCCAGTGGATCACCGGCACCCCGATCGAGGCGGTCTCCGGCACCCTCGCGACGGTCGTCCCCACGCGGCCCGCGGCCGGGGACATGCAGGGCCTCGGCGGCAAGGGCGACGTCTCCGGCGAGCGCCAGCAGGTCACGGTCGACGACACCGCGCTGTTCTCCGCGCGCCTCGCCGGCGGCGTGCTCGGCTCCTTCGAGGCGACCCGCATGGCGCAGGGCCGCAAGAACGCGATGCGCGTCGAGATCAACGGGTCCTCGGGCTCCGTCGCCTTCGACTTCGAGCGCATGAACGAGCTCGAGATCTACGACGCGACCGCCCCCGCCGGTCGCCAGGGCTTCACCCGGGTGTTCACCACGGAGCCCGAGCACCCCTACGCCGCGGCCTGGTGGCCCACCGGTCACGGCCTGGGCTACGAGCACACCTTCACCCACGAGGTCGTGGACCTCGTGCGCGCGATCGGCGAGGGCACCGACCCCTCCCCCTCCTTCGACGACGCCCTGCACGTCCAGCGCGTGCTCGCCGCCGTCGAGGCCAGCCATGACGACGGCTCCCGCTGGACCGCCGTCTCCCCCACCGAGCAGGAGCAGGACCGATGACCACCACCCCCACCCGCGAGGCCCTCGTCGTGCGCGGCGGCTGGGACGGGCACCAGCCCGTCGAGGCGACGGACCTCTTCATCCCCTTCCTCGAGGAGCACGGCTTCCACGTGCGGATCGAGGAGTCCCCCGCGGTCTACGCGGACGCCGCATACATGGCGACCGTGGACCTCGTGGTCCAGTGCATGACCATGTCCACGATCGAGCGTCCCCCGTTCGAGGGGCTGCGCGCCGCCGTCGAGGCGGGCACCGGCCTCGCCGGCTGGCACGGCGGCATCGCGGACTCCTACCGCAACGAGTCGGACTACCTCACGCTCATCGGCGGCCAGTTCGGCTGCCACCCGGGCAAGCACCCGGACGAGCGCCGGGGCGAGCAGGCGGACAACTACGTCCCCTACACGGTGACCATGCTCCCCGAGGCCGCCGATCACCCCATCACCCAGGGCATCTCCGACTTCGACCTCGTCACCGAGCAGTACTGGGTGCTCGCGGACTCCTACATCGATGTGCTCGCGACGACCACGCAGAAGGTACGCGAGTGGGACCCGTGGCACCGCGAGGTGACCTCCCCCGCGATCTGGACGCGGCAGTGGGGCGAGGGCCGCATCTTCGTCTCGACGCCCGGCCACCGGGTCGAGGTGCTCGAGGACCCGAACGTCCGCACGATCATCGAGCGGGGCCTGCTCTGGGCCGCCCGCACCACCGAGAAGGAGACCACCCGATGAAGGTCGGCATGATCGGCTGCGGGAACATCTCCGCGCAGTACCTCGCCACGTTCCCCTCCCTGCCCGACGTCGAGCTCGTCGCCGTCGCGGACATCGACCTCGAGCGGGCCCGCACGGTCGCCGCCGCCCACGAGGGCGTGCGCGCCCTGAGCGTGGACGAGCTGCTCGCCGACCCGGAGGTCGAGACGGTCCTGAACCTCACGATCCCCGCCGCCCATGCGGAGATCGACCGGCGCGCGATCGCGGCCGGCAAGAACGTCTACTCGGAGAAGCCCTTCGCGGTCGCCACGGCCGACGGCGCCGCCGTGCTCGAGGCCGCCGCGGTGGCCGGCGTGCTCACGGGCTCCGCCCCGGACACGGTGCTCGGCACGGGCACGCAGACGGCGCGCGCCGCGATCGACGAGGGCCTCATCGGCACCCCCATCGCGGCGACCGCGACGATGCTGACCCCGGGCCACGAGCGCTGGCACCCGGCGCCGGACTTCTACTACGTGCCCGGCGGCGGCCCGCTGCTGGACATGGGCCCGTACTACATCCATGCCCTCGTGACCCTCCTGGGCCCGGTCGCCTCGGTGATCGGGGCGAGCAGCCGCACCCGCTCCGAGCGCACGATCGGCTCCGGTTCCCGCGCCGGGGAGTCGATCCCCGTCACCACGGACACGCACGTCACCGGGGTGCTCGTGCACGAGTCCGGGGCGCTGTCCACGCTCGTCATGAGCTTCGACGCGGTCGCGACGACGATCCACCCGATCGAGGTGCACGGCAGCGAGGGCACGCTCGCGGTGCCGGACCCCAACCGCTTCGACGGGGACGTCGAGCTGCACCGCCTGGGCGGCGAGGGCTGGGAGACGCTGCCCGTCAGCGCCGGCTACCCGGAGGCATCCCGCGGCATCGGCCTGCAGGACATGGCCGAGCGCGGCGCGGGGCTGCGGGCCTCCGGTGCGCTCGGGCAGCACGTGCTCGAGGTGATGAACGGGGTGCTCGAGGCGGCCGCGTCGGGCTCCCGCGTCGAGATCGTGAGCACCGTGGAGCGCCCGGCGGCGGTGCCGCTGGCAACCCGCGGCACCCCTGCCCCGGCCTCTTCCTGAGCCCACAGACTGTCCCTGCCCCCCATCTCGACCGAAAGGACTGTCGATGCCTGCCTCCGAAGGCGCCAACTACGCCCCCGCCGCGATGCCGAAGCCGGTCGTGGAGCCCGGGGAGTTCGTGTTCGCCGCGATGCACCTGGACCACGGCCACATCGGCGGCATGACGCAGGGCCTGATCGGCGCCGGCGGCACGCTGAAGTGGGTGTACGACCCACAGCCGGAGCGCCTCGCGGCCTTCGCCGAGCAGTTCCCGGGCGTGAGGGTCGCCCGCAGCGAGGAGGAGGTCCTCGAGGATCCCGCGGTGCGCCTGGTCGCGGCCGCGGCGGTCCCCGGTGACCGCGCCGCGCTCGGCATCCGCGTCATGGAGGCCGGCAAGGACTACTTCACGGACAAGACGCCGCTGATCAGCCTCGAGCAGCTCGCCGAGGCGAAGGCGGCCGTGGAGCGCACGGGCCGCAAGTACGCCGTGTACTACTCCGAGCGGATCCACGTGGAGTCCGCGGTGCTCGCCACGCAGCTGATCCAGCAGGGCGCCCTCGGCGAGGTCGTGCAGGTGCAGGGCATGGGCCCGCACCGCCTGGGCGATCCGGCGAGCCGCCCCGACTGGTTCTACGAGCGGGCGCGCTACGGCGGCATCCTCACGGACATCGGCTCGCACAACTTCGAGCAGATGCTCACCTTCACCGGGTCCGACGACGCCGAGGTGCTCTCGAGCGCGATCGGCAACTTCGCGCATCCCGAGCACCCCGAGCTCGACGACTTCGGCGAGGCGCACATCGCGCTCTCCTCCGGCGCCTCGGGAGCGGTGCGGGTGGACTGGTTCACGCCGGACGGCCTGCGCACCTGGGGCGACGGCCGCACCTTCGTGGTGGGCACCGAGGGCTACCTCGAGCTGCGCAAGTACATCGACGTGACGACGGACAACGGCCCGGACCAGGTCATCCTCGTGAACGGCGAGGGCGAGCAGCGGATCGAGGCGCACGGGAAGGTGGGCTACCCCTTCTTCGGGGAGCTCGTGCTCGACGTGCTGAACGGGACGGAGAAGGCCATGACCCAGGCGCACGCCTTCAAGGCGGTCGAGCTCGCGCTCATCGCCCAGCGCGACGCCCGGGTGCTGCGGGCCGCCGGCCAGTGACCCCCTGACCCGACCGACCCGAGCCCCGTCCTCCCCCAGGGAGGGCGGGGCTCGGTCGTGTGCGGTCGGCGATAGTTCGTGATCCGAACTTGTTTTGATTCGCATTGCGAACTATCGTGGCTGCTCGTGAGCCCCTCCACCCCGATCCCCCGCGACGACCTCCCCCAGCAGCTGACGCTCCTGTGCAGCCAGTTCGCCCGGATGGCCGCCCGCTCGGCGAAGGTGGGCGTCTCCTCCGTCTCCTGGCGCGTGCTCGCGACGATCCAGCGCCGCGGCCCGCTGCGGCTCAGCGAGATCGCCGAGCGCGAGAACGTCTCGCGCTCCACCGCGACCGCCGTGATCCAGCGGCTCGAGGACGAGGGGTTCGTGGACCGCGCGACGGACCCCACCGACTCCCGCTCCTGGCTGGTGAGCCTCACCGCGGCCGGGGACGAGCAGCTCGCCGTCTGGCGCGGCCAGATGGCCGAGCACGTCGGCCCGCTCCTGGACGCGCTCCCCGAGGCCGACCTCGACGCCCTCTCCCGCGCCGCCGGCGTGCTCGCCGCCCTCGTGGAGACGCACGACTCCTGACCCCCTCCTCCCACCACCCGCACCGCGAAAGAAGACCCCCTGCATGAGTGCGACCACCGCCGCCCCCACGGCATCCACCACGAGCACCGCGCCGACCCTGCGCGACGCCTTCCACCAGCCCCGCGCGGTCTGGGCGATCGCCTTCGCCGCGACCGTCTCCTTCATGGGGATCGGCCTCGTCGACCCGATCCTCCCCGCCATCAGCGCCCAGCTCGACGCGACGCCCTCGCAGGCGATGCTGCTGTTCACGAGTTACCTGTTCATCACCGCGATCGCCATGTTCTTCACGAGCTGGTTCGCCTCCCGGGTCGGCGTGCGGACCACGCTGCTGATCGGGCTCGCCCTCGTCGTCGTCTTCGCGGCCCTCGCCTCGACCTCCGGCTCGGTCAACGAGATCATCGGCCTGCGCGCCGGCTGGGGCCTCGGCAACGCCCTGTTCATCTCCACCGCGCTCGCGGCGATCGTCGGCGCGACCGCGGGACCCTCGGGCGGCGCGATCATCCTCTACGAGACCGCCCTCGGGATCGGCATGGCGCTCGGCCCCCTGCTGGGCGGTCTGCTCGGCTCGATCTCCTGGCGCGCCCCGTTCATCGGCACCGCCGTGCTCATGGCGATCGGCCTCGTCGCGATCCTCGTGCTGCTGCGCCGTGAGCCGCGGCCGTCGCACGTCTCCCCGCTCGCCGCGCTGCGCGCCCTGCGCCACCCCGCGCTGCGCACCCTCGCCCTGACGGCGGTGTTCTACAACTTCGCCTTCTTCACCCTGCTCGCCTACTCGCCCTTCCCGCTCGAGGCCGCGGCGGCCGCGCGGGGCACGGAGTTCGGGGCCATGGGGATCGGCGGCGTGTTCTTCGGCTGGGGCGTGTGCCTCGCGATCACCTCGGTGTTCGTCGCGCCGGTGCTGACCCGGAGGATCGGTCTCATCCCGACCCTGCTGACCACCCTCGCGCTGATCGCGGTGCTCATGGTGGGCCTGTTCTTCCTGCACACCTCGATGACCGGGATCGTCGTGCTCATCATCGTGGGCGGGCTGCTGCTGGGCATCATGAACACCGCCCTCACCGAGACGGTCATGGAGGCGACCGACCTGCCGCGCGGCGTCGCGAGCTCCGCGTACTCGGGTGTGCGCTTCCTGGGCGGTGCGATCGCGCCGGCCGTGGCCGGTCCGCTCGCCGCCGCGACCTCCGCCGGCACGCCCTACCTGCTGGCCGCACTGACCCTCGTGCTCTCGATCGCGATGCTCGTCATCGGTCGACGTCACCTCGCTGCGGTGGGCCACGAGCCCCTGCACCTCGAGGCCGAGGAGGAGGCCGAGGCGATCGCCGTGGGCGACGGCGCCTGAGCCCCACACATTTCCCGACGGGACGGCCGTCGCGCCCCGGCGCGGCGACCGTCCCGTCGTCGTGACCCACGGAGCCCTTGACTCTCTCCTCGTGAACGATATATCGTGATGCTGTCGCGACACACACGGTGCGCGGCACCCCGGACCCGACAGAGGAGTTCCCCCATGCGACAGCATCATCACGATCATCACCACCACCATTCCCCCGACGACCTCCGCGAGGGCTTCCGCGGCGAGCGCCGCTACCGACCCGAGGACGGCGACCCGCGCGGTCGTCGCGGCGGCGGGCCCGGCCGCGAGGGTCGCGGGGAGTTCGGCCCCGGCGAGGGCTTCAACCCCCGCGGCCCCCGTGGCCCGCGCGGTCCCCACGGCCGCGGACGGCGCCCCCGCGGCGACGTCCGCACCGCCGTCCTGCTGCTCCTCGCCGAGGAGCCGATGCACGGCTACCAGCTGATGCAGACCATCTCCGATCGCACCAGCGGCCGGTGGACCCCGAGCCCCGGCGCGATCTACCCGACCCTCTCCCAGCTCGAGGACGAGGGGCTGGTCGAGACCGCGAAGGAGTCCGGCCGCAAGCTCGCGAGCCTCACCGAGGCGGGCGCCGCGCACGTCGCGGAGCAGCGCGAGGGCTGGAGCGACCCCTTCGCCTCGCCCGACGGCGATGCCGACCAGCAGATCCCCGACGTTCGCATGGCGCTGCACGACCTCGCGGGCGCCGTCCGCGAGGCGGGCCGCTCCGCGGACGCCGTGCAGCTGACCCGCGTGGCCGCGCTGCTCGCGACCGCCAAGCGGGACGTGTACGGAATCCTCGCCGCTCCCGGTTCGCAGCAGGACCCGGACGCCGAGGCATGAGTCGTCGGCCCCTCGCAGAACACCGCGCCCGCATCCCCTCCCCGGGGGTGCGGGCGCGGCGCATGTGGGGGCTCGGGCGCGGTGGATGTGCGCGTCGGCGTCCCCGCCACGTTGGTTCGCGCTGCGGTCGGCGAGGATGCCGACGATCACGTGCCCGAGCCGCCAGGCGATCGTGGTGACGGGGGCGGGGCCCGGCTCGGGCGAGGGTCCGCACCGCGGGTCTCGGTGGTCGTGCCGTCGTCGGCGCCTCGGAGGACAGTTCCTGTCCGCAGAGCGGGGCACACTGTCCCCATGAGCGAGGTGACGCGGCGTGCCCTGCGGCTGCTGGCGCTGCTGCAGTCCCGGACGGTGTGGACCGGGCCCGAGCTCGCCGACGAGCTCGCGGTCACCGTGCGCACCGTGCGGCGGGACGTGGACCGGCTGCGCGAGCTGGGCTATCCCGTGCTGACCTCCGCGGGGCACGGCGGCGGCTACCAGCTGGGTGCGGGCCAGGCGCTGCCGCCGCTGCTGCTGGGGCCGGACGAGGCGGTCGCCGTGGCGGTGGGGCTGCGGCTCACGGCGAGCTCCGGGATCGACGGCCTCGACGAGGACGCCCTGCGCGCCCTCACCTCGCTGGACCGGATCCTTCCGCCGCAGGTCCGCTCCCAGATCTCGGCGCTCACCGCCGCCATGCAGGTCCTCACGGGACCCAGCCCGTCGGCCCGACCGGAGGTGCTCATGACCCTCGCCGGCGCGGTGCGCGACGGGGTGCGGGTGCGCGTGGACCACGAGCGGGCGGACGGCTACCGCGCCGAGCGCCGCCTCGAGCCGTACCGGATCCTCTCCTTCGAGCGCCGCTGGTACCTCTTCGCGTGGGACCTCGAGCGGGAGGACTGGCGCACCTTCCGGCTGGACCGGATGCACGCCGTGCACGCCTCCACGCTGACCTTCGCGCGACGCGAGACCCCGGACATCGAGGCGACCGTGCGCGGCGCCGTCACCCACGGCCCGTACCCGACGGGCGCCGTCGTCCGGATCCTCTGCCCGCTCGCCCAAGTCGCCGAGCGGATCCCCGGCCGGACCGCGACCCTCGAGGCCGACGGGCCGGACGCCTGCATCCTCCGCGCCGGGGCCGACGACATGCAGTGGGTCGCCATGCGCCTCGCCGTGCTCGGGGAGCCGATCGAGGTCATCGACCCGCCCGAGCTGCTCGACGTCATCCGCGGGATCGGGGACTGGGCGAGCGCCGTCGGCCGGTCAGAGGATCAGCAGGGCGAGCGCTGAGACGACCGTCAGGACCAGGACGACCGACTCGAAGGCCTTCTGCGGGATGCGCCGCGCGATCCGGGTGCCGAGGAAGGCGCCGATCAGCACGACCGGCACCAGCATCAGGTCCATGACGAGCGTCGAGGAGGAGAGCAGGCCGAGGCTCGCGGAGAACGGCAGCTTGAGGATGTTGACGACCGCGAAGAACCAGGCGGAGGTGCCGAGGAAGGTCAGCACCGGCATCCGCATCGCGTAGAAGTACATCGACATGACCGGGCCGCCCGCGTTCGCGACCATCGTCGTGAACCCGCCGAGCAGGCCGTAGCCGGCACGGGCCGCGGTGACGCCGGCGCCGACGTGCTCCTCCCCCTCGGGCCGCTCGGGGGCGGGGCGGCGGCGTCGGATCACCGTCACCGCGACGAGGGCCAGCAGGATCACGCCGATGGTCGTGCGGACCACGTCCCCGCCGGCCAGCCAGAAGAAGATCGTGCCGACCACGAGGCCCACGAGCACGCTCGGGATGAGCCGCAGCAGCGTGCGGACGTCCGGCTCGCGGCGGTAGGCGTACAGCGCCGTCCAGTCGCCGACGATCAGCAGGAGCAGCAGCGCCGCCGTCGACTCCTTCGCAGGCAGGGCCAGGGCGAACAGCCCCACGGCGATCGTGCCGCCGCCGGGCAGCGCGGTCTTGGACAGCCCGACGACGAGCGCGCCGAGGACCACGAGGAGCCACGAGGCGACAGACAGGGCGGGGAGCAGGGAGACGAGGTCCATCGGGGGACGGGATCCTTGGTCGAGCAGGGCGACGCCGGGCGGGCGCGGGGACGACCGATCCTTTCACCGGGCGGGGGTCGCGTGCAGGACGGGTCAGCTCCGGCGCAGCCGCACCACGCCGAGCAGCACCATCCCCGCGACGGGCAGCAGCGGCCAGGCGGTCACGCCGCCCTCCCCCACGACTCCCACCGAGGCGACGACGCCGAGGCCCGCGGTGACGGTGACGGCGGCGAGGACGGGACGCCACGGGGCCGGAGCGGGGCGGGGATCCTCCCGGGGGTCCTCGAAGCGACCCATGACCAGCACCACGAGTCCGGTGAGGACGAGCAGCGCCGCGGCCCACAGCGGTCTCGTCGCCCACCAGGCGCCGCTCGCCGGCTCGGGCAGCAGCACCCTCGCGTCGAGGGCGAGCAGCAGCTGGGCGAGGGCGACCATGGCGGTGAGATGCCACAGGAACCAGGTCATGATCCGACGGTTGACGAGCACGGTGACGAACCACAGGCGCGGCCGGCGCAGCAGCGCCTCGAGGGGCTTCTCGAGGCTCAGCACGAGTCCGGCCTGCAGCATCCCGAGGAATGCCATGGTCACGCGGGTGGGGCTCGAGTTGGAGAGGTCGTCGGCCGCGGACGTGATCATCGAGACGGGGTACGGCCCCGCGAGCACGAGCAGCAGCAGCCCCGCGAGCCCGATGGCCGCGAGCAGGAGCCGCCGTCGGAGGCCGTCGAGCCGACCGTCGAGCCAGGCGTAGCCGAACTGGTGGAACGCCGCCCACACCAGCAGGTAGTTCGGGAAGCCGAGCAGGGGCTGGTCGGCGGCGATGCTGATCGCGTCGACCGCCCCGGCAAGCGCGATGCCGCCGACGATCGACCACCAGCCCCACCGCTCCCACAGCAGCAGGCACGGCGGCGCGACGAGGATGACCATGACGTACGCGGCGAGGAACCAGGTGGGGATCAGCGCCATCTGCGAGGCGAGCTGCACGACTGCATATGGCGCATCGGCGGCGACCGCCACGATCCCGATCACCTGCCATGCGAGGAGCAGCGGGATCAGCGGGATCCCGAGCCGGCGCAAGCGCGTGCGCAGCCACTGACCGTAGCCGACGCCCTTCCGGCGGGCCGATCGCCAGGACAGGGCGTTGGAGTAGCCGCCTACCAGGAAGAAGATAGGCATCACCTGGAACACCCAGGTCAGCGGGTGGGTCCAGGTCGCGATGTCGAGCACGCCGTGGGGAAGGATGCCGCCGTCGGCATCCACCGCGATGATCGTCCAGTGCCCGAGCACCACCACGGTGATCGCGGCGGCCCGCAGCAGGTCCACGACCCGGTTGCGGCTCGCCGGGGTCGCGGCGTCGACCTGCTCGGCACGGCTCGGTCGCGGGGTCGTCATCGGCCGAGCGTAGCCGCTCAGGGCAGGATCGCGTCCGTGTACCCGCCGTCGACGCGCAGCGCCCCGCCGGTCGTCGCCGAGGCGAGCGGGAAGCTGAGGTAGACGACCATGTTCGCGATCTCCTCGGGGCGGATCAGGCGCTGCACGAGGGACTGCGGGCGGTGCAGCCGCATGAACTCGGCCTCCGCCTCCTCCCACGGCAGGGACGTGTCGACGAGCTGGTAGACGAAGTCCTGCACGCCCTCGGTGTAGGTGGGGCCGGCGATCACGGAGTTCACGGTGACACCGGTGCCGGCGGCGTCCTTCGCGAAGCCGCGGGAGACGGCCAGCAGCGCCGTCTTGGAGACGCCGTAGTGGATCATCTCCGCCGGGGTGACGATCGCGGAGTCGCTCGCGATGTTCAGGACCCGGCCCCAGCCCGCCTCCTTCATGCGCGGCAGCGTCGCCCGGATCAGGCGCACCGCGGCGAGGACGTTGACCTCCCAGTACCGCTGCCACTCCGCGTCGGTGATCTCGAGCGCGGGCGTCGCACCGAACACCCCGAGGTTGTTGACCAGGATGTCGACGTCGCCCACCTCCGCGAGCGCGGCGGCGAGGCCGTCCTCGGTGGTGACGTCCCCGGGTGCGGCGACCAGGAGCTCGCGCGGGACACCATCGCCGACGAGCGCGTCGACCGCCTCGGCGAGCCGCTGGACGATCGCGAGGCCGATGCCCTGCGTGGATCCGCTGACGAAGGCGGTGCGATCGGTGAGGTCGAGGGTGAGCGTGCGGTCCTCCTTGATGGGTGCCGGCGCTCTGCCGCGACCCTACTCGCAGCCCACCCCGTCACCGTCGCCGTCGAGGTGCTCGGCGTAGCCGGGATCGCCGCGGTGGATCGGATCCGCGCCGGCCTCTCGGACCTCGGTGCAGTTCTTGTAGTACACCGAGCCACCGGAGGAGCTCTGCTGCTTCTCGGGCGTTTCCGTCGTCGGTTCCGGCTCGGCCTCCTCGGGGGCGGTCGTCACCACGTCGCCGTCGCCGCGGTCCGGCGTCGGGTCGTCGTCCTCGACCGCGGCGAAGCCGTCGCAGGTCCCGAGCACGCGCTCCATGGCGTCGCCCTCGGCGGGCTTCACCCACAGCTCGTACTTGGCCTTCACGGCGATCTGCCGTGCCACGTACTCGCAGCGGAAGTCCTTCGCGGGCGGCAGCCAGGTGGCGGCGTCGCCGTCGCCCTTCTGCCGGTTCAGGCCCGCGTCCACCGCGAGCAGGTTCAGCGGGTCGTTCGCGAAGGCCCGGCGGGTGTCGTCGTCCCAGCTCGCGGCACCGGACTGCCAGGCGTCGGAGAGAGCGACGACGTGGTCGATGTCGACCTCGGAGTCGCTGCGGTCGAAGGCGATCTCCTCGCCGCCGTAGGGGTCGTCGAGGGTGCCGGTGAGCACGACGCAGCCGTCGGTCCCGGCCTTGAGGGTGATCGCCGTGAGGTCGCGCCGCAGCACGTCGTTGCGGGTGTCGCAGCCGTTGCGGTCCACGTCGTCGCGCCAGTGGAACAGCTCCCGGTCGTAGCCGGTCTTCGGTGCACGTCCCTTCTCCTCGAGCCCCGCGAGCACGGCGAGCGCCGTGCCGGCCCCCGGGGACTCCGTCGTGGGAGCCGCGGTGGTCGGGGCAGCCGTCGTCGGCGCGGCAGTCGTGGGCGCTTCAGTCGTCGGAGCGGCCGTGGTCGGCGCCTCGGTCGTGGGGGCCTCCGTCGTCGGCGCTGCCGTCGTCGGATCCGGCTCCTCGATCTGCTGCACGGCGATCGTCGGTGCCCCATCGGCGGGGGCCGGCGGCTCCACGGCGGACCCCAGCGCGATCAGGCCGACGAAGCCCGCGACGAGCGCGGAGCTGATGATGCGGCTCGCCCATCGGGTGGGGGTGTCGGAGACGAGCGGCCGGCCATGCGCATCGCGAGTCCGACCGACGAGCAGGAGCACGAGGTCCACGAGCCACCACAAATAGAGCCCGCCGAAGGTGAGGAGCTTCAGCGCCCCTGTCCTCCACCGGCCCAGGTAGAAGCGGTCCGCTCCCAGCGCCCCGAGGAACAGGGAGAGCACCCAGGTGATCGCGTAGCTCTTCTGCCCGCGTCGCTGCGGCGATCGCCCGCTCCGACCGTCGTCCTGCACCTGTCCGTCCCCCTTGCGACACTCCTTGTGTCCACCTGACAAGAGTACGGAGGAGTCCGACATCCGAGTCCCTGCTCCCGCGTGCTCCCCGAGGGCTGGCCGCAAGGACCGACCTCTGCGCAGCGGCTCGATTCACCGGACGTCGCCACGTTCTGCGGGCCGAACGGCTGAGCGGTCCTCCGGCTCAGAAGGGCGGCGGCTCGGGCTCGGCGATCTCCTCGTCGAGCGGGGCGAGCGAGGCGATGAGGCGCTCCGCCTCGTGCTCCGCCCAGGCGTCCTCGAGCAGCTCCACCATGGCAGGGGTGAGCAGGTCCGTGTTCTGGCGGGTGTCAAGGGTGAGCAGCTGACCGATCTCCCAATGGGTCGTCGTGCCATCCGGCGCCTTCTCGGGATCGATGAGGCGTTCCGTCTTCAACCGGTGGTGCCACCAGCACAGTCGGTGGAGGTTCCGGATCTCCGTCGCTCCCCCGCTCCCCGGATCCTCGTGGCTGAACTCCTCGATGTGGTCGATCTCCGCCGGGGTGAGCCGGCCGCGGATGCAGCCGGGCACCGCACACACCGGGTCCCGCAACCGCAGGTGCTCGGCCATCGCGGTCGTGGGCCGGTACTGAGCGGCAGGGACGGGGAGGAAGGCGCCGTCAGCCGGGTCGGTAAGGATCCGGTACCAGGTGCGGGACCCTGCGGCGAGCCGGCGCGCGAGCGGCGCCGGCAGCGGGATGACGCCGTCGAGCGTGCCGGGGGCATCGGCGAGCCCCAGGAGGGTCAGCGCGGGGACCACGACGTTGACATGGGCATCCACACCCCGGCGCTCGACGCCGGGCGTCTCCAGCTGGCTGCGGGTGAGGATCGCATAGCGCAGCGCGGCGAGCGGGAGCGGGTGACCGCTCGCGACGACGTCGCCGTCGAGGTCGAAGGGCACCGGCTCCCCGGCCTCGAGCGCGTGGCGCTGGGCGCGCTGGACGGACGGGGCAGTGCCGTCCACCTGCTTCATGAGCGCATAGATCTCGGGGATCGGGCCGAGGACCGAGAGGCAGGCGAGTCCCGAGCCCTCCGCCAGGATCTCGCATCGCACGTCCCGCATCGCCGCGGGGCCGGGGCGCGCAGCATCCGTGTCCCACCAGGTCACGAGCAGGGACAGCTCGCGACAGTAGCGATCCGCCGGGATGTTCTCGAGGTCCCATTCCGCGACATAGGAGTCCACCACGCGGCGCTGCTGCGGCGCGAGCGGGCGGACCTTGCGCACGAGGTGCTCGAAGGCGGGGACGGAGATCTCCCCCGCGGCGAGGCGCCGGAGGACGAGCGGCAGGTCGGTCACGGCGAGGCGTGCGTCGCGCAGCAGGCGCTCCGCGGTGGGGAGGTCCGTGCGCAGCGTGTTCGCGATGACGACGGCGTTGACGTCCGCCTGGTCGTCGGCGTCCTCGACCCACAGCAGGTGGATCTCGCCGATCTCCTCGGCGAGCTCGCGGGACTTGCGGCGCTGGCGCACGAGGAGACGCTCCGCGATCGGGACCTCGACGCCGTCCATGCGGACGTCCGACTCCGCGGCGATGCGCTCGAGGGTGAGCGGCCTGCGCGCGCGGATGATCCGTCGCGGCGGGAAGGACGGCGGCGCGGCGACGGCGAGCGGTGCCCCGATGGGCGCCTCGGCGCCTGCCGTCCCCTCACGCATCTCCCCCTCCCCTCCCGTGCCGCCGACGGGCCATCAACCCCGTCGCCTGTCATCCCAGTTTAGAACACGCGTTCACCCACGGGAAGTGATTCGATGCGGAAACCTGAAATTGTGGACAACAGGGCGGTGGGGAGGAACGACTGGGCACCGACCTGTACCGATTCCCTGTGGCGTCGCCGGCGGGACTCGCGCCGGTTATCCACCACCCCGTCCACCAATGTGGATAACCGGGCGATGTGGAGGAAACGCTCGAGCCTCGTCCGCCGCAGCGCGACGGTGCCCCGCGCCCGCCGCCTCCCCTGCACGGGGCAATCGGGGACGATGCCCTCGAGGAAGCGGTGGGGATACCGGGGGTGGGCGGCGCGGCGGCGCCCCGATGCCCAGCGGGGTGAGCTCGGGGGCGCGGGTGACCCGAGCGCGGCCCCCTCCGCCGCGACGGGCGCGGTGAGCGGCGAGCGGGTCCCGGTCCGCACCTGGGCCGGCGGCTCTCGCGGGACCGCAGGCGCAGGCCGAGTGCACGAGGGGATGCGCGTGAACGACCGGTCAGCGGCCCGCGATCGACGGCGGCACGATCACCCTGCGCACGCGGCGCTGATCAGGAGTCGACGAGCGTCACCGAGAAGGAGTAGCGGCTCGCGCGGTACACGTGGAAGCCGTACTCGACGACGCTGCCGTCGTTCGCGAAGGACTTCCGCTCCATCGTCAGCAGGGCCGCGCCGATCTCCTCGTCGAGCAGCTCCGCATGCTCCTCGTCCGCCACGGTCGCCCCGATCCGCTCCTGCGCGAGCACCGAGACGATGCCCCGCTCCCGCAGGCACGCGTACAGGCCGTTCGCGGCGAGCTCCGCGCGCGAGGGGGCGATCCGCTCGGGGACCACGTTGCGCATGACCGCGAGCGGCTCGTCGTCCGCGTAGCGCACGCGCAGGAGGTCGAGCACCTGGTCGCCCGGGGAGAGCTGGAGCCGGTCCACGGCCTCCGGGGAGGGACGCCCCACCCGGTACTCGACGATCTCCGTGCGCGGGGACTTCCCCGCCGTGCGCAGGTCGTCGTAGAGGGAGGTCAGCGCCACCTGCCGGCTCACCGGGGCCTGCACCACCTGGGTGCCCACGCCGCGCTTGCGCACGAGCATGCCCTTGTCCACGAGGTCCTGGATGCCCTGGCGCACCGTGGGCCGGGACAGACCCAGCCGCTTCGCGAGCGCGAGCTCGTTCTCGAGGCGGCTGCCCGGGGGCAGGGCCCCCGAGCGCACGGCCTCCTCGATGGCGCCCGCGAGCTGCAGGTAGAGCGGCGTCGAGGAGGACCGGTCGACCTGCACCTCCACGAGGGTCCCCTCGGGCGGGATCGTGGTCATCGCGGGCTCCTTCGTCGCCGGATGCTGGTCCGGACAAATATACGGGCGCTGTCAGCTGTCCTGCTTGAGCTTCGGGAGGTAGATCTCGCCGGTCGTGACGTCCTCCTCGAGCTGCTCGAGGGTGCGGCCGCGGGTCTCCGGCACCCACCTCAGGACGAAGAGGAAGGCGACGACGTTGAGCACGGCGAACACGAAGAACGTCGAGGAGAGCCCGAGCCCCGCGATGATCGAGGGGAAGAACAGGCCCAGGATCGAGTTCGTCATCCACAGCACGAACACGCTCACGCCCATGCCGAAGGCGCGCATCTTCTGCGGGAAGATCTCCGAGAGCGTCACCCAGGTCGCCACGTTCAGGCACAGCTGCATCGAGCCGACGAAGGCGGTGATGAGCGCGAGCAGCACGAAGGGCTTCGCGGTCCCCTCCGGCATGACCGAGGCGGTCGTGCCGATGAGCACGTGGAACAGGGCGACCAGGCCGTAGCCCCACAGGAAGGTCTTGCGGCGGCTGAAGCGGTCCATCATCTGCAGCGCGACCACCGCGGCGACCACGGAGATCGTGGCGGGGGCGATGCTCGCGATGAGCGCGCCACCGCGGCCGAATCCCGCGACCTCGAGCACCCGCTCGCCGTAGTACTGGATCGCGTTGATGCCCGTGGTCTGCTGGAAGAAGCCGAGACCGCAGCCGATCAGCACGATCTTCACGAGATTCTTGTTCCTCAGGATCCCGGCGACGCCCATCGAGGTGCGCTGGGACTCCGCGTGGCGGGCGAGCGCGATGTCCTCGAGCTCGGGCTCGGCGCGGCCCGCGGGGCGCAGCCGGTCGAGGATCTCGAGGGCCTCCTGCTGGCGACCCTTGTCGACGAGCCAGCGCGGCGACTCCGGCATGCGCACCATGCCGATGAGCAGCAGCACCGCGGGGATCGCCGCGAGCAGGAACATGACCCGCCAGATGCCGGGGAACTGCTCGCCCCAGACGTTGCCGATGATCGCGTTCATGACGATCGCGAGCAGCTGGCCCAGCACGATCATGAACTCGTTGCGGCCCGCGAGGGAGCCGCGGATCTCGTAGGGGGCGAGCTCCGCGAGGAACACGGGGACCACCACGGAGGCGGCGCCGACGGCGAGACCGAGGACGATCCGACCGGTGACCACGAGCGCGAGGCCCGGCGCGGTCACCACGAGCAGGACGCCCACGATGAACAGCACGGCCATGACGAGGATGGTGGTGCGTCGGCCGATCGCGTCGGAGACCCGGCCGCCCGTGAGGGCGCCGACGGCGCTCGCGAAGAGCAGGGAGCTCACGGCGACGCCGAGGCCGATCTCGGAGAGCCCGAGATCCTCGGTCATGAAGCCGCCGGCGCCGTTGATGACGCTCGTGTCGTAGCCGAAGAGCAGGCCGCCGAGCGTCGCGACGAGGGCGACGAGGCCCAGCCGGCGCTTGTAGGGGCCGGGGGTCAGCGGCGGGAGCTGCGTGGTGCCCTGGGAGACCGGGGGGACAGGACTGTGGGACATGTCGAGACTCCGTTGTCGGCGAGGGGTCAGGGACGGGGACGGGCGGTGACCGCGACGAAGCCCTCGGCGGTGAGGGCCTGCTCCGCGGCGCGGCAGGTGGCGGCGGCGAGGTAGCCGTCCCAGGAGGTCGCGGAGCGCTCGGCGACATTCGAGCCGTCGGCGATCGCGGCGATCCAGGCCTGCACCTCGGCGTCGTAGGCGTCGACGAAGCGGGGGCGGAAGTCCGCCGGGATCGCCCCGCCCCAGGTGCCGCCCTCCTGGTGGGTGGTGACGCGGCCGTGCTCGAGGCCGATGGTCGCGATGCCCGCGGAGCCCACCGCCTCGGTGCGCACCTCGTAGCCGGACGCCGTGTTGACGTACAGCTCGTCGGTGACGATGCGGCCGGCGTCGGTGCGGAAGAGCAGCAGCATCGGGTCGTGCTGGCCCTCGGCGGCGCGCGGGCCGGGGACGGGCAGGATCACCTGCACGCCGGTGACCTGCTCGCCGAGGAAGTAGTGGATCGCGTCGACCTCGTGGACCGCGGAGTCGTAGACCATCATCGTGTCCGTGAAGCCGGGCAGGGTGTGGGCGTTGCGGTGCTTGAGGTTCAGCAGGCTGATCTCGCCCAGCGCGCCCGCGGCGATCGCGTCCCGCAGCTCCGCGTACTCGCGGTCGAAGCGGCGCATGAAGCCGAGGGACACGTAGGGCACGCCGGTCGCCGCGCGGGCCGCGGCCTCCGCCTCGACGACCGTGTAGGCGTCCTCGGGGTTCATGGCCAGCGGCTTCTCGCAGAGCACGGGCTTGCGGGCGTCGATGCAGGCCACGGCCTGGTCGCGGTGGAAGCTGCCAGGGCTCGCGATGAGCACTGCGTCGACGTCCTCGGCGGCGATGAGCTCCTCGGGGGTGTCGACGACGCGGCAGCCGGGGACCGACGCGGCGATCTCCTCCGCCTTGTCGCGGAAGTAGTCGGTGACGACGGCGACGCGGGCCCCCTTGATGCGGCGGGCGATGCGGGTGACGTGGTCGGCGCCCATCTGGCCCACGCCGATCACGCCCACGCGGATGTCGCTGGCAGGGGCTGTGGTGGTCATCGGGTCTCCTCCCAGGTGCCGCGCACCCAGGTCTGGTCGGGGTGGTCGGTGATGTCCCAGGCGCGCTCCGGGGCGGGGCCCGCCATGACGTTGAGGTAGTACATGTCGTGGCCGGGGGCGGCCGCGCAGGGGCCGTGCCAGCCGTGGGGCACGAGGACGGTGTCCCCCGAGCGCACCTCGACGAGCAGGTCCAGCGGCTCGGCCTCGCGGCTCGAGGTGGTCCGGTGGAAGCCGAAGCCGGGCGTGCCGGCGGGGGCGTCCTGGATCTCGTAGTAGTAGATCTCCTCGAGCTCCGATTCGGAATCCGTGGTCTCGTCGTGCTTGTGCGCGGGGTAGCTGGACCAGTTCCCGCCGGGGGTGATGACCTCGCAGGCGATGAGGCTATCGCAGTCGTCGAAGGAGCCGACGGTGCCGAAGTTGCGCACCTGGCGGGTCATGGTGCCGCCGCCGCGGGTCTCGACGGGGACGTCCTCGGCGCGGATCACCGCGGCCGGGAAGGGCCGGGTCGCGACGGCGGCGGCGAGCGCGAAGCGGCCCCCGTCGTCGCTCGCGACGACGAGGTGGGAGTCGATGCCGACGTAGGCGACGTCGGTCGCCCCCGCGAAGACGCTCTCGCGGCCGCGCAGCACGAGCTCCTGCATGCCGCGGGCGTCGCTCACGGTCACGGTGCAGGCGCCGCTGAGCGGGACGACCATGAGCTCGGTGCGGGCGGTGCCGATCTCGGCGCGGCCGCCCGGCTCGAGGGCGAGGACGCGCAGGCCGGTGTGCTCCCAGCCGTCCCGCTCCCCCGGGTCCACGACGGTGTCGTAGGGGCCCTGGGCGGTCGAGCCGGCGGGGAGGTGCAGCTGTGTCCCGGTCATGGGGTTCTCCTTCCGGTGGGTCAGCGGATCATGGCGACGGAGGCGGCCACGGCCGCGTTGACGTCGTCGTCCGCCGGGTAGAGGAGGGTGCGGCCCACCACGAGGCCGCGCACGTTGGGGCGGTCCAGCGCGCGCTTCCAGGTCGCGCGGAGGGTCGCGGGGTCGTCCTGCGCGGGGTCGCCGCCCAGGATGAGGGTGGGCAGCGTGGTCGCGTCCATGACGCGCTCCATGTCGTCCACTGCGGGCAGCTTGAGCCACGTGTAGGCGCTCGTCGCGCCGAGGCCCTGGGCCACGTGGATCGAGCGGATCACGGCCTCCGGGGAGAGGTCGTTGACGACCTTCGTGCCGGGGCCGCCGGGCCGTGAGGACCAGAACGGCTCGACCATGGCGATGAGCTCGTGGCGGGCGAGGTCGGTGACGCCCTGCGCGGTCGCCTCGAGGATGAAGGAGGTGCGGTCGTCCTGCAGGTCGATGCGGGTGAGCATCTTGCCGCCGTCGAAGCCGGAGGCCTTGATCGACGCCGCGTCGTAGGCGGTGAAGCGGTCCTCGATCTCCCACGAGCCGCCCTGGAGGCCGCCGCGGTTCATCGAGGCGAAGACGATCTTGTCCTCGAGGGCGCCGAGCAGCAGGAGGTCCTCGAGGACGTCGGCCGTGCCGAGCACGCCGTCCACGCCGGGCACGGCGAGCGCCTCCCGCATGCGGTCGAGCATCTCGGTGCGCGAGGCCATGGCGGTGGGCCGCGAGCCGACGCCGAGGGCGCCGCGGGCGGGGTGGTCGGCCGCGATGATCATCATCGTGCCGTCCGTGTCCGCGACGGTGCGGCGGGAGCGGGAGGCGGCGAGCCGCGCGATCCGCGCCGGGTCCTCGATGCGGATGCGGGTGACGTCCTCGTAGGAGGTCGCGAACTCGCTCATGCGCGGGCCTCCTGGCCGGTGCCGCGGGAGCGCAGCGCGGAGAGCATCTGCTCGACCGTCTGCCCCTGGTTGGGGTCGCCGCCCGCGAGGAGCGTGTCGATCTCCTCGGTGGTGGGCATGGCGGTCGAGCACTCGAGGCGGCTCGTGACGATCGCCCCGGCCGCGTTGCAGCGGGTGAGGGTCTCCTCGAGGGACTGCCCGGTGAGCAGCCCGTGGCAGAGGGAGCCGCCGAAGCTGTCCCCCGCGCCGAGGCCGTTGATGACCTGGATGAGGTTGGGGGCGACCTCGACGCGCTCGTCACGGGTCTTGCCGAGCACGCCGCGCGGGCCCTGCTTGACGATCGCGATCTCGACGCCGGCCTCGAGCAGGGCATCGGCCGCGCGCTCGGGCTCGGTCTCGCCGACGGCGACCTCGCACTCCTCCTTGTTGCCGACGGCGACGGTCGCGTACTGGAGGGCCTCGCGGTACTGCTCACGGGCCTCCCGGACCGAGTCCCAGAACATGGGGCGGTAGTCGAGGTCGAAGACGGTGTGGGTGGTGCGGCCGCGGGCCTGCAGGGCCGCGTGATGGGCGCTGCGGCTGGGCTCCTCGGAGAGGCCGGTGCCGGAGAACCAGAACAGGGGGACCTCGCGGATCGCCTCGAGGTCGAGGTGCTCGGGGGCGATCTGCAGGTCCGGGGCGCTGGGCCTGCGGTAGAAGTACAGCGGGAAGTCGTCCGGCGGGAAGATCTCGCACAGGGTGATGGGGGTGTTCAGCTCCCCGTTCGGGACGACGTGGCGGCCGGAGACGCCGAGGCGCTCCATCTCCTGGACCACGTAGCGGCCGAAGGGGTCCTCCCCCACGCCGGTGATGACGGCGGGGCGGTGGCCCAGGCGCGCGGCGGCGACGGCGACGTTCGTGGGGCTGCCGCCCAGGAACTTGCCGAAGCTGCTGATGTCCTCGAGTCCCTTGTCGATCTCGAGCGGGTAGAGGTCCACGCCGCTGCGACCGACGGTGATGATGTCGAGCTCTGCCATGGGGATCCGTTCCTCCAGGTCCTGCATCGTTGCGGGCGGGGCGCCGGCGGCTCGGCCGACGTCCCTGTCGGATCATCCTCGCACCGCCGCTGCCATTTGTCCATACAAAGTTGGAGATTGTTCGGCGGCCTCTAGGTGAGCTCGCCGGTCAGGAACTGCGCGCGGCCGTGGCCGAAGGACCAGTCCTCCCGCGCGTTCTCCACGACGGAGACCACGAGGTCCTCGGGACGCACGAGCCCCGCCCCGCCGAGCCGCTCCGCGAGGGCCGCGTAGACCGCCTGCTTCTGCGCGGCCGAGCGCCCCTGCTGGGTGATCTGCACGATCACGACGCCCTCGCCGCGGTCGATGCCGAGCCCCGTGTCCTCCGCGATGATCGCGCCCACGGGCAGCGTCTCGAGGATCTGGTAGCGGCCCCCGGGCGGGGCCGCGAAGTGCTCGAGCATGACCTCCTGGACGAGATCGGCCAGGCGGCGGGACTGCTCGGGCGTGCGCACGGCCTGCTGCGTGATCCGGACGAGCGGCATCACAGCCCCGCTTCCCGGGCCGCGGCGAGCAGGGCGCCCGCGCCGCGCTCGAGACCCTCGACGCGGTCGAACGCCGCGTCCTCGTGCTCGATGTTGATCGCGAGGTCCGGGTCCACCGCGGCGAGCGCCCGCAGGAAGCCCGCCCAGTAGTCCACGTCGTGGCCCTCGCCGATCGCGACGAAGCGCCACGCCGGATCCTCGGGCCAGGTCGAGCAGAAGTGCCCCACGCCCGTGGGCGTGCGCGCCGCCGGGTCCTCCGGCACCGGGCCGAAGGCCGGGTCGAGCACGCCGCGCACGGCCGCCCCGGGCAGCACCGCCGTGTCCTTCGCGTGCACGTGCGTGATGTGCGAGCCCAGGCGCTCGATGCAGGCCACGGGGTCCATCTGCTGCCAGAAGAGGTGGCTGGGGTCGAGGTTCACGCCGAGGTGCGTGGGCTCCACGCGGTCCAGCAGCTGCTCGAAGCTCAGCGGCGTGAACACGAGGTTCCGCGGGTGCATCTCGAGGGCCACGCGCACGTCCCGCTCCCGGGCCAGCGCGTCGATCTCCTTCCAGAAGGGCACGGCGACGGACCACTGGTACTCGAGCACCTCGAGGTCGATCCCGTTCCACGGGTTCACGACCCAGCTGGGGTAGCGGGCGCCCGGGTCCGAGCCCGGGGTGCCGGACATGGCGACCACGTCCCGCACCCCCAGCTCCCCCGCGAGCTCGATCGTGCGCCGCAGGTCGTGGGCGTGGGGCACGCCCTCGGTGGGCAGCGGGGAGAGCGGGTTGCCGGAGACGGTGAGCCCGTTCAGCGTCATGCCGCGGCCCTCGAACTGGGCGAGCAGCTCGCGCCGGGCGCGGTCGCTCGCGAGCAGCGCGTCCACGTGCGCGTGCGGCGAGGGGATGAAGCCGCCGGTGTTGATCTCCGCGCCGGTGAGGCCCGCGCCCGCGAGCACGTCGAGGGCCTCGGGGAGGGTGCGGTCCTGCAGGCAGGCGGTGTAGGCGCCGAAGGTGAAGCTCATGATGCTCTCCTCTCGGGGGGGACGGGTCAGTCGATCGCGACGGCCGCGCCGCCGGCCGCGGCGGAGTCCGCGACCGCGCCGAGGATCCGCATCTGGCGGTAGCCGTGCTCGAAGCTCGCGCAGGGCGGCAGCGCCCCGTCGGTGATGCCCGCGACCTGCTGCAGGAAGGCGTGCGCCTGGTAGGTGAACTGCTCGATCTGGTTCAGGCCCACGCCGCCGAAGGCCATCGAGGAGCCGTTCGCGAAGTAGGGGAAGGAGGGGTTCACGAGCACCTGGCGCAGCCCGCCGAGGCCCTCCGGGGAGGAGGAGTCCGCGAGCTGGATCTCGCCCGTGCGGTCGAGCGACCAGGTGGCCGTGCCGCCCGTGCCGAGCACCGCGAGGTTCTTGTAGTTGGGCAGGCCGTGGGCCACGCGGGAGACGGAGAAGGTGCCGGCGGCGCCGGAGGCGAAGCGCGCGGTGAAGGTCGCCATGTCGTCGTTCTCGACCTCCTCCTTGGGGGCGTCGGCCGCCGCGGCGACCCCGCGGCCGCCCGCGACGGCGCCGCCCGCGACGGGGCGCTCGGCGATCGTGCGCACGAGCTGCGCGCCGGAGACCTCGACGACGGGGCCCATGATGAGCTCGGCCGAGTCCACGAGGTGGGAGCCGACGTCGCCGAGGGCGCCGGTGCCCATGGGGCCCTTGTAGCGCCAGGCCATGGGCACGTTCGGATCCGCGCCGTAGTCGCACCAGTAACGGGCGTCGAGGTGGGAGAGCTCGCCGAGCGCGCCCTCCTGGGCGAGCTGCGCGAGCTTCGCGATCCCGGCGTTGCGGCGGAAGGTGTAGCCCGTCGCGAGCACGAGCTCGGGGTGCGCCCGCTGGAGGGCGGCCATGGCGGCGGCGTCCTCGAGGGTCCCGGCGAGCGGCTTCTCGCACAGCACGTGCTTGCCGGCCGCGGCCATGGCCTCGGCGATCTCGCGGTGCAGGGCGTTGCCGACGACGATCGAGACCACGTCGATCGAGTCGTCCTCGGCGACGGCGCGCCAGTCGCCCACGGCGTTCTCGTAGCCGTAGCGGGCGGCGGCGTCCTCGGCGAAGGGCAGGTGGGCGTCCGCGATGGTCGCGAGGCGCACGGGCGGCAGGCCCAGGTCGTAGACGGTGCCGGCCTGGCGCCAGGCGTTGGCGTGGGTGCGGCCGGCCATGCCGGCCCCGATCACGGCGACGGAGAGGGGTGCGGTCGTCATCGAGAGCTCCTGTCGGAGGGGGGAGTTTGTCAGCACAGTGCGCAAGCGTCATTGCTGGTTTGTTCTGTCGATACGGCGGATCGACCCTGACGAACGGGGACGCTAGCACGCGGTCCACGGCCCATGGAAGGCCTTGGACACCCCTGTTGGTGTCGCATGTTCTGACAAAGTGTTGACAGCGGGGAGCGTGCTCGTCATGCTGGTCCCCGTACGAACTCACCGTCGAGTCGCCCTGCCCGACGGTGCCATCCCGAGGCCCGCTCCCCCGGAGCGCGGCCGGTCACCCGGAGGCAGCATGAGCGTCCCCCGTCCTGCAGAGACCGCAGGCAGCGACACGATCCGGCTCACCGTCGGCCAGGCCGTCGTCCGCTTCCTCGCCGCCCAGCACACCGAGCGCGACGGCGTCCGGCAGCGTCTGGTCCCCGGCACCTTCGGCATCTTCGGCCACGGCAACGTCGCCGGCATCGGCCAGGCGCTGCTGCAGAACGCCGTCGACCCCGCCGAGGGCGAGGCGGACATGCCCTACTACCAGGCCCGCAACGAGCAGAACATGGTGCACACGGCCGTCGCCTACGCCCGCACCCGCAACCGCCTGCAGACCCTCGCCTGCACCGCCTCGATCGGCCCCGGCTCCACGAACATGGTCACCGGCGCCGCGCTCGCCACGATCGACCGCATCCCCGTGCTGCTCCTGCCCAGCGACGTCTTCGCCAACCGCGCCGTGGACCCCGTGCTCCAGCAGCTCGAGGACGAGCGCGCCATGGACGTGAGCGTCAACGACGCCTTCCGTCCCGTCTCGCGCTACTTCGACCGCATCTGGCGGCCCGAGCAGCTCATCCCCTCCCTGCTCGCCGCGATGCGCGTGCTCACCGACCCCGCCGAGACCGGCGCGGTGACGATCTGCCTCCCGCAGGACGTGCAGGCCGAGGCCCACGACTTCCCCGCCGCGCTGTTCCGCGAGCGCACCTGGCACGTGGGCCGTCCCGTCCCCGAGCCCGCCGCCCTCGAGCGCGCGGCGGAGGCGATCCGCGGGGCCCGTCGGCCCGTGCTCGTCGCGGGCGGCGGCACGATCTACTCCGAGGCCTCCGCCGCCCTCGAGGCCTTCGCGGACGCCACCGGGATCCCCGTGCTCGACACCCAGGCCGGCAAGGGCGCGCTCAGCGCGGACCACCCGCTGTGCGTCGGCGGCGTCGGCGCGACCGGCAACGACGCCGCCAACACGCTCGCCGCCGAGGCGGACCTCGTGATCGGCGTCGGCACCCGCTACACCGACTTCACGACCGCCTCCCACACCGCCTTCCGGAACCCGGACGTGCGCTTCGTGAACCTCAACGTCAAGGCCTTCGACGCCGCGAAGCACTCCGCCGAGATGGTCGTGGCCGACGCCCGCGCCGGCCTCGACGCGCTGCGCGAGGCGCTCCAGGGCTGGCAGGCGCCCGCCGAGCACGGCGAGCGCGCCCGCGTCCTGCGCGACCGGTGGGAGGAGCTCGTCGCCCCCTGCTTCGCCCCGCACGACCAGGAGCTGCCCGCCCAGACCGAGATCTTCGGCGCGCTCAACGAGCTCATGGGCGACGAGGACGTGGTCATCAACGCGGCCGGCTCCATGCCCGGCGACCTGCAGGCCCTGTGGAAGGCCCGCTCCCCGAGGCAGTACCACCTCGAGTACGGCTACTCCTGCATGGGCTACGAGCTGCCCGCCTCCCTCGGCGTGAAGATGGCCGCGCCGGAGGCGGAGGTCGTCGCGATCATCGGCGACGGCACCTTCCAGATGGCGCCGCAGGAGATCGCGACCATCGTCGCGGAGGATCTCAAGGTCATCCTCGTGATCCTCCAGAACCACGGCTGGTCCTCGATCGGCGCGCTCTCGGAGTCCCACGGCTCCCAGCGCTTCGGCACGAAGTACCGCATGCGCAGCGGCGAGAGCGGCCTGCTCGACGGGGACAAGCTCCCCTTCGACATCCCCGCGAACATCCGCTCCTACGGCCTCGAGGTCGCCGAGGTCAGCTCCACCGCCGACTTCCGCGACGCCTACCGCCGCGCCGAGGCCTCCGAGCACGCCACCGCGATCGTCGTCAACACCGACCTGTACGGCCCGCACCCGCCGGGCAGCGGCTGGTGGGACGTGCCCGTCTCCGCGACGAGCCGGCTCGAGTCCACCCAGGCGGCCCGCACCGAGTACGAGGCGGCCCTCGCGCCGCAGCGCCACTACCTCTGAGGAGAGACATCACCATGACCTACGACGTCCAGCACTGGATCGCCGGCGCCGAGACCCCCGGCAGCGGCTCCACCCAGCCCATCCTGAACCCCGCGACCGGCGAGCAGGTGGGCACCCTCCACCTCGGCGACGCCTCGACCGTCGACCGCGCCGTCGAGGTCGCCGCCGCGGCCCAGCGGGAGTGGGCCCAGGTGTCGCTGTCCAAGCGCACCCAGATCCTCTACCGCATGCGCCAGCTCATGATCGAGCACACCGACGAGATCGCCGAGGTCATCACCCGCGAGCACGGCAAGACCGTCGCCGACGCGAAGGGCGAGATCGCCCGCGGCCTCGAGACCCTCGAGTTCGCCACCTCCATCACCCAGGACCTCAAGGGCGGCTTCTCCGAGAACGTCTCGAGCGGCGTGGACGCGCACACCATGCGACAGCCGCTCGGCGTCGTCGCCGGCATCACGCCCTTCAACTTCCCCGCGATGGTGCCCTTCTGGATGCACCCCGTCGCGATCGCCACCGGCAACGCCTTCATCCTCAAGCCCTCCGAGCGGGACCCCTCCGCCTCGAGCATCGTCGCCCGCCTCTACCAGGAGGCCGGCCTGCCCGACGGCGTCTTCCAGGTGGTCCAGGGCGGCAAGGAGGTCGTCGACGCGCTGTGCGCCCACGACGGCATCGCCGCCGTGAGCTTCGTCGGCTCCACCCCGATCGCCAGGCACGTCCACCAGGCCGCCTCGGCGACCGGCAAGCGGGTCCAGGCCCTGGGCGGCGCGAACAACCACGCCGTCGTCATGCCGGACGCGAACATCGAGTTCGCCGCGGCGCAGATCTCCTCGGGCGCATTCGGCTCCGCGGGCGAGCGCTGCATGGCCGTGCCGGTCGCTGTGACCGTCGGCGACGTCCACGAGCGGTTCCTCGAGGCGATCGCGGCGGAGGCGAAGAAGCTCCGCGTCGGCCCCGGCTCCGACCCGTCGACGGACATGCCGCCCGTCATCACCGCCGACGCGAAGGCCCGCGTGCTCCGCATGACCGACGAGGCCGAGCAGGCCGGCGGGCGGATCGTCGTCGACGGTCGCGGCCTCGTCGTCGAGGGCTTCGAGAACGGCAACTTCGTGGGGCCGACGGTCATCACCGACCTCGACGCCACGCACCCGACCTACACCGACGAGGTGTTCGGGCCGCTGCTCGTGGTCATGCACGTCGACAACTTCGACGAGGCGGTCGCGCTCGTGAACTCCTCGCCCTTCGGCAACGGCACCGCGATCTTCACCGACTCCGGCCACTACGCGCGCCGCTACCAGGAGGAGATCCAGGTGGGCATGATCGGCGTGAACGTGCCGATCCCGACCCCCGTGGGCTACTACTCCTTCGGCGGCTGGAAGGACTCGCTGTTCGGCGAGCACCACGCGCACGGCCCCGAGGCCGTCGGCTTCTACACCCGCCAGAAGGCGATCACCACGCGCTGGCCCGCGCAGAACGAGTCCGTCGAGAGCTCCATGAGCTTCCCGACCCACGACTGAGCCGGGCCCGCCCCCTCGCACCTCGCCCCCTTCTCTGCGATGGTCCGATTCCGTTCCAGATCCCGCTCCGGAGTGGAACGGAATCGGACCATCCGCGAGGGGGCGGGCGGAGCCAGCAGCAGACATGACCTCCGCATCGAAGGAGATGCCCCTGATGACCAGCACTTCCCCCGACGTCGCCGTCGACCGCTCGCGGAATCCCGAGAACCGCCTCACCATCGGCGTGTGCCCCGACCAGTGGGGCGTGTGGTTCCCGCAGGACGAGAAGCAGATCCCCTGGCGCACCGCGCTCGGCGAGATGGCGGAGGCCGGCTTCTCCGTCATGGAGACCGGACCGTGGGGCTACTTCCCCCAGGATGCGACGGAGCTGCGCTCCGTGATGGACGAGCACGGCTTCCGGGTCGTCGCCGGCACCGGCTGGGGCGTGCTCCACCAGGAGGAGGCGTGGGCGGAGACCGAGCGCACCTTCCGCGCGATCGCGCAGACCCATGCCGAGGTGGGCGCCGAGTACATGGTGCACCTGCCGCCGCTGTACCGCGACGACAAGACCTGGGAGTTCACCGACGAGCGGCATCTCACCGGGGACGCCTGGCGGCTCTACGTCCAGAACGCGAACCGGCTCGGGAAGCTCCTCAAGGAGGACTACGGGCTCACGATGGTGCTGCACCCCCACGGCGACAGCCACATCGAGACGCCCGAGGAGATCTCCCGGATCTTCGAGGCGACGGACCCGGAGCTCGTCTCCTTCTGCCTGGACACCGGCCACGTCGTCTACGGAGGCGGCGACCCCGTGCAGATGATCGAGGACTACCCCGAGCGGATCGGCTACGTGCACATCAAGGCCTTCGACCCGGACCTCACCCGGCAGGCGCACGAGAACGACTGGCCCTTCGGCGAGGCCGTCGCCAAGGGCGCCTCGGTGCGCCCGCCCGCCGGCCTGCCGGACATGAAGGAGCTCGTCGCGAAGCTGACGACGCTCGACCGGGACCTGTACGTCATCTGCGAGCAGGACCTGTACCCCTGCGATCCGGGGCTGCCGCTGCCCAACGCGATCGCGACCCGCGAGTACCTGGCCGAG
Organism: Brachybacterium rhamnosum; assembly: GCF_039526185.1. NCBI lineage: Bacteria > Bacillati > Actinomycetota > Actinomycetes > Micrococcales > Dermabacteraceae > Brachybacterium > Brachybacterium rhamnosum. The sequence continues at coordinate 536,061 of NZ_BAAAIS010000002.1, forward strand.
TGCGGCCTGGGCGTGAAGTGACGGAGGCGCACCCATGGTGAAGGTCCTGCTGGATCCGAGCATGTACCACCCGCACCTCAGCGTCGCGGACGAGGTGCGCAAGGCCGCGGAGCTCGGCTACCGCTACCTCGAGCTGTCGCCGCGCGCGGACTTCCACGAGTGGCACCACCGGCCCAAGGTGGACCGCCACCAGATCGCCGAGGTCAAGGCCGCGATCAAGGAGACCGGGGTGCGGATCCACTCCTTCAACCCCGTCTTCGACTGGTCGAGCCCCGACGAGGAGGAGCGGCAAGCGCAGGTGCGGAACTGGCGGCGCCTGCTCGAGATCGCCGACGCCCTCGAGGTGCCGCTGATCGCGACCGAGTTCTCCGGCGACCCGACCAACCCGCGGCGCAGCGAGGCGCAGTTCTACCGCTCGATCGAGGAGCTGATCCCCGACTTCGAGCGCTACGGGCTCGAGTGCACGATCGAGGCGCACCCCTACGACTTCGTCGAGGACAACGACCGGGCCGTGCAGATCGTGCGCGGCGTGGACCGCGACTGGCTGAACTACGAGTTCTGCTTCCCGCACGCCTTCCACCTGGGGCAGGGCCGCAGGACGCCCCGCCAGATGATGGAGTACGCCGGGGACCGCCTGCGCCACCTGCACGTCGCGGACGTCTTCGACCACACGGCGAACGTCGGCAACCGCTACATCGTGAACCCGCCCGGGGTGGACGCCCGCGTGCACCAGCACAACGAGATCGGCAACGGCGAGATCGACTGGGACGACGCCTTCGCGTACCTCCGCGAGCGCGGCTACGACGGCACCGTCTCCGTGTGCGTCTTCGGCTGGGAGGAGGACGCCGACGCGATCCACCGCCGGATGCGCGAGCGGATCCTCGCCGAGCTGGGAGGGGAGTGATGATGCGGGAGATCGGCGTCGCCGTCGTGGGGCTCGGCTGGATGGGGCGGCTGCACGCCTCCTCCTACCAGCGGCTGCCCTCGCGCTACCCCGAGCTGGGTGTGCGGCCGCGGCTCGTGGTCTCGGCGGACCCGGTGGAGGCGAACCAGCGGGCGGCCGTGGAGCAGTTCGGCTTCGAGCGGGCCGTGCCGAGCCTCGAGGAGGCCCTCGCCGACCCCGCCGTGGACGTCGTCTCGATCTGCTCGCCGAACTTCCTGCACCGCGAGCTCGCCCTGCTCGCCGCGCGGGCCGGGAAGCCGTTCTGGATCGAGAAGCCGATGGGCGTCTCCGCCGCGCAGTCCCGGGAGATCCGCGACGCCGCGCGCGAGGCCGGGGTCGCCACGGCGGTGGGCTTCAACTACCGCCACGCCCCCGCGATCGCGCACCTGCGCGCGCTCGTCGCGGAGGGGCGGCTGGGGCGCGTCACGAACGTGCGCTGCCACCTCGACGCGGACTACGCCTCCTCGTCCGACGGGCCCCTCACCTGGCGCTACGACCGCGAGAAGGCGGGCAGCGGCGTGATCGGGGACCTGCTCTCCCACGGCGTGGACCTCGTCTCCCACGTCACCGGGCAGGCGATCACCGAGGTCAGCGCCATGACCGACGTGTTCATCCGTGAGCGGCCGATCCCGCTCGGCGCGGGCGTGGGCCACGGCGGCATGGAGCTGAGCGGCGAGCACGGGCCCGTCGGCAACGAGGACTGGGCCGCCGCGCTCGCCCACCTCGACGGCGGCGCCCACGCGACCCTCGAGACCAGCCGCGTAGCCCGCGGCCACCGCTCCGACTACGCCCTCGAGGTGTTCGGCACGGAGGGCTCCGCCCGCTGGTCGTTCACCCGCATGAACGAGTTCGAGGTGATGATCGGCGACGGCGGCACCGAGCACGGCTACACGACCGTGCTCGCGGGCGCCGGCCACGGCGACTACGCGCGCTTCCAGCCCGGCCCCGGCATCCCGCTGAGCTTCGACGACCTCAAGACCATCGAGGGCGCGGCCTTCCTCTCCGACGTCACGGCCGGCACCGCGCTCGCCCCGAACGCCGAGGACGGCCTGCGCGCGGCCGAGGCGTGCGAGGCGATCGTCCGCTCCGCCGCGAGCCGGGCGTGGGAGGCGGTCAGCGCGAGCTGAGGCGGCGCTCGGGGTCGGGGATGCTCGCGAGCAGGGCGCGGGTGTACTCGTGCTGCGGGGAGCCCAGCACCTCGCGCGCGGTGCCCTGCTCGACGGCCTGCCCGGCGCGGAGCACGGTGACGTGGTCCGCGAGGGAGCCGACGACGGCGAGGTCATGGCTGATGAAGACGCACGCGAAGCGCGCCTCCTCGATCGCCTCGCGCAGCACATCGATGACATGCGCCTGGATGGTGACGTCGAGGGCGCTCGTGGGCTCGTCGGCGACGAGCAGGGACGGCCTGCGGATCAGCGCGCGGGCGATCGAGACCCGCTGGCGCTGCCCGCCGGAGAGCTCGTGCGGCAGCCGGCGCGCGTAGGAGGCGGGCAGGCGCACCTGCTCGAGCGCCGCCGCCACCCGCCGCGCGGCATCGGCGCGGCTCGTGGTCCCCTCGAGCTGCAGCGGCTCTCCCACGCTCCAGCCCACGGTGCGCCGCGGGTTGAGCGAGGAGGCCGGGTTCTGGAACACCATGCCCACCTGGGCGTACGCCTTCCGTCGGGCGGCACGGCCCAGGGTGCGCGGGTCCACGCCGTCGAGCTCGAGGGTGCGGGCCTCGACGGGGACGAGACCCGCGAGCGCCTTGCCCCAGGTGGACTTCCCGGAGCCGGACTCCCCCACGAGACCGTGGATCTGCCCGGGCCGGATCTCCATGCCGACCCCGTCGAGCGCCCGGTGCGCGCCGCCGCGACGGCGGTACTCGACCGAGAGCCCCTCGACGCGCACGACGGGCTCCCCCTCCTCCGCGGCGTCGTCGGCCGCGGAGGCGTGCTCGAGGGCCTCGGCGAGCCGCGGCACCGCGGTGAGCAGCTCGCGGGTGTAGGGCGCCGAGGCGTTCCCGAGCACCTCGCGCACGCTCCCCGTCTCGACGACGGCGCCGTCCTTGAGGACGACGACCTCGTCGGCGATCTCGCCCACCACGCCCATGTCGTGCGTGATGAGCAGGACCCCCACCTCGCGCTCCTCGACGATGCGGCGCAGCAGCTGGAGGATGCCGCGCTGCACGGTGACGTCGAGGGCGGTGGTGGGCTCGTCGGCGATGAGCAGGTCCGGGTCGCCGCTCAGGGCGAGGGCGATGACGACGCGCTGCATCTCGCCGCCGGAGAGCTCGTGCGGGTACGAGGCGGCCGTGCGGTCCGGATCGGGAAGGCCGACGGAGGCGAGCAGCTCCCGCATCCGCTCCCGCACGCGGGCCGCGCCGCGGAGGTCCTCGCGCACCGCGAGCACGTCCCGGAAGGCCGCGGAGACCTTCATGACCGGGGACAGCGACTGCCCCGGCTCCTGGAAGACGGTGCCCACGCGGTGCGCGCGCACCTGCCGCAGCGGCCCCGGGGCGAGGCCCACGAGCTCCTCCCCGTCCAGCCGCGCGCTGCCCCGGACCTCCGCGCCCGCGGGCTGGAGTCCGATCGTGGACAGGGCGCTGATGCTCTTGCCCGAGCCGGACTCGCCCACGAGGGCGGTGATCCGGCCGCGGCGCACGGTGAGGTCCAGGCCGGACACGATGGTCCGGCCCGCGATCGCCACGTGCAGGGCGTCGAGGACGAGGAGGTCGCTCGCGGTGGTCATCAGCCCAGCGTCACCGTGAGGTAGTTCGGGTAGGCCGGGAACTCGCCGATGACGAAGTCCTTCACGCCGGAACCGTGGAGGAAGGAGTTCTTCGAGTAGATGAGCGGCACCAGCGGGGAGTCCTGCAGGATCTGCTTGTCCACGGCGGCCCACTTCGCGGCGGCCTCGTCGGCGTCGACCGTCGAGGAGGCGTCCAGCAGGGCCTTGTCCACCTCGGGGTTCGAGTAGCGGGCGAGGTTGTAGTTGCCGCCGCCGATCTGGCTCGAGTCGAACAGCGGGGTGAGGTTCGCGTCCGGGGAGGGGACGTCGGGCTGCCAGGAGCCGAGCACCAGGTCGTAGCCGGAGCCGTCGCCCGCCGGGACCTCGGAGGTGTAGGCGTTCTCGTCGAGCGGCTGGATCGTCACGGTGATGCCGGCGCGGGCGAGACCCTGCTGGATCGCCTCCGCGGCGGCGGTGTCGTCCTCGGTGATGACCAGGCGCAGGCTGAGGTCCTTCACGCCGGCCTCGGCGAGCAGGGACTTCGCCTTCTCGGCGTCGCCCGCGGGCGCGTCGCCGTACAGCGAGTACTCCTCGCGGCCCTCGATGCCGGGGGTGATGAGGGTCGTCGCGTAGTCGCCGGAGATCTCGCCGCCCTTGGCGGTGCGGTAGGCCTCCTTGTCCACGGCGTACTGGATCGCGGTGCGGACCTTGACGTCCTTGAGCGCCTCGGACTGCGTGTTCATGGCGAGGTACTCGAGCGCGCCGGGGCCGGAGGTGACGAGGCGGTCGCCCACCTTGGGGTCGTTCTGCGCCTGGACGAGCTGGGCGGCCGGCACGAAGCTCGCGAGGAAGGCGTCCTGCGCGTCGGAGCGGTCGGCGATGAGCGACTGGGCGACGACGCTGGAGTCCTGGGCGAGGGCGAACTCGATGCTGTCGGGGCCGCCGGTGCGGGCCTGGTCCGTCGAGGAGTCCCACTTCTCGTTGCGCTCGAGGACGACCTGGCTGCCGGCCTTGTACGAGGCCACGCGGTAGGGGCCGCTCGCGACCGGCTTGGTCGCGTAGCTCTCGGGCTCGCCGGAGTCCTCGGGGACGGGCGCGAAGGCGGGCGTCGAGGCGATCCAGCCGAAGGCGCCGTAGGGGCGGTTGAGGTGGAAGACGAGGGTCGTCTCGTCCTTCGCCTCGATCGAGTCGAGGTGCTTCCCGGAGAAGGGGCCCTCGTAGTCCTCGCCGCCCTCGAGCAGCACCTTGTGGTAGGTCAGGCCGCCCGTGAGCTCCTTCGCGAAGGAGCGCTCGAGGCCGTACTTCACGGTCGCGGCGGTGATCGCCGTGCCGTCCTCGAAGGTGAGTCCGTCCTGGAGGGTGAAGGTCCAGGTCCTGCCGTCGTCCGACGGGGTCCCGGTGTCCGTGGCGAGGTCGGGGATGAGCTCGGTGGGGGCGTCGGCCGAGGTCTTCCAGGCGGTGAGGCGGCGCGCCGTGAGGCCCAGCGAGGTGATCGCGAGGCTCTGGCTCGTCGCGGGGTCGAAGCTCATGTCCTCGCTGGTGGAGAAGATCGTGAGGGTGCCGCCCTGGGCGCCGCCGGCGTCGGACGAGGAGGAGGAGCCGCCGTCGGTGCACGCGGCGAGCGCGCCGAGTCCGAGGACGACGGGGCCGGCGGCGAGGAGGCCGCGACGGGGGAGGCGGGGGCTGGTCATGAGGATGTCTCCTGGGTGGTGGGGGTGGCGGGGCGGCGGCCGCCGACGGCCAGACGGCGGTCGAGCAGGGGCCGGGCGAGGTCCGCGGCGAGGTTCGCGAGGACGATGAGCAGGGAGCCGACGAACGTGGTCCCGACGATGACGGGGAGGTCCGCGGTGGAGGTCGCGTCGAGCAGCAGCGCGCCGAGGCCCGGCAGGCCGAAGATCCGCTCCGTGATGACGGTGCCGCCGAGCAGGGCGCCGAGGTCGAGGGCGACGAGGGTCGTGAGCGGCAGGGCGAGGTTGCGCAGGGCGTAGCGGTCGATGCGGCGCTCGGGGAGGCCGGCGGCGCGGGCGGTGCGCGCGTAGTCCAGGCCCAGCTGCTCGATCATCAAGGAGCGGACGAGCCGGGCGTAGACGGCGCCGTTGAGGAAGGCGAGCGTGGCCCACGGCAGGATCAGGTGCAGCGCCCACGGGCCGGGGCCGTCGGCCAGGTTCTCGTAGCCGCCGCTGGGCAGCAGGCCCAGGCGCAGGGCGACGACGACCACCGCGAGCAGGCCCACGACGAAGGCGGGGGCGGAGGCCGAGATCACCGAGACCGCGGTGACGACCCGGTCGAGGATCCCGCCCTGGCGACGGGCGGCGAGGGCGCCCGCGGCGATGCCGAGGACGGACTGCAGCACGACGGCGCCGATCGCGACCGAGACGGTGACCGGGAACCGCTCACCGATGAGGGTCGTGACGTCCTGGTGGTATTGGAAGGAGTAGCCCAGGCACGGGGCGGCGCAGTGCACGAGCACGTCGCCGGAGCCGTAGGTGCGGCCCACGACGAGCGCGGCGAGGAAGCTGCCGAGCTGCGCCCACCAGGGGCGGTCGAAGCCCATGAAGCCGCGCGCGGCCTCGAGGTCCTCCGGGGAGCAGGGCTTGCCGCACATGCGCAGGGCGGGGTCGATCGGGGCGAGGTAGAAGATCGCGTAGGTGAGCGCGAGGACGACGAGCAGCACGCCGAGGCTGCGGGCCACGCGCTGGAGGGCGGGGATCACGGGCGGCCTCCCCGCGGGTCGAGGGCGTCCCGGAGGGTGTCTCCGAGGATGGTGAAGGAGAAGGTCACGAGGAACAGGGCCGCCGCGGGGAAGAGCAGGAAGGCGGGGTCCACGAGCAGCCAGTTGATCGCGTCGCCGATCGAGCGGCCCCAGGACGGGGTGGGCGGGAGCATGCCGACGCCGAGGAAGGACAGCGTGGCCTCCGCGGCGATGCGCCCGGGCAGCGAGATGCAGGAGAAGACGATGACGGTCGAGGCGACGTTCGGCAGCACCTGATGGCGGAAGACGTGCCCGAAGCGGGCGCCCATGACGCGGGAGGCGACGACGTAGGGCTGGCGGACGATGACCCGGGTCTCCGCCGCGACGACGCGCGCGATCGAGGGCCAGCCGAACATGCCGATGACGAGGGTGAGCAGCAGGGCGCGGGGCGCCTCGAGCGGGAACAGCGCGCTGAGCGCGATCGCGAAGATGAGGAAGGGGAAGCCGAGGGTCACGTCGGTCGCGAAGTCCACGAGCTTCTCGACGACGCCGCCGACGGCGCCCGCGACGATCCCGAGCACCACGCCGATCACGGTCGCGAGCAGGGTCGAGGCGAGGCCCACGAGCAGGGACACGCGCGCCCCGTAGACGACGAGGGAGAAGAGGTCGCGCCCGGTGCCGGGCTCGACGCCGAACCAGTGGTCGCCGCTCACGCCGCCCAGCGCGCCGGCGGGCGCGGTGTCGGGGCCCAGGGCGTCCGCGTGGTAAGTGAACGGGTCGTTGCCGCTGAGCGCGGCGAGCTGCGGTGCGAGGAGCGCGGCGAGCACGCTCACCAGCACGACGACCGCGGCCGCGAGGGGCAGCGGGCGCAGGAAGGCGCGGCCCACCGAGCGGCGGGCGGGGCGCTCGTCGAGCGAGGCGGCCGCCTCCGCCGGCAGGGCATCGCTGGTCGTCATCATCAAGGCTTTCGATTGTCCCAACGTGAACGTTGGTCAGTATCCCACCGCCCACCCGCCGCGGTCGCCCCGGAGGACACATGCGGTCAAGGCCACAGGCGGATCAGTCGGTGCGGGCGAGGTGCTCGTGGATGCGGGAGACGACCCCGGCCCCCTCCCCCGTCGCCGAGGCCACACGCTTCATCGAGCCGGAGCGCACGTCCCCCGCGCAGAAGACGCCCGGCACGGAGGTCTCGAGCTCCGCGGGCGGCAGCCCGCCGCGCCAGTCCTCCCCCGGCACGTCACGGCCGGTGAGCACGTAGCCCTTCGCGTCGCGACGCACCGCGTCGGGCAGCCACTCGCAGTGGGGCTCCGCGCCGAGCAGCAGGAACAGGCCCTGGACGGGGCGGCGCTCGCGGGAGCCGTCGCGCTCGAGCTCGAGCCAGGCGAGGTCGCCGTCCTCCGCGCCGCCGTCGACCACCCGTGTGGAGCCCTCGACGGTGATCCGCGGGTTCGCCGCGATCTCGGTGATGAGGTAGGCGCTCATCGTGGAGCGGAGGTCCGGGCGGCGCACCGCGATCGTCACCGAGCGGGCGAAGCGGGCGAGGTGCACGGCCGCCTGACCGGCGCTGTTGCCGCCGCCGACGACGACCACGTCCTGCCCCTCCATCTCGCGGGCGGCGGTCATCGCGGCGCCGTAGTGCACGCCGCGGCCCACGAGCTCCTCGAGCTCGGGCACCCCGAGCCGGCGGTAGGCCACGCCCGTCGCGACGACGACCGTGCGGGCGAGCAGCTCCCCCGCCTCGGTGCGCACCCGGTGCGGGGCGCCGTCCTCGCCGGGAACGAGCTCCTCCGCCTCCCAGCCGGGGAAGAAGCGGGCGCCGAAGCGGATCGCCTGGCTGCGGGCGCGGGTGGACAGGCGCATGCCGGAGATGCCGCGCGGGAAGCCGAGGTAGTTGCGGATCATCGAGCTGCTCCCGGCCTGCCCGCCGACGGCGCCCGCCTCGAGCGCGAGCGTCGTGAGCCCCTCGCTCGCCGCGTAGACGCAGGCGGCGAGGCCCGCGGGTCCCGCGCCGACGACGACCACGTCGAGCACCTCGTCGACGTCCGCGAGGGAGGCGGCGTCGGACCGGCCGACCAGCTCACGGGCGAGGGTGCGCACGTCCGGCACGTGGCGGGGCGGGCGGTCCTGCGTGACGACCTGCGGGTACGGGCCGACGTCGCCCGGGCCGGGCGGGTGCACGCCGTGCGGGGTGCCGCCGCGGAAGAGGTAGTCGTGCAGCTCCCGCGCGACCGGCTCCCCGGGCGGCGCGATGATCCGCACGGTCTCCACCTGCGGGGCGGCGATCGTCGCGGTCCACTCGTTCAGCAGCTCGACGACGGCGGAGTGGAACTCCTCGTCCCGCACGCCGCGCGGCATGAGCAGGTGCGCGTCGAAGGCGCCCATGGCGACCTTGTGGCGCAGCGCCTGCGCGTGCTCGAGGAACCGCGGCCAGGGGGTCACGGCGAGCCGGCGCGCGGTGGGGACGAGCGCCCGCTGCTCGTGCAGGGCGTGCTTGAGGGAGGGCGTGGGCAGGGTCGTGTCCAGCACCATGAGGGCGAGCGGGGCGCCCTCCTCCTCAGCGCGGCGGATCAGGGCGACGCCCTCCTCGAGGGACGGCGCGACGGTCACCGCGTACTCCGCGGCGTAGCGGCCGAACTGGGCCCGCAGCACCTCCTCGTTCTCGGCGGTGACCAGCAGGATCATCGGATCGCTCATGAGAACTCCTCGCGTCGTCAGGCGGTCGCGTGGTGGATGTAGCACCAGCGCCAGGTCTCGCCCGCCTCCGCGGACTGCATGACCGGGTGGCCGGTGTCGTGGAAGTGGTTCGTCGCGTGCTGTGCCGGGGAGCTGTCGCAGCAGCCCACGTGCCCGCACTCGAGGCACTGGCGCAGGGCGACCCAGCGGGCACCCTCGGCCACGCAGCTCGCGCACACGGGGTCCTCGGGCGTCTCCGCGATGGGGAAGGCCTGCAGCTCCTCGCACCAGCCGCCCTCGCCGGCGCCGGTCGCGACCATGTCGCCGTGCGCGCCCTCCGCCTCGTCGAGCATCGACTCCTCGAGGTCGAGCATGCCGAGCACCTCGCGGATCACGTGGGACGGCGTGCGGCCCTTGCTGCGGATCTCGAGCACCTTCGTGCGCTCGGCGCGCAGCATCCTCCGCCGCACGCGGGTGTACGCCTGGCTGGGCGTCTCGTCGTCCGAGGAGGTGGACAGCCGCTCCCAGGCGGCGAAGCTGCGCTGGTCCACGCGGGCACGGACCCCGGCGATCACGTCCTCCGGGGTCTCCCCCGCGCAGGTCTCGAGCTCGGCGAGGCCGGCCTCCCCCGCCTTGTGCAGCACGGTCGCGCGGGCGAGGGCCTCGACGGCCGGGTCCTCGGGGCGCACCCGCAGCAGCCGGGTGAGCCAGGGCAGGCTCAGGCCCTGGAGGTAGAGCGTGCCGAGCACGACCGTGAGCGAGGCGAGCACGAGCAGGTCGTGGTGCGGCACGGAGGCGGGGATGACGAAGACCGCCGCGATCGTCACGACGCCGCGCATGCCGGCCCAGGAGACGACGAGCGCATGGGACCACGGCTCCCGGTCCCGGTCCTTCCGGGTGAGGTTCTGGATCCCGTGGACGAGGCTCACCCACAGCACGCGCAGCACGATCACCGCGGCGAGCACGGCGAGGCAGAAGCCGATCGCCCGGAGCGCGGAGACGCTGCCGTCGAGGCCCGCGACGATGCTCGCCGCCTGCAGTCCGATCAGCAGGAAGACGGCGTGCTCGAGCAGGTAGGCGATGCTCGTCCAGGTCACCCGCTCGGTGATGCGGGAGGCGGAGGTCTGCACGATCGGTGCCTTGTGGCCGATCAGCAACCCCGCGACGACCACCGCGATGACGCCCGAGGCCTCGATCTCCTCCGCGACCAGGTAGGCGGCGAAGGGGATGACGAAGGAGATGCCGGTGTCGATGAGCGGATCGTGGACGAGCCGGCGCACCTGCACGACGACGAGCGCGACGAGCAGGCCGATGATCAGCCCGCCGCCCGCGGCGACGACGAAGTCCTCCGCGATGGTGGCGACGGCGACCGTGCCGGAGATCGCGGCGATCGCGGTGCGCAGGGAGACCAGGGCCGTCGCATCGTTGAGCAGCGACTCGCCCTCGAGGACGGTGACGATCTGCCGGGGCAGACCGATCCGTCGGGCCACCGCGCTCGCGGAGACCGCGTCCGGCGGGGCGACGACGGCGCCGAGCGCGATCGCGACCGGCCAGCCGACGTCGGGCATGATCGCCATGACCACGGCGGCGACGCCGAGCGTCGTGAGGACGACGAGCGCGACGGAGAGCAGCAGGACGGGGACGATGTTCGCCTTGATGTCCTGGATCGAGGTCTGCAGCGAGGTCGAGTAGAGCAGCGGCGGCAGCAGGCCGAACAGCACGAGCTCCGGGGAGAGCTCGACCGCGGGGATCATCGGCAGGAACGAGCCGACGAGGCCGACGGCGAGCAGCACCATCGGCGGCGGAAGGCGCAGGCGCTCGGCGAGCGCGGTGCCCACCAGGGTGGCGACCGCGAGGCCCACGACGAGAAGGAGGATGTCCACTCCAGGGATCATGCCGCACCCGGGCCGCGTCCGGGAGGCTCCGGGCGTACCCCCAGGGGGCGGCGATAGGCTCGGGGGGTTCCGCCCTCGACCAGGACCGGGGTGACCGTGACCGACAGCAGCGACCGCCCGGACCCGGGGCCCACCGCGCCCGGGGAGCAGGACCTGCCCTGGAAGGCGACGGCGGAGCGCCGCGACCTGTGGGGGCCGGTCGAGAAGCCCCCCGAGGGCACCGTGCACACGCCCGGCGCCCCGCGCCGCGGGCGCCTGCTCGGCCTGGGGCTGCCGCTCCTGCTGGGCGTGCTCGCCGGCACCGCGACCCTCCTGCTCGGCATCGGCGGGATCGGCGGGATCGCCCTCGCCGCCGGGGTCGGCGTGGTCGCCGCGGGCGGCAGCGGGGTCGGCCTGCGCGCCCTGCGCCCCGAGCCGCCGCTCCTCGAGCCCGCCGGGGCGGAGGTCGCCGACGGCACCCGCACCCTACTCGAGGGGATCCTCCGCGACGCCGCCGCCGGCCACGAGCGGATCGCGGGGCTGCGCGCGAGCAGCCGCGACGCGGCCGTCGGCCCCGTGCTGGGCCGCGCGGAGGACCTCTACACCCGGATCGAGGCGCTCGCCCGCACCGAGGAGGTGCAGTCGCGGCGACCGTCCGACGGCGGCCTCGCCCTGCTCGAGGGCATGGCGGACCGCTACGTGCCCGAGCTGCTCGACGCCGTCGAGGACACCTCCGGGTTCCTCGCGACCTTCGCGGGCACCGCCCGCGAGGAGGCCCTGACGAACCTGCGCGGCATCGACGAGCAGCTCACCGTGCTCGGCGAGAGCCTCGAGGAGATCGAGAAGGACCTCGTCGCCGGCGTGACCCGCTCCCTCGACGTGCACGCCGAGTTCCTCCGCACCCGCTTCGCGGACCACCACGTCACCCCGACCATCGACCTCTGACCCGCACGAGACCAGGAGAAGCCATGGACAAGCTGCAGCCGCCCACCCCCGAGCCGGAGATCGTCGCCGCGGAGCCCGTCGAGGAGCTCAGCGAGGAGAAAGCCGTCTCCCTCCTGAACGACCTGCCCGCCGAGCAGGCGAAGGAGCTCGAGCAGCGGGCCGGCAGCTGGATCGACGAGGTCTCCGCGCTGAACCCGCACTCGCAGGAGTTCAGCGCGCAGGTCGCCGCGATCGGCGCGGTCGCCAAGAAGACCTTCGAGCGCACGGGCGCCTCGAGCTCCCGCTTCATGGAGCAGTCGATGCGGGACGCCCGCGACGGCGGCGCCCAGGAGAAGGTCGCCCAGAGCCTCGTCCAGCTGCGCACCCGCATGGAGGACCTCGCCCCGAAGCCGGACACCTTCGCCACCAAGGCGCTGTCCTTCCTGCCCGGCCGCGGCGCCGCGAAGCGCTACTTCCGCGGCTTCGAGTCCAACCAGAAGCAGCTCGACGAGGTGCTCCAGGCGCTGGGCCGCGGGCAGGAGATGCTGCAGCGGGACAACGCCGAGCTCGCCGTGGAGCGCCGCGCCCTGTGGGAGGACCTCCAGAACCTCCAGAAGGCCTCCCACCTGCTGGGCCAGCTCGACTCGCAGGTCGTGGACCGGGCCGCGCAGGCGCGGGCGGAGGGCCGGGCCGACGTCGCCGACGGTCTCGAGCGGGACGTGCTCTTCGCGGTGCGCCAGCGCCGCCAGGACGTCGCCACCCAGATCGCCGTGACCGTCCAGGCCTACCTCTCGATGGGCCTCATCGAGGACAACAACACCCAGCTCGCGCGCGGCGTGGACCGGGCCCGCACCACGACCGTGACCGCGCTGCGCACCGCCGTCATCACGGCGCAGGCGCTCGAGAACCAGCAGATCGTGCTCGACCAGATCGACGCGGTCAACCGCACCACGAACGACCTCATCGACCGCACCTCCCAGATGCTCGCCCAGAACACGGCGCGCATCCAGGAGCAGGCGGCCACCTCGGGCGTCTCCCCCGAGACGCTGCAGCGCGCCTTCGACAACCTCTTCACGACCATGGACGGGATCGACGCCTTCCGCGCGAAGGCCAACGAGAACTTCCTGACCACCGTGAACGCCCTCGAGCAGCAGGTGGGGCGTGCCCACCCGTACGTCGAGCGGCTCCAGCACGACGCCGCCGAGGGCCGCACCCTCGAGGGCGGGACCCGCACGAACCTGTCCATCGAGGACTGAGCCGGCGCACGCGGGCGGCCCTGCCCCCGGTGACTCGGGAGCAGGGGCCGCCTGCGTGCTGCGGGAGCGACCTCAGACGGACGTGTCCACGCGGGTGCCGTCCGGCTGGACGCCCGGGGTGGCCTCGACCGGGTTCCGGCCGGCCCAGGCGCGCATGCCGATCGCGGCGCCGATCGCCCCGAGCACGAGGACCGCGCCCAGGAAGAACATGCCGTTGACCGGGTTGCCGGTCGCGTCCGAGACCGCGCCGACCACGTAGGGGCCGACGAAGCCGCCGATGTTGCCGAAGGAGTTCACGAACGCGATGCCGACGGCCGCGGTGGCGCCCACGAGGTAGCGGGTGGGCAGCGCCCAGAACACGCCGGCGACCGCGTAGAGGAAGAACGCCGCCATGGACATGGCCGCGATCTGCAGCGGCCCCGGCGGGGCGACGGCGGCGAGCAGGATGCCGATCGCCGCGCCCACGTAGATCACGATGAGCGGGATCCAGTTCTCGCTCATGCGGGCGGCGAGCCGCGAGGTGACGAAGATGCCGATCACGCCGAAGAGGTACGGGATCGTGGCGAGCCAGCCCGTCTCCGCGGAGGAGTCGCTGAAGGCGCTGATCACGGTGGGCAGCCAGAAGCTCAGGCCGTAGATGCCGACGGTCGAGGGGAAGAAGAGCAGGGCGAACACCCACACGTACTTCGAGCGCAGGGCCCGCAGCGGGTTCGCGTGCGACTCCTGGCCGTAGAGCAGGCGGTCCTTGTCCAGCTCGGTCTCGATCCAGGTCGCCTCCGCGTCGGACATCCACGGGGCCGAGCGCGGGGTGTCCCGCAGCCACAGCAGGGTGGGGACCGCGGCGATCATCGCGACGACGCCCGCGAGGATGAACAGCCAGTGCCATCCCTGCAGGCCGAACCAGCTCAGCTCGAGCACGACGCCGGAGAGCGGGCCCATGACGAGGAAGGCGATCGGGGCGGCGAGCACGAAGGTGCCGGTGGCCTTGGTGCGGTGGCGCTGCGGGAACCAGAAGGTCAGGTAGAACAGCACGCCCGGGTAGAAGCCGGCCTCGGCGACGCCCAGCAGGAAGCGCAGCAGGTAGAACAGGCCGGTCGAGTTCGTCAGCGCGGTGAGGGCCGTGATGAGACCCCACGTGAAGAGGATCCGCGCGAACCACTTCCGGGCCCCGACCTTGGGGAGGATGTAGTTCGAGGGGACCTCGAAGAGGAAGTACGCGAGGAAGAACAGGCCCGCGCCGAGGCCGAAGGCGGCGTCGCTGAGGCCCACCTCCGCGGACATCTGGGTCTTCGCGAAGCCGAGCACGGAGCGGTCGATGTACGCGATCGTGTACAGGACCATGACGAAGGGCACGATGTGCCAGGTGATCTTGGAGATGAGCTGGCGCTCGTCGATCTGGGCGGATGATTCCACGATGAATCCTCTGGGCGAGTAGGGCAGGGGGATGCGCCGCCGGGCCGGCGGGCGCATGGCCCGCCGGCGGCGGTCAGGGTGCTGCTGGGGTGGAGGCCCGGGTCAGGAGGCCTTGGGGGCGGGGCCGAGCTCGGCGAGGAGCTGCGACATCTTCGCGTAGGCGTTGTTGCGGTAGGCGACGAGCTCGGCGCTCGTGGCCTCGTCGTAGGTGCCGAGCAGGCCGGCGCCGTTCTTCACGCCCTTGCGGTCCGCGGCGACGGCGTCCTTCAGCAGCTGCGGGGTCGCGAGCCGCTCGCCGAAGGCGTTCTCGAAGGTCTCGAAGCAGTTGGCGTAGACGTCGAGGCCGGCCTGGTCGGCGATCGCGAAGGGGCCGAAGAAGCCCAGGCGGAAGCCGAAGGTCGTGCGGACGATCGTGTCGACGTCCTCCTTCGTGGCGACGCCCTCCTCGACGATCGACATGGCCTCCTTGAGCAGCACGTACTGCAGGCGGTTGAGGACCATGCCGGGGGTGTCCGCGACCTGTGCGCCCTGGTTGCCGGAGCGCTCGAGCAGCGCCTTGACGGCCGCGACGGTCTCCGGCGTGGTGGCCTCGCCGGCGACGAGCTCGACGCCCGGGATGAAGGGAGCCGGGTTGGAGAAGTGCACGGTGAGGAAGCGCTCGGGGTGCTTCACGGCGCTCTCGAGCTCCTTCACCGGGATGGTGGAGGTGTTGGTGCCGATGATCGTGTCGGGGCGGGCGTGCTCGGAGATGAGGCCGAGCACCTGGCGCTTGACGTCGAGCCGCTCGAAGACGGCCTCCTCGACGAGGTCGACGTCCGCGACGGCCTCCTCGATGGTCCTGCCCGCGGAGATGTTCTTCTCGACGAGGTCTGCGCTGCCGGGGGCGAAGAGCCCCTGGGCCTCGAACTCGCGGGCCTCGTTGCGGAGACGCTCGAGGGAGGCGTTCGCGGTCTCGACGCTGACGTCGGCGAGGGTCACGTCGAGGCCGGCGATCGCGAGGACCTGGGCGATGCCGCCGCCCATGTAGCCGGCGCCGACGATCGTCACGGTGGAGATGGTCATGCTGGGGGACTCCTTCGTCTGTGCTGGGCCGCGGGCCCGGGTCGTGCCCGGTATCTCTCGCCGCGGCGACAGCAGTGATCCTATGGGATATCTGGTGAGTGTGGGGGGCCGGTCAGACCATGTGCTTGCCGCCGTCGACGAAGACCGAGTCCCCGTTGACGAAGCTCGAGTCCTCGCTGGTCAGGAACTTGATGAGGCCCGCGACCTCCTGGGGCTGGCCGACGCGCTGCAGCGGGATGTCGGCGGACATCCCGGCCTTGCGCTCGTCGGTGAGGGTGCCGCCCATGATGTCGGTGTCGATCGGGCCCGGGACGATCGCGTTGCAGGTGATCCCGTGCTTGCCGAGCTCACGGGCGCCGCCGCGGGTCAGGCCCAGCACGGCGGCCTTCGCCGCCGCGTAGCCGATCTTGGAGAAGGTGCCGCCGCCGTCGTAGGCGGTGATCGAGGCGGTGTTGACGATGCGGCCGCCGTGACCGCCCTCGATCATGCGGGTCGCCGCGGCCTGCATCATGAACAGGGTGCCCTTGGCGTTGACGTTCATGACGCGGTCCCAGGTCTCCCCGTCGAGCTCGAAGATCGAGTGCGGGCTGGGGATGCCGGCGAGGTTCACCTCGGCGATGACGGGCGGGAGCTCCCGGTCGATCACCGCGAAGGCGGCCTCCACGGAGTCCTTGTCGGAGATGTCGACGCCGACGCCGATCACCGTGCGGCCCGACTCGGCGGCGAGCTCCGCCGCGAACTCCTGCACGGCGGCCTCGTCGATGTCGAGGGCGGCGACGTCCCAGCCGGCGGCGGCCAGGGCGCGGGCGACGTGGCGGCCGATGCCGCGCGGGGCGCCCGCCCCGGTGACGACGGCGGTGCGCTCCTGGGGAAACGTGCTGGTCATTGCTGCTCCTTCGCAGGGTGATGACGAGGGGATCGGGGTCAGGCGAGGGCCGAGGTGAGCACCTGGCGCACGTACTGCACGTTCTCGGCGATGACGCCGAGCGAGTCCGAGCCGTAGTGCTCGCAGCAGAACGGGCCGGTGTAGCCGAGCTCGACGGCGCGGCGGATCACCTGGCGGTAGTTGATGTAGCCGTACTTGAGCGGGGTCGGTGCGGTCGCGTAGGCGCCGGTCGCCGGGTCGAAGTCCCGCGAGTAGTTCTTGATGTGCCAGAAGTTCGCGTGCGGCAGCACCTTCTCGAACATGTCCTGCCAGGGCTCGACCTCGCGGTGCAGGCGCACGATGTTGCCGATGTCCGGGTTCAGTCCCACGTTCGCGTGGTCGACGTCGCCCAGGAAGGAGACGGCGTCGTCGGCCGTGCCGACGTAGGTGTCCTCGTACATCTCGAGGCTGATCTGCACGCCGTTCTCCTGGCCGAGGTCGCCGAGCTCGCGGATCCGCTCGATCGCGAGGTCGCGCAGGGCCGGGTCGTCGTGGTGGCCGTCCTCGAGCCAGAACCACACCGAGTCGTTCTGCGCCGGGGTCGTGGCCTGCATGAAGCCGGTGTTCACGACGGTCACGCCGAAGCTCGGGGCGAGCTCGACGAAGCGGCGGGCGTCGGCGAGGTTCTGTTCGCCGTTCTCGACGTCCACGACGGAGTTGCGGGTCATGGAGATCGAGGCGAGGGACAGGCCCTCGCCGTCGAGCACGCGGCGGAACTCCTCGAGGCGCTCGTCGGAGAGCTTCGCGAGCGGCAGCCAGGCGTCGGTGGGGTCGATCTGGTCGACGCCGAGCTCCTTGACCTGTCGCAGCTGCGAGGCCCAGACCGAGGACGAGGCCTCCAGGGTGGGGGTGCCGTCCGGCGTGGTGTTGCCGAAGGACAGCATGTTGGCGCCGATCGGCCAGTTCTCAGCGGTGAGCATCAGGTGCCTTCCTCGATGAAGTGTTCGCCGGGAATCCTATAGGAAGATTCGCGAGGTGGCGACCCGCGGCTCTCGTCGACCCCGCCGAGGCCGCTCGAACCTCTCCTGCCGCGCCCACCCTGCGGCAGCATCCGAGCAGGTAGGAGCAGAACTTTCCCGCCATCTCGCCGCGCGCCGCATGTTCCTATAGGATCGTTTCCGTCGACGGGTCGTCCCCACGCCCCGAGCGGTCGACGACGACCCCGCCCCGTCCACCGCGCCGCACCGCCGCCGGCGCCCGCCCAGGAGTTCCCGATGACGAAGCTCTACAACGACCCCGCCCAGTTCGCCGCCCAGGCGGTCCGGGGTCTCACCCTGTCCCACCCCGAGCACGTCGCCGAGGTCCACGGCGGCGTCGTGCGCCCCACGCTGACCCCGAAGGGCCAGCCCGCCCTCGTGATCGGCGGCGGCTCCGGCCACTACCCCGCCTTCGCCGGCTGGGTGGGCCCCGGCATGGGGCACGGCGCCCCGTGCGGCAACGTCTTCGCCTCGCCGTCGGCCTCGCAGGTGTACTCCGTCGCCCGCAACGCCGAGAACGGCGGCGGCGTGATCCTCGGCTTCGGCAACTACGCCGGGGACGTGCTGCACTTCGGCCTCGCCGCCGAGAAGCTCCGGGCCGAGGGCGTGGACGTGCGCATCGTCAAGGTCAGCGACGACATCGTCTCCAACACCCCTGACCAGCACCGCGACCGCCGCGGCATCGCCGGCGACCTGCCCGTCTTCAAGATCGCGGGCGCCGCGATCGAGGCCGGCGCGGACCTCGACGAGGCCGAGCGGATCGCCTGGAAGGCCAACGACGCCACCCGCTCCTTCGGCGTCGCCTTCGACGGCTGCACCCTCCCCGGCGCGGACGACGCCCTCTTCCACGTGCCGGCCGGCCAGATGGGCGTGGGCCTCGGCATCCACGGCGAGCCCGGTGTGCGCGACGAGCCCGTCGGCTCCGCCGACGAGATCGCGACCCTGCTCGTCGAGGGCCTGCTCGCCGAGCGGCCCGAGGGATCCTCCGGTCGCGCCGCCGTGATCCTCAACGGCCTCGGCACCGTGAAGTACGAGGAGCTCTTCGTGGTCTACGCGAAGGTCGCCGAGCTGCTCGAGACCGCCGGCATCACCCCGGTGCGCCCCGAGGTCGGCGAGTTCATCACGAGCCTCGACATGGCCGGTCTCTCCCTCACCCTCGTCTTCCTCGACGAGGAGCTCGAGCAGCACTGGCTCGCGCCCGTCGACACCCCCGCCTACCGCCGCGGCGCCGTCGCACCCGTCGAGCGCGAGCAGCGCGAGAGCTACTGGACCCCCGGCGCGGACCCGGTCCCCGCCGCGAGCGACGACTCCCGCGCGACCGCCGCGAAGGTCGCGGACGTCCTGGACCTGTTCCAGGCCGTCTGCGCCCGCGAGGAGGCCGAGCTGGGCCGCATCGACCAGATCGCCGGTGACGGCGACCACGGCCAGGGCATGGCCTACGGCTCCACGGGCGCCGCGAAGGCCGCCCGCGCCGCGCTCGACGAGGGCGCCGGCGCGCGCACCCTGCTCGTCCGGGCCGGTGAGGCGTGGTCCGAGTCCGCCGGCGGCACCTCCGGCGCGCTCTGGGGCGCGGCGCTCACCGCCGCGGCGGGCGTCTACTCCGACGACGACGGCGCCACCCCGCGCACCGTCGTCGACGCGCTCGACTCCGGCATCGACGCGGTGCTGCGCCTCGGCGGCGCCCAGGTGGGCGACAAGACCATGGTCGACGCCGCCGTCCCCTTCCGTGCCACCCTGGAGAAGGCGTTCACCGGGGAGAACCCGGCCGTCGCGATCCTCGAGGCCGCGGGCGCCGCCCGCGAGGCGGCCGCCGCGACCGCGGAGATCACCGCCCGCCTCGGCCGCTCCCGCGTGCTGGGCGAGCGCTCGCTCGGCACCCCCGACCCGGGCGCGATCTCGTTCTCGATCCTCATGACCGAGCTCGGCGAGCACCTGTCCTGACGTCCTGACCAGCACCACCACCCCTGAGGAGATCACCATGGCCCTGCGCATCGTCACCGGATCCGACAACGCCGGCTACGGCCACAAGTCCGCCCTGAAGGAGCTGCTCGAGAACGACCCGCGCGTCGAGTCCGTGACCGACGTCGGCGTCGGCGGGCGCGAGGACGGCGAGCTGTACCCGAACGTCGCCGTCGCCGCGGCGGAGAAGGTCGCCGCCGGCGAGGCGGACCGCGCCCTGCTCATCTGCGGGACCGGCCTGGGTGTCGCGATCGCCGCGAACAAGGTGAGCGGCATCCGCGCCGTCACCGCCCACGACCTGTACTCCGTGCAGCGCTCCGTCCTCTCGAACAACGCGCAGATCCTCTGCATGGGCGAGCGCGTCATCGGCCTCGAGCTCGCCAAGGAGCTCGTGAAGGTGTGGCTCGACCTCGAGTTCGACCCCACCTCCTCCTCCGCCGAGAAGGTCGACGCGATCTGCGCCTACGACGGCTCCCTCGAGCAGGCCTGATCCCCATGAGCACGCTGTGGGTGGGCACCAGCTGGAAGATGACGAAGACCCTCACCGAGGCGCGGGCCTGGGCGGAGGGGCTGCGCGAGCACCTCGACACCGTCCCGGACGGCGTGCAGCCCTTCGTCATCCCCTCCTTCACCGCCACCACCACGGTGCGGGAGATCCTCGGCGAGGACTCCCCCGTGCTGCTCGGCGTGCAGAACGCGCACTGGGAGGACACCGGCGCCTGGACCGGCGAGGTCTCCGTCCCGCAGGCGAAGGACGCCGGCGCGCAGATCGTCGAGATCGGCCACTCCGAGCGCCGCGAGCACTTCGGGGAGACCGTGGAGACCACACGGCTCAAGGTCGCCGCGGCCCTGCGCCACGGCCTCACCCCGCTGCTGTGCATCGGGGAGAGCGCGGGGGTGAAGGAGGCCGGCGGCTCGAGCGCGTTCATCCTCGAGCAGGCCGCGGGCGCCCTCGAGGGCCTCTCCGAGGAGGAGCTCGCGCGCGTGGTCATCGCCTACGAGCCGATCTGGGCGATCGGCGAGAAGGGCCGACCGGCCACGACCGAGGAGCTCCGCGAGCCCTTCGCCGCCCTCGGCGCGCAGTACACCGGCCGCGTCGCCGGGCTGCTCTACGGCGGCTCCGTCAACCTCGACAATGCCGCGGAGCTGCTCGGCATCGAGCACGTGACCGGCCTCTTCGTGGGCCGCACCGCCTGGGAGCTCGAGGGCTACCTCGAGCTGCTCGCGATCGCCGGGCGGTCCTGAGAGCCCTCTCGGGGAGCGGTCGTATCCTGGTCCGCACGGCGACGTCAGGGGGAACCATGGCACAGCGGATCGGCACGCTCCGGGTCCGGCCGCGGCGACGCGGCCGATGGCTCACGATCGGTGTGCCCGTCACCTCCGGGCTGGTGCTCGGCATCGGCAGCTTCCTCACCCTCGGCGTCGCGAGCCTGATCGGCGGCGGCACCCTGCTCGCCCCGCTGCTCGCCGGCCTCGGCATCGGCGTGCTCGTGGGCGGCACCCTGGGCCTCGCCCTCCGCAACCGCCGCGCCGCCCCCGTGCGACTGCAGGACTCGGGCGTCGCCATGCCCGAGGGCACCCTCCCCGCCCTCGAGGGGATCGTCCGCACCACCCGCCGTCGGCGCCGCGACCTGCAGCGGGTGCGCCGGCACGTGCGCGATCGCACCGTGCGGCCCGTCCTGCGGCGCGCGGAGACGCTGCTGCTGCGGATCGACGCGCTCGTCGCGAGTCCCGCGCTCCGGACCCGCCGCCCCTGGGACGACGACGTGCTCCTGCTCGAGGGCATGGCCGAGCGCTACGTCCCGGACCTCGTGCGCGCCGCGGAGGACAACGCGGGCTTCCTCACCGCCCCCGGCGACGGCCTGCGGCAGACGGCACTCGCGAACCTCCGCAGCATCGACGCCCAGCTCGACGCCCTCGCCATGCGGCTCGACGAGGTCGAGGGGCGGCTCGTCTCGGGCGTCACCCGGGAGCTCGACGTCCACGCCGAGTTCCTGCGCGTGCGCCTCGCCCAGGGCGAGCCGGTGCGGGTCAGCCCTCCGCTGCGCTGAGCGAGCGGGCGAGCACCCCGTCGAGGTGCGCGGCGAGGGCCTGCAGCGCCCCGTCGTGATGGTGCTGGCGCACCTTCTCCAGCACCATCCCGTGCTCCTCGTGGGCCACGCGGCCGTCGAAGGTCTCGGGCCCGCCGGACCAGGTCTGCCGCATGCGGTGGCTGTAGGTGCTGAGGTTCTCGACCATGGTGCGCAGGTAGCGGTTGTCCGCATGGGCGAAGAACACCTGGTGGAAGGCCCAGTCCGCCCGGAAGTGCTCGTTGAGCAGCTCGTAGTCCTCGGCGCCCGCGGCGTCGATCTGCGCGAGCACCTCGGCGTGGCGGGCGTGCGCGGCCTCGAGATCGGCGACGAGCGCGTCCCACTGGGTGAAGGCGCGACCCAGGGCCGCGGACTCGACGACCTTGCGGGCGTCGAGCAGCTCGGTCATGTGCTCGGCGTCTAGCGGCGGGGCGACCACGTAGCCGCGCAGCGCCACGTACTCGACGAGGCCGGAGCGCTCGAGGGCCACCATCGCCTCGCGCACCGGGGTGGGTGAGACCTCGAGGTCGCGGGCGAGGCCGTCGATGCTGAGGCGGGAGCCGGGGGCCCAGCGGTTCTCGAGGAGGCGCTGGAGGATGAGCTCCTCGACCTCGTCGCGCAGGACCTGTCGTCGGATGGCCAAGGGGCGGCTCCTTCGGGCGGGGCGGCGGCTCCCGGTGTCCGGACTGCCGATCGGGCTTCCCATAGGATAACGGGGCCCGCGCCGAGCCGAGGAGCCTCCCACGACCACCATCGCGCCCCGCCGCTTCGGCGCCCTCCGTGACCCCCATTCGCGGCCCTACCTGCTCACCGCCGGCCTCTCGATGATGGCGGACAACATCGAGCACGTCATCACCTACTGGTTCCTCTGGCAGGCCTTCCACTCCCCCGCGCTCGTCGGCTTCCAGGTGATCAGCCACTGGCTGCCGTTCCTGCTGTGCTCGGTGTGGTTCGGCGAGCTCGCCGAGCGCCACGACTGCCGCCGGATCATCCAGATCGCCCAGGGGCTTTTCGCCTTCGTCTCCGTGGCCTGGGGCGTCCTCTTCCTCACCGGCACGCTGACGATGTGGGAGGCGTGCATCCTGCTCGTGCTGCACGGCTGCGCGGGCGCCCTCTGGGGACCGGCGGAGCAGCTCATGCTCCACGACTTCGCCGAGGGGCGGGAGCTGCCCGGTGCGGTGCGGCTGAACGCGACCTTCAAGAGCCTCGGCGTGCTCGCCGGGCCGATCGTCGGCTCCGCGCTGCTGCTCGCCCTGGGCCCGGCGATCGGGATCCTCGTGAACGTCCTGTTCTACCTGCCGATGACCCTGCTCATGCTGCGCACCCCCTACACCGGGCACACGCGCGACGGCGTGGTCCGACGCGAGCGGCTCGGCCCGCTGCGCTCCCTCGCCGTGCTGCGCACCGTCGCCGGGGACCGCGTGCTCGTCGCGATGATCGCGCTCGGCGGGCTCATCGCGGTGGGCGTCGGCTCCTCCCTCCAGGTCGCCATGCCCTCCCTCGCCGACGCCCTCGGCGCCGGGGACGCGGGCGCCGCCTACGGCCTGCTCCTCTTCGCGAACGGCGTGGGCGGCGTGGTGGGCGGCGTGCTGCTCGAGGCGACGGGTGTGATCCGGCCCAGCACCCGCGCCGCCGTCGTCGCGACCTTCCTCTTCGGCGTGACCACGATCGTGGTGGCGACCTCCCCGAGCTTTCTCGTCACCGTGCTCGCGCTCGTCATCGGCGGCGTCGCGAACATGGCCTCGATGACGATCGGCCAGGCCGTCGTGCAGCTGCGCGCGCCGGTCGACCAGCGCGGCCGCGTGATCGGCGTCTACAGCATGCTCACCACGGGTCTGCGCACCGGCAACGGGATCACCCTCGCGGTGCTCGGCTCCCTGATCGGCGTGACCGGGACCGTGCTCGTCGGCGGCGGCGTGCTCGCCGTCGGGGCGGTCGTCATCGCGGCGCTCATCGCGCTGGCGACAGCCCGACGGCGCGCGGCGGGCTAGAGCGCGGCGAGCGGGACCGGCTGCCCCGTGCGCACCGACTCCTGGGCGGCGGCGACCACGCGCGTGGTGCGCAGGCCCACCTCGCCCGTCGGCTCAACCGCCTCACCGGCGCGGACGGCGCCGAGGAACGCCTCGAGCAGTGCCGCGTCGAGGTCCGTCCCGTAGGGCAGCCAGCGGCCGGGGCCGCCCACGTGCTGGGCGAAGGCGTCGATCTGCAGCTGCCCGCCGGTGCCCACGGCCTGCAGGGTGAGCCCGCCCCAGGTGGGGGCGTCCGCCGGCTGCGACCACGAGCAGTCGATCGTCGCGACGAGCCCGCCCGGGTAGGTGAGGGTGACGAGGCCGCCGGTCTCCGCGTCCCCTGCCCGGTCCTCCCAGAGGATCCGGTTGGTGACGGCGTGGACCGTCTCCGGCTCGCCGAGCAGCGAGTCGAGGATCTGGGCGAGGTGCACCGTGTGGTCCACGAGGGCGCCGCCGCCCGCGAGCTCCGGGTCCGCGAACCAGTCGCGGCCCGCGGGCAGCTTGCCGTTGTTCGTGCCGGTCAGCCCGATGACCTCGCCGAGCGTGCCGTCGGCGGCCGCCGTGCGGAGCGCCGCGACGGCCGGGGAGAAGTGCACGGGGAAGGCCGTCATGAGCACGACGCCCGCATCCCGGCAGGCCGCGACCATCTCCTCGGCGTCCGCGACGGTGGTCGCGAGCGGCTTCTCGCACAGCACGTGCACACCGCGCCGCGCGGCCTCGAGCACGAGGTCGCGGTGGTGGGCGTTCGCGCTGGTCACAACGATCGCCTCGGGGCCGTCGGCCCAGCGGTCCCAGGCCTCCTCGTAGGAGCCGACGACACTGCCGGCGCTCACGTCGCCGAAGCCGTCCGGGTCCGCGACGACGAGGTCGACGTCGTCCCGGTTCTCGAGCAGCGCGGCGTAGCCCGCGGCATGGGTGTGGGCGCAGCTCATGAGCGCCACGCGGAGGGGGGTGGGGGTCAGCATGCGATGCTCCGTCCGGTGCGCAGGGACTGCAGGGCCGCGCCGGCCACGCGCACGGCCTCGGCGCCGTCCGCCCCGTCCACGCGCGCGGCGCCGCCGCCGGTCAGGGCCGCCACGAAGTCGAGGATCTCCTCGGCGTAGGGGCTGGGGAAGGTCGTGACCTCCGGCAGGAAGCCGTCGCCGGAGGCCTGGCGGGCCGCCGCGACCGCGTCGAAGGTGATGCCGGAGTCGCCCGCGGAGTCGTAGCGCAGGCGGCCGCCGGAGCCGGCGAGGTCGAAGGTGTAGCGGAACGCGGTGCCGGGCGCGCCCCACAGGCCGCGGCAGTGGCTGATCGCACCCGAGGCGTGGGTGAGGACCACGTGGGCCGTGCGCACCTCGTCCGTCGCGGCGGCCGTGTGCTGGCGGGCGTGGACGTTCACGGCAGGGCCGGCCATCCACAGCGCCTGGTCGATGTCGTGGATCATCTGGTCCATGACAATGCCGCCCGAGAGCGACTCGTCCCCGAACCAGGGCTGGCGCGGGAAGGATCCGGTGCGCTCGAAGCGCAGCACGGCGATCTCGCCGATCTCGCCTGCGTCGATCGCCCGCTTCGCGGCCGCGTACTGCGGGAAGTAGCGGACGACGTGCGCGGGCAGCAGGCGTCGGCCCGCCCGCTCGGCGTGCGCGACGAGATCGTCGGCTTCCTCCGCGGTGAGCGCGATCGGCTTCTCGCAGACCACGTCGAGCCCCGCGTCGAGCGCAGCGTGCACGATCGCGCCGTGCTCCGGAGTGGGGGTGCAGACGTCGACCACGTCGACGGCCGCGAGCAGGGAGCCGAGGTCCGCGTGGACCCGCGCGCCGAACTGCGCGGCGAACTCCTCCGCGCCGGCGACGCTGTGGCAGTGCAGCTCGGCGCCCGCCTCGACCCAGCCGGGGGCGTGGGCGCGGGAGATGCCGCCGGTGCCGACGATGCCGACGCGGAGCGGGGACGAATGCTGGTCAGGTGCCGGGTCGGCGCTGATCTGGGGCATGGGTCGAACCTATCGCGCAGCGGGCATCCCTGGCCCGGCGTCCGCAGGTCCCACTAGGGTCGATGCACACGACCCGGTCGCGCCTCCGACGCCGCGCGGCCCGAGGGGTCACCGATGGCCCTGCACGGCACGATCCATCTCCACCCCGCGCACGTCGTGGGACCGGTGCGGCGGCGCACCTTCGGCAGCTTCGTCGAGCACATGGCCCGCTGCGTCTACACCGGCATCCACGAGCCCGGCCACCCCCTCGCGGACGCCGACGGCCTGCGCACCGACGTCCTCGCCCTCACCCGCGAGCTCGGCGTGAGCAGCGTCCGCTACCCCGGCGGGAACTTCGTCTCCGGCTACCGCTGGGAGGACGGCGTCGGCCCCGTCGAGCAGCGGCCGCGGCGCCTCGAGCTCGCCTGGCACTCCACCGAGACCAACGCCTTCGGCCTCGACGAGTTCATGACCTGGGCGGACAAGGCGCAGGTCGAGCCGATGTACGCGGTGAACCTCGGGACGCGGGGCACGCAGGAGGCGCTCGACGTGCTCGAGTACACGAACGCCCCCACCGGCACCGCCTGGGCGGATGCCCGCGCCGCGAACGGCCACGAGGAGCCCTACGGGATCCGCATGTGGTGCCTCGGCAACGAGATGGACGGCCCCTGGCAGATCGGCCACAAGACCGCCGAGGAGTACGGCCGGCTCGCCGCGGAGACCGCGCGAGCCATGCGCCGCATGGACCCCGACCTCGAGCTCGTCGCCTGCGGCTCCTCCTTCCCCTCGATGCCGACCTTCGGCGCCTGGGAGCAGGCGGTGCTCGCCGCCGGCTACGAGGCGATCGACATGATCTCCGCGCACATCTACTTCCGCGAGGACCATGCGGCGAACCAGGCCTCCTACCTCGCCGCCGGCGAGGAGCTCGACGACTACCTCGACGCCGTCGTCGCCGCCTGCGACCACGCCCGCACCCTCGGCAAGCACTCCAAGCGGATCATGATCAGCGTCGACGAGTGGAACGTGACGAACGCGAGCCGCGGCGGCGACGCCGGGGAGGACCCGAGCGGTGAGGACTGGCCCGAGGCGCCCGCCTTCGCCGAGTCGACCTACACCGCGCAGGACGCCGTCGTCGTCGGCAACCTGCTGATCTCCCTGCTGCGGCACACGGATCGCGTGGCCTCTGCCTCCCAGGCGCAGCTGGTCAACGTGCTGGGCCCGATCCGCACCGTGCCCGGCGGCCCCGCCTGGCGGCAGACGATCTTCCACCCCTTCGCCCTCACCTCCCGCCACGTGAGCGGGCAGGTGCTCACGACCGTGAGCGAGTCGCCGCAGCGGGCGAACCCGCGCCGCGGCGGCACGAGCCCCGTGCTCGACGCGGTCGCGACCTGGGACGAGGGCACCGGCTCCCTCGTGGTGCTCGCCGTGAGCCGTAGCCGCGGCCAGGACCTCGAGGTCGCCGTGCCGCTCGGCGCGTTCGGGGAGGACTTCGCGGTCCAGGAGGCGGTGGTCCTCCACGACGAGGACCCGTACGCGGTCAACACGGCCGACGATCCCGACCGCGTCCTCCCCCGCCCGCTCGCGGGGGCACGGATCGAGGAGGGCACGCTGCGGGCGACCCTCCCGCCGATCAGGTGGGCGATGATCCGGCTGGGCCGGCAGGGCTGACCGTCGGCCCCGTCCCCTCCTTCTCGCGGAACAGGGTCGCGAAGAACAGCGCCACGCCCACGGCGAGCGCGGCCGGGATCAGCCAGATCGCCCGCCAGGCATGGGTGCCGTCGGCCGCGAGGAAGGCGTCGACGATGGGCCCGGAGATCAGCGAGCCGATCAGCAGCGTCCACTTGATGCCGAGCTTCTTCAGCATGAGCGGCATGATCAGCAGGAACAGCGCCTCGGAGACCTGCCCGAGGGACTGCACCGCCGCCGCGGACCTCACCCCGATCTCGTTGAGGTAGAGGTTGGTGAAGTTGTAGTAGA
This sequence comes from Brachybacterium rhamnosum, assembly GCF_039526185.1. Classification (NCBI taxonomy): domain Bacteria; kingdom Bacillati; phylum Actinomycetota; class Actinomycetes; order Micrococcales; family Dermabacteraceae; genus Brachybacterium; species Brachybacterium rhamnosum. The sequence goes on from NZ_BAAAIS010000002.1 coordinate 563,471, forward strand.
AGGCCAGCGGGATGCAGATGAGGATCGAGGAGAGGAAGAAGACGAGGAAGGAGCGGCTCCTCAGCAGGGCGAGGGCGTCGAGGCCCAGCACGTCCCGCACGGTCGCGCGGCCCTGCGCCGGCTGCGGCGGCGTGTGCGGGAGGGTGAAGGCATAGATCCCCAGCAGCGCCGAGCCGATCGCGGCCATGACGAAGGTGTTCGCGAGCGCGCCGCCCGCCTCCCAGCCGAGCCAGCCGATGAGCAGGCCCGCGATGATCCAGCCGATCGTGCCGAACACGCGGATCGACGGGAACTGCTTCTCGGGGCTTGCGAGGCGCCGGAAGGAGATCGAGTTCGCGAGCGCGAGGGTGGGCATGAAGGACACCATCGCGAGCAGCGCGAGCACGAAGAACGGCCCGAACTCCTCCTGCCGCCCCGCGAGGAACAGCATGACGGCGCTGACCACGTGCAGCACGCCGAGGATCCGCTGGGCCGCGAAGAAGCGGTCCGCGATGAGGCCCACGATGAACGGGGCGAGGATCGCGCCGAGGGACTGGGTGAGGAAGGCGAGGGAGATCTGGCTGCCGCTCGCCTGCAGATCGGTCGCGAGGTAGGTGCCGAGGGTGACGAACCAGGCGCCCCAGACGAAGAACTCCAGGAACATCATCGTCGAGAGCCGCGCACGGGTGAGGAGGTCGAGGTCCATGCCCCAGGAATCCAGCCCGGCACAGGGCACCATGGGGGCATGATCGACGACGAGCATCCGCTGCTGACGGCGCTCACCGGGCAGTGGGTGGAGGCCGCCGACCCGGCGCCGCAACCCGTCCTGGTGACGAGCCGCGCGGCCGTGCTGCACGGTGACCTGCGGGGGCCGAGCGGCGCTCCCACCAGGGACGACGCCCGCGTGCTGGGCGCCTTCGTCACCTCGAGCGTGCTCGCCGCCGACGGGACGCTGACGCTCCTGCTCGCCGATGCGGACGGCGGCCGGCCGATGCCGCTCGCGGTCGCCGCGCCCTGGGGCCTCGCCCTTCCGGACGGCTCCGCCCTCGCCGCCGCGGAGGACGGCCGGATCGGCGTGCGTCCCGGGGATCCTGCCCCGCGCTTCGCGACCCCCGCGGCCATGGCGGCGTGGGCGGCGAGCGACCCGGACGAGGTCGAGCTCGCGGTGCTCGAGGCGGGGCTCGACGACTGGGTGACCCCGGGGGACGTCGTCGCCGAGCTCGTGGAGCGCGACGTGCGGGACCCACGGGAGATCGCCCGCCACGGCGCGGCGGCGCTCGCCCGCCTCGTGGCCCGCGGGGACCTCGAGGCCGGCTCGATCGGCGAGCAGGGCTTCACGCCCGCCGCTGAGGGACGGTCCGCCTCGATCGAGCACGTGGCGGCGCTGTGGCACACCCTCGGCGGGATCGGGAGGCGGCCGGGCCCCGGTCAGATCGCCTGGTTCGCGATCACCGACCGGGGCCGGTCCCGCGTGGCCGTCAGCCGGTGACGACCTCGAGGCGGGAGCCCGCGCGCACCCGCCCGCGGTCGATCGCGACGCCCGCGGCGCGGTAACGGCGCTCGAGGCCGCGCACGCCCTCGCCCGCGAGGTCGATCTCCTGCCCGTCGATCCGGAGGGAGCGCACGCCGCAGCCCGTCGCCCCCACGGTGACCTGCACGGTGATCATGCCGCCGTCAAAGGGGACCTCGGCGGTGGTGTCGTCGAGCGCGGCCGGCAGCACCGGGTCGATCTCGAGCCGGCCGGCGCGGGCGCGCACGCCGAGCACGTCCTCGACGACGAGGCGCAGCAGCAGCCCCGGGCCGGAGGAGTAGACGCGCCAGCCGCCCTCGAAGCCCGTGGACTCCTCGAACAGCGCCGCCCCGTTCCTCGCGGCGACGTAGCGGTCCGGGAAGACGGCGTCGGAGCTCGAGTAGTAGCAGTTCGCCTGCCGGGGCCGGGCCCCGCGGATCCGCTCGGTGACCCCGATCGGGACGGCCTTCAGCAGCTCCTGCCAGGCGCGCTCCGCCTCGCCCAGGCGGGTGAGCGCCTCGATGAAGCGCAGGTGGGAGTGCATGTACATGAGGCCGATCTCGCGGCCCCAGAAGGTCGCGGTCTCCGCCCGCTGGAAGACCTCCATGACGCCGCCGTGGTACTCGACGGGATGGTCGAAGAGGTACACGCCGGTGGGGCCGGCGAGGTGCTCGTCGATGAGGTCGAGGTGGTGGCGGGCCTGCTCGGGCGTGAGCAGCTCGTCGGTGAGGGCGTGGATCATCTGCAGGGAGCCGTGCTGCAGCCCCGTGGTGGTGTCGGTGGGGTGCACGAGGTGGCGCAGGCGCCCCTCCTCGAGCCAGCCGTAGCCGGCGAGCTCGCCGTCGACGAGCAGCAGCTCCGCGAAGGCCTCCGCGGCGCCCGCGGCGATCGTGCGGCAGCGCTCGACGAGCGCCGCGGTCTCCTCGCCGGCGTGCTCGGCGAGGGCGTCGGCGAGGCCGGTGAGGGCGGTGATCTCGAGCTCCGTGGTCCACGTGGAGCACAGGTGGCGGGCGAGCTCGGGCCGCGCGGGCTGGAGGGAGTCGTTCCAGTCGCCGTGGCCGTAGGCGGGCAGGCGGGGGTCCTCGGTGCGGGCGCCCTCGATGTGGGCGACGGCGCGGGTGAGGTGGTCGAGCACGCTCGTGGGCGCCCCCATCGCGGCATCCCCCACCCAGGGGGCGGTCTCGCCGAGGATGCTCGCATCGCCGGTCGCGTCGAGGTACTCGCCGAGCGCGCGCAGCGGCCAGTAGACGACGTCGCCGTGGCTGTCGCGCAGGCCGGGGCCGGCATGCCCGGGCAGGTAGTCGAACCACTGCGGCCAGGTGCCGTCCTCCTGCTGGGCGCCGAGCACGGAGAGCAGGGTGCTGCGCAGGGCCGCGGGCTCATCGGTCGCGAGCAGCAGGCCCAGCGGGCCCTGGCACACGTCGCGGGTGCCCCAGGCGCCGCCGCTGTACTGCTCGAGGCCGCGCGGGGAGCGGAAGTGCACGGCGGCGTTCTGGGCGAGCCAGGGCAGCATCTCGCCGACCGCCTCCGCCTCGGCCGTGGCGGCGCCCGTGAGAGCGGGCAGGCGCGGGGCGTAGGCGGGCTCGGACTGGGAAGAGCCGAGCAGCACCTCAGCGGTGCGGGCGGTGCCGAGCGCGGCGGTGCGCAGGCCGCTGCCGTGCTCGCGGGCGTCGGCGAACAGGGCGGCGTCGCCGTCCACCGCCACGGGCGCGCCGTCGGCCGTGACCTGCAGCGCGAGCTCCTCGGAGCCGTCGACGACGAGCAGCAGCTCCCCCGCGGTCGAGGTGATCGTGATCCGGGCGGCGCCGGGCAGCTCGACGGCGGAGCGCACCTCGATCCCGCCGTGCTCGGTGACGTAGCGCCAGGTGCTCGCGGCGGCGGCGGTCGACCAGGCGGAGGGCACGCCGAGCAGCTCCCAGTCGCCGCCCTCGGCCCGGTGCAGCAGGCGCACGCCGCTGCGGCGCTCGAGGCCCAGGTAGGAGCGGCGCACGGTCGTGGTCTCGCCGCTCGAGGCGTGCCCCTCGGTGAGCTGGGAGCAGAAGACGCCCCGCATCCAGACGGTCGAGGCGACGGTCGCGAGATCGGCGACGGCGCCCGCGGTGGCCTGCTGGATGTGGCCGTGGGGGCGCAGCACGTCGCGCTCCTTCGCGGCGCTGACCACGTGACCGGTGGGGCCGAAGCCGGAGAGCAGACCGGAGCGGCCCTCCTCGACGAGGCGCAGCTCGCCGCCCGCGAGATCCTCGAGCAGGGCGCGGTCACCGGGGTGGACGGGCAGCTCGGCGGCGAGGGCGAGCAGGCTCGCGGCGAGGGGCGTGCCCGGCTCCGCGTCGGGGAGGGCGGGGAGCTCGAGGCCCTCGCGCACGGCGAGCACGAGCTCGGCGTCCGCCGCCGACGTCGCCTCGGGGTGGTCCGCGACGACGGCGCCCCAGAAGCTCGTCACCTGCTCCTCGCCCGGGGCGAGGGTCACGGCGGCGGTGCGGAGGGCGGCGAGGGTGTGCTCGTGCTGGAGCCGCTCGGAGGGCAGGTCCAGCGCGGCGTCGAGGCCGGAGCCGGTCGCACGGTCCACGAGCTGGAGGGCGTCGGTGCCCCACTGGGCGACGGGGGCGTCGGCCCCGATCACGGCCCAGGGGACGTCGCCGGCCGGCATGTTCTGGCGCACCGCGAGGGCGAGGGTGCCGCCGGGCAGGTCCACGGGCGTGAGGTCGAGGTACTGGGCGACGTACTGCTCGTTCCTCCGCACGGCGTCCATCGCGGTCAGCGCCACGTCGAGGGTGTGCAGGAGGTCCGCCTCGACCGCCTCGGCGCCCTCGTTGCGCAGCGCGACCGTCCACGCCCAGCCGGCGCCGTCGGCCGTGGCGGCGAGGCGGGTGCGGGCGGTGAGGACGCCGTGGGTGGTGGTGACGGTGCCGCCCGCGGTGATGCTGCCGCCGCTCGCGGGGCCGGTGAGCGGGGCGGCGGTCCAGGCGGCGTCGCCGGGGCGCCGGTGGCGCAGGTGCACGCCCGCGGGACCGGAGCCGGCGGCGGTCGCGGGGTACTGGAGCAGGCTGAGGCCGGCGGCGTCGAGGCGGGCGGCGTCGCCGGCCTCGGTGCGCTCGAGGGTCACCGGGAGGGTGCGCACGGCGGTGGTGGAGGGGGTCACGGGGTCTCCTGGGGAGCGGGGGTGGGGGTCAGCTCCTCGCCGTCGCCGGGCGCGGCGCAGCCGCAGCTGGACCGGTGGACGATGCGGGAGTCGAGCACGACGGGCTCGGGGTCGGGGTCGGCGCCGTCCACGAGCTCGGCGAGGCGGCGCGCGGCGAGCGCCCCGAGCTCCTCCACGGGCTGGGCGACGGTGGTCAGGTCGGGGCGCACGTAGCGGGCGGCGTGGACGTCGTCCCAGCCCACGACCGCGATCCTCGCGGGGACGTCGACGCCGAGGTCCTGCAGCTCGTGCTGGACGGCGAGGGCGAGCTCGTCGTTGCCGCACACGAGGGCGTCGATGTCGAGGCCCTCGGAGTGCAGCTCGCGGGCCACCTCGGCCCCCTCCTCCTCGACGGGGTCGACGGCGAAGGTGGCGACGGGCTCGAGGCCGGCGTCGGCGAGGGCGCTGCGGAACCCCTCGTGGCGGGCGCCGATGTCGGAGTCCGGCTCGGGGCGGCCGACGAAGGCGAGGCGGCGGCGGCCGGTCTCGATGAGGTGCGCGGTGAGGCGGGCGGCGGTGACGGTGTTCTCCGCGTAGAGCGCGTCGCGGCCGGGAATGCGGCCGCGGGCGGCGACGACGACGGGACGGCGGGCGGCGATCTCGGTGATGAGGGCGTCGTCCACGGCGCTGCGGGCCATGAAGGCGACGCCGTCCACGTTCCCGGCGAGCCGGCGCACGGCGCGGTCGGGGTCGGTGTCCGGGCCGGCGAGGTCGAGGACGACGGAGAGGCCCATCTCGCTCGCGGCCATCTCGAAGCCGACGAGCACGGCGGCGTAGTAGGGGCCGTCGATGTGCGGGAGCACGAGGCCCAGGGCGTTGGTGCGCCGCCCGGCGAGGGCGCGGGCGGCGCCGTCGGGCACGTAGTTGAGCTCGCGGGCGGCGACGAGGACGGCCTCGCGGGTGCGGGGGGCGACCTTGTCGCTGCCGCCGAGGGCGCGGGAGACCGTCGCGGTGGAGACGCCGGCGCGCTGGGCGACGGCGTAGATGGTGGCGGCGCGATCGGGGGTCCGATGCATGCTCCTCACCTTCCTGGGGCGTGTGCTGCGGGTGGGGTCCGGGGCGGGGGTCATGGGGTCCCGCCTGGTGGCCTCGTGCTTGCGCTCCCGGAATGGAAGCGCTTACATAGTCTCACGGTAGACGAGGACGCCTCCCGCGTCCACGTCGCCCACCTGACGGCGGGGTCCCTGGTCCCACGCCACCCAGCCACGGACGGGACACCCTCATGATCACCATCGACCGCCGCCGGATCCTCGTGGACGGCCGGCCCCGCCTGGTCCTCGCCGGGGAGATCCACTACTTCCGCCTGCCCCGCGACCAGTGGGCCGCGCGCATCGAGCAGCTCCGCGCGGCCGGCGCGAACGCCGTCGCGAGCTACCTCCCCTGGATCTGGCACGAGCTGCCCGGCGGCGACCTCGACGTCACCGGGGACACCCGCCCCGAGCGGGACCTCGGCGCCTTCGTCGACCTCTGCGCGGAGGCCGGGCTGTGGTTCATCGCCCGTCCCGGCCCCTTCCAGATGGCCGAGCTCAAGAACGAGGGCCTCCCCCACCGCCTCTACCGCGAGCACCCCGAGATCGTGCCCGTGGGCTGGGACGGCACGCCCGCTCCCACCGCGGCCGTCGATTACCTCGCCCCCGCATTCCTCATCGAGGCCGAGCGCTGGTACGACGCCGTCCTGCCCGTGCTCGCCCCGCGGCTGGCCACCCGCGGCGGCCCCGTGATCGCCGTCCAGCTCGACAACGAGATCGGCATGCTCGCCTGGGTCTCCAACTCCCCCGACCTCACCGACCACCTGCTCGCGGACCTCCGCACCTGGATCCTCGAGCACCGCGAGGACGCCGCTGGGACCTACCCCGCGATCACGGAGGGGGCGGACGCCTGGGCGCGCGCCGTGCGCAGCCCCGAGGAGGCCTGGGCCGGGCCGCTGCGTGTGGACCTCACCCGCTTCATGCGCGGCCGCTTCGCCCGCTACGTCGGCCGTCTGCGCGCGGCCGCCGAGGCCCGCGGGATCACCGGCGTGCCCTTCCTCATCAACATCCACGGCACGGGCGACGGCTCCGGCGAGCCCTTCGGGATCGGCATCAGCCAGCTCGAGGAGACCTACGCCGGCCTGCCCGGCATGGTCTCCGGCTCGGACCACTACACGGGCGACATGACCCTGGACACCACCACGGACCTCTACGTCATGAACGCCCTCCAGCAGGCGGTCCACGACGAGGACCAGCCGCTCACCTCCCTCGAGTTCGAGGCCGGGACCGGCGACTACGGGGACGGGTACGAGCGTCTCGCCGAGCCCTCCACCGCGGATCTGAAGTCCCGCCTCTTCGTCGCCCAGGGCAACCGCCTGCTGAACCACTACCTCTTCGCGGGCGGCGTGAACCCGCCGCTCGAGGAGGCCCTGGGCGACGGCAACGACCGCCTCGCCTTCACCGGCGAGCGCCACGGCTTCGCCGCCCCGATCACCCCCGAGGGGCTCGAGGGGCCCGCCTACGCGCCGCTCGCCGCGTCGATCTCGCGCCTGCTGCTGCACGAGCGGCACCTCGCGAGCGCCGTCGAGGAGCTCGACGACCTCGCCCTCGGCTTCGTCGTGGACTCCTACGCGACCGAGTACGCCCACCCCCGCAGCGCGCTCATGCAGGAGGTCGTCGAGGACCTCCGCGCGCACCGCGGCGCCGGGCAGCGCAAGGCCCTCGCCCGCAGCGCCCTGCTGCGCGGGCACCGCTTCGACGCTGTGGACCTGCGCCGCCCGCGGCCGCGGCCGGACGGCGAGGGCCGGCGCGTGCTCATGCTCGCCGCCTCCCGCCACCTCGACCCGCTCGTGCAGAGCCACCTCGTCGAGCACGTGGAGGCGGGCGGGAGCCTGCTCCTGCTGGGCCCGCTGCCCGAGAGGGACCTCGAGGGCCGCCCCTGCCGGATCCTCGCCCGCGCCCTCGGCGTGCAGGCCGGGGAGCTGCGCCGCGACTCGCCGCACCACTACCCCTCCGTGCGCGGGGAGGCCGCGGCGGCGGCGCTCGGCGAGACCCGCGTGTCCTGGTTCCAGGAGCTGCGGGTGCCCGCGGGCACCGCGCTGCTGCGCACCGTCGACGGGGAGGTCTGCGGGGCCGACGTCACCGTCGGGACGGGCCGCGCGGTGCTGCTCGCGGCGGGCCTGCCCTCGCACCCGCGCCTGTTCGGGGAGCTGCTCGAGTCGCTCGGATCCGGCCGGGGCCTGGCCCTGACCAGCGACGTGCCCGGCGTGTTCGCGCTCAGCACCCGCGACGAGGAAGGCGGGCGCATGCTGCACCTGCTCAACGTCACCGGCTACCGGCCGCGCGTGCGGATCGTGCTCGACGGCGAGGAGATCGACCTCGAGCCCGCCCCGCACACCGGCTACCTGCTCGCCCGCGGCCTGCGGATCGGCGGGGTCGAGGTGTTCGCGGCGAACGCCGAGATCGACCACGTCGGGACGGGAGTCCTCGGCTTCGACGCGCCCGCCGGACCGCGGGCGCGGATCGTGCTGCGCACCGACGCCCCGGTCACCGCGGAGGGCCCCGGCGCCCGCGCCGTCCGCACCGGGGACGGGGTCGTCGTCACGGCCGACGGCCCCGTCCGCGTGCACCTCGGCTGAGCTCCCCATCCCGGGCCCCTACGGCTTGTAGATGTCCGCGAAGGGGTTCGGGATCGCGTCGAGCAGGCGCCGCGTGTACTCGTCCTGCGGGTCGCGGATCACGTCGATCGCGATCCCGTGCTCCGCCACGCGCCCCTGGTTCAGCACGACGACGTCGTCCGCGAGCATGCGCGCGGAGAGCAGGTCGTGGGTGATGTAGAGGATGCCGACGTCGGAGTCCGCGACGAGCCGCTGCAGCAGGTCCAGCACCTCCGCCCGGATCGACACGTCCAGGCTCGAGATCGGCTCGTCCGCGATGATCAGCTCCGGCTCCGCGGCGAGCGCCCGGGCGATGACGACGCGCTGGCGCTGCCCGCCGGAGAGCTCGAAGGCGTGCCGGCTGCGGTAGCGGCGCGCCGGGGTCAGCGCGACCCGCTCGAGCAGCTCGTCGATCGCGGCGCCCAGCTCCGCCCGGCCCATCTGCCGGTGGTTCCGCAGCGGCCGCGACAGGATGTACTCGAGGGTCTTGTTCGGGTTCAGCGAGGAGTACGGGTCCTGGAAGACCATCTGCACGAGCGAGCGGTAGCCGCGCAGGCCGCTCCCGCCCAGCGTGCCGACGTCGACGGGCCCCTGCCGGCCGTGGAAGGTGATCGACCCGGAGGTGGGGCGGTCCACGCCCGTGATCATCCGGGCGAGCGTCGACTTCCCCGATCCGGACTGGCCCACGAGCGCCGTGACCATGCCGCGGCGCAGCTGGAAGCTCACGCCGTCCACGGCGAGCGTCTCCCGCCGGCGCAGACGCTGGCGGGAGCTGAACACCTTGGTCACGTCGGCGACGTCGAGCAGGACCTCCCCGCGCAGCGCCTCCGTCGTCTCCCCCACCGACTTCTCGAAGGCGGGACCGGCGAAGCGCACCGTCCGCTCGGGCAGGCCGGGGGTCCCCGGCTCCGTGCGCTGCAGCAGCGCCCCGTGGCAGGCGGCGCGCGGCGGCCGCCAGGTTCCGGCCGCGTCCAGGCGCAGCGCGGTCACGGCGCCCTCGGTGCGGGTCGTCGGCATCTCCACGAGCGGCGGCGCGTCCGTCAGGCAGCGGTCGATCCTCTCCGGGCAGCGCGGCGCGAAGGGGCAGCCCTGCAGCGGCTGGGAGAGGTCCGGCGGCCGGCCCGGCACGTAGGTGATCCGCACGGTCTCCTGGCGGGGGTCGCCGTAGGAGCCCAGCAGGCCCTTCGTGTACGGGTGCAGCGGCTCGCGCAGCAGGTCGTCGGTGTCGTGCTCCTCGACGATCCGCCCCGCGTACATGACGAGGATGCGGTCGGAGAGGTCCATGACCGTGCCGATGTCGTGGCTGATGAACAGCACCGCGAAGCCCTGCTCCGCCTGCAGGCGGCGCACGCCCTCGAGGATCGAGCGCTGCACCACGACGTCCAGGCCTGTCGTCGGCTCGTCCAGGAGCACGAACTTCGGGTCGTTGGCGAGGGCGAGGGCGAGGTTCACGCGCTGCTTCATGCCGCCGGAGAGCTCGTGCGGGTAGGCCCGGATGAACCGATGGTCGATGAGCACGAGGTCGAAGAGCTCCTTGATCCGCTCGACGACCTCCCCGCCGCGGCGGGAGGAGTGCAGCTCGATCGCGTCGCGGAACTGGTCCTCGACCCGCACCACGGGGTTCAGCGCGTTCATCGAGCTCTGGAAGACGGTCGAGAAGTCGCGCCAGCGGTAGGGGCGCAGCTCCTCCTGGCTCATGCTCGTGATGTCCATGCCGTCGAAGCGGATCGTGCCGCCCGTGATCGAGCCGGGTCGCTCGGTGAGCCGCAGCACCGCGGTGCCGAGCGTCGACTTGCCCGAGCCGGACTCGCCGATCAGGCCCACGAACTCGCCGGGCCGGATCGAGAAGGACACGTGGTCCACGGCGTCCAGGGCCGGGTGCAGCTTCGGGGCGTAGCGGACGGTGAGGTCCTCGACCTCGAGGATCGGGGTCACGTCGTCGGGCGCGGATGCGTGGCGGTCCATGTCAGCCGTCCTCCCGCAGGTGCGGGTTCGAGATGAGGTCGATGCCGAAATTGATGAGGGTGAGCGCCATGATCAGGCCGGACAGCGCGAGGCCCGGCACCAGCAGCCACACCCACAGCCCCTGCGCGAGCGCCCCCTGCAGCTGGGCCTGGTAGAGCATGGTCCCCCAGGAGACGGACTCGGTGTTCCCGAGCCCCAGGAAGCTCAGCCCGGCCTCCGCGCCGATCGCGCCGGTCGCCGCACCGAAGAAGCCGGCGGCCACGAGCGAGGTCATCTGCGGGAGGATCTCGCGGGCGATGATCGTGGGCGTGCGGTCCCCCGCGAACTTCGCCGCGGTGACGAAGTCGCGGTGGCGCAGGGTGATCATGAGGGCCCGCTTCGAGCGGGCGGCGCCGGCCCAGGAGATGATCCCGATGATGAGGATCGTGAACCAGATCGAGCGCACCTCGGAGTACGCCATGAGGGTGATGATCAGCGGCAGCGTCGGCACCACGAGGGCGACGTTCGTGAGCAGCGAGAGCACGTCGTCGATCCAGGTGCCCTCGAAGTAGCCCGAGGTCAGGCCGATCACGAGGCCCACGGCCGTCGCGAAGAGCCCGCCGAACAGGCCCACGACGAGCGAGACGCGGGTGCCCCAGATGAGCTGGCTGAAGATGTCCGCGCCCTGGGTGGTGGTGCCCATGAGGTGCTCGCCGCCGGGCAGCAGCACGGGCGCGAAGCTCGTGTCGTCCCCGCGGTACGGGGCGATGACGGGCGCGAGGATCGCGAGCAGCACGTACAGGCCCAGCAGCACGATCCCGGCGCGGGCCTTCCTCGAGGACCACAGGATCCGGAACCAGCCGGGCCCGTGGTCGATCCGGTCCGTCTGCTCCGCCTCGGCGAGCGCGAGATCGGCGACGTCGGGGGCCGGGGTGGGGTTCGAGGGGTTCTCGCTCATCTCAGGCCGCCTTCCGGGCGCGCGGGTCCAGGACGCCGTAGAGCATGTCCGCCACGAGGTTCGCCACGAGCGTGCCGACGATCGTGAACAGCAGCAGCGCCTGCAGCAGCGGGTAGTCCTTGCCGGAGGCGGCCTGCTGCATGAGCCGGCCCAGCCCCGGGTAGTCGAAGGTCGTCTCGATGAGGATCTGCCCGCCGAGGATCCCGCCGAGCGCCATCGCGAGCCCCGTCACCGAGGGCAGCAGCGCGTTGCGGGCCGCGTAGCGCAGGGCGATCTGCTTGTCCGGCACGCCCTTCGCGCGGGCGAGGCGGATGTAGTCCTCGCCGAGGTTGAGGATCATCGTGTTGCGCATCCCGAGCACCCAGCCCACCGGGCCCAGCAGCATGAGCACCGCCGCCGGCAGCACCGAGTGCTTGACCGCGTCGAGCAGGAACTCGAGGTTCAGCCCCGGCATCGAGGCCTCGTAGCCGCCCGCCGTGGGGAACCAGCCCAGCACGTAGCCGAAGACGAACAGCAGCAGCAGGGCCACCCAGAAGGACTGCAGAGTCCCCACGAAGGTCGAGCCGAGCGTGACGATCGAGTCGAACGGGGAGTTGCGCCACCAGGCGGCGAAGGCACCCAGCACCGTGCCCAGCACGAAGGAGAGCACGAGCGTCACGCCCACGAGCACGAGGGTCCACAGCAGGGCCCGGCCGATCACGTCCGTCACCGTCGCCGGGAAGTACGTGTAGGAGTAGCCGAAGTCGCCGCGGGCGAGCTGGCCGAGGTAGGCGAGGTACTGCTCGAAGAGGTTGCCGTCGGGCTGGCCCAGCATGACCCGCATCGCCTCGATGCGGGCGGGGTCGATCTCGGTGTCGCGACCGGAGATCTGGCGGATCATGAGCTCGGCGGGGTCGCCGGGCTGCAGCCTCGGGATGAGGAAGTTCAGGGTGATCGCGGCCCACAGGGTCAGCAGGAAGTAGCCGATCCGGCGCAGGAAGTACTTCACGGAGCGCTCCGTTCCACTCGGGAGGGCACGACCGGGGCGGTGCGCTCACGCCCCGGCCGTGGCGTCAGGAGGCGCTCGGCGGCACCAGGCGGGTGATGATCATGAGCATCTCGGAGTTCGTCCCGTAGGGGTCCTCCTCCGAGGGCCAGCCCTCCGCCTTGTCGGTGCGGTAGATCATCCGGGCCGGGGCGTAGAACAGGCAGGTCACGGGGTACTGGGTCATCATGATCTCGACCAGCTCGCCGGTGAGCGCCTTCTGCTTCTCCGGGTCCGTCTCGCCGGAGAGCTCGGCGACGATCTCGTCGGTGTGCGCGTCCTCCCAGCGGCCCACGTTCGCCTTGACCGTGTCCTTCGTGGGGACCTGGTCCGAGGCGAGCTTGGAGCCCAGGTTGCGCGCGACCTCGCAGCCGCCGTGGAGGTACTCCAGGCACATGTCGAAGTCGGCGTCCTTCTTCGCCTGGTCCACGGCCTCTGGCGGGGAGGTCTGCACCGAGGCGTTGATGCCCATGGTCTGCAGGTTCCGCACGACGACGTCGGCCGCGGCCTGATAGTCGATCCAGCCTGCCTGCACGAGGAACTTCGGGGCGAAGGGGGAACCGTCGGGCAGGGTGCGGAAGCCGTCGGAGCCCTTCGCGTAGCCGGCCGCGTCGAGCAGCTCCTCGGCCTTCGCGGTGTCGAAGGGGAGGACCGTCTCCTGGTCCTTGTAGGAGTCCGGGAGCAGGTTCTCGGCGTAGGGCAGCTTGAGGCCGGTCTGCGAGGCCGGCTTCATCACCGAGTAGGTGGCCTTCGCGCTGATCTCGTCCTTGTCCAGCCCCTGGGAGATCGCCTCGCGCAGCTTCGCGTCGTCGAAGGGCGCCTTGGTGAGGTTGTAGGTGAGCACGGTCGAGCCGGCCGGGGCGTACCAGAAGTGGTTGAGCTTCTCGTCCTTCGAGGCGAAGGCCTGCTCGGGGTTCGGGATCTCGCCCCAGAAGGCGTCGAGGTCGCCGGCGGTGAGCTTGAGGGCGGCGTTCGTGGCGTCGTAGTTGCCCTCGAGGATCAGCTCCTGGACCTTGACCTTGTCCGCCTGCCAGTAGTCCTCGCGGCGGGTGAGCTGGAGGCGGCGGCCGTTGTAGGAGCCCAGGTCGAAGGGGCCGGAGCCCACGGGCTTCTCGTCGACGTGCTGCGTGGGGTCCCCGGCGTCCTCCCAGACGTGCTGCGGGAGCACCTTCGCGGTGATGAGCGAGTCGAACTTCGCGGCGGCGAGGCCGGAGAAGGAGATGACGACGTCCTGGCCGTCCACCTCGACGGACTCGGCGGGGGCGCCGAAGACGTCGTTCCACAGGCCGATGTCGTCCGCCGCGGGGTACTGCTTGCGGAGGTTGAGGGTGAAGGCGACGTCGTCCGGGGTGAGCGGCTTCCCGTCGGACCAGGTCACACCGTCGCGGATGGTGAAGACGAGGGTGGTGTCGTCCTTCCAGGCGAACTCGGTCGCGATCCAGGGGACGACCTCGCAGTTCATGGAGCTGCGGATCATGATCGGCTCGTAGAAGTAGTTCTTCGAGGTCACGTTCGGGGAGAACGGGTTGAAGTTGGTGATGCCGGCGACGTTCTCGGCGACCTCGGCGGGGAAGGTCAGCTGCGGGATCGTGGTGCCGTCCCCGGAGGTCGCGGCGCCGCCGCCCTGGTTGGTCTGGATCTGGCCCGAGCACGCGGCGGTGCCGGCGACGAGCGCGGCGGCCAGCGGTCCGGTGGCGAGGAGGGTCCTTCTCTTCATCGAGTGCTCCTAAATGCGGCGGTCGCGCCCGACGGTGGGCGCCGACCTGGGGGTCCCGGCGGTGGAGAGGCTGGTGGGACCGGGGGTGGGGATCTCGGAGGCGCCGGCTCTGGCGCTCCGATGGCAATGATGTTAGCGCTTACACTCACAATGTCAACGCTTACATCACGGGGTGGGCGGGTCCGACGGGCGCGCGATCCGCTCGCGGGACGGCCCGGCGGGGTCAGTCCGCGACGGCGGCCGCGAGATCCGCGGCGAGGCGCTCGAGCTCGGCGTCGTCGAGGTCGTGCACGGTGAGCCGCAGGTGGCGTGAGGGCTCCTCGCCCACTTCGAGGCGGAACTCCTCCCCCGTGCGCACGAGCCAGCCGCTGCGGGCGAGGGCCGCGGCGACCTCGGGGGCGGGGCGCGGCACGGGGACCCAGAGGCTCATGCCGTCCCCCGCCGCGGCCTCGATCCCGTGCGCGGCGAGGGCGCGGGCGGCCGCCGCCCCGCGCTCGGCGTAGTGCGCGCCGGCACGCTCGATGAGCGCGAGCGCCGCCTCGTCCCGCAGCACGCCGTGGGCGAGGCGCTGCAGGAGGTGGCTCACCCAGGTGGTGCCGGGACTGAGGCGCAGGGCGAGGCGCTCGGCGGTGGCGGGGTCCGTCGCGGTGACGGCGAGGCACAGGTCCGGGCCCAGGAACTTCGAGACGGAGCGCACGAGGGCCCAGCGGTGGTGCCCGGGGCCGACGATCGAGCGGAACGGCGAGCGGGAGAGGAAGGAGTAGTAGTCGTCCTCGATGACCAGCACGTACGGATGCTCGGCGAGGATCGCGCGCAGCTCGCGGGCACGGCGGGCGCTCAGCGAGGCGCCGGTGGGGTTCTGGGCGCGGGGCGTGGTGACGACGGCGCGGGCGCCGGCCTCGAGGGCGGCGCGCAGGCCGTCCGGGGTCATGCCCTCGGCGTCGACGGCCACGGGGATCGCGCGGTAGCCGCCGTGGCGCACGGTCTGGATGCTCGCGAGGAAGCACGGGTCCTCGAGGGCCACGGCGTCGCCGCGCACGAGGGCCTGGGCGAGCAGCCGCTCGATCGCGTCGACGGCGCCGCTGGTGAGGGTGAGCGCGGCGTCGGCCCCGGTGGGGACGTGGGGGGCGACCCAGTCGCGAGCCCAGGCCTCGAAGCCGGGGTCGATGACGGGCTCGCCGTAGAGCACGGGCCGGCCGACGGCACCGGCGAGCGCGGGCGCGAGATCCGGGATGAGGGCGGGGGCGGGATTGCCGGTGCCGAGGTCGCGGAGGGTGCCCTCGGGCACCTCGCCTGCGAGGCGGCGGAGCGTGCCGGCGGGGGCGAATCCCTCCTGGGCGACGGCGGGGCGGCCGGCGACGCGGGTGCCGGCGCGGCCCTGGGCGATGACGGCGCCGTCGCGGGCGAGGCGCTTGTAGGCGGCGACGGCGGTGTTGCGGTTGACGCCGAGCTGCTCGGCGAGGGCGCGCACCGGGGGCAGGGCGGCGCCGGGCGGGAGGTCGCCGCGCTCGATGAGGCCGCGCACGCTCGCGGCGATCTCCGCGGCCGTGGCCCCGGTGATCGTCGCGCTCGATGTGCTCCCCACCTGCCCGAGTGTAGGGCCGGGCGTCTCACGGGGTGGCGGGCCCTCGCGCGCTCCCCGCGCCCCGATGCTACTTTCGGCCTAGGCCAATGATTGGCCTAGGCCATAGATGCGGGGCGGAGACTCCGCCCGACCCGAGGAGAGCCCCATGAGCGCACCCACCACCGGCACCGGCACCGTCAAGCGGGGCCTCGCCGAGATGCTGAAGGGCGGCGTCATCATGGACGTCGTCACCCCCGAGCAGGCCCGCATCGCAGAGGACGCCGGCGCCGTCGCCGTCATGGCCCTCGAGCGCGTCCCCGCGGACATCCGCGCCCAGGGCGGCGTCTCCCGCATGAGCGACCCGGACATGATCGACGGCATCATCGAGGCCGTCTCCATCCCCGTCATGGCGAAGGCGCGGATCGGCCACCAGGTCGAGGCGCAGGTGCTGCAGGAGCTCGGCGTGGACTACGTCGACGAGTCCGAGGTCCTCTCCCCCGCCGACTACGTGCACCACATCGACAAGCACCGCTTCACCGTGCCCTTCGTGTGCGGCGCGACGAACCTCGGCGAGGCCCTGCGCCGCATCACCGAGGGCGCCGCGATGATCCGCTCCAAGGGCGAGGCCGGCACCGGCGACGTCTCCGAGGCGACCAAGCACATCCGCACCATCACCGGCCAGATCCGGGAGCTCGCCGCGAAGAGCGAGGACGAGCTCTACCTCGCCGCGAAGGACCTCCAGGCACCGTTCGCCCTGGTCAAGGAGGTCGCGGAGACGGGCGCGCTGCCCGTCGTCCTGTTCACCGCGGGCGGGGTCGCGACCCCGGCGGACGCCGCCTTCATGATGCAGCTGGGGGCCGACGGCGTGTTCGTGGGCTCCGGCATCTTCAAGAGCGGCGATCCCGCGAAGCGCGCGGCAGCGATCGTCAAGGCCACCGCCTTCCACGACGACCCGAAGGTCATCGCGGAGGCCTCGCGCGGCCTCGGCGAGGCGATGGTGGGCATCAACGTCGCGGACCTCCCCGCCCCGCACCGGCTCGCCGAGCGCGGTTGGTGAGCGGAGCGCGGATGACGAGCGCGCCGCGGATCGGCATCCTCGCCCTGCAGGGGGACGTGCGCGAGCACGCGCGCACCCTGCGGGGTCTGGGCGCCGAGGCGGTGCCCGTGCGCCGCGCGGAGGAGCTCGAGACGGTCCAGGGGCTCGTGCTGCCCGGCGGCGAGTCGAGCGTGATCGACAAGCTCACGCGAACCTTCGGCCTGCGCGAGCCGCTCGTCGCCGCGATCCGCGGCGGCCTGCCCGTGTACGGCACTTGCGCGGGGATGATCCTGCTCGCGGACCGCGTCGAGGACGCGATCGCCGGGCAGCAGACCCTCGGCGGGCTCGACGTGACCGTGCGGCGCAACGCCTTCGGCCGGCAGAACGAGTCCTTCGAGACCACGCTGCCGGTGCCCGCGCTCGGCCCCGTGCCGGTCGCCGCGACGTTCATCCGGGCGCCCGAGGTCACGGGCGTCGGCCCCGCGGCGGAGGTCCTCGCGCGCCTCGAGGACGGCCGCATCGTCGCCGTCCGGCAGGGGGCGCTGCTCGCGACCGCCTTCCACCCGGAGGTCGCGGGCGAGGACCGCTTCCACCGGCTCCTGCTCGACCTCGCGCGCGAGCGGGGCTGAGGGGGCGGGTCTCACACGAGGTGGAGCGGCGCGGGGCGCGGTCGGTACCGTCGAGGTGACGGACGAGGGTGACCGTGTCCCTGCACCGTCCACCCCAGGAGCCCCATGACCCCCGCCCCGCACCCCTCCGCCGCCCCGTCGGCCCCGATCGGCCGACGCACGCTGCTGCGCCGCACCGGCCTCGGCGCGGGCGCTGCCGGCGCGGTGCTGCTCGCGGCCTCCTGCACCCGCGAGGACGGGGGCGGGAGCGGGGGCTCCCCGACGACCGCCGCGCCCACCCCCGACGCCGCCTCGTTCCGCGCGCGCCTGCACCTCACGCCTGCCGCGGGGTGGGTCGGCGACCCGCAGCGACCGCTCGTCCTGGACGGCGTGCACCACGTGTACGGGCTGCTGCACGCGGAGGAGCCGGCCCCCGGGGCGACGGTCTGGGGCCACTGGACGAGCACCGACCTCGTGACCTTCGAGCCGCAGGCCCCGGCGCTGACCGGGGATGACGTGGCGGACGTCTGGTCCGGCTCCGCGGTGGTCGACGAGCGCGGCACGGCGGGTCTCGGCGAGGGGACGGTGGTCGCGCTCGCGACGCGCCCCACCGACGGCAAGGCCGAGCTGCAGGAGCAGTACCTCGCCTCCTCCCCCGACGGCGCGACCTTCACCCTCGAGCCCGAACCGGTGCTGCGCAACGAGGAGGGCCCCGCGGCGCGCAGCGAGGAGGAGATCGCCCAGGCCTCGTGGTTCCGCGACCCCAAGCTGCAGCGGGACGAGGAGCGCGACCAGTGGGTGTGCGCGATCGGCCGCGACCACCGCGTCGCCCTCTGGACCTCGCCGGACCTTCGCTCCTGGGAGCGGCGGGAGGACTTCGCCTACCGCGACGCCGCGCCGGACCTCCCGGACCTGGGCGGTGTGGAGTGCCCGGACCTGTTCACGCTCACGGCGAGCGACGGCAGCGCGCACTGGGTGCTCGGCGCGAGCCTGGACGGGAGCGGCGCGGGTGAGCCGACGGCCTACGCGTACTGGGTGGGCACCTGGGACGGGGAGCGCTTCACGCCGGAGGATCCCGCCCCGCGCTGGCTGGACCGGGGATGGGACTGGTACGCGGGCGTGACCTGGCCGTCCCCGGAGGATCCCGAGCACGTGCGGCTCGGGATCGGCTGGATGAACAACTGGGCCTATGCGCGGGAGGGCTCCGCGACCGCGGACTCCGACGGCTACGACGGGCAGTACTCGGTGGTGCGGGAGGTGCGCCTGCAGCGGGACGAGGACGGCTCGCTCACCCTCGTGAGCACCCCGGTCCCGGCGCTCGCGGCGGCCGCCTCGGCCACCCGCACGCTCGGGGACCAGGAGGTGGACGGCGAGGCGGATCTGGGCGACCTGGGCCCCGCCTTCACCCTCGAGATGGACCTGGCCTGGGAGGACGCGAGCGCCGTGGGCCTCGTGGTGCTCGGCTCCGAGGACGCCGCGCGCGGCACCCGGATCACGATCGGCGGGGGCGCGCTCACGGTGGACCGCAGCGGGAGCGCCGCGACCGACGGGACCCTGGGCGAGGGCGATCCCTTCGCCGGGCTCACCGCGGCGAGCGCCCCGGTGGACGAGGCGGCGCGATCGGCGCACCTGCACGTCGTCGTGGACACGCAGAGCGTCGAGGTGTTCCTCGACGACGGCCGCACGGTGATCTCGCTGGGCGCGCATCCCGCGGAGGGCGAACAGCAGGTGCGGCTGCTCGCCGAGGGCGGGACCGCGCAGGTCACGGGGATGGTGCTGCGCTCGCACTGAGCGGCCCGGGCCGCGGACGGTCGCCGCTCGGCGCCCGGCTCCGCGAAATCGATGTGATCAAACGCTTGACCACATGACGACCGGAGATCTACAGTCCGTGATCAAACGATTGATCACGAGGATGTGACATGCACCGAGCACCGTTCTTCACCCCCGCGCCGGACTGGGTGGGCGACACGATCCCCTTCGTCCACGAGGACACGCTGTACGTCTACTACCTGCACCATCGCCGCGAGGCGATCGGCGAGGGCACCTCCTGGCACCTGCTCACCACGACCGATCTGGTGACCTGGACGGACCACGGCGAGGTGCTCCCCCACGGCGGCCCCGAGGACGAGGACCTCAACTGCTACACCGGCAGCGTCGTCACCGACGACGACGGCCTCCACCACCTCTTCTCCACCGCTCAGAACCCCGCGCGCACCGCACCGGACGGCCGGCCCCTCCAGCTCGTCGCCCACGCCACGAGCACCGACCTCCTGCACTGGGACAAGCAGCCCGCGCACACCTTCGGCGCCGCCGAGGGCTGGGACCCCGCGGACTTCCGCGACCCCTTCGTGCACCGCACTGCCCCCGGCGAGCCCTGGCAGATGCTGCTCGCCGCCCGCCGCAGCACGGGCCCCGAGCGCCGCCGCGGCATCGTCGGCCGCCTCACGAGCACCGACCTGCAGCGCTGGGAGCCGGCCGCCCCGCTCTGGGACCCGCGCCGCTTCCTCACCCAGGAGTGCCCCGAGGTGTTCCGCATCGGCGAGTGGTGGTACCTGGTGTACTCCGAGTTCACCGACGCCTTCGTCACCCGCTACCGCATGTCCCGCTCCCCCGAGGGCCCCTGGCACGCCCCCCGCCACGACTCCCTCGACGCCCGCTCCTTCTACGCCGCGAAGTCCGCGACCTGGAAGGGCCGGCGGATCTTCGCCGGCTGGATCGCGACCCGCGAGGGCCGCCGCGACGACGGCCCCTGGCAGTGGGCCGGGACCCTCTCCCTGCTCGAGGCCGTGCAGCAGTCCGACGGCACCCTCGACCTGCGCCTCCCGCCCGAGGTGCTCGCCGCCGACGCCGCCCCCGTCGAGACCGGGCTCGCCCCCACCACGATCGCGGCGCCCACCCACTACGAGTCCGCCGTCGGCTCCCACGAGCTCCCCGCCCGCGCCACGATCCGCGCCCGCCTGCGGCTCGACCCCGAGGGCCGCGCGGGCGGGCTGCTGCTGCGCACCGACGCCGAGGGCGAGCGCGGCTACGTGCTGCGGCTCGAGCCGCGCGCCGGGCGCATGGTCCTGGACCGCTGGCCCCGCAGCGTCACCGGCACCGAGCAGTGGCAGATCTCCGGCGACGTCCCCCACCTCATCGAGCTCGAGCGCCCCGCGGACCTCTCCTCCCCCGAGCACCGCCTGGACCTCGTGCTCGAGGAGGACCTTCTCGTCGCCGTCCTCGACGAGAAGGTCGCCCTCTCCACCCGGATCTACGACCACCCCGCCGGCCGCCTCGGCGTCTTCGCCGAGGACGCCACCCTCAGCCTCACCGATCTGCACGTCACCACCGCCTGACCCGCTCGGACCTGTCGAAGGAGACACTCATGAAGCGCAAGCAGTTCCTGGCCCTCGCCGCCGGTGCGGCCTCCCTCCCCCTCGTCGCCGCGTGCGACGGCTCCTCCGGGGGCGCCGCCTCCACGGCCGCCGCCGTCGACGGCGAGATCGAGCCCCGCGCCATCTCGTGGCTACTCTCGCGGCCCGCGAACGGCCCGGTCATCGAGATCATGACGGCCCTCGCGGAGGACTACGCCGCCGAGCACGACGGCTTCTCCCTGAAGCTCATCACCACCCCGGACCGCCCCAGCTACATCCAGAAGTACGAGACCCTCGCCGCCGCGAACGAGCTGCCCGAGCTCTTCGACACCGACGCCACGCCCTTCGCCGCGAAGCTCAACAGCGCCGGGCGCATGATCGACGTCGAGGACCTGCTCACCCAGCTCGGGGTGCTCGAGGACTTCCGGCCCGCGGCGCTCGACTACCAGCGCTTCGACGACGGCTCCCTGCGGATGATCCCGCTCGAGTTCGGCGTCGAGCTGTTCTGGTACAACAAGGGCCTCTTCGAGGAGGCCGGCGTCGAGGTGCCCACCACGCTCGACGAGCTCACCTCCGCGTGCGAGGCGCTCGCGGCGACGGGCGCCACCCCGATCGCCGTGGGCGGGCAGGACGCCTGGCCGCTCGAGCGGTACGTCGCCTATCAGCCCTTCCGCATCTCCGGCCCGGACTACGTCACGAAGCTGAAGTCCGCCGACGCCGCCTTCGCGGACGAGCCCGGCGCGGCCTCCGCCGCCTGGCTCGCGAAGCTCGGGGAGGTGGGCGCCTTCCAGCAGGGCTTCTCCTCCGTGGGCTACGCGGACGCCCAGGCGCTGTTCACCTCCGGGAAGGCCGCGATCTACAACATGGGCACCTGGGAGCTGCCGAACCTCGCGACCGCCGCGTTGCCCGAGGCGATGCGGGAGCAGATCGGCTTCTTCACCCTCCCCGTGACCGACGGCTCCGTCACCGGGGCCGACGAGTTCGTCGCCCCCTCCGGCATCGGCGTCGCCGTCAACGCGCAGACCTACGACCCGCTCGTGCGGGACTTCCTCGCCTTCGTCCTCGAGCGCTACCCCGCGGAGTACGCGAAGAGCGGCCTGCTGGGCCCCACCGGCATCGACCCGGTGGTCCCCGAGGACGCGCTGCCGATCTACCAGGAGGCGACCGATGTCGCCGCCGAGCTCGGCGAGGCGACCCTCATGCCCTGGGACACGCAGCTGGACCCGGCGACGAACTCGCGCCTCCAGCAAGAGCTCGTGCTGCTGGTCCAGGGGGACGTCACCCCGGAGCAGTTCCTCTCCACGATGGACGAGGCCCTGACCACCAACGCCCCGAAGTATTTCGAGGACTGAGCGGCTCCCGCTCGTCATGGAAGGAGGAGGCATGCTCCCCCATCGCTCACGGCTCTCCGTGCTCGTGTTCCTCGCCCCGCCCCTGCTGCTCTTCGGCGGCGGCGTGCTGCTGCCGATCGTGCAGTCGCTCGTGCTGAGCTTCTTCGAGTGGGACGGCATCACGGGCCTCGACTTCGTGGGGCTCGAGAACTACCGCGCGCTGCTGCTGCACGACGACGTGTTCCGCACGGCCTTCGGCAACCAGCTCGTCTACCTCGTCATCTGCCTGCTGCTGCAGGTGGGCGGCGGCCTGCTCGTCGCGACGCTGCTCATGACGATCACCCGCGGCCGCGAGGTGCTCAAGGTGCTCTACCTGATGCCGGCCGTGATCTCGACCCCCGCGATCGCCCTGCTCTTCCAGCGCATCTACTCCTTCGAGCCCGAGGGGCTCGTGAACACGCTGCTGGGGGCCGTGGGCCTCGACGCGCTCGCGCGGCCCTGGCTCTCCGACGTCTCCACGGTGCTCACCGCGGTCTCCGTCCCCGAGGGCTGGAGGTTCCTGGGCCTGTACACGGTGATCCTCTACGCGGCGCTGCTCTCCGTGCCCCGCGAGCTCGAGGAGGCCGCGTCGCTGGACGGCGCGAACGCCTGGCAGGTGTTCGCCCGGATCCGCTTCCCGCACATCATGCCGGTGTTCGTCACGACGCTGATCATGGCGACGACCTACGCGCTGCGCGGCTTCGACATCCCGTTCCTGCTCACGAACGGCGGGCCCGGCCAGGCCTCCGAGCTCGTGACCACCTACATGTACAAGACGGCGTTCACCTCCGGGCACTACGGCTCCGCGAGCGCGATCTCCGTGATCATCGTCCTCGAGTGCCTGGTCGCGGTGGGTCTGATCCTGCTGGTCCTGCGCAGGAAGGCGGACTGACATGACCTCCGCACCGCTCGCTCCCCCCGTCCCCGCCCGTGAGGCGGCGGCCCCCGCCCTCGGGCGCCGTCCCCCGGCCCGCCGCCGTCGGGAGCGCCCCACCGGCCTGCGGATCTCCCGCATCGTCTCCCGGGTGCTCATCGCGGCCGTGCTCGTGATGCAGGTGTACCCGTTCCTGTGGCTGCTGCAGACGAGCCTCCGGGACCGGGAGGACTTCGCCGCCGCGAACCCCTTCTCGATCCCCACGCAGCTCACGCTCGACAACTTCTCCCGGGCGTTCGAGCAGGGGCATCTGCTGCGCAGCATCCTCAACAGCCTGATCATCACGGGCGGTGCGTGCCTGCTGCTCGTGGTGTGCGGCATGGCGGGCGCCTACGCGATCGCCGTGCTGGGCTTCCGCTTCTCTGGCCTCGTGCGGGGACTGTTCCTGCTGGGCATCGTGGTGCCGGTGCAGGTGGCGCTCGTGCCCCTGTTCATCGACTACTCGCGGATCGGTATGCTGGACACGCACCTGTCGGTGATGATCCCGCTCGCGGGCTTCGCCCTGCCGATGGCGCTGTACCTGTTCCTCTCCTTCTACAGCTACATCCCGCGCGAGCTGTACGAGGCGGCGACGCTCGACGGCGCCGGCCCGTACCGGATCTTCGCGCGGATCACGCTGCCGATGTCCTGGAACACCGTGGTGACGGTCGTGATGGTCAACGCGATCTTCATCTGGAACGACTTCGTCTTCGCGAACACCTTCATCCTCAGCGAGGAGCTCAAGACGATCCCGCTGGGCCTGCAGGACTACGTGGGGGCGATGGGCAACACGGACTGGACGGCGACCTTCGCGGCCGTGTCGATCACGGTGACGCCGCTGCTGCTGGTCTTCCTCGTGCTCAACCGCGCCATGATCTATGGTCTCGAGAGCGGAGCGAGCAAGGGATGACGGGAATGACGAGCACGGGGCGAGCGGACCGCACGGTCACGATGCGCGAGGTCGCCGAGCGCGCCGGCGTCTCGGTGACCACGGTCTCCCACGTCGTCAACGACAAGGCCGGCGCCCGGATCGGCGCCGAGGCCCGGGCCCGCGTGCAGCAGGCGGTCGTGGACCTCGGCTACCGGCCCAACGTCCTCGCGAAGAACCTCGTGCAGGGCACGAGCGCCTTCATCGGCCTGGTCGCGGATTCGATCGCGACCACGCCCTTCGCGGGGCAGATCATCCGCGGCGCCCAGGAGGAGGCCTGGCGGCACGGTCACGTGCTGCTGGTCGCCAACACCGAGGCCGACGAGGCCGCCGAGCGGGACGCGCTCGCGATGATGCTCGAGTACAAGGTGCGCGGCATCCTCTACTCGACCTGGACGCACCGGGCCACGCAGCTGCCGCCGGCGCTCGCGGAGACGGACCACGTGCTCGTGAACTGCTACGCCCCGGGCACCGCGACCCGGGCCGTGGTGCCGGACGAGGTCGCGGGCGGCCGCTCGGCGACGGCGCTGCTGCTCGCGCAGGGGCACCGTCGGATCGCCTTCGTCAACACGACCTCGCCCTCCCCGGCCCGGGAGGGCCGTCTGCAGGGCTACCGGGAGGCGCATGCGGAGGCGGGCGTCGAGGTGGACGAGGCGCTGGTCCTCGACGCCTCCCCCGAGCAGGAGGGCGGCTACGGCGCCGCGGAGCGGATCCTCGCGCTCGGCGCCACGGGCGTGTTCTGCCACAACGACCGGGTCGCGATGGGCCTGTACGACGCCCTGCGCGAGCGGGGCCTGCGGGTGCCGCGGGACATGGCGGTCGTCGGCTTCGACAACCAGGAGGTCATCGCCGGGCACCTGCGCCCGCCGCTGTCCACCGTGGCCCTGCCGCACTACGAGCTGGGCGCCGCCGGGGTGCGGGTCCTGCTGGGCGAGCAGCGCGTGGAGCCGGGCGCGTCGCTGCGCGTGGCCTGCCCCGTGATCCCGCGGGACTCGATCTCCGCGCGCTGAGCGCGCGCACCACCCTCCTCCGCCGCCACCCCGGGACGCCACGTCGGCCCCCGGCCGTTCGCTGCACCCCTCCGATCCCCGCTGTGCCGATCCCACCGACGATGATGGAGAACGCCCGATGATCCGACCCACCCGACGCGACCTCCTCCGCAGCACGGGCTGCGGGGCCCTCGCGCTCACCGGAGCCCTCTTGACCACTCCGCTCACCGCCCGCGCCGAGGGACCCGAGTCCCTGCGGGCCCGCTTCCACCTCACCCCGCCGCAGGGCTGGCTGTGCGACCCGCAGCGTCCCGTCGTCACCGGCGGCGCAACCCAGCTGTACTACCTGCACTCCGCGGAGAACTCCGGGGACGGCGGCTGGGACCGCGCCTCGACCACGGACCTCGTCACCTTCACGCACCACGGCGAGGCGATCCCGCTGCGCCCGGACTTCCCCGCCTGGAGCGGCTCCCTCGTCATCGACGACGAGGACGACGCCGGGTTCGGGGCGGGAGCCGTGCTCGCCTTCGCGACCCAGCCCACCGACGGCGTGCGCCGGTACCAGGAGCAGTACCTGTACTGGTCCCTCGACGGCGGGGCGACGTTCACGCAGGTCGAGCAGCCCGTCATCGTCAACGAGGACGGCCGCGAGGCGAGCACCCCGGAGGAGGTCGAGAACGCGGAGTGGTTCCGCGACCCGAAGATCCACCGGGACACCGCGCGCGGCGAGTGGGTGTGCGTGATCGGCCGCCACCGCTACGCGGCCTTCTACACGTCCACGGACCTGCGCACCTGGACCCTGCGCCGCAACTTCGACTACCGCCTCGACGCCGCGGAGCCGGACCTCGGCGGCATCGAGTGCCCGGACCTGTTCGAGATGACGGCGAGCGACGGCAGCTCCCACTGGGTGCTCGGCGCCTCGATGGACGCCTACGGCGCGGGACTGCCGATGACCTACGCCTACTGGACCGGCAGCTGGGACGGGGAGCAGTTCCTGCCCGACTCCCGCACCCCGCAGTGGCTCGATCACGGCTGGGACTGGTACGCGGCGGTCACCTGGCCCTCGGAGGAGGACCCGGCGGGCGTGCGGTACGCGATCGGCTGGATGAACAACTGGCAGTACGCGAACCGCGAGGTCCCCACCGATGCGAGCGACGGCTACAACGGTCAGTTCTCGGTGGTGCGGGAGCTGCGCCTGCGGCGGGAGGCCGACGGCCGCTGCGCGCTCGTCTCCGCCCCCGTCCCCGCCCTCGCCGCCGCGGCGACCGCGGAGCGCACCCTGCCCGACGTGACGGTCGAGGATGCCGCGGTGCTCGACGTCGATGCCCGCGCGTACGAGCTCGAGCTCGACCTGACCTGGGGCGCGGCGACGAACGTGGGCCTCTCCGTGGGGCGTTCGGCGGACGGCGCCCGGCACACGAACATCGGGGTCACGGGCGGCCGGGTGTACGTGGACCGGGGCCCGTCGGACCTCGAGGGCTTCTCCTTCGGGGAGTTCCGCCAGGCGGAGGCCCCGATCGATCCGGCGGCCCGCACGGTGCACCTGCGGGTGCTCGTGGACACGCAGAGCGTCGAGGTGTTCGTGGACGACGGGTACACGGTGCTGTCCCAGCAGGTGCACCTGCTGCCCGGGGACACGGGCGCCTCGCTCTACGCCGACGGCGGGCCGTTGCAGGTCACCGGGGTCTCGCTGCGCGAGCACTGACCCCGCCCGCGCAGCGACGCGGCGCCGCCCCCGTTCCCGGGGACGGCGCCGCGCGCGTCAGCTCAGCAGGGGCCGCCGATCACTTGTAGTGGCCGACGCCGCCCTTGCGCTTGTTGGTGGGGATGTAGGCGTACGGGCCGAGGCCGTTGTCGCCGAAGGAGTAGTCCACCGCGGAGGTCGCGGTCGCGCCGTCGACGTCCACCTTCACGGTGGGCGAGAGGGTGCCGCCGCGGCGGCCGTCGACGTTGTCGATGAAGGACTGCACGAGCCCACCGGGCTGGATGTAGTGCGAGTACGCCTGGAACTGGCGCGGGTTCTGGCCCGCGGTGGGCGACTCGGGGGCGTCGGCCGGGAGGTTGAGGTCCACGGGGCTGCCGAGCACCACGCCGGAGGAGTTCAGCGGCTGGAAGTCGGAGCGGATGCCGTCGCCGACGAAGCCGTAGACGCCGTCGGGGCCGCGCAGGCCGGCCGCGTAGGTGAACTGGTGGGAGATCGTGAAGAGGAAGTACTTGCCGTCCTCGATGATCATCTGGGGGCGCTCGGTCTGATCGTTCACGCCGTAGGCGGTGAGGATCGGGGGGAGCATCGTCCAGGAGGTGAGGTCGCTCGAGTCAGCCCAGGCCAGGCCGATGTTGCCGCGCTGGTACTGGACGCCCTTGGCGTTGACCTCGTCGACGGTCTCCGCGAAGGGATCGCCGTCCACGTAGCCGAGGTCCTCGGCGGTCGCGTTCGTCTCCTCGGTGCCGGGGACGCCGGCGCCGCAGCCCTCGAAGAGCATGAAGGTGATCCCGGGGGTCGCCGGGTCCTCGAAGGTGAAGGGGTCGCGGAAGGAGAAGTACTGGTTCTGCTCCTGCGTCTGGTACCAGGTGCCGTCGGGCTCGGCGATCTCGACGTGCTCACCGAAGCCGGAGAAGCTCACGCCCTTCTTGGTGGCCTTGATCTTGCCGAGCACGGTCGCGAGCACGGCGGGCTTGCCGTCGGTGCCGGGGCGCTTCTCGCCGAAGGTGGTGGCGGTGTAGAAGACGCGGATCTTGTTGCCCTGGAGCAGGCGGGCGGAGCCGGACCACTCGGTGTTGGACAGGGAGGTCTCGTCCTCGAAGAGGTAGCCGCCGTAGGTCCAGGCCTCGTCGGGGTCGGCGCTCGAGGGGCGGGTGAAGTAGCCGATGCGGGCGCTCCAGTGGCGCTCGTCGAAGGGGATGTCGCGCGGGGCGACGAGGGAGAAGATGACGTCCCAGCCCTTGTAGCTCATCTGGTTGGAGTGCTCGTCGGTGAGCGACCAGGTGTCCCAGACCCAGACCTCGTCAGTCATGATCGGGAAGTCCTTGGGGATCTCCGGCATGGTGATCGACTCGGGCATGGAGTTCTCGCCGCGCTCGACGGAGGTGTCGTTCTGGGTGCGCATGATCTGACGGGCGTCGGCGCGGGTCCAGCGGCCGTGGAAGTCGCTGTCGATCGGGTCGTACGCCTTCTGGGTGTGCGGCGTGGGCTGAGGTCCCTCAGCGGCCGGAGCGGCCGGGGCGGCCGCGGCGCGGGGAGCGCCGAGCACCGAGGTGGTGCCGGCGGCGGCGAGGGCGCCCAGGGCGAGGGCGCCGAATCCGCGGCGGGTGGGGTTCAGGGGGGTCATGTGGGGGGACACGTCTTCTCCTGGGGTGGGGGATGGCGGTGACGTGGTCCGGGGCTGACGGCGGGACTGCGGCCGTCGACCTCCAGCGCTCGTCGGGATCGACCTTGACACGTGGCGAAGCAGCGTCGTCAAACCCCTGTGAGGTGACCCACGAGTCCCTGAAACCGTTCAGCCGTGGATCGTGAACGTGACCGACGATCGCGCCGTGAACGATAACGTCGCAGGTCAGAGCGTTGCAGTGGGAAGCGCTCCGCGAGCCCAGCGCCCGGCCGCCGCGAGATCGCGGAAATCACCCGTCGGCGTCCCCATCGCGCGCAGCAGCGCGCGCTCCGTCGCCGGGATCCGGTCCATCAGCACCCACCCGGGGAGGTTCGCGGTCGCGACGGGGCGCAGCGGGGTCCACTCGAGGAAGCGGTCCATCGCCCGCTGCCGCCCCTGCTTCGCGGGATCCGCGGCGGAGCCCGAGCACGTGAACACCGCGAGCGGCCGGGCGGCGAGGGCCTCGCCGTGGTGGCGGGTCCAGCGCGCGAAGGACTTCTCGACGGACTCCCCGCGCACCGCGGAGCCCGCGATCACCGCCTCGTGCTGGGCGGGGTCCGGATCATCGGCGACGTCCGCGAGGACGACCTCCCGCCCCTCCTCCTCGAGGGCCGCGGCCATCGCCTCGGCGAGGGTGCGGGTGGCGCCGGAGTGGGTCGCATAGGCCAGGAGCACGCTCATGCGTCCATCCTCGAGCGGCCCTCCCCCGGCATGCCAGGGACCGAAGGCCCGACCGCACTCCCCCTCCTCCACCGGGCCCGAGGTGCCCGGACGGTCACGTCACGATCCGGTGGTCATCGCCCCCTGCCCTCTCGCGCTCCGTGCGACGGAAACGGATAATCCAGGCACGGTCCTGGTCGCAGGGGCCCGGACCCGGGCACGAAGGAGTGCACCATGACACGGTTCCTCGCCGCCCTCGCCGGCGTGCTGCTGCTCGTCGGCCTCGGCGCCGTCGCCCCCACGGCCGCCACTGCCGCGCCCTCCTGCGGCATCGGCTGGGGCTCCGTCACGAAGGTGAGGGCGGGCACGTCCGCCACCCACCTCACCGACCTGCGCACCGGTGAGCACACGTGCTACGACCGGCTCGTCATCGATCTCGACCACAAGGCGACCGGATACACCGTGCGCTACGTGAGCGCGGTCCACCGCCCCGGCTCCGGTCAGGTGGTGCCGCTCGCCGGCGCCGCGGACCTCGAGATCATCGTGCGCGCCCCCGCGTACGACGACGCCGGGCGTCCCACCTTCCCCGTCTCCCGCTGGTCCCGCGCCGCGGACGTCACCGGCTACGCCACCTTCGAACAGGTGACCGTCGCCGGGAGCTTCGAGGGCGAGACCACGATCGGCCTGGGCGTGCGCGCCCGGCTGCCCATGCGGGTGCTCGTGCTCGACGGCCCCGGGATCGGCTCCCGGATCGTCGTGGACGTCGCCCATCGCTGGTGAGCACACCACCCACCGACGCCCGTGCGCCGTGCCCCCGCGGAGGAGGGCACGGCGCACGGGGCCGTCCGGGGGCGATCAGGCGGCCTGCTGCCGACGGTCCTCCCGGGCATGGCGCAGGTGCTGGACCACGGAGACCACGACGATGCCGACCAGCACGATGTACACGCCGATCGTGATCGGGCTCGAGACGAGGATCGAGGGATCCCCCTCGGAGACCGCGAGCGCGCGCCGCAGCTCCGTCTCCGCGAGCGGGCCCAGGATCACGCCGATCATGAGCGGCGCGAGCGGCATGCCGAAGCGGCGCATGAGGAAGCCGAGCACACCGAGCCCCACCAGCAGGTAGAGGTCCACGTAGGAGGAGGAGGTCGCGTACACGCCGAGCATGGCGAGCACCGTGATCCCCGCGTAGAGGTAGTGCTGGGGGATGAACAGCAGCCGCGCCCACACCGGGGCGAGCAGCATGTTCAGCAGCAGCAGCACCACGAGGCCGATGAACAGCGAGGCCAGCAGGGTCCACACGAGCTCACCGGAGCGCTGGAAGAGCAGCGGCCCGGGCTGCATGCCGTACTGCTGGAACGCGGCGAGCAGGATCGCGGCCGTCGCGGAGGTGGGCAGGCCCAGGGCGAGCAGGGTGCCGAGCGCCGTGCCGGCGGTCGCGTTCGCGGCGGCCTCCGGGGCGGCGAGGCCCTTGATCGACCCGCTCTTCCCGAACTCCGGGTCCTGGCGGCGGTCCGCGAGGCGCTTCTCCGTGCCGTAGGCGAGGAAGGTGGGGACCTCGGCGCCGCCCGCGGGGATCATGCCGAAGGGGGCGCCGAAGGCGCTGCCGCGCAGCCAGGCGGGCAGGGCCTTGCGGAAGTCCTGCTTCCCGATCCGGGCGATTCCGCCGGTGGGCAGCGTGATCGAGGAGGGGTCGCGGTGGATCCGGGAGGCCGCGTGGAGCACCTCGCCGAGGGCCAGCAGGCCCACGGTGACGACGACGATGTCGATGCCGTCGAAGAGGTTCGGGATGCCGAAGGAGTAGCGCTCGGTGCCGCTCGGGCCGTCGATGCCCACGAGGGCGAGGGCGACGCCGAGCAGCAGCGCGCCGATGCCGCGCAGCACGGACTCGGAGACCACGGAGGAGATCGCGAGGAACGCGAAGACGGCGAGGGCGAAGTACTCCGCGGGGCCGAACTCCGTCGCCATGGTGACGAGCACGGGCGAGAAGAACACGACGATCGTGGTGGAGATGAGCCCGCCGATGAACGCGCCGATCGCGGCGGTCGCGAGGGCGACGGCGGCGCGGCCGTTGCGGGCCATGCGGTGGCCCTCGAAGGTGGAGGCGATCGCGGAGGACTGCCCGGGCGTGTTCAGCAGGATGCCGGCGGTGGAGTCGCCGAACAGGCCGCCGAAGTACACGCCCGCGAACATGATGAACGCGGCGGTGGGGTCCAGGGCGAAGGTGATCGGCAGCAGCAGGGCGACGGCCATCGACGAGCCGAGCCCCGGCAGCACGCCGACGGCGGTGCCGAGCACCGCGCCGATGAGCACGAACAGCAGGTTGTACGGGGTGAGGGCGGAGGCGAAGCCGTCCAGCAGCAGGGGGATCTGTTCCATCAGAGGGCACCTCCGAGCAGGACGGGGAGCGAGAGGCCCAGCAGGCCGCCGAACACGAGCTGGATGAAGGAGGAGAGCAGGAGGGCCACGCCGAGGTCGATCCAGGTGCGGCGGGAGCCGAGCGCCCGGGCGACGCACCAGAACAGGGCGGCGGCGGAGAGCACCCAGCCGGCCCAGGGCAGGATCAGCACGAAGCCGACGAGGCTCGCGAGCACGTACCCGGTGGTCCGCAGGTCGCTCGCGACGGGCTTCTTCGCGGTCTCCTCCGCAGCAGGCTCGGCGGCACTGTCCGACGTCGCGGCGGTGGTGGTCGAGCCTGCGGGGCTCGCGTCCTCGGCGAGGTCGGCGACGCCGACGGCCCGGAACTCCGCGGTCCCGGTGTCGGAGAGGTCCTGGAGGAGGTCGCGGGAGATATCGCGGCCCTCGTCGGGCAGGACCCGCTCCTCCTCGGGGTGGCGGATCACCTCGATTGCGAGGATCACGGCGACCACGAGCAGGGCGACGCCCACGATGACGGGCACGAACTGGGGCCCGGGGGCGGAGTCGCCGAGGACGTCCATGGTCTGCGCGCCGATCAGCAGCACGAGGCCCACGATCAGCAGGATCGCGGCCATGACCAGCTCCTTGCGGCGCCAGAGGGCGCCGCGACCGGAGGTGCGGGTGGGGGTGGATGTGCTCACGGTGCTCCTCACAGCCCGAGGTCCGAGACGATGCCCCGGGCCTGCTCGGTCTCGTCGGCGATGTACTGGGCGAAGTCGTCGCCGGTGAGGAAGGAGTCCGTCCAGTCGTTGCGCTGGAGGGTGTCCTTCCACTCGGCGCTCTCGCGCATCTCGGTGATGATCGCGGTGAACTCCGCGCGGGCCTCCTCGGTGATCCCGGGGGCGGCGACGAGGCCGCGCCAGTTGGACATGGCGATGTCCACGCCGAGCTCGGTGAAGGTGGGCACGTCGATGCCGTCCAGGCGCTCCGGGGAGGAGATCGCGAGGGCGCGCAGGGTGCCCGCCTCGATCTGGTCGGAGAGCTCGTTGTACCCGGAGCTGCCGGCCGTCGTGGTGTGCGAGAGCAGGGAGTTCAGGGCCTCGCCGCCGCCGGAGTAGGCGATGTAGTTGAGGTCCTTCGGGTCGATCCCGGCGAGCTGGGCGAGGCGCCCGCTCATGAGGTGGTCGATCGAGCCGAGGGAGCCGCCGCCGATCGAGGTGCCGCGGGGGTTCTCCTTCCAGGCCGCGAGGAAGCCGTCGAGGTCCTGGATCTCGGAGTCCGCGGGGACCACGAGCGCGGCGAAGTCGTCGGCGAGGCGGGCGATGGGGACGACGTCGGCGAGGGTCGTGTCGCCCTCGTCGAGGGCGATCGCGCCGACCATGACGCCGCCGGTGACGAGCAGGGTGTCCTCGGAGCCGGTCTGGCCCACGAACTGGCTGAGGCCGATCGTGCCGCCCGCGCCGGGGATGTTCACCACCTGCACGTTGTTGACGATCGAGGCGCCGCGCAGCACCTGCTGGGCCTCGCGGGCGAAGCCGTCCCAGCCGCCGCCGGGGGCGGCGGGTGCGATCAGGGTCAGGGTGCTGCGGGCCTCGGCGCGCCCGCTGGATCCGGCGGCGCTGGCGAGGGCCGCTCCCGTGGTCACGGCGACCACCGCCCCGAAGGCGCCATGGAGGAGGGTCCTCCGCTGCATGCTCCACTCTCCTCGAACATCGTCGTCCCGCCGGTCTGGCGGAGTGGTCCGGTGAGTGTATGCACGGCGAGGAAGCGGCGCGCAACACGCTTGCCGTCTGTTCTCTCTGGACACATGTGTATCCATCTGAGAACATCAGGATGCGCGACGAGGACCTGTCGCGACCGGACCGAAGGGATGCCCCATGCAGCACGACGCCGACGTCATCGTGGTGGGAGGCGGCAACGCCGGCTTCAGCGCGGCCCACGCCGCCGCGGAGCGCGGCCGCTCGGTGATCGTCCTCGAGCGCGGCGAGGGCCCCACGGCCGGCGGCAACAGCTTCTTCACCGCGGGCGCCACCCGCATCGCCCACGAGGGCCTCGCCCAGCTCCAGGAGTTCGTCGAGCCGGACGACCGCCACGCCGTCTCCACCGTCCCGACCTACTCCGAGCAGGAGTACCTCGCGGATCTCGAGCGCGTCACCGAGGGCCGCAACGACCCGGAGCTCAGCGCCGTGCTCGTCGCCGAGGCCCAGCCCACCCTGCGCTGGCTCGCGGGCCTGGGCCTGCGCTACCGACTCATGTACGAGCGCCAGGCCTACGCCCGGCCGGACGGCACGTACCTCTTCTGGGGCGGACTGCACGTGGGCAACGTCGGCGGCGGCGAGGGCCTCGTCGCCGATCACACCGCCGTCGCCGCGCGCCTCGGGGAGGACGTCCGCTACGGGCACCGCGCGCTCGAGCTCGTCGTCGAGGACGGCGCCGTCGTGGGCGTGGTCGCCGAGCACGCGGGCGAGCGGGTGACCCTCCGCGCCGAGTCCGTGGTCCTCGCCGCGGGCGGCTTCGAGGCGAGCGCGGAGCTGCGGGCGGAGCACCTCGGCGAGCGCTGGGCCGCCGCGAAGGTGCGCGGCACGGCCTTCAACGTCGGGGACATGATCACCGCGGGGCTCGCCGTCGGCGCCGCGAAGGGCGGGGACTGGTCCACCTGCCACAGCGTCCAGTGGGACGCCTTCCACCCCCGCAACGAGGGCAACCTCGAGCTCACCAACCGCCTCACCCGGCAGTCCTACCCGCTGGGGATCCTCGTGAACACCGACGGCCGGCGCTTCCTCGACGAGGGGGCGGACTTCCGCAACTACACCTACGCCAAGTACGGCAAGGTCATCCTCGAGCAGCCCGGCTCCCTCGCCTTCCAGGTGTTCGACGCCGCGACCCGGCCGCTGCTGCGCGCCGAGGAGTACGAGATGCCCGGCGTCTCCGAGCTGTGCGCGGGGACCCTCGAGGAGCTCGCCGCGCTCATGGAGGTCCCCGCGGAGCAGCTGCGCCGCACCGTCGAGGACTTCAACGCCTCGATCGTGGAGGCGCCGCTGGATCCCACGGTCAAGGACGGCCGACGGTCCGAGACCACGCCGCCGAAGTCGAACTGGGCGAGCGCGATCGCCCAGGCGCCCTTCTACGCCTACCCCGTGACCTGCGGGATCACCTTCACCTTCGGCGGACTCAAGGGGGACACGGAGGGCCGGGTGCTCGATGCGCAGGGTGCGCCGATCACGGGCCTGCTCGTGTGCGGGGAGATGCTCGGCGGGCTGTTCTCCACGAACTACCCCGGCGGCTCGGGTCTCGCCGCGGGCGCCGTCCTCGGCCGCCGCGCAGGAACGATCGCGTAGCGCCCACTAGGCTCACCGCTCAGCACACCCCGCACCCGCCAGGAGGACCGGCATGAGTGGTCGTCACGACCGCGAGAGCATCTTCGCGCTCCTGCACGCGGAGATCCTCGACGGAACCCTCGCCCCCGGCACGCCCCTGCGCGAGGTGGCGCTCGCGGAGCGCTTCGAGGTCTCCCGCACCCCCGTGCGGGACGCCCTGTCCCGCCTCGAGCAGGCGGGCCTGCTCACCCGCGCCCAGCGGGGCCTCGAGGTGCAGAGCGTGGACCCGCAGACGATCATGCAGGTCTACGACGCGCGCATCCTGCTCGAGGAGCAGGTCGCAGGGGACGCGGCCCTGCAGCGCACGGTGAGCGACGTGCTGCGCATCGAGGCCCTGCTCGAGCGGGACCGCGCGCTCACCGCCCGGGACGACGCCGCGCTCATCCGCGCGAACCTCGAGTTCCACCACGCCGTGTGGACGGCGAGCCACAACCCGGTGCTGCAGGACCTGCTCGCCCAGCTCTCCCGCCACCTCGTCCACGCCCCCCATTCGACGCTCACCGTCGAGGGCCGCTGGGAGCAGGCGCTCGAGGAGCACGCCCGGCTCGTCGCCGCGATCTCCGCGCGGGACGTGGGCGCCGCCCGCGCGACCGCCCGTGCGCACTTCGAGACCGCCCGCGCGATCCGCCTGGACCTGTTGCGCGCCTCCGCGCGCGAGGAGACCACGGCCTCCGCCGCCGGCTGACCTCGTGCGCACCGCGCGCACGTCGGCGCCGGCAGGTCCGAGGACCCGCCGGCGCCGAGGTGCTCCGGCTCAGCTGAGGAAGCGGTCGTAGGCGGCGTTGGTGAGGAAGGCCGGGAAGTCCTCGCCGAGGACGGCGTCCCGCAGCAGCTCGGCGGCGTCGGCCGCGCGGCTGCCCTCCTCGCGGCCCATCTCCTCCGCGTAGCGCTCGATGAGGAACTCGACCTTCTCGCGCACCACGGGCATCCCGTCGGCCGTGGTCATGCCCTGGTTGATCCACAGCCACAGCTGCGAGCGGGAGATCTCGGCGGTCGCGGCGTCCTCCATGAGGTGGTCGATCGCCGCGGCGCCCTGGCCGCGGAGCCAGCTGTCGAGGTAGCGCAGCGCGACCCGCACGTTCTGGCGGACCCCGGTCTCGGTGATCGCGGCGCCCTCCACGGACATGTCCAGCAGGTCCTCCGCGGTGACGTGCACGTCCTCGCGCAGGCGGTGGCGCTGGTCGGGGTCGGTGCCGAGCACGGCGTCGAACTCCGCCTGCGCGGCGGGCACGAGGTCCGGGTGCGCCACCCAGGTGCCGTCGAAGCCGTCGGTCGCCTCACGGCGCTTGTCCTCGGAGACCATCTCGAGCGCCTGCCGGGTGACCTCCGGGTCGCGGCGGTCCGGGATGAAGGCGCTCATGCCGCCGATCGCGTGGGCCCCGCGCTGGTGGCAGGTGCTCACCAGCAGCTCCGTGTACGCCCGCATGAACGGCACGGACATGGTGAGCTCGCCGCGGTCCGGCAGCACGCGGCGCCGGCCGCGGTCGCGGAACATCTTGATGACGCTGAAGAGGTAGTCCCAGCGGCCCGCGTTCAGGCCCGCGCAGTGGTCGCGCAGCTCGTAGAGGATCTCCTCCATCTCGAAGGCCGCGGGGAGGGTCTCGATGAGCACCGTCGCGCGGATCGTGCCGTGCTCGAGGCCCAGCTCCCGCTCGGTCTCCGTGAACACCTCGTCCCAGAGCCGCGCCTCCTGGTGGGACTCGAGCTTGGGGAGGTAGAAGTACGGGCCGCGGCCACGCTCGATCAGCTCGCGGGCGTTGTGGAAGGCGTAGAGGCCGAAGTCCACGAGGCCGGCGACGGCCCGCCCGGTGCGGCCGCGGGGGCAGGTGTAGCGCAGGTGCGCCTCGCTCAGGTGCCAGCCGCGGGGGCGCAGCACGATCGTCGGGGTCTCCTCGCCGAGGCGGTACTCCTTGCCCTGCGGGGAGGTGAAGTCGATCTGCCGACGGATCGCGTCGAACAGGTTCACCTGCCCGCCGACGATGTTCTCCCAGGTGGGGCTGAGGGCGTCCTCGTGGTCGGCGAGCCAGACGCGGGCGCCGGAGTTCATGGCGTTGATCGCCATCTTCCGGTCGGTGGGGCCGGTGATCTCCACGCGGCGGTCCTCGAGGCCGGGGCCGGGGCCCGCGACCCTCCAGCCCGGGTCCTCGCGGATCGCGGCGGTCTCGGGGAGGAAGTCGAACATGGAGCCCGCGCCGATCGCGTCGCGGCGCAGCTCGCGGGTGCGCAGCAGCTGGTAGCGGCGGTTCTCGTAGAGGTCGTGGAGGTGGGCGACGAAGCCGAGCGCCTCGGGGGTGAGGATCTCGTCGAACCGGTCGTGCATCGGGCCCAGCACGGTGAGCGTGCCGCGGGGCTCGTCGCCCCGCTCGGTGGTGGTGGTCGTGGTGCGGTCCTGGGTGATGGTCATTGTTCTGCTCCTGCTCGGGAGGTGGGGCCGGATGGTCGGGGGCCGGCGGGCGCTCAGTGGAACTGGGCGGTCTCGGTGGAGCCGGCGAGGGCGAGGGTGCTGCTGCCCGGGTTCAGCGCGGTCGCGACCCGGTCGAAGTACCCGGTGCCCACCTCGGCCTGGTGGCGATGGGCGGTGAAGCCGGCGGCGGCGGAGGCGAACTCCGCCTCCTGCAGGTCGACGAAGGCGCTCATCTGGCGCTCCTCGTAGCCCCGGGCCAGCTCGAACATGCCGTGGTTGAGGGAGTGGAACCCGGCGAGGGTGATGAACTGGAAGGCGTAGCCCATGGCGGCGAGCTCGCGCTGGAAGCGGGCGATCTCGTCGTCGTCGAGGTGGCGCTTCCAGTTGAAGCTGGGCGAGCAGTTGTAGGCGAGGCGCTGCTCGGGGAAGTCCGCGTGGATCCGCTCGGCGAAGGCGCGGGCCAGCTCGAGGTCCGGCTCCGCGGACTCCACCCACAGCAGGTCCGCGTAGGGGGCGTAGGCGAGGCCGCGGGCGATGACGGGCTCGATGCCCGGTCGCACCTCGTAGAAGCCCTCCGCGGTGCGCTCCCCGGTGAGGAACTCGCGGTCCCGCTCGTCGATGTCGCTGGTCAGCAGGTTCGCGGCGAGGGCGTCGGTGCGGGCGATGATGACGGAGGGCACGCCGGCGACGTCCGCGGCGAGGCGGGCGGCGTTCAGGGTGCGCACGTGCTGGGAGGTCGGGATGAGGACCTTGCCGCCCATGTGCCCGCACTTCTTCTCGCTCGCGAGCTGGTCCTCCCAGTGCACGCCCGCGGCGCCCGCCTCGATCATCGAGAGCATGAGCTCGTAGGCGTTCAGCGGGCCGCCGAACCCGGCCTCGGCGTCGGCGACGACGGGCGCGAGCCAGTCGCGGCTCGTGGTGCCGGTCTCCGCGTGCTCGATCTGGGCGGCGCGCATGAGCGCATTGTTGATGCGCCGCACGACGTGGGGCACCGAGTTGGCTGGGTAGAGGGACTGGTCGGGGTAGGTCTTGCCGGAGAGGTTCGCGTCGGCCGCGACCTGCCAGCCGGAGAGGTAGATGGCCTTGAGGCCGGCGCGCACCTGCTGCACGGCCTGGTTGCCGGTGAGGGCGCCGAGCGCCCGGACCCAGCGGGTGGGGTCCTCGGCGTTCTCCTCGACGAGCTGCCAGAGGGTCTCGGCCCCGCGGCGGGCGAGGGTGTGCTCCTCGCGGACGGGGCCGGCGAGGGAGAGGACGTCCTCCGCGGTGTGGTCCCGGCGGACGCCGCGCCAGCGGGGGTCCACCTCCCAGGAGGCGGCGAGCTCGGCGGCGGTGACGTCCTGGTCTCCGTGGCGACGGGTGAACTGGTCCATGATGGCCTCCTTCGGCCGCAGCGTTGCGGGGGAACACCGGTGAACTTCACCGGGTGCTCACACTCTGGTGCCCCCGCAACCCCCTGCGAAGGGGAGATTCCGAAGAACTTTCCCCGAAGTTCTGTCCTGGAGAACTTCCACGTGGCACCCTGCCTCCATGGCGCACGACGACGTGACCCCCGCCCCCGGCCGCTCCCCCGCGGCCACGTTCCCCGACGAGGACCCCACCGACCAGCTCACCGTCGGCCGGCGCATCCGCGCCCGCCGCCTCGAGCAGGGGCTCTCCCTGCGCGAGCTCGCGCAGGCGCTGGACCGCGCCCCCTCCCAGCTCTCCGTCATCGAGAACGGCCGCCGCGAGCTGCGACTCGGCGAGCTGCGCCGCATCGCCGCGGTGCTCGAGGTGGAGGTCGCGGACCTCCTGCGCCCCGAGCCGCCCACGCGCCGCGCGGCCCTCGAGATCGCCCTCGAGCGGGCCCAGGCCGGCGCCCTCTACCAGGGCCTCGACCTGCCCGAGCTGCCCGTGCGCCGCTCGCTGAGCGACGCCGCGATCGAGACGATCCTCGGGCTGCACGAGGAGCTGCGACGGCTCCATGAGGAGCGCGCGGCGACCCCGGAGGAGGCCCGCCGCGTCAACGGCCAGCTGCGCGAGGAGCAGTCCCGCAGCGGCAACTACTCCCCCGAGCTCGAGGCCACCGCCCGGGAGCTGCTGGACCGGATCGACCACGCCGGCGGCCCCCTCTCCCACCGCAAGGTCTCCCTGCTCGCCGGGGAGCTCGGCTTCACCCTGCACTCGGTGCCGGACCTCCCCCACTCCACCCGCTCGATCACCGACGCGGAGACGATGCGGATCTACCTGCCGCTCGAGCGGGGCGGTGCCGACCCGCGGATCACGGTGCTGCAGGCGATCGCCGCGCACGTGCTCGGCGAGCAGGAGCCGGCGGACTACGGCGAGCTGCTGCGCCAGCGGGTCGAGGTCAACTACCTCGCCTCCGCGCTGCTGCTGCCGGAGGAGGGCGCGGCGGAGTTCCTGCGGGCCGCGAAGGCGCAGCGGGAGCTGTCCGTGGAGGACCTGCGGGACGAGTTCGCGGTGAGCTACGAGATGGCCGCGCACCGCTTCACGAACCTCGTCACCCGCCACCTCGACATCCCCGTGCACTTCCTCAAGACCCATTCGAGCGGGGCGATCCTCAAGGCGTACCAGAACGACGAGGTGCGCTTCCCGACGGACGCCCTCGGCGCCGTCGAGGGGCAGGTCGTGTGCCGCTGGTGGAGCGCGCGGCAGGTGTTCATGAGCGAGGACCGGATGAGCCCGTACTGCCAGTACACGGACAAGCCCGGCGGCACCTACTGGTGCACCTCGCACATCGAGTCCGGGCAGGGCGGGGAGTACTCGATCTCGGTGGGCACGCGCTTCGAGCACACGCGCTGGTTCCGCGGCCGGGAGACGACGCGCCGCTTCGCCTCCTCGTGTCCCGATCCCACGTGCTGCCGTCGCCCCCGGCCCGAGCTCGCGGAGCGCTGGCAGGGCTCCGCGTGGCCCGTGGCGCGGCTGCACGCCTCGCTGCTCGCGGCGATGCCGTCGGGCACCTTCACCGGGGTGGACCGGGTCGCGATGCTCGAGTTCCTGGACCGGCACGCCCCGCAGCAGCAGTAGGGCGGGAGCTCAGCGGCTCAGAGGAGACTGCCGAGCAGCAGGCCGATCGCGGCCGACGTGGTCGCCGCGACGAGCGTGCCCAGCGCGTTCACGATCCCGTCGCGGCGCCGGCCCGCCTGCAGCAGCCGCACCGTCTCGAGGCTCGCGGTGGAGAAGGTCGTGTACCCGCCGAGGAAGCCCGTGCCGAGCACGAGCTGCGCCGATCCGGCCAGCAGGTGCTGGCCGACCATCCCCGTGACCAGGCCCAGCAGGAAGGAGCCGGTCACGTTGATGAGGATCGTGCCCCAGGGCAGCGACTCCCCCGCCCGGGAGCGGATCACGCCGTCCAGGGCGAAGCGGGTCGCGGCGCCGAGCCCGCCCGCGAGGGAGAGCAGCACGAACAGCAGCGGGCTCATCGCTCACCCCGGCGCCGGGCGAGGGCGGCGCCGGCCATGATGCCGGCGAGGCTCGCCCCGGCGCCCAGCAGCAGTGTCGCCGCGACGTAGGCGAGCGCGAGCAGCGGTCGGCCCGCGCCGAGCAGGCCGGCGGTCGCGACCGCGAAGGTCGAGTAGGTGGTGAAGCCGCCGAGCACGCCCGTGCCGAGGCCCAGGCGCAGCAGGCGGCGCCGTCCCGCGTCCGGTCCGCTGCGGGCGAGGGCCTCGAGCAGCAGGCCCAGCAGGGACGCGCCGATCACGTTGATGCCGACGATCACCCAGGCCACGCCTCCCGTGGCGGGGAACGCGAGGCTCAGCCCCTCCCGCGCCGCGGTGCCGAGCGTGCCGCCCGCGAGGACCACGGCGAGCAGGCCGGGGCGCAGGTGCGCGGGGCGGCTCTCCGACGTCGTCACGCGCTCTCCCCGGCGAGGATCGCGGTGTACCCCGCGCGATGGTCGGGCACCTCGAGATGCCCGAGGAGGCGGTGGAGCGCGGTGCCGTCGAGCACGGTGCCCGCGCCCGGGTCCGGGAGTGCCCGAGGAGGCACCGGCAGGTCCAGCTGCGCGGCGATGTGGCCCACGACCTCGCCGAGCGGCGCCGGTGCGGCGTCCACCGCGTGCAGCAGCCGGGGCGGTTCGGGGACCTCGAGCAGGGCGACGACGGCCCGGGCGAGATCCTTCTCGTGGATGCGGTTGGTGCGGCGGTCGTGCTCGACGGGCCGCTGCTCGCGCACGGCGCGGATCAGGCGGTCACGGCCGGGGCCGTAGATCCCGGCGGCGCGCAGCACGATCGCGTCGAAGAGCTCCCGCGCCGCCTCCTCCCCCTCCACGAGCCGGCGCGCCCGCTCCGATCGGGGGCGCGGAGGATCCGCCTCGGTGAGCGGGCGGCTCGCGTCGTACCCCTCGAGCACCCGCGTCGAGGAGATCAGGACGGTGCGGACGGGCAGCGCCGGCACGGCGTCGCGGAGATGCTGCAGCGGCACGCGCAGGTCGGCGAAGCCCGAGGGCGGCAACGTGATGACCAGGGCATCCGCCGGCGGCAGCGGGGACGTGAGCGGTGCGGAGAGATCCGCGACGACCGGGGTGATCCGCACCGGCAGATCGCGGGGATCACGCCGGAGCCCCAGGACCTCGCCGCCGCCCTCCTGGAGCAGCGCGGCGATGCGCAGACCGAGCCGCCCGCAGCCCGCGATCAGCGTCGTCCGTCCCATCAGGCGCCTCCCTCTCCGTGCTCTACCGACGTTCCCGCCGCACGAGCTGCGGCGATGGCTGACACTACCCCGCCCCGCAGCGCGGCCCGACCCACGGCCCGGGTCGCGGAGGGCGCTGCACGCAGGGCACGCCCGCGAGCGTCGAGTAACACGCGTAGCGTTTCTGCTGATACGAACGTTACGTACGTTAGACTGGGGGAGCGTGCAGAGATCCACACGCGCCGGACCAGGGAGAACGTCATGACCGAGCAGAACAGCACCGAGACCCAGCCCCTCTCCGAGGCCGAGGAGCGGGCGCTGCAGGCCGCCGAGGCCCTCGCCGCCGCCGATCAGCCGGTCACCGCGCGCTCCGTCCGCGAACGGGCCGGCGTCGCCATGGCCGTCGCGAGCGCCGCCGCCACCGCCTGGAACGAGAAGGTCGCCGCCGCAGAGGCCGTCCCGGACATGCCCGACGACGTGCTGCGCCGCTTCGCAGGCGTCTGGGCGGCCGCCCACGAGCAGGCCAAGGGCGCCTTCACCGAGGAGCGGGACGGCCTCCGCGCCTATGTGCGGGAGGTCGAGGCCGAGCGCGACGGCCTGATCTCCGACCTCGAGCAGGAGGAGAGCCGGCGCGAGCAGGAGGTCGCCGCCGTCGAGGACCAGCTCGAGGAGGCGCGGCTCGTCATCACGGACCGCGAGCGCCAGCTCGAGG
This sequence comes from Brachybacterium rhamnosum, assembly GCF_039526185.1. NCBI lineage: Bacteria > Bacillati > Actinomycetota > Actinomycetes > Micrococcales > Dermabacteraceae > Brachybacterium > Brachybacterium rhamnosum. Next base: position 605,669 of record NZ_BAAAIS010000002.1, read on the forward strand.
AGCAGCGCGAGCGGTACGAGGAGCAGGTCGCCGCCCAGCAGGACGAGCTGATCGAGACCCGCACCCGGGCCGAGCGCGCGGAGGCGGCGCTCACGGCGCTGCAGGACGCCCTGGGCCCCGCGCTGGCTCCGCTCATCGCCGCGGCGCAGAAGAACACCGCCGAGGAGCCCTCGGCGCGCTGACGACCGCACCTCAGACGGACATGCAGAAGGCCCCTCCCGGAGGAGGGGCCTTCTGGTGGATCTGTCCGTGGAGACTAGGGGGGTCGAACCCCTGACCTGAAGCTTGCAAAGCTACCGCTCTACCAACTGAGCTAAGTCCCCTGATGCAGTTGTGGTGCTGCAGCCCGTGGCCGCGTCCCGCCGGGAGGTCAGGCCCGCGGTGCGGGGACGGACTCCGTGGTGTAGACGGTCTCGGCGCGAGGAGCATCCTGCTCGGAGGAGATCTTCTCGGCCTCGGCCCAGAGATCGTCGCGGTGCTGGTCCGCCTCGACCTTGCGCCAGACGAGGACTCCTGCGACGGCGCTTCCGGCCAGCAGGGCGGTGTACGCGAGAAGCTTCTTCACGAGTCCTCCGATCATGGGAGTGGGCCTAACTGGACTTGAACCAGTGACCTCTGTCTTATCAGGACAGCGCTCTAACCGACTGAGCTATAGGCCCATGGGGGCTGGAACCGGATCGTACCGGGTGGGCCACCGACGCACTACTGTACGGGCGCCCCGCCTGAACGTCCAACCGAGAGCCCGTGCTGTACCCGAGGTCACAGCGGATTCGGAGGCTCGGGGCGCACGCTGGCCCTCGTAGCCCGCACGACCACCGCAGGGAAGGGGAGCCCATGACCGCCTCGCCCCCTGCCGTGCGCACCCGCTCCGCTCTCGCGGGCGTGGCCGCGGGGCTCGTGCTCGTCGCCGTCGCGGAGCTCGCGTCCCTGCTGTTCAGCGCGTCCTCCGCGCCCTTCGTCGCCGTCGGCGGCGCCTTCGTGGACCTGATCCCGGGCGCTCTGAAGGACGTGGTCGTCGCCCTGTTCGGCACGGCGGACAAGCTCGTCCTGTTCCTCTGCATGGGCGTCGTGCACCTCGCCCTCACGGCCGGGATCGGGCTGCTCGGCACGCGCCGCATCGGGGACGCGGTGCTCGCGCTCACGGCGCTCGGGGTGCTCGCCGCCGTCGTCGTCATGACCCGGCCGGAGAACGCCCCGGCGAGCATGCTGCCCACGCTGCTCGGCACCGCCGTCGGCGCCCCCGCCCTGCTGCTGCTCCTGCGCGGCGCCGCCCGGGCGCGGGAGCCCGGTGACGGCGCCGGCCGGCGCGACCTGCTCGTCAGCGGCGCCGTCGCGATCGGTGCGGTGCTGCTGGGCGCCGGCGCGCGGGTCGTGAACGCCGGGCGCTCCGCCGCGGAGGCCGCGGCCCGCCGCTTCACGATCCCCACGCCCACAGCGCCGGCCCCCGCGGTCCCGGCGAGCGCGCAGGTCACTCTCGAGGGCATGCCCGACGTTGTCACCACGAACACCGACTTCTACCGCATCGACACGGCCCGCGCCGTGCCGCGCGTTGACCCCTCGACCTGGTCCCTGCGCATCGTGGGCCTCGTGGACCAGGAGCTCACCCTGAGCTTCGAGGAGCTGCTCGCCGAGCCCGCGATCGAGACCACGGTGACGCTCACCTGCGTCTCCAACACGGTGGGCGGGGATCTCGCCGGCAACGCCCGCTGGATCGGCGTGCCCGTGCGCACCCTGCTCGCCCGCGCCGGCGTGCAGGACGGCGCGGACATGGTCCTCTCCCGCTCGGTGGACGGCTTCACCGCCTCCACCCCGCTCGAAGCGCTCACGGATGACCGCGACGCGATCCTCGCGGTCGCCATGAACGGGGAGGCGCTGCCGCCGGAGCACGGCTACCCGGTGCGGATGGTCGTGCCGGGCCTGTACGGCTACGTCTCGGCGACCAAGTGGGTCGAGGGGCTGACGGTGACCCGCTTCGCCGACGCGACCGCCTACTGGACGGACCGCGGCTGGTCGGAGAAGGGGCCGATCAAGACCGCCTCCCGCATCGACGTGCCGCGCGACGGGGCACGGGTGCGGGCGGACGACGCCGGCGCCGTGACCCTGGGCGGCACCGCCTGGGCGCAGCACCGCGGGGTGAATGGCGTGCAGGTCCAGCTCGACGACGACCCCTGGCAGGACGCGACCCTCGCCACCGCCATCAGCGGCGACACCTGGGTGCAGTGGTCGCTGAACTGGGCCGACGCCACTCCCGGCGAGCACACGGCCCGGGTGCGGGCCACGGACGGCACCGGGGAGCTGCAGACCTCGAAGGTCGCCTCCCCCGCGCCCGACGGGGCGAGCGGCTGGCACGAAGTGTCCTTCACCGTGCGCTGAGCCCGGGGGTCGGGGCGTGTCTCAGGGACGGGGCAGTCCGTCGGGCAGGTCGAGGCCGTGGGAGGCGAGCAGGGCGCGGGCGTCCTCCGGATCCGCGGCGAGGCGCGCGCAGACCTCCGCCGCGTCCCCCTCGAAGGGATCGGGGTCCACGAGCGCGGCGAGCCGGTCGAACAGCTCCTGCTGGCTCGCATGCAGCGGCAGCGGGCGCAGGCGGCCGATCACCCCGTGCCGGCTCGCGTAGACCTCCGCCGCCGCGGGAGCCTCTCCGGCGGCGAGCTCGAGCGGGAACGGGCCGACGGGGAGGGCAAGACGCTCGTAGTTGGGCTCGGTGACGTCGATCGCCTCGCGCTGCTCGGTGGTGACCCACAGCCCGGTGACCTCCGTGCGCGCGCCTGGCGCGGCGAAGGGCGCGGCGGGGACGTAGCCGGGGGCGGAGGCGTGCGCGCTGTGCCCGACGGCGATCCCGGTGACATGAGCGGTGACCAGCACGGTCGCGGCCTGCGCGTCCTGCAGCAGCCCGGCGTGGGCGTACTTCGCGGCGATCACCTGCGGGTTCCGGTTGGAGCCGACGGCGAGCACAAGATGACGGCCCTCGAGCCCTGCGGCGCCGAGGCGGGCGAGCGCGGCCTCGGCGGCGGGGAGATCCGCGGCGGGCTCGGCGGCGCCGCCGGCCCCGAGGACGGCGAGCGGCGGGAGCGCCTCGGGCCAGGGGTAGTCCTGCGGGGGGCGGGGCGCGGCGTCATGCATGTCGCCGAGCGTAGCGGTGCAGGACGCCGCCGGGCGCGCCGCATCCTGGCCGTCGCCGCAGGGCAGGCTCGTCGCCGCGGAGACTGGTGCCATGACCTCCCCCGCCGCCCTGGATCCCGCCTACGAGCTCACGACCGAGCGCGAGCGCATCGACGTCGCGCGCGTGCACCGGCTGCTGCTGGACCACGCATACTGGGCGGCCGGTCGGAGCCGCGAGCAGCAGGTGGCGATCGTCGCGGTGTCCCGCAACTACGGCCTGCTCGAGCGGGCCACGGGACGGCAGGTCGGCTACGCGCGCATCGTCACCGACAGCGTGACCTTCGCCTGGCTCGCGGACGTCGTTGTCGACCCCGCCCATCGTTCCCGGGGACTCGGCGCCGCCCTCGTGGACGGGATCCTCGCGGACCTCGAGCCCCTGGGCCTGAAGCGCGTGCTGCTCAAGGCCTCGCCGGAGGGGGCTTCGCTCTACGTCCGTGCGGGCTTCGAGGCGCTCGAGGACCCCGAGGCGTGGATGGTGCGGCGGCGGCGCTGAGCCGCTCGGGCGGGCGCGCGCCTAGGCTGGCGGCATGAACGAGCAGCGCGCGATCGACGCCCTGGAGGCCTCGGGCCTCGACTTCGAGATCACCCGCCACGGGCGGGTGGGCTCCCTCGCGGAGGCGGCGGCCGCCCGCGGCGTGCAGTCGCGGGACATCGTGAAAACACTCGTGGTGCGGCGCGGCGAGGGCGACTTCCTGTTCGTGCTCGTCCCCGGGGACCGGGAGATCTCCTGGCCGCTGCTGCGGTCGCTGCTCGGCGTGAACCGCCTGTCCATGCCGGACAAGGAGGTCGCGAAGGACGTCACCGGATACGAGCGCGGCACCATCACGCCCTTCGGTTCGACGACGGCCTGGCCGGTCGTCGCGGACGCCTCCCTCGTGGGGGACCCGGAGCGTCGGATCTCCGTGGGCGCGGGGGCGCACGGCACGGCCGCAACGGTGAGCGCCGAGGCCGCGCTCGGCTTCCTCGACGCACAGGTCGCCGACGTCACCGAGCTCCAGCAGGGCTGAGCGCCCTCGCCCCGCTCAGGCGGCGAGGGCGTGGTCCACGAGCACCTCGGCGGCGGCGCGGGCATGGGCCGCGGCGCTGGGCTCGCCGGCGATCGCGGCGGTGGACTGAGCGCCCTCGGCGAGCAGGGAGAGCTGGGCGGCGAGCTGCTCCCCGCCGGCCACGTCCTCCCCCACGAGCTCGACCATGGTGCGCTGGAAGGCGGCCTTGTGGTCGCGGACGATCTGCGCGACCTGCTCGTCGGTCCCGGAGAGCTCGCCCCAGGCGCGCAGGAAGGCGCAGCCGCGGAAGGTGGGGTCCACGAACCATTCGGCGAGGTGGTCGAAGACGGCGAGCATGCGTGCGCGGCGGTCCTCCCCGGCGAGGTCGACCTTCGCGGCGAGCGCGTCCTCCCACTCCACGCGGCGGCGGGCGAGCACCGCAGCGACGATGTCCTCCTTGGAGGGGAAGAGCCCGTAGAGCCGGCGCAGGGAGACGCCGGCCTCGGTGCGCAGCGCGTCCATGCCGACGGCGCCGTAGCCGCGCTCGTAGTAGAGCCGCTCCGCCGTCGCCAGGATCCTCTCGCGGGCCTCGTCCTCGTCCATCCCGTCATGGTACTTGACACGAGAACGCGCGTTCTCTAGTTTGTGATCCATCGGCGAGAACGCCCGTTCTCACCTCTTCCGGAAGGACACCCGTCATGGGGACCATCACCGTCGGCACCGAGAACTCCACCCCCGTCGAGCTGTACTACGAGGACCACGGCGAGGGCCGCCCCGTCCTCCTCATCCACGGCTACCCGCTCGACGGCCACAGCTGGGAGCTGCAGACCCGCGCCCTGCTCGAGTCCGGCCACCGCGTCATCACCTACGACCGCCGCGGCTTCGGGAAGTCCTCGAAGGTCACCACCGGCTACGACTACGACACCTTCGCCGACGACCTCCACCAGGTCCTCGAGACCCTCGACCTGCGCGACGTCACCCTCGTCGGCTTCTCGATGGGCACCGGCGAGCTCGCCCGCTACGTCGCCCGCCACGGCCACGAGCGCATCGCGCGCCTCGCCTTCCTCGCCTCGCTCGAGCCCTTCCTCGTCCGGCGCGAGGACAACCCCGAGGGCGTGGACCAGAGCGTCTTCGACGGCATCGTCGAGGCCGCCCGCGGCGACCGCTACGCCTGGTACACCCAGTTCTTCGCCGACTTCTACAACCTCGACGAGACCCTCGGCTCCCGGATCAGCCAGGAGGCCGTGGACGGCAGCTGGAACGTGGCCATCTCGAGCGCCCCCACCGGCGCCTACGCCGTCGTCCCCAGCTGGATCGAGGACTTCCGCGGGGACGTCGCCGCCGTGAAGGAGACGGGTCTGCCCGTGCTCATCCTCCACGGCACCGGAGACCGCATCCTCCCGATCGACGCGACCGGACGCCGCTTCCACGCGCTGCTGCCGGACGCCGAGTACGTCGAGATCGAGGGCGCGCCGCACGGCCTGCTGCGCACCCACGCCGAGGAGGTCAACGCGGCGCTGCTGCCCTTCGTCGGCGCCTGAGGCACCAGGGACGACGACAGCGGGCGCGCACCCCTCGAGGGGTGCGCGCCCGCTGCTCTCCGCGCCGGGGCCCGGATCAGTCGTCGGTGAAGGTGAACTTCAGCCCGCCCAGCAGGGCGGCGACGAGGTTGTACAGGAACGCCAGCAGCGTGCCGAGCGCCGTGATGATCACGACGTTCACCACGGCCACCACGGTCCCGTAGGAGACGAACTTCGAGAAGCTGAAGAAGTCCATGAACGGCAGCGCGTCACCGCCGTTGAGGTCCTTGCCCAGCTGGTCGATCTGCGCCCACAGGCCGATCGCGTCGACGAGGTTCCACAGCAGCACCACGGCCACCACGGTCGCCAGGCCGATCGCGAGCGCGACGAGGAAGGACAGCTTCATCACCGAGAACGGGTCGATCCGGGCGAGGGTCAGCCGCACACGGCGCGGGCCGCGGCGCTCGGCGTCCCCGGCGGGCTTCTTCACGGGGCTGCGGGAGGCGCCCTTGCCGGCGGACCCCCTGCCGCTGCCCAGGCCGGCCTCGGAGGGCGAGGGCGCGCTGCCCGTGCGGGCGGCCTTCCCCTTCTCCTGGAAGGCGGGAAGCGACGAGGTCTCGTCGGGCGAGGTCCCCTTGGAGGTGCTCGAGGTCACGGATCACTCCTCGGTGATGTCGGCGTCGGTCCCGGCTTCGGCCGGGTCGGACTGGTCAGAGCCTAGCCCGTCAGCGGTCCCCGGTTCCGCACCGGCGTCACCCTCGGACGGAGCCTCCACAGCATCGCCACCCGCGGCCGGCTCGAGATCGGGCCGCTCCTCGGGGTCGACCGCCTCCTCGTCGATCTCGGACTCGGCGCTCGTGGTGACCAACAGGATGGTGTCGGCCTTGTCGGGCTTGGCGAACGTGACGCCCATGGTGGTGCGGCCCTTCGCGGGGACCTCCGCCACCTTCGAGCGGACCACGCGACCCTTGGCCATGACGACGAGCAGCTCGTCGGTCTCCTGGACGACGGCCGCGCCCACGAGGTGACCGCGGTCGTCGGGCAGCTTCGCGACCCGGATGCCCAGGCCGCCGCGGCCCTGCACGCGGTACTCATCGACATCGGTGCGCTTGGCGAAGCCGCCGTCGGTCACGGTGACCACGAAGGTCCCCGGCCGCACCACGTCCATCGCGAGCAGCTCGTCGTCCTCACGGAACTTCATGCCGGTCACGCCGCTCGTGGAGCGGCCCATCGGGCGCAGGACGTCGTCCGCGGCGGGCATGCGCACGCTCTGGCCGTTGCGGGAGACCAGCAGCAGCTGATCGTCCTCGTCCACGGCCCGCGCGGCGATCACGCGGTCCGGCTCGGGGCCGTCGGGACCGTCGACGTCGCGCAGGTTGATCGCGATGATGCCGCCGGTGCGGTTCGAGTCGTAGGCCGTCATCGCGGTCTTCTTCACGAGGCCCGAGCGGGTGGCGAGCACCAGGTACTCGGCGTCCTCGTAGCCGTCGATCGCGAGCACGGAGGCGATGTGCTCGTCCGGCTGGAAGGCCATGAGGTTCGCGACGTGCTGACCCTTGGCGTCACGCGGCGCCTCGGGGAGCTCGTAGCCCTTGGCACGGTAGACGCGCCCCTGGTTGGTGAAGAACAGGATCCACTGGTGGGTGGTCGTGGTGAAGAAGTGCTCGACCACGTCGTCCGTGCGCAGGGACGCGCCGCGCACGCCCTTGCCGCCGCGCTTCTGGGCGCGGTACTGGTCGGTGCGGGTGCGCTTGACGTAGCCGCCCCGCGTGATCGTGACGACCACGTCCTCCTCGGGGATGAGGTCCTCCATCGACATGTCGCCGTCGAAGGGCAGGATGCGCGTGCGGCGCTCGTCGCCGTACTTGTCGACGATCTCGCCGAGCTCCTCGGAGACGATCTGCCGCTGCCGCTCGGGGGAGGCGAGGATCGCCTTGTACTCCTCGATGAGCGCCTGCAGGCGGTCGTGCTCGTCGATGATCTTCTGGCGCTCGAGGGCGGCCAGGCGTCGCAGCTGCATCGCGAGGATCGCGTTGGCCTGGATCTCGTCGATCTCGAGCAGGCCCATGAGGCCCACGCGCGCCTCGTCGGCGTCCGGGGAGCGGCGGATCAGCGCGATGACCTCGTCGAGCGCGTCGAGCGCCTTGAGGTAGCCGCGGTAGATGTGGATCTGCTCCTCGGCCTTGCGCAGGCGGTACCGGGTGCGCCGCACGATGACCTCGATCTGGTGCTTCGTCCACTCGCGGACGAAGGAGTCGATCGAGAGCGTGCGCGGCACGCCGCCGGCGAGCGCCAGCATGTTCGCGGAGAAGTTCTCCTGCAGCTGGGTGTGCTTGTAGAGGTTGTTCAGCACCACCTTCGCCACGGCGTCCCGCTTGAGGGTCAGCACGAGGCGCTGGCCGGTGCGGCCCGAGGTCTCGTCGGTGATGTCGGCGATGCCCTGCAGGCGGCCGAGCTTCACGAGCTCCGCGATCTTGCGGGCGAGGGTGTCGGGGTTGACCTGGTAGGGCAGCTCCGTGACGACGAGCGACATGCGCCCGTTGATCTCCTCGGTGGAGACGACGGCGCGCTGGGTGATCGAGCCGCGCCCGGTGCGGTACGCCTCCTCGATGCCCTTGGTGCCCACGATCGTCGCACCCGTGGGGAAGTCGGGGCCCTTGATGAAGCGCAGGCACGCCTCGAGCAGCTCCGGCTTCGTCGCCTCCGGGTTCGTCAGCAGCCACTGCACGGCCTCGGCGACCTCGCGCAGGTTGTGCGGCGGGATGTTCGTCGCCATGCCGACCGCGATGCCGGCGGAGCCGTTGACCAGCAGGTTCGGGAAGCGGGCCGGGAGGATCATCGGCTCGTCGACGGTGCCGTCGTAGTTGTCCTGCATGTCGACCGTGTCCTGGTCGATGTCGCGGACGAGCTCGAGGGCGAGCGGTGCCATCTTGCACTCGGTGTACCGGGGGGCGGCCGCGCCGTCGTCGCCGGCCGAGCCGAAGTTGCCCTGGCCCAGGATCAGCGGGTACCGCATCGACCACGGCTGCACGAGGCGCACCATGGCGTCGTAGATCGCCGAGTCGCCGTGGGGGTGGTAGTTGCCCATGACCTCGCCGACGACCTTCGCGCACTTCGAGAAGGAGCGGTCGGGGCGGTAGCCGCCGTCGTACATCGCGTAGACGATGCGGCGGTGCACGGGCTTCATGCCGTCGCGGACGTCCGGGAGCGCACGCCCCACGATCACGCTCATCGCGTAGTCGAGGTAGGACCTCTGCATCTCCTGGTTGAGGTCGACCTGGGTGACGCGGTCGCCCTCGCCGTCGTCGAGCGGGTCGACGAGGGTGACGGTGCGGGCCTCGGCCTCCGCGGCGGAGACCTCCGTCGCGCCCTCGGGGGTGGGGCCGGCGGGGGCGCCCGGCAGGGCGGCGTCGCCGACCCCGCTCATGGCGTCGCCCGCGGCGCCGTCCTCGGGGACGACGGGCTCATCGGGGGTCGTGGGGTCCTGAGGCGTGTCAGGGGTGTCGCTCATGGAAGGCCTTTCAGCGGTGGCCGGTCAGGGGAGGGACCGCGGGCGCGCGGGGCGCTGCGCCGGGGTCCGGGATCAGATGTCGAGGAAGCGGACGTCCTTCGCGTTCTCCTGGATGAAGCGACGGCGCGCATCGACGTCGTCACCCATGAGCACGGAGAAGATGGTGTCGGCGTCGGCCGCCTCGTCCACGGTGACCTGCTTGAGGGTGCGGGAGTCGCGGTCCATGGTGGTGGTCTGCAGCTCCTTCCAGTCCATCTCGCCGAGGCCCTTGTAGCGCTGGATGCCGTTGTCCTTGGGGATCCGCTTGCCGGCCGCGCGGCCCGTCTCGAGGTTCGCGTTGCGCTCCTCGTCGCTGAACACGTACTCGTGCGGGGCGTTGGACCACTTCAGGCGGTACAGCGGCGGCATCGCGATGAACACGTGGCCGAGCTCGATGAGCGGGCGCATGTAGCGGAACAGCAGGGTCAGCAGCAGGGTGCAGATGTGCTGGCCGTCGACGTCGGCATCCGCCATCAGGATGATCTTGTGGTAGCGGAGCTTGGTGGCGTCGAAGTCCTCGCCGATCCCCGTGCCGAAGGCCGTGATCAGCGAACGGACCTCCTGGTTGTCCAGGGCGCGGTCCAGCCGCGCCTTCTCGACGTTGAGGATCTTGCCGCGGATCGGGAGGATCGCCTGGGTGCGCGGGTCGCGCCCGGAGACGGCGGAGCCTCCGGCCGAGTCGCCCTCGACGATGAAGATCTCGCACTCCCCGGGGTTGCGGGAGGAGCAGTCACGCAGCTTGCCCGGCATGCCGCCGGTCTCGAGCGGGGACTTCCGACGCGTCGCGTCGCGCGCCTTGCGGGCCGCCTCGCGGGCGGCCGCGGCGGCCTGGCCCTTCAGGACGATCGACTTGGCCTCCTGCGGGTGCGACACGAACCAGTCCTGCAGCTGGTCCGTCATGACCTTGACCATGAAGGTGCGGGCCACGGTGTTGCCGAGCTTGGTCTTGGTCTGGCCCTCGAACTGCGGCTCGCCGAGCTTCACCGAGATCACGGCGGTGAGGCCCTCGCGGATGTCCTCGCCCGTGAGGTTGGCGTCCTTCTCCTTGAGGATGCCCTGCGCCTTGCCGTAGCGGTTGACGATCGAGGTCAGCGCGCTGCGGAAGCCCTCCTCGTGGGTGCCGCCCTCATGGGTGTTGATCGTGTTGGCGTAGGTGTGCACCGACTCGGAGTAGGCGGTTGTCCACTGCATGGCGACCTCGACGCTGATCTGCGCCTCGGTGTCCTCGGACTCGAAGGAGACGACGTCGGGGTGGATGACCTCGGCGCGCTTGGCGGAGTTGATGAACTCGACGTAGTCCTGCAGCCCCCGCTCGTAGCGGTAGGAGACGGTGCGCGGGCCCTTGTCCTTGGCCTCCGTGGCGTCGGGGCCGTCGATCTCGACGTCGACGAGGTCCGGGTCCTCCTCGGCCTCCGGGGTGCGCTCGTCGGTGAGCGAGATCCGCAGTCCCTTGTTGAGGAACGCCATCTGCTGGAAGCGCTTGCGGAGCGTCTCGAAGTCGTAGACGGTCTCGTCGAAGATCTCGCCGTCAGCCCAGAAGGTGATCGTGGTGCCGGTCTCCTCGGTCTCCTCGCCCTTCTCGAGCGGGACCTCGGGCACGCCGCGCGCGTAGGACTGGCGCCAGACGTGGCCGTCGCGACGGATCTCCACCGCCATCCGGGTCGAGAGGGCGTTGACGACGGAGGAGCCCACGCCGTGCAGGCCGCCGGAGACGGCGTAGCCGCCCCCGCCGAACTTGCCGCCCGCGTGGAGGACGGTGAGCACCAGCTCGACGGCCGGCTTGCCCTCGGTGGGGTGCATCGCGACCGGGATGCCGCGGGCGTGGTCGACGACGCGGACGCCGCCGTCCTCGAGCAGCGTGACCTCGATCGAGTCGCCGTGGCCGGCCATGGCCTCGTCCACGGAGTTGTCGACGATCTCCTGCACCATGTGGTGGAGGCCGCGCTCACCGGTGGAGCCGATGTACATGCCAGGGCGCTTGCGCACCGCCTCGAGGCCCTCGAGGACGGTGATGTCCGAGGCGTCGTAGTGGGTGGGCGCGTGCGCCGCGACCTCACCTGCGGAGAGCGTCACCTCCGGTCCCGGGGTGCCGGAGGCGGGTGCGCCTCCTGCGGTGTCTCCGGGGACGGTGCCCTCGGGGCCGGCTGCCTGCTCGGCCGTGCTGTGGTCGCTCTCGCTCACCTGTTGCTGCTCCTCGCGATCTGGGACCCCCGGCGGGTGGAGCTCCGGGGGCGGGCGGTCCGGCGTGACCGACGATCGGCACCTCCGCACGGCGACGGCCCATGATGGTGGCGCGCGCACGCGCGCGAGCACCGCGGGCCGCGGTGGCGGGATGCCGGCCGCATCCGGTCCCCTCGCGAGGGCCGGAGGCTCGGGCGGCGGCAGGCGCGCACCGGGCTCCCGGGCGTCGCCGGCGACCGTCGGCCGGACCTCGCCCAGTCTACCGGACGGGGGCGGTGCACAGCCGCAGGAACACCCTGGAGCTGTGGACGACGCAACGCCCAGATCCCCTCAGGCGGTGCATGACGGCCGCTGGGACCGTCCCGCAGGGGTGAGGACGAGGGCCCGTACCCCTCCCGGGGTGCTGACGCGGCAGCGGGGCGCCTGCGGGGACGGCTCCCTCCCCGCGGACGGGGCTCAGCCGTAGGTGTCCCGCGGGCCCCTCCACTGGACGGTGCGGCGCCCCTTCTTCCAGCTGCGCTCCGCCGCCGCGGGGCCGGTCACGCGCAGCTCGGAGACCACGTGCGCACCCACGTGCTCCTCGATCGAGGTGATCAGCTGCGGGGTGAGCATGCGCATCTGCGCCGCCCACGCGGAGGAGCTCGCGCTCACCACGAGCACGCCCTCCTCGAAGGAGACGGGCCGGCAGTGGGTCGCGACGCGCTCGCCCACGATCTCGTCCCACTCCTCGAGCACACGTCCCGTGCTCATCCCCGCGTTCCAGCCCAGGTTCCCGAGCACCTTGCGCAGCACCGACTCGATGCCCTGCGGGTCGCGCGGGTCGGGGCGTGCTCCCGAGTAGCCGGGTGAGCGGCCCGAGCGGTCGCGGGCGTCCCGCGCCTGGGTCTTGGCGGAGATCGGGAAGAGACCGCGGTCGCGCGCGGCGGCGCGGGAGCGGTTCACGGCGCGGCGCGCGAGCTCGAAGGGATCGTCCGGCCGCGGCAGCGGCGGCGGGTCCACCTCCTCCTCGGCGACGGGGGACGGCTCGGCGTCGTCCCGTGCCCCCGCCCACGGCTCCGGGTCGCGGTGCGCGCTCGGTGCGGAGCCACGCGCGCCCCGCGACGGGGAGCGGCGGTCACCCGTGGTCCGTGCGGGGGTCGCGACGGGCTCGGTTCCCGGCTCCGGCTCGGGCTCCGGTGCCGCGGCAGGGGTCCCGGACCAGGTCGAGAGGTCGTAGGGGTTCGCGAGCCGCGGTCGCCGCGGTCCGTGCGCGGGCGGCCGCCCGCTCATGGCGCGGTGCCCTGCGCCGTGCCGTCACCCCGCGGGACCGCGTGCCCGAGGGTCACGTCCACGAGCTGGATCGACCCCTCGAGCGAGGCGGGGATGTCGCTGTCGTTCGCAGTCGTGATGAGCACCTGCGAGGCGCCCGTGACGATGCGGCCCAGACGCTCCCGACGGTGCACGTCGAGCTCGCTGAAGACGTCGTCGAGCACGAGGATCGGCTCCCCGTCCCCGAGGTCCCCCTCCTCCAGGCGCAGCAGGTCGTAGCTGGCCAGGCGCAGGGCGAGCGCGAGGGACCAGGACTCGCCGTGGCTCGCGTAGCCCTTCGCGGGGAAGTCGTGGAGACGGATCTCGAGGTCGTCGCGATGCGGTCCGGTCAGGGTGACGCCGCGGTCGATCTCCTCGTCGTGCCGGGCGGCGATCAGGGCCAGCAGCGCGTCATGGATCTGCGCGGTCGGCGGCAGCTCACCGGGGGCCGCGCCCAGCTCGTCGAGCACGGCGGAGCGATAGGCGACGTCCGCCGGGGAGCTCACCTCGCCGCGCTGCGCGGGAGGGAGGTCGAGCGCGGAGTCGGCGCCCTCGTCAGTCGCGACCCGCAGGTAGGAGTAGCCGAGGTGCGGGCGGAGCCGGTTCACGAGGTGCAGGCGCGCGCGCAGCAGCTCCGCGCCGTGGCGGGCGAGCTGCTGGTCCCACACCTCGAGCGTGCTCGCCGCGGACTCGGCCGGGTCCAGCCCTCCCACGCTGCGACCGATGCCGCCGCGGCGCATCGAGCGCATCTGCTTGAGCAGGTTCGAGCGCTGCTTGAGCACCCGGTCGTAGTCCGCCTTGACCGAGGCGTAGCGGGGGGCGATGACGAAGAGCAGCTCATCGAGGAAACGTCGCCGGCCCTCGGGATCACCCTTGACCAGGCCCAGGTCCTCGGGGGCGAAGAGCACGGCGCGCACCTCGCCCAGGAGGTCACGCAGGCGCGAGACGTTCTGCCCCTGCAGTCGGGCGCGGTTCGCGCGGCCCGGCGTGATCTCGAGGTCCACCTGGAGCGGTCGCCCCGCGCGCACGAACGAGGCGCGGACGATCGCGGTCGAGGAGCCGCGGTGCACGAGGGCCGCGTCGTGGGGGACGCGATGGCTCGAGAGCGTCGCGAGGTACCACAGCGCCTCGACGACATTGGTCTTGCCCTGGCCGTTCCGGCCCACGAGCACGGTGATGCCGGGGCGGACGGGCAGGTCGAGACGGGGGTACGAGCGGAAGTCGGTGAGCTCGAGGGAGGTCAGCTGCACGGAGGGAAGTCTCCCTCCCTCAGATCCGCATCGGCATGATCAGGTACCGGTACGAGGTGTCCGGGGTGCCCTCGAGGGACTCCTGGCCGCACATGACGGAGGGCTTGATCGAGTCGGTGAAGGTGAGCCGGGCGAAGTCCTTGCCCAGCGCGCCGAGGCCGTCGAGCAGGAAGCCGGAGTTGAAGCCCACCACGAGGTCCTCGCCCTCGAGCTGCGCCTCGAGCACCTCGCTGGCCTGGGCGTCGTCACCGGCGCCGGCCTCGAGGGCGACCTGGCCCTCGGTGAAGGACAGCCGCACGGGGGTGTTGCGCTCGGCGACGAGGGAGACGCGCTTGACCGCGTCGATCAGGGCGGCGGTGGAGACGACGGCGGTGATCGCGGTGGTCTCGGGGAACAGCCGGCGCACGGGCGGGTACTCGCCGTCCACGAGGGTCGACGTGGTGCGGCGACCGCCGGCCTCGAAGCCGATGAGGTTCGCGGAGGACTCCTGCGCGAGGGCGATCTCGACGCTGCCGCCGGTGGAGAGCGAGCGGGCGACCTCGTGGAGGGTGCGGCCGCGCACCAGGGCGGTGTGCTCGGTGCCGGGGGTGTCCGGGTTCCAGGTCAGCTCTCGCAGCGCGAGGCGGTAGCGGTCGGTCGCCATGAGCGTCATGGTCTCGCCGCTGGTCTCGACCTTCACGCCGGTCAGCAGGGGCAGGGTGTCGTCCTTCGAGGCGGCGACGGTGACCTGCGAGATCGCCTCGGAGAAGACGTCCGCGGGCACGGAGCCGGCGCGGTCGGGCATCGCCGGCAGCTGCGGGTACTCCTCGACGGGGAGGGTCGCGAGGGCGAAGCGCGCCGATCCGCAGCGGACCTGGAGCTTCGTCCCCTCGAGGGCGACGCTCACGTTCTTGTTCGGGAGGGCGCGGACGATGTCGGAGAGCATGCGGCCCTGGACGAGCACCTCACCGGGCTGCTCCACCTCGGCGTCGAGCGAGATCTGCGCGCTGACCTCGTAGTCGAAGGTCGAGAGCTGCAGCTGGCCGGCGGCATCGGCCACGATCCGCACACCCTGCAGGATCGGCATCGCCGGGCGGACGGGGAGGGTGCGGGTGGCCCAGGTGACGGCGTCCCCGAGGACGCCGCGGTCGAGGTGGAACTTCACCGTTGCCACTCCTTCGCAGTGGTCGATCGTCAGAACGGGGCCCAGCGTATCGGTAACTCCGCGCTCCCGACGACGCACCGGCGAGGATCCTTGACATCCGCGCTCGCGCTGATGCGGCGAACCGCCCACGCTCGAGCCTTCTCCGTCCTTGCCGCCCTCCCCGCGCCCCGCGATCACCGCCGCCGGATCACACGTCCCGGCAGCGCCCCCTCATCCACATCCCCGTCGAGCTAGAGAACTACAGACCTCTTCTTCACGGCTGTGGATCCGGTGGACAACCCTCATCCGTGCAGGTCGTACGCGGAACATGTCATCCCCTCGATCTGTGGAGACGTCGATCCTCGACGTGGGCGGAGTGTGCACACCCTCCGCTCATCGCCGGATTCCTGTCATTCATCCGTGCACATCGGCTCCTGCGGGAACATCCGTCGATCCACACTGTCCACAGAGTTGTCCACATTGGGGACGACAGGGACTCGCGGAGACCTGTCATCTCCCGCTCCTCGCGCAGGTCGCAGCGCTGCTGCGGCCCGATCCGCGGGACCCCTCAGGAGCGCGAGGCGGAGTTCGAGCTCTTGATCTTCGCGGTGAGCTCGGTGACCTGGTTGAAGATCGCGCGTCGCTCCTTCATGAGCTCCGAGATCTTCTTGTTGGCGTGCATCACGGTCGTGTGATCACGGCCGCCGAACTCCTCGCCGATGCGGATCAGCGGCATGTCCGTGAGCTCCCGGCACAGGTACATCGCGATCTGCCGTGCCGAGACGAGCCGGCGGCTGCGGCCGGTGCCCACGATCTCCTCGACGGAGAGCCCGAAGTACGTGGCCGTCTGCGCGATGATCGTCGAGGCCGTGATCTGGGTGCCGTCGTCGTGGGAGAGCAGGTCCTTGAGGACGCTCGCGGCGAGGGTGACGTCCATCGGCTGCCGGGAGAGCGAGTGCAGCGCCTGCACGCGGATCAGGGCCCCCTCGAGCTCGCGGATGTTCGTCGCGATGTGGGAGGCGATGTACTCCAGGACGTCGTGCGGGACCTCGCCCGTGTTCTCCTGCGCGACCTTCTTGCGGAGGATCGCGATGCGGGTCTCGAGGTCCGGCGGCTGCACGTCGGTCATGAGCCCCATCTCGAAGCGGGAGCGCATGCGGTCCTCGAAGCCCCCGAGCTCCTTGGGAGGGAGGTCCGAGGTGATGACGATCTGCTTGTCCGTGTTGTGCAGCGAGTTGAACGTGTGGAAGAAGGCCTCCATCGTCTCCGGGGCCCGCTGCAGGAACTGGATGTCGTCGATGAGCAGGATGTCGATGTCCCGGTACCGCCGCTGGAACTCCTGCGCCTTGCCGAACTGGCCGGACTGCACGGAGTTGATGAAGTCGTTGGTGAACTCCTCGGAGTTCACGTACCGCACGACGACGTCCGGGTAGAGGCTCTTGGCGTAGTGGCCCACCGCGTGCAGCAGGTGCGTCTTTCCCAGCCCCGAGCCGCCGTAGATGAACAGCGGGTTGTAGGCCTTCGCGGGGGTCTCCGCGACGGCGGAGGCCGCGGCCTGCGCGAAGCGGTTCGAGGAGCCGATGACGAAGGTGTCGAAGGTGTACTTGGCGTTGAGCCGTGAGTCCTCGCCGAGGGTCGAGCCGCCCGGGTCCACCGGACGGGGTCGGCGCGGGGCCGGCATCGGGGAGGGGGCGGAGGCGCCCGAGTAGCCCGTGTAGGGGGAGGTCTCGGAGAAGCCGCGACCGGCCTCGGCGACGTCCGCCGGGGCGATCGCGCCGTCGGCCTCGGCGCTCGTGGAGGCGGCGCTCGAGGAGGACGGCGTGACGGGGAGCACGGCGCGGGCGCCGTCGCGCCCGTCGGGCCGGACGGACCCGTTCGCGCGGAACGGGGCCTCGCGGTGGACCTCCGCCGCAGCGCTGTCCACAGAGTTGTCCACATCCTGTGCATTCCGCGGGGCGGAACCCGAGGTCGCGGCGGGGGGACGTGCCGGCTCGTCGTCGTCCTCGAGCATGAGCGACTCGTCGACCGTGACGGCGAAGCGGGTCTCGCGTCCGGTCGCCTCCCGCAGCGCGTCCTTCAGGGCGCCCGCGATGCGGTTCTCGAAGAGCTCCTTCGCCGAGGTGTTCGGCGCTGCGAGCAGGGCGGTGTCCGCCACGACGGCCATCAGACGGGACAGGCTGAGCATCGCGAACGCGCGCGTGGAGACGGCGCTGTCCTGGCGCAGGGTCGCCAGGGTGCGATCCCAGATCGCATCGGGCTGCGCGTCGTTCATCTCGGTCTCCATCGCGGGGCGGGTGTCGGGGTAGTTTTCCACAGGTTCCCCGTCCATTGTGGACCGGGACTGTGGAGAACTGTGGATCCTCGGGACCCCTCACGAGGGAGAGGTGCGCCACGAGCGACACGTGAGAATCGGGCCACACCGGGCGCCCCGGCGCCTAGGATCCGTTGACCCCCTGTGCACCCGCCCCTAAACTCGTGCAGTCAGCGCTGCGCGTCGGCCCGACGGTTCCCCGGTCCCCTCCGGACCCGCCGTCGGACCGTGTGAATCGTCCGCCGGTCGGTCCTTCCCCCGGCTCACGTCCTGCCTCCCCGGCAGGAGAACCGATCCGTCCGTGCAGCGGACCACACGCCACCGTGAGGGGCACGTCAGTGCCCACGACCGAGGAGAACCGATGTCCAAGCGCACGTTCCAGCCGAACAACCGCCGCCGCGCCAAGAAGCACGGCTTCCGCGCCCGCATGCGCACCCGCGCCGGCCGCGCCATCGTCAACGCCCGCCGCGCCAAGGGCCGCTCCGAGCTCTCCGCCTGAGGCTCGGCGACCGCGAGCGGGTTCCCGTGGCCGGCTCGACCTGGTCCCGGCACCGCCTGCGCTCCTCCGACGACTTCAGCGCCGTCACCCGAGGAGGCGTCCGCAGCGCCCGATCCCACGTGGTCGTGCATCTCGCCCTGCTGGAGCAGGGCGATGATGCACCCCGCGTGGGATTCGTCGTGTCCAAGAAGGTCGGCAACTCGGTGATCCGCCACCGGGTGGCCCGCCGCTTCCGGGAGATCGTCCGCCATCACCTCGCGGAGTTCCCGACCGGGTCGACCACCGTGCTGCGAGCCCTGCCCGGGATCGAGCAGATCCCGTTCACGGACCTCGAGGACGAGGTCCTGGGGGCGCTCGGGACCGCGACCCGCAAGCTCGAGAAGCGTCGCGCCGCAGCGTCGGGCGCGTCATGAGCGCCCTGCGCGCGATCGCCCGGGCGCCGCGACGGCTGCTCATACTGCCGTTGCGCGCCTACCAGGTGGGGATCTCGCCCTACACCCCTCCGGCCTGCCGGTACTCCCCGGTGTGCTCGCAGTACGGCATCGAGGCCCTGCACGTGCACGGCGCCGTCAAGGGGACCCTGCTGACCACGTACCGCATCCTGCGGTGCAACCCCCTCACCCGAGGGGGGCACGATCCGGTGCCCGCCCCGGGCATGTGGAGCAATCCACGCCGTCTACGGCGCCCTGCCGCCGAGGGCCTACCCTTGTCCGAGACTCCCGACCACAGCCGTCACATCGCATGAACGACATGCGCATCCGGGCGGCAGGAAGACCAGGCCGATGAATCCCCTGTACCCCATCGAGTGGGCCGTCGCATGGATCATGGTGAAGTTCCATGCGCTCCTGGGCCTCGTCATGGACCCGAACTCCGGCTGGACGTGGATGCTCTCCATCGTGGCCCTCACCGTCGTGGTCCGCGTCATCATCACGCCGCTGTTCATCCGGCAGATCCGCTCCTCCCGCGCGATGCAGGCGGTCTCCCCGCAGCTGCAGGCGCTGCAGAAGCGGTACAAGGGCAAGACCGACCCGGAGTCCCGCCAGAAGATGGCGACGGAGATGCAGGCGGTCTACAAGGAGGCCGGAGCCTCCCCGCTCTCCTCGTGCCTGCCGCTGCTGCTGCAGATGCCGATCTTCTTCGCCCTGTTCCGCGTGCTCTTCTACAAGCTGCCCGAGGCGGCCGGCGGCGCGGCCTTCGGCCCGCTCACCGTGGACCTCGCGAAGAGCGCCTACCACGCGACCCTGCTGGGCAGCACGACCATCGCGGACAGCTTCCTCAAGACCGGTGACGGCGGCATCACGTCGAAGATCGTCGCCGGCGTCATCATCGCGCTCATGTGTCTGACGACCTTCATCACCCAGAAGGAGCTGACCATGCGCAACATGCCCCCGTCGGCCCTCGAGGGCCCGATGGCGAGTACGCAGAAGATGATGATGTACATGCTCCCGTTCATCTACGTGATCACGGGACCGGGCATGCCGATCGGTGTGCTCATGTACTGGCTCACCACGAGCCTGTGGACCCTGGCCCAGCAGCTCATCGTGGTCCTCACCTACCCCACCCCGGGCTCCCCGGCGGAGGCCTCGCGCCACCGCCGCATCAACGACAAGCGCGAGCGCAAGGGCCTCGAGCCCCTCGACTTCACGCCGAAGAAGCCGGCCGTGGTCGTCGAGGAGGAGTCCGCGCCGATCCGCGTGCAGCCCAAGAAGGCCGCCGGCGGCAAGAAGCTCTCCGACCAGGAGCGCCTCGAGCAGGCCCGCGCCGCCCGCGAGAAGGCGCAGGCGGACCGCCGCGCCGCGCAGGAGGCGAAGGCCGCCGAGGAGAAGGACAAGCCCTCCTCCGGCTCCGCGCTCTCGAAGAAGAACCAGGGCGGCAAGAAGCGCCGCAAGTGACCTCCGACGGCGGGAGCACCGGTGCTCCCGCCGTCGACCGCACCGCCTCCCCGCATCCCGATCATCACGGAGATCCCCATGACTGACACCACCGTCGACCCGACCCCGGGCGAGGACCGCACCGACGTCGAGAGCCCTGCCGTCGAGAGCGCCGCCGCCCCGACCCCCGCGGCCGCGACCCCCTCGGCTCTCTCGGCTGAGGGGGCCGAGGTCGAGCATCCCGAGTCCGCCGTCACCGAGGAGGAGCCGCGCGAGAGCGCGGAGGAGCGCATGCGCCGTCTCGAGGAGGAGGGCGACATCGCCGCCGACTACCTCGAGGAGCTGCTCGACATCGCGGACCTCGACGGCGACATCGACATCGACGTGGACGGCGACCGGGCCTCGGTCGAGATCGCCGGCGCCGAGCGCCTCGCGAAGCTCAACCGCCCGCGCGGCGAGCTCCTGGATGCGCTGCAGGAGCTGACCCGCCTCGCGGTGCAGACCCGCACCGGGAACCGCTCGCGCCTCATGCTCGACATCGGCGGCTTCCGCGCCGAGCACAAGGGCGACCTCGAGCAGCTCGCCGAGGACGCCGTGGAGCAGGCGCGCACGGGCGGGGAGCCGGTGCCGCTGCGCCCGATGAACCCCTTCGAGCGCAAGGTGGTCCATGACGTCGCGAAGGGCGCGGGGCTGCGCTCCGAGTCCGACGGTGACGGCAAGAACCGCCACGTCGTGATCTACCCGGCGTCCTGAGGCCCGTCGTGCTGGCGCTTCCCGAGCACCTGCGCGCCCCGGCCGAGCGCCTCTTCGGCGACCGTCTGGAGCTCGCGCAGCGCTACACCGACCTCCTCGCCGAGCAGGGCGTGGAGCGCGGCCTCATCGGCCCGCGCGAGGTGGAGCGGCTGTGGGAGCGCCACATCATCAACTGCGCCCTGCTGAGCGACGCGATCCCGGAGGACGCCGCCTCCCTCGCCGACGTCGGCTCCGGGTCGGGGCTGCCCGGCGTGGTCATCGCGATCGCCCGCCCCGACCTGCCCGTGACCCTCATCGAGACGATGCAGCGGCGCACGACGTGGCTCGAGGAGGTCGACGCCGAGCTGGACCTGAGCCTCGAGGTGGTCCGCGCCCGCGCGGAGGAGCTGCACGGGGACCGCGACTTCGCCGTCGTGACCGCCCGGGCGGTCGCGGCCCTCGACAAGCTCGCCAAGTGGACGATGCCGCTCGTGGCCGACGGCGGCTCGCTCATCGCCATGAAGGGCTCCTCCGCGCAGGACGAGCTCGACGCCGCGCAGAAGGTGCTGCGGCGTCTCGGCGGGGACGAGGGGACCGTGCTCCGCTGCGGGGAAGGGGAGGTCGACCTTCCCACTACAGTGGTCCACGTGCGCCGCCGCGCACGAGCAACCAGGAAGGGAGACCCCCGTGGCTGATCGGCCAGGCGACGCCTCCGCGACCGGGGGCGCCCTCGACGACACCCCGCTCATGCGGGAGCTGACGCGGGACCATGCCCGGCGCCGGGAGCTCGAGAAGGCGGCCTTCTCCGCTCCGGAGACGACCCGCATCATCACCGTCGCGAACCAGAAGGGCGGCGTGGGGAAGACCTCCACGACCGTGAACCTGGCGGCGGCGCTGGCGATGGGCGGCCTGCACGTGCTCGTGATCGACGCGGACCCGCAGGGCAACGCCTCGACCGCCCTCGGCATCGCGCACCACGCCGAGGTGCCGAGCATGTACGAGGTGCTCGTGGACTCCGCCCCGATCGCGGACGTCGTCCAGGACGTGCCGGACATGCCGCGCCTGCAGTGCGCCCCCGCGACGATCAACCTCTCCGGTGCGGAGATCGAGCTGGTCTCGCTCGTGGCCCGGGAGAACCGCCTGCGGAACGCCATCCGGGACTTCCTCGCGCACCGCGGGGAGGAGGGCCTGCCGCGGCTGGACTACGTGCTCGTGGACTGCCCGCCCTCGCTGGGCCTGCTGACGGTCAACGCGCTGGTCGCGGCCCGTGAGGTGCTCATCCCGATCCAGGCGGAGTACTACGCCCTCGAGGGGCTCACGCTGCTGCTGAACAACATCGATCTGATCCGGCAGCACCTGAACCCGGATCTGCAGGTCTCCTCGATCCTCATGACGATGTACGACGCCCGGACGCGGCTCGCCGCGCAGGTCGCCGCGGAGGTGCGGGAGCACTTCCCCGAGCAGACCCTCGTCACGACGATCCCGCGCTCGGTGCGGATCTCGGAGGCGCCGAGCTACGGGCAGACGGTCCTCACGTACGATCCCGGGTCGAGCGGGGCCCTGGCCTACCGGGCCGCGGCGCACGAGATCACCGTCCGTCCCGCCCCGTGACTCCCCTCTTCCCGTCCGCCGTTCGGCCGTCCCCTGCGGACCGGGATCGACTTCGGCCCATGCACGTTTGCTTCTCGGAAGGACCACGGAGATGACGCAGAAACGAGGACTCGGACGCGGACTCGGCGCCCTGATCCCCGGCGCGGGATCGGCACCGGCGGCCGCGCCGACCCCGGAGCTGCGCACCCGCACGCCCCGCACCGATTCCCCGAGTGAGCGCGTTGCGTCGGAGCGCCCCGTGGACATGTTCTTCAGCGGCGACCGCGTGGGCGAGGACGATGCCGCATCCCGTGGGCGCAGCAACCCCCGTGACCTCGCCGGCGACATGGCCAAGGCCGCCGCCGAGCGCCGCGGCCGGGGCACGCGCACCGCCTCCCGCGCCGCTGCGGAGGAGGAGAAGGCGCCGAGCACCCGCCGCCGCAGCTCCTCCACGAGCGCGCCGGCGAAGAGCTCCCCCGCGAAGAAGAGCACCCCGGCGAAGAAGAGCGCCGCCGCGTCCTCGGCATCGAAGTCCACCTCCTCGAAGGCGTCCTCGTCGACGACCACCAGCTCGAAGCCGGCTGCTGCGAAGAGCTCCTCCTCGAAGGCCGCGGCATCGACGTCGGCCACCTCGAAGCAGGCCACCTCGAAGGCGACGCCGTCGAAGGCCGCTGCCTCGACGAGCACGGCCTCGAAGGAGAACTCGGCGTCGACGGCCGCTCCCTCGACGGCCGCCGCCGAGAAGCCCTCGTCGTCCTCGAAGGCCGCCGGGTCCACGTCAGCCGATGAGTCCTCGACGCCCTCCGCGTCCACGACGGCTGCGGAGACCCCGGCGAGCACGGCCCTGGCGCCCGCCGCCGAGAGCGCCCCGTCGGCCCCGGTCGAGCCGACCACCCGGGTGACCGCTCCCCCGGAGGAGGAGACAGCTCCGGAGGTGTCGACGGCGGAGAGCACCGAGGCCCCGGCGGCGGAGGAGGCCCTCTCCTCGCCCGCCGAGTCGAGCCCCGTGGTCGACGTGCAGCCGGTCGAGTCGACGCCCGCCCAGGCCCGTGCCGCGGCGTCGGGGACCGAGGAGATCGAGGAGCCCGCCGCGTCGGAGGAGCCCTCCACGACCGAGGAGCCCGTCGCGTCCGCCTCGGACGACGCCAGCCTGCTCCCCGTCCCCGGTGCGGAGTTCGCCGAGATCCCGATCCACGAGATCCGGGAGAACCCGCGGAACCCCCGGACGCTCTTCGACGACGACGAGCTCGACGAGCTCGCCTTCTCCGTGCGCCACGTCGGCGTGCTGCAGCCCGTCGTCGTCCGCCCGATCCCGGTCAGCGAGGACGGCGAATCCTTCGAGCTCGTCATGGGCGAGCGCCGTTGGCGCGCCGCCCGCCGTGCCGGCCTCCCCTCGATCCCGGCGATCATCCGGGAGACGAGCGACGACGACCTCCTGCGGGACGCGCTGCTCGAGAACCTCCATCGGTCTCAGTTGAACCCGCTCGAGGAGGCCGCCGCCTACCAGCAGCTGCTCGACGACTTCGGCTGCACGCAGGACGAGCTCGGTGAGCGGATCGGTCGCTCGCGCCCCCAGATCACCAACACCCTGCGGCTCCTGCGCCTCCCCGCGCTGGTCCAGCGCCGGCTCGCGAGCGGCGCCCTGAGCGCCGGTCACGCCCGTGCCCTGCTCTCCCTGGACGATCCCTCGCTCATGGAGGAGCTCGCGCAGCGCATCGTCTCGGAGGGGCTCTCCGTGCGCGCCGTGGAGCGTCTGGTGGCCCGTGGTGGGCAGCAGGCCCCCGCACGCACCGTGCGCCGCTCCAGCTACGATCCGCACGTCGTGGACCTCACCAGCCGGCTCTCCAACCGCCTGGAGACCCAGGTGCGCATCGACGTGGGCAAGCGCAAGGGCAAGATCACCCTGGAGTTCACCAACCTCGAGGATCTCGAGCGCCTGGTGGAGACCATGGGGCTCGAGACCTCCGTGGAGGACTGACCCTCCCCGACTGCTCTGCACGTCTCGGAGAACCTGCAGCGACTCTTCGTGCCACGGGCCCGCACCCACAGGGGTGCGGGCCCGTCGCGCATCCCCGGGAGGGGAGAGGGGGACGACTGTGATGTACCGATACACCCTAGAAGTCCGATGTGTACGGTTCACCACCGAGGTAAGTGGTGGAGTCCCCGAGAGCGCCCGTGGGATGCATGCGGCGAGGGCCGGGGTCGGCGCGGGTGAGGTCACTCGCTCGACGTTGTCCACCGATGTGCACAACTCTGTGGATTCGGCCCCCGACCCCGCGATGAGCTCCCGTCGCCGACCGTGAGCTCGGTTCGCGTACCGCATGACTGCCAGTAGAGAGGAGCGGTGGTGCTCGCGAGTGAGCGACCTGAACGTCAGCCGCCGGGTGGGCGCTCCCGCCTGGCGTCACGTGGGGCCGGGGCACCCGGGGGTCGGCGGAGGTGTCGGCATGCCCTTCGGACACACGTGAAACCCGCTCCCCCGGAGAGAGGGACCGGCGACCGGAGGACGGTGGCCGGACAGCACACCACTCCTCCCGGATAGAGAGTTGTGCCCCAACATTCTTGCAGGTCACAGGTATGTTCCCCGTGAAACGTGAGCGGCTTGCTGCGTCGGCATGGGCCCCGCGCAGAGCTGGGAGCACACCCTCGCTCCCTTCGACGCCTCCCTCCTTGCCTCTGCGATCCCCGCACTTCCGACACAGCACACCATTGGCGGGACGAGTGCCGAGGGAATCGCGCTAGGGGCGGGTTTCCCGTGAAACTGAACAGCGTGCGGGAGTGTGACAGGAGGCGTGGAGTAATCAGGTGCCCGCTTCCTCAGGGCCGGTGACGATCCTGCAGCTCCCTCCGCTCGACGACGACTTGACGTCCTACGGACTCGAGCAACCATGACTACCGAGGAGAGGTCCGCGTGCCTCGTCGATTCACGTGAAACGGGTGCGGGAGATCCCACAGGTGGGCGGCAACGCAGCGCCGCCGACGTGTGGACGTACACGCTGCTCGGGTCCGTGCGGTCCCGCGTGATCGGGTGGCTCTGTGGGCGGAGTTCCGTTCATTCCCCTCCGAGGAGACTCTGCCGCGATGCGGCCTTTGGCAACGCACGACGTGACGATCCCGTGGCTCGGCGACGCCGTTTCCCGTGAAACTCAGCCGGCCCCCATATGCGGATCGGATGGTTTCCCGTGAAACACGCGGCGGCGAAGAGTGGCGATGTCTTGCTTCCCGTGGAACGTCGGCCTCTCCCTGTACGAAGCACCAGCCGTGGCTCGGGGAGGAGAGGCGTCATCCTCGGGTGAGCATCGGCTCGCCCTGATCAGACGGGTGGCACCGCGCGAGGCAGACCGTGAATGGGGGCCGAATCTCAGCGAGATGGCGCAGCGACGGTGCGCTCGGCGACGCCATCGGTGTTTCCCGTGAAACACGCCAGTCGATCTGTCACCTCAGGAGAGAGATGGCCATGCATGGCGACAAGAGGGACGAAGAGTTAGGTGCCTGCTGCCGCGGACTCAGTGATGGATGTGATGGCACTACGCATGGAGATCCTTGACGCGACCCCTCCTCTTCTGAGGGTGTGCACGAGGGTTGATGGGCGACTGACACCTGGCTTCACGGGAAACTCACCCTCCCAAGGTCCCACTCTTGCGGCGAGCCTCGAGTCCAGTCCGCGCAGAGCACACTCGTCCTCGATGAGTTTCACGCGAAACCTCCTGTCCATCCCGGAACCACATGAGATGGGCGTAGAGGGCTACGGTGCCCAAGGCTGTCGATGGAGACGAACCGGAACCACACGCCGATGAGCCAGCGTTTCACGGGAAACTCTCGATGCCGCTCCTCTGCACGTATGAGGTCCGGCGCCGGAGGCAGGCCAGCGGTGTTTCACGCGAAACCAACCTTGACGTAGGCGCGGACCGCGAAGGAGGCACTGCCGTCGTCGCTCAGGTCATCTCTGCGGGTGTGGGCGCGTACGCGCTTAGCGTGCCTGCGTCGTCAGTATGCGCGACGCGAAATGCAGATTGTCACTCGGGGTCGATGTTTCACGGGGAACGAACGTCGCCAGCCGTTCCTTCACCCGAGCAAGAGAGCAGGCGACGACCACCAGCGTCTCTCCCGCGTGCGCACTAAGTGCCCGAGACCGGCCCCCGAGGGTTTCACGGCGAACCATGAAGATATGGGACCACGTCAGGTGGGACAGAGACAACCCCGCTAGGACGCGCCAAGCCAAAGCGGAGGCACGGGTCCTGTTTCGCGTGAAACCCGAGAAGAACGACATGATGAGTTGTTGTCGTAGATGAGAGAAGTCCCGCCGTGGCGCAGATGACGACGTGGTGGACGGCAGCTGGACGGACGGCGCGCAGTGTGGAGTGCCGGGGCGGGAGCGGTCGCGGTCAGCAGATGTCGTGAGCGCGCGACAGCGCTCAGATGTTCGTCGTGGAACCACTCCCCGGCTGCTCCGGCGATGTCCATACTCCGTTGGGAGATCAGGTAGAGAGGTCGGGGCGGTCGTGAGAGCTCGACGCCGCGCACACACGACATGAGTCGTCGCGACGTCACGACGATGCGGGGAGAGTGCTCCGACGCCACTTTTGCACACTGTGGGAAACGGTGTGGACAGCGATGGACGCGGTCCCCAAGAGATCGAACCAGATCGGCAGACTATGACCTATACCACAGGACCCGTCGCTGGGCACCCCTTCCTGGAGATCAGTATCACCGCAGGTCACAGCATGATTAGCCCGACACTCGGGCGATCAGATTCTCGCTGCTCTCTCCACACACCAATGTGGATAACTCTGTGGACGGAGCCCGCGAAGACTGTGGACATCGGTGTGGACAACCATGTGGATGCGGGGATCGGTGCACGTCATCGCGGTGAGTCCGGGGCAACTTGACGCGCCCGTCGGCGGCACTTCGTGGACTCCTGTGCAGCAGTCTCTCAGCTCCGCAACGGGCCGAACTCCTCGTCGATGACGTGCTTCGGGAGAGCTCCCGTGCGTCGATGCAGCTCTGTCCAGGAGCCACGGAGCTCGATCCGCTCCCCTGTGGGGGTCGGGAGGAGCGTGGAGGTGCGGACGGTCCGGCGGACGGTGGAGCGCCCGGTCGTGGAACGCTCAGCGTCGGGAGCGTCGGGAGCGTCGGGAGCGTCGGGAGCGGCGGAAGGGCTGGGCGCGGCGGAGGTATCCGGGACGGCGGCGGGTTCGCCGGGCTCCTCGTGCTCGAGCAGCAGCCAGGTGGGCAGCACCTCGACCCCGAGGGCATCCAGGAGCGCCGGTTCGGGGTCCAGGAGGTGCACGGCGGTGCGATCGGGTCCCCAGCGGCGGGAGAGCTCCCTCAGGATCGTCACCGCAGGTCGCGCCGGAGCGCACCAGGAGGCCGTCACGAGGACGAGCAGATCAGAGCCCGCAGGGGCGGCTCCCTGCTCGGGAGCCGCCCCTGCGGCCGGATCGGTGCTCTTCATCGATCGTCGCTGCTCATCGTGCCTCGTGCGGTCGGTGCGCCTCAGGCGCGGGCGGCGGCCTCGGAGACGAAGGCGGCGGTGGCGTCGGTCGGCGCGTCGGCGACGTCGGCCGTCTCCTCCGCCTCCGCGTCGCGATCCGCGAGCCAGCGCTCGGCGTCCAGCGCTGCCTGGCAGCCGGAGCCCGCGGCGGTGATCGCCTGGCGGTACGTGTGGTCGACGACGTCGCCGGCCGCGAAGACGCCCTCCACGGAGGTGCGGGTGGTGCGGCCCTCGACGACGATGTAGCCCTGCTCGTCGAGCTCGAGCTTGTCCTGGAACAGCTCCGTGCGCGGGAGGTGACCGATCGCCTCGAAGACGGCGGAGGTCGCGATCTCGCGCTCCTCACCGGTCTGCGTGTCGCGCACGGTGATCGACTCGACCTTCTCACCGCCGTTGATCGAGACCAGCTCGCTGTTCCACGCGAAGGACAGCTTCGGGTCGCTCTCCGCGCGGCGGGCCATGATCTTCGAGGCGCGCAGCGCGTCACGACGGTGCACGAGGGTCACCGTGCGGCCGAAGCGCGTGAGGAAGGTGGCCTCCTCGACGGCGCTGTCTCCGCCGCCGACCACGACGATGTCCTGGTCCTTGAAGAAGAAGCCGTCGCACGTGGCGCACCAGCTGACGCCCTTGCCGGAGAGGCGGTCCTCGCCGTTCACGTCGAGACGGCGGTACGCGGAACCGGTCGCGATGATCACCGACTTCGCCCGGTACACGGTGCCGTCCTCGAGCGTGATCGTCTTGACGTCGCCCTCGAGCTGCACGTCGACGACGTCCTCGAACTCGATCTGCGCGCCGAAGCGCTCGGCCTGCTCCT
This sequence comes from Brachybacterium rhamnosum, assembly GCF_039526185.1. Lineage (NCBI taxonomy): Bacteria > Bacillati > Actinomycetota > Actinomycetes > Micrococcales > Dermabacteraceae > Brachybacterium > Brachybacterium rhamnosum. Next base: position 634,036 of record NZ_BAAAIS010000002.1, read on the forward strand.
GCATGGTCGTCATGAGCTCGGGGCCCTGGATCCCCTCGGCGAAGCCGGGGAAGTTCTCGACGTCCGTCGTGGTCATCAGCGCGCCGCCGGCGTCGAGCGCCCCCGCGAGGACGATCGGCTTCATCTCGGCGCGGGCCGTGTAGATCGCGGCCGTGTAGCCCGCGGGACCGGAGCCGACGATGACGACCTCGTGCACCGTGCTGTCCTGCGCCGCGCCGTCCTGCGCGGTCTCGGGGGCCTCGCAGCCCTCGGGCCCGCAGGCCTGCGCGGAGGTGGCGGAGGCGCCGAGGATGTTGAGAGCCTGGATCGGCTGGGTCATGGGAGGTCCTTCCGGAGGTGGAGGGGAACGGCGCGGCGACGCAGACGAGCGTACGGCGCGAAGGGGTCGGAGGGGGCGGGCGAGGGACGAGGCGGGACGGCGCTCACACGCCCTCGATGAGCACGGTGCCGCTCCAGAGGCCCACCTGGGACGGATCCGCCTGCGTCGAGGCGTCGCCGCAGGTGGGGCGCACCACGGTGACCGAGACCGTGCCGCCCGTAGCCTGGAGCGTGTCGCGGTCCACGGGACCGTGCACGAGCAGCCAGGCCGACGTCTGGTCGGTTCCCCACGCGACCTCCTCCATGATCAGCACCGCATCCACGCTCCCGAGGGCCTGCAGGCAGGTCGCGGCGTCGAAGCTCGTCATCGGCTGGATGGTGCCGGCGTCGACGAGCCTCTGGACCTCGGTGCCCAGGGAGCTCTCCGTGACAACGGGCAGACCCGCCGAATTCTTCCCGGCACCGTTCTCCGTGTCGACCGCGACACCTGCCCGCGGGTGTGTGGTGCTCGACTGCTCGAGCGCCGTGGACAGCTGCAGCCCGATCAGCGCGGCCACGACCAGCACCGCGAGGATCACCACGACCGGGATCCCGAGGAAGTTCGGGAGCCGGGAGGACAGCCCGTGCACCCGCCGGAGGGCCGGGCGCGGGCTCATTCGACGCGGACCTCGGCGATCCGGCCGCGGTAGCGATCGGTCTCGACGCTGTCCTGCGGGAGGTCGGGGATCCACAGCGCGGCGCCGTCGGCCTCGAGGGGCTCCTTCGGGGTGAGGACGGCCTCGCCGTCCCCGTTGAACTGGGCGGTCGCGGCGACGTCGCGGAGGCTGCCGTCGGCGTTCACCGCGTGCAGCTCGATCGTCCCGCCCGTGTTGCGGGCGGTCGTCACGGTGACCTTCGTGATCGTGGACTCCTCCGCGAAGGTCAGCTTGATGCCCGTGCCGTCCTTGAGCCCGCCGAAGTCGGAGCTCGTGTACAGCTTCGTGGACCAGAAGGTGCCGGTGTCGCCATCCGTGATGCGCGAGGCCTGCTCCGGATGGTCGAGGGTGCTCGAGTTGAACTCCTCGACCCCGGTCACCTCGGGCGCGGGCAGGGTCGCGGTGGGCGACGGGCTCTCCTCCTCGGCGGTAGGGCTCGCCTCCTCGCTCGGTGCGGCGGTGGTCGCGGTCGCGACCGGCTGCGTGTTCAGCGGGTTCTCGACCCGCTGGCGCAGCCCCGAGGTGATCGACGTGATCGCGAAGACCATCGCGATGATGACCAGCAGCACGGCGCCCAGCAGGATCCATTGGGCCTGGCGCGAGCGGGCGGCGGGCTGTGCGGGGCCGAGGCCCCAGGTCTGCGGGTCGTCCGCATCGACCGCGACGCCGACGACCTCGCGCAGCAGGGAGCTGCGGGAGGCGGGGACCGTGTCCTCAGGGATGTCCGACTCGAGGGCGGAGCGGTCGCGGCCGCGCACGACGATCGGACCGGAGTCGACCGGTGCGAGCGACTCGGTGCGCCCGGAGACGGCGAGCGGGCCGGTGCCCTCCGCCGCGGAGGACGCGGAGTCATGACGGTGATGCGTGGCGGGGGTGAGCGCGGTGCTCGCGGTGGTGCCGGCGGCCGCGGGGAGGGCGGCCGTGCCGGGCTCCGCCGCGGCGGGGGCCACCCCGGACTCGGCGGATTCCGGTGCGGAGGTGCCCGGCGCGTCGGCCGGGGTCGAGGGACTCACCGGGGTCGACGGACTCGTCGGGGCCGACGGGTCCGACGGGTCGGCCGGTGAGGACGGGCCGGAGGGTGCGGCTGCGGCGACGGCCGCCGCAGCGCCGACGGTCGCGGCACCGGCCGCACCCGCGCCGGCGGCCAGGGGCGCGGCGTCATGAGCTGTGGCCGCGTCGGTATGCGCGGCGGATCCCGTCGCTGCGGCGGCATCGGTCCCGGTGTCGGTCGCTGCGGGGCGAGGCGCGGGAGCGGCGACATCGAGATGGCCCGGGAAGGCGCTCGAGGAGCGGCGCTCATCGAGATGCAGCTCCTTCACCAGTGCCTTCGCCTCGCCCTCGGCCGCGGAGGAGGAAGGCGCAGCGGTCGTCTCCTGCTCCTCGGCGGGCACCGAGGACTCGGGGGCCTCGGGGTTCTCGGGATCGACGGCGGCCGATGCCGCGCCGGCGCCGACGACCCCGGCCGTCGCCGCGGCGGCCGCGCCGGATGCGGCCGCGCCGGGGGTGCGGGAGACGGTGTCCTCCTCCGGGAGGTCGCCGTCGGCGGGGAGCGGCTCGAACGACTCGGTGGCCGGAGCAGCGTCGGCCTGCCGCTGACGGGTCGGGTCCGACGTCGGCGCCTCCTCCCCGGAGGTCGGCGCCGCGGAGCCCGCGCTCACCGAGGTCTCCCGGCCGGGCACGACGACGGGCGCGGCCGGAGCGGCATCGCGGGCGGAGGCAGCCGGGGTCGCCCCGCGACCCGCATAGGCCTCGAGGGTCACCGGGATCGACTGCCACGGCTCGAGGGCCTCGATCAGGTCCCGAGTGGTCTCCGGGCCCTCCTCCGCGGCGCCGCCCAGCACGAGCTCGCACAGCAGGTCGAGGTCCTCGGGGATCGGCGGGGCGCCCTCTGCACGCAGCGCGGATGGCCGTGGGATCGTCCCGTCGGCCCCCGGTCGCGGGCTGCGGCCCGTGAGCGCCCGGAACAGCAGCGCGACGAGGGCTCGCGTGTCCTGGAAGGAGGCGATCTCCCGCGAGCGGTCCAGATCGGTGTGCGCGGCGGCCTCGACGCCCACACCGAGCACGGAGACCGCCCCGGAGGCCGTGTCGACGAAGACGCGGTTGGAGTCGAGCAGCTGATGGCGCAGGCCACGACGGCGCGCGACCTCGAGCCCGGTCGCGGCCTCGCCGATCACGGCGCGCGCGGTCTCGGGGTGCAGGGGGCCGTCGGCGAGCAGCGCCGCGAGCGGCGGGGACGTGGGCAGCGGGTACTCGACGACCGTCGTCGGCTCGCCCGCGGTCCCGTCCGTCGCGCTCTCCTCACGGGGATCCTCGAGCACGACGATCTCGCGGACCGGCACGAGGTGCGGGTCCTCCACCAGATACGCGCGGCGCACGGCATCGGCGGCCTCGAGCGCGGCCGGGCCGTGCACGACCAGCAGCGCCACGTCCTCCCCGCTCGCGACCGTGCGGGCCCGGTGCCACGAGGCGCCCTCGGCGACCCCGGACAGGGGGATCCGCCCCTCCAGGGTCCACCGGGAGCGCAGCGCGTCCAGATGAGAGTTCGTGTCCACGGACCGTCCTTGTCGTCGGTGTTCGCCCTCGCTGCGAGCTCGGGCGGCTTCCATGCTACGAGGTCGCCCCGCGCAGGCGGCCGAGGGCCCGGGTTCCGGTGCCCACCATGCGCTGGACCTCCTCGACCCGCAGCAGCCAGGCCACGGCCAGGAACACCGCGGAGACCACCGCGCCGATCACGACGCCCAGGGCGATGGCGACCGATCGGTGGGACCAGATGGCCCCGTCCAGCAGCTGCACGAGCCCCGCCCCCACGGCCCAGGAGACGAGCGCCGCGAGCGCGAGCTTCCCCGCGAGCACCAGACCCTTCCGTGTGCCCGGCACGGCCTCGCCGAGGGCAGCGGCACGGCGCCGCAGGAACCACAGGGCCATGAGCCATCCGGCGAGGTTGCCGACGCTGCTCACCGTCGCCGCGGTCGCCGTCGCCCACGCCGGGTCCACCACGGCGAGGATGATCGGCGCACCCACGAGGGAGGCGAGCGTGTTCGGGATCTGCGTGTAGAAGGGCACGCGGGCGTCCTCGTACGCGTAGAACACGCGCTTGACGAGGTAGAGGGCCGCGAAGGGCACGAGGCCCAGCATGTAGCCCACGAGCACCGCGCCGTTCGCCCGGGCTCCGATCGGCCCCGTGCCGCCGCCGATCGCCCACATGATCGGGCCGGCGAGGGCGATGAAGAGGACCGTGCACAGCACCATCGGCACCGCGAGCAGGCGGTTCGTGCGGGCGTACGCGGCGAGCGCCGCGGCGTGGTCCCCCGCGGCGGCGCTGCGCGAGATCGCCGGGAAGGCGGCCGTGACCAGGGAGACCGCGATGATGCCCTGCGGAATCATGAACGCGAGGTAGGCCCAGTCGATCGAGAGCAGCCCCGGATAGCGGGCCGCGAGGTCGGAGTCCTTCCCGGCCGCCTCCGCCGCGTGCACCGCACCGCCGGTGGACCAGCGGGTCGCCCACACGCCGAGCTGGCCGAGGCCCAGCATCGCGAGGGTCCACAGGCCGATCCTGCTGAGCTTGCCGAGGCCCAGCCCGCGGAAGCCCCATCGCGGCCGCAGTCGCAGGTCGAGCTTCTTGACGAACCAGGTGAGGAAGACGACCTGGCCCGCGGAGCCGCCCACGTTGATCGCCGCCATCGCCACGATCATCGCGAGGGTCCACTGCGACGGGTCGCCGACGGCGCCCCACATGCCCAGGAACAGGGCCGCGCCGACGATGCCGATGAGGTTGTTGACCACCGGCGCCCACTGGTACGGGCCGAAGGAGTCGTGCGCGTTCAGCAGCTGCCCGCACATGACGTACAGGGCGGAGAAGAAGACCTGCGGCATCATCCAGTAGCCCAGCTGCACCGCGAGCGCGTAGGTCGCCGGCGGCAGGCTGCCGCTCGTGAGCACGAGCAGCACGGGCACGAGCAGCATGCACAGCCCCGTGAGCACGAGCGACACGAGGGACACGAGGGTCATGAGGCGCGAGACGTAGTCGCTGCCGCGGTCCGGCCGCTTCACGGCGCGCACGATCGCGGGCACCAGGATCGCGTTGAGCGTGCCGCCGCCCACGAACAGCCACACCGTGTTGGGCAGGGCGTTCGCGGCGCTGAAGGCGCTGCCGGCGGAGGACATGGAGCCCGCGAGGATCGAGCCGAACAGGAAGTTCCGCACGAAGCCGAGCAGCCGCGAGACGATCGACCCCGAGGCCATGACCACGGAGGCCTTCATGAGGCGGGAGCTGCTCCCGGGGGTGCCGTGGCGGCGGTGGCGGGGAACGTGATGGGTGCGGAGCTCGCGGGGACGTGTCGTCACGGGCGCTCCTCCTTCTGCTCCGGGTCCTCGGCCGCGGCGGCGGCCTCGTCCCCGGTCTCGGTCGTGGGGTCGGGATGGGTCTCGGCGTCGTCGGCGTCGTCGGCGGTGGGCGGCAGCGGCTCGGTGGTGGGCTCGGAGCGGCCGGTGCGGGCGAGGACCACCGGGTCCTCGGGGCCGTGCACGGCCGGGGCGCGGTGCGAGGAGCCCGTGCGGCGGGCGCGCGCGACGCCCACCACCACGAGCGCGCCCATGCCGATCACGAGCAGCAGGGTCGTCCAGTTCTCCCACGCCGGGTTCACTGTGAGCGGCACCTCGGAGGTCGAGGTGAGCGCCTGCGCCCCGCCGTCCGGGGCGTCCTCGGCGTCGGGATCGCTGGTCAGCTGCACGGAGAGGGTCACGGTGCCGTTCGCGATCGCCTCGACCGGGACCGTCTTGTCGATCTGGCCGCGGGCGGGGACCGTCACGACGGGCTGCTCGCCCACCCGCACGATCGGGCGGTCCGAGGACACCGCGATCCGCACCGTGATCGGCGTGTCCAGGGAGTTCTTCACCGTGATCGGCACGCCCGCCGAGTCGGAGATGAGGTTGTAGCCGGAGGTCGGGACGACGGAGATCGCCCCGGTGAGGTCCGCGACGGCGGACTCCGCCAGATCCGCCCGCGCGGAGGAGTCCGCGGCGGAGCCCCAGTGCTCCGAGGCGGCGGAGAGCACCTCGAGGCGGGGACCGTCGAGCGCGGCGTCGTCCTCCATGACCGCCCCGAGCGTGTCGAGCTCGCCCCAGAGGTCCTGCAGCCGACGGGCGAGGGCGGGCTCGACGTCCGTCGCGGCGACGTCGGCCGGGTCGGTGCGCGTCCAGGTGCCGTCCTCGGACTCCGCCGAGGGAGCCACGGTCGCCGCATCGATCGCCCCGAGGGCGTAGAGGTCGTCCCCCGATGTCGAGGGGTTCGTCGTGACCGCGTCCTGCTCCGCGGCGGAGAGCAGGGCATCGGTGGTCCCGCGGGTGAGCCAGGGGGCCTCGTCGAGGGCGTCGAGCGCGGTGCCCGCGGCCTCTGCGTCCAGGGCGGCCTCCGGATCCGGGCTGATCAGCAGGTGCCGCGGTGCCTGCGAGTACTCCGAGGCGATCGTCGCGGTCTCCGCGAGCATCCGCTGGGTCACGAGCTCCGGGTCGGTGCTGCCGTCGAGCGAGGCGAACTCGGCGGAGAGCTCCGGATCCGGCGCGAGCACCCGCAGGTCCCGCCCGGATCCCGTCGCGCCCGTCGCCTCGTAGGTGCCGATCGAGCTGGGGGTGACGGCCGATCCCGGATCCTCCCGCACCGACGTGGAGGGCACGATGACGGTGTCCGCCCCCGCCGCGGCCGCCTCGTCGAGGGCGTCGGCGGTGACCTCGTCACCGGGGATGCCGACGGCCCGCGAGCGCAGGACGATCCCCGACTCCTGCCAGGTGTCCCGGCCCAGGGCATCCGCCGCGTCCGCGAGGTCCGTGGCGCCGCCTTCCCGGAGTCCCGCGAGGTCCGTGCGCGCATAGGGCATGGCGAGCACGGTGCGGGAGCCGACGGCGTCCTGCAGCGTCGAGGCGATCGCCTGCGCGGTCTCCGGGACGGCGTACTCGGCGGCCGCGTCGCCGTTCGTGGTCTGCGGATCGCCCTCCTCGGCGATCGCGAGCCGCGGCGGGTCCAGCAGCTGCGGGTCCAGCCACCAGTCCACGTCCTCGCGCGCGGCGAGGGCCTGCAGGGAGGCGAGGTGCCCGGAGGCGGCGGAGTCCGCGTAGGCGGAGGGATCGGCCGCCGCGGCCCCCGGATCCGTGCCGGTCATGGGCAGCAGCACCGACTCGGTGATGCTGCCGCTCGCCCCCTCGGGGCGCCACACCACGAAGGTGCGGATCGCGTCCTGGGGACCGTCGGACGTGGAGAGCGTGAGCGAGATGCGGCGCGTGCCCCACAGATAGGACTCCCCGCTGAAGCCGAGGTCCTCCGCGGGGACGCGGATCTGCAGCGTCGCGGAGTCCCCCGGCGCGATGACCGTCGGATCGGAGGAGGCGACGGGCTCACCCGCCGTGTCCGGCCCCGTGAGGCCCTCCCACTGTGAGAGCTGCGCGCGGTCGGTGACGCGCGAGCTGCGGGTGCGCAGCTCGAGGGACGCCGCGTCGAGCGACTCCTCGGAGGTGTTGGTCACCCTCACCCGCGCGGTGAGCGTGCCGCCGGGCGCGAGGGAGGTGGGATCCAGGGAGGTGAGCGTGAGGTCGACGGCGGAATCCCCACCCTCCGACGGGGCCGACGGGGCCGCGGGTGCGGCGGGGGACGCGGGCGCGGCGGCGCTCGCCGGGCTCGCGGCGCCGGCCAGCAGCGCGGGAGCGAGGAGCATCGTCACCGTCAGCAGCGCCGCGAGGACCGGGCGCAGCAGCGGACGGGTGGACGGCATGGGGACACTGTATGCGGCCGCTACCGTAGTTCCCTGCGCGGGCGCGCGTGCTCCGCAGACCCTCGCACCACCTTCACATCGACCGCAGGACAGGACCCCCGTGACCGAACCCGCCGCCGAGGCCGCCCGCCGCCTCGAGAACGCCCGCACCCGGGCCGCCGCCATGTTCGAGGCGCTGCCCGCGGAGATCCACGACCTCGGCCGCCGCTTCGAGGCGGCCGGTCTCGAGCTGGCCCTCGTGGGCGGCCCCGTGCGCGACGCGGTCCTGGGCAGGGTGAGCGCCGACCTCGACTTCACGACCTCCGCCCGCCCCGAGCAGACCGAGGAGATCCTGCGCGGCTGGACCCACGACGGCGGCATCTGGGACATGGGTCGCGAGTTCGGGACCCTCGGCGGGATCCGCGACGGGGTCAAGGTCGAGATCACGACCTACCGCACCGAGACCTACGACCCCGCGTCCCGCAAGCCCCAGGTCGCCTACGGGGACACGCTCGAGGGGGACCTCTCCCGGCGCGACTTCACCGTCAACGCGATGGCCGTGCGCCTGCCCTCGCTCGAGCTCGTCGACCCCTTCGACGGCCTCGAGGACCTCGCCAAGGGCGTGCTGCGCACCCCGGTCGCCCCCGAGCAGTCCTTCGACGACGACCCGCTGCGGATGATGCGCGCGGTGCGCTTCGTCTCCCAGCTCGACCTGCGGATCGAGCCGATGACCGCCGCCGCGGTCGCGGACCTCGCCGAGCGCATCACCATCGTCTCCGCCGAGCGGGTCAAGGACGAGCTGGTCAAGCTCATGACGGGCGTCGCGCCGCGCCGCGGCCTCGAGCTCATGGTCGAGCTGGGCCTCGCCGACCACGTGCTGCCCGAGCTGCCGGAGATGCGGCTCGCGATCGACGAGCACCACCGCCACAAGGACGTCTACGAGCACTCCCTCACCGTGCTCGACCAGGCGATGGACCTCGAGAGCCCCGCCGGCTCGGGCGGCCCCTGCGAGGCGCCGGACCTCGTGCTGCGCCTCGCCGCGCTGCTCCACGACATCGGCAAGCCCGCCACCCGCCGCTACGAGGACGGCGGCGTGGTGACCTTCCGCTTCCACGAGACGGTGGGCGCGAAGATGGCCGCCAAGCGGCTGCGGGCGCTCGCCTTCGACAAGGACACCATCAAGAAGGTGTCCCGGCTCGTCGAGCTGCACCTGCGCTTCCACGGCTACGCGGACTCCCCGTGGACCGACTCCGCGGTGCGCCGCTACGTCACCGACGCCGGGGACCTGCTCCAGCGCCTGCACCGGCTCACCCGGGCGGACGTCACCACCCGCAACCAGCGCAAGGCCCGCGCCCTCTCCCGCGCCTACGACGAACTGGAGGAGCGGATCGACCGCCTCGCCGAGCAGGAGGAGATCGGGCGGATCCGCCCGGACCTCGACGGCAACGCGATCATGTCGATCCTCGACCTCCCCCCGGGCCGCGAGGTGGGCGAGGCCTACAAGCACCTCCTCGAGCTGCGCATGGAGCACGGCCCGCTGGGCGCCGAGCGCGCCGAGGCGGAGCTGCGCGCCTGGTGGGCGGCCCGCGCCGAGGGCTGAGCGGGCGGTCGGCCCGGGGGATCGGGTGACGCGCGCCGCACGGACGCTGGATGCCTCCCCGCCTCCGTGTGAGGAGGATGTGAGGGACCGCCCGGCAGACGTGCACACCGTGTGTGCTTCACCGCCGGGGCTTCCCGCCGGCGGGGGTGGGATGCTCATACTGTGAGGTCGCCTGCCCGTCGGCAGTCGCGTCCTCGACCCCTTCAGACCAGGAGCAGCAGCCATGAGCGATTCCGGACGCTCTTCCCGCGGCTCGTCGCGCCGCACGAACCCGTCGGCCGGCAATCGTCGCGCCGCAGGTGTACGTCGCGCCTCCGGGGCCTCCGACGCGAAGAAGCCGGCGCCGGGCGCCGCGGCCTCCGCGAGCAAGGGCACGAGCCGCACGCCGAAGAAGGCCGGCGCCGCCGCGGGCGGTGCGGCCGCGGCGGGGGCAGGGAGCCGCTCGGCGGCGTCCCGCCACGCCGCACCGGCGCGCAGCGGGCGCGGGAAGGGAAGCGGCAAGGTCGCCGCGACGAACTTCCTGAACTACCCGCGGGCCGGGAAGAACGGCTTCTGGCGCTGGCTGCCGTCCTTCCGCCTGCTCGCCGGCGCCTTCGCGCTGATCGTGCTGCTGGGCCTCGCCGGCACCGTCTGGCTGTACAAGACCACCGAGGTCCCCGAGCCCTCCGACTTCGCCCTCGCCCAGTCCTCCCGCGTCTACTTCTCCGACGGCGAGACGGAGATGGGCAAGTTCAGCGACATCAACCGCACCCCGATCGCGAACGACGAGATCCCGCAGACCGTCAAGGACGCGGTCGTCGCGAGCGAGGACGCGACCTTCTACGAGAACCGCGGCATCTCGCCCAAGGGCATCCTCCGAGCCCTGGTCAACAACCTCTCCGGCGGTGCGCGCCAGGGCGGCTCGACCATCACGCAGCAGTACGTGGAGCGGTACTACACCGGCACCAACACGAGCTACGTGGGCAAGGTCAAGGAGATGTTCATGGCGATCAAGATCGACCAGGAGCTCCCCAAGGACGAGATCCTCTCCCGCTACCTCAACACCATCTACTTCGGCCGCGGCGCGTACGGCATCGAGGAGGCCTCCCAGGCCTACTTCGGCAAGCCCGCCTCCGAGCTCGACGAGTCCGAGGCCGCGCTGCTGGTCGCCGTGATCCCCGGACCCTCGTCCTACGACCCCGCGGTCAACGAGGAGAAGGCGCAGTCGCTGTGGGCACGCGTGATCGAGCGCGAGGTCAACGACACCGGGGTGCTCACCGCTGCGGAGGCGGACGCCCTCGAGTTCCCGAAGACCGCCGAGCCCAAGAAGCAGAACAGCCTGGGCGGCACCAACGGCTACCTCCTGGACCAGGTGCGCACCGAGCTCATCAACCAGGGCTACACGCAGGACGAGCTCAACACCGGCGGCTTCAAGATCGTCTCCACGGTGGACAAGAGCGTCCAGGACAACACCGTCCAGTCGATCGAGGACCTCGGCGACCGCCCCGAGAACAACCGCGTGGGCACGATGACGCTGGACCCGTCCAGCGGCGCGATCCGCGGCATGTACGGCGGCGAGGACTACGTGAAGCAGTCCATCAACGACGCGACCCAGTCGCGCATGCAGGCCGGATCGATCTTCAAGACCTTCACGCTCGTTGCGGCCCTCCAGGAGGGCTACTCGCTGTACTCGACCTGGGACGGCAACTCGCCGAAGTCCTTCCCCGGCTGGACCGTGAACAACTTCAACAAGGTCGACTACGGCACCGTGAGCCTCGCGCAGGCGACCACGAACTCGATCAACACGGCCTTCGCCGAGCTGAACGTCGAGATGGGCCCCACGAAGACCAAGGAGGCCGCGATCGAGCTGGGCCTCCCGGAGACCACGCCGGGCCTGGACGACTACGCCTCGAACGTGCTCGGCAGCGCCTCGCCGACCGTCCGCGAGATGGCGGAGGCTTACGCGACGATCGCCTCCGGCGGCGTCTACCACTCCGCGTACATCGTCGAGACGATGACCAACGCCGACGGCTCCAAGGAGTACGAGCACAAGGACACCGCCAAGCGCGTGCTCGACGAGGGCGTGGCCACCAACGCCACCGTCGCCCTCCAGGGCCCGCCCAGCACGGGCTCCGCGAAGGCGCTCGTCGACATCATGGACGGCCGCCCCGTGGCCGGGAAGACCGGCACCTCGGAGTCCTTCCGCTCCGCATGGTTCGTGGGCTTCACCCCGCAGCTCGTGACCGGCGTGGGCATGTTCCAGCCGAACGCGGACGGCGGCGAGGACCCGCTCACCCCGTGGGGCGACTACTCGAACATCACCGGCGGCTCGTACCCCACGGAGATCTGGGGCTCGATCATGTCCCGCTCCCTCGAGGGCCAGGACTTCGAGGACTTCCCCGAGGCCGTGCGGCTGGACAACCAGAAGGCCGTCGCGAGCACCACGACGACCCGCAAGTCGACGCGGACCCAGGCCCCGACGACGAAAGCCCCCACCACCGAGGCGCCGACCACGGAGGAGCCCACCACGGAGGAGCCGACGACGGAGGAGCCCACCACAGAGGCGCCGACCACGGAGGAGCCGACGACGGAGGAGCCCACCACCGAGGAGCCCACGACGGAGGAGCCGACGACGGAGGAGCCCACCACGGAGAAGTCGACGACGACGAAGAAGCCCGCGGAGAAGACGACGACGGAGAAGCCGGCGGCGGAGAAGACGACCAAGCCGTCGTCCACGAAGCCGACCACCGAGGCGGGCGCCGAGGAGGGCAAGACCGACACGGGGACGACCGGGGACTGACCCTCCGATCCCCTGTCCACGATGCGGCCCGCTCGTCCTCCGGGACGGGCGGGCCGCGTCGTCGTCGGCCCCGGCTGTGATCCCCCGCGCAGCTCCCGCCCCGCTCTTCTCCCCGTCCCCCGGGACCGGTAGGGTTGCACGGTCCGTGACATGCGCCGCCGGCGGCTGCGCGGATGGCATGAACCCTCCTGCCACGGAGAGACCGTGGCCGTTGAGACCACAGGAGGTGGGTACCGAAACATGCGCGCTTACGAAATGGTCGTGATCCTCGACCCGTCCGTCGATGAGCGGACCGTCAGCGGGACCTTCGAGAAGCTGGTCCAGGTCGTCCCCACCGAGGGCGGCACCATCGACAACGTCGACGTCTGGGGCAAGCGGAAGTTCGCCTACGAGATCGACAAGAAGTCCGAGGGCATCTACATCGTCCTCACCTTCACCTCGACCCCCGCCACCGCGCAGGAGCTCGATCGTCAGCTGGGGCTCAACGAGTCCGTGCTGCGCACCAAGCTCATGCGGGCCGACGCGAAGTGATCCTTCGGGACGCGCCCCCGCTCCGCGGCGGCTCGTCCCTCCCGATCGCCTCCGGCTCACGCCGACGGGCGATCCGCGGCCCCCGGGCCGCCTCCCAGTGACACCACTGACCCCACCGAACTCGGAGCAGAGGAGCACCCATGGCGAATGACACCGTCATCACGGTGATCGGCAACCTCACCGCCGACCCGGAGCTGCGTTTCACCAACTCCGGAGCGGCCGTGGCGTCGTTCACCGTCGCGTCCACCCCCCGCACCTTCGACCGTCAGGCGAACGAGTGGAAGGACGGCGAGGCGCTGTTCCTGCGCTGCTCGGTCTGGCGCGATGCCGCCGAGAACGTGGCGGAGTCGCTGGAGAAGGGCACGCGCGTCGTCGTGCAGGGCCGTCTCCAGCAGCGCTCCTACACCGACCGTGAGGGCAACAACCGCACGTCCGTGGAGCTCCAGGTCGACGAGGTCGGCCCGTCGCTCCGCTACGCCACCGCCAAGCCCACCAAGGTGCAGCGCGGCGGAGGCGGCGGCGGTCGCGGCTTCAACGGCGGCGGTGGTCAGCAGGGCGGCGGCTTCAACGGCGGCGGCCAGGGTGGCTACGGCCAGCAGGGCGGCGGTCAGGGCGGCTACAACGGCGGTCAGCAGGGTGGCTACGGCAACGCTCCTCAGGGCGGCGCCGACCAGGACCCGTGGGCCGGCGGCAACCAGGGCGGGTACGACGACCCTCCCTTCTGATCCGCAGAGGGCTCTCCGGAGCCTGCTGACCAGGATCGACACTCATCCATTCCATCCCGGGTGCATGCCCGGGCTCCACAGAAAGAAGGAGCACCACGATGGCCAAGCCTGTTCTTCGTAAGCCGAAGAAGAAGCTGAACCCGCTGAAGGCTGCGGGTCTCGAGACCGTGGACTACAAGGACGCGGCGCTGCTGCGCAAGTTCATCTCCGACCGCGGCAAGATCCGCGCGCGTCGGGTGACGGGCGTGTCCGTGCAGGAGCAGCGCAAGATCGCGAAGGCCGTGAAGAACGCCCGCGAGATCGCGCTCCTGCCCTACTCGACCTCCGGTCGCTGAGCAAGGAAGGCATACCCATGACCACCAAGCTCATCCTCACGCACGAGGTCTCCGGCCTCGGTGCCGCCGGCGACGTCGTCGAGGTCAAGGACGGCTACGCCCGCAACTACCTGCAGCCCCGCGGTCTCGCGACCCCGTGGACCAACGGCGGTCAGCGTCAGCTCGACCAGATCCGCGCCGCCCGCGGCAAGCGCTCGATCACGAACCTCGAGGACGCCCAGGCGCTCAAGGCGACGCTCGAGTCGAAGCCGGTCGTCGTCTCCGAGCGCGCCGGCGAGAACGGCCGCCTCTTCGGCGCCGTCTCCTCCAAGGAGATCGCCGACGGCGTCAAGGCCGTGTTCGACAAGGACATCGACCGTCGCACGGTCGAGTTCCCCGCCGCCATCAAGGCGCTGGGCGAGCACAAGGCGACCGTGCGTCTGCACAACGACGTCTTCGCGAACCTGGTCATCCAGGTCGTCGCCGCCAAGGGGTCCGTGAAGGCCTGATCCGAGGCTCTCGCACCCTGCGCTCGACGCCCCGCCCACCGTTCCGGTGGGCGGGGCGTCGTCGTGCGGGGGGGGTGGTGCGCGCTCCAGCCCCACGGATGGTCCGATTCTGTTCCGGATCCGACGTCGATGTGGAACACAATCGGACCATCCGCCGTGTGTGAGGGCTTCCGGGGCGGGTGGCGGAGGCGGCGCGTGGTCGGCCCTGTGGTGAGGGGCCGATGATGGGCGAGCATGATGCCATGCCCTCCGCCCTCCAGAACGTGCCGCTGCGCGAGCAGCTGCGAATCGACCGCCTCCCCCTGCGACTGCTGACCCTGTTCCTCGGCCTGACCGGCTTCGGCGCCGGCATCGGCCTGATCCTCCGTGCCGGCCTCGGCGCCGCCCCGTGGGACGTGCTCTCCGTCGCGATCGCCGGCCGCACCGGGCTCAGCATCGGGACGATCACGATCCTCACGAGCTTCGTCGTGCTGCTCGCCTGGATCCCGCTGCGCCAGCAGCTCGGCATCGGCACGCTCGCCAACGCCCTCTGGGTCGGCGTCTCGATGGACCTCACCCTGCACCTCGTGCCGCCCGTCGAGGGCCTGCTCCCTGGCATCGCCCTGCTCGTCGCCGGGCTCGCCCTCAACGCCGTCGCCGACGCCGTCTACATCGGCGCCCAGCTGGGCCCCGGCCCGCGCGACGGGCTCATGACCGGGATCCACCACCGCTGGGGGCTGCCCGTCGGCCCCGTCCGCGCGGTCATCGAGGTCGGCGTGCTCGCGATCGGCTGGATGCTCGGCGGGCCCGTCGGCCTCGGGACCGTCGTGTACGCCCTGGGCATCGGCCCGATCGTGCACCTCGTGCTGCTGTGGGTGACGATCCCCGTGCGCCGCGGGGCGGCGCCGGTCCCCGCGACGGCCGCCCTCGCCGACTAGGGTCAGGCAGGGTGAGCACCCCTTCCCCCACCCCCTCCCACCCGGACGCCGGCTCCTCACCGGCCGCCGGCCACACCCTCGCGCGGTCCCTCGGCCACGGCCAGATGGCGATGATCGCCATGGGCTCCGCCCTCGGCACCGGCCTGTTCCTGGGCTCCGGCGAGGCGATCGGCTACGCCGGACCCGCCGTCATCGTCTCCTTCGCCGTGGGCTCCCTCATCGCCGCGACGATCGCGCTCGCGATGGGCGAGATGGCCTCCCGCCACCCCGTGCGCGGCGGCTTCGGCACCCTCGCCGCCCGCTACCTCTCCCCGTTCTGGGGCTACCTCAGCCGCTGGCTGTACTGGATCGTCACGGTCGCCGTGACCGGCGCGGAGCTCGTCGCCTGCGCCGCCTACCTCGCGTACTGGTTCCCGGCCGTGCCGATCTGGGCGGGGATCCTGCTCTTCGCCGCCGTGATCGTGGGGATCAACCTCGCGACCGTCGGCTCCTTCGGCGTCATCGAGTTCGCGCTGAGCTCGATCAAGGTCGTCGCCGTCCTCGTCTTCATCCTCATCGGCCTGTTCCTCGTGCTGTTCGGCATGCCGGGGGAGAGCGCCCCCGGGCTCTCCCTCCTCACGTCCGACGGGGGCTTCGCCCCCAACGGCTGGGGCGCCGTCTGGATCGCGCTCTCGGTCGTCATGTTCTCCTTCGGCGGGATCGAGCTGCTCTCGATCACCGCCGCCGAGGCGAAGGACCCGGCCCGCTCGATCCGCACCGCCGCGCGCACCACGATCGTGCGCCTCGCGTTCTTCTACGTGCTGTGCATCGGCATCGTCGTGAGCCTCGTGCCGTGGCAGGAGGCCGCCGGCACCGGCGAGGACGTCGCGACCTCCCCGTTCGTGATGGTCTTCGACAGGATCGGCATCCCCGGCGCCGCGAGCATCACGAACCTCCTGGTGCTCGTCGCGGCGCTCTCCGCGGCGAACGCGAACCTCTACGCGGGCAGCCGCATGCTCCACTCCCTCGCCTCCGACGGCCTCGCCCCGCGCCTCTTCGCGCGCACCACGCGCCGTCACGTGCCCTACGTGGGCATCGTCGCGAGCTCCGTGGGCCTGCTCGCCGCCGCGATCCTCGCGTTCTCCGGGGTGGGCGGCGTGTTCGGCTACATGATGAGCCTCGTCGTGTTCGCGGTGCTGCTCGTGTGGTTCCTGATCCTCGCGACCTTCGTCGCCTACCGGCGTCGCGGCGTCGAGGGCGCGACCTTCCGGGTGCCCGGCGGCGTCGTCACCGCGGTCGTGGGCATGATCGGCCTGCTCACCGTTCTCTCCACGGTGTTCGTGCGCGAGAGCATGCAGATCGCCGCGGCCGTCGGCGTGCCCGCGGTGCTGCTCGCGACGCTCCTCTACTTCGCCGTCGTGCGGCGCCGTCTCGACACGGCCGCGATCGAGGAGGCCTTCGACGAGGCCGAGTCGATGCGCTGACGTCGCTGTCGCCGACGTCCGTCGGGACCGGCTCCGACGGACGTCGCGGCCGGTCCCGGCGTCCCGGTCGCTAGGGTCAGGGCATGTTCGGATCCTCGAAGCAGCTCCAGGCCCAGCAGGCCCACATCGCCCGGCTCGAGGAGGAGGTGCGCGGCCTGCGCGGGCTCGTGGAGCGTCTGGCCGACCGCGCCGACGTGGGACCCGAGGAGCTCGAGGAGCTGCGGGCCCAGCTGCGCCCGGCCTTCCCGCCGCGGGTGGACGAGCTGATCGCGCAGGACCAGCTCATCGCCGCGATCAAGGAGTACCGCACCGCCACGGGAGCCGGGCTCAAGGAGGCGAAGGACGTCGTCGAGGCACGGCGCGACGGCCTGCGCTGACATGCCCTGACGCCCAGGCCGGCGGGGTGGCCGCGCGGGAACGTGTCGTCCGCAACACTCCCTCGGACGGATTGGGTCCCCCGGTGAACGCGGGGTACCCTGAGGGAACCTTCGGCGTTGGTGTGTACGTACCTGGTGTCGGAGACATGCGCGAGTGGCGGAATTGGTAGACGCGCACGGTTCAGGTCCGTGTGCTCGAAAGGGCGTGGGGGTTCGAGTCCCCCCTCGCGCACGCATGGAAGAGCCCCTGGTCGGTGAGAGCCGATGCAGGGGTTTCTTCGTGTCCGGGGCGCGTCACGCCGGGGCGGCCGGGGGGGGCACCGGCCCGCCGGCCGGCGGTCACTCCCGCTCGTGGGCGGCGAGGAGGGCGAAGCCGCCCGCGATCGCGATGAGCGCGGCGACCATGCCGATGAGCGCCGGCCAGCCGCCCGCCACGAAGAACATGCCGCCCACGAAGCCGAAGACGCTCGAGCCCACGTAGTACCAGAGGTTGTAGAGGCTCGTCGCCTGGGCGCGATCCTGCGCGGCCTGCACGCCGGCCCAGCCCGAGGCGATCGCGTGCGCGCCGAACAGCCCGGCGGTCATGACCACGAGCCCCGCCACCACGAGCACGAGCGGCTGCGCGAGGGTGAGCAGCGCGCCGGCGAGCATGATCCCCATCGACGTGAGCAGCACCCGCCGCCGGCCGTGCCGGGCGACGAGGCCGCCCGCGATCCGCGAGGACGCGGTGCCGGAGAGGTAGGCGATGAACAGCAGGCTCGTGAGGCTCGAGGGCATCGCGTACGGGGCGCCCTCGAGGCGGAATCCCAGGTAGTTGTAGATCGCGACGAAGGCCCCCATGAGCAGGAAGCCCTGCGCGTAGAGCACGAGCAGGCGGGGCGTGCGCAGATGACGGCCGACGGCGGCGACCACGTGCCGCACGGAGACCGGGTGCGGGGAGAAGCCGCGCGGCGGCGGGGTGATCGTGAAGAAGACGAGCGCCGCGGCGGAGGCCATGAGGGCGACGGCGAAGGTGCCCACGCGCCAGTCGGTGAGGTCCGCGACGGGGCCAGCGACGAGGCGACCCAGCAGCCCGCCGATCGTCGTGCCGGAGACATAGGTGCCGGCCGCGATCGCGGCGTGCCGGCGGTCGATCTCCTCTCCGAGATAGACGACGGCGATCGCGGGGATCCCGCCGAGGGCCGCGCCCTCGAGGACCCGCACCACCATGAGCGTGCCGAACCAGGGGATCCACGGCATGAGAAGGCCCAGCGCGGTCGCGGCGACGAGGCTCACGCGCATGGCGGCGACCCGGCCGATCCTGTCCGCGACGAGCGACCACGGCAGCACGGAGGCGGCGAGGCCCAGGGTCGCCGCGGAGACGGTGAGGCTCGCGCGGGAGGCGTCGACCCCCATGTCCGCGGCGAGGATCGGCAGCACCCCCTGCGGGGAGTAGAGCTGGGCGAAGGTCGCGATGCCCGCGCAGAGCAGCGCGAGCAGGATCCGGCGGTAGGCCGCGGAGCCGCGGTCGTGCCCCGCCCACGGCGCGGCCGCCGGCGTCGGTGCGGTGGGCGGCGCGACGGCGGGGGCGTTGTCGGTGAGGTCCGACGGCCGGAGGACGGGGGTGGGGAGGGTGGGGGTGGTCGACATGTGCGGGAGGCGCTCCTCGGGAGATCGCCGCTCACGCTAGGAGCCGCCGCGCCCCCGCACAAAGGTCATGGAGCGATGCTCAGCATAGCGATACCGGCATAGGATCGTGTGACCGGCGACGACGATCCCGTGCGGGCCGGCCGACGCGCCCGCGGAGTGAGCGAGCAGACGTCACGGGCAAGGGAGGAGGGCCGATGGAGCAGCAGGGCGACGCCTCCGGTCGTAGCGGTCATGAGGCGGCTGAGGGCCTCGAGGGTCTCGAAGGCCTGGACCGCGGCCGCGTGCTGCGGGACCTCCCCGTGTTCTGCGCCGTCGCGGAGGCCGGCCAGGTCACGCTCGCCGCCGCGGAGCTCGGCCAGCCGCAGTCGATGGTCTCGCGCACGCTGGGCCGTCTCGAGGCGACCCTCGGGGTGCGCCTGTTCGAGCGCCGGGGCCGCGGGATGGAGCTGACCGAGGCGGGGCGGCACCTCCTGCCCTACGCGCAGGCCGGACTGCAGCAGCTCGACGCGGGCCTGCGCGAGGTGCAGGGGCAGCAGGTGATCGGCCGGGACACGCTGCGGGTGGCGGTGCAGTCGCTGCTGGGCCTGCGCGTGGTCCCGCCGCTCATCGCACGCTTCCGGGCCTCGTACCCGGAGGTGGACTTCGAGCTCGTGCAGGGCTCCCGCCGCCGCGGCCTCACCCTGCTCGAGGAGGGGCGGATCGACATGGCGCTGCTCTCCTCGCCGCCGCGGATGCCGCGCACCACCACCATCGAGATGGCCGCGGAGCCGCTCGTCGCGCTCGTGCCGGCGGGCCACCCGCTGCAGCGGAGCGCACCGGTCGGGGTCGAGGAGCTCGCCGACGAGGAGCTCATCATGCTCTCCGCGGACTTCGACGTGCACGGTCTCGTCCACGCCATGTTCGCCTCCGCAGGCCGGACCCCGCGGATCGGGATGACGACGGAGGACTACTACACGGTGCGCGGGCTCGTCTCGGCGCGGCTCGGGGTGAGCATCATGCCGCCGATGCCGACGGTCTCCGACGGGGTCCGTGAGCTGCGGATCGATTCACCCATGGCCCGCCGCACGATCGGCGCGGTCGTGCACGAGGACGCGGGTCGGCCGGCGCTCGCGGCCTTCGTGCGGATGCTCGCCGCCTCCGACGGGCCCGCCGAGGTCGGGGCCCGCTGAGGTCTGTCCTCGGCCCGGCGGCTCAGGCCGGGCCGACGTGCAGGATCGTCGTGAGCAGCTCGCGGGCGCGGTCGAGCACGTCGTCGTAGCTGCGCTCCTCGCCCTCCGGGGTCGACCCCGCACCGTGGTGGGCGAGGTGGCCGAGCGAGCGGATCATCCCCGCGATGAGGCTCGTGATCATCTCCGCCGTCGGCTCGACCTCCTCCTCGGGGAGGTCGGGGTGCTCGTTGCGGACGCGGAGCTGGATGATCTCGCCGAGCTCCTCCTCGAGGGCGAAGATGCGCTGCATCTGCGCGGCGAGGAGATCGGGGTGCGAGGTCACCACCCGCATCCGCTGCTCGAGGGAGAAGGGGAGGTCCATGGGCGGCGGCGTGACGATGCCGACCGCGTCGAGCAGCACCGGACCCGTGCCCACGATGAAGCGGCGGGCGGCGCTCTGGTCGATCCGGGGCATGTGCCGGCCCAGGAGCGCGTCCTCCTTGGTGGGGTAGTGGTTGAAGAAGGTGCGCTGGCTGATGCCGGCGGCCTCGCTGATCATCGCGACGGTGACGTCGGCGTAGCCGTGCTCGGCGACGAGCTCCAGGGCGGCCTTCTCGATGGCGTCGGCCGTGCGCTCGCCGCGACTCCTCGCCACGGGGGCGGACTTCTCGCTCATGGGGCCACAGTACGGCGCGCCACACCTCTCTGGACGCTCCTAGTGGCAGTCGCTACAGTTTCGAGTTGCAGTCACTGCAGTTCTGAGTGTGAGTCGATGAAAGGCACCCCATGACCACCACCGCCGCACCGATGGTGCTGACCCGTCGCCGGGTCTGGACGATCTTCGCCGCGCTGCTCGCGGCGATGTTCCTCTCGAGCCTCGACCAGACCATCGTCTCCACCGCCATGCCCACGATCGTCGGCCAGCTGGGCGGCGTCGAGCACCAGATGTGGATCACCACCGCCTACCTGCTCGCCTCGACGATCGTCATGCCGATCTACGGCAAGTTCGGCGACGTCCTCGGTCGCCGCCACCTCTTCCTCATCGCGATCGCCCTGTTCACGCTCGCCTCGCTCGGCGCCGCGCTCTCGAGCACCTTCTGGGCCTTCGTGATCTTCCGCGGCCTGCAGGGCCTCGGCGGCGGCGGGCTCATGATCCTCTCCCAGGCGATCATCGCCGACGTCACCCCGGCTGACCAGCGCGGCAAGTACATGGGTGTGCTCGGCGCCGCCTTCGGCGTCTCCGCGATCGCCGGCCCGCTCCTCGGCGGCTACTTCGTCGACCACCTGACCTGGCACTGGGCCTTCTACATCAACATCCCCGTCGGCATCGCCGCGTTCCTCGTGGGCGTGTTCGCCCTGCAGCTGCCCAGCAAGCTCGCCACCCGCCGCATCGACGTCCCCGGCGTCGTCGCGCTCTCCGCCGCGACCGCGAGCCTCATCCTCTTCGCCGACCTCGGCGGGGACGACGCTCACGGCTGGGACTCGCCGCTCACCTGGGGCTTCGGCGCGCTCTTCCTCCTCGCCGCCGCGGCCTTCGTGCTCATCGAGTCCCGCGCCGAGGACCCGATCATCCCGCTCTCGCTCTTCCGCAACCGGCTGTTCGTGCAGTCCACCGCGATCGGCCTCGCCCTCGGCATCGGCATGTTCTCCGTGCTCGGCTTCATGCCCACCTTCCTGCAGATGGCGTCGGGCACCTCCGCCGCGGAGTCCGGGCTGCTCATGATCCCGATGATGGCCGGCATGATGGCGACCTCGATCGCCTCCGGCGCCTACGTCTCCCGCACCGGGCGCTACCGGATCATCAGCGCCGCCGGCGTGCTCGTCATGATCGGCGCGGTCCTGCTGTTCACCACGATGACCGCGCAGACCCCGATCTGGGTGATCATCGCCTACCTCATGGTCTTCGGCGCCGGCCTCGGCCTGGTCATGCAGAACATCGTCCTCGTCGCCCAGAACGCCGTCAGCGCGACCGTCGTCGGCACCGCGACCAGCACCACGAACTACTTCCGCGAGGTCGGCGCGACCCTCGGCACGGCGGTCTTCGGCACCGTCTTCGCCAGCCGCCTCACCGAGCGCCTCGTCGCCGTGTTCAGCGGGAGCGGGGCGAGCGCCGACCAGGCCTCCTCCGCGGCCTCCTCGATCGACCCCTCGACCCTCGCGGAGCTCCCGCAGACGATGCGGGACGCGATCGTCGGCGCCTACGCCGAGGCCCTCTCCCCGGTGTTCTGGTACGTGCTGCCCTTCCTCGCCGCGGCCGTGCTGCTCGCGATCACCCTGAAGCAGGTCCCGCTCTCCCACGAGGCCGGGCTCGTCGCCCGCGGCGAGGCCGTCCTCGAGGAGCCGGCCGACGGGACGCCGGCCGATGGTGCCCCCGTGGGGACCGCCGCGCAGGAGTCCTCCCGGACGGACGAGGACCCGGTGCCCGCGACCCTGCGCTGAGGCCCGCGCACCGGAGTGCGCTCGCGCTCGCCACACGCCCCGTCGGGGGCCGCAGCGTCGACGCGGCCGGCAGGGACGTCCGCCCGCTCGCCGGACGCACCCGGGACGGCCCTGCTCAGCGGCCGGGCGCGGTGAGCAGGAGCTCCACGTTCCGGTCCTGGGCCTCGCCCTCCTGGGAGGGGTCCGCGTGGATGTCGTTGAAGGACAGCTCGCGGTAGAGCGTCGCGAGGGAGTCGCCCTGGTACGGCGCCGCGGACTCGATGATCGTCGAGAGCAGGGACAGGGTGCCGTCGCGGTTGTCGACCACCTCGATCACGCGGGCCTGCTGCGGGAAGTCCACGTGCGAGGCGGTGTTGATGGTCCAGTAGCGCCGCTCGGGCACGTCGTGCCCGCGCAGCTCGACGGCGTTGGTGTGCGTGTGCCCGTTGACCCAGGCGAGCACGTTCGGGAAGCGGCCCAGCAGGTTCGCCACGTCCCAGCCGGCGTGCCGCAGCTCGGGCTCGCCCGGCGCGAGCAGGAGGTTGTTCATCGTGCCCGGCGTGTGGTGGCTGAACACGAGGAAGTAGGTGTCCTCTGCCCGCCGGGTCACGAGCCGCCCGAGCGCGTCGTAGGAGCGGCTCGAGCCCTCGGTGAGCACCCGCTCGAGCCAGCGGTACTGGGCGTGGCCCAGGGACCCCTCGGTGAAGCCGGCCCGGTTCGTGGAGTCCAGCGCGATGCCGACCACGCCTTCGGCGATCCCGAAGGTGTAGTAGCCGGTGCGCTCGGCGACGTTCTGCTCGGTGTAGCCGTGGCCCGGCGCGCCCGCCCGGGGCGCCGAGTCGAGGTGCGCGCGCAGGTACTCCTCGATCGTGAACGGGGCGCGACGCTCGTCCGGCGTGACCTCGTGGTCGTGGCGCGGATCGGCGCTCGTGGTGATCTCCGGGGTGCGCGTGCCCTCGATCGAGGAGGTCGCAGCGGTGCGCACGCGGGACTCGAGCTGGCGATTCGCGGCGTCGGAGGTGAATCCCGTGAACTTCCACGAGCCGGTGTAGATCTCCGTGAGGAAGCCCCAGTCCGACGGCAGCGTGCCGGATACGGAGTCGTCGTGGTTGCCGAACACGCTGAACCAGGGCACGTCGAGGCCCGGGCTGCGGTGGCTCGCCGTGGCGCGGTCCAGGAGGTCGGGGATCGGGGCGAAGCCGGCCTGCTCATAGCGGTCGTCCACGCCGCCGGCGGGGTTCCAGTAATTCGGGTCGCCGCTGGTCTGCACTCCCTCCCAGGTCCCGTCGGCCCCGGTGCTCGCGGTGATCTCGCCGCCGTCCATGACGGTGAGGAACCAGTCGAGCTCGACGGTCTCGTGGTTGTCGGTGTTGTCCCCGGTGGTGACGACGCAGTCGAGGGGGCGGCGCGTGTGCGGGCCCTTCCCCAGGGCGTTCACGCGCTCGACGAGTGAGACGGAGCCCTGGGTGGTGAGGGACTCCTGCGGGCGGAAGGCGGAGCCGGTGACGTCGTGGAGGTACTCGAAGCGCATCGGGGACTGGGCGTCGAGCAGGTGCTGGTCGGTGAACTGGACGAGCGCGGCGAGCGGGACGCGGGTGTCGGTGCGGGCCTTCCGTGGAGGGTTCTCGAGCGCGTCCTCCCGCACGAGGAAGGGGGAGGGGTCCCCGGCGGTGAGGCGGCGGTAGGAGCCCTCGGGGCCGGCCTCGGGCACGGCGCGCTCGGCGAGGGTGGTGCCGGTGGGGTCGAGCCCGGCGTCCTCGGCGAAGGCCCGCTGGGCGGGGAGGGTCGCGGCGGTGGTGCCGGCGAGGGTGAGGGCGGAGCCGGCGAGCAGCGTGCGCCGGCGCAGCGGGGAGGAGGGGGCGGGGACGTGGGGATGCGCCATGACCCCCAGCCCAGCAGCCCAGGGTTACCCCTGGGTAAAGGCTGGGGGAGCGGCACGTGGCGACCGCGCGGCCCGCCGGCGACGGGCCCCGCTGAGCCGTGCCGGCGGCGTCAGAGGATGAACTCGAGCGGGTCGAACTCGTCGATCTCGATGATCCGCACGCGCGGCAGCTTCGAGGTGAAGGCGTGGACGTCGTGCTCGAGGTCGAAGAACTCGATCCCCGGGACGTTGCGGAGATCCGCGGCCATGAACTCCTGGAAGCCGACGATCCCCGTGCGGCGCTCCGGATCGGCGGCGAGCGCCTGCATCTGCGGCACGAAGTCCTTGTCGTGGCTGACGAGCAGGACGTCCGCCTCGCGCTCCGCGAGGGCCTCGGCGGTGCGCTGGATCGCGATGTCCACGACCTTGCCCTCGCCGCGCAGCGGGACGGTGCGGTAGCCGATCGCGATGAGCGCCTGCACGAAGCCCAGCGGCAGCGTGTCGCCCACGGCGAGGAAGAACAGGCCGGTCACCGGTTGCTGCCAGGCGGACTCGGCGTGCTCGAGGAGCTTGTTCCAGCGGGGCCGCTCATCGGGCTGGGGCCGGCGGTTCAGCACCGACACCCCCAGGGTGGCGTCGATGTTCTCCCCGTCGACCAGCATGTACGTGCGGCGATCGCTCATGGGGCGAGCCTACGCGCTCCCCGCCCCGCCCCCGCCCGGACGGGGGCGACGACCGTAGGCTGGACCGATGGCGACCACCCGGAACGCGCTGCCCGCCCTCGCCCAGTCCACCGCCGCGGCGGTGCCGGCGCTGTCCGTGCCCTGGCAGGCCGATCCCGTGCCCGCCGCGCGGATCGTGTGGCTGAACGAGGCGCTCGCCGCGGAGCTCGGTATCGACCCGGACCTGCTGCGCGGTCCCGAGGGCCTCGCCCTGCTCACCGGCAGGATCGGGGCCGACGGCCGCCCGCTCGCCCCCGGTGAGGTCCCGCCGGAGCCGCCCTTCACCACCGCGCAGGCCTACGCGGGCCACCAGTTCGGCCAGCCGAACCCGCAGCTGGGCGACGGCCGCGCCGTGCTGCTCGGCGACCTCGAGGACGACCGCGGGCGCCGCGTCGACCTCCACCTCAAGGGCTCCGGTCGCACGCCCTTCGCCCGCGGCGGCGACGGGAAGGCGCCGCTCGGGCCGATGCTCCGCGAGGCGATCATCGGGGAGTTCCTGCACGCCGCCGGGGTCCCCACCACCCGGGCGCTCGCCGTGCTCGCGACCGGGGAGCGGATTGCACCCCGTCGCGGGGAGGAGACCGAGCCCGGTGCGCTGCTGGTGCGGGTCGCCGCGAGCCACCTGCGTGTGGGGACCGTGCAGCACGCCGCCTGGCACCACGGGGAGGGGACCGTGCGGGGTGTCGTCGACCTCGCGATCGCCCGCCACCACCCGCGCGCCGCGGCGGCGGAGAACCCGCCGCTCGCCCTGCTCGAGGCGGTCACGAGGGCGCAGGCGGAGCTCCTGGCGCAGTGGATGCTGCTGGGCTTCGTGCACGGCGTCATGAACACCGACAACATGGCGCTGTCGGGGCAGAGCATCGACCACGGTCCCTGCGCCTTCCTCGACGCCCACGTGCCGGGCGCCGTGTTCAGCTCGATCGACCGGCAGGGACGCTACGCCTACGGCAACCAGCCGGGGATCGCGCTGTGGAACCTCTCCCGCCTCGCGGAGGCGCTGCTCCCGGCCATCGACCCGGAGGATCCCGAGCGCGGGGTCGCGGCGGCGACCGTCGTCCTCGAGGGCTTCGAGCCGGCGTACCTCGAGGCGCGCGCCCGGGGGTTCGCGCGGAAGCTCGGCGTGCCCGGCGTGGAGGACCCGGTGCGGCTCGCCGCGGCGGGCGAGCTCGGCGAGGAGCTGCTCGCCCTGCTCGCGGAGCACGGGGCGGACCACACGCTCGCGTTCCGCGCGGTGGCGGAGTCCCGGCCGGGCGTGGTCCTGCCCGGGGCGCCGTCGGCCGCGATCGAGGCGTGGTGGGCGCGGCTGCTCGCGCTGCGCGGGGAGGGCCCGGAGGCCCGCGCCGCGCTCGCGGAGGCGGGGCGGGCGAACCCCCGCCGGATCCCCCGCAACCGGCTGCTCGAGGACGCGCTCGCCGCCGCTCAGGCGGGCGAGGAGGCGGCCGCGCTGCGCGTGCTCGCCGGTGTGGCCGAGCCCTTCGAGGAGCGTCCGGAATATGCGGACATCGAGAGTCCGGCAGGTGGCGCGGATCCCGTGGTCACGTTCTGCGGCACCTGAAAGAGGTGTGTCGTCACCGGTTCTGGACGACCCTGCAGGTGGGGTCCGTGCTGTCCGCTGCGAAGGACCCGCGAAGGGCGCTTCCCGAGGCGTCTCGGATCTCCGACGTGACTCGTCACGTTCAGGGCACGTCCATCGACACCGACGTCCGGAGGACACCGCGAATACCCTGGCGAACCACGACCGTGCGGGACGGCGCCTCACGGTCCTCTCCGCCATCGTCGTCCTGATCATCGCCGCGATCCTCGCGAAGGCCCAGGCCTCCCCGGCGCCCGCCGGCCCCGCGCCCGCCGGCGCGAACGTCGTCCCGCCCCGTCCCGACGAGCAGGGCTGGTGCACCCCCTCGGGCGCCTCTGACCTGCGTGTTCCTCCCACGGATAAATACCTTGTCGCCCTCGGGTGGACAGAC
Source organism: Brachybacterium rhamnosum (assembly GCF_039526185.1). Taxonomy (NCBI): domain Bacteria; kingdom Bacillati; phylum Actinomycetota; class Actinomycetes; order Micrococcales; family Dermabacteraceae; genus Brachybacterium; species Brachybacterium rhamnosum. Next base: position 660,746 of record NZ_BAAAIS010000002.1, read on the forward strand.
CTACCGTGGTGGCACACGGAAAGGAGGTGATCCGAGGAATGATTTCCCATCGGACATGTGAGGTGGCTCGCCGCTGAGGCGACCATCGACTCTGACCCGCAGCAGCGGGCCCCAGATCGACGGACCGCAGCGAATACCAGCGAGCTGCCCGGACCCGCAGGGGTCGGCCATCGTCCAGCCGGCACGCGCACCGCGCACCCTGCGGGTCCGCCCGTGCCCGGGCCCGGATCGCGGCACTACGCTCGAGCCGTGAGCACCCCCAGCTTCCCACCGGTCACCCGGCTGACCCCGGCCCCCTCCGCGATCGACGACGCCGCCGTCCGGTACCACCCGCACGCCCCCGGCCCCGAAGACAGGGTCGTCCTGCTCCTCCACGGCCTCGGCAGCCACGAGGAGGACCTGCTCGGACTCGCCCCGATGCTGCCGCCCGGCCCCGTCTACGCCTCCCTGCGCGGCGTGCTCGCCTGCGGCGCGGGCTACGCCTGGATGGCCCCGCCACCCGTGGACCCGAGCGACCCGTCCCTCATCGACGAGTCCTCCGCCGCCGTCGAGGACTGGATCGCCCGCACCCCCGGGACCGTCGTCGGCGCGATCGGCTTCTCCCAGGGCGGCATGCTCGCCCTCCACCTGCTGCGTCGCGACGCCCGCGCGTTCGAGTGGATCGTGCAGCTCTCTGGCCGGCCCTTCGGCGCCCCGCAGCCGGGGGACGCCGCGCTCGCGGAGCGCCGGCCCCCGGCGCTCTGGGGCCACGGCGGCCTGGACCCGCTGTTCGACCCCGCCATGGAGGACGAGGTGCGCGCGTTCATGACCGCGCACACCGCCCTCGAGGAGGTGCACCGCCCGTACCTCGGGCACGGCATCGACCAGGAGGAGCTCGCCGCGATCGCAGGCTTCGTCGGCCGCATGCTCGAGGGGGCCGACGGGGGCACCGCCGGCGTCTCCGCCGAGGGCTGAACGCCCCAGCGGCGCGGTCCCGCCCCTGGTCACGGTGCGGACCGTTGAGGATCGGAGGAAGGTGCCCGATCCCATCGGTGCGCGGGTGCACAATCCTCTGCCGCGGCCCAGGGGAGGCGCTGTACGCTTCCCTCATCCCGCGCCGAGAGACGGCGCCGGAGTCGAGGAGAACAAGGAGACCATGAGCGCCGCCAGCGACGCCCCCGGTGACAGTCCCAGGCCTTCGGGCCACCCAGATACTCACCTCCCGGACGGGGGGAACCGATGGAACTGATCGGTCCGCTCCTGTCCCTCGCAGCCACACTGCTGCTGATCCTCGCGTGCGGCGCCTTCGTCGCCGCCGAGTTCTCCCTCATCACCGTCTCGCGCAATGACGTCGAGGCCGCCGCCGGCAAGGGCGACCGCCGCGCCGCGAGCGTGCTCGAAGGGATGAAGACCCTCTCCACGCAGCTCTCCGGGGCGCAGCTGGGGATCACGGTCACCAACCTCGCGATCGGCTTCCTCGCGGAGCCCGCGATCGCCGCGATCGTCGCGCCGCCGCTCGAGGGCTGGGGCTTCAGCCCCGTCGCCGCGCGCAGCGTCTCCGTCGCGATCGCGCTGATCCTCGCCACCGGTCTGACGATGATCTTCGGCGAGCTCGTGCCCAAGAACCTCGCGATCGCGAAGCCGCTGGGCACGGCCAAGGCCGTCGTCGGCTTCCAGCGGATCTTCTCGCGGATCCTGCACTGGCCGATCCGCCTGTTCAACGGCAACGCGAACGCGATCGTGCGCCGCCTCGGCATCGAGCCGCAGGAGGAGCTCGGCTCCGCCCGCAGCGCCGAGGAGCTCTCCGTGCTCGTGCGCCGCAGCGCGGACGAGGGCGCCCTCGCCGCGGAGACCGCGACGCTCGTGCAGCGCACCCTCGCCTTCGGCGACCGGCGCGCCCACGACGCGATGGTCCCGCGCGGCCGGATGGACGTGCTCGGGACCGACGAGACCGTCCAGGACCTGCTCGAGCTCGCCCGCGAGTCCGGGCACTCCCGCTTCCCCGTGCTCGACCCGGAGAACGAGATCGCCGGGGTCGCCCACGTGCGCCGCGGCCTCGCCGTCCCCTTCGCCGATCGCGCCACGACGCCCATCACCGCCGTGATGGGCGAGGCGACGTTCGTGCCGGACACCGTCCCGCTCGACGACCTCATGGACACGCTCCGCGCCGGCCACCTCCAGATGGCCGTCGTCATCGACGAGTTCGGCGACCACGCCGGCCTCATCACCCTCGAGGACCTCGTCGAGGAGATCGTCGGCGAGGTGCGCGACGAGCACGACGAGGAGCCGGACGACGCCCCCGAGCCCGACGGCTCGTGGGAGTTCTCCGCCCGGATCCGGCCCGACGAGGCCACCGACCGCCTCGGCGTCACCGTCCCCGAGCACGAGGACTACGACACCCTCGGCGGCCTGGTCACCATGGAGCTCGGCCGCCTGGCCGAGGTGGGCGACGAGGTCGTGGTCGACACCGACCCCGCCCCCGGTGAGGACCCGGCACGCCTGCGGATCGAGGTGCTCGAGGTCGACGGCCTCCGCATCGAGACGCTGCACGTGACCGTCGAGCCCGCCGCCGAGGACGAGGACGGCGAGACCGCCTCCGACGACGCGGACGACGAGAAGGGGGATGAGCGATGAGCGACCTCGGCGGCATCGCCCTCACCCTCGTCCTGCTGCTCGCGAACGCCTTCTTCGTGGGCGCGGAGTTCTCGCTGATCTCCGCGCGCCGCTCCGTCATCGAGCCCAAGGCCCTCGAGGGCAACTGGGCCGCGAAGGTGACGATCAGCGCGATGGAGCAGGTCAGCCTCATGATGGCGGGCGCCCAGCTCGGCATCACCGTGTGCTCGCTCGCACTCGGCGCGATCAGCGAGCCCGCGATCGCGCACCTGCTCGAGGTGCCCTTCGGTGCGCTCGGCATTCCCGAGGGCTTCCAGCACCCGATCGCCTTCGCGATCGCGCTGTCCGTCGTGACCTATCTGCACGTGGTCTTCGGCGAGATGGTCCCCAAGAACATCGCGCTCGCCGGCCCGGAGCGGATGGCGATGATCCTGGGCCCCGTGCTCATGGGCGTCGTCACCGTGCTGCGGCCGCTGCTGTGGCTGTTCAACGGGATCGGCAACCTGGCCCTGCGGATCCTGGGTGTCGAGCCCAAGGACGAGGTCACCAGCGTGTTCACCCGGGACGAGGTCGCCGCGATGGTGAGCGAGTCCAAGGAGGGCGGCTACCTCGAGGACAACGACGAGGCCCTGCTGCTGGGTGCGCTCACCTTCGAGCAGCGCTCCGTCGCGAACCTGGTCATCCCGCTCGCGAAGGTCTCCACCCTCCCGGTGGGCGTCACGCCCGCGGGCGCCGAGGCCGCCGCGGTGGAGGGCTTCTCCCGCTTCCCCGTGCTCGGGGAGGACGGCGCGCTCGCCGGGTACATCCACATCAAGGACGTGCTCGAGGCCTCCGAGGAGGCCCGTGACCTGCCGATCCCCGCCGAGCGGATCCGCACCCTGCCGCGCATCGGCGCCGATCAGCCGCTGCGGCAGGCGCTCGCGAACATGCAGGGCTCCGGCGCGCACCTCGGCGCCGCGACCGACGCGGACGGCACCGTGATCGGCATCGTCACCCTGGAGGACATGCTCGAGGAGCTCGTGGGCCAGATCCGCGACGACTCGCGCGTCGCCGCCTGACGCCCGGGCCCCGGCCCGTCACCCACCGCCCCGTCGGCCGTCCTGGCCGGCGGGGCGGTGCCCGTCGCGGCGCCGTCGGAGCGCCCTGCCCGGAGGTGACCGAAGCGGGCAGGACCCGTCACGGTTCGCGCAGTCGCGCCGCGGATCGACGTGACCTGGACCACCGACACGGTGAATGTCCTGGTCCGCGGCCTGCTCCCCGCTACGGTGTCGCCACACGACGACGTGACCCGGCGGGAGCTCCTGCCGAGGGGAGGTGCCCGATGACCCGTCCGCTGCCCGTCCCACCGCCGCTGCCGCGCCCCGCCGCGCGCCCGGAGCCCGTACCCGTGCAGCCGTCGACGCCCGTCCCGGCACCCGAGCCGGCAGAGCAGGACCACCTGCCCGCGGTGCCGGTCTACTTCGTCTCCGACTCCACCGGCATCAGCGCCGAGACGATGGGCAACGCCCTCCTCCTGCAGTTCCCCTCGGTGCCCTTCGAGCGGCACCTCTTCCCCTTCCTGCGCACCCCGGCCGACGCCGAGCGCGTGCGCGAGCAGCTCGACGCGGCCGCCGGCGGCCCCGTCCCGCCGATCGTCTTCCTCACCGTGGTCGACGACGCCGTGCGCGAGGTGCTGCTGGGCACCGTCGCGCCCGTCGTCGACTTCGTCTCCGCCCCGCTCGCGCAGCTCGAGGCGCAGCTCGGCGTGACCGGCGACCACGCGCCCGCCCGCCTCCACGGCGTGGGCGACGTGCGCCGCTACAACCGGCGCATGCAGGCCGTCGAGTTCGCGATCGAGCACGACGACGGGCAGTCCGTGCGGGCCCTCGAGCGGGCGGACGTCATCCTCATCGCCCCCTCCCGCTGCGGGAAGACCCCCACCAGCATGTACCTCGCGCTCATGCACGGCGTGTTCGTCGCGAACTACCCGCTCGTGGACGAGGACTTCGCGGCGGGGGCGCTGCCCGGGGCGATCCGGCACCTCGCCGATCGCTGCTTCGGCCTGGTGACGAGCCCCGAGCGGCTCGCCGAGGTGCGCGGGGAGCGCCGCGCCGCCTCCCGCTACGCCTCGATCGAGCAGACCCGCTGGGAGCTCGACGCCGCCCGCCGCCTCTACGACCGCCACCGCATCCCCTCGATCGACTCCTCCTCCACGAGCGTCGAGGAGATGTCCACCCACATCCTGCAGACCCTCACCGGCCGCAGGCCCCCGAGCTGACCCGTCCCCACCCCATCCCCTCAGACGGCGCCGCCGTCGGAAGGAGCCCCTCATGAGCCGCACGATCCGCTGGTACTCCGAGCTCGGCATGGACGACCTCGAGCAGGTGGGAGGCAAGAACGCCTCCCTGGGCGAGATGGTCTCGCACCTGGCCGACCTGGGGGTGAGCGTGCCCGACGGCTTCGCGACCACCGCGGAGGCCTATCGGGAGTTCCTCGGCGCGACGGGGCTCGCGGAGCGGATCGACGAGGAGCTGCGGGCGCTCGACACGGAGGACACGCAGGCGCTCGCCGCGGCCGGCCGCCGGATCCGCGAGCTCGTCATCGCCCAGCCCTTCCCCGCCGAGCTCGAGGCGGGGATCCGGGAGGCGTACGAGACGCTCGCCGCGGGCAGCGGGGACGAGGCCTCCTTCGCGGTGCGCTCCTCCGCCACCGCGGAGGACCTCCCGGACGCCTCCTTCGCGGGCCAGCAGGAGACCTTCCTCAACGTGCGCGGCATCGACGCGGTGCTGCTCGCGATCCGGGAGGTGTTCGCCTCCCTCTACAACGACCGCGCGATCGCGTACCGGGTCCACCACGACTTCGAGCACGCGGCCGTGGCGCTCAGCGCCGGCGTGCAGAAGATGGTGCGCTCCGACATCGGCGCCGCGGGCGTCATGTTCACGATGGACACCGAGTCCGGCTTCGACGGCGCCGTGTTCGTGACCTCGGCGTACGGCCTCGGCGAGGGCGTCGTCCAGGGCGCCGTGAACCCCGACGAGTTCTACGTCCACAAGGCCGGTCTCGAGGCGGGCCGGCCGGCGATCCTCGCCCGCCAGGTGGGGGAGAAGGCCCTGAAGATGATCTACACCGACGACGCCGCCGTCGGCCGGACGACCGCCTTCGTCGACGTCGACCCCGAGCAGCGCCGCCGTCTCTCGCTGACGGACGAGCAGGTCGAGGGGCTCGCCCGACAGGCGCTCGTCATCGAGAAGCACTACGGCCGGCCGATGGACATCGAATGGGGCCTCGACGGGGCCGACGGGCAGCTGTACATCCTCCAGGCCCGCCCCGAGACGGTGCAGTCCCGCGCCGGCACCATGATCGAGAAGCACCGCCTCGCCGAGCGCGGCGAGGTGCGGGTCGAGGGCCGGGCGATCGGCGCGCGGATCGGCGCGGGCCCGGTGCGGGTGCTCACCTCGATCGAGCAGATGCACGACTTCGTGCCCGGCGAGGTGCTCGTCGCGGACATGACGGACCCGGACTGGGAGCCGATCATGAAGCGCGCGAGCGCGATCGTCACCAACCGCGGCGGCCGCACCTGCCACGCCGCGATCATCGCACGCGAGCTGGGGATCCCGGCCGTCGTCGGCACCGGCAGCGCCACGCGGACCCTGCAGGACGGGGAGACGGTGACCGTCTCCGCCGCGGAGGGGGACACCGGCTACGTGTACGCCGGGGAGCTCGAGTTCACGGTGACCAGCACCGACGCGGGCGCCATGCCGGAGATCCCCACCCGGATCATGATGAACGTGGGCAACCCCGAGCAGGCCTTCGCCTTCTCCCGCCTGCCGCACCAGGGGGTGGGCCTCGCCCGCCTCGAGTTCATCGTGAACCGGCAGATCGGCATCCACCCGCGGGCGCTGCTCGAGCTCGACGCGCTCGAGGCGGAGCATCCGGAGCTCGCCGCGCAGGTGCGTGAGCGTACCGCCGCCTACGACTCCCCGCGCGAGTACTTCGTGCGGCGCGTCGCGGAGGGCGTCTCGATGATCGCGGCGGCCTTCGCGCCGGAGCCCGTGATCGTGCGGATGAGCGACTTCAAGTCCAACGAGTACAAGAACCTGCTGGGCGGGGAGGTGTTCGAGCCGGACGAGGAGAACCCGATGATCGGCTACCGCGGCGCCTCCCGCTACGTCTCCGCGGACTTCTCGGAGTGCTTCGCGATGGAGTGCGAGGCGCTGCGCTACGTGCGTGAGGAGATGGGCCTGACGAACCTCAAGCTCATGATCCCCTTCGTGCGCACCCCCGCGGAGGGCAAGGGCGTGATCGAGCTGCTCGCCTCCCACGGCCTGCGCCGCGGGGAGAACGGGCTCGAGGTCGTCATGATGTGCGAGATCCCGTCGAACGCGCTCGTGCCGGAGGCTTTCCTCGAGCACTTCGACGGCTTCTCGATCGGCTCGAACGACATGACCCAGCTGGTGCTGGGACTGGACCGGGACTCGGCGCTCGTCGCGGACGGCTTCGACGAGCGGGACCCGGCCGTGAAGATCATGCTGCAGCGGGCGATCGAGGCGTGCCGCGCGGCGGGGAAGTACGTGGGGATCTGCGGGCAGGGTCCCTCCGACCACCCGGACCTCGCGGAGTGGCTCGTGGAGCAGGGCATCGCCTCGATGTCCCTGAACCCGGACACGGTCGTGGAGACCTGGCAGCGGATCGCGGCGCTGCCCGTCGCCCGCTGAGGCGCGCCCGCGTCATTCCCCTCGCGGCGGGGCGCTCAGAGCTCCAGGTGCGCCCCGCCGTATGACTCCGTGCCGGGCACGGAGGTCACCGTGGTCAGCAGGAACACCGTGTCGTCGAGGGACTCGACGGCGTGGCGCTGGTGGGTGAGCGCCTCGATCTGGCCGGGGGCGATCTCGACCGGCTCGTCCCCGGTGATCCGCAGCCGCCCGCGGATCACGTGGATCGAGGCGGCGGGCGGGGAGTTGTGCTCGGCGAGCGTGATGCCCTGGCGCAGCGCGATGAGGCTCTGGCGCAGCGGGCCGTCGTGGACGAGGACCTCGGCGTGGCGGCCGTTCGGGGCCTTGCGGGCCTCGGCGACGGCGCGGGTGATCGCATCGGACAGGGCGGCCATGGGGTTCCTCCTCGCGCGGCGACTGGGTCTCCAGTATGACCGGCGCCGCAGCGTGCGTCAGGGGAACCGGGAGGTCCGACGGCGGGGCCGACGGGCGCGCCCGTCGGACGAGCTCAGCCGCGCAGGGCCTCCGCGGCGGCCCGGGCGCGGCCCAGCATCTCCCGCTCGCTGATCCCGAGGGCCGCGGCGGCCGCGGCGACGTCCCGGAACTCCGGCTCGCGGCGCACGACGGCGCCGTCCGGGGCATGGGCGATCTTCACGGCGATCCTCCGGCCCTCGACCGTGACCTCGGTGAACGCGCGGCGGCGGATGATCCGCTCGACGTGGTGCGAGCGCACGCCGAGGCTCCCGGTGCGGTCCATGACCAGCTCCGCGATCGCCTCGCGGTCCTCCCTGCGGGCGAGGACGTGCAGGGTCGTCGCGGGGCGGCCGCGCTTCATGACGATCGGCGTGGTCCAGGCGTCGAGCGCGCCCGCGTCCAGGAGCGCGTCGATCGTCCCGGGCCACAGACGCGGGTCGAGGTCGTCGACGTTCGCCTCGAGCTGCACGGCCGCGGTGGGGGTCGCGTGGGCGTCCGCCGCGGTCTCGCCGAGCAGCACGCGCACCACGTTGGGGCGCCCGGGGGTGTCCTTCGTGCCCGCGCCCACGCCGAGCGCGGCGAGGGTCATCGCGGGCTGCGGGCCGGCGGTCGCGGCGAGGCCCCGCACGAGGGCGACGCCGGTGGGGGTCGCGAGCTCGCCGATGCCGGGGGCGACGCCGCCCGGGACCCGCCGGCCGCCGTGCTCGTGCGGGCCGCCCTGCATGTGCGCGGGGAGCTCGGCGTCGGAGCCGGGGACCGGTGCCGGGTGCTCGTGCGGCGTGTGCTCGTGGCCGTGCGGGTGGTCGTGCGTGTGCGTGTGCGTGTGCGTGTGCGCGTCGCCGTGCCCATGGCTGTGCGGGTGGGCGTGGCCGCGGGGCGGGAGGATCTCCCCGGCGACCGTCGGCCAGCCGACGGCGAGCCGCGCGACGGCCGGGACCGGCACCGGGATGTCCCCGTGGGCGGCGCGGATCCGGCCGCTGCCCACCGCGATGACGCTCGCCGCGCCCTCGGTGATGCCCAGCTGCCGCCACGCCTCGCACGCGCCGATGACGTCCGCGAGGGAGTCCAGCGCGCCCACCTCGTGGAAGTGCACCTCGTCCGCCGGGACGCCGTGGGTCGCGCCCTCGGCGTCGGCGAGCCGGCCGAACACCGCGAGAGCCAGGTCGATCGTGCGACCCGGCACCGCCTCGTCCCCGCGCGCCTGCTCCAGCATCTCCCGGATCGAGGCCCAGGTGCGGTGCGGCGGGTCCTCGACGAGCACCTCCACGTCCACCTTCAGCGCGCGCTGGCCGCCCCGGTCCACGACCGCGCGCGTGACGCGCATCGACCCCGGGACCAGGGCGTCGAGCACCCGCTGCACCCCGTCGAGATCCGCGCCCGCGTCCACGAGCGCCGCGAGCAGCATGTCCCCGGCCACGCCGGCCGAGGCGTCGATGTAGGCGAGACGGCGGGGCAGAGCGGGCGCGGAGGTCATGGGCACGATCGTAGGCGGGCCCGGGCGGAGCGGCGCGGGGTGGCCGGGCGTTGCAGCGGGGGGATCAGCCCTTTCGCAGAGCCGCGGCCTGAGCCGGGGTGAGCGGGGCGGTGCGGTGGCCGTGCAGCAGGAGATGGAGGCGTGCCGTCTCCTCGAGCTCCTCGAGCGCGTCCATCGCCGCCGCGAGGTCCGCTCCGGCGACGACCGGGCCGTGATTCCGCAGCAGCAGCGCGCGGTGGGTGCGTGCGGTCTCTTCGGCCAGAGGGCCGAGGTTCGGATCCCCCGGCGCATGGAACGGGAGAAGCGGGAGAGTGCCCACCCGCATCGCGTAGTACGCGGTCAGCGGTGGGAGGACGTCGTGCTCGTCGACGTCGGCGAGGCAGGACACCGCGGCGCTATGCGCCGAATGGGTGTGCACGACCGCGGTGTCCTGCGGGCGGGCGCGCAGCACGGCGGCATGGAGGAAAGCTTCCTTCGAGGGCGGCGCGCCCTCGAGATGGCTCCCGTCGAGAGCGATCACGGAGAGCTCGGAGGCGGTGAGCGCGCCGAGGCTGCAGCCGGTCGGGGTGACGAGGATGCGGTCACCGGTGCGGATGCTGAGATTGCCGGTGCGTCCGTGGGTCAGGCGGCGGTCGAAGAGGGAGTGCGCGGCGTCGACGAGGCGGGCCCGCAGCGAGGCGTCGTTCATCGGGTCTCCTGAGAGTGCAGGGCGTCGTGGAGCAGGGTGGGGCCGCCGAAGTTGCCGGACTTCAGCAGCAGTGCGAGGCCGGGCCGGTCGTCGGGGAAGATCCAGGGCACCCCGGTCGAGACCTCGTCACCGATGCGGGCGCTCGCGACCTCCAGCGCCGTGGTGACGGCGCCGGACGTCTCTCCTCCCGCGACGACGAGCCGCTGCACGCCGCGGTCGACGAGGCCGCGGGCGATCAGACTGACGGCCGCCTCGAGGATCTGCGAGGCCCGCTCGGTGCCGAGAAGCTCCTGGGTGCGCCGCAGCTCCTCGGGCGGCTGGGAGGAGAACAATAGCGGCGTCGCCTGGGGATCCTGCGCGTCGAACCAGTTCAGCGCCTCCGCGGCGAGCCGCTCGGGATCGGCGAGCGTGCGGGCGTCGAGGAAGTGGTGCGGGTGCTGAGAGCACATCACGGCGACCTGCTCGAGCGTGCGGGCGGAGCAGCTGCCGGCGAGGGCGGCGCCGGGAGAAGCCGGGTCCGGCGCGCCGTCCCCATCCGCATCGGGCGTCGGGAGCCCGGCCTCCACGCGGCGGCGGGCGAGGGCTGCGCCGAGCCCGGAGGCGAGCCCCGCCGCGCCAGTGACGAGGACGTCCTCCGCGACGGCAGCGCCGATCGCCTCGAGGTCCGAGGGTGCGGTTGCGTCGACGACGACGTAGTCGGCGCCGCCGGTTGCGGCGTCTTCGAGTGCGGCGCGGATCGCGGCGGGGCCCGAGCGGACGGCGTGGAGGTCGACGAGCCCGACGCCGTGGGCGGTCTGCCGCGAGAGCACCCGCGGGATCGAGGAGTCCGTCATCGGGGTCAGCGGATGGTGGCGCATCGGGGACTCGGAGAGCAGGTCGTGGCCCACGAACAGGTGCCCGTGGACCTGGGTGCGGCCGTGCTCGGGCGAGCTCGGGACGAAGACCGTGCGCGGTGCGCGTAGGCGCGCGGACACCGCATCGGCGACTGGGCCGATGTTGCCCTCGTCCCGGGAGTCGAAGGTGGAGCAGTACTTGAGGAAGTACCGCCCGGCCCCCGCCGCCTGCAGGTGGTCGAGCGCCTCGAGCGTCTGCGCGACCGCCTCCGCTGCGGGCAGCGTGCGGGTCTTGCGGGCGATGACGACGACGTCGGCCGCATCCGGGCCGAGCGACGTGGAGCGTACGAGGTCGAGCACGAGCAGGACTCGCGCGCCGGAGCGGCGGAACGCGACCGCGACGTCGGTCGCGCCGGTGAAGTCGTCCGCGATCACGCCGATCATCGGGCGCCCCCGCTCGTGAGAGCCTCGCGGAGAGCGGTGACGGCGAGCGCTGGCCCGGCGAGGACCGGGACGTCGTCGATGGTCCCGGCGGCGGGGGAGAGGGAGTACTGGCCGAGGACCACGAGCTCCGGCGGTGTGCCGCCGGCCGCCTCGCGCTCGCGCACGGCGGCGGCGACCGCCTCACGCATCGCGGCGTCGTCCCCGGCGCGGGCGGCGGGCGCCGCGCCCTCGGCGAGCACACCGATGAGCACGGGCCCTCCGCCGAGCCTGGCGCGCAGCCGGGAGATCGAGTCCTCGAGCGGGCCCGGGGCGGAGGACACGACGGCGATCCGCGTGGCGGCGGAGCGGGCGGCGGCCTCGAACAGCGCCGTGTCCGGGCCGAGCACGGGGACGGCCCGCGGGGGCTCGTGGTCGGCGGCGACTGCGGAGTAGAAGGAGCAGGAGAGGAGGACGGCGTCCGCGCCCGAGAGGACGGCGTGGTCGATCAGGCGCGCCATGCGGGCGCTGAGCTCGGGGGTCAGAGGGCCGTCGCCGGCGTCGGCCAGCAGTCGGTCGTCGAGCAGGTTCACGAGCTCCGCCTCGGGCATGCCCTGGGCGAAGGCGGCCTGCACGGGCGGCACGGCGGTGGTGACCGCGCTGATCACGGCGATGCGGGGAGCGGGGGACATCGTCCGTCGTCCTTTCTTCGGGGAGGAGGGGCCGCCGGGCGGTCGCCCGGCGGCCCCGGGGGATCAGGAGGGGTCGAGGGCGGAGACCACGGCGTCGCCGAAGGATGTGGTCGTGGCGGTGCCGCCCATGTCGGGGGTGACGGTGCCGGCGGCGACGGTGCGGTTCACGGCGTCGTCCACGAAATCGGCGGCCTGCAGCAGCGTCGGGTCGTCGTGCTTCCCGGCGAGCCAGCGCAGCAGCATCGTCGAGGACAGGATCATCGCGATCGGGTTCGCCTTCCCCTGCCCGGCGATGTCTGGGGCGCTGCCGTGGGAGGCCTGCGCCATGGCGTGCTGGTCCGAGGAGTTGATGGACGGCGCGATGCCGAGGGAGCCGGCGATCTCGCCGGTGAGGTCCGAGAGGATGTCACCGAACATGTTCTCGGTGACGATCACGTCGAACTCCTGGGCGCGGCGCAGGAGATGGACCGTGGCGGCGTCGATGTGGAAGTCGTCGAGCCGCACCTCGGGGTACTGCGCGGCGATCTCCCGGCACACGTCGCGGAAGAGCCCCGTGGTCAGCTGGAGCACGTTGGCCTTGTGCACGATCGTGACGTGCTTGTCCCGAGTCATGGCCAGGCGGAACGCCTCGTGGGCGATCCGCTCGGTGGCGGCCCGGGTGATGATGCCGTGCATGATCGCGACGTCCGGGGTGGGCATCATCTCGCCCGTGCCGGCGAAGGTGTTGCGGTCCGCGTAGAAGCCCTCGGTGTTCTCGCGGACGATCACGAGGTCCGTGGCCTGGTTCAGCGAGGAGCTTCCGGCGATCGCCTTCGCGGGCCGGATGTTCGCGAAGAGGTCGAAGTGCTTCCGGATGGTGCCGGAGGGGTTGAGGCCCGCGTTGAAGGGGGCGGGGTAGGAGACGCTGTCGTGGGGGCCGAGCAGCCAGCCGTCGACGTCCTTCAGGGTCTCGAGGGTCTCCTCCGGGACAGGGCGACCGTGGGTGTCGATTGCCTCGCGTCCCAGCGGCAGCTCGATCCAGTCGACAGCCGGGGCGCCGGCCGCACGGAGGCCGGCGTCGAGGGCGCGGGCGGCGACGGGGACGATCTCGGGGCCGATGCCGTCGCCGAGGAGGAGTCCGAGGCGGTAGGTGGTGGTCATGGTGTGTCCTTTCATGGTGTCGCGGCAGGCGCCGCAGGAGGGGGAGGGGTCAGAGGGAGATCGGGATGGTTCCGGTGACGACCTGCATGAGGATGAAGGCGAGGCTCGCGAGCACCGCCCAGGGGATGACGTGCCGCTGGAGGTCGCCGAGCTCGGCCTTGAGCAGGCCGAGGAGCACCCAGAGCGGGGCGGAGGTGGGACCGGCCATGTGCAGGATCTGGGAGACGACGGCCGCGTGGGCGGTGGTCATCGGGTCCACCCCGTACGAGGAGGCGGACTCGGCGAGGACCGGCACCACGCCGAACATGAACGCGTCGTTGGACATGAAGAAGCCCAGCGGGATGGAGATCAGGGCCGTGAACAGCGGCATGAGGCCGCCGAGCTGGTGGGGGACGATGCTCAGGACGGCGTCGGCCATCGCGGTGATCATCCCGGTCTCCGAGAGGATGCCGGTGAAGACGCCGGCCGCGAGCACGAGCATCACGACGGGGACCGCGCTGGTGGCGTGCCGCTTGATGAGCTCCGCCTGGTCCTCGAGGCGCGGGTGGTTGACGAACAGAGCGATGACGAACCCGCCGATGAACAGGACCTGCAGGGGCGCGACCCCCATGACCAGCAGCACCATGAGCATGACGGTGAGGACGGCGTTGGCGTACATGCGCCAGCCGACCTTCGTGCGGGGCTGGTCCCGCTGCTCGGCGATCTCCGCGCGCAGTGCGGCGACAGCATCCGGGTCGACGTGCCTGCGCTGGCCGAGCCCGAGCACGAAGGCGATGAGCAGCACGGTCGCGGAGGTGAGGACGAGCGAGGGGACCAGGTCCACGAGGTAGGTGGTCGGGTCCAGGTGCAGCACGCTGATCGCACGGGTCGCCGCGCCGCCCCAGGGGGTGGTGCCGGAGATCAGACCCAGGGAGATGATCGCGACGGTGCCGATCACCAGCGGGTTGATCCCAAGCCTGCGGTAGATGGGCAGGAAAGCTGAGCAGATGATCATGTAGCTGGTGGTGCCGTCACCGTCGAGAGCGACGATCATGGCGAGCAGGGCGGTGCCCACGCAGATCTTGACCGGGTCGCCGCCGGAGACGCGGACGATGAGGTTCGAGACGGGGTCGAACAGCTTGTTGTCCATCATGACCCCGAAGTACAGGATCGCGAACAGCAGCAGCACGGCCGTGGGGGCCACGGTCTCGAGGCCTGACATGACCATGTCCGGCAGCTGGAGGCCGAACCCGGCGATGACGGCGAACAGCACGGGGGCCGCGATGATCGCGACGAAGGCGCTGGCCCATTTCCGGATGACGGCGACCATGAAGGCCGCGAGGGTGGCGAAGCCGAAGACGGCGAGCATCGTTGCTCCTTCTCGTGGAGAGGACTGTGGTTCCCGGCGCTGGGTGCTCGAGGACGGAGGAGGTCGTCGAGCAGCGAGCACTGTTATAACACAAGAATCGGCGACGACGGAAGGGATGTCGCTTCTCAGGGGCTTGACCTGGGACGAAAGGTCGTTGCTGACGGAGGGTGGCAACCGAACGCACGCGCTGGGGCGCGTGGGTTATAACGCCGCGGGCCGCTCTGCGCCGATCAGGATCCGTCGGTTCGGTCAGCCGTCGAGCTTGCGGATCGCCGTGACGGCGAGGCTCGTGTCGATGTGCTCGAGCATCACCTGGGAGGCGGCGTCCGCGTCACGTGCGGCGATGTGCTCGACGAGCAGCCGGTGCTCCTCGTCCTTGCGGTCGCGCGCCTCCTGACCGCGGTCCTCGGTGCGCAGGGCGAGCAGGCGGTAGCGATCCGCTTGGTCCCACAGCCGGTCCAGTACGGAGATGAGGAGGTCGTTCTGCGAGGCGCGGTAGATCGCGGCATGGAAGCGCCGATGCATCATCAGCTCCTCCAGATCGGGGTTCACGGAGAGCGCGGAGAGGCCGTCGGCCGCGGCGCGGATCTCGGCCAAGTCAGCGTTCGAGCGCCGCTCGGCCGCGAGCCCGGCGGCCAGCGGGTCCAGGGAGCGCCGCACCTCGAGCAGGTTCCGGGCGTCGTCGATCCGCATGGGCCGCACACGGGCGATCTGCCGGTCGCCGAAGTCGATGAGTCCCTCGCTCGCGAGGCGCCGGAGCCCCTCGCGCAGGGGTGTTGTGCTCACGCCGATCTCGGCGGCGAGCTCGCGCTGGGGGATGACCGTCCCCGGCGTCATCTCCCCGGAGAGGATCTTGTCGCGGATGCGCACGTAGGCGACATCGGCCTTGCTCTCGCCTGCCATGCTGCCGGCCCCTTCCCCTGCGACGTCGTCGGTCAACCTTACCGAGGTCGCGGAGGGATCTGAGGCTCCCGCCTGCAGGCGGGGCCGCGGCAACCATCGGCCCGCCCACTACCGTGGCCCCATGGAGACCAGTCCCGCGACCACCCCCTTCACCCCCGGTTTCGGGCTCACGCCGCGGGTGCTCGCCCTGCAGGGCTCCCCGGTCGAGGAGTTCGCCGAGGCCCTCGCCGGGCGTCGCGCCGCCGGGGAGCGCTCCGTGCTCATCGCGGGCGCGCGCGGCGTGGGCAAGACCGTGCTGCTCAGCCAGCTGCGGGACGCGGCCGCGCTCGCCCACTGGCGGACGATCGTGCTGCACACCTCCTCCACCTCGATGGTCGAGGAGCTGCGCGGATCGGCGGCGGACCTGCTGCGCGAGCTGGACCCCGACGCGGAGCAGGTGCGCGCCACCTCCGCCGAGGGCGGCGCCTTCGGCGTCCGCGCCGGGGGCGACGTCGAGTACGTGGACCGCTACGCGGGGGAGAAGGTGCCGCTCGGGCGGCTGCTCGACCGCCTCGCCGCCCTGCTCACGAGTGCGGGCGGCGGCCTGCTGGTGAGCGTGGACGAGGTGCAGTCCGCGGACCGCGACCAGCTCCACGAGGTCGCCCAGCACATGCAGGACCTGATCGGCGAGGGGCACGGTGCGGGCTTCGTCGCCGCGGGCATCCGCGCCGGGGTCGACGAGCTGCTCGCCCACCCCGGCACGACCTTCCTGCGCCGCGCGCACCGCGTGGACGCCGGCTCCGTGGACCTGGGCACCGCGGCGGAGGTCATCCGCCAGACCGTCGCGGACACGCCTCGTTCGATCACCGTCGAGGCCGCGGTGCGGGCCGGGGAGATCTCCCAGGGCTATCCGTACCTCATCCAGGTGATCGGTGCGGAGGCCTGGTCCCGTGCCGGGGACGCGCAGGTCATCGAGGTGGAGGACGTCGAGGCGGCCCGCGCGGCGGCGGTGGACGCGATGGTCGTCAACGTCCACGGCCCCGCCCTGCGGGACGTGACCGGCCGGCGCCTGGACTACCTGCTCGCCATGCTCGAGGACAACGGCCCGAGTGCCGTCGCCGACGTCGCCGCGCGGCTGGGCCTCGAGGTGGGCGCCGCGAACGCGCACCGCAGCCGGCTGATCCGCGAGGAGCTGCTCGAGGTGCCGGAGACCGGCCGGGTCGCCTTCGCCCTCCCGTACCTGCGCGAGGCGCTCGAGCGGGTCCGGGAGACCGGCTCGACCCGCCGCGTCGCCGCCCCGGCCCGGGTGGCCCGGCCGGTGCGGCGACCGCGCAGCTGAGGCGCACGGCCCGCTGTTCACGGGAGGACACACGGGAACAGGGGACCCGGCGCCGGAGTTGGGCCCGGCATGACGACACAGGACAACACCCCCTCGACCATCAGCACCCTCGGCATCATCGGCGCGGGCAACATCGGCAGCCAGGTGGCCCGTGCGGCCATCGGTGCCGGGTACGACGTCGTGATCGCGAACTCCCGCGGGCCCGAGACCCTCGCGGACCTGGTCGCGGAGCTCGGCCCGAAGGCCCGCGCGGCGAGCGCCGCGGAGGCCGGCGAGGCCGGTGACGCGGTCGTCGTGACTGTGCCGCTGCACGCGATCTCGCAGGTCCCCGTCGAGCCGCTCGCGGGGAAGATCGTGCTGGACACGAACAACTACTACTGGGAGCGGGACGGTCGCATCCCCGCCCTCGACGCCGGCGAGACCACCACCTCCCAGCTGCTGCAGGAGCACCTGCCCACCGCGAGGGTCGTGAAGGCCTTCAACCACATCCCCGCCGCGGACATCACGACGGACACGGCGCCCGCGGGCACCCCGGGCCGTCGGGCGCTCGCCGTCTCGAGCGACGACCCGGAGGCGGTGGCCGTCGCGACCCGCCTCTACGACGAGCTGGGCTTCGACGCCGTGGACGTGAGCCCGCTGAGCGAGTCGTGGAGGGTCGAGCGGGACCGTCCCGCCTACGTGGTGCGCCAGACCGCCGAGGAGCTCCGCGCGAACCTGGACTGGGCGAACCGTCTGCCCTGAGTCTGCGTACGATCGTCCCCATGAGCTCGTCCACCCCCACCCTGCGTCGTCGCAGCTGGGCGCTCTGCGCGCTCTTCCTGCTGCCCGGGCTGTCCCTCGCCGCCTGGGTGACCCGCACCCCGGAGGTGCGGGACCTGCTCGGCGCCTCGACCGCCCAGATGGGACTGGTGCTCTTCGGGCTCTCGCTCGGCTCGATGGCCGGGATCCTCTCCTCCGGGCCGCTCGTCATGCGGCTGGGCACCCGCCCGGTCGCGCTCACGGGCTCCGCGCTCGTCGTGATCGCCCTGCCGATCATCGCCCTCGGCGCCGTGACCGGTCTGCCCTTGCTCACCGGCGCCGGGCTCGCCGTGTTCGGCGCCGGCGTGGGCGGCGGCGAGGTCGCCATGAACGTCGAGGGAGCGGAGGTCGAGCGCCTCGGCGGGCGCTCCTTCCTCCCCGCCCTGCACGGCTCCTTCAGCCTCGGCACCGTGATCGGCGCGGGCCTCGGCATCCTCGCCAACGCCGTGAGCTTCCCCGTCATCGCCCACCTGGGCCTCACCGCCGTCGTCGGCGCCGGTCTGCTGCTGTGGGCCGCTCCGGCGATCCCCGCGGGCACCGGCCGCACCACCCCCGAGGAGCGGGAGGCGCAGGCCGCCGCCCCGAAGGTCGCGCTGCTGGGCGACGTGCGGCTGCTGTTCATCGGCGGCGTGGTGCTCGCCATGGCGCTCGCCGAGGGCACCGCCAACGACTGGCTGCCGCTCGTCATGGTGGACGGCCACGGCTTCGGCGCGACCATGGGCTCGACCGTGTTCGCCCTGTTCGCGGCCGCGATGACCGTGGGCCGCTTCTCCGGCGGGCCGCTCGTCGCGCGCGCCGGCCGGTCCCGGGTGCTCATGGTCAGCGCCCTCTTCGCCGCCCTCGGCCTCGCGCTCATCTCCTTCGTGGACAGCCAGGCGGTCGCGGTGCTGGCCGTCGTGCTGTGGGGCCTCGGCGCCTCGCTCGGCTTCCCGCTCGCGCTCTCCGCTGCCGGCGACTCGGGCCCGAACCCCGCCGCACGCGTGGCCCTCGCCTCCACGATCGGCTACCTCGCCTTCCTCGTCGGCCCGCCCACCCTGGGCCTGCTCGGCGAGCACGTGGGCCTGCGCGGCGCCCTCGTGGTCCCGCTCGTCGTGGCGCTCGTCGCCGCGTTCCTCGCGCCGTCCACCGCGGCGCGCCCGTCGGCCGCGCCCGCGGAGCCCGCCGCGGAGCCCGCCGAGCGGATCTGATCCACCCCGTCGCAGGTCAGGAGGGCATGTCCGACGGGTCGATGCCGAGGAAGTCCAGGCAACGCTCCACGAGCTCCGCGTTCGAGGCGGCGCGCGTGCCGTCGGGCAGGGTGAGCGTGTCCTCGAGACCGATCCGCGTACCGAGCCCCATCTCGAGGGCCAGCAGCGTCGCCGTCCACGTGGACCGCTCCTCCCCGTGCAGCAGCACCGGCGGGCGCCTCGGCGCCGCCGCGAGCTCCACGAGCACCGCCTCCGCCGCCGGCCGGATCTCCCCCGCGGGGAGGTCCGGCAGCTCCACGAGCGCCCGGTGGCAGCCCGGGGCGAGCGGGGACCGCGCCCAGGCGCGCGCCGCCGCCGGGGACCACAGCCCCGCCTCGACCTCCACCCCGCGCTCGAGGAGCAGATCGGCCAGCTCGTCGGCCCCCTCCTCGTGCCAGTTCACCGAGACCAGATCCGGCAGCGCCTCCCACGACCGCACCTGCGCGAGCCGCTCCTCGGGGGAGCCCGCCGCCCAGGCGCCCGTCGTCAGCCCGATCCGCACCCCCGGCAGCGCCGCGCGGAAGGCGTCGAGCCAGCGGGCGACGTCCTCCGCGCGCAGGGAGTCCCGGCCGCCGGGCCGCTTCGCGTGCACGTGCACCTCGCCCGCGCCGGCGGCGATCGCGCGGGCGGCGTCGGCCGCGACGATCGCCGGATCCGCGACCAGGGCGGGATGGTCCTCGGGGTTGCGGGCGCCGTTCACGCAGACCGTCAGCAGCATGCGCCGAGCGTAAGGCCCGGGAGCGCGCGGGACGATGGCGGGCGGCGACCGCTCGGCCTACGGTGGAAAGCCCGGGCGAGGAGGCCCATGACCCAGTACCCCGTGCTCAGCTGCACCGCGATCGACGCCCGCGAGCCCCGCGCGCTCGCCGAGTTCTACCGGGTCCTGCTGGGCCTGCACTACCGCCCCGGCGACGAGGCGCCCCCGCCCCCGCAGGCCGACGACACCGCCTGGATCGTGCTGCTCGACGACGACGATCGTCGCGTGCTCGCCGTCCAGGGCAAGCCGGACCTGCGCCCCTCCACCTGGCCCAGCGAGGAGGTGCCCATGCAGCTCCACATGGACTTCCGCGTGCCGGACGCCGCCGCGCTCGAGACCCAGCGCGCCCGCGCGGAGCGGCTCGGCGCCCGCCTGCTCATGGATCGCAGCGCCGATCCCCATGAGCCGCTGCACGTCATGGGCGACCCCGAGGGGCACCCCTTCTGCCTCCTCGTGGGCTGAGCAGGGAGACCCTCCCCGGTCCGCGACCGACGGGTAGGGTGGCCGCCGCCGGATCCCCGCCCCGGCGGGAAGTGAGCCTCGGTGTACCTCGCTCTGAACGTCCTCGGCGTCGCCGTGTTCCTCGGCCTCGGCTGGCTGTTCTCCAAGGACCGCCGCGGCATCCGCTGGAAGTCCGTGGGCCTCATGGTCGCGCTGAACATCGTCATCGCCTGGTTCCTCACGAGCTTCCCCGTCGGCCGGGCCGTCGTGCGCGCCGCGGCGGACGGCTTCGCCTGGCTCGTCGCGATCGCCTACGAGGGCATCAGCTTCGCCCTCCAGGACTGGGTGGGCCCCACCGGCGTGGACCCCGCCCCCGTGAACTTCGTGGTCAGCGCCCTGCTGCCGATCCTGCTGATCGTCCCGCTGTTCGACATCCTCAGCTACATCGGCTTCCTGCCCTGGCTGATCCGCTGGGTGGGCCGCGGTCTCAGCTTCGTGACCCGACAGCCGCGCTTCGAGACCTTCTTCGCGGTGGAGATGATGTTCCTGGGGAACACGGAGGCCCTCGCCGTCTCCCGCGCGCAGCTGAAGCACATGTCCGCCCAGCGCACCGTCACGATCGCCATGATGTCGATGAGCTGCGTGACCGCCGCCCTGATCGGCGCCTACACGCAGCTCGTGCCGGGCGAGTTCGTGCTCACCGCCGTGCCGCTGAACTGCATCAACGCGCTGCTCGTGGCGAGCCTGCTGTTCCCCGTCGAGGTCCCCGCGGAGGAGGACGTGATCGTCGGCGTGGGCGCCGTCGAGAGCGACACCCCGCAGGCCGCGACGACCGGGGCCGACGTCGCCGCGGCGGACGGCGCCGCCGTCGGCACTGCTGCGGACGCCTCCGACGCGGGGCCGACGGAGCCGACGGGGCCGTCGAAGCCCGCGAAGCCCGAGCGGGAGCCGTTCTTCTCCTTCCTCGGCGACTCGATCCTGGGCGCGGGGAAGATCGTGCTCATCGTGCTCGCGAACGTCATCGCGTTCGTCGCGCTCGCCGGGCTCGTCAACCACCTCCTGGGCCTCATCCACTCGGGGCTGTCGCTGCAGGCGATCCTCGGGATCGTGCTCTTCGTCCCGGCGATGCTGCTGGGCCTGGACCCCGCGACCGCGACCGAGGTCTCGCAGATGATGGGCCTCAAGCTCGTCACCAACGAGTTCGTCGTCATGGGGCAGATCACCGGGGAGGTCGCCGGCTACGACCGTCACCACCAGGCGGTGCTCACGGTCTTCCTGACCTCGTTCGCGAACCTCTCCACGGTGGGCATGATCATCGGCGCCTTCAAGGGGCTCGTGGACCGCGAGAAGAACGACCTCATCTCCCGCAACGTGGGGCGGATGCTGCTCGCCGGCATCCTCGTCTCGCTGCTCTCCGCGGCGCTCGTGGGGCTGTTCGTCTGGTGACCCACTGGGTGAACAGCAGCTGCTGATCACCCAGCGGTGATCGCCCCTGCGTCGGCCGGGTCGTGGCGACGGTCCGCGCCGCCGCGCCGCGGGCGGCTGTCCCGGGTCTACGCCGGGACGGACGACGACGAATGGGGTCGCCTCGCGCAGCTGCGGGAGATCACGGCGCGCGAGCTCGGCTGAGCCGACGGGGGAGGCGCGGCGTGTTCGCCGTCGACGGGCCCACACCCCTTCCCTAATACCCTTAGGGGGTATAGCTTCGCGGCATGGACGCACAGCGGAGGATGCCGTCGGAGCACGCGGAGCACGCGGAGCACGCGGAGCACGCGGAGCACGCGGAGCACGACTCGCACGCAGGTCACGACATGCCTGCCGGTCATGACATGCACGCCGGGCACGACATGCATGCGGGTCATG
Source organism: Brachybacterium rhamnosum (assembly GCF_039526185.1). Taxonomy (NCBI): domain Bacteria; kingdom Bacillati; phylum Actinomycetota; class Actinomycetes; order Micrococcales; family Dermabacteraceae; genus Brachybacterium; species Brachybacterium rhamnosum. The sequence goes on from NZ_BAAAIS010000002.1 coordinate 682,404, forward strand.
ACATGCACGGAGGGCATGGCGGACACGGAGGGCACGGCGACCATGTCGGCCGGTTCCGCCGGCTGTTCTGGATCATGCTCGTCCTCGCGGTGCCCGTCGTCGGCCTCTCGCCGATGTTCGCGGACCTCCTCGGCTACACGATCCCGGGCGTGCCCGGTCTGCGCTGGGTCGCGCCGCTGCTCGGCACCGTGATGTACGCCTGGGGTGGCCGGCCCTTCCTCACGGGCGCCGCCTCGGAGCTGCGCGCCCGTCGCCCCGGGATGATGCTGCTCATCGCGCTCGCGATCACCGTCGCGTTCCTCGCCTCCTGGGGCGCCACGCTGGGCCTGCTCCACCACGAGCTCGAGTTCTGGTGGGAGCTCGCCCTGCTCATCGTCATCATGCTGCTGGGCCACTGGATCGAGATGCGCTCCCTCGCGCAGACCTCCTCCGCGCTCGACTCCCTCGCCGCCCTCCTGCCCGACGAGGCCGAGCGGATCGAGGGGGAGCGGGTCGTCCCCGTGAGCCCCGCGGATCTGCGCCCCGGTGACCTCGTCCTCGTGCGGCCCGGCGCCGCGATCCCTGCCGACGGCAGCGTCGCGAGCGGCCGCGCCGAGGTCGACGAGTCCATGGTCACCGGCGAGTCCCGCCCCGTGGAGCGCTCCGCCGGGGACAGGGTCGTCGCGGGCACCGTCGCGACGGACTCGAACCTGCGCATCGAGGTCACCGCGACCGGGGAGGACACGGCGCTCGCCGGGATCCGCCGGCTCGTCGCCGAGGCCCAGGCCTCCACCTCGCGCGCCCAGCGCGTGGCGGACGCGGCCGCCGCCTGGCTGTTCTGGTTCGCTCTCGGCGCGGCCGTGATCACCGCGATCGTCTGGTCGCTGCTCGGCATGCCCGACGAGGCCGTGATCCGCACGGTCACCGTGCTCGTCATCGCCTGCCCCCACGCCCTGGGCCTCGCGATCCCGCTGGTCGTCGCCATCGCGACCGAGCGCGCGGCCCGCGGCGGCGTGCTCGTCACCGACCGCCTCGCCCTCGAGGCGATGCGCACCGTGGACACCGTGCTCATGGACAAGACCGGCACCCTCACCCGCGGCGAGCCCGCCCTCACCGAGGTCCTCGCGGCGTCGGGCGCCGGGCTCGACGAGCCGCAGCTGCTGGCCCTCGCGGCCGCCGCGGAGGCGGAGAGCGAGCACCCGCTCGCCCGCGCCGTCCTCGAGCGCGCCGAGCGCGACGGCCTCGCGGTCCCGGCGGGCACCGACCGCAGCTCGACCCCCGCGCTCGGCGTGAGCGCCCGCGTGGACGGGCACGAACTCCGGGTGGGCGGGCCGCGCCTGCTCGAGGAGTCCGGGCTCGACCCGCTGCCCGGCACCGCCGCCTGGCGGGAGGAGGGCGCGATCGTCCTGCACGTTCTGCGGGACGGGGAGGTCGCCGGGGCCCTGCGGCTCGCCGACGCCGTGCGCGAGGAGTCCCGTGAGGCGGTCGAGGCGCTGCACGCCCTCGACATCGAGGTCGTCATGATCACCGGTGACGCGCGCTCCGTCGCTGAGCGCGTGGGCGCGGAGCTCGGGATCGACCGGGTCCTCGCCGAGGTGCGCCCCGAGGACAAGGAGCAGGCGGTCGCCTCGCTCCAGGCCGAGGGGCGGAGGGTCGCGATGGTGGGCGACGGCGTGAACGATGCCCCGGCCCTCGCCCGGGCGGACGTCGGCATCGCGATCGGCGCCGGGACCGACGTCGCGATCGCCTCCGCCGGGGTGGTGCTCGCGAGCTCCGACCCGCGCTCGGTGCTCTCCGTCATCGCGCTCTCCCGCGCCGCCTATCGCAAGATGCGCCAGAACCTCTGGTGGGCGGCGGGCTACAACCTGCTGTCCGTGCCGCTCGCCGCGGGGGTGCTCGCCCCGGTCGGGTTCGTCATGCCGATGTCCGTGGGGGCGCTGCTGATGTCCGCCTCGACCGTGGTGGTGGCGCTGAACGCGCAGCTGCTGCGGCGCCTGGACCTGCGTCCCGCCGCGGGCGTCGCCGCCGCCCTCGCGCGCCGGTGACCACGGAGCGGGGTGTCGCTCACCGGTGGCTGGGGCGCGCGTCGCTCGAGGGTGGTCGGGATGGCCGGTGCGGCCGGCGCGGTGGGTGGGGCGGCGAGGCTCCAGGAGTGGTCGCGAAACGAGCCATGGCCGTCGCGAATCGATCGCCGGCGGCGTCACGGCGAACGGCTCGTTTCCGCGCCACGTCTGGAGCGTGGTGACACCCCCACCTGACCAGCGCGCCAGCCCGTCCGGTGGTGGGGGCCCCACGGGTTGACCAATACCCCCTAGGGGTATAAATTGCTCCATGGGCGGGAATCCAGGAGGGGTTCCCCGCATGATCGTCGAAGGAGGCCCACGATGGCTGCACAGGAGTACCAGGTGACCGGGATGACCTGCGGGCACTGCGAGATGTCCGTGCGCGAGGAGGTCGGCGAGATCCCCGGCGTCACCGACGTCCAGGTGAGCCACCAGACCGGCAGGCTCGTCGTCACCGCCGAGTCGCCCCTCGAGGACACGGCCGTCATCGGCGCCGTCGAGGAAGCCGGCTACACCGCCGTCCCCGCCTGATCGGCGCTGCCTGCTCGGCACGCCCCGACCTCGCACCCCACACCGCACCCCTACGCACAGAAGGACAGGAGCACCATGGACAGCCGCGCCCCGCTCATCGCCGACTCCGGCATCGAGCTCGAGATCGGCGGGATGACCTGCGCCTCCTGTGCGAACCGGATCGAGCGCAAGCTCAACAAGCTCGACGGCGTGAGCGCCACGGTCAACTACGCCACCGAGAAGGCGAAGGTCACCGCGCCCAGCGGCTACGACCCGCAGCTGCTCGTCGCCGAGGTCGAGAAGGCCGGGTACACCGCCGCCCTCCCCGCGCCCCCGGCGCCGGAGGCCGACGACGCCGCGGAGGCGGAGGACCCCGAGCTGCGGTCCCTGCGCCAGCGGCTCATCGGCGCGGCCGTGCTCACCGTGCCCGTCATCGCCCTCGCGATGATCCCCGCCCTGCAGTTCGAGTACTGGCAGTGGCTGTCCCTCACCCTCGCCGCCCCCGTCATCACCTGGGGTGCCTGGCCCTTCCACAAGGCCGCGCTGACCAACCTCCGCCACGGCGCCGCCACCATGGACACGCTCATCTCGATGGGCACCTCCGCGGCGTTCCTGTGGTCCCTCTACGCACTGTTCCTCGGCACCGCCGGCATGCCCGGCATGACCCACGGCTTCTCCCTCACGATCGCGCCGTCGGACGGCGCCGGGAACATCTACCTCGAGGTGGGTGCCGGCGTCACCCTGTTCATCCTCGCCGGCCGCTACTTCGAGAAGCGCTCCAAGCGGCAGGCCGGCGCCGCCCTGCGGGCCCTGCTCGAGCTCGGCGCGAAGGACGTCGCCGTGCTGCGCGACGGCACCGAGGTGCGCGTGCCCACCGCGCAGCTCGCCGTCGGCGACGAGTTCGTCGTGCGCCCCGGGGAGACCATCGCGACGGACGGCGTCGTCGTCTCCGGCACCTCCGCCGTGGACGCCTCGATGCTCACCGGCGAGTCCGTCCCCGTCGAGGTCGGGGAGGGGGACGCCGTCACCGGCGCGACCGTCAACGCGGGCGGCCGGCTCGTGGTCCGCGCGACCCGGATCGGCTCCGAGACCCAGCTCGCGCGCATGGCGAGGCTCGTCGAGGACGCCCAGACCGGCAAAGCCGAGGTGCAGCGCCTCGCGGACCGCATCTCCGGCGTGTTCGTGCCGATCGTCATCGCGATCGCCCTGGTCACCCTCGGCGCCTGGCTGATCGCCGGGTTCCCCGCGAGCGCCGCCTTCACCGCCGCCGTCGCCGTGCTCGTCATCGCCTGCCCCTGCGCCCTCGGCCTCGCCACGCCCACCGCCCTGCTCGTCGGCACCGGCCGCGGCGCCCAGCTGGGCGTGCTCATCAAGGGCCCCGAGGTGCTCGAGTCCACCCGCGCGGTGGACACCGTCGTCCTCGACAAGACCGGCACCGTCACCACCGGCCGCATGACCCTCACCGACGTCGTCACCGCACCCGGCACCGACCGCGCCGAGGTGCTGCGCCGCGCGGGCGCCCTCGAGCACGCCTCCGAGCACCCCATCGCCCGCGCGATCGCCGCCGGCGCCGCCGAGGAGGCCGGGCCCCTGCCCGAGGTCACCGGCTTCACGAACCTCGAGGGCCGCGGCGTGCGCGGCACCGTCGAGGGCCACGAGGTCACCGTGGGCCGCGCGAGCCTGATCGACGCCTCCGCCGCCGGCCTCCCCGATGATCTCGCCGCCGCGAAGGCCGACGCCGAGGCGCAGGGCCGCACCGTCGTCGCCGTCGCCTGGGACGGCGCGGCCCGCGGCCTGCTCGTCGTCGCCGACGCCGTGAAGCCCACGAGCGCCGAGGCGATCCGCGGCCTGAAGGACCTGGGCCTCACCCCCGTGCTCCTCACCGGCGACAACACCGCCGTCGCCCGGCAGGTCGCCGCCGAGGTCGGCATCGAGCAGGTCGTCGCCGAGGTGCTCCCCGAGGACAAGGTCGACGTCATCACCCGGTTCCAGGGGGAGGGGAAGGTCGTCGCGATGATCGGCGACGGCGTCAACGACGCCCCCGCCCTCGCCCAGGCGGACCTCGGCCTCGCGATGGGCACCGGCACCGACGTCGCGATCGAGGCGGCCGACGTCACCCTCGTGCGCGGCGACCTCCGCAGCGCGGTCGACGCGATCCGCCTCTCCCGCCGCACCCTGCGCACCATCAAGGTGAACCTCTTCTGGGCCTTCGCCTACAACGTCGCGGCGATCCCGCTCGCCGCGCTGGGCCTGCTGAACCCGATGCTCGCCGGCGCCGCCATGGCGTTCTCGAGCGTGTTCGTGGTGGGCAACAGCCTGCGCCTGCGCGGCTTCCGCTCCGTCATCCCGCGCTGAGCGACGGGGCCGACGGCAGGACCCAGCTGGTGCGCTGATCCTCCGTGCCCGGCGGCGCTGCGCTCAGCCCTTCTCGAGGTGCTCCTCGATGAGCGCGGAGACCTGCGCCGGGCGGTCCTGGTTCGCGTTGTGCGCGGCGCCCGCGACCACCTCGAGCCGCACCTGCGGGTCCCGCTCCGCGAGGCGTCGCAGGGCCGTGGCGATGTTCCCCGAGCGGTCGCGCTCGCCGAGGACCGCGAGCACGGGCACGGGGAGCCGGTAGGCGGGATCCGGGGTCAGCGCCTCCCGCCAGAAGTCCGTGACCTCCGCGAAGGCCTCCCGGCCGATGGCCTCGAGCCGCTGCCGCACGTAGGCGCGGGTGGCGGGCTCGGCGCCGCAGGCGCGCGCGGAGGCGGCGAGCGTCCAGCCCCACGGCAGCGACCGCAGCACCGGGCCCGTGCTGCGCAGGGCGAGCACGTCGCCGCGGCGCAGCGGGCCGTGGTTGTCCGTGCAGTCCACGAGCACGGCGCGGCGCGCGAGGGCCGGGTCCCGGGCGATCAGGGTCTGGGCGAGGTTCCCGCCGAGCGACTGGCCCACGAGGGTGACGTCGGCGCCGGCGAGAGGAGCGAGCAGCGCCTCGATGTCCGCGAGCGCCGCGCCGTAGCGGAACGGGCCCGCGACGGCCGAGCGCCCGTGCCCGGGCAGGTCCGGGCAGAGCACTCCCACCCCCGGCGGCAGGGCCTCGACCTGGGCGTCGAACATGGCGCCGTCCATGCCGGCCCCGTGCAGGAGCACCACCCAGCGACCGTCGGCCGATTCCCGCCTGCGCACGTGCAGCGCCGCCATCGGATCCCCCTGCCCTCGTCGGGCCCGGCCGGGCCCTGCGCCGAGCCTAGCGAGCGCCGCGCGGGAGCCGGGCGGCCACCTGGTCCACGACGAGGAAGGCGAGCAGGCCCAGGCCGATCATGGGGAGGAACAGACCGATCGCGACGGCGACAGCGGCGACGGCGAGCACGCTCCACCAGGGCGCCGCGCGCAGCGCACCCCGGGCGGGTATGCGGCCGGGGCGCGATCCCCGGCCCCGCTGCCACCACATGACGTAGCCGGTGACGACGACCCCCGCGATGCCGAGCGCGACGGCCGCGACCACCAGCTGGTTGACGAGCCCGAACAGGGTGCCCATGTGCAGGTCCACGCCCCAGCGGGCGAGCTTCGCCATGAGCGGGTAGTCCGCGAAGTCCGCCCGGTCCACGACCTCGAGGGTCGCGGGGTCGATCGCGACGGCGTCCACCTGGGTGGGGTAGCTGCGGTGGATCTCCTGGACCACCCAGGCGGTGCCCGGGGTCTCGGACGGGCGGATCTCCACCTGCGTGGAGCCGATGCCCGCCTGCCGCGCGGCCGCGAGCACCCGGTCGTAGGTCGCAGGGGAGTCCTCGCCCCTGTCCATCCCTGCCATGTCACCCATGCCCATGCTGCTCATGTCCATGTCGCCCATGCCCGCGCCGTGCCCGGCGTGGCCCTCGTGCGCGGCGTGCTCACCGGCACCCGATCCGCTGCCGGTCCCGTCCAGGGCGGTGTCCACCGCGGGCGCCGTCCAGTCGAGCGCCCCGCGCAGGGCCGTGACGTTCGCGCCCGCATGCGCGGACCACGTGATGCCGGTGGCGGAGAGGAACAGCATGCCGAGCGCGAGCACCACTCCGGCGGGGGCGTGCCAGGAGAGCGTGCGGCGCCGCCCCGGTGCGCGCAGCCGCGGCCGGGTGACCGCGGCGCGGGTCGCCGGGCGGCGCGCCCGCGCGATCCACAGGCCGATCCCCGCGACCGCGACCACCCCCAGCCAGGAGGCCGCGAACTCGCTGTACAGCCGGCCCGCCTCCCCGAGGTGCAGGTTCCGGTGGAGCTGGTCGGTCCAGGTGCGCAGCGGCAGCGCGCCGCTCGTCCCGTACACGGTGAGATCGCCGCGGATCTCCCCGCTGCCGGGATCGACGAAGATCCCGCGGGACTCGCTCTCGCCGAGACCGTCCCCGGCGAGCATGACGCGGGTCGTGTCCCCGGGTGACGGGGCGGGGCGCACGGCGACCACGTCGCTCTCCCCGGCGTAGGCCGTGGCGGCGGCGACCTGATCGGCGAGGGGGAGCGGCGCACGGGCGGAGGGGGCGGTGAGCTCGTGCGCGTACACCGCACGCTCGAGCGGGGTGGACAGGGCGTAGAGGGCGCCGCTCAGGGCGACCATGATCAGGAACGGACCCACCACGATCCCGGCGAGTGTGTGCAGCCGCAGCAGCAGCGGCACGAACCAGCGGGGACGGGCAGGGGGACGGGGTGATGGCATGGCAGGACCTCGTGTCGGAGGAGGGAGAGCAGGGCAGGCTCCCGCCCGTCGGCCGGGTCACGGAGACCCCGGCCGGCGGGCGGGAGGTGGAGCGGGAGCGGCGTCAGGCGAGCACGGACTGGCCCAGGTACTCGCCCTCGGCGCAGCCCGGCGGGATCGCGAACACCGCGGAGCCGATCGGGGTGGTCCACTGGTTCAGCAGGTCCAGCTCCGCGAGGCGCCGCTGGATGGGCACGAACTGCCCCTCGAGATCCGCCTGGAAGGAGCAGAAGATCTGCCCCGCCTCGGAGATCGCGTCCGAGCCCGCGGGCGGCGGCACGTCGTAGTGGAACGGCCGGCGGAAGATCTCCTGGTGCTCGCCGTCGTCCACCCCGTTCGCCCGCCGCATGTGCGCGAACTCAGCGATCCGGGAGAAGCCGTTCTCGGTGAGCGCGGTGAAGTCCGCGTCATCCGTCTCCTCGGTCCCGGTGAGCGGGGCGCCCGTGTCCAGGCGCGTGCCCACGGCCTCCTCCCGTGCGGTGCGATCGGCCTCGTCCCAGGTGTCGAGGTCCATCCGGATCCGGCGGATCACCATCGAGGTGCCGCCCGCGAAGGGACCTTCCGGGATCCACACGATCCGGGAGAAGTCCTCGCTGCCGAGCGCCGCGTTCGCGGAGCCGTCGAGCTGCCCGAAGAGGTTCCGCTGCGTGGTCGCGGGCCGCTGCACGCCGTGCGCGCGGCGGAACCCGTGCTGGATCCAGCGCACGGTCGTGAACGAGCGAGCGTCCTTCAGCAGCATCCGCACCGTGTGGGACAGGGTGACGGGGTCATCGGACCCCACCTGCAGCAGCAGGTCCCCGTCGCAGAACGCGTCCTGGAGCTCGTCGATGTCGAAGGCCGGGAGCGGGGCGAGCCACGAGGGCACCTCCCGCTCCGCCCGCCGCAGCAGGCCCGGGCCGAACCCGGCCGTCACCGTGAGGTGGGCCGGGGCGGTGACCATCTCCGGCTCGACGTCCGCGAGCGGCGCCTGCCCCGCGGTGAGGCGGGCGGCGTCGTCGGTGAGCAGCCGCAGCAGGCGCAGCACCCCGTCCCGGTCCACGCCGTCGCGCAGGTCCAGGGCGAGGAACGTGGCGTGGGCCTGCGGCTCCGTCTCCACGCCCGCCTGGTGGGCGCCGTGGAAGGGGAGCGTCCCTGCGCCCATGAGCGCGGGCTCGGCGGGCGCGGCGGGGGTGGTCGCTCCGCGGGCGGGGCCGACGGCCCGGTCCAGGAGCGCCCCCGCGGCGCCGGCCCCCACGAGCCCGGCCCCGGTGGTGCCGGCGAGCAGGAGCCGGCGCCGGCCGCGGTCCGCGGTGTCCTGTGGCGCAGGCGCGTCGCGGCGGGTCACTCGTCGCTGCCGTCGGAGGGGCTGTAGTTCTCCTGCGCCCCCGCGAAGTCCTTCACGGTCGCGGTGACGGGCAGCTCGGCGCCGCCCGCGAAGTGCAGGGTGACGTCCACGGCGTCCCCGGCGAGCAGGGGCGCGGTGAGGTCCATGAGCATGATGTGGTCCCCGCCCGGCTCGAGCCGCAGCTCGCCGCCCGCGGGGATCGCGAAGCCGCCCTCCCTCTCCTTCATGCTCATGCCGCCGGAGCCGTCGGCGTTGGTCTCGTGCAGCTGGACCATGCCCGCCGCGGAGGACGCCGCGCCCACGAGCGTCACGGCGCTCGACGAGGCGTTGGAGAGGGTGCCGAACAGCCCGGACATGCCGGACTCCACCGCTTTCACCCACGCGTCGGCGAGGGAGAGGGTCGCGGTGTCGACGGCGTCGGTGGCGCCGTCCGAGGCGGAGGAGCCGGTGCCGCCGCCGTCGGAGCCGGCGTCGTCGGAGCCGCCGGCGCTGCAGGCGGCGAGGGGGAGGGCGAGCGCGCCGAGCAGGGCCGCGCGCCGCGAGAGGGACGAGCGGAGAAGGGTCGGGGGCAGGGTGGTGCGAGACATGGGAGTCCTTCGGTGAGGGCCGGGCTCGCGCGGTCACCGGGCTCTGCGCCGTCGGCGTCGCACCTGGGGGTGCGTCGCCGCCCATCCGCAGGGCCGTGGGGCCGACGGGGACCGTCGGCGCGGCGACCTGCAGGGCAGGGGCAGGCAGGGATGACCGGGGGAGGTCCCGGTGCGGGGCGCGGAGGAGTGTGCTCCGCGCGTGATCGTCCGCGTGCCGCCGAGCAGCACCCGCGACACGGGGTCGGGGGCGCGAGGGGAGGGCCCGTGGGCCCGGGCTCAGGCGGCGAGGAGCAGCGGGGGACCCCGCAGGACCTGCTCGGAGAGGACGGCCCGCTGGGCGTGGTCGAGGTGCGTGAGATCCGGGACCGGGCGCGGCCGGGCGGCCGGCACGAGCACCGGCGCGGCAGGCGCGGGGAGGCGGCCCAGTACGCGGATCAGGCGCCGGGCGGCCCCGAAGGCGCGGAAGAGGAAGCGCTCCCCTCGGTGCAGGAGCACCGTGGTGAGCAGGCCGGCGAGCACGTGGCCCAGCAACATCCGCGGGTCCATGACGAGCCCGTGCGCGGCGTGCGTGGAGGCCGTGCCGCCGATCTGGGCGAGGTGCCCGGCGTGCGTGCTCGCGGCCGTGCCGGCCGTGGTGAGCGTGTGCTGGTGGTGGTAGAGCTGCGATCCGGGCGGGTCCACCATCGTCACCGTGCCGCTGCCACCGGTGGTGACGACGAACAGGGCATGGAAGAGGGCCTGGCTGCCCAGCACCGCCGCGCTCAGGCGCAGCAGGGAGAAGCGGGAGCCGGCGAGCACGGTGCACGCGGTGACCGCGAGCCACCAGGTGATCGCGATCCCGAGCAGCGCGGGCAGCTCGCCGCCGCCCAGGAGGTGACCCGTGAGCGCCACGGCGGTCGTGACCGTCGCCGCGGCCGCGCCCCGCACGAGGCGCAGGGGCTCCCGGCTCGAGGTCATGGCGTCCATTCTGCCCCGGTGTCGCACGGCCCTGCCACCATGGCGCCATGACCTCGCCCTCCCCGCGACTCACCCTCGACGCCCCCGTGCCGGGCGACCTCGAGGACCTCCACCGGATCTACTCCGACCCCCGCACCTGGACCCACCTGCCGAGCGGCCGCTTCGCCGGCCCCGCCACGACCCGGGCGGCGCTCGCGCGCTGGATCGAGGACTGGGAGCGCGAGTGCCTCGGCGCCTGGGTCGTGCGGGAGGACGGCACTGTCGTGGGGCACGGGGGCTGCGCGGTGCGAGGCGGTGCCTTCTGGAACCTCGGCTATCGCTTCGCCCCGGAGGCGCAGGGCCGCGGCCTCGCCACCCAGGTCGCCCGCGCCGCCGTGGACGCCGCCCAGGAGCGGAGGCCCGAGCTGCCCGTGGTCGCCTACCTCCTCGAGCACAACGCCGCCTCCGCCGCCGTGGCGCGCAAGGTGGGGCTCACGCTGCGCCACCGCGCCCCGGACGCCGGGAACCCGGATCCGACGGCGATCCGGCTCGTCATGGCCGATCGGGAGCTCAGCGAGCAGGAGCTCGCCGCGACCCTGCGCTGAGCCCGGACCGCGCCCGCGGCAGCGCGCCGCGGAGAGCGCCATCGGGCGATCATCAGCCCGAGCGCGGGCTCGGACCACCGTCAGTGGCCGGAGGGGACCCATCAACGGAGAGGCTGACGCCCCCACTCGCCACTGGAGAAACCGAGTGACGAGCGAGGCGACGCGCGGCGGCCCGGCGCGTCACCGCCAGAGGAAGCAGTGCTCGACCCCGCTCGGCGCGGTGACCTTCTCGATCGTGAAGCGGCCTGCGAGATCCTCCGGGGAGTCCCACAGCTTCAGCCCCTCGCCGTACTCGAGCGGGGCGATCGCCACGTGCATGTCGTCGATCAGATCCGCATCGAGGAACTGCCGCACGGTGCTCACGCCGCCGCCGATCCGCACGTCGAGCCCGCCCGCGAGCTCCCTCGCGAGGGCGAGCGCCTCCTCCGGTGTGCCGCTGACGAAGTGGAAGGTCGTCTCGCCCACCTGCAGCGGCTCCCTCTCATGATGGGTGAGCACGACGACGGGGGTGTGGAACGGCGGCTCCTCGCCCCACCAGCCGCGCCAGCCGTCGTCGGTCCACGCTCCGCGCTGCGGGCCGAACTTGTGTCGGCCCATGATCTCCGCACCGATGCCGTGCGCGAAGTCCCGCGTCAGGTAGTCCTCGATGCCGCGGGAGCCCTCCGGGTTCTCCATGCCCGGGAAGCTCGCCGTCGTGAAGGCCCAGGCCATCAGCTGCATCGGGTCGACATGGCCGAAGGGCCGCTCGAGGGTCTGCTCCGCACCGGCGCCGATGCCGTCACGGGAGACGCCGAAGTTCTGGACGCGCACGCGCTGTGCCATGGGAGGTCCTCTCGCCGAAGGGTGGGCCCATGCTCCTCCGCGTCGGCGCCCGTGTCACCGCCTCCGGGTGGCCTGGATGCTCAGAAGCTGTGCTCGGGCCGGGGAAGGACCCGCCCCGCGCCACCTCGTCGAAGGCCCGCGCCGCGCCGGCGAGCGCGCCCCGCAGGTCCGCGAACTGCTTCACGAAGCGGGCAGCCGTCCCGAGTCCAGGCCGGCCATGTCCGGCCACACGAGCACCTGCCGCTACGCCTGGCTCCGGTTCGACGAGCTCGACGGCCGCCGCTGAGCGGCAGCGCAGGGGAGCCCGGTCCTGCCGGGTCCGCGGGTCAGGCGTCCGGGGTGGTGGGCGCCGCGTGCTCGCGGGCCCGGCGGATCCCCGAGGTCACGGCCGCGCGGACCACGAAGTAGAGGATGACGAAGAAGATCGCGAGCCCCACCGCGTAGGCGAGCAGGGGGAGCAGGATGATGAGCACCTCGTACCCGCCGAGTCCGGTGTATTCCATCGTCAGAGCCTAATCGCGGAGGGCCTGCTCCGGGGCCGGTTCGGGGAGGGTGCTCGGTGCGGGAGGCTGCTGGTGCGCGATCAGGGCAGGATCCGGCGTCGGGTCCGTCGGCATCACCTGCCTCGTCGGACCGCCATGCCGGTTCATCACCGCGACGGCGACGATGACGAGCGCGCCGAGCACGAAGATCAGCAGCAGCACGAGCATCGAGGGGTCCCACGGTGTGGAGAGGCCGACGGGCATCAGCCCGGAGTCGGGATCGCTCATGGCTCTGCCTCCAGTTCTGCTCGGGGACCCGTGCGGCGCGCACGGAACAGGACCGGCGGCGTCTGCGGCCCGTCCATTCGGGACAAGGTAGCGGGAACCGGGCGGAGCGGACGAGCGGATCCCGCCGCCGAGACAGAGCCGAGACCTTCGGTGGTGGAGAGGTGGATCGGAGTGACCCTGCCCGGACCTCAGCGGCGGAACTCGCCGGGGAGGAGCCGCAGCGCCTCAAGGACCCGGGGCGAGACGCCGGTGAAGGTGCCTGCCTCGAAGAGCGTCACCCCGGCGAGGTCCTCGTGGGCGATGTCGAGGCCAGGCGTCCTTGCACCTCGACCTCCGCGATCCAGCGACACGCCAGATCCCGTGGACGCCGACGTGCCGGGAGGTGGACATCGGCCGATCACACCACGATGGGCGGCGCCGCGCCACCGGCGGGACTCGTCACCGGGATCGTGCTCAGAGCTCCACGGTGCACCCGAGTGAGAGGTCCTGTGCGTTCATCCCACGGATCCCCCAGTTGACCTTCGGCGTCTCGACGATGGTGATCTCCACGCTGTGCGGTCGGATGCCGGTCCCGTCCTCGCTGCGGCGGAAGAGCTCGCTGATGAGCTGTCGCTTCGCGGCTCCGACGCGCCGTGACGTGGTACGGGAAGCTGTTCGAGGAGAGGAGGACGATCAGCTCCTCACGGTTCCCATCGCGGGGAGCGAGCAGCCGCAGCGAGACGGTCGGGGCGGTGGCGTCGTTCATCGGGTCACGGCAGGACGGGCCTTTGTCCGGCCAACGGGGCACCATGGGGTGATGGAGTCTTCCCAGCAGGATCTCGTGCCGCCCGGTGACCGGGCCGCGCAGCTCGCGGAGCGGCGGGCTGCAGCGCGCGCGCAGCTCGAGGAGATCGAGCAGGAGCTCGTCGCGCTGCGCCGCACCCGCGAGGGCGAGGCGGACGACGACGAGCACGATCCCGACGGGGTGCCGCTCTCGGCGCAGTGGTCGCGCCTCGAGGGGCTGCGCCTCGCCCGCCTCGACGCGCTCGCCGGGATCGACGAGGCGCAGGAGCGGCTGCGCCGCGGAGAGGACGGCCGCTGCGCCCGCTGTGGAAAGCCGATCGCCCCGGCCCGCCTCGCGGTGCGCCCCGAGGCGACGACCTGCATCGACTGCGCCGATCTCGTCGACTGAGCCGACCGGTCAGCGACCGGTGCTCCTGCACCGAGGCCTCCGGGGGAACCCTGGGCACCGATGCTCGCGGAGCGCCAGGGGGCGGGGCATGGCAACACCCGGTCAACCTTGTCCTGATCAGGCGCGTCAGAGCATCATGGGGGGATGAGCGAGCCCAGCGTGACGATCCCGCCGATCCAGCCGATCCCCGAGGGGCTCGCCGAGCGCGCGGCGCTCCTGGGCGGCCCCGAGGGCACCCTCACACCGGAGGGGATCCGCGGCTTCGTCGCCGAGCAGCTCGCCGGTCAGGACCTCGACGGCAAGAGCGTCTGCCTGATCATCCCGGACGGCACCCGCTCCGTGCCGCTGCCGCTCGTCCTGCCCGCGATCCACGAGGCGCTCGCCGGCCGCGCCGCCTCCGTCACCGTGCTCATCGCGCTCGGCACCCACGCCGCCATGAGCTCGGAGGCGATCGACGTGCTGCTCGGCTCCACCGAGCGCGGCGCCGCGGCGACCTACCCCGGCTGGGAGGTCGTCAACCACGCCTGGCACGACCCCGCGCAGATCGCGGACCTCGGGGAGATCCCCGCGGAGCGCATCGCCGAGCTCACCGGGGGCCTGCTCACCGACGTCCCCATGCGCGTGCAGATCAACCGGCTCGTCGCCGAGTCCGACGTCAACCTCATCGTGGGTCCCGTGTTCCCGCACGAGGTCGTCGGCTTCTCCGGCGGCAACAAGTACTTCTTCCCCGGCTGTTCCGTGCACGACGTCATCGACATCTCCCACTGGGTGGGGGCGCTCATCACCGCGAGCCGCATCATCGGCACCCTCGGCATTACACCCGTGCGCCAGCTGATCGACGCCGCGAGCGAGCTCATCCAGGCGGAGAAGCTCGCCTTCACGATGGACGTGAAGGAGGGCGGGGCGGATCTCGGCGCGATCGCCTTCGGCGACCCGCAGGCCGCGTGGGCCGCGTGCGCGAAGATCTCCGCGCAGACCCACATCACCTACGTCGAGAAGCCGTACCGGCGGATCGTCGCGATCGTGCCGGAGATGTACGACGACATGTGGACCGGCGCGAAGGGCTTCTACAAGTCCGAGCCCGTGTGCGCCGACGGCGGCGACGTCATCATCTACGCCCCGCACATCACCGAGGTCGCCGCCATGCACCCGGGGATCCGCGAGATCGGCTACCACAACATCGAGTACTTCACGAAGCAATGGGACCGCTTCGCCGGCCACCCCTGGGGCGAGCTCGCGCACTCCACGCACGTGACGGGCCTGGGCACCTACGACCCGGAGACGGGGGAGGAGAAGCAGCGCGTGAACCGCTACTTCGCGACCTCCATCAGTGCGGAGGAGTGCGCCGCGCACAACGTGCTCTACCAGGATCCGGCCGCCCTGGACCTCGACGCCCTGCGCGAGGATCCGGAGACGCTCGTCATCGACCACGCGGGTGAGGTCCTGTTCCGTCTCGCATCGGAGAAGGAGGGCGTGTGAGCGCCGCCGCGACCACCGCCCCGACCCTCACCCCGGACGCGCTCACCGGCGAGGCGCTCACCCTCGCGGACGACGTCGCCGCGCAGCTCTGCGGCGTGCGCCGCCTCGGCGTCGCCTACTCCGGCGGCGTGGACTCCGCGACCCTGCTCGCCCTCGCCGTGCGCGCCCTGGGCAGCGAGAACGTGGTCGCGCTGCTGGGCGTCTCCGCGTCCCTCGCCCGCCGCGAGCACCGCCTCGCCCTGCGCACCGCGCAGGAGATCGGCGCGGAGGTCGTCGAGATCGCGACCGCGGAGATGGACAACCCCGAGTACGCGAAGAACGACGCCGCTCGGTGTTTCCATTGCAAGGACGAGCTGTTCACCCGCATCGACGAGGAGATCGTCGCCGCCCACGCGCTGGACGCCGTCGCCTACGGCGAGAACGCGGACGACGCCACCCGCCACGACCGCCCCGGCGCCGGTGCCGCCACCCGCCACCGGGTGCTGCGCCCCCTCGCGACCGCCGGTATGACGAAGGCCCAGGTGAGGGACGTGGCGCGCGGCCTCTCGCTGAGCGTCGCGGACAAGCCCGCCGCCCCCTGCCTCTCTTCCCGGATCCCCTTCGGCCAGGCCGTCACCCCGGAGAAGCTGCGCCAGATCGACGAGCTCGAGGACGCCGTGTTCGACGCCGGCTTCAGCGACTGCCGCGTGCGCCACCACGGCGACGTGGCCCGCATCGAGCTGCCCACCGGCGAGCTGCCCCGCGCCGTCGAGCCCGCCGTCCGCGCCGCCCTCGTCGCCGCCGGCCGCTCCGCCGGGTTCCGCCACGTCACGATCGACCTCGAGGGCATCCGCTCGGGCCTGTTCGCGCTGCAGGTCGTGCGGCGGGACGATGCCTGACCGGGGGAGCGGGGCCGACGGTTCCGGTGGGGCCGACGGGGCCGACGGCCGCATCGACGGGATGCTCGAGCTCGACCTCGATCGCGCCTCCCGCCGCGGCGCCCCCGAGGCGGTGCTGTGCGACGCGAAGAGCGTCGAGCAGGTCGCCGCGATCGCCGGGGAGTACGCGCGCCTCGCCGCCGCGGGCCGCGAGGACCTGGGCCCCGTGCTGTTCACCCGGGCCGACGCCGCGCGCGCCGCCGCCGTGCTCGCCGCCCTCCCCGGAGCCCATCACGACCCGGTCGCCCGGTTCCTCGCCTGGCCCGCCGAGCCGCCCGCGCCGAGCGGCGGTCTCGTGATCGTCGCCTGCGCCGGCACGAGCGACCTGCCCGTGGCCCGCGAGGCGGAGCTCACCGCCCGCCACCTGGGCCGCCCCACCCGCCTCATCGCGGACATCGGCATCGCCGGCCTGCACCGGCTCGTCGCGCGCCTGCCGGAGCTGCGCGAGGCGGCCTGCGTGGTCGTCGCCGCCGGCATGGACGGGGCGCTGCCCACCGTCGTCGCCGGCCAGATCGCCGCGCCCGTCGTCGCCCTGCCCACCTCCGTGGGCTACGGCGTCGCCGAGGGCGGCCGCGCCGCGCTCACCACGATGCTCTCCGCCTGCGCCCCCGGCATCGGCGTGGTCAACATCGACAACGGCTACGGCGCCGGCCACCTCGCCGCGCAGATCGCCCGCTGGGCGCCCGCGCCGCCTGGCTGAAGGCCGGAGGGCGAGTTCTCAGCGGGATAGGCGGCTCAGGAGGTCGGCGTAGCGGCTGCGCGCCGCTGCTGACAGCCGGCCGACCGTGCGTCCAGAAGCCCGTCGCGCAGCGGCAGGACCAGGCGCTGTGCCGTGGTGTCGCGACTGGTCGAGCAGTTCGGGGCGCTTGGCATCGATGGCCGCCACGGCACGGGCGACGCCCTCCTGCACGGAGAGGCTCCCCATGTCCAGCGTGAGGTCCTCGTCGATGAGGGCTCGTTCGCGTCGCCACTCGTCATAGCGGTCTGCCAGCCATCTCTCGTCGCGAGAGATGCCCCGGGTGGGATCGGCGAGGGCCCGGGGCGTGGCGGCGTCGAGAGAGGTCGTCATCGCGATCGTCATGATCGCAGCGGGCTCCGGCGCCCGGGCAGTGACCAGGTCGATCTCGCTACGACTGACGATGCCCTCGGCGACCACGCAGGTCACATCGGCTCGGGCCCACTCGCCGATGACGGTGGCGAAGATCCGGGCTGCGACGTCCCAGCTCGGAAGCGTCGGCAGCGCCATGCCCGCGATCTCGTCCAGCTCGACGAGGGCGACACGCTCGTCCCGTTCGCGGAGTGAGGCGACGAGGGCGCGCGCCACGGTGCTCTTGCCCGACGCCTGCGGACCCACGATGAGGACGACAGGGATGGGAGACGTCGACGAACCCATCAGCGGAGCGTACCGGGGCGGCTGCCCGACACGTGAGGCCGATGCGTGGAGAGCCGCGGGGACGGTGCTCGACAGCTCGGCAGGTCATCCTGGGTTCCCCCGGCAGTGTCTTCTGGCCGAGGACTGATGCGCGATCAGGTCACCTGATCGCGCATCAGTCCCGTGCTCGTGGAGGGCTCCGGTGCTCGGCGGGATCAACGACCGAGCAGGCGCGCGAAGAACCCTCCGCGGGGCTCCTCGCTGCTGTGCCCTTCGCAGCGGTCGCGCTGGGGGACGTTCTTCATGACCTGGTCGATATGCTGGCCGCAGCCGGCCCAGGTGGTCTTTCCGCAGGTGGGGCAGGTGGTGGCTCGGCACATGATGATCTCCTTGAGGGTGCGAGAGAGGGGTCAGGCGGTCGGAGTCAGCGGCTGCTCGAAGAGCGCGGCGAGGGACGGGTCCGGTGCAGTGCGGTTCCACGGCATCTTCGACAGGACGGAGGCCATGGCGCACGAGTCGCTCAGGGCGGAGTAGGTCAGGCCCGCGCCGATGGCGCCGGCGAGCAGGCCCAGGCGGGGGTGGAGGAGCTGACCGGCCAGGGTGCCGAGCAGAACCAGGGAGCCGGCGGTCATGCGTACCTGACGGTCCATCGCCCAACGGGAGCCACGGCCCACGACGGTGCCGCCGGCCGCCTGGTAGGCGGCGATGCCGCCTTCGAGAACGTCTACGGTGACGAAGCCGGCCTCGTGCAGCGCCGAGCAGGCCTTGCTCGCGCGCGCGCCGGACTGGCACACGAGCACCACATGGTCGTGCAGGCGTTCGGCGAGGTCGGCGGTGTGCTCGGTGAGCAGGTCCAGGGGCACGTTGTAGGAGCCGCGGATGTGGGTGGTCTCGAACTCGCCCGGTGTGCGGACGTCGACCACCATGAGCTCGGGGTCCTCGGTGAGGCGCTGGGTGAGCTCGGCCGGTGAGACCGTGCGCGGGGTGGGGGCGGCGGTCATCGGGCATCCTCCGCGGCGGTGGTGAGGTCGTGCTGCTGCACGGTCCAGCGGGACCAGGCGGCGTAGCTGCCGTCGAGCTCGACGACGTCGTAGCCGGCGCGGCGCAGGGCGGAGGCGGCCACCGCATTGCGCAGTCCGGACTGGCAGAACGTGATCAGGCGACCCGCTTCACGGTCGGGCAGGTCGTCCTGGTGGAAGAGCACCTTCCCCGCCGAGAGCTGCTCTGCGCCAGGGACGGTCCCGGCCGCGTGCTCGCCGCGGTTCCGCACATCCAGCAGCAGGGCGGTGGCGTCCTCGGCGCGCAGTTCCTCGAGGTCGGCCGGGGTGACGACCGCCGGGACCGTCGTCGGCAGTCCCTCGAGGGAGCTCACGAAGCCGGTCAAGGAGTCCACGCCGACGCGCACGAAGTGGTCGCCGTACTCGGCGGCCGCGTCGGCGCTCTCGGCGAGGACGACGAGCTCGGCGTCGTCGGTCTCGGGGTCGAAGGCCCAGCCGATGTGGGTGGCGGCCTTGCCGAGCGAGGGGATGGTCAGCGCACCGGGCACGGTCCCGGCATGGACCTGGTCCACGGGACGGGTGTCGATGAGGGCGTAGGTGCCGTCCTCGAGCCCGCAGGTGAGCTCTTCTGCGCCGACGACTCGCGGCGAGGGGCGATCGCCGAGGAGGGCGGGTCCCTGCTTGTTCTGGCGCTTCATCCGGGCGAAGTAGGCGTGGGCGTCGGGCTGGCCGTCCAGCAGCTCGTCGATGAAGCCCTGCTGGTCGTCGCGCTCGAGGTAGGGCGCCCACCAGGCGAACTTCCGCTCGTAGCCGACGGTCGTCGAGGGCAGCGCACCGAGCGCCTTGCCGCAGGCCGAGCCGGCTCCGTGGCCGGGGAAGACCTGCACATGGTCGGGCAGGGAGATGAAGGCGCTCTTCAGGGAGGCGAACAGCTGCTGGGCGCCCTCGAAGCGGGTGTCCTCCATGCCGGCGGCCTCGTCCAGCAGGTCCGGACGGCCCAGGTCCCCGGAGAAGACGAAGTCGCCGGTGAGGTAGTAGCCGGGCTCGTCGGTGAAGGCGCCGTCGGTGACCAGGTAGGAGAGGTGCTCCGGGGTATGGCCCGGCGTGTGGCGGGCGGTGACGGTGGTGTTGCCCAGCCGGATCGTGTCGCGGTCGTGGAGGAGCTCGGCCTCGAAGCCGTAGGTCCAGTCCTCGCCGCCCTCACCGGAGACGTACGGGGTCGCGCCGGTCGCGGCAGCCAGCTCCCGGGTGCCCGAGAGGAAGTCGGCGTGGATGTGGGTCTCGGTGACCGCGGTGATGGTCATCCCGTGGTGCGCGGCGAGGTCCAGGTAGACCTGGATGTCGCGCCGCGGATCGACCACCAGGGCCTCGTTCTTCGCCTGGCAGCCGATGAAGTAGCTGGCCTGGGACAGGTCTTCGTCGTAGATGCGTTCGAGAAGCATGGATCCTCCTGTGTGATGAGTGGGACGACGGCCGTTCGATACCCCCAAGGGTATCGGATACCCATGGGGGTATGCAATGCGAGGGTGGGGAGATGGGCGTGGTGTCGTTCGCGCAGGGCGACTATCAGACCGGATGTGGCGGTCACTGAGGGAGTCAGCGAGGTGGTCCACCCCGGCTTCTGCCAGGCCGAAGGCGAGGATGCAGGTCAGCGCGCCGGAGTACTGCTCCAGCCCGAACTCCTTGGCGGTCAGCGGCGGCATTACGGCCCGCTCCTGCCCCAGGTCGTGCCGGCCAGGGCGTTGACGGCGCGAGGCGTCACCGCCGACCCGCGTCACGGGACCGTGCTGCGACGTGGCCCCCGTCCAGGGTCTGCGCCGCCTGGAGCGCCCTGCTCAGGCGGGAGGCGCACAGCCCGCCCTGATGGGTCTGCACCAGCAGTCCGTCACGGAAAATCATCAGCATGGGCAGGGCTCGCACCTGTGCGGCAGCAGCCAGGCCGGGTTCCACCTCGGTATCCACGGAGACGAACAGCACCTCCGGATGCTCGGCGGCGACAGCGGCGAACACAGGGGCGAAGCGCCGGCACTGGGCGCACCATGAGGCCCAGAAATCCACCACGACCAGCTCGTGTGACCGGATCGCGGCGCCGAAGGTCGTCTCCGTCAGCGCATAGACCCTCCCGGGTGCGTCGGCGGCGGGGATGCTTATGCATCCTTCCGTGCTGTGCGAAGGGGGCAGCTCGGCAGGAGGAACCAGCAGCCGGCGGCCGCGAGAGCGAGAAGCGCCGCCACTGTGCCGGTGATGGTGCCGGCGTTCCCCGGCAGCTCCTGGGCCAGGACGAACGCTCCCATCACCAGGACGAAGAGCCCGAAGCTCTTCCGCAGGGTCTGTTCGGGGATCCGCCCGGCCAGTCGCGCCCCGGCCAGGGAGCCGATGCTCGCCGCGATGGTCATCCCGCCCACCAGGGCCCAGTCCAGCGGGACCGAGGTGAGGTGTCCGGCGAGGCCCGCGAAAGCATTGATGGCGATCACCAGCAGTGAGGTGCCCACCGCCACGGGCATCGGCAGTCCGCCCAGCAATGCCAGGGCGGGGACGATGAGGAACCCGCCCCCCGCGCCGACCAGACCTGTGACGAGTCCGACGGCGAGGCCTTCGACGACGATCTTCACCATCGGCACCTCGCTCCTGGGGGGACCTCCCGCGT
Source organism: Brachybacterium rhamnosum (assembly GCF_039526185.1). Classification (NCBI taxonomy): domain Bacteria; kingdom Bacillati; phylum Actinomycetota; class Actinomycetes; order Micrococcales; family Dermabacteraceae; genus Brachybacterium; species Brachybacterium rhamnosum. Next base: position 703,286 of record NZ_BAAAIS010000002.1, read on the forward strand.
GAGTGCCCCTCCGTCCACGGAGCATCGCGATCGAGGCCGCGACCATCACGAGGGCAAAGGCGATCATCAGCACGGTGCCCGGGACGTGGCCGCCGAGGACCCCGCCGCCGAAGGCGCCGACCATCCCTGCCGTGCCGAAGATCAGCCCGGTACGCCAGCGCACCCTGCCGGCGCGGGCATGGTTCACGGCGCTGACCGCCGAGGTGACCCCGACGACGAACAGCGAGGCGGTGATCGCTTCCCTCGGGGGCAGGCCGGCCACATAGGTGAGGATCGGGACCGTCAGGATCGAGCCGCCACCCCCGAGCAGGCCGAGGGAGACGCCGATCAGGATGCCCAGCACAAGGGTCAGGACGAGGGTGAACGTCACGAGGACCTCCCTTTCGGGGTGGGGCGTCAGGAGGTCGGCAGGCCGGCAGCCTGCCAGGCGGTCATGCCGCCGCCCATGGTGTCGGCTCGGAATCCCGCCCCGGAGAGCTCCTCGGCTGCGAGGGCGCTGCGCTTGCCGCTGCGGCACACCGTGACCACGGGCCGCTCCCGGTCCAGCTCGCCCACTCGAGCGGCCAGCTGGCCCAGCGGGATGTGGATCGCTCCGGGGATCATCCCCTCGGTGACCTCTCCGTCCTCGCGGACATCAACGATCTGGTCGCGGACGCGACGGACGTCCACCTCGGCAACGGTGATCTCGGACATGACGACTTCCTCCCGGGCATCGAAGAACCGACGACGGAGCTCGTCGACGGCAGGCGAACGATCGCCTCTGCGACGCAGACTCTCATAAACCCCCAGGGGTATACAAGACACCCCTGGGGGTATAGGGTGACGGGAGCACCCCGGCTCTCGAGGAGAACGCCATGGAACTGAACGCCGATGACATGATCCCTGTCGTCCACCGCCTCAAGCGTGCCCAGGGGCAGCTCGCCGCGGTCACCCGCATGCTCGAGGAGGGCAAGGACTGCAAGGACGTCGTCACCCAGCTCTCCGCCGTCTCCAAGGCGCTGGACCGCGCCGGCTTCGCCATCATCGCCAGCGGCATGGAGCAGTGCATGACCAGCCCGACCCAGGAACTGGACCGCAAGGAGCTCGAGAAACTCTTCCTGACCCTGGCCTGAGATACCAGATCCTGGAGGGATCAGGACATACGACGGCGATCCGAAGGAGCATGCCATGACCTCCACGCACCACCTCACCCTCGACCTGCCGTATGCGCAGGCCGTCGAGTCCGTCCGTGCGGCACTGTCCGAGCAGGGGTTCGGGATCATCACTGAGATCGACATGCGCGCCTCGCTCGAGAAGAAGCTCGATGCCGCCGCGGCCGAGGAGGTCGGCGACTACGTCATCCTCGGCGCCTGCAACCCCGGGCTGGCCCGACGAGCACTCGCCGCAGAGCCTCAGCTCGGCGTCCTCCTGCCGTGCAACGTCATCGTCCGCGGCGGGGGCGACGGCGTGCACAGCATCGTCGACGCGATGGATCCGAAAGTCATGGTCCAGCTCAGCGAAAGCGACGATGTCCGCGAGGTGGCTGATGACGCCGATGTGCGAGTGCGCGCAGCCTTGGCATCGCTGTCGCACCCCGGCTGAGCCTCTCGGTGCCGCTGTCGATCCCGACGATCGCCATCGGGAACAGACCGGTGTCGTGCCCCGGCATCCCCCAGCGCGACACCTCGCCGGCGGGACCGCCTGCCGTCGCAGCAGGGTCGATATCCCGCTGATGCGCCAGAATATGCTCCAGGGTCTGGACCTGGCGGAACACTTCTCGAGGCGCAGCGTCGTGGCACGTGTCCAGGGCTCACATCGCCTGCTCATCGCAGTAGGCACGAATGACCGGTCTCGAAGGCATCGGTGAGGGCGCTCGTCGGAACCCCCCGCGCCGGCGGTCCGGGATCGGCGGCCCTCGACCGCCAGGGACAGAGGAGGATGTCCCCATGCCCTGGCTGCTCCTGGTCGGCGCGATCCTCAGCGAGGTGACCGCGAGCCTCTCCCTCAAGGCCGCCCTCACCCACCCCGCGCTGTACGTGCTGGTCGTGGCGGGCTACCTCTCCTCATTCAGCCTGCTCGCGCTCGTGCTGCGGCGCGGGATGCCGCTCGGCGTCGCCTACGGGGTGTGGGGCGCGAGCGGGGTGGTGCTCACGTCCGTGCTGTCCACGCTCCTGTTCGCCGAGCCGCTCACCGGGCTCATGGGCCTCGGCATCCTGCTCGTCGCGGCCGGGGTGATGGTCGTCGAGATCGGCTCCCAGCGCGCCCACGCCACCGGGACGACCGCGCCGGGGCCTGCCGCCGCGCTCGCGACGGCGACGTCGGAGATCCCCGTCGTCGACCCGCACCAGGAGGACCCCCGATGAGCGCCCTGCTGCTCGCCGGCGCGATCCTCGCCGAGGTCACCGGCACCCTCACCCTGCGGGTCGCCGCGACCGGGCGCCGTGCCCTCTACGCGGTCGTCGGCGTCGCCTACCTGCTCGCCTTCGGCCTGCTCTCCGCCGCGCTCGCCCACGGCCTCCCGCTCGGCGTCGCCTACGGCGTGTGGACCGCGGCCGGGATCGTGCTCACCGCCCTCGCCTCACGGCTGCTGTTCGGAGAGGCGCTGAACCGCGTCATGGCGCTCGGCATGGGCCTCATCGTGCTCGGCGTGCTGCTCATCGAGCTGGGCGCCGCGCACTGAGGAACGCCCTGGGCAGTACCGTAGGGGCGGGCCCCCGGCGGCCCGGTCGCCGAGGACCAGGAGGAGATGCAGGGTGGACGACGAGCGCGTGACCATCTACGACGTGGCCCGAGCGGCCGAGGTGGCGCCGTCGACCGTCTCCCGCGCCTTCTCCCGCCCCGGCCGCGTCAGCGCCGCGACCCACGCGAAGGTCATGGCCGCCGCGAAGGAGCTCGGCTACCGCACCAGCGCCCCCGCCGCGCAGGAGCGCGCGCACCGCCACCAGCGGCTCGGCATCGAGATCCCGGACCTCACCAACCCTTACTTCGCGGAGCTCGTCTCCGGCATGCAGGAGGCCGCGCAGGAGCACGGCTACCTGCTGCTGCTCCTGGACAGCGTCGAGGACGAGGAGCGCGAGAAGGCGAGCCTCGAGAGCGCCGTCGACGTCGTGGACGGCGTCGTCCTCTCCGGCTCCCGGCTCTCCGACGCGACGTTGAACCACCTCACCAAGCGCCTCCCCTCCGTGGTCCTCAACCGCCGCGTCGCCGGCCTGGACTCCGTCACCCCGGACTACGAGCACGGCATGACCCAGGCGATGGCGCACCTCGTCGAGCAGGGCATGCGCTCCGTCACCTACGTCGCCGGCCCCGTGAACTCGTGGTCCGACGGCGAGCGCTGGCGCGCCGCCCGCGCCGTCGGCAAGGCGCACGGGCTCAGCGTGCACCGCCACGGCCCCTACCCGCCCACCGCGACCGGCGGCGAGCTCGCCTTCGCGGAGATCAAGGAGCTCACCGACGCGGTGATCTGCTACAACGACCTCATCGCGGTCGGCTTCCTCGTCTCCGCCCTGCGCGCCGGCGTGACCGTGCCCGGCGATCTCTCCGTCATGGGGCACGACGACATCCCGCTCACCCGGTTCATCGGCGGCGGCCTCACCACCCTCGTCACCCCCAAGCGCGCGCAGGGCCGGGCGGCCGTCGAACGGCTGATCCGCCGCATCGAGAACCCCTCCGCGCACCGCACCCCCGTGGAGGGGGCGCTGCCCGTGCGGCTCGTGCCCCGCGCCTCCACCGGGCCCCGCGCCCCCCGCTGAGGGTCCGGCAACCTGCGACAACAGATGCGCCCGCGCCGGGACGCCCACCCATCATGGGCCCCATGAGCGACGACGCCTACGTGCCCCACCCCGATCGCCTGCTGCCCGCGGACCCGGCGATCCGCGACATCGCCCGGAGCCTCTACGGGTCCATGCGCGAGCAGCCGATCGTCTCCCCCCACGGGCACGTGGACCCGCGCCTGCTGCTCGACGACGAGCCCTTCCGGGACCCCACCTCCCTGTTCATCACCCCGGACCACTACGTCACCCGGCTGCTGCACGCCCGCGGCGTCGACCTCGCGGACCTCGGCGTGGGCCGCGGCCCGCTCGAGGAGACGGACTCCCGCGCGGCCTGGCGGCTGCTCGCCGAGCACTGGCACGCCTACGCCGGCACCCCCTCGCGGTACTGGATGGAGCACGAGTTCCACGAGGTGTTCGGCCTGGACACCGTGCTCTCCCCGGCCACCGCGGAGGGCATGTACGACGCGATCGCCGAGAAGCTCGCGCAGCCCGCCTTCCGCCCCCGCGCCCTCTTCGACCAGTTCCGCATCCAGGTGCTCGCGACGACCGACGACCCCGTCGACGACCTCGCCCCGCACGACGCGCTCGCCGCGGACCCCTCCTTCACCGGCCGCGTCGCCCCCACCTTCCGCCCGGACAAGTACCTCGAGCCGGCCCGCGCGGACTTCCGCACCCTCACCGACGCCCTCGGCGAGGCCGCCGGGGTCGACGCCGGCACCTACGACGGCCACCTCGCCGCGATGCGTGCCCGTCGGCTGTACTTCCGCGAGCACGGCGCCGTCTCCTCGGACCACGCGCACACCGACGTCGGCACCGAGCGGCTCGACGCGGCCGACGCCCGCCGCCTCTACACGGCCGCCCGCGAGGGCAGCATCGCCGCCGCCGACGCGGTCGCCCTGCGCCGCCACCTGCTCGCCGACCAGGCCCGGCTCGCGGCCGAGGACGGCCTGGTCATGACCCTGCACCCGGCCGTGTACCGCAACCATTCGCAGGCGACCTTCGAGACGTTCGGGGCCGACGTCGGCGCCGACATCCCGCACGCCGTCGACTTCGTGCACGGCGTCGCCCCGATGCTCAACGACGTGGGACTGGACCCGAACTTCCGGGTCGTCCTGTTCACGATCGACGAGACCGTCTTCTCCCGCGAGATCGCCCCGCTCGCCGGCTTCTACCCCTCCGTGTACGCGGGCGCCCCCTGGTGGTTCATCGATGCGCCGGACGCGATCCTGCGCTACCGTCGCGCCGTGTCCGAGACCATCGGCTACAGCCGGACCAGCGGGTTCATCGACGACACGCGGGCCTTCTGCTCGATCCCCGCGCGGCACGACATGTCCCGCCGGCTCGACGCGCACCACCTCGCCGGACTCGTCGCCGAGCACCGCCTGCGCGAGGAGGACGCCGCGGCGCTCGCCACGACCCTGCCCACCCGGCAGCCGAGCCAGGTCTTCAAGCTCGACGCCGACGCCTGACCCTCCGAGGAGCACCACCCATGAGCACCGACCCCCGCGCCCTCGACGGCCGCCTCGTCCACCTCGGCATCGGCAACTTCGCCCGCTCCCACACCCTCCTCGCGACCCAGCGGGCGGGCGGCTGGGGCGTCAGCGTCGTCACCGGACGCACCGCCGCCATGGCGGACGCGCTGAACGCCCAGGGCGGGAAGTACGGGCTCGTGGTGCGCGGCCCCGAGGAGGACGAGGTCGAGCTGATCGACGTCATCGACGAGGCCTACGCCGCCGATGACGTCGACGCCCTGAAGCGCCTCGTCGCGGACCCGCTCACCGCCGTCGTCACCCTCACCATCACCGAGAAGGGCTACGTCGCCGGCACCGACCCCGCGACCTCCGCCCCCGCCCGCCTCGCGCTCGCCCTCGAGGCCCGCCGCGGGGCCGGTGTCGAGGAGCCGATCGCACTGGTCTCCTGCGACAACCTCACCGGCAACGGCGAGGCGCTGCGGAAGGCGGTTCTCGCCTGCCTCGACGCGGACGCACAGGCCTGGTTCGCCGAGCACGTCGACGTCGTCTCCACGATGGTCGACCGCATCACTCCCTCCGCCGACGCGGGCGCCGGCGACCTCGTGCGCGAGCGGACCGGCCTCGACGACCAGGTCCCCGTCGTCACCGAGCCCTTCACCGAATGGGTCATCGAGGACGGCTTCCGCGGCCGCCGCCCCGCCTGGGAGCGCGCCGAGGGCGTGCAGATCGTGCCCGACGTGTCCATCCACGAGCTGCGCAAGCTGCGCCTGCTCAACGGCGCCCACACCCTCATGGCCTACGCCGGCCAGGTCGCCGGCGCCGAGCGCGTCGACGAGGCCATCTCCCACCCCGAGGTGCGCGCCCTCGTCGAGGCGCTCTGGGACGAGGCCCGCTCCACCCTGGACCTCCCCGCGGACGAGCTCGACGCCTACACCGCCGCCCTCGAGGAGCGGTTCCGCAACCCGCGCCTCGCCGACAACCTCATCCGCATCGCGGCCGACGGCACCTCGAAGCTGCCCGTGCGCGCTCTCCCCGTGATCGCCGAGCGCGGCGGTCCCGCGCAGGCGCCCGGTGAGGTCTCCGCCGTCGCCGCCTGGACCGCCTGGGTCACCGACCGGGTGCGGGCCGGCCACGAGGTCGCGGACCCGCAGGCCGAGGCCATCGTCGCCGCCGCCGGGCTCGAGGACGATCGCGAGCGGGTCGCCGTCCTGGTGGGCCTGCTCGACGGGGCGACCGACGAGCTCGCCGCCGCCGTCCTCGCCGAGGAGCCCCGCCTGCCGCGGCCCTGAGCCCCGCGCGCCCCGCCTCTGGGTCCTGCCCGCGCTCGCGCTGTCCGTCTGCGCGCCTGGGTTCCATTCGTGGAACGGGGGCGTGCGAACGGACATGCGCGGGGGCGGGGGCGGGCTGGCGGCGGAACGGGGGCAAGGGCTGTCAGGGGGCCGTCCGGGGGGGCCGGCCGCGCCCCGCTAGCCCCGCTGAGGCGCTGCGGCCATGTAGACGTCCACCGGGTCCTCGTCCTCGAGGACGAAGCCGCTGCGCTCGTAGAGGCGCCGCGCGGGGCTGCCCTGGAGCACGTCGAGGCGGAGCAGCGCCGCGGGGTGCTCGGCGCGGATCGCGGCGAGCACCTGCCCGCCGATCCCGCGCCCCTGGACCTGCGGGGAGAGGTAGAAGTGCTCGACCCACAGGGCGTCGCCGTCGGGACGGAGCGCCACGAGTCCCGCGTCGCCCCCGTCGGCCACGATCACGCGGGTGTGCGCGGGGACGTAGGCGGTGAGGAACCGCTCCCGCACGCGGCGCTCGTCGAAGCGTCCCAGCCGCTCGAGGTCCGGGCGCATGACCTCGGCGCGCAGCTCCGCCATCCACGGCGCGTCCTGCGCCGTCGCCGGCCGGAAGCGCCAGTCGAGGGCCGCCACGGCGCTCAGGCGAGGTCCGCGAGGGCCTCGAAGCGCTCGAGGCGCGCACGGTAGTAGTCGGCGTGCTCGGCGACCGGCTCGACCTTGCGCAGCACGGGGGCGTCGGCCACCTGCGCGCCCGGAATGGTCTCCTCGATCGCCATGAGCGCCGCCCCGCGCATGGTTGAGCGGGACACGGCGACGTGCTCGATCGGCGAACCGAGGGCGTCGGCCAGCAGGTGCAGCCAGGAGGGGATCGCCTCGGTCATGCCGCCGGAGAGCACGATCCGCTCCGGCTCCCCGCCGAGCTCCCGCATCTGGTCCGCGATGCGCAGGTAGGACAGGGCCACGCCCTCGAGCGCGCCGCGCAGGAGGTCCTCCGCGGTGGTGGACGCGGAGACGTTCGCGAACAGGGCCTTGGAGGAGTCGCGCCACTTGGTGCCGCGCTCGCCGGAGAAGAACGGGACGACGATCGGGGTGCCCTCCGAGACGGGGGCGGAGAAGATCCGCTCGGTATCGATCTCGGCGACGTCCTCGGGCAGGCCCAGCTGGAAACGGGCCCAGTCGAGCACACGGCCACAGTCGCTCATCGCGGAGCCCACGAGGGTGCGGCGCGCGTCGACCCGGTACGCCCACAGGCCGCTGGGCAGGGTCTCGATGTCCGTCTCGACGAGCTGGCGGATCGCGCCGGAGGTCGCCGTCGAGATGCCCCAGGTGCCGGTGCCGAGCGCCCCGACGCCCATGTTCGCGGCGAGGCCGTCGCCGATCACGGGCAGCCAGGTGGCGCCCTCGAGCTGCGGGAACTCCTTCGCCAGCGCGGTGCCGGCGACGGGCTGGCCCTGGCTCGGGTCGCGCGGGGCGGAGAGGGTCGCGGGATCGGCGCCCGCGGCCTCGAGCAGGCCGGTCGCGTACTCGCCGGTGCGGCGGTCCAGCAGGCCCGCCCAGGCGGCCGACGCCGTGCCGAGCACGGGCGTGCCGAGCAGGCGGAACGCGGCGTACTCGCCGAGCGCCATGTACTGCGTGGCCTTCGCGAACACCTCCGGCTGGGTCTCCCGCAGCCAGGCGATCCGCGGCGCGGTGTAGGAGGAGTGCAGGCGCGCGCCCACCTGCTGGTGCAGAGCCTCGGCGTCGACCTTGTCGCGCAGTGCTGCGACCTGGTCGCGGCAGCGGGTGTCCGCGTAGGTGATGCAGGGGGTGAGGGCCTTCCCGGCGGCGTCGACCGCGACGAGGGAGGAGGCGAAGGTGTCCACGCCGATGCCGGCGACCGGCCCGGGCAGCGGCTCGGCGAGGACGGCCGCGAGCGATGTGCGCAGCTCGTCGACGACGAGGTCCGCGTCGATCGTGGAGGTGCCGTCGGCCGCGGTGGTGAAGGTGTGCGGCTCCTTGTGGTGGCGCTTGCCGACCTCGCGCCCGGTCGCGTCGTACACGGCGGCGCGGGTGCCGCCGGAGCCCACGTCGAGGCCGATGACGAAGGGGGCCAGGGCGTCGTTCTCGGGCACATTGAATCGGGGCATGCGCGAACTCCTGCGGTGCGTGGGCGGGGATCGCGCCGCCTCCGGCGCCGCTGCGCAGGGCGCGATCCGATGCGCCCAGCATAGGGGCGGGGCCGACGGGGGCCCGCGCGTGCCCGCCGGTTGCCACCGCGGTCTGCGACCTCGGGCGGCGCGCTCCGTATGCCCTGTCGGCCCCGCGCCCCCGGCGTACGCTCCCGGCATGGACCTCCGCTTCACGGGCACCGCGATCGAGTGGCGCGGCCCCGCCCCCTTCGTGTTCGTGCCCGTCGCCGCCGACGAGGCGGCCGAGATCGCGGCCGTCGCCTCCCGCGTCACCTACGGCTGGGGTGCGATCCCCGTGACCGGCCGGATCGGCGGCACCGAGTTCGCCACCTCCCTGTTCCCGCGGGACGGCGGCTACCTCGTGCCCGTCAAGGTCGCGGTGCAGCGCGCGGAGGGGGTCGAGCCCGGCGAGGAGGTCACCGTCGAGCTCACGATCGACGGGGCCTGAGGGGCGCCCTGGCAGAATCCTCGCCATGACCGATCCCGCGACCCGACCTCACGGCCCGGCGCGGCGCCTGCCCACGATGAAGGACGTCGCCGATCACCTCGGCGTCTCCCGCCAGCTCGTCTCCCTCGTGCTGCGCGGCGCGGACGGCCCCAGCGCGGAGTCCCGCGAGCGGATCCTCGCCGCGGCCCGCGAGCTCGGCTACCGCCCCAACGCCTCCGCGCGGCTGCTGCGGCAGTCGAGCACCCGCACCCTCGGCATCGCGTTCTCCCTGGGCAACGCCTTCCAGGTGAAGGTCGTCGAGCGGCTCATCGCGGCCGCCGGGGAGCGCGGCTACCGGATGGCGCTCGCCCCGATCAACGCCGGTCGTGGGACCGACGAGGCCGTCGGCTCGCTCATGGAGCAGCGGGTGGAGGCGCTCGCCGTGTTCAACCCGGAGCCCGGGTCCGAGGCGCTCGCCGCCGCCCGGGGCGTGGTGCCCGTGCTGCAGCTGGGGGAGTGGTCCGCGGACGCCATGCAGGACACGGTGCACGTGGACGAGGCGACGGGTCTGCGCCTGGCCGTCGAGCACCTCGTGGGCCTGGGGCACGAGGCGATCGCTTTCGTGGGCGGCCGCGGCGAGGAGCCCGGCCCGGCCCGTGCCCGCGCCTACGAGGACGCGATGCGGCAGGCGGGCCTGGGGGAGCGGATCGACGTGGTCCCCTCCGACCTCGGCGAGGAGGAGGGTGCGGAGGCCGCGCGCACGGTCCTCGCCCGCGCGGTGCGGCCCACGGCGCTCGTGTGCGTGAGCGACCACGCGGCCGCCGGGGTGCTCGCCGTGCTCGCCCGCGCCGGGGTCGCCGTGCCGGGGGAGATCTCGGTGGTGGGATTCGACGACAGCCGCATCGCCGCGCTGTCCTTCCACGACCTCACCTCGGTGCACCAGGACGTCGACGCGACGGTCGAGGCGGCGCTCGGGGTGCTGCTCGAGCGGCTCAGGGTCGGGGGTGGGGCCGTCGCGGCCGACGGGGTCGATTCGGAGGGCGGGGGCGCGGGCGTGATCGCGACGCCGGCGCATCTGGTGGTCCGCGGGTCGACCGGGCCGGCGCCCTCCCGCGGCTGACACGCGGCGGCGGCTTCCTTCCCCCTCCGCTCGTTCTGCCCGTCCCGGCGGTCCTTCGGCAGCCAGACCCTCTCCCGCCGCCGGGCGCGCCCTCCCTCGCGTTGGCACGTGCTAGTCTCGGCGCCACCCGATCTTGTCTCGTGCTAACAGTGTCGTCGTTCCCGTCGGCGCGCCCCCCCCGGAGGCCTCGATGTCCATCGCCCTGCCCGATCCCACCCTGTACCTGCCGCGCAGCGGCGAGCCCTCGCTGCGCTGGGGGATCGTCGGCCCCGGCTGGATCGCCGGCGAGTTCGCGACCTCGCTGAGGGCCCGCACCGCGCAGCGCCTCGTCGCCGTCGGCTCCCGCTCCTTCGACAACGCCCGCGCCTTCGCCGCCCGCTTCGGCGCGGAGCAGGCCGTCGGCTCCGTCGAGGCGCTCGTGACCCACCCCGAGGTCGACGTCGTCTACGTCGCCACCCCGCACAGCGGCCACGCCGAGGTCGCCCTCGCCGCGATCGCGGCCGGAAAGCACGTGCTCATCGAGAAGCCGATCACCGTCACCGCCGCCGAGGCACGCGAGGTGTTCGCCGCCGCCCGCGCCGCCGGCGTGCTGGTCATGGAGGCCATGTGGTCCCGCTACCTGCCGCAGATCTCCGTCATCCGCGCCCTCGTCGACGGCGGCGACCTCGGGGACGTGCGCGCCGTCGCCGCGGACCACTCGCAGCAGATCATCCGCCCCGCCGACCACCGCATGTACGCGCCCGAGCTGGGCGGCGGCGCCCTCCTCGACCTCGGCGTGTACCCCGCGCAGTTCATCACCATGGTGCTCGGCGCCCCCACCGCGATCGAAGCCCGCGGCACCGTCACCGCGACTGGCGTCGACGCCTCCGCCGCAGTGGTCTCCACCCACGCCGGCGGTGCCGTCTCCACGCTCTACACCTCCCTGCTCGAGCGCACCCCCACCACCGCGACGATCAGCGGCACCTCGGCATTCCTGCAGGTCGAGGGCTCGTTCTACAACCCCACGAGCTTCACCGTCACCGGTGCCGCGCACGGCTCGCCCACACTCCGCTGGACGGACCCGACGATGCTGAGGGGCTTCGCAGCACTCTCCTACGAGGCCACCGCGCTCGCCCGCTTCGTGGGGGAGGGGCGCACCGAGTCGCCCGTCCACACGCACGACGAGACGGTCGCCGTCATGGAGCTGCTCGAGACCGCCCGCGCGCAGGTTCTCGCCGCAGGGGTCCCCGCCCCGCCGCAGGACCTCTCCGCCGCGACCCCCGCCCACGGCGAGGCGCCGGCGTCGAGCGGGACCGACCGGTGAGCGCCGCCCCCGTCGACATCGCGCTGCTCGAGGCGGAGGAGCGCGAGCTCGTGCTGCCCCGCTTCGAGGCCGAGGACGCCTGGGCGCTCGGCGTGCTCACCCGCGAGATCGCCGCCGCCGCGGGCCACGGCGTCGTGATCGACGTGCGCCGCCCCCAGCTGGTCCTCTTCCGCGCCGTGCTCCCGGGCGCCACCCCGGACCAGCAGGCCTGGGCCGAGCGGAAGGCCTCGGTCACCCTGCGCATGGAGTCCTCGAGCGCGCTCGTGGACGCCCGGCTCTCCGGCGCGGGCGTGGACCCGCAGTCGATCGGCTGGTTGGATGAGCGCTACGCCGTGACCGGCGGGTCCTTCCCGATCCGGGTGCGCGGCGCGGGCGTCGTCGCCGCGATCACCGTCTCCGGCCTCAGCTCGCAGCAGGACCACGACCTCGCCGTCGCCGGCCTGCGCTCCCACCTCAGCATCCTCGCCGGCGAAGGAGCCGCCCCGTGACCGTCGACCCCGCCCCCGCCGCGCCCGGCGCAGACCCCGCCGCCCCCGCCCCCGCCTCGGCCGAGGACCAGCCCGCCGGGCGGCGCCTCCGCCCCGGTCAGACCTGCCGCATCCGGATCTGGGACCGCGCCACCGGCGAGGTGCGCACCGTGCACGAGACCGCCGAGCGGCTCTTCGAGGCCCCCAACTGGACCGCCGACGGCCGCCTCCTCGTGAACGCCGACGGCCTGCTCTGGCTCCTCCCGGCCGACGGCTCCGCCGCCCCCCAGCAGCTCGCCGCGCCCGGCCTGCCGCCCGTCAACAACGACCACGTGCTCGCCCCCGACGGCTCCGCGGTCTACGCCTCCGCGAACGACTTCCACGTCTGGGAGGTGCAGCTCACCAGCAGCGACGCCGACGGTGCGGTGACGGCGGGGACCCCGCGCCGCATCACCCCGGAGGACGGCGGCCTGCACTTCCTCCACGGCGTGAGCCCCGACGGCACGACCCTCGCCTACGTGCACCTCCAGCCCGATGGCGCGAACTGGTGGGCCGCCGCGACCATCCGCACGATCGGTGTGGACGGCACCGGCGACCGTGCCGTCACCACCCACCCCGGCCCCGCCGACGGCTGCGAGTACAGCCCGGACGGCGCCTGGATCCTTTTCAACACCGAGCAGTTCAGCGACGCCCCCGGTCACGCGCAGCTCGCCCGCGTGCGGCCCGACGGCACCGGCCTCGAGCAGCTCACCTCCGACGAGCGGGTCAACTGGTTCCCGCACATCGCGCCCGACGGCGAGGTCGTCGCCTACCTCAGCTTCCCGCCCGGCACCGAGGGCCACCCCGAGGACCGCGAGGTCGAGCTGCGGCTCGTGCGCGTGGGCGAGTGGGACCGGCCCACGACGCTCGTGGCGCTGCAGGGCGGGCAGGGCACGATCAACGTCCCCAGCTGGGCGCCGGACGGCTCCGCCTTCGCCTTCGTCGACTACCCGCGCGGCGACGCCTGAGCACACGGGACGTCATCGCGCAGGTGGCCGCATAGAGGGCGGGTCCTGCGCGATATGGTCCCGCGGGCCGGGCGGGCCGGGCGGGCCGGGGCGTACGGGACCTCTTCGGCCGGGTCCCCGCCCCATGGGGCCGACCTGTACGAAGTGGTCCCGTAGGCCTCGGGCGGGCGGCGCCGGAGCCGCACGGGACGTCATCGCGCAGGTGGTGGCGTATGCGGCGGGACCTGCGCGATATGGTCCCGCGGGCCGGGGCGTACAGGACCTCTTCGGCCGGGTCCCCGCCCTACGGGGCCGACCCGTACGAAGAGGTCCCGTGCTTCGCCGCGACCCGCCGGGGTCAGGCGTCCTGGCCGGGGGCGGGGCCATCGGGGTGGCCGAACTCGCGGGCGTAGAGGGCCCGCAGCTCCTCCCAGCCGTGGTCCATGGCCTCCATGCCGACGATCCGCGCCTGGTCCTCGCCGCTCAGCTGCGCGTCGAGCACGGCGAGGCACACGTGCCAGCCGGCGGCGAAGTACTGGGCCTGCTCGACCTCGGGGAGCGCGACCTGCAGGTCCACCTGCCCCTCGTCGACCACCCAGCCCAGGGTCGCGTCGCCCCAGCGGTGGGTGACGGCGTGGTCGGCGGCGAGGGCGAGGACGTCCGCGGCGACCGGGTCCTCGTCGGGGTTCTCGCGGGACAGCGCGGGGCCGATCGAGGTGAGCGCACGGTCCGGGACGACGGGGGACCATCGGGCGAGCTGCTCGGGGTCGGTGATCGCGCGCCACAGCTGCTCGGCGCTCCCGGCGACGTCCACCTCCATGACGAGGCTGCCGTCGGCGATCTCGGCGCGCACGAGCAGGTCACGGATGCGGGTGTCGATGTCCGGGGTGTCCTCGGCGGTCATGGGTCCTCCTCGGTGAGCGGGATGAGGTGTGAGGCGTGAACGCGGGCGGCGGCCGTGCCGGCGGGCGACGCGGGGCCGCCCGTCGATCCTCTCAGAGCGCGGCGGGCTGGGGCTGGGGAGTCGCGCCCTCGACGGCGCCGGCCTCGGCAGCCGCCCCGCCGGCGCCGGTCGCCTGGGCGGGCGCGGAACCCTCGGCGGCGCCGTCGGTCGGATCGGTCCAGCCGGGGCCGACGCCGCGGGCGTCCGGCGCGTTGAGGTGCACCACGCCCACGATGTCGCGGGCGCGGTCCTCCGCCATGTCGTGCACGCGGCGCACGATGTAGCGCGCGGCGGGGTGGCGGATCACGGAGCGGCGCACCTGCACGCTCACGCGGCGGCGCAGCGTCGTGTCCTCCACGGGGATCGCGACGAGATCGGCGCGGAGGTCCTGCGCGATGATCGAGGGCTGCACGGTGACGTAGTCGCCGGTCGCGACGAAGCCCAGCACCGTGGAGAAGTCGGTGGGGTTGATCTCGACGCGCGGCGTGTACCCGGCGGCGAGGCAGGCGGAGGCGATGCGGCGGAACCAGGGGGAGGGGATCGGGTCGTCCGTCGTCCAGGGCTCCTCGGCGAGGTCCTTGAGCTGGACGGAGGTGCGCCCGGCGAGGCGGTGGCCGGCGCCGACGATCGCGACGTAGCCCTCCTCGAGGATGTCCTGCGCGATCCAGTCCTCGACGAGCGGGGAGGTGCTGGTCTCGCCGACGGCGACGTCCATGCCGTCCTCGACGAGGTCGTCGATGCTGCAGCTGCGCAGCACGAGCTCGAGGTCGAGCTCCGGGAAGCGGCGGCGCACGTCCTGCGCGAGCTCGGGGATCCAGGTGGAGGCGACGGAGGAGGCGTAGCCGAGGCGCAGCGCGCCCGAGCGGCCCGAGCGGAGGGCCTGCACGGTGCGGTCGAGCGCGGCGAGGGCGTCGAGCGCGGCGCCGGACTGCTCCGCGAGGAGGCGGCCCTGCGGGGTGACGACGATGCCGCGGCCGGAGCGCTCGACCAGGTCGAGGCCGGTCTCACGGCGCAGGGTCGAGAGGTGCTGGCTGACGGCGGACGGGGTGTAGCCGAGGGCCTCGGCGCTCGCGCGGATGCTGCCCGTCTCGACGACGGAGCGGAGCACGCGGAGCTTCACGGGATCGAGCATGGCCCCACCCTACGACTGTTCAGTCGACGTGAACAGAGCGGTAGAAACGTTCGCTTGTCCTTCACGGCCGACGGGCGAAGGATCGAGTCATGAACGCACTGCTCATCGGAATCCCCGCCCTCCTCCTCATCGCCACCGCCTCCGTCGTCCTCGGCGCGCTGGGCCGCATCGTCCTCGGTGCGCTGTTCCCGGCCCCCGCCCCGGACGACGACCCCCGCTGGGTGGGCACGACGCCCGCCGAGCGCCGCGCACCCCGCACCGCCGCCCAGGCCGCCGAGCGCGGCGGCGCCCTCATGATCCGCACCCTCATGCCCGACGCCGTGGTCCCCATGGCCCGCCTGGCCGACGTCGAGCAGCCCCGCACCGCGCGGGAGACCGCCGAGCCGGAGGCGCCGCGACCGACGGTCGCGGCGGCCTCCGGACCGCTCAGCCCTCGCGCGGGGCGAAGCGCGGCGCGGGCAGCGGCGGGGGCGTCTTCGCCGGGTGCCGCTCGAGCAGGGCGAGCGCCTCGGTGACGCCGCGGGCGAGCTGCGGATCATCCCCGGCCACCCACGCGTTCGGCGGGAGCGGCACCTCGATGTCGGGGTCCACGCCGTAGTTCTCGATCTCCCAGTCCACGCCCTCGAACCAGCTGGCGTACTTGGGCTGGGTGATGCCGGTGCCGTCCACGAGGTCGTAGCGGCCGTCGATCCCGATCACGCCGCCCCAGGTGCGGGTGCCGATCACGGGGCCGATCCCCATCGCCTGAGCGACGGCATTGACGATGTCGCCGTCGGACCCGGCCTCCTGGTTCGTCACGAGCACGACCGGGCCGCGCGGCGCGAACTGCGGGTACGTGCCGGGCCGCTCATGGCGCGGGAAGTCCCAGGAGCGCACCGTGCGGGCGAGGCGGTCGGTGACGAGCTGCGAGGTGTGGCCGCCGCTGTTGTAGCGCACGTCCACCACGATGCCCTCCTTCGTGGAGGCCTCCCGCAGGTCGCGGTGCATCTGCGCCCAGCCGGAGGAGACCATGTCGGGGATGTGCAGGTAGCCGAGGCGGCCGCCCGAGGCCTCCGCCACGGCGCGGCGCCGCGAGTCCACCCATGCCTGGTAGCGCAGGGCGGACTCGTCGGCCAGGGGCACGACGGCGACGCGGCGCTCGCCGCCGTCCCGCTCGAGCACGAGCTCCGTGGCGCGGCCCGCGGAGCCGATGAGCAGCGGGGCCACGCCCGCCTCTCCCACCTCGCGGCCGTCGATCCGCACGATCGCGTCGCCCTCGCGGGCGGCGACCCCGGGGGCCAGCAGCGGGGAGCGGGCGTCCGGGTCCGAGGAGTCGCCGGGCAGGATCCGCGTGATCACCCAGCGGCCGTCCCGCAGGGCGAGGTCCGCGCCGAGAAAGGCGGGGATCATCGGCGGATCCGCCTGGTAGACGCCGCCCATGACGTACGCGTGGGAGGTGCCGAGCTCGCCCACGACCTCCCACATGAGGTCCTGGAAGTCGTCCTCGGTGACCACGCGCTCGAGCACTGGCTCGTACCAGGAGGTCATGGCGTGCCAGTCCTGGCCGTCCATGTCCGCCCGCCAGTACTGCTGCGCCATGATCCGGTAGTTGTCCCAGAGCATGCCGGCGCGCTCGAGCACCGGGTCGACGGTGAGGCGCAGGCGGTCCGTCTCGATCGTGACGCGGCCCGGGTCCTCGTCCTCCGCCTTGCGGGTCGCGGGGACCTGCACCCAGGCGCCGCCCTGCTTGATGACGAGCCACTCGCCGTCACCGGAGACAGCGAGGTCGTCCACGCCCTCCGCGAGCACGGTGAGCTTGCGGTCCGTGAGGGACCAGAACTCGAGGGCGGGGCCGGGGGCGTCGCCGTCCACGCCCGCGCGCGAGGTGCCGAGCACGCCCTGCTGGGGGTGGCGCAGCCACACGAAGCCGCCGGTCACGGCGCGCAGGTGCGAGTAGGAGCCGGAGAGGACGGGGAACGGGACGATCCGCGCCTCCGCGTCCTCGAGGTCGATCTCGGTGCGCGGCGCCTTCGCGGAGTCCGCGGCCCCGGCGGGGCTCGCCGCAGAGACCGTCTCCTCCGCGTGCGGGGCCGACGGCCCGGCGGCCGCGGTGGTCGCTCCCTCGGTGGCCGACGCCCCGGGGGTCGCCACGGTCTCGTCCTCCGCCTGCGGCTTCGGCTCCTCCACGCCGCCCGCCCAGCCGTCCGGGTGGGGACCGAAGGGATCCGCCGTCGTCGCCTGCAGCGGCAGCAGGAACGGCCGCTCGGCGTTGACGAACCCCAGGTCGAAGACCATGTCGTCGTAGACCGTCTCGAAGGTGCGCAGGGACAGCAGCGCCAGGTGCTTGCCGTCCGCGCTGAACGCCGCCTCGGTGTCCTGGTAGCGGCCGGAGGTGAGCGCTCGGCCCGTCGGCTCGTGCGACTCCGCGTCCGTCACCATGAGCCGGCCCAGCATCCACGAGTCCGGCTCGGTCCACACGAGCCAGCGGCTGTCCGGCGACCAGGTCAGGTGGCGGATCTCGCCGCCGTTCGAGCGGCCCACCTCCCGCACCGCGTCGAGGCGCGGGGCGCCGGGGACCTGCTCGGCGTCCTGCTCCCACGGGGACGCGGCCGACGGCGCCGCCGACGGGGCTGCGCCCGTGCAGGAGGTCGCGGGGCGGGCCGGGTCCTCGATGCCGCGCAGGGTCACCAGGCGCACCACGTTGTCGTGCGTGGAGATCGCGACCTTCGATCCGTCCGGCGAGGGGACCGCGTGGAGGATGCGGCCCACGTCGCCGAGGCCCAGGGCGATCTGCTCGCCGCCGCCGTCGAGCCGGGCGAGGGCCAGCTGGTCCGAGCCCACGCCGCCGGCGGTGCGATCCGCCTGCGCGGCCTCGTCGGTGACGAGCAGGGCGAAGGGGGAGCGGCCCAGCGGCTGCGCCTCCCGGATGCGCAGGCCGCAGCGGCCCGCGAGCAGGCGGGCCGGGCCGCGGCGATGGGTGAGCAGGTGCGCGGAGCCGCGCCACTCGACGACGCTCGCGCGGGCGTCGTGCACGGGCCGCATGGCCAGCAGGTTCTCGCCCGGGGAGGCCGGGCGCGGCAGGCGGGCGGCGCCCACGCCGGTGGCCTGCACCTCGACCTCGCGGGGCTCCGCGTCGAGCGAGTCCATCGCGAACAGGCGGCCGCGGGAGGTGAAGACGATCGTGGAGCCGTCCGTGGCGGGCTCGCGCAGGTAGCCGTCCTCCGAGCGCAGGTGCGTGTGGACCCGCAGGTCGGAGCCGTCCTTCGCGACGGACCACAGGTTCGCGCTCGCCCGGTCCGTGCGGGCCGCGCCCGCGCCCGGGGTGTCCGAGGCGAAGATCAGCCGGTCCCCGTACCAGGCCACGCGGAGCTTCGAGGCGAGCAGCTCGTCCAACAGCGCCTCCCACGGGCGCTGCGCATGCTGCTCGGCCGGGGCGTCGAGCGGCAGCGCCTGCCGCGAGATCCACAGCTTCACCGCCGTGCCGCCCTGGTAGTGCTTCCAGGAGGCCTGGTCACGCCGCCACGGGGTCGCGACGACCGTCGTGCCGTCCGCATGGATCGCGGCCTCCCCGCTGCGGCCCAGCGGCAGCAGCGTCGCCCGGCCTTCGAGGTCCACGGCCCACAGCTGCCCGTCGCGGGCCTGCGGCGCCGCGTGCGAGCTCGCGACGAGCACGCGGCCGTCGGCCAGCCAGCCCGCGACCTTCGTGGTCGGCTTCCCCCAGGTGGTGAGGCGCCGCGGCGCGGTCGAGCCGTCCGTCGCGGTCACCCACACCTCGGGCCCGCCGGACGTGCGGGACGTGTACGCGACGTGCGCGCCGTCCGGCGAGAAGCGCGGGTAGCCGACGGGCGCGCCCTCATCGGTGAGGCGCCAGGCGCGGCCGCCGGCCAGCGGGGCCAGCCAGACGTCGTTCGCGGCGGTCACGGCGACCAGGTCGCCGTGCACATCGGGGTGGCGGAGATATGCGGCGTGTGCCGGGGTGGAGGTCATGGGGGCCAGCCTAGGACCGTCCTGTGACGGCGGTCGCAGGTTCTTGTCGAAGAGATCCGAGTCCCGCCTCGGGGGAGAGCCGAGACAGGATTGCGACACGATCTCGGGCGGACCGAGTGGCTCAGTCAGCGGCGGAAGGATCACCCGAGAAGAACCCCGAGACATGGAGGGTGAAGTCGCCGTCGACGGATTCGTAGAGGGAGATCTGGATCGGAGGCATGTTCGCGGCGATGACGGGCGGGCTCGCGAGGAGCGCCGCCGCCTCGGCACCCTCCATCCACTTCTGGACGATGTCGGTGAACATGGTGCCCTCGGTGTTGAAAGGCATCTCGTCGGGGTTGTAGTAGAGGTCTGCACCCGCCGTCAGGATCCTCTGAGCATCGTCGATCTCGATATCGGACTCGAACAGGGTCATACGGATCCCGGAGCGGTGGATGAGGTAGCGGTCGTCGTCGCGGAAGTCACCCGGTCCCATGTCGTGGAAGCGCCAGAGGGGATCGACCTCGCGCTCGTTCCGCTGCGTGATGTCCCTGAAAGTCTCCCGCTCCCCGGGCCTACGACGTCGGGATCTGTTCCTGGTCACTGTCCCTCCTCAGGGCCGGAGCCAGAGGGCCACCAGGCCGGCGATCAGGAATCCGGCCGCGACCTTCCATATGTGACGCATCGACATCTCCCTCGTGCGCGCGTGATGGTGGCGCGGACGAGTCCAGGGCCCGAGCACGGTCCACATCTGGGTGCGCCTCGGACGCCCCGTGTCTGTAGCCACGCTCGCCCGGCGTCGACCCCGACGGCGCGAGACCCATTGCTACGTTCGAGCCACGGACGTGACGCTGCGGCATGCGGGGCCCGCTGATGTGGCGGTGATGAGGCGAGCGGTCTACGCGGCGTGGAAGTGGCGCGAGCCCTGGGACGAGTCGGCGTTCCGAGCGCACCTGCTGTCAGCAGACCCCGATTCGTACGTGGATGCGTTCGGCGCTCGCGTTGGGGATGCGAGCCTCGTGGCGGCGAACGCCGATGGCGTGTGCGGTGCAGCGTGGTTCCGCCGCTTCACCCGGGAGAACGCACGGGCGGGTTTCGTGGACGACTCGACTCCGGAGCTGGTCATGGCCGTCGACGACCGCTTTCGCGGGACAGGCATCGGAGGGCGCCTGCTCGACGGGCTGCTCGACCTTGCCGTCGATCAGAGCGTGTCGGGACTCAGCCTCCACGTCGATTCCGCGAACGGGATCGCCTGAGCGCTGTACCTCTCCCGTGGGTTCGCGCTCCATCGGTCCACCCCGAAAGGAGCCGTCATGGTCTGGGCCGAGCCTGTCGGCGGCAGCTCCAACCGGTAGCAGGCGCTCCGCCCTCATCTGTCATGAGCGGTAGAGCCGGAAGGGCCAGTTCCCGTTCTCGGGGGTGACCTCGATGCCCAAGCGGTGCAGCTCGCGACAGAGGGCGTCGTGCTCCGCCTCGAGACGGGAGTCCACCTCGGCGCTGATGTGCGTCGGCTGGTCGAGGTGCAGATCGCCGTAGGTCGCGTCCATCTCGGCGGCCCAGGCCACGATGCGCTCACTGATCGGTGCGGGGAGCGCGTCGAGGACGGCCGGGAGATCGGCGTCAGGCGGATCGACGTAGCCCTCGGCCCAATCGAGGAGAAGCGCATAGTCCCAGGTGAAGCGCACGTGGCTCGGAAGCAACATCGTTGATCAGTCCTCTCCGGGGATGCGAGGAGCGCCTTCACGCGATGAGGCGGGGTCCTGCAGCAGGGCCAAAGCCGAGGCGGTGGAGTCAGCGTACTCGGCGTCGACGTCGGTGGCGTCCTGGCCGGTGGGCGCCGACGCATCGGACCCAGCGCCCGCGAGTGGCGTGCTCATGGCCGCTGCTGCTCCACTCACCGGAGGCGAGGAAGACCGCCTCGCCGCTCATGCCGGAGGTGACCCTTCATCCCATCCGTTGGCGGCTCGGCGACGAACTCCGGGGGACAGCACACCCCCGGAGGACCCCTATGCTCACTCACCGAGGCCGGACGGCCACCGCCCGCAGCTCGCCGCCTGACCAGCGGCGGGTCACGGCGACGCGGTCGAGGACGGGCCGCAGATGATGGCGATCGCGGTCCAGGCGCTCACGGGCCTGCAGTACCTCTCCCTGCTGGTGACGGCCGGACTCCTCCTGTGCAGGGTCACCGTGGCGCGGGGCAGGGACGCTGCGCAGGCTCTCGGCTCCGTCGCCGCGGTGCGGCGGACCAGGGTCCTCGCCTCTGCCGCCGCGCTGACGAGCGTGGCGCTCATGGTGGCGGCGGCGATCGATGTCGCCGGCTGGTCACGATGGACCGCGGGCATCATCCCCCAGCAGCTCGCGGCGGCGGTCCTCGTCGGAACGGGTTCCCTGATCGTCGTCGTCGCGGGCGGCGCGCGGCGGCCCGTGCCCACCCTCGCAGGGGCGCTGCTGGGACTGCTCGGCCCCGCACTCACCGGCCATTCGGTCTCCGTCGGCCCCCGCCCGCTGATGCTCGTGGTCGATGTCGGCCATCTGCTCGCCGGCGCCTTCTGGACCGGTGGCCTGATCGGGACGGTCGCGGTGATCGCCGCGCTGCGCAGCGATGGCACGGCGGAGGAGGCGGTGGTCGTGATCCGTCGCTTCTCGTCCGCCGCCCTCGTGAGCGTCCTCGTCCTCGCGGTGAGCGGAGGCCTGATGACGGTCCTGATCCTCGACGCGCCCGCGGCTCTCGTCACTACCGGATGGGGACGCGCGCTGCTGCTGAAGCTGAGCGTGGTGGGGGTGGCCGTGGGCCTGGCCGCGTGGAACCGAACTCGACTTCTGCCGGCCATCGCGACGGCCGATGCCCCGTGGGAGCGGCTGCTGCGCATCATGCGGCGCGAGGCGGTGCTGCTGCTGGGCGTGCTCGTGGTCACCGGCGTCCTGGTGAACCTGAGCCCCCACGAGAGCCCGCCGGGGGGCGCCCTCGGGAACGGGCAGTCCCCCGTGGGTGCGCAGGAGACCATGCCCATCGCCGCATCTGGGGTGGGGGGACCAGGTGAGCCCGGGGCCCCTAGAATGGCCCCATGACGCCGCCGCCCGAGGACCTCGCGTCCGAGGACGCGAAGATCCCCGCTCCGGCCTCGCCCGACGCTCTGCGCGATGCCATCCTCTCGGTCGCCGCCGGTGACGCGGACTCCTTCGCGGGTCTCTACGACGCCACGAGCGCGCGGGTGCACGGCCTGGTGCTGAGGGTCCTTCGTGACCCCGCACAGGCGGAGGAGGTCACGCAGGAGGTGTACCTCGAGGTCTTCCGACGGGCGGCCGGCTTCGACCCCGCTCGCGGGTCCGCGCTGGCATGGATCCTGACCCTGGCGCACCGCCGGGCGGTGGACAGGGTGCGTTCGTCACAATCACAATCCGATCGGGACGTCGCCTACGAATCCCGTGCAAACACACAGGAGCCGGATCCCACCGGGGAGGCCGCTCTCGCGACGCTCGAGGCGCAGCGGGTGCGGACGGCGCTCGAGCAACTCTCGGAGCGGCAGGCCGAGGCGATACGGCTGGCCTATCTCGACGGTCTGACCCAGACACAGGTCGCCGACAGGCTCGGGATTCCGCTGGGCACCGCGAAGACGAGGCTCCGCGACGGGCTGCTGGCCCTACGACGCATCGTCAGCGCCCCACGGCAGAGGAAGGAGGAGTGATGGCCGGGAAGCATCCCGATCCCGACGAGCACGAGGAGATGGAGTCACTCGTCGTCGCGTCCGTGCTCGACGCCCTCGACCGGCGGCAGCAGGCCGAGGTCGATGCGCACCTGGCCACCTGCCCGCGCTGCCGTACCCTCGAGGCCTCCCTCCGGGAGACGGCGGTCGAGATCTCCGCCGGGCTGGAGAGTGCGCCCCCGGCGCGCCTGCGGGTGAGCGTCCTGGACGCCGTGCGCGCAGAAGCCGCCGCCTCCTCGCCGACGGAGGCACGGATGCGACCGTCGCGCCGCGCGGTGATCGGCAGCGCCCTGGCGCTCGCCGCGAGCGCCGTCGTGGCGACCGGGGTCGTGCTGTCGCGGCCCGGGCGTTCCGAGGAGGATCAGGAGATCGCGAGGGTGCTGACCGCCGGTGACGCCCGGCTCTACTCGACGACCTGGGAGTCCGCGCAGGTCACGGTCGTGCACTCGGCGTCCTCAGCGGCGTCGGTGATCGAGGTGCGGGGCCTGCCCCCGGCTCCCCGTGGTCGTGACTACCAGATCTGGAGCATGAGCCCCGCGGGGCCGGAGGATGCCGGCCTGCTGCGCCCCGATGCCGACGGCCGTGCCCGTCTGCGCATCGGGTCGCACGCTGCAGGAGGAACGGCCGTCAGTCTCGAACCGGCCGGCGGCTCGGAGCAGCCGACGACGTCGCCGTTCATCGCGGTGACCTACTCCTGATCCCCCCGCGGCGACCGGGGAGGGTGCAGATCACACGTCGTCCACGAGTCTCGCGAACACGATGACGTTGTCCGCGTGCCGTCCTTCGCCGTCGACGCTGCCGCCGCAGGTGATCAGACGCAGCTCGGGGCCGGCGGTGTTCCCGTACACGCCCTCGGTGGGGAACGCATCCTTGGGGAAGCGCGCCACGTCGTAGACCTCGAAGGTGGCGGTGCGACCGTCCTCCCGGTCCACCGTGACCCGGTCACCCTTCTGCACGGCGCCGAGCTCGAAGAACACGGACGGCTCACCGCCGTACGTCACATGGCCCTCGATGACCGAGGGGCCGGGCTGGCCCGGCGTCGGCGAGCCGTCGTACCAGGCGGCGTCGTCCTTGCGCGCACCGCTGGGTGCGGGCAGGGTCCCGTCGTCGGCCAGTGAGATCGGGAAGACGTTCCCGTCGATGCCCCGGCCGTCGAGGCGCACCCTCGTGGGCTCCGAGGCGGGAAGCGCCGTCGGGGTGGCCTCCGGAGTGCTGGTCGGCTGCGACGACTCGGGGGTGGTGGGGCGAGACGTCGAGCCGGGGTCCGATGCGGACGCCGAGCTCTCGGTCCCGGCCCCGACGGTGGGCGCCTGCGGCGGAGCCGGCTCCTGTCGCAGCAGCGCGACGACCACCAGCAGCAGACCCACCATGCAGAGCACGCCCAGCGCGGTGGGGGCCCAGGGGCGACCACCGCGCGGGGTGTCGATCATCGACCGTGCCATGGACGGTCTGCCGTCCTCAGTTCTCGCGCCGAGCCGCGCGTCGACGGCTCACCACCATGCCGGCCACACCGGCGGCGGCGAGGACGCCACCCGCGGCGAGGAGGCCGGCGTCCTCGATGCCGGCGGTCGTGCCGTCACCGGTCTCGACCCCGCCCTCGGGCATGTCGGCCATCTGGCTCGCACCGACCACACCGCAGGCCGCGGGATCCGTGGCCTCGCTGGGCAGCGACTCGTCGAGGTCCGACTTCTGGTCGCCGTCGTACTCCCCGCTGCCGTTGTGGTCCACGCCGTGCAGCACGACGACGGCGGTGCCGTCCTCGATGGCCGAGGCGACCTCGTCCGTCACGGTGAAGGTGCGCTCGTAATGACCGCTCTCGGTGGGGAAGTTCGCGACGTCGAGCCCGTGATCGGCCCCGGTCGATCCCTTGGTGGTCAGGGAGGCCCCGACCATGCCGTAGTCGTCGATCGCGTCGGTGACTCGGATCGCCCCGTCCACGCCCGACCCCTTCATGTCGGGATCCGGGCACTTGCCCGCACCGCCGACATGGATGTGCTGGGCGTGCGGGGAGCCCGCGAGCAGGCCCTGGGTGTCCATCTTCACGGTGAGCTCGTCACCGTCGAGGGTGAACCACGCCGTGCCGGACGCGCCGGAGTCGTTGAGCTGGGTGAGATCGGCCTGGTAGCTGTGGGCGTCATCGCCATGGGCCATCGCCGGCGCTGCCGCGCCCGCTCCGATCATCGCCATGGAGGCGGCCATGAGGGTGATGGACTTCATCGTCGTGCGCATGATGTCTCCGTTCCTGGGTCACCGTGCGGCGAGGAGGCCGCAGGGGACGGTGACACCGGTCATTCGGAGCGGTCCCGCGGGCGGATTGGTCCGCTCCCGGATGCGGGACGCCGCGGTCCCGCCCGCCTGGATCCAAAGGTGGAGGTCCGGCGGACCGATCCGATGGGTCTCGAGACCCGTCGCGGCGCCGGGGATCGTGGAGGAGTCAGCATCCCCCTCTCGATCGGAGGACCCATGGTGTCCCTCATCCGCTCCCGACCGCTGCTCAGCTTCTTCGTCCTGGCCTGCGGGCTCAGCTGGCTGGGCTGGCTGAACTACATCCTCTCCCGCAGCGGTCTCGGCGTCATCGACGTCGACTACCCGGTCGTGCTCGGCTCGACCCAGCCGCTCGGTGTCATCCCCGGCGCGTTCCTCGGACCGATCGGTTCCGCGCTCATCGTCACCGCCGTCGTCGACGGGCGCGCAGGCCTGCGCGCCTGGGCGGGTCGGCTGTTCCGCTGGCGCGCGGACTGGCGCTGGTACGCGGTGTCGCTGCTCGCCGTCCCCGCGGGTCTCGTGGCCGTCGGCATCGTGGCCTCGATGGTCATCGGCGGGAGCGTCGTCGCGCCGGCGCCGACCCTCCTCGCGCTCTACGCCCCGGTGCTCGTGCTGCAGCTGGTGACCACCGGTCTGGCGGAGGAGCCCGGCTGGCGGGACTTCGCGCTCAGCCGCCTGCAGCGACGCCACAGCCCGCTCGTGTCGGCCGCGATCCTCGGGCCCGTGTGGGCGCTGTGGCACTACCCGCTGTTCCTCACCGACTGGGCCGAGGGGCCCGGGCGCAGCTGGACCGGCCTGCTTGCCTTCACCGTGTTCTGCCTCGGCTTCAACATCGTCATGTCCTGGATGTTCAACCGGACGGGCGAGTCGCTGCCGCTGTCGATGCTCATGCATGTCAGCGCGAACACCTTCGCCTCCGTGCTGTGGTCGGCCATGTTCCCCTCGATCGCGGCCCAGCACGTGTACCCGCTGCTCGCCCTCGCCGCAGTCGTCGCGGCGGTGGCGGTCGTCGTCGGCACCCGCGGCCGACTCGGCAGGCGGGAGGCGGCCCCGTCCCCGACGGCACGGGCGACCGTCCCGGCGCGTCAGGGGCTACCGTCGGGGTCATGACGGCGAGAAGGACCCCCGCGCCGCCGCGGACCCGTCACCACCACCGGCGGAGGGACGCCGCGGCGGCGCTGGTCTGCCTGGTCCTCGCCCTCGGTACGCTCCTCGTCCTCCCGCTGATCGAGCGCGCGGGCGGGGACCTGGTCAGCTCGCCCGCGCCGGGCACGGGCCCGTGGTGGGGCGTCGCGACCACCCTGCTCGTCCAGGCGGCCGTGCTCGCCGCCTCGCGTCCTGCGCCGCGCCTCGCGCCGGTCACGGTGGCGGCCCTCCCCGTGCCGCTCGCGCTCCTCGCGTCGGGTGGCGCCGTCGGGACGACGACCCTCGCGGTGCTCGTGGCCGCATATCTCACCGGGGTCCGGGTCCGGCGGGAGCAGGCTCCGCCGGTGGCCGCGAGCATGGCCGTGCTCACCGCGGTCGTCACCGGCGTGAACCTCGTGGGATCCGGCGGGACGAGCACCGGTCAGGCGGTCCTCGCCGGGCTGGGGCAGGCGGTGATCGTCATCGGCGCGCCGATGCTCGTCGCTCTCATCGTGGTCAGCCGTCGGCAGGCACGTGGCGCGCAGGAGCGGGAGCTCGCTGCGCTGCGACGCGAGCAGGACGCGCGGATCGCCACCGCGATCGCGGCCGAGCGGACCGCCGTGGCCCGCGATCTCCACGACATCGCCGCCCACCACATGTCGGGCATCGCGATGCTCGCCTCGGCGCTGGAGCGCCAGGTGGACCGCTCTCCGGAGGCGGCGAAGGAGTCCGCCCGGGACATCCGCGCGCAGAGCACCGCCGTGCTCGGCGACCTGCGCCGGCTCGTGGGTCTGCTCCGTGTCGAGGACGCCGCCCCGCTCGCCGACCGTTCGCTCGCCTCCCTCGCGGATCTCGTCGAGCAGCGGTGCGGCGCTGGTACGGCGGGGGCCCTGGTGGTCCTGCCGCCGGAGGCGAATCCCGGCGCTGGGGTCGGCACGCTCGCCCAGCTGGTGGGCTACCGCATGGTGCAGGAGTCCCTCGCGAATGCGGCCGTCCATGCGCCGGGGGCACGCTGCGAGGTCCGCGTCGACGCCACGGCGTCGGACCGGGTACGGATCACCGTGGTCAACGAGGCCCCGCTCCGTGTCGGAGCGAGCAGCGGTCACGGTGGCTTCGGACTCCTCGGCATGCGGGAGCGCGCGGAGCTCGTCGGAGCCGGCCTCGACCACGGCCCCACGGAGGACGGGGGCTGGCACGTCACTCTGGAACTCCCGCGCGAGCGTGCCGACAGGTCGGCCCCGCCGACGGAGGAGAGGAGTGGGCGACCATGATCCGTGTGGTGCTGGCCGATGACCAGGCGCTCGTCCGCAAGGGCCTCGCCTCCCTGCTCGAGGTCGAGGAGGACATCGAGGTCGTCGGCGTCGCGGAGGACGGCGCACGTGCGCTCGAGCTCATCCGCGAGCTGCGGCCCGACGTCGCCTGCCTCGACATCCGCATGCCCCGGATGAACGGCATCGAGGTCGCCGAGGCCATCCGCGACGAGGACGTGGAGGTCCTCATGTTGACCACCTTCGACCTCGACGAGTACGTCTTCGGCGCCCTCGAGGCCGGCGTCGCGGGCTTCCTCCTCAAGGACGCCGACCCGGAGGTGATCGCGCACGCCCCGCGGCAGGTGGCGGCGGGGCGCGGCACGATCGACCAGTCCTTGACCCGTCGGATCCTCCGCGAGGTCGCCGAGCGGCGTCGGCTGCAGCCGGTGGTCGTCCGTGGGCGCGGCGCGGAGGAGCTCCTCACTGCCCGCGAGCGGGACATCCTGCGGCTGCTGGCGGAGGGGATGAGCAACGCCGACATCGGCGCCCAGCTGCACGTGGAGACGTCGACAGTGAAGTCCCACCTCGCGAGGATGCTGCCGAAGCTGGGCGTCACCTCGAGGCTGCAGGCGGTCGTGTGGGCTTACCAGAACCGCGTCGTCGCCACTCGCCCATGAAAGACCTGGCAGCTGGGCGTCGCTGAGGTCGCGTTGTCCCCGTGCACGCCGGAAGAGCACAGTCGTCGTGATGACGTCGGCGCAATGAGTACTCCAAGGGGATCGGTGTCGGGGCTCGCCCTCGAGCAATCCGGGAACCGTGACCCGCGACGTCCACGTCGACTGCTCGGGCCGGGCTGATGGCTTCCGCCGCCGAGTTGCCTCAGAGTGTCCCTGGTTCCGCATCGATCGAATGGTTCAGATCCCGGAGGAAGCGGTTCACGACGGCACGTTCCTCGGGGCTCAGCGCCTCGGCGACGGCGAGCATCCGTCGGTGCATGTCCTGCAAGGTGTCCCGGACCTCTCTTTCCGCGTGCGCGGTGGGGACGACGGCGATAGAGCGACGATCCTCGGGATGCGCCTCGCGGCTCGCATAGCCGTCCCGCACCAGCCGATCCACGAGCGCGCTCGTGGATGCCGCCGTGATGGCCAGGCGCCGGGCCAGTTCCTGCTGGCGCATGACCTCGCCGCGGGAACGGGCCGCCAGGAGCATGCGCAGGGCGAGCAGATCCTTCTCGCCCATGCCCATGTCCTGGCGGACCTTGGACCTCAGGGTCGTGGTCGACTCGCGATAGCGACGCAGCTCGTTGAGGACGTCCACGGACTCGGCGGGCCCGCCGACGATCGTCGGGTACCAGTAGCAGGCGCTCCTCGCCTCCTCCTCCTCGCTCGCATCCATCCGACCTCCAGGTCGCCGGGGCTTGACGTGCTCCACAACAAAACATAGCCTGTCTAACTATTAGATGCCCGATCATAGCAAATCGAGCCTGCTGCGACGATGGAGAACCCGCGCATGATCCTCGCCCCCGCCGTCCCCGGCGAGACCATGACGAGCGTCCCCGAGACAAGGGTCGCCGCTCCCGAGGGAGTCTCCTCCGCGCGGGCGTGCGCCCGAGCTCGTGCTGCCGCACTGCGGCTGCAGGACGTTCGCGAGGCGTCGTTCGCCCTGCTTCACACCGCGGAGGGCGCTCTGCTCGAGGCGCGGATCGGCATCGCCCCCGGCGGTGACTTCGCCACGGTCGTCGCCCACGTCGTGGACGGCATCGTGCCCCTGCTCGGCACGGAGATCGGAGCCGTCGACGCGCGGCGGAGCATCCAGTTCTGCTTCGCGGGGAGACGATGGGCTCGCGCCGGCACCGTGGGCCCGGCGCAGGTGCTGACCATCTCCTAGGCGTGCCGGCCCTGCCCGCCACCGCACCATCCACCACCATGGATCACCATCGATCCGGATCCCCGAGGAGAGACCCCGTGACAGGACATGTGCCGCCCCAGGACGTGGCAGCCGCCGCCCGGCGAGCCGTGGAGTGGATCTCCGAGGGCAGGGCGGGTAAGGGATTCACGGATGTCGGCGATCACCGTGCCCATCAGCTCGCACGCCGTGAGGCGGTGGACGACGATCAGATCGGCAGGATGAAGCGCTACTTCTCCCGGCACCGACACGATGCGGAGGCCGAGGGCTTCCGGCGCGGGGAGGCCAGCTATCCGTCCCCGGGCCGTGTCGCGTGGGACGCATGGGGAGGGTCCGCGGGCCGCGCGTGGGTGGGTCGCGAGAAGTTCGCCGACCTGTGACCCAGGCGTCCCCGGCGCCCAGCCGGGGGTCGCGCGTGTGCGCGCGGTAGCCCGCCCGGACGGCCCCGTCGCGGCGACCAGGGCCACCGACGATGTCCATCGAACGCACTCCCCACGCGGGGGAGGGCGCATCACCGAGAAGAAGGAGCTCCTCATGGAGAACGAGCAGAAGACGCCGGACGCGAAGGACCTCACCCCCGGAGACGTCGCCGCGAAGCTGCGCGACACCAGTGTGGTGATGCTGACGACGGCGGTGGGTGACGGCAAGCTCGTCTCCCACCCCATGACGATCCAGGGAGTGACCGACGAGGCGGACGTGTGGTTCTTCGTCGGTCGCCGCGGGGACCAGGCCCGCGCGCTGAACTCCGGCAGCGCGGTGAACATCTCGATCAGCGAGGCGGGGTCCTGGCTGTCGGTCGCCGGTCATGCGGAGTTCGTGGAGGACGCCGCCACGGTCCGTGAGCTGTGGAACGACTCCGCGGAGGGTTATTTCCCCCAGGGTCCTGACGACCCGGACCTGGCCCTGCTGCGCGTCACCACCGACTCCGCCCAGTTCTGGGGGCTGCCGGGAGGGCGGATCGCCGGGGCGGCCCAGATGGTGCGAGCGATGGTCACGAAGGAGCGGGCGCCGGGCGGCACCGACACCACGGAGCTGTGAGAGGCGTCGGCACGGCGGCGGCGTGAGGGACGCCCTCAGGGCGGCCCCGGGGGCGGTCGGATCAGCTCCCCGCGTCGTCGGCCACCGCGCCGCGGCTCTCCGCGGCACTATCCCCGTCCTCCTCGGTGTACCGGCGCTGACGCTCCCGCTGACCGTGTGTGAGCGAGCGGAGGTCGGTCCCGCTGTCGAAGCTCGAGCCGAGCCCCCCGGCGACCACGCCCATCGCCGCGCTGAGCCAGGCGATGTCGAGGTAGGTGCTCCACGAGGGAGCGTCCCCGATGACGGTCGCCATGTAGTCCGGGGCGATGACGATCGTCCCTCCGGCCAGGATGAGCGCGACGAGCGCGGCGTAGAGCGCGAGCACGCAGAGCAGCAGCGTCCCGACCGTCGAGAGGTTGTACAGCAGGACGACGCGGGCGAGGTTCGAGCGCCGCGGCCGGTCCCAGAGACCGTTGCTGACGATGAGCCACGTCACCATGGCCATGATGGCGAGAGCGCCGATGCCGAGGAGGCGAGGGGTCGAGAGGTACGTGGACATCGCCCAGATGGAGCTGTAGAAGATCCCGAAGGCGCCCGTTGCCGCCGCGGCCGCCATGGCGCTCGACAGGCGGGGCGCGGTGCGGATGGGCTCATTGCCCGCGATCATGCCGAGCACCGTCCGAGGGCCGGCGAGCCACGCCCGCGCGCGGAGCATGGCGTGCCCGTCCTCTCCCTCGGCCTCGATCCAGTGCGACCAGCGGGTGCCCACCCGCACGCCCGGACGGGGCTCAGGCGGCGGATGCATGCGGCGGGCGCAGTCCACGAGGGCGTCGATAATCCTCGAGCGGTTCCGGAAGGCGCCCAGGGTGGGGCAGGAGACGACCGCGACGCGCTCGGCGGGGAAGATCTCCGCGATCAGGGGGCGGCCATCGATCAGGCGAGGGATCTCCGTGAGCAGCAGGACCACATCGGGTCCCTCGTACTGCTCGGCGAGGGCGACGGCGTCGCCGAGATCCAGCGAATCGTCCGGGCGGAGGCGCAGCATCGAGGTGTGCAGCAGCAGCCGGACGGGCTCCCGGAAGGTCGCGTCGAGGAGTCCCTGGAGATCATCGCGCACGGCCTGAGCGCGGCGCGTGGGGAGCCCGGGGTCGGAGATGAGGAGGATGCTCACCGGTCCTCGGGAGGTGTCCTGCACGTCGAGCTCCGATCATGGTCGCGGGTGGATCGCCGCCGGGCGGGCGGTGCGCCTCTCGCGCACGGCGAGCAGCGGCGGGGCCCGTTCCGGCGCCCGTCGAGCCTACGAGACGTCGGGCGCTGCGTGCCGGCGGCACCCACCTGACGCGTGCGAGTCCGGACCGCGTGGTCGACCCGGGCTCGTGCGCGCTCGCAGCCCGTAGTGTGGCGCGCATGAGCACTTCTCCGGGGATCCTCGACGGCATCGACGCGGCCGTGGGGCGCACCCCTCTGGTGCGGCTCTCCCGACTCTTCCCCGACAGCGACGTCGAGATCCTCGCGAAGCTCGAGTCGGTGAACCCCGGCGGCAGCACGAAGGACCGCCCCGCGCTCGCCATGGTGCGGGAGGCGATCGCCTCCGGTCGCCTGAGGGAGGGCGGGACCGTCGTCGAGTCGAGCTCGGGCAACCTCGGGGTCGCCCTGGCGCGCGTGTGCTGCACCCGCGGCATCCGATTCGTGTGCGTGGTGGACTCCAGGACGAACCGGTCCACGATGGCCGCGATCCGTGCGCTGGGCGGCGAGATCGACCTGGTGGCCGAGCCCGATCCCCTCACCGGGGATCTGCTCACGGCGCGGCTGGCCCGCGTGACCGCGCTCCTGGAGGACATCCCGGGCGCCGTGAACCTGTACCAGTACGGCAACCCCGCCAATCCCGGTGCGCACCGCGAGGGCACCATGCGGGAGATCGCCGAGGCCACCGATCACCGGCTGGACGTGATGCTCGCAGCGGTCAGCACGACGGGGACGATCGCAGGGTGCAGCGCTTACGTGCGCGAGCACGCGATGGCCACACGCATGATCGCGGTGGACGCGGTGGGCAGCGTGCTCTTCGGCGGTGCCGGCGCCGCGCGGCCGCTGCCCGGCATCGGCGCGGGCGTGGTCACGGAGACCTCACGGACGGTCGTCCCCGACGAGGTGCACCGGATCGGTGCGGTGGACGCCGTCGCCGGCGCCCGGCTTCTCGCACAGCGGGAGGGGATCCTCGCAGGTGCGTCCACCGGTGCGATCGTGCGCGCCATGGCGTCCCTCCTCCCGCGGCTCGAGGCGGGTGCCCGGATCGCCTTCATCGTGCATGACGGCGGTGCCCCGTACCTCGACACGGTCTACGACGACGACTGGGTCCGCCGCGTCATCGGCGCCGATGCGTCCACGCTCGCCGCGGCCCAGGACTCGCTGATCTCCGCGTCACTCCGTGGTTGACCCGGACCGCCGGCGTGCGGCGATCATCGGGGCGGGGCCGAAGGCCCTGTTCGCCCTGGAGGCGCTGCTGGCCCGGCTCACCTCCCGACCCGACGCCCCCCGCTGGGCCATCACCGTGATCGACCCCGGGAGTCATCCGGGCACCGGCGCCGCGTACCAGCTCGAGCAGCCGGAGCTCCTGCGGCTGAACGTCTCCGCCGCGATCCTGGACGCTCCGGTGAGCCGGACCTTCCCCGGGTTCCCCGACTGGGTCGGCACGCATCGGCCCGACCTCGCGGGAGAGGTCTACCCGCCCCGGGCGGTGATCGGGGGCTACCTCACCGCACGGTGGCGGGCCCTGGTCGCCGCCCTCGGCGAGGTCGCCGACCTGCAGCCGGTGGCGGCGCGTGCGGTCGCGGTGCGACCGCACGGCCGGCGATGGCNCCCACGGCCGGCGATGGCTGGTGGAGTGCGAGCCGCGGCTGTCCCGCGACGAGTTCGACGAGGTGCTCGTCGCGACCGGGCACGGCCGGCACCATGAGGGCGAGCTCGCGCGGTCGTGGTCCTCCGTGGTCCCGCTGCGGCCCGCCGTCCTCCCGGTCGCCACCATGCTCTCGCCCTCCTCCGTCCCCGCCGGCTCGCGTGCGGTGGTGCGCGGGGCGGCGCTGACCTTCCTCGATGCCGCGCTCGCGCTGACGGAGGGAAGAGGGGCGACCTTCGTGCCGGCGCCCGGCCGGCCCGGGGTCCTCCTCCACCAGCGCGGCCCGGGTGAGCCGGCCACCCTTCTGCCCACCTCCCGGCAGGGGATCCTGCTGGATGCCAAGCCCGATCCGGGCACCCCCGCGGCGGAGGTCGATGCGGCCGTCATCGCCGGAGCGGCGCAGCGGCTGGAGGACCTCGACCGGCGCGACCCCCTTCTCGCGGAGCGCCTCCTTGCGGAGATCACCTCCGCGGCGGCGCTCCTGCTGGGCGGCCCGGAGGATCACCCAAAGGTCCAGGCCACTCTGCGCTCCGGTGCGGCACCGGATGCGCGGCGCGGCGCGGAACAGGCGCTGCGGCGCAGTGTCGACGTCGCCCTGGGGCATCGTGCTCCGGGGGCCGCGTGGGCCCTGGGTCGGGCGTGGTCCCGCCTGTACCCGCAGGTCACCGCGGCACTGAGGGGTTCCGACATGTCCTCTCAGCAGTGGGCCGTGCTGCAGCGTGCGTCGCGGACCCTGGAGCGCTTCGCCTTCGGCCCGCCGCTCGTCACCGCGCAGAAGCTCCTCGCGATGATCGACTCCGGAGCGGTGGACCTCAGCTGGCTCGACGCCGGCGTGTCCCCGACCCCGGCGGGAATTCTGCCGAGCTCGTCGGAGGTCGACCTGGTCATCGATGCGGTCCTCGCTCCGCCGGGCCTCGTCACGCTCCTCGATCCCCTGCCCCGCCAGCTGCTGGAGGAGCGGATCGTCGCCGTGCGGCCGGGGCGCCGGGGTGCGATGGTCGACGCCGACGGCACCGCGCTGGACGTCAGCGGCCGGAGACGTGAGCACCTCGCGCTGATCGGACGGCCGACGGAGGACGATGTGATCGGGCACGACACGCTGAACCGGCACCTGCACCATGAGATCGAGAACTGGGCCGCGCGTGTGGCCGCCACTGCTGCCGAGGAGGGACCGTGTGATCGTGGAAGACCTGAGTGAGGGCTGTCATGGGCTGCCGCCGCTGCCCGCTCGACTGGAGCCCTGGATGCAGGAGGTGCTCGCCGATGCGGAGGGGTGCGCGGCGATGCTGGAGGAGCACGGGAGCCCTCTGAACCTCCACGACTTCTCCGCCCTGGCCCGGAACGCCGCGGAGCTCGAGCGGCCCGCGGAGCGCGCCGGCGTGCGCCTGCGGATCTTCGCGGCCCGCAAGGCGAACAAGACGCTGGGGATGATGGACGCCGCGCACGCCGCCGGTCACGGGGTGGACGTGGGGAGCTATCGGGAGCTCGCGCAGGCCCTGGACCGGGGGATCCCGGCCGCCGACATCGTGGTCACCGCCGCGGTCAAGCCGCGCCCGCTGCTGCGACTGGCGCTGGACTCCGGCGCCCTGCTGGTCCTGGACAACCTGGACGAGGCGTCGTCGCTGGCCGCGGAGGTCGCCGACCGGCAGGAGACGGGGTCGCACCCGATCGCCCTCCGCCTCGCACCGACCCCCGACGAGCTCATCGCACCGACCCGGTTCGGGGAGTCCGCATCGACGTGGCAGGACTGGGCGAGGGAGCCGGGGGCCCTGCAGGGCCTGCGGATCGAGGGGGTCCACTTCCACCTCCACGGCTATGACGTGGAGGCGCGTGCGCGCGCCGTCGGCGAGTCGACGGTGTTGATCGATGCGCTGCGGGAGGCGGGGCATCGGCCCTGGTTCCTCGACATCGGCGGCGGGATCCCCATGTCCTATCTCGATGACGCCGGGCGATGGGACGCGTTCTGGGTGGCCCACGACGGGCAGGGCCGCGCCCCCGGGGAGGAGGTCACCTGGCGCGGCGAGCGCCTGCGCCAGGTCTACCCGTACCACCAGGCCCTGACCCGTGGCGCCTGGATGGAGGAGCTGCTGCGACGTGTGGCGCGTGATCTCCGGGCACGGGATCTCGAGCTG
This sequence comes from Brachybacterium rhamnosum, assembly GCF_039526185.1. Classification (NCBI taxonomy): domain Bacteria; kingdom Bacillati; phylum Actinomycetota; class Actinomycetes; order Micrococcales; family Dermabacteraceae; genus Brachybacterium; species Brachybacterium rhamnosum. The sequence continues at coordinate 738,572 of NZ_BAAAIS010000002.1, forward strand.
CGGTGCGAACCCGGCCGATCGTTGCTGGACGGCTGCGGGATGACCCTTGCCCGGGTGGTCCAGCGAACGGGGACCAGTGACGGGATCCCGCTGGTGGGAGTGGAGATGAACCGCACGCAGTGCAGGTCCACCTCCGACGACTTCCTGGTGGACCCGGTGCTGGTCCGCACCGGGGGCACCGCCTCGGGACCGATGGAGGGATACCTGGTGGGCGCGTACTGCATCGAGGCCGAGCTGATCCTGCGACGCCGGCTGGCGTTCCCCGGCGGCGTCGCCGTGGGGGACGTGCTCGCGCTGCCGAACACGGCGGGCTATCTCATGCACATCCTGGAGAGCGCCTCGCATCAGCTCCCCCTTGCCTCCAATGTGGTGAAGGAGGGTACCGGGTTCCGGCGCGACGGCATCGACGCGCTGTCGCCGATGCGCCCGTGAGGCGCACCGGCGGGAGGAGTCAGCCGGGGGCGCCGGCCAGCACCTGGTCCGCGCGGAAGAGCAGCTGGGCGAGCTCGCCGCGGGTGACGGCGGTGGCGTCCGCCTTCAGGCCGGTGAGGGCGGAGGGCAGCAGTCCGGAGTCCCGCAGCCAGGCGAGCGCCGAGGTGGTGGGGTCCGCGTCCGCGGCGGCGAGGTCGGTGACGGCCTGGCTGTGGCCGCGGGCGCTGAGGCTGGGCCGGAGCAGGGCGGTGAGGGTCTGGGAGGCGCTCTCGCGGCTCGCCGGCTCGTCCGGGTGCACGCACAGCGACAGGTCGCCCCACAGGGCCGCGTGCCCGAACAGCCACAGCTGCGCGTCGCGCCGCTCGGGGACGGTGTCGAGGTCCGCGAGCATGGCCGGCACGGCCTCCGACGGCACCGCCGGCGCGCCCGCGAAGCGGTGCAGGGCGAGGGCCAGGTCGCCGCGGGTGACGGCGTTCCCCGGCGCGTAGCTGCCGTCCTCGAGGGCCGGCTGGACCCCGTTGGCGTCCGCCCAGCGGTAGGCCTCGAGCGCGTCGTCGTCGGCGCCGACGTCGGTGAACGTCCCGTCGGCCGTGCTCGCGGAGGCGTCCCCGCGCTGCAGCAGGAGGGCCCCGGCCGTGACCGGGAGGGCGACGGCGGCGATCGCCGCGGAGCCGAGCAGCACGGTGCGCCGGCGGTGCGGGCGCGCGGTCGGCGCCGGGGTGGCCGGCGAGGCCGCAGGGGCCGACGGGGTGGCGGTGACCGGTCGCGTCGGCGCGGCGTCGGCGACCGGCGGGACCGGGACGGCCGGGGCCGTGCGCGGCGCCGCAGGAGCCGGCTCGGGGACCGGCGTCGGGGCCGTCGGACTCGGCATCGCCGCAGGTCGCGCCGGGGTGGGCGCCCCGGGACGGCCCGCGCGCACATGCGGGGCCGCCGGTCGCCTCACAGCCATCCCAGCTCCCGCATGCGACGGATGAGCGTCCAGCCCACGGCGAGGTTGCCCCAGCCGTTGAGGTGGATCAGGTCGTGGGCGATGAGCACCGGCGGCACCACGCCCTGCGCGAGCGCGTCCTGCGTGGTCGCCTGCTCGAGCACCTGCAGCGGGGCGAGCGGTGCGCAGCTCAGCCCGCTCTCCGAGGTGAGCAGGGCCTGCACGTCCACGAAATGGTCCCCGTAGCGGGAGGCCTGCTCGGCGTTGACCGCCGCGAGCGCCTCCGCCGTGGCCGAGCCGCGGGGGTCGTGCTCCGTCGCCCACTGGCCGAGCACCAGGGTGTCCTGCTCCGGGTCCGGCGCGGCGTCCCACATGCGCTGGGTGTCCTCGAGCACGCGGGCGGTGTCGAGGATGTTGTTCTTGCCCATCCACAGCACCTGACGGGCGCCCGCGGTCTGCTCGGCGAGGGCGGAGACGAGCCGGCCCGCGGTCACCGTGGCGGAGGCGTCGCTCGGGGTGAAGATCCAGGTCCCGGTGCTGCCGTCGATCTGCCCGGGCACGTCGCCCACGCTCGCGGGGAAGCGGATCCGGCCGTGGGGCGGGAGGTCCAGGTCGAGTGCCACGGCCACGGCGCCGGTGGTGGCGTCCGGGGGGCCCTGCGGGGTGGCCTGCGGCGTGTCGAGGCCCCGCATGAGCACGGCGTGCTGGGACCAGGTCGCACCGACGCCGTGCGCGTGGACGGTGCCGGGGGCGACCGTGAGCGCGAGGTGCTCGTGGATGCGGATGGGCAGCGGGGTGGACTCGTCGCCCCGCTCGGAGCTCATCGAGGAGGAGCCCCACAGGGCGAGGTCGCGGGTGCCGCTCGCGGTGAGCAGGGCGCGGGCCGCGGCGCTGCCGATCGCGGCGGTGGTGGAGGGGAGGGGCGCCGGGGCCGCCGGTGCGGCGACGAGGTGCGGCGCGGGCATCGAGGACCTCCGGGACCTGACGGGGTGGGCATCCCCACCGGTGCCCGATCACCGCCTACTCTACGGTCCCCGCGACGCCCTCCGGAAGGTCTCACGGCCGACGTGACGCAGTCGCCTCCCTCGCCCCTGACCAGGGGCGGGGCGCGGCCGTCGGCCCGCCTCCTCGCCCTGCGGGCGGGTCAGTCCAGGGCGTAGTCGACGACCACGGGGGAGTGGTCGGAGAGCCGCACGCCGAGGTGGTCGCGGTCCACCTCCGCGCGCACCGCGGAACGGGCCAGGCGCGGCGTCGCGAGGTGGTAGTCGATCCGCCAGCCGGCGTCGTTGGCGAAGGACTGCCCGAGCCACGACCACCACGAGTACGGGCCCGCCGTGTCCGGATGCAGGCGACGCACCACGTCCACGAGCGTGCGGGAGGACAGCTGCGCGCTCAGCCACTCCCGCTCCTCCGGCAGGAAGCCGTCGGTCTGCTGGTTGCGGCGCCACGCGGCGAGGTCCCGCTCGGTGTGCGCGATGTTGAGGTCGCCCATGAGCAGGAACTCCCGGCCCTGCGCGGCCGCGGCCCGCCGGGTGCGGGTGAGATAGCGGGAGAACGCCGCCATGAAGCCCATCTTGCGCGTGTACTTCGCGCCGCCGTCGGGCGCCTCCCGCATCCGCTCCGGGCGCTGCAGGTGCGCGGGGAGGCCGCCCTTGGGCAGGTACAGGCAGGCGATCGTCACCGGCGCGTCCGCGAGGTCCACTTCGAGGTAACGGCCCTGGTGGGCGAAGGGGCCGAGGCCCCGTGCGAGAGCCACGTGGTCCGTTGCCGGCACCTCCCGCAGCGGGGCCGACGGGCCGCCGACGAGCGCGCTCCCGGACCAGGTGCGCACCGCCGCCGGCGGCTCCCGCGTGAGCACCGCGACCCCGTTCCGGCCGGGCAGCGTGCCCGTCTCGAGCGCCACGTGGAAGTCGCCGAACGCGCCCTCGGGAAGCACCGCCGCCTGCGCGCGCACCTCCTGCAGGGCGACCACGTCGCAGCCGCGGCCGACGAGCCAGTCGCCGAACCCGCGGCGGTGCGCGGCACGGATCCCGTTGACGTTGGCGGTCGCGATGCGGAGCATCCTCCGAGGCTATCGGCGAGGGTGCCGCGAGCGGTGCGGGCCGAGGCGTGCTGCGCCGCATGGACCGCAGGAAAGTACCGGTTCTGCGCCAGAGTCGTGCTGGATCGCCCCGCGACGCCCTGCGACGCTGAACCAGCCCGGACGCCACTGCCCGGGCCTCCCCTCCGGCCCGTCCCCATCGCGACGGACCCGACGACGAGCACGAAGGAGTGCCATGGTTCTCGGAATGCCCCGACGGCTGGTGTTCGGCTACATCGCCCTCGCGATCTTCATGACGGGTGACGGCTTCGACCTCACCTTCCTCTCGCGATACCTCGTCACCCAGCAAGGATTCACGCCCCAGCAGGCTGGCCTCGTCCTCACCGTCTACGGTCTCGTCGTCGCGATCTCCGCCTGGACCACGGGCGTGCTCGCCGAGACCTTCGGCCCCAAGCGCCTGATGCTCCTGGGCGGCGTGCTGTGGATCGTCCTGCACCTGCTCTTCCTCACCGTCGGCGTGCAGGACCCCGTCCTCGCCGTGCTCACCTACGGGCTGCGTGGCGTCGCCTATCCGCTCTTCATGTACTCCTTCGTCGTCCTCATCGCCCAGTCCACGGACCCCGCGCGGCTCGCGAGCGCCATGGGCTGGTTCTGGGCGGCGTTCTCCATCGGTCTCGGCACCCTCGGTGCCTTCATCCCCTCGCTCACGATCCCCGCGATCGGTGAGCGGGCCACCCTCTGGATCGCGCCCGTCTTCGTCGCCGCCGGCACCCTGGTCTGCCTGCTGCTCGTCCCCGGCGCGCCCCGCGGTGCGATCTCCACGCAGGTGCTCACCCGCGCCGAGCGGGCACGCGAGCTGCTGCGCGGCATCACGATCCTCGCCGAGCGCCCGCAGATCTCCCTCGCCGTGATCATCCGCGTGCTGTGCAACCTCACCCTGTACGGCTTCCCGCTGATGATGCCGCTCTACCTCACAGGCCTGTACTCGGACTCGCAGGCCTGGTTCACGCAGACCGAGTGGATCCGCCTGTGGGGCGTCGTCTCCGCGATCGAGATCCTCACGAACATCCTCTGGGGCCGGCTCGGCGACCGCTACGGCTGGATGCGCCAGATGCGCTGGTTCGGGTTCGGCGGCATGGCGATCGCGACGCTCGGCTTCGGCTACGTGCCCCACCTGTTCGGCGACTCGCTGGTCATGATGTACGCCGCCGGCATCCTCTTCGCGGTCTCCGTGACCGCTTTCGTGCCGATGGGCGCGATCTTCCCGGCCCTCGCCCCCGAGCACCGCGGCGCCGCGATCTCCGCCCACAACCTCGCGTCCGGACTCACCACCTTCATCGGCCCCGGCATCGTCACCCTGTTCCAGCCGCTCGTCGGCTCCCTCGGCGTGATCTGGATCTTCGCCGGCCTCATGGTGCTCGGCACGCTCACCACCCTCGTGATCCGGCCCCCGCAGCCCGGCATCACCGACGCCGACGGCCGGCCCCTGACCCGCGCGGAGCGACGCGCTCGCCGACACGCCCCGGCCGCCCCTCAGGCGGACCTCATCGGCGCCGTCTGACAGCAGTCGCCCGACCCACCCAGCCCGGCCGACCCCGACCGACCGCCGCCGCTGCGCCGACACCGCGGCCCCGGCACCCCGCCCGCTCACGCTCCCGTCCCGGAAGGACACCCCATGCCCGGCACCACCCCGACCCGCCCCGCGACCGCACCGGGCAGCGCCACCATGCGCGCCGTCGTGCTCCAGGAGAAGGGCCGCATCACCCTCGAGGACGTCCCCCGCCCCGGTGACCCCGGTCCCGGCGAGGTGCGCATCGCGATGCACACCGTCGGCATCTGCGGCTCCGACGTGCACTACTACACGCACGGCGCGATCGGGGGCTTCGTCGTCACCGCGCCGATGATCCTCGGCCACGAGGGCTCCGGCACCGTCCTCGCGATCGGCGAGGGCGTCGAGAACCTCGCCGTCGGCGACCGCGTCGTCATGGAGCCCGGCGTTCCGGACCCCCGCTCCCGCGCCGCCCGCGAGGGCATCTACAACGTCGACCCGGCCGTGCGCTTCTGGGCCACCCCGCCGTACGACGGCTGCCTCGCGGAGGAGGTCCTCCACCCTGCGGAGTACACCTTCCGCCTGCCCGACTCGCTCTCCTTCGCCGAAGGCGCGCTCATCGAACCCTTCGCCGTCGGCATGCAGGCGGCGACCAAGGCTCGCCTCCGACCCGGCGACATCGCCGCCGTGGTGGGCTGCGGGACCATCGGCATCATGACCGCGATCGCCGCGCTGAACGGCGGCGCCGCCCGCGTCTACGTCTCCGACCTCGCCCCGGAGAAGCTCGCGCTCATCGAGGGGATCCCGGGCCTGGTCCCGGTCGACGCCACGAAGGAGAGCCTCGCCGAGCGCGTGCGCCGGGACACCGGCGGCTGGGGCCCGCAGGCGGTGTTCGAGGCCTCCGGCGCGGCCCCCTCCTACGAGTCGATCTGGGACGCCCCCGCCCCGGGCGGTGTGCTCGTCGTGGTCGGCATGCCCACCCGACCCGTCACCTTCGACACCACGAAGGCGCAGGTCCGCGAGCTGCGCATCGAGACCGTGTTCCGCTACGCGAACGTGCACCAGAAGGCGATCGACCTCGCCGCCGGTCCCGGAGTGGACCTCGCACCGCTGGTCACGAAGACCTTCCCGGTCGCCGACGCGGTCGCCGCCTTCGACCGGGGCGCCGAGGGCAGGCCCACGGACACCAAGCTGCAGATCACCTTCGCGGATCCCGAGGAGGGCTGAGCCCGGTCGCCGACGGCGGGCCCGACGGCGCCCCCACGGGGGATATCGTCGGCCCACAGCCGAGGCCGGGAGAGGGGGTGACGGACATGGTCGCCATCGGGGATCCGCTCGCGCCCGTGCGCGAGCTCGTTCTCATGGACTCCGCGAGCGCGCTGCGCTGGTTCCGGCATGACTACCCGCACCCCCTCGCCCGCTGGCACCACCATCCCGAGATCGAGCTGCACCTCGTCACCGGCTCCACCGGCACCGCGCAGATCGGCGGCGCGGCGCGCGCGTTCGGGCCCGGGGCCTTCTACCTCGTGGGCTCCGGGCTGCCGCACAACTGGGTCTCCTCCATCGCGGAGGGCGAGGTCGTCACCGGGCGCGACGCGCTGATCCAGGTGGACCTCGAGCTGCTCTCCCGGATCGCCGCCACCGTGCCGGACCTGGTCCGGATCCCGCCGCTGCTCGAGGAGGCCCGCTGCGGCATCCAGTTCCACGGCCGCACCCGCGCCCGGGCCGAGGCGCTGCTCCTCGGGATCGCCGAACGGCGCGGGGCGAGCCGCTTCGCCGGACTGCTCGAGCTGCTCGACGTGCTGGCCGGCGCCCCTCCCGAGGAGCGTGACCTGCTGAACGACCGTGCGCTGGACTCGACCCTGGGCCAGCACGACTCCGAGCTGTTCGACCGGGCGATGGCCTACGTGCACGAGCATCTGCAGGAGCCGCTGCGGCTCGAGGACCTCGCCGCGGAGCTGGGTCGCGGGCCCACCGTCGTCTCGCGCCTGTTCTCCCGGGCCACGGGCGTCGGCTTCTCCCGCACCGTGATCCGGATGCGGGTCTCCGAGGCGTGCCGCCTGCTGCTCATGACGGACCGCCCCGTGGCCGAGATCTGCTTCGACGCCGGCTTCTCGAACCTCTCGAACTTCAACCGACGGTTCCGCGAGGAGACGGGGACGACGCCGCGCGCCTACCGTGCGGCGCGTCCCACCGATCCCGGCCCCGAGGACGACTCCCTCTCTGAGCCGGCGTCGGGTCTCAGCTGACCGGGTCCCCCTGGACCGGGCCCTCGGTGTTGGGCTTCCAGCCGAGCGCCGGGGCGACGTGCCGGGCGAAGCTCTCGAGGATCTGGAGGTTCAGCTCGACGCCGGCCTGACTGGGGATGGTGAGCATGAGCGTGTCCGCGGACTGCACCGCGGCGTCGGCCTTCAGCTCCTCGATCAGCTGGTCGGGCTCGCCCGCGTAGGTGCGGCCGAAGGTCGAGCGGGTGCCGTCGATGATGCCGATCTGGTCCGAGCCCTCGCCGGGCCGTGCACCGAACAGCATCCGGTCCTGCGCGGTGACGATGGGGAACACGCTGCGCGAGACGGAGACGCGCGGGGCGTGGGTGTGCCCGGCCTCGCGGAAGGCGGTGCGAAAGGCGTCGATCTGCTCCGCCTGGAGGTCGCCGAACGCGGCGCCGGTGGCCTCGGTGAGCAGGGTCGAGCTCATCATGTTCAGGCCCAGCTGGCCGGTCCACTCGGCGGTCGCGCGGGAGCCGGCACCCCACCAGATGTGGCGGATGAGCTCGGCGGACTGCGGCTCGATCGCGAGCGGGGCGTGCGGGGCGGCGTCGGACATGTAGGGCTGGGCGGCGGCGCGGGTCATCGGCTCGCCCTGGATGGCCTTCAGGAACACGTCGAACTTCGCGCGGGCGATGTCCGCGCCGCGCGGGTCCGTGGAGCCGGTGTAGCCGAAGGACTCCCAGCCGCGTTCCGCGGCCTCGGGGGCGCCGCGGGAGATGCCGAGGGCGACGCGGCCGTCGGCGATGAGGTCGAGGGCGGCGGCCTCCTCGGCGAGGTAGAGCGGGTTCTCGTAGCGCATGTCGATCACGCCGGTGCCCACCTCGATGCGCTGCGTGCGCGCAGCGACCGCGGAGAGCAGCGGCATCGGGGAGGCGGCCTGCCGCGCGAAGTGGTGCACGCGGAAGGAGGCGTTGTTGACGCCGATCTCCTCCGCGCCCACGCCGATGTCGATCGCGTCGTGGAGCATCTGGCGGGCGCTGAGGCCGCCCTGGGCGGGGCTGCCGCCGTAGTGGCCGAAGCTGAGGAATCCGAAAGCGCGCATGGTCGCACCGACCTCCTAAGATCGTTGAATATTGGACCAGTGTAGGTCGTGCAGGCCGGCGCGTCGAGTGCGCAGCAGGGTCTGCGCCGTCACCTGGGCACTGCCCATCTCCTCGGCATCCCCGGTCGACGCCGTCGTCACCAGAGCGCCCTCGTAGAGCTGATGCAGCACCGCGCCGAGTTCCGCCTCGCCGGCGATCGAGGTGAACAGCGCGCGCATCCATGCCTTCTCCTCCCGCAGCAGCTCCGCCGCCGGACCCGGCCGCGCACCCACCTCCGCCCAGGCGATCTGGAAGCTGCATCCGCGGGCAGGATCCCGGGTCCACCGCCGCGCCTCCTCGAACACCGTCGCCGCGGCGAGTGGCGGCGGCAGCGGCGGCGACGCGTCGAGCTCCGCGAGCAGATGCAGCTGCCAGGAGCGGATCCGACGCCGCAGATACGCGACGATCACGCCCTCCTTCGAGCCGAAGCGCTGATAGATCGTGCGCTTCGTGGTGCCCGCGCGCTCTGCGAGCAGGTCCACCCCGGTGACGGTGATCCCGCGCTCGTAGAAGAGGTCCGTCGCCGCCGCGAGGATCGCCTCCCCCGCCGGTGTGGAGCGGGAGTCCGCGACGGGGCGGGGTAGGTCGAGGGCGGTCATCGGCGGGTTCCTCTCGAGGGGGTGGGCGCGTGGGCGCCGGACGCTCGATGTGGGGGTGGGAAGAGGGAACTGCGAGTATACCGATCGGTGTGTTTACCGCGCCGGGTGAAGAGTCTTGCCTGATCAGTCGTGTTCGTGCTCTGCTGGAGCTCTGGCTTCGTGGGATCCGCGCTGCCCCCCGCGGGCGCCCCGGCCGCCGCTGTGCTCGCCTGGCGCTACCTGATCACGGCGGCCCTGCTGGTCCCCGTCGCGCTCCCCGTGCTGCGCCGTTCAGGGCTCGCGCCGCGCGACCTCGCCCAGCAGGCGGTGCTCGGGATCCTGGGCCCCGCGGTGTTCCTGGGCGGCGTGTTCGGCGGCACCGCCGCCGGCGTGGACCCGGGCACGAGCGCCATCGTCTGCGCGATGCAGCCGCTCGTCATCCTGGTCGTGCTCCGCGTGCGCCACGGGGAGCGGATCGGTGGGCGGCGCACCGCGGGGATCGTGCTCGGCACCGCGGCGGTGCTGCTCGCCGTGGGCGGGGTCGCGGTGAGCGGTGGGGTCGCCGTGCTGCTGCCGGTCGCCGCCGTCACCGGCGGGCTCGACCTCATCCCCGGCCCGGTGCTCCTGCCAGGCCCTCCGCTCCTCGCGGCCCTCGCGTGGCTCGTGCTGCTCTCCGGGATCGGCGGCTACCTGGGCTTCCTCAAGTGCCTGCGCCCGGCGAGGGCTCGCGCACTGCGTACGCGGATCCCTCGCCGAGGCGCCCCGCGGTCACGCCTGCGGCGCGGCGGCCTCGACGTTCAGCTGGAACAGCACCCCGTTGCGGTCCTTGACCTGGCCGTAGTGCGCGCCCCAGGGCGCCTGCTCCAGCGGCATGACGACCTCGCCCCCCGCCGCGACGATGCTCTCCGCGAGGGCCGACGCCTCCTCCGTCGTGTCCGGAGAGATGAGGAAGGAGTAGGTCTCCGACGGGAGCGCGGGAGGGGTCTCCGACATGATCGCGTCACCGCCGGCGACGGTGAGCAGACCGCCCGTTAGCGTGCCGTGGGCGAGCGCGCCCTGGGGCGGGGCGAAGCCGAACGCCGCCTCGGGATCGGGGAAGTCGTCGTAGCTCATGACGTCCAGCTCGCCGCCGAAGAGCTCCTGCCACTGGGCGAGGACCTCGGCTCCGTTCCCGGGGAAGTTGACGTAGGGGGAGTTCGTGGACATGAGGGACCTCCTGGCGTCGGGGCGGCCGGTCGCCGCCTGATCGCCCACAGCGTGGCACGCCCTGCCGACGATCGGAACGGCGACGAGGAGATCCCCGCGGCCCCGCTCCTCCCGCCGTCGGCCCCACCTTTCCCGCCGTCGGACCGCGGTGGGATCCTGGGCGCATGAGCACCCCGGATCCGCAGGACCAGCTCGTCGTCGCCGATGTCGCCGCCTTCCGCGCCTGGCTCGACCAGCACGAGAGCACGCACGACGGCACGTGGGTGGTGCTCGCGAAGAAGGGCACCACCGAGCCCACGTCGCTCGGCTACCAGGAGGCGCTCGAGGAGGCGCTGTGCAGCGGATGGATCGACGGGCAGAAGCGCAGCCGTGACGCCGCGACCTTCCTGCAGCGCTTCACGCCCCGCCGGACCCGATCGATCTGGTCCGCGCGGAACGTGGGCATCATCGCCCGCCTCGAGGAGGAGGGGCGCATGCGTGAGCGCGGCCGCGACGAGGTGGAGCGCGCCCGGGCCGACGGACGCTGGGACGCCGCCTACGCCGGCGCCGCGACCGCCGAGGTCCCCGCCGAGCTCAACGCCGCCCTGGCCAGCGACCCCGCCGCGCGCGCCGCGTTCGAGGCGCTGCGGGGGAGCGCCCGCTACAGCGCACTGCACCCCGTGCTCTCCGCCCGGACCGCGGCCGCCCGGGAGCGGGCGGCCACGCGGGCCCTCGAGCGCCTGCGCGCCGAGTCGGCCGGGGCCGACGGAGCCGGCGAGGGCTGAGCGGGAGGTCAGCCCTGCGACGCCGTCCGGTCCGCGACCGCGCCGGCCCTGGCGGCTGTCCGATTGCGCGCTGGGGTTCCCGTGATGGAACCCCGGCGCGCAGACGCACACGGCCTGCGGCGTGAGACTCAGCTCTGCTGCTGGTCCCCGCCCACGACGAGCGCCCACAGCACGCCGAAGCGGTCCGTGACCTGGCCGTAGTGGTCACCCCACGGTGCGAGCTCGAAGGGCATGGCGATCTTGCCGCCGGCCGTCGTGATCTTCTCGATCAGCGCCTTCGCGTCCTCGACGGTGTTCGGCCCGATGAGGAAGGAGTAGACGTCCGAGGGAAGCGGCGGCAGCTCCTCGCCGGGAGGAGCGATCCCGTCACCGCCCGCGAGGGTCACGAGCCCGCCGTGCAGCTGCGCGTGCGCGACCGCGCCGGGCGGCGGGGTGAACGGGAACCCGGAGAGATCGGGGAAGTCGTCGTACTGCATGAGCTCGAGCTCCCCGCCGAACAGCTCGCGGTAGTGCTCGAAGGCCTCGCCAGCATTGCCGGGGAACGTGATGTAGGGGCTGAACTGCGGTGCTGCCATGATCGGTCTCCCTCGACTCGATGGACGGCGGGCCTGCCGCCCGCGCACAGTCTGGCACGCGGCGGCGAGGCCGACGAGGGCTGTGGTGCGATGCAGCGCCGCCGGATCGGCCGGGCGCCGGGCCGGATGCCCGCCGCGTCGCCGAGGGTGCGCGGGACGGCATGCCGCATCAGAAAGGGCACTCATCATGTACATGATGAGTGCCTTTTTCGGCACAGGGACCCTGCCTCGCGAGGCCCGCGGCGGGTGGCCCCGGCGTCCGTCCGGGCGTTGAACCCTACGGTTCCCTACGGTCGTCGGACCCGTCGGACGTGCCGGATCGCCAGGGATGACAAAGCGGCGGGCCCGTCAGATCGACGGGCCCGCCGGGCGGCCCGGCGCATGAGGGCGCCGGGCCTGTCGGATCACTCGGCGTCGGCCTCGGTGGAGCTGGTGGGGCGCTGACCGAGCTCGGAGTCGAGGCGGAGCAGGCCGGAGCCGTCCTCGCCGATGAGCTTCACGCGGCCCACGATCTCGGAGACGGTCGCCTCCTCCTCGATCTGCTCGTCGACGAACCAGTTCAGGAGGGGACGGGAGTCGTAGTCGCCCTCCTTGTCCGCCGCGCGGTACAGGTCGCGGATCGCCTCGGAGACCTTCTCCTCGTGGGCGAGGGCCGCCTCGAAGATCTCGAGCACGGAGAGGCCGGCCTTCACGCCGGGCGCCTCGATCGTGCCGATCGCCGCGTGGTTGCCGCGGTCCGAGACGTGCTGGATGAACTTGTTGGCGTGGACGATCTCCTCGTCCGCCTGGTGGCGCAGCCACGCGGCGATTCCGGTGAGGTCCTGCTCGTCCGCCTCGATGGCGAGCTGGCGGTAGGTGATCGACGCCGCGAACTCGAGGGTGATCTGGTCCTGGAACTTCTTCTCAAGGGAATCGCTGAGCTTCATGCTCCTGAGACTAGCGGCGCCCGCTGGGACTGTCAGCCCCCGCGAAACAACGCCTCATCTGGGGCGACGGGGGCCGGACGGTCGATCGGTCGCGGGCGCGGCCCGGCGTCCTCGTCCCCGCGGCAGGTGCTCAGCCCTCGCCGTGGCGCCAGGCGAGGGCGACGAGCGCGGCGAGGACCTCCTCGTCGACGTCCGCGAGGCCGTTGACGTACACGCAGCCCGCACCGAGGCGATGCTTTCCCAGCCGCGCCAGGACCTCCTCCGCGCCGGGCACCCCCTGCAGGCCGTACAGGGAGATCGACGCCTTGCGGGGGCTGAACCCCACCCGCGGCCAGGTGTCCCCGCCGGGTGTGGGGGAGGGGTCCTCGCCGTAGCCGACGATGCTCGGCCCCCAGATCACGGCCTCCGCCCCGGTCGCCTCGCCGAAGAGCGCGAGCAGCCGGGCGCCCTCCTCGCGGCGGCGCGCCGTGGGCAGTCCCGCGCAGTACGCGGCGGGGTCGACGTCGGTGGGCTGGGTCTTCGCGGCCATGGCGACAGCGTAGGGGTGGGATCCCGGCCCGGAGGCCGATCCTGGGAGGGTGATCCGAGGCTCCCGATCGTCGGGCGGGTCAGCGCAGGTGCTCGGGCACCGGCCCCAGGCTCGCCCCCTCGATGACGTCGCCGACCACGAGCGCATGCCGCGCCGTGCGCTCGGACCCCGACGTCTCCGTGAGAGCGGCGGGCGGGCCCTCGGGATCCTCCTGCGCACGGATCAGCAGCTCCTCCATCCGCTCGACGGCGCGGCGGGCGACCTCCCGGACCGGGAGCCGCACGGTCGCCAGGCCGATGAGGTCGAGCCCGTCGGCCACGCCGTCGAAGCCCACGACGGAGACGTCCTCGGGGACGCGGGTGCCGCGCGCGCGGGCAGCCCGCAGCAGGTCCAGGGCCACGTAGTCCACGGGGCACACGATCGCGGAGAGCCGATCGGCGGCGGCCGCGTCCAGCGCCCGCGTGACGCCGGCCTCCACGGGCAGCAGATCCACCGCCTCGACGTGGACGCCCAGCTCACGGCAGCGGTCGACGAGGCTGCGCATGCGCAGGTCGAACACGCGGGAGTAGAGCAGCGGGGCGGTGAGCGCGGCGATCCGGCGGTGCCCGGCCGCCGCGAGGCGCTCCGCGACGAGGCGCCCGTGGGTGCGCTCGTCGTAGCTCACCGACTCGATGAGCGGATGCGTGTTGGGGCGGCCCACGATCATCATCGGCACCGCGGTGAGGGTCTCGACGAGGTCCTCCGCGGCGGTGACGCCGGTGCCCACGAACACCCCGGCGACGCGCTGCCCGAGCAGGCGCCGCAGGCCGTCGACCTCCGCGGTGCCGTAGTCGTGGCGGAACGCCGTGACGGAGATGAGGGTGCGCCCGGCGGCCTCGACGGCCTGGTTCACCTCGGAGTGGAGATGGCCGTAGGCGGGGTTCGTGGCGTCGCGGATGAGCAGTCCCAGCTGCCGGCCGTGGCGCTGGGCGAGGCCGCTCGCGACGAGGTTGTGGACGTAGCCGAGGCGCTTCGCGGCCTCGTGCACCTTGATCAGCGCATCGGGGGAGACCCGCTCGCCCTGGTTCTGGAACACGCGGGAGACGGTGGAGCGGGAGACCCCGGCGGCGCGGGCGACGTCCAGCATCGTCGGCGGACGGTTCATGGCGGCCTTCCGGTCGGGAGGGACAGGATCCCGGCAGGCGCGGGGAACTGCGCTGTCCTCGCCGGAGCCCTGGTCGTCGGTGCAGGGTAGCGCAGGATCCGGCTCCCTCCGGGGGAGGTGGGTGACGCCCCGGTGAAGCCTCGGTGCGGCGGTCCCGCGGGCTCCCGGGCGGGGGACGAACAGTCGTCGAGCGCGGGGTGAACAGTGGGTGACGCGCGGGTGGAGCGAGCCTCCGGAGCGGCCCCCGGGGAGCTTTCCTGAACGCTGTGGGAGCGCTCCCACCAGCAGGGACAGGCCCTGTTCACCCGAGGTTCACCCGGGGGCGTCCGTGCTGGCAGGAGCACTGGGAGCGCTCCTACGGTGTCCGAGCGGCCACCACGGGAGCACCACCACCAGAAGCTCCGGAGCGGGTCGCCATCGGTCGCCGCAGCGCGACCCCGAACCCGGCGGGACACCACCCCCGCGATCACCCTCCACCAGGGAGACCCATGACCATGGATGTCGGTGCCCGCCCCGCGGGCGAGACCACGACGCCGCCCCGCGGGACCGCCGCGCCCGCCGTCGATCCCGTCGCCCCCGGCGACGCCCGCATCGCGCCCGAGCCGCTCCCGCAGGGCGCCACGGACGCCGAGCGGCTCGCCGCCCTCCGTGAGCGCGCCGCGACCCGCCGCCGCTCCCCGCAGCGGCGCCGCCGCACCCGCCGCGCCGCGATCCTCTTCCTCGCGCTCATCGCCCCCAACCTGCTGGCGATCCTCGTCTTCTCCTACTACCCGGCGATCTACAACATCGGCCTCAGCTTCTTCGACTGGGACTTCGTGGAGCCGGTGCCGGAGTTCGTGGGCACGGAGAACTACACGAGCCTGTTCACGGACCCCGAGTTCGGGCAGGTCCTCCTGAACACCCTCGTGTTCAGCGCGGTCAGCGTGATCGGCTCGATCGCCGGCGGCCTGCTGCTGGGCAGCCTGCTCGCCACCAAGGTCCCCTTCACGGGCTTCGCGCAGACCATGGCCTTCGCGCCGCACATGCTCCCCGGCGCCGCCGTCGGCATCCTGTGGCTGTTCATGTTCGACCCGAACTACGGCCTCTCCCGCTGGCTGTTCTCCCTGTTCGGGCTCACCTCGCCGGACTGGACGACCACCTCGGACTGGTCGCTGTGGGCGATCACGATCGCCTACACCTGGCAGCGCCTCGGCTTCGTGACCGTCATCTGCTACACCGCGATCCTCGACCTGCCCGGCGACGTCTACGAGGCCGCCGCTCTGGACGGCGCCTCCGGCTGGTCCCTGTTCCGGCACATGACGCTGCCGCTGCTGCGGCCCATCACATTCTTCCTCTCCATCACGGGGATCATCTCCGCCGCGCAGACCTTCGACATCATCTCGATCATGACCGGCGGCGGCCCCGGCACCTCCTCCTCGACGCTGAGCTGGATGGTCTACGAGGAGGCCTTCAAGAACTTCGACATCGGCCGGGCGAGCGCCGCCGCGACCGTGCTGCTCGTGATCCTCCTGGTCATCACCTGGGTCCAGGTCCGCTACAGCCAGAAGCAGGGGGCCGACGCATGAGCGCCACCGTCCCGGGCCGCGCCGCGACCCTCACCGCCGACCGCACGCCGCAGCCGTCGGCCCCCGGCCGCAGCGGCCGCCGACCCCGCGGCCCGCGCCGCGCCCTGTGGAAGACGATCCTGCTCACCGCGGGCGTGCTCGCCACGATCGCCGTGTTCCTCGTGCCGCTGTACTGGCTGTTCTCCTCCGCTTTCAAGCCGCGCCAGGACATCTACTCGTGGCCGCTGCGCTGGTTCCCCAGCGAGCTCACCCTCGACAACGTCGTGGAGGCGTGGACCTCCGCGCCGTTCGACCGGTTCTTCATGAACTCGATCATCACCACGGGCGTGGGCACCGTGCTCGAGGTGACCCTCGCGATCCTGTGCGCCTACGCCTTCGTGTTCGTCGAGTTCCGCTTCAAGAACATCCTGTTCGGCCTGATCATCGCCTCGCTCATGCTGCCCGGCCACGTGACGCTCATCGTCAACTACATCACCGTCGCGAACCTCGGCTGGCTGAACACCTACCAGGGCATGATCCTGCCCGGCATCGCGAGCGCCTTCGCCATGTTCCTGCTGTACCAGTCCATGCGCGGGATCGACCGCGACATCCTGCAGGCCGCGGAGATCGACGGCGCCGGCCACCTGCGCCGCATGGTCACGATCGTCATCCCGCTCTCCGCGCCGATGATCCTCACCTGCACGCTGATCGTGATGGTCGGCAAGTGGAACGAGTACGTGTGGCCGCTCATCGTCACGAGCACCACCGACATGCGCACCCTTCCCATCGGACTGCTGTTCCTGCGCAGCCAGGAGGGCTACTCGAACTGGGGCGCCATCATGGCCGGCGCCCTCTTCGTCTCCCTGCCGATGCTCGTCCTCTTCTTCCTGGCCCAGAAGCGCATCATCGGCGGGCTCACCGCCGGCGCGCTCAAGTGACACCCCACCACCCCACCCCCTCGCAAGGAGCCACCATGTCCCGCTCGTCCCACGGCCTCTCCCTCCCCGGCCTGTCCCGCCGCAGCATGCTCGCCGCCCTCGGGCTCGGCGCCGGCGCCGCCGGTCTCGCCGCCTGCGGCGCCCCCGCCGGGTCCGACGCGGCCGACGCCAGCAACCCCGTGCGCGACGGCTTCGCCCAGGCCGACCTCAAGGTCCCCGCCGAGTACGAGGGCCGCACCGCGGTGCTCTTCTGGGCGCCCTGGACCGGTGGCCCCTTCGACGCCCTCGGCAAGCTCATCAAGGAGTTCAACGACTCCCAGGAGGACGTGGTCGTCGTCGCCGAGTCGGTGGGCGGCTACGCGGAGCTCAACCAGAAGTTCACCGCGGCCCTCCAGGCCCGCGCCGTGCCGGACATCGTCTGCTTCCCCGAGATGCAGTGGCTCCAGTTCCACTCCTCGGGCGCGCTCGCCCCGCTCGACGACTACTTCGACGACGAGTGGAACCTCGACGTCTACCTGCAGAACTACGTCGCCGAGGGCAAGGCCGCCGGCCAGACCTACGTGGTGCCCTTCGCCCGCTCGACGCCGCTGTTCTACTTCAACAAGACCCGCTACATCGAGGCCGGCCTCCCCGAGGAGGGCCCCTCGACCTGGCAGGACCTCGCCGAGTTCGCCCCCGAGCTCGCGAAGATCAAGGTCGACGGCCGCCCGCTCGCCGCGCTCGCCTTCACGGCCGACGACGCCTGGCACGGCCAGGCCGACATCTGGGGCTTCGGCGGCGCGAACTCGGACAAGGACTTCCAGGTCACGATCGACCAGGACCCGGGCCTCGAGTGGCTCGAGTGGCAGCGGAAGTTCATCCACGAGGACAAGTTCGGCTACCTCGCGCAGGCCGCGGGCACCGACTTCACCTCCGGGATCTCCGCCGGCATGCGCGGCTCCACGGCCAGCCTGACCGGCACCACCGACGCCACCGAGGGCGTCTTCGAGGTGGGCACGGCCTTCATGCTCTCGAGCGAGGGCCAGGAGAAGGCGGTCCCGACGGGCGGCTCCGGACTCTCCGTGGTGCGCGCGGACTCCAAGGACCGCCAGGACGCGGCCGCCGCGTTCTTCCGCTTCCTCGCGGGGCCCGAGCAGTCCGCCGCGTGGCACGCGGCGACCGGCTACGTGCCGATCGTGCAGGCCGCGGCGGAGACCTCCACCGTGAAGGACCTCGTCAAGGAGAACCCGAACTACGGGGTCGCCCTCGCCCAGCTCGAGAACGCCCGCACCGCGGACTACACGAACTGGAACCAGGGCGCGGTCACGCAGATCTCCGCCGCGCAGGCGAAGGTCTACGGCGACAACACCCCCGCGAAGGACGCCCTCGGCGCCGTCGCCCCGAAGCTGCAGGAGATCCTCGACGACAACCGCGAGGACTACGAGGCCGTGAAGTTCGAGGGCTGGAAGTGAGCGCCCCCGCCCCCGTGCGCCGCGGGACCCCGCGCTCGGCGATGCCCGCACGGCCGGCCGTCGTCGGCCATCGCGGGGCGGCGGAGCTGGACCCGGAGAACACGGTCCGCTCCTTCCGGCGCGGTGTCGCGGAGGGCTCGGCGCTTCTCGAGTGCGACGTGCACCTGAGCGCCGACGGGCACGACGTGATCATCCACGACGCGACCCTGGACCGCACCGCGCAGGCGGACTCCCCGCTGCGCACCGGCGCGGTCGCCGAGCTCACGCGCGCCCAGCTCGACCGGGTGCTCGTGGGGGCGGGGGAGCACGTCCCCGATCTCGTCTCCGTGCTGGACGCCGCCCGGCGCGAGGACGGCACCCCGGTGCCGCTGCTCGTCGAGGTCAAGGCCCCGGCCGCCGCCTCGCTCGTCGCGCGGATCCTCCGGGAGAGGTTCGGTGCGGAGGCCTTCGCCGACGCCGCGACCGCGCCCGCCTGGATCATCTCCTTCCATGCCGAGGCGCTCGCGACCGCGCGCGCCGAGGCCCCGGAGATCCCGCGCCTGCTCACCACGACCGTGACCTCCCCGGAGTTCCTCGCGGCCGCGGAGGAGCTCGAGGTCGCCCAGATCGGGGTGCGCATCGCGGAGGCCCGCGCGGCGGACGTCGCCTGGTGCCTCGAGCACGGCGTGCAGCTGAACCTGTGGACGGCCCGCGTGGACGTCGAGCTCGAGCGGGCGCTCGAGCTGGGCTGCGACACGATCACGGTGGACGACCCCACCTGGGCGCTCGAGCGGATCGAGGCCCTGACCGGCCCCGCCGCCTGACCCGTCCTTCCCTCCGGGGCCGACGGTCGCCCATCATGGTGGGCGACCGTCGGCCCCTCGCCGAACCCCCATTCCACTCCGACAGGAGCACCATGACCGCCCCCGCCACCGTTCCGCTCGTCGTCGGCCATCGCGGCGCCGCCGCCCACGCCCCGGAGAACACGCTCGCCGCGTTCCGTCGCGCGCTCGAGGACGGCGCGCAGACCCTCGAGTGCGACGTGCACCTGAGCCGTGACGGGCACGTGGTCGTCATGCACGACGAGAGCATCGACCGCACCGCCGCCGCGGACTCCCCGCTGCGCACCGGCGCGATCGCCGACCTCACCCGCGAACAGCTCGACACGGTCCTGCTCGAGGGTGGGGAGAAGGTGCCGAGCCTCGAGGAGCTGCTGGCCCTCACCACCGTGCCCGTGTTCATCGAGGTCAAAGCAGCTCCGGCCGCCGCCGCGGTCGCCGAGCAGCTCCTGGCCCTTCCGGCGGGGTCCCCGGCCGCCGCCTCGACCGTCATCAGCTTCCACCCCGAGGCGCTCGCCGAGATCCGGCGCAGCGTGCCCCAGGTCCCCGTCTCCTATCTCGTCGGCGCGATCGACGAGGAGGCGCTGCGCGTGGCCGGTGAGCTGGGAGCGGCCGGGATCGGCCCCGCGGTGGACGGCCTGTCCCTCGCGGCGACCCGTGCGGCCCACGAGGCGGGGCTGCGGGTGAACCCGTGGACGATCAACACCCCCGCGCAGCTCGCCGTCGCCCGCGCCTGCGAGGTCGACACGATCACCACCGACGACCCGGCCTGGGTGCGCGCGCAGCTCGCTCGCTGAGCGAGGATCGCCCCGCCCGCGCGGTATCAGACGGCGCGGCCCGCGGACTCGGGCTCGGGTGGCAGCAGCGAGGCGATGACCTCCTGCGGGCCGGTGGGGGAGACGTCGCCGATCGCGAGCGCGGCGTCGGCGGGGATGAGGAGCCGGTGCCCGCCGCCGCGTGGGAGAGGTTCGCGCGGCGACGGCTCACCCCCGACGAGGTCGTCCTGCTGGCGGCGGAGGGGGAGGGCTTCACCTGGTGGGACCCTCTGCTGCTCGTCACGCATCGTCGGGTGGTCGACGCGCGCGACTGGCCGTTCATCGGTTGGCGCACAGTGCGCGAGGTGCCGGCGCAGT
Source organism: Brachybacterium rhamnosum (assembly GCF_039526185.1). Classification (NCBI taxonomy): domain Bacteria; kingdom Bacillati; phylum Actinomycetota; class Actinomycetes; order Micrococcales; family Dermabacteraceae; genus Brachybacterium; species Brachybacterium rhamnosum. Next base: position 758,477 of record NZ_BAAAIS010000002.1, read on the forward strand.
CGGTGATCGGCGCGGAGCTCTGGGGCAGAGCGTTGTGGTGGGGTTCCGTGATCATCCGTCTGCGGGACGGCGGGAGGATCCGGGTGAGGTCGAAGCGGGGCGGCGTCAGCCGAGGTCTCGTGGACGGCCTGAACCGCCTGATCGCCGGGGGCCGATGAGGGACGTCAAGTCTCATTGACTTTTCCTGTCAGGAACCCTTGGCGCCCATGTCAAGGGAGCTGTACCTTCGAGGTGTCAAGCACACCAGACATCAACGAAGGACGTGAGCACGATGACCGCCTCGACCCCCACCGCCCGCCGTCGGGCCAACCGCACCTTCCTCGTCCGCCTCCTCGCCGGGGTCGCGGTGTACCTCGCCGCTCTCATCCTCCCCGGCGTGCTCGCTGGCGTCAGCGTGCCGCTGTGGCTCCCCGCGCTGCTCGTCCTGCCGGGCGTGGGGCTCATGGCCTGGGCGAACATCGACATGTACCGCTCCGGGGACGAGTACCAGCGCCGCCGCGTCGCCGAGGCGGTCATGCTCGCCTTCCTCCTCGCCACCCCGCTGATCCTCGCCGTCGGCGTCCTGCAGTTCTTGGGTCTGCCCGCCCTGAACTGGATCCTCGCCTTCTCCCTGCTCATGCTCGGCTGGATCGTCGGCACCGTCGTCGTCGCGATCCGTCACCGCTGAGGGGCCCGTCATGGACAACGACATCAAGGCCCGCCGCACCGACCGCCGCTGGTCCCAGGCCGAGCTCGCCGAGGCCCTCGGGGTCTCCCGGCAGACGGTCATCGCGATCGAGAAGGGACGCTACGACCCCTCCCTCCCGCTCGCCTTCCGCATCTCCACCGTGCTCGGTGCGCCGATCGAGCAGATCTTCACCCCCGGCCCCGGGGGCGAGCAGGGCTGAGCCCCGACCCTCGCGGGTCTGCTCGCTCACAGTTCACGCGCCCGGGAATCCCCATCCCGGGCGCGGCGTTGCACGGGCACATGAAGGCGATCACCTACAGCAGCTACGGCGACCCCGACGTCCTGACCCTCTCCGAGCTCCCGGACCCGAAGGTGGGCCCCGGCGAGGTGCGCATCGCGGTGCGGGCCGCGAGCGTGAACCCCGTGGACTGGAAGATCATGGGCGGCCACCTCGACCAGCTCATGACCGTCACCTTCCCTGCGATCCCCGGCTGGGACGTGGCCGGCGTGGTCGAGGAGGTCGGCCTGGATGTCCCTGAGTTCCAGGTGGGCGACGAGGTCATGGCCTACGGTCGACGCGACTGGGTGCAGGCCGGGTCCTTCGCCGAGAAGATGACCCTCCCCGTGCGCACCCTCGCCCGCAAGCCCGCCGGCCTCGACTTCGAGCAGGCCGCCTCCCTCCCGCTCGCCGGGCTCACCGCGTACCAGACCCTCACCCGCCTCGGCGTGTCCGAGGGCAGCACCGTGCTCATCCACGGCGCGAACGGCGGCGTCGGCTCCTTCGCCGTGCAGATCGCCGCAGGCCTCGGAGCGCGCGTCATCGGCACCGCCTCCGAGCGCAACCACGACCGCGTGCGCGACCTGGGCGCCGAGCCCGTGACCTACGGCGACGGCCTCGCCGAGCGGGTCCGGGCCCTCGCCCCCGAGGGAGTCGACGTGGTCATCGACTACGTGGGCGGCGTGCTCCAGGAGACCCTCGCCGTGCTCGCCGAGGGCGGCCGTCACGGCTCCGTCGCCGACCCCGCCGTGACCGACGAGGGCGGCGAGTACTTCTGGGTGCGGCCCGACGCCGCGGACCTCGAGCACCTCGCCTCCCTCGTCGACGCCGGCACCCTGCGCGTCGACGTCGCCCGCCGCTTCCCCCTCGAGCAGGCGGCTGACGCCTTCCGCGCCAGCATCGAGGGCCATACGGCGGGGAAGATCGCGCTGAGCATCGGCGGCTGAGGTCCCGGCGCTCGGCGGCGCGTAGCCTGCTGGCATGGACACCGCACGGCCCCTGCTCACCGCCCGCCGCGGGGACCTGACGGAGCAGGCGGACGTCGACGCGATCGTCAACGCCGCGAACTCCACCCTGCTGGGCGGCGGCGGGGTCGACGGCGCGATCCACCGCGCCGCCGGCCCGGGCCTGCTCGCCGAGTGCCGCACCCTGGGTGGCTGCACGACCGGCGACGCGAAGCTGACCGGCGGCCACGACCTGCCCGTGCCCCACGTCGTCCACACCGTCGGCCCGATCTGGGCGGCCGGAGGGCACGAGGAGGTGCGCGCCCGGAAGGACGCCGAGCTCGCGTCCTGCTATCGCCGCGTGCTCGAGGTCGCGCACGAGCACGGCCTCACGCGGCTCGCCTTCCCGTCGATCTCCACGGGCGCGTACCGCTTCCCCCTGGATCGCGCCGCGCGGATCGCCGCCCGCACGCTCCGCCAGGAGGCCGCGCGGATCGGCGGGTTCGCGGAGCTGCGGATCGTGCTCGTCGACGACGCGACCCTCGCCGTCTACGAGCGAGCGCTCGCCGAGCACGGCGCGGGGGAGGTCTGACGGACCCTCCCGACGGGGGCGGGTCGCGCGGGTCCATGGCGCGGCCCGCTACGGTCGGGGGCATGAGCGACGCCCACGCCCCCGACGCCCCGAGCGCGCCCCGTACCCGACGCCACGACCCGGAGCGCCGCGACCGCATCATCGACGCGTGCCTCGACACGATCGCCGAGCACGGTGTCGCGGGGACCTCCCACCGGCGGGTCGCCGCCGCGGCCGACGTGCCGCTGGGCTCGATGACCTACCACTTCACCGGGATGGACGAGCTGCTGCGCGAGGCGTTCACCCGCTTCGCCGACCAGGCCGCGGAGCGGGTCGAGCGCCGTACCGCGGACGCCACGACCCTCGAGGAGGCGCTCGCCGGCTTCGAGGCGAACATCGACGAGGACGTCTTCGACACCGACCGCAGCCTCGTCATCACCCTCGAGCTGTACACGCTCGCCGCGCGCCGCCCCGAGTTCCGGGAGATCACGAGCCGGTGGATGTCCCGCACCCGCGCCTGCCTCGCGCCGCACGTGGACCCCGAGACCGCCTCGCTGCTGGACGCGATGAACGAGGGGCTCACGATCCACCGCGCCCTGCATCTCGAGGAGCCGCTCCCGCACCTCGCCCGGGAGGGCGTCGCCCGCCTCAGCCGGCGGCGCTGAGCTCCCGCTCGCGCTCCGGGTGGGCGGCGCGGCGCGGGGGTAGCACGCCCGCGAGGAGCACGACGAGCAGGCCCGCGAGCGGCACGACGAGCAGGCCCGTGCGCAGCCCCGCGGAGTCCGCGACGAGGCCCACGAGCGGCGGGGAGGCGAGGAAGCCGAGCCGCATGAGCCACGAGACGACCGTGAGGCCCGTGCCGGGGCGCAGCCCGGGGAGGTCGTCCGCCTGCTGCATCGCGGCGGGCACGAGGCTCGCGCTGCCCAGCCCCGCGAGGGCGAAGCCCGCGATCGTGCCGGGCACGGTGGGCACCGCGAGGGCCGTGCCCATGCCGAGGGCGATGATCGCGCCGCCGCCCCGGGCGACGGCCCGCTGGCCCAGGCGGTCCACGAGGCCGTCCGCGAGGAGCCGTCCCACGAACTGGGCGCCCACGAGGGCGATGTAGCCGATCGCGGCGATCGAGGAGGCCGCCCCGAGGTCCCGCGAGAGGTAGAGCGTCGCCCAGGAGTTGCCGGAGTCCTCGACGAGGGTGCCGCCGATCGCGATGAGCACGAGCGCGGCGAGCATGAGGGGGAGCCGGCCGCGGGTGCGGCCGCCCGTGGAGGCGTCCGGTCCGACGGCGACGTCGCCCGCGGCGGGGTCGGGGAGGTGGTCCTCCTCGTCGTGGCCGGGCAGCGCGAAGCGCAGCGCCACGAGGGCGACGATCGCGAAGAGGATCCCGGAGCCCAGCAGGTGCCAGCGCAGGGGGATGCCCAGGGCGATCGCGGCGGCGGCCATGCTCCCGCCGATCACCGCGCCCACGGACCACACGGCGTGGAAGGAGTTGATGATCGTGCGGCCGTAGCGCTTCTGGACGCGCAGGCCGTGGGCGTTCTGGGCGACGTCGGTGATCGCGTCGCAGCCGCCCGCGACGAGCAGGGCGAGGCCCAGCAGGGCGGCGCTCGGCGCCCACGCGGCGAGCAGCAGCCCGAGTGCGGTGAGCGCGGTGCCGAGCACGGCGAGCCGTGCGGAGCCCAGGCGGCGGATCAGCCCGGCGGCGGCGAGCCCGGCGAGGATCGCGCCCGCGGGGAAGGCGGCGAGGGCGAGGCCGTAGGTCGAGTTCGCGAGGCCCAGGGCGGCCTTGATCTCGGGGTAGCGGGGGAGGAGGTTCGCGAGCAGGGCGCCGTTGGTGAGGAAGAGCGCGGCGACGGCGACGCGGGCGCGGCGCAGCGGCGCGGCGGGCGCCCGCGGCGGCGAGGGCGGCGAGGGCGGCGAGGCGGGGGAGGAGACGAACATGCGTACGATCGTACACAAGCGGAATGGAGTGTGCACGGGGTGTCGGAGGTCCGTCGGTCGCATGGCCGCGTTCCGTCCGCGGGCGTCTCAGAAGCGTCCGAGGAGCGGACACGGGGTGGCTCGACGGCCGTCGCTCCGTAGCGTGGTCGCGGTGGCGGGCGCCGCCGCGCGGTCCCGCGCGTGCCTGCGACCACCCACCACGGACGACGACGAAAGGCGCGCGATGCTCGACTCGATGCTCAAGAACACCTACGACGAGGTCCTCCGCCGCAACCCGGGGGAGCCCGAGTTCCACCAGGCCGTGCGCGAGGTGTTCGAGTCGCTCGAGGTCATCCAGGGCCGCCACCCGGAGTACGCCGAGCACAGCATCCTCGCGCGCCTCTGCGAGCCCGAGCGCCAGCTGATCTTCCGTGTCCCGTGGGTCGACGACAAGGGCTCGGTGCAGATCAACCGCGGCTTCCGCGTCGAGTACAACTCGGCGCTCGGCCCGTACAAGGGCGGCTTGCGCTTCCACCCGAGCGTCAACCTCGGCATCGTGAAGTTCCTCGGCTTCGAGCAGATCTTCAAGAACTCCCTCACCGGCCTGCCCATCGGCGGCGGCAAGGGCGGCTCCGACTTCGACCCGCGCGGCCGCAGCGACGGCGAGGTCATGCGCTTCTGCCAGTCCTTCATGACCGAGCTGCACCGCCACATCGGCGAGTACACCGACGTCCCCGCCGGGGACATCGGCGTGGGCGCCCGCGAGATCGGCTACCTGTTCGGCCAGTACAAGCGCCTCACCAACAAGTACGAGGCCGGCGTGCTCACCGGCAAGGGCCTCGACTGGGGCGGCTCCCTCGTGCGCAAGGAGGCCACCGGCTACGGCGCCGCGATCTTCGCGGACGAGATGCTCAAGGCCCGCGGCACCTCCGTCGAGGGCCGCCGCGCCGCCGTCTCCGGCTCCGGCAACGTCGCGATCTACGCGATCGAGAAGATCGCCCAGCTGGGCGGCACCGCGATCACCGCCTCGGACTCCTCCGGCTACGTCGTGGACGAGGACGGCATCGACCTCGAGCTGCTCAAGCAGATCAAGGAGGTCGAGCGCGGCCGCATCGCCGACTACGCGGAGCGTCGCGGCGGCAAGGCCCGCTTCGTCGCCGGCGGCAGCGTCTGGGACGTCCCCGTCGCGATCGCCCTGCCCTGCGCCACCCAGAACGAGCTCGACGCCGACGCCGCGCGTGCGCTCGTCAAGAACGGTGTCGAGGCCGTCTCCGAGGGCGCGAACATGCCCTGCACGCCGGACGCCGTCGAGGTGCTCCGCGAGGCGGGCGTCGCCTTCGGCCCCGGCAAGGCCGCGAACGCCGGCGGTGTCGCCACCTCCGCGCTCGAGATGCAGCAGAACGCCGCGCGCGACGCCTGGAGCTTCGAGCACACCGAGGCGCGCCTGACCCAGATCATGCGCGACATCCACGCCACCTGCCTCGAGACCGCCGAGGAGTTCGGCCGCCCGGGCGACTACGCGGTGGGTGCGAACGTGGCCGGCTTCCGCAAGGTCGCCGACGCCATGATCGCCTTCGGCGTGATCTGAGCCCCGCCACTCCGCCCGGGCCGTTCCTCAAAGCGCGCTGACCAGCGCCGTCGCTCCGGGTCCCCTCGCCCCGCCCGCCGCCTCCCGCGGCCGGCGGGGCGCGGTGCATCCGGGGCTGTCCGATTGCGCGCTGGGGTTCCGTACGTGGAACTCAAGTGCGCAATCGGACAGGCGTCGGGTGCCGCCCGCGGTGACCGTGACCCAGCACACACGCCCTCAAGTGGGAAAGATTCTCATTCGCTGATAGCTTCCTGGCATGCAGCTGATGAGAACCATTGTCATGAAACGACGAGTCGCCGCGCTCGCGGGCGTGGGCCTGCTCGCGCTCGCCGCCTGCGGCCAGGCGGATCCCGCCGCGTCCGGGGGCTCGGACGGCGGCGGCGAGACGTCGGCCGCCGCGACCGAGGACCGCCACCGCGCGGAGGTCGGCGCCCTCACCCCGCGGATCGTGCTCGCCCACGACGGCGGCGTCACCACCCTCGACTCCACCGACGGCGAGGTGCTCGACGAGACCGAGCTGAACGGGTACGTGCGCCTGAACCCCGCCGGGGACGGCCGCCACGTCATGGTCAGCGCGGAGGAGTCCTTCACCGCCTACGACACCGGACTCGAGGCCAAGGCCCACGGCGACCACTTCCACTACTACGAGCAGGACCCGGCGCTCACCGGCATCACCCTCGACGCGCCCTCCCCGGGCCACGTCGTCACCCACGGCGACCGGGCCGCGCTCTTCGCGGACGGCACCGGCGCGGTCACCGTCTACGACCCGACCTCCCTCGCCGAGGGCGACCTCGGCGTGGTCGACGAGCTCACCACCGACGCCGCCCACCACGGCGTCGCCGTGCCGCTCGAGGACGGCGGCCTGCTCGTCACGCAGGGCACCGAGGACGAGCGCCACACCATCCAGGCGCTCGATGCGGACGGCAAGGTCGTCGCGCAGACCGACGACTGCCCGGGCGTGCACGGCGAGGCCGCCGCCGCCCCGGCGGAGGACGGCTCCGACGTCGTCTCCTTCGGCTGCGAGAACGGGCCGGTCGTCTACTCCGGCGGCGAGTTCCACAAGGTCGCCGTCGACGGTGACTACCAGCGCTCCGGCAACCAGAAGGGCAGCGAGGCGAGCCCCATCGTCCTCGCCGACAACAAGGTCGAGGCCGATCCCGAGGGCGGCACCGAGCACCCCACCTCCGTTGCGCTGATCGATACCCGCGACGCCTCGATGACGACCGTCGACCTCGGATCGCCCTACTGGTTCCGCTCCCTGGACCGCGGCCCCGACGGTGAGGCGCTCGTCCTCACCGGCGACGGCGAGCTGAACATCCTCGATCCCGAGAGCGGGAAGATCCTCCACGAGGTGAAGGTCGCCGAGCCGTGGGAGGAGCCCGAGCAGTGGCAGACCCCCGGCCCGATGCTCTCCGTGGCCGACGGCACCGCCTTCGTCGTGGACCCCGAGCAGCAGAAGCTCACGATGGTCGACGTCGCCTCCGGCGAGGTCTACCGCGAGCTCGACCTGCCCGTCGTCCCGAACGAGATCCAGGTCGTCACCGGCACCGCGTCGGGCGAGTACGAGGTGGGCGGCGAGAGCCACGAGGGTCATGGCCACGAGGGCGAGGACGCCGACCACGACGACCATGACCACGAGGGCCATGACGACGAGGCCTCCGACGGCGGCGAGGCCTGAGCCGCGGGGCTCAGCGCCCGGCCGAGCTCGGCAGGGTCAGGATCTCGGGGCCGTCCTCGGTGATCGCGATCGTGTGCTCGGTGTGCGCGGCGCGGCCGCCGTTGGCGCTGCGCAGCGTCCAGCCGTCGGCATCGGTGACGAGCTGATCGGTGCCGTCCATGACCCATGGCTCGAGGGCGAGCAGCAGGCCCGGGCGCAGGCGGAGGCCGCGCCCGGGCCTTCCGTCGTTGGGGACGTGCGGGTCCTGGTGCATCGTGCTGCCGATCCCGTGGCCGCCGAACTCCCTGTTGACGAGGTGGCCCTCGCCGGTGAGCACACGGCCGATCGCGGCGGAGACGTCGCCCAGGCGTCCGCCCGGCACGGCGGCGTCGATGCCGGCGGCGAGGGCGCGCTCGGTGACCGCGATCAGCTCCGCGTCGCGCGGGCGGGAGGCGCCGCCCACGGTGAGGCTCACGGCGGCGTCGGCGGAGATGCCGCGCAGCGTGAGGGCGAGGTCGAGGGTGAGCAGGTCGCCGTCGGCGAGGGGCGTGTCGTGCGGCATGCCGTGGAGGACCGCGTCGTTCACGGCCGTGCAGAGGCGGTGGCCGAAGGGGCCGTCGCCGAAGGACGGTGCATAGTCCACGTAGCAGGAGACGGCGCCGGCGGCGTCGATGAGCTGGGCGGCGCGGGCGTCGAGGTCCGGCAGGGTCACGCCGGGGGCGGCGAGCTTGCGGAGCTCGGCGAGGATGTCCCCGACGAGGGCGCCGGCGGCGCGGGCGCGCACCAGCTCGGCGGGGGAGAGGATCTCGATCACGGGGTGCCTTCCGGGGTGTGGGATAAGTATCCCGGCCAATCTATACCGGTATTACTATCGGTGCATGGTTCGCCTCCCCCTCACCCCTGACGAGATCGCCCGCGGCGAGCGCCTCGGCGCCGTGCTGCGCCGTGCCCGCGGCGAGCGGCCCCTGCTCCGCGTCGCCCTCGATGCCGGTGTCTCCCCGGAGACGCTCCGCAAGATCGAGTCCGGCCGCGTGGCCACGCCGTCCTTCCCGACCATCGCCGCGATCGCGGCGGAGCTCGGCCTCTCGCTCGACGAGGTGTGGGCGCAGATCAGCGGGCCGACGGCCGACGCCGCGGCGGACGGCCCGCGCCTCGCCTCCTGAGTCGCGCGGTTGCGTCGGCACGGTCAGTACTCGGCCCTGAAGCTCTGCGCGACCTCCTCGCCCTGCGCGAAGTAGTGGCGGAAGGTGTACAGCAGCGGCCGCCATGCGCGGAGGTCCACGTGATGCGTCCCCGGGACGACCACGTCCTCGCGGGCATGGATCCGCAGCACGCGGGCATGCACGGCGCTCGCGTCGTCGTCGCAGGGCACGATCCTCTCCACCCGGGCCTCGATCTGGACAGGGCACTCGACGATGCGCATCGGTCCGACCAGCTCCGCCGGTGACGGCGTGAATCCCCCGAGGCCCCACTTGTCCTTCTCGGTGCGATAGGCCCCGGCCTTGTGCGGGGAGAGGGCCGCGGCGCCCGTGGTCGCCGCGATGGCCTCGACCCGGTGCGCGAGGGACGCCTCGGGCAGGTTGATGACGATGCCCGGGTCGCGCCGGAGGTTCGCGAGGCCGTGGGAGTCGTCGCCGAGGCCGAGCACGTACGTGCTACCCAGCGCCCACGCGGAGGAGATCGGGGTGATGTTGGTGCCGCCGTCGTCATCGAGGGTCGTGATCAGGGCGACGGGGGTGCCGAAGTACAGGACGCTGGGTTCGATGTGGAGGTGCATGCCCCGATGGTGGGCGCACGACGGTTCGGTGGTCGCCGACGTGTCCCGGTGCGAGGATCGACGCATGCCATCCGACGCGCCGGACTCCACCTCGGCCCCTGCCCTCGCCGAACTCGCCCGGGCGATGGCCGATGACTCCCGCGCGACGATGCTCCTCGCGCTGCTCGACGGCCGCGCGTGGACGGCCGGGGAGCTCGCGGCGGTCGCGGGAGTGGCCCGCCCCACCGCGAGCGGGCATCTGGACCGGCTGCTCTCCGCGGGACTCGTCGTGGAGCGTCGCCAGGGCCGGCATCGCTACGTCAGGATCGAGGATCCCGAGGTCGCGCTCGCTGTGGAGGGCCTCGCCGCGCTCGCCGCCGCCCGCGGGCTCGTGCGACCGGCCGCTCCCTCTCTCCGCGCCCAGCGGGCGGATGCGGCTCTGCGCGAGGCCCGCACCTGCTATCGCCACCTGGCCGGCCGTCGCGGCGTCGAGCTCGCGGAGGGCCTTCGGCGGAGAGGTCTCGTGGGCGCCGGGTGGGAGCTCACCGAGGCCGGTCGACGCTGGTGGGAGGAGCACGCGCTCGATCCGGGGACGCGGCGGCGCGGGGCCCCGATCCGCCCGTGCCTCGACTGGACCGAGCGGACGGACCACATCGCGGGTCCCGCGGCCGAGTCACTGCTCGATCACCTGGTGGGGGAGGGCGCGCTGCGGAGGCGCAGCATGCCGCGCGCCCTCGCCGTCGAGTCCGATCACCCGCTCTGGGCCGAGCTCGGCGTGCGCTGACGGCGACTCGCCGCGACACGGCGGACGGGCGACGAGGTCTGGACGCAGATCAGCGGGCCGACGGTCGACGCCGAGGCGGACGGCGCGCGCCTCGCCTCCTGAGCAGGCCGTTCAGCGGACCTCCCAGTCCTCCACGTCCCCCGGCACGACCCGCAGCAGCGGATGCGCGGGCACCGGGTCCCCCGGGGCGGGGAGGAGCGCGAGGTGCTCGGGGGAACGGTGCTCGCACTTCGCCCGCAGGTGCTCGAGCTCGTACGCCAGCTGCCCCGCGGTCACCTCGATCGGCGGGAGCGAGGCCGGCGGGGCCGGGTGCAGCACCCGGGTGAGGTCGAAGCGGTAGCCGCGCGCCGTCGCCTCCTCCTGCAGTCCCGTGAGGAAGCCGCCGATCGACTCGAGCGGGGCGGGGTGTGCCTGGAAGCGCCGCAGCTGCGGGTGCCGGGTGTAGCCGCGGGTGCCGCCGGCGAGCACCTTCTGGGCGAGCAGCGCCTCTCGCCATCCGGCGACGAGGGCCGCGCGATCCAGCAGGGACGGGTGCAGGCTCCACAGGCGCATCCACCGATTCAAGCACGCTCGGATGCGCGGCCGTCCGCGTGATGGCACGATCCGGGCATGAGCACCGCGCGCATCCCGGCCTGGGCCGGTCCTCTGGACGTCGCCGAGCTCGCGCTCGGCGCGGTCCGCGAGGCCGGGGCCGCCACCGAGCGGCTGCTGCGGGCGCACGGCACGGACGTGCAGGTCACCACCCATCCGGCGCTCGTCGAGGCGGCGTTCTCCGCGATCGACCGGCTGCGCGTGGACGGCCGCGCTGCGGAGCCCTGGGCTCCGCTCTCCGGCTTCGTCGCCGCCCGGGACGGCTGGCTGCGCCTCCACGGCAACTACCCGCACCACGCCACCGCGATCACCGCCGCGCTCGGCGCGCGCAGCCCGGAGGAGCTCGCCGCGGCGGTCGCCCCTCTGCCCGCGCAGGAGGCGGCGGCGAGCGTGCTCCGCGCGGGCGGGATCGCCGCCATGGTCCGCACCCCGGAGGAGTGGCGGGCGCATCCGCACGCCCGCGCGACGGCCGACGATCCGTGGGTGACGACGCAGGCCGGAGGAGCGGCCCGTGACCCGCGACTGCGGGCGCACGCCGCGGGCGCGGTCGGGACCGGAGGGCTCGGAGCCGCCGCGCAGGTCGACGCAGGTCCGGCCGGGCCGCGCGATCCGGCGGCGACGAGGGCGGACCTCCCGCTCGCGGGACGACGCGTGCTCGACCTGACGCGCGTCGTCGCCGGCCCGGTCGCGACCCAGCTCCTCGGCTGCCTGGGGGCCGACGTGCTGCGCCTGGACCCGCCCGCACGCCCCGAGCAGCTCGACGCCTTCCTCGCCGCCGGGATGGGCAAGCGCTCCGCCCTGCTGGACCTCCGCGCCCACCGTGACCTGCTCGAGGAGCTCCTGGCCGGGGCGGACGTCGTCGTGCTCGGCTACCGGCCCGGGGCCCTGACCGACGTGGGCCTGGACCCAAGCGACCTCGCCGCCCGGCATCCGCACCTCGTGATCGGCGCGCTCTCCGCCTGGGGCGAGCGCGGGCCGTGGGGCGACCGCGCCGGCTTCGACTCGATCGTCCAGGCGGCGACCGGGATCGCCGTGCGCTGCGCACGGGAGGACGGCCGGCCCGGGGCGCTGCCCGTGCAGGCCCTCGACCATGCGACCGGTTTCCGTCTCGCCGCCGGGATGCTCGACCTCCTCGCCGACGGACGCGTGGGTGTGGTGCGGGCGAGCCTGCTGGGCGCCGCCCGCACCCTGCTCGCCACCGGCACCGGCGCGACATCGAGCACGGGCGCCGGCGACGGCGACGGACGAGCGGAGGCCGACGGCGGCGCCGGTGATGGCGCCGCCGTCGGCCTCCCTCCAGCGGTCGAGCTCGGGACGCCGCACGGCCGCGTCTCGACCGTGCCCGTCCCGCTCCTGCTCGACGGTGTCCCGCTGACCGGGGCGATCAGCGGCTACGGGACGGCCCCGCCGCGGTGGGAGGAGCGGCGCTGACGGGACCGTCCCGGCTCAGCCGATGCGCGCCGTGGCGGAGACGACGCCGAGCCAGGTGTGACGGTGTCCCGCCCCTCACCAGCCGGCCTTCGGCGCGTCCCGGCGCCCTCGCCGCCGGGGCCCGAGCTCGACGCCACCCCCGCGCCGTCGTCCCCCGACGTCGCTCAGCCGCGCTCGAGCCGCTCCGCGCGGGCAGTCACGGCGCGGGCCGCGACCCGCGTGGGCGCCGTGTACGAGCCGCCGAAGAGCACCACATGGGCGAGCAGGCCGAACAGCTGGTGGGCGGGCACGTCCTCCCGCCAGCCACCGGGCAGCGGATGGGCCTCCTCGTACCCGGCGAGGATCTCCTCGAGGTGCGGGGCGCCGAACAGGGAGAGCATCGCGAGATCCTCGAGGCGGTGGCCGCCGTGCGCGGCCGGATCGATGAGCACCGCGCCGCCCTCCGTCCAGAGCACGTTGCCGGACCACAGGTCCCCGTGCAGCCGCGCCGGCCGCTCCCGGCCCTGCCCGGAGATCCCGTCGAAGGCGCCGTCGCGGATCACGGCGATCGCCGCCTCCACCTCCGCGCTCCCCTCGGCGCCCAGCCGCGGCGCCGCCCTCCGCGCGAGCGGGGCGAGACGGTCCTCCGCCCAGAACGGGGCGAAGGCGTCGTGGCGGCGCACCGGGACCGCGAACGGCGCGTCGAGCGGCCCGAACCAGGCGCCCTCCGCGGGTGTCCAGCCGAAGGACTCGGCGCCCGCGTCGTGCAGGCGTGCGAGATCGGCGCCGAGCCGGCGCGCCGCGCGGGCGCTCGCCCCGGTCTCCTCGAGACGCTCGAGGTCCAGGCCGTCCTCGCGCACCGCGCGCACCTCGACGACGGGGACCTGGCGGGCGGCGGCGAGCCAGCGCAGGCCCGCGGCCTCCGCCGCGAAGAAGCCGGTGGGCGCCCCGGGACGGGACTTGGTGAACGCTGAGCTGTCGACGTCGTCCATGCCCACCACCGTAGGAGCCTCAGGCGGGCAGGCCCAGCTCCGCGGCCAGCAGCGGCCGCATCCGCTCCACGAGCGGACGGTACGAGCGCCTCCCCCTCGCGCGCCGGGCGAGGTGGACGAGCATGCCGGTGCGCTCGTAGGCGGTCCAGGCGCGCATCCGCTCCCGCAGCGAGGGGAGGTCCGCGATCGCGTCGGGCACAGGTCCCAGCCGCCTCCGCGCCTCGAGGTAGACGTGGACGAACCCGGCCACGGCCTCCTCGTCCATCGGCACGTACCAGGGGCCGGCGTGCACGGAGCCGCCGATGATCGCGAGGTCCCGGGCGGGGTCGTCGGCCTGCGCCCACTCGAAGTCGATGTACTGGACCCGGGGCACCTCCGACCCCGGAGCTTCGTCCCACATGATGTTCGTGGCGCACAGGTCGCCGTGGGTGAGGGCGAACGCGTCGAGGGAGCCGATCTGCTCCTCGACGCCGGCGACCCGGGCGAGGGTCGCCTCGAGGAACGGCTCGAGCTCGTGCTCCGCGATCACCGCGGCCGCGTGCTCGCGCCAGTCGGCGACGGCCCCGGCGACCTCCGCGATCAGGGACGGCGTCGATGTGGGGACCGCGTCCCAGGGGGCCGCGCCGAAGGAGACGGGGCCGCGGCCCGGGGCGGCGACTGTGTGCAGGCGGGCGAGGAGCTCCGCGTGCGCGGCGAGGTGCGCCGTCGTCCAGGCGCCGGGTGCGGCGGCCGTGCCGGGCACCTCGCTGGTCACGACGTAGGGGACCCCGAGCGGGCTCGCGGCGGGATCATCCGCGTAGGCGATCGGCTCGGGCCCCACCTCGACGGGCGCGAGGGCGAGGGCCGCGATCTCGTGGGCGAGGGACTGCGGCAGCTCCGCGGGGTCGACGTGGGGGACGCGCACCAGCAGCGGGGCGTTCTCCTGCGGGGCGACGCGCCAGGCGGCGAAGTGCTCGCCGACGCCCAGCAGCGACACCCGCGCCGCGCCGGAGAGCGAGGCGGGGAGAACGGACTTGTGCAGGCCGGGGAGCCGCACCGGCGAGGTGGCGTCCCGCAGCGGGAGGACGAGGGTCCCGTGGCGCCAGGCCTCGAGGATCCGCTCGCCGGTCTCCGGGCGGGCAGCCGCGGGCAGGTCCTCGTCGAGCTGTTCCTCCGCCACGCGGCCTCCTCGTTCGGAGTCTGACGGACCCCTTCATCGCTGGTCAGGGCATTCTACGCCGTGGTCGGCGGCGTCCCGGGGACCGCCGCGCCCCGCCCGGCCGCGGTGACCGAGCCGACGCCCCTCACCCGGGGGCCGCCGATGGGGTTCGCGATACCCTGGGACGATCCCGACCGGGCCCCGTGGCGGTGCCCGGAACGGTCGCACGTCCCCAACCTCGAAGGAGCTCCCGTGGGTGAGCTGCACCTCGGCTTCGAGATCGCGGCTCTCGCCGTCCTCGTCGTCCTCCTCCTGGCAGATCTCCTGCTGGTCATCAAGCGGCCGCACGTGCCGTCGCTCAAGGAATGCGCGGGATGGATCGGCTTCTACGTCGGCCTCGCGCTCGTCTTCGCCGTCGTCCTGTACCTCGTGGGCGGCATGGCGCCCGCCTCGGAGTTCGTCACCGGCTGGCTGCTCGAGTACTCGCTGAGCGTCGACAACCTCTTCGTCTTCATCGTCATCATGACGAAGTTCGCGGTGCCCAAGAAGTATCAGCAGGAAGTGCTGATGGTGGGCATCATCATCTCCCTCGTCGCGCGCGCCCTGTTCATCCTCGCGGGCTCGGTGATCATCGAGCACTTCGTGGGCGTCTTCTACCTCTTCGGCCTGTTCCTGCTGTGGACCGCGTGGAAGCAGACCCAGGAGGAGGGCGAGGACGACGGCGAGTCCTTCATCATGCGCGGGGTGCGCAAGCTGTTCCCCGTCGCGCAGGAGTACGACGGCAACAAGCTCCGCACCCGGGTGAACGGCAAGACGATGCTCACCCCGATGCTGATGGTCTTCATCACGATCGGCCTGACCGACGTCATGTTCGCCCTCGACTCGATCCCCGCTATCTTCGCCGTGACCCGGAACCCGTTCCTCGTGTTCACCGCGAACCTCTTCGCGCTCATGGGCCTGCGCCAGCTGTACTTCCTGCTGGGCGGCCTCATGGAGCGCCTCGCGTACCTGCACTACGGCATCGCGATCATCCTCGGCTTCATCGGCGTGAAACTGCTGATCCACGCGATCCACGAGGCGCCGCTGCACTTCATCCCCGGCTTCGAGATCCTCGAGAAGATCCCCGAGGTGCCGATCTGGCTCTCGCTCACGGTGATCGTCGTGTCGATGGCCGGTGCGGTCGCCGCCTCGCTGCTGTTCCCGCCCAGGAGCTCCGGCTCCGACGAGGACGCGGAGATCACGCAGCACTGACCAGCGGGTGCTGACCACCCACTGCTGACCCGAGGGGCCGGCCGGCGCGACAGCCGGCCGGCCCCTCGGGCGTCCGTCCCCGGGTGGGGGTGCCGGCGTCGACCGTGCTCAGACTGCGGGCGTCGCGAAGCCTCCGTTGGACAGCAGTAGCTGCCCACGGATCCACCGGCCCCGCTCGGAGAGCAGGAAGCGCACCAGGTCCTCGACCGTGCCCGGCCCACCGAGCTCCCCGCCCGGGGTCTGCGCGGCGCCGGCGTCCCGCACCTCGTCCGTCATCCAGCCGGTGTCGATCGGGCCCGGGTTCACGACGTTCGTGCGGATGCCGCGATCGGCGAGCTCATGGGTGCCCGCGAGCACCAGGCGGTCCAGTGCCCCCTTCGTGGCGCCGTAGGGCAGGTTGTGCGTGGTGTGGTCGCTCGTGAGCGCGATGACGGCGCCGCCGTCGGCCGCCGGCGCGCCCTCCTCGCGCAGCGGGACCTGCTCGGCGAAGGCCTTCATGAGCAGCCAGCTGGCGCGCACGTTCACCGCGTAGTGGCGGTCGAAGCTCTCGACGGTCGTGTCCAGGATCGAGGAGTCCACGGACTCGCAGTGCGCCATGACGAGCGCGCCGAGCGGCCCCAGCTGCTCATGGGCCTCGGCCACGAGGCGCGGCGGCACCGCGGGATCGGCGAGGTCGCCGTCCAGCAGCACCACCTCCGTGCCCTCCGCGCGGAGCTCCTCGGCGAGGTCGGTGACGTCGGAGGGCTCGCCGTTCACCCGGCGGTCGTAGGCGTCCAGGGAGGACAGGGCCAGGGCGAAGCCGTCGGCAGCGAGGCCGCGGGCCAGGGCGGCGCCGATGCCACGGCGTCGACCCACCCCGGTGAGCAGGGCGGCGCGGGGCGGGGCGGGGGAGACGGGGAAGCCGGCGGGGGACATCATGGGCCGACGGTAGGTCCCGGCAGCGGCCCGTGGCCAGGTCTTTTCCCGGGCAGGCCGCGCCGGGTCAGCCCTCGTCGGTCCGGTCCCAGACCACGTGGCCGTCCTCGTCGAGCCGGGCGCCGGCGCTCGGCTCGTGCGGCCGCTGCTGGCCCGAGTGCATCAGGTCCAGCACCTCGGCCCCGTGCTCGAGCAGCATCACGTCGGCGATGAGGCGACGATGGCAGCGCCACCAGACCGCCTCCGAGCACATCACCGCGGTGCGCTCGCGCGCCACGTCGGCCCGCAGCTCCGTGATCCCGGCCCGGAACTCCTCGCTGCGGGTCCAGGCGGCGTAGGCGCGGAACTGGGCGACCCGCCACCAGGGGTCCCGGGTGGCGGTGTCCTCCTCCGTCGTGAGCCGTCGCCGCCCGCCCAGGCGCTCGTCCCAGCGGTAGTCGATACCGGCGCCGCGGCAGATCTCCTCGACCTTGCCGCGGGCGGCGGCGTCGTTCGTCCGGGACCCCGGGAAGCGGCGCACGTCCACCAGCTGCCGGATGCCCGCGCCCGTCAGCAGATCGGCGAGCTCCTCCGGCTCCAGTCGACCATGACCGACGGTGAGCAGCGCGGGGGAGGGCACCTCCGCGGTCACGCTCGCGGGCCGTTCAGAGCGACCGCCTGGACCGGTTCGTGCTTCGTCATCGTCGTTCCTCTCAGTCGGGGAGAAGGGTCCGCGGCGCTCAGGGACCCGCGAGCACCTCGGCGGTGCTGCGCAGGTCCACCTGCGGCGGGAACAGGCTCATGGTGTGCAGGGCGGCCGTGGCGTTCTCCGCGGCGGAGGCAGCACAGGCATCGGCGACCACGGTGACGTGCGCCCCGGCGTCGGCCGCGGCGAGCACCGTCGTGATGACGCAGCAGTCCGTGGAGACCCCGGTGACCAGCAGCTGCGGGGCGTGGCCGACCACGCCGGCGAGCTGCCGCCCCCACTTGCCGAAGCTCGGCTCGTCGATCGTGGGGTGCGCGGAGAGCTCCGCGGCACCGTCCACCAGCGCGTAGAGCGGATCGGTCGCGGGGACGTCGGCGAAGGGCCAGGTCGCGAAGTAGTCGCCCCAGGCGGTCGAGCGGTCCGCGGTGGGCAGCCAGCGGGTGAGCAGGGTCCGCTCCGGTCCCACCGCGGCGGCGAGCTCGCGGATCCGCTCCCACGCCCCCTCCCAGAAGGGGGACGCCCAGTCCGAGGCGGGGTCGGCGAAGATCCGCTGCGCGTCCACGACCAGCAGCCACGGCTCCCGGTCGGTCGCGGGCTCCGCGGCGCTCATGCGGTCGCCTCCTGCCGGCGGATCCGGCCGCGCCGCGCCACGAGCGTCACCAGGAAGCCGAGCACGAGCGCGAGGAGGACGCCCACGTTCGCGTACGCCCAGTTCCCCTCCCAGTACGGACCCGCGGGATCGTCGACGTAGGTGCCCAGGCCCAGCGGCTCCAGGAGGTAGCCCTGCCAGTTGTTCCAGGGGGCGTCGGCCGCATAGGAGTTCACGACGAGGCCCCAGCCGAGCACCGAGACCACGACCAGGGTGACGATGCTCGTCCGGTCGACGGCGCCGTAGCGGCCGCGGGGGTCGAACAGGGCCTGCTCGTCGTAGTCGCGACGGCGGGTGAGGACGTCCGCGATGAGGATGCCCGCCCAGCCGGCGATCGGCACGCCGAGCGTGATGAGGAAGCTCTGGAAGGGGCCGATGAAGCTCGTCGCGAAGAACGCCACCCAGATCGTGCCGACCGTGAGGATCACGCCGTCCACCGCGGCGGCCGCCGGGCGGGGGATGCGGATGCCGAGGCTCAGCAGGGTCAGGCCCGAGGAGTAGATGCCGAGCACCGCGCCGGAGACGAGGGTCAGCACGGCGACGATCCAGAAGGGGATCAGCGCCCACAGCGGCAGGATCGAGACGAGCGCGCCGATCGGGTCCCCGGAGATCGCCTCGGAGAGGGTCTGGTCCGAGCCCGCGAGCAGCAGGCCGAACACCACGAGCACGACCGGCGCCGCCGCCCCGCCCACCGTGTTCCACAGGACGATCGAGGCGTCCGAGGCGGTGCGCCGCTGGTAGCGGGACCAGTCCGCCGCGATGTTGATCCAGCCCAGGCCGAAGCCCGTCATCACCATCACGAGCGCGCCGATCATCGCCTGCGGCGGCCCCGAGGGCATCGAGGCGACGGCCTGCCAGTCGATGTGCGGCACCGTGAGCACCATGAACAGGATCGTCATGATCCCGGTCGCCCAGGTCAGCACCGACTGCAGGCGCATGATCGTGTGATAGCCGAGCACGCTCGCCGTGACGATCAGCGCCGCGATGAGGACCGCGGCGATCACCGTGACCGCGCGACCCGAGGCGACGCCCAGCGTGCTGAACACGGTCGCCGTCGCGAGCACCGCGGAGATCGCGAGCGAGGTCTCCCAGCCGATCGACGTGAGCCACGAGATGATGCCCGGCAGCTTCTGCCCGTGCACGCCGAACGCGGCCCGGGACAGCACCATCGTCGGCGCGCTGCCCCGCTTCCCGGCGATCGCGACGAGCCCGCACAGCGCGAAGCTGATGACGATGCCGATCACCGCGACGACGCTCGCCTGCCAGAAGCTGATGCCGAAGCCCAGCAGGTACGAGCCGTAGCTCATGCCGAACACGGAGATGTTCGCGGCGAACCACGGCCACACGAGGTCGCGCGGGCGGGCGGTGCGCTCCGACTCGGCGATGATCTCGATGCCGGTGGTCTCGATGAGGCCGGGGGTGGGAGAGGGGGTCGTCATGGTCCGCTCCGAGGAAGAGGAGATCCGAAGGGGGAGGGCGCCCGGGCGGGGCACTGGCGGAAGTCTCCCACGTCACAGCGCCGACGGGGGTTCCCTGCGTCATGGCGGCGCAGGTCCGCTCAGGCATACCCTCGGAAGGTCGTGGCCCCTGGCCCGCGCCCTCCCTCTCCCCGCCGACGGGCCCCCGTCGGCCCTCCCGTCCTTCCCAGGAGCCGTGTGTCCTCGTCCCCGTCCCGCCTGCACCGCCTCGTCAGCCTCGCCCCGCCGCGGTACGACCACATCCCGGCCGCCCGGATCTCCCTGGGCCTCGCGATCCCGCTGGCGACGCTGCTGCTCACGGGGCACCTGGGATGGGCGATGTTCGCCGGCTTCGGGGCCTTCACCGGCATCTACTCGCGCTACGAGCCCACCCGGGACCGGTTCCGCCGGCAGTCGCAGGCCGGGGCGATGCTCGTGGTGTGCGTGACGATCGGCGCGCTGCTCGCGCAGCTCACGACGGCGGCGCCCGGCATGACCGGGAAGATCGCGATCATCGTCGTCACCGCGCTCGTGGCGGGCGGCTCCGCCGTCTTCGTCGGCTCCCGCGGCCTCAAGCCGGGCGGCGCGATCTTCCCCGTCTTCGCGGTCGCCGCGGTGGCCTCCGCCCCGCCGGCCGCCCCGGTCTGGGTCGCGGCCCTCGTCGCCGCGTGCTGCGCGGCGCTGTGCGTGGGCCTCGGCCTGCTGGGCCACTGGGCGGGGGAGCGGCACCCGGGCGTCGTCCTCTCCACCGACCACCTGCACGCCTCGCGCGCCGAGCGCACCGCCGAGTTCCTCCGCTACACGATCGCCGCGCTCGGGGCGGGGCTGCTGGGCCTGCTCTCCGGGCTGCCCTTCCCCTACTGGGCTCAGGTCGCGGCCGTCGCCCCGCTCGCCCCGCTCGGCTACTCCGCCCAGGTGGAGCGGGGCCTGCAGCGCGTCGTCGGCACGACCCTCGGCATCGTCACCACCGCTTTTCTGCTCTCCTTCCCCGCGGAGCCCTGGCAGCTCGTCGTGTGGGTCGTGCTGCTGCAGTTCCTCGCCGAGCTGTACGTGCTGCGCAACTACGCGATGGCGCTCCTGTTCATCACCCCGCTCGCCCTGCTCATGGTGCAGCTGGGCCATCCCCAGCCGGCCGGGCCCATGCTGCGGGCGCGCGTGCTCGAGACCGCGATCGGCGTCGCCGTGGGCCTCGTGATGATCCTCGGGCGGCGCGCGCTCGAGCGGCGCCGCGCGCGGCGGGCCGTCGTCGGCTGAGGCCGCCCGCCCCCTGGTCCGCCCTCGCCGAGTCGAGCCCGGAGTCGTAACGTGCGGCTCCATGACCACCGCCGACGCCCCCGCCACCCCGGCAGGCCCTGCCTACACCCACGGCTACGGGGAGGCCGTGCTCGACAGCCACCGCGCCCGCACCGCAGCGAACTCGGCCGGTCACCTGCTCCCGCATCTGCGCCCCGGGCAGCGGCTGCTCGACGTCGGCTCCGGCGCGGGCACCATCACCGCGGATCTCGCCCGGATCGTCGGCCCCGCGAACGTCACCGCCCTCGAGGTGGGGGAGGAGTCCGCGGCGATCACCCGCGCGGAGCTCCACCGGCAGGGACTCTCCGAGGTCCAGGTGGTCGTCGGGGACGCGCAGGCGCTGCCCTTCGCGGACGACGCGTTCGACGTCGTCCACGCCCACCAGGTGCTCCAGCACCTCCCGCGTCCCGTCGACGCGCTCGCCGAGGCCCGGCGCGTGACCCGCCCCGGTGGCCTCGTCGCCGCCCGGGACAGCGACTACGAGGGCTTCCGCTGGTTCCCCGAGGACCCGCGCCTGGACCGCTGGCTGCGCCTCTACCTCGACGTGGCGCGCGCCAACGGCGGCACCCCGGACGCCGGTCGCCGCCTGCTCGCCTGGGCACACGAGGCCGGGTTCACGCAGGTCACGCCCGGTGCCTCCACCTGGCTGCACGCGACCCCGGAGGCGCGCGAGGCGTGGGCCCGCACCTGGTCCGGTCGCATCACGAGCGATCCCCTCGCCGCGCAGCTCGAGCGGGAGGGCCGGGCTGACGCCGCCGCGCGCGAGGACGTGGCCGCCGCGTTCCGCGACTGGGCTGATTCGGAGGACGCCTGGTTCGTGCTCCTCCACGGCGAGATCGTCGCGACCGTCTGAGGGGCGCGGGGGCCGATGGGTCCACGGAGGGCGAGTGATCCCGTCGCCGAGCCGGACGTCCTATTCTGGGCGCGACCACGACGTCCATCGGGAGGATCCCTCATGAACCTCAGCTCCGCCGTCCTGCGCGCCGTCCCCGGTGCCTTCATCCTCAACTCCGGCATCGGAAAGCTCGGCATGGACGAGCAGACCGCCGGCTACCTCCAGTCGATGGCCGTCAACGGCATCCCTGCGGTGGAGAAGCTCTCCCCGAAGCAGTTCGGCCGCCTCGTCGCGATCGGTGAGATCGCCGTCGGCTCCTCCCTGCTGCTGCCCTTCGTCCCCACGAAGGCCGCGGGCCTCGCGCTCGCCGGCTTCTCCGGCTCGATGCTGTCGATGTACTTCCGCACCCCGGAGATGACCGAGGCCGACGGCGTGCGCCCCACCCAGGCCGGCACCCCGCTCGCCAAGGACTCCTGGATGGCGGCGATCGCGATCGCCCTGATCCTCGGCACCGGCTCCGGCGCCCGCGAGGCGAAGAAGGCCGCCAAGCAGGCGGAGAAGCGCGCCGCGAAGCTCGAGCGCAGCCTCGAGAAGCAGGCTCCGGCCGCCTGATCCTCGCCTGGGCCTCGGCCCGGCGTACCCCCGTTGCATGTCCGATTGCGCGCTGTGGTTCCGTTCGTGGAACCCCGGCGCGCAATCGGGCATCGAGGCGGCGGGCGATTTGCCGGAGAACGTTGACGCCCTGCAAGAACTTGCAGTTGCTCGACGTCGCCATCGCCACCCAACGGTCATCACTTGACCTGCATTTATGCCCTCCTCTTGTCGAGATGTGGCCCACCTCTCGACGAATCTGAACGAAGCCTGTACTCTCCACGGCAAGATCTGGCCAGATCCTGCAAGTTCTTGCACCGATCCCGGCGACGCCGCCGGATGACGAGCCCGACGGTGGGCGTCGTCGACGACAAGGAGAGAACCCATGCAGCACCCCGTCCCCAGACCCCGCATCCCCCGGGCCTCGACGCCCGCATCGGCGCCTGCCACGGCGTCGGCCGCAGCCCTCCCCGGGGCGCGCACCCTCCCCGGGCCGCGCGCGCTCGCCCGCCTGCTCGCGGCCCTCGCGCTCGCCACCCTGCTCGCCCTCGCCGGCGCCCCGGCCGCGGCGCCGCCCGCCCAGGCCGCGCCCCCGATCCCGAGCGGCGGCGCGACCTCGCCCAACGGCCGCGGCGACGTCATCCTCAACCTCTTCCAGTGGACCTGGGACTCCGTGGCCGCCGAGTGCGAGAGCACCATCGGGCCCGCCGGCTTCGGCTACGTGCAGGTCTCCCCGCCGCAGGAGACGATCCAGGGCACCGCCTGGTGGACGTCCTACCAACCCGTGAGCTACAAGATCGAGGGCAAGCTCGGCGACCGCGCCGAGTTCGCCGCCATGGTCGAGTCCTGCAACAGCGCCGGCGTCGAGGTCATCGCCGACGCCGTCATCAACCACACCACCGGGGCCGACGGCGGCTCCGGCACCGGCACCGCCGGCAGCTCCTACGGCATCGACTCCTTCCCCGGCATCTACGGCGCCGAGGACTTCAACGACTGCCGCACCAACATCACGAACTACCAGGACCGCTACCAGGTCCAGAACTGCCGCCTCGTGTCCCTGCAGGACCTGCGCACGGGCTCGACCCACGTGCAGGACACCCTCGCCGGGTACATGAACGACCTGCTCTCCCTCGGCGTCGCGGGCTTCCGCATCGACGCCGCGAAGCACATCCCCGCGAGCGACCTCTCCGCCATCAAGTCGAAGCTCACCGACCCGGACGCCTACTGGGTCCAGGAGGTCATCGGCGCCTCGGGCGAGCCCGTCCAGGAGTCCGAGTACGTGGGCACCGGTGACGTGCACGAGTTCGACTATGCGCGCCAGCTGAAGTCCGACTTCGACGGATCGATCGCG
Organism: Brachybacterium rhamnosum; assembly: GCF_039526185.1. Lineage (NCBI taxonomy): Bacteria > Bacillati > Actinomycetota > Actinomycetes > Micrococcales > Dermabacteraceae > Brachybacterium > Brachybacterium rhamnosum. The sequence goes on from NZ_BAAAIS010000002.1 coordinate 781,793, forward strand.
AACCTGCAGCACATCGCCGATGGCAAGCTGCCCTCCGACCAGGCCGGCGTGTTCGTCGACAACCACGACACCGAGCGCAACGGCGAGACCATGAACTCCACCTGGGGCGCGAAGTACGTCCTGGCCAACACGTTCATGCTGTCCTACCCCTACGGCTCCCCGTCGGTGTACTCGGGCTACACCTTCACCGACAAGGACGCCGGCGCCCCCGGCGCGACCGCCACCTCCGTGCCGGACGCGAACTGCGACTCCGACGCCTGGACCTGCACCCAGCGCTGGACCGAGATCCAGGGCATGGTCGGCTTCCACAACGCGGTCGCCGGCACCGAGGTCACGAACTGGTGGGACGACGGCGCCAACCAGATCGCCTACGGCCGTGGCGACAAGGGCTTCGTCGCGATGAACAACACCGGCTCCGCGACCACCCGTACCTACACGAGCTCGCTCCCCGCGGGCACGTACTGCGACGTCGTCGCCTCGAGCAACTGCTCCGAGACGATCACGGTCGCGGCCGACGGCACCTTCTCGGCGACCCTCCCCGCCTACGGGGCGCTCGCCCTGCAGGTGGGGAAGACCTCCGAGGGCACCACGCCGGACCCGGGCAACGAGCCCGTCGCCGGGAAGGTCTCCGTGAGCGTGCAGGCCACGACCACCTGGGGCCAGGACGTGCGGATCGTCGGCTCCGTGCCGGCGCTCGGCAGCTGGAAGCCCGCCTCCGGCGTGGCCCTCGACCCGGCCGGCTACCCCGCCTGGACCGGTTCCGTGGACCTCCCCGCCGGCACGAGCTTCGAGTACAAGTACGTGAAGGTCGACGCCTCGGGCGCCGCCGTCTGGGAGTCGGGCGCGAACCGCACGGCGACTGTCGGCGCCGACGGGAAGCTCAGCCTCTCCGACACCTGGAAGTAGCACCCTGACCGGCGCGGGCCCGCAGCATGGCGGGCCCGCCCCGATCGCCGCTGACCCGGCCCGGCCCCGGCTCGGCTCGGCTCGGCCCGCCCGTCTAGGCTCGCCCGGCTCGGCCCGCCCGGCTCGGCCCGCCTCTCACCCGTGTCCGATTGCGCGCTGAGCTTCCACCAATGGTTCTCCAGCGCGCAATCGGACACGTTGCTCGTGCGGCCGCTGTGGGTCCACGCCTCGCGGGCCCGCCTGCAGAGCTCGTTCGCTGCCCGTTTGCGCGCCTGTGTTCCGCTCGTGGAACTCAGGCGCGCAAACGGACATCGGGAGGGGAGGAGGGGGCGGGACGCAGGGAGGGGGCCGGGAGGGGCGCAGGGCGGGGAGGTGGGGGCGGGTTGCAGGGGAGGTGGCGGTTCGGGGCGCGGGGGAGGCGGCGGTCAGGCGCCGGAGTCGGAGGCGCCCCCGCCGTCGGACGCCGATCCGCCGGCGCCGGGCGCCGCGGAGCCGGGCACGCCGAAGAGGCGCTGCCCGAACATCGTGTCCTCGGTCCCGATCCCGGGGAGGATCGCGAACAGGCCGCTCGCCACGTGCTGCAGGTACTCGGTGAGGGCGTCGCTCCTGGTCATGCGGTCCAGGATCGGGTAGAAGCCGGCCCGCGGGTCCCGCACGAAGGCCGCGAAGAACAGGCCGCCGTCGATCCGGCCCAGGGAGTCCGAGCCGTCGGTGTAGTTGTAGCCGCGGCGCAGCATCCGGGCCCCGTCGTTGTTCTCCGGCGCGACGAGGCGGATGTGGGCGTCCGTCGGGATGAGCGGGGACCCGCCCTCGGCGGCCTCGTAGTCCGGGGCCGTGAACTCGGCGCGGGAGGCGGAGGGGTCCGCGACGGAGAGCGGGGCGCCGTAGCGCTTGTCCCGACCGATCGTCGCCTCCTGGTCGCCGAGCTGCAGGCGGTCCCACACCTCGAGGTGCATGCGGATCTTGCGCAGCGCGAGGTAGGTGCCGCCGGAGAGCCAGTCGCCGCCGTCGTCGCCCTCGGCGACCCAGAGGTGCTCGGCGAGCACGTCGGCGCCGTCCTCCGCCTTGACGTTGAGGGTGCCGTCCTTGAATCCGAAGAGGTTCCGCGGGGTCTCCTGCGCGGTCGACGTGGACGAGGTGCGGCCGTAGCCGATCTGCGTCCAGCGCAGCGCCGCGGTGCCGAAGGCGATGCGGGTGAGGTTGCGGATCGCGTGCATCGCGACCTGGGCATCGTCCGCGCAGGCCTGCACGATGATGTCGCCGCCGGAGTGCTTCTCCTGGAGCGCCTCGTTCGCGAAGGTCGGCATGCCCGCCTCGAGCACCTCGGTGATCCGGGACGCGAGGCCGAACCGGTCCTTCCCGTCGGCGTCGAGGAAGATCCCGCGGCCCACGCCCACGGTGATCGTGAGCGAGCTGGGCGGGTAGCCCCAGGCCTCGCCGGTGTCCCGCGGGGCGGCGTAGGGGTTCGGGTCCGGCTCGCCGCCGACTAGCTCTCCCGCGGTCATCTGCTCGGCGGCGACGCTCCAGTCCGCCATGAGGGTGCGGAGGTCCTCGAGGTCCGACGTGGTGACGTCGAAGGCGGCCGTGAACAGGTAGTCCTGGGCGGCGGTGGTGATCCCGGACTGGTGCTCCCCGCGCAGGGGGTGGGAACGGGAGAGCGGGTCCGCGGAGCCCTCCCCGGCGGCGCCGCCGCGGGAGTCCGCGGCGCGCATGCCCGCCGCGCCGAGCAGACCGCCCGCGAGCAGGGCGCCGCCGGCGGCGCCGAGCAGACCGCGGCGGCCCACGCCGCCCGCGCGGGCGCCGCTCGAGCGCGCGGAGCCGTCGGCCGACGCCGACGCCGGCGCGACGTCGTCGGGCGTCGTCCCGCTCGTGGGCCGCATGCCCTCGGGCGTTCCGTCGGCCGACGTCCCGACCCCGGGGACGTCCTCCTGATGCTGCCGATCCACCGTTCCCGCCCCGTCGCTCAGTGCAGGATCGTGCCGGCGACCTGCGAGAGGCTCTCCGAGAGCGCGTTGACCGCGTCGGAGATCGCCCGCTGGGCGTCGGTGTAGGAGTCGTCGCCGGGGGCCTCGCCCGCGTCCTCCTGGACGGAGGCGATGGTCGAGTAGTCCACGAAGGCGGGCTCACCGTCGGGCGTGGTGCCGTCGGTGTGCTTGTCGAGCTCGGCCTGGACCGCGTCGAAGCGCTCGGAGATGTCCTTGTCCAGCGCCTCGTCCTTCGCGACGACGAGGGCCTGCACGTTCCCGTAGGCGACCTGGGCGCCCTGCAGGTTCGCCTGGAAGTCGTCGAGGTCGGTGTGGGAGAAGGTGTCCTCCTCGCCCACGATCTTGCCGGTCGCGACCTCCTCCATGAGCCCCTGCGCGCCCTGGACCACGTCGTTCAGCGTGATCGTGAAGGCCGCGCCGCCGAGGCCGGTGCGCTTGCCGTAGACGATGTCGTAGAGGGTCTGGATGTTCTTGTTGAGGTCGTCGGCGGCGGCCTTGCGGGCGGCGTCGTCGGCGAAGGAGAAGGGTGAGCCGTCCTCGGTGAAGAGGTCCGCCTCGATGCGGTGCCAGCCGGTCCAGCCCTTCAGCACGGAGGGGTCGGTGACCTCGGTGCCGGCGTCCGCGGCGAGGTCCTGGACGCGGGCGTCCATCGCCATGTCGAGGTCCCCGGCCTCCTCGATGCCGAAGACCTCCGCGGTGGGCTCGATGCGCTCGTAGGGGCGGCGGCCCTGGGCGAAGAGCGAGCGGGCGAGCTCGCGGTCGCCGCTCACGTAGGCGTCGGTGAACTCCTTCGCGCTCGTCACCAGCAGGCCCACCTGGTCCTTGATGTACGCGGCGTAGTCGGTGACGGCCTTCTCCTCGAGGGCGGCGGTGTCCTCGTCGACCTCGACGGCCTCGCCCGCGGTGACGGTGAAGGCGGCGGTGCCCACGAGGGCGCCCACCATGTTCGGCTTGCTCGCCGTGAAGTAGGAGCCCTCCGCGAGGGAGGTGGTGAGCTCGACGCTGCTGCCGGGGCCGATGTTCTCCTTCTCGGAGATGATCCGCAGCTTGTCCTCCGCGAGCACCTCGAACTCGTTGGGCACGGTGCCGTTGTTCGTGATGGTGAAGGTGACCTGGCCGGAGGGGACGCTCGCGGTGGAGAGCTCGCACGCGTCGTCCGTGAGGGTCACGGTCACGGCGCCGGCCGCGCCGCCGCCGTCGGAGGCGGAGGAGGAGGCGACGCCGGGGTTGTCGGTGCACGCGGCGAGGGCGAGGCCCAGCAGCGGCAGGCTCCCCAGCAGGAGGCGGCGCGAGGGCAGGGTGCGGGACGAGGGGGTCATGGTGCTCCGGTGGTTCGGGCGACGGGGTCGCGCGGGGTGAGACGGGTTGGGGTGGCGGCCGCGGCGGCGCGGCTCAGGCGTCCGCCGGGCCGGCGGCGGGGGCGACGGCGGGCGAGACGGGGGCGTGCTTCCGCGGGGAGCGGGTGCGCACGACGAACAGGGTGCCGACGGGCACGAGGTAGAGGAACCAGCCGACGACCTGCAGCACCGTCGGGTTCACGTTGAGCTGGAACATGGCGCCGAGCAGCACGTACAGCCAGTAGATCGGGGAGCTCGGGGCGGGCAGCGCGGCGGAGAGGTCCCAGGCGCGGTCGTTCAGACCGGGCAGCACGCCGGCCTCCTGCAGGTCGCCGATGCCGTAGGCGGTGATGCCGGCGGCGACGAGGATCAGCAGGCCGCCGGTCCAGGTGAAGAAGGTCCCGAGGTTCAGACGCAGCGCGCCGCGGTAGATGAGCACGCCCAGCACGATCGCGACGGCGAAGCCGGTGAGGATCCCGGCGGTGGTGACCCAGGTGGAGCTCGCGACGGAGGACTTCACGGTCGCCCAGAGGATGAGCGCGGTCTCGACGCCCTCGCGGCCCACGGCGACGGCGGCGATGACGACGACGCCCCAGCCGCGGCCGTCCCGCAGCGCCTTCTCGAGCCCCGACTCGAGCTTCTGCTTGAGCTCGCGGGCGTTCTTCGACATCCAGAAGATCATCGAGGTGGTCAGCGCGACCGCGAGCAGGCTGAGCGTGCCGCCGAGGATCTCCTGCGCCTGGAAGGTGAGGGTCTTGGGTCCCCAGGTGAGGATGGCGCCCACGGCGAGCGGCACGATCGCGGCGAGGGCGACGCCGGCCCAGAGCCGCGGCAGCACGTCGCGGCGGTCCGAGCGGACCAGGTAGGCCACGAGGATGCCCACCACGAGCGAGGCCTCGAGGCCCTCGCGCAGGGCGATGAGCAGGTTGGGCAGGAACATGCGGTGGCACTCCGGAAGGGATCGGGCGGCCCCCAGCGGGTCGTCGATCAAAAAGTAAGGCGACCCTCACGTAATTGTCCAGCGGGGGTCCTCCACCGGACATGTGGCCCCGCTCACGGGCACGTGGACGGACGGGCCGCCGTCGCCGCCGGGTGCATGCTGGTCCGCATGCGCCTTCCGCCCTCGACCCCGGATCGCCCGGCCCCCACGACCGCCGTTCCCGCGCCGCCCCGCCTGCGTGCGGACCTCCCCCGCGCGGTCGGGCTCGTGGTGCTCGTGGCGCTCGCCGTGCTCGCGGGGGACCTGCTCACGAGCACCGGCGCTCTGGACGGGGTCGACCGGCGTGTGCAGCAGGCGCTCGCCGTGAGCGCGGGCGGCGCCGGGGCCCGGCTCGCGCTCCTCGTCGACCTCGTGCTGGGGCCGCGGACGGCGCCACTGCTGGTCGTGGTGCTCGGCGTGGCCGTGGGGATGGGTCGCCGCAGCGGTCAGGAGGGCCTGCGCACGGTGCTGCTCGCGGCGGTGCCGTGGGCGCTGAGCAAGCTCGTGAAGCTGCTCGTGGCCCGGCCCAGGCCGGGGATCACCGACCCCACCGACCTCGTCGACCCCTCGACCGTGCACCAGCTGCTGGTGCCGATGCCGACCTCGTCGAGCTTCCCGAGCGGGCACACCGCGATCGCGGCGGCGCTCGGCTGCGCGCTCGTGCTCTCCCTGCGGCCGGGGCGAGGCCGATGGGTCGCGATCGCGGGGGCGGTGCTGCTCGCCCTGGTGGCCGCGTGGTCCCGGGTCGCGCTCGGCGTGCACCACGGCACCGACGTGGTCGCCTCGCTCGTGCTGGTGCCGCTGCTCGCCGTGCTGTGCGCGGGCCTGCTCGAGGGGCGGCTGCCCCGGCGACCCGTCGGGACCTGAACGGGGTCAGGCGGCGGCGCGGCTCGACCCCTTGCCGGTCCGCGGTGCGAGGCGGAAGGCGACCACGGCGGAGGTGATCGCGGCGGTCGCCATGAGCGCGGCGAGCACGACGATCTGGAACCGGCCCGCCTCGAGCGGGGACACGCCGCCGAAGATCGCGCCGACGAAGGCGCCCGGCAGGGTCACGAGCCCGGTGGTGCGGGTCTGGTCGGTGGTGGGGATGATCGCCTCGCGCAGCCCGTGCCGCGCCATGTCGATGGTCGCGCGGCGAGGGGTGGCGCCGAGGGCGAGCCAGCCCTCGACCTCGTCCCAGCGGTCGGCGACCGCCTGCACGACGCGGCGCCCGGCCAGGGTCGAGGTGGTCATGGCGTTGCCGATGACGATCCCGCCGATCGCGAGGGCGTAGCGGGCGGTGGGCTCGATCGCCCCCGCCGTGAAGACCACGGCGAGGGGGACGAGCACCCCGCCGCCCATGGCGAGGGCGGTGAGGGGGAGGTGCGTGCGCAGGTCGCCGAGGCGCCGGGCGCTCGTGGCCGCGGCGACGGTGAACATGACCGCGAGAGCGAGCGCCACCCAGCGCACGTCGGTGATGACGCCGGAGAGCACCACGCCCAGCAGGGCCAGCTGCACGGTGCCGCGGAGGATCGCGAGCGCCGAGGCGAAGCGGTGCGGCACGCGCGCGGCGCCGAGCACCGCCGTGGTCAGCACGGTGAGCAGCAGGACGCCCAGCAGGGTGCGCACCACGGTCTCGGTGTCGGGCACGACGGCTCCTCCTGCCTCGGGTGGACGGACCTCCGCAGGGTAGTCCCCGTCCGGCGGGCGATGAGACGACGATCACGGTCCGCGGGCCGGAATAAAGCAAGCTCGAACTGGCGAAAAGGTGCGAGGCGAGGCTAACCTCAGCATGTCCGGTTCCGGTTCGTCCGCACCGCAGGACCCCGCCCTTCCCCTCTTCACGAAGCCCGAGGCTCCCCATGACCACCGCCCTCAGCCGCCGCACCCTCGGATCCGCCTCCGTCGCCGGAGCGCTCGGTCTGCTCCTCGCCGCCTGCAGCGGCGCCGACGCCGACACCGCCGCGGGCGCCTCCGACGCTGGCGGCGCCGCTGGCTCCGTCGGTACTGTCGAGATCGAGGACAACAACGGCACCCAGACGATCGTCACGCCTCCCGCCTCCGTCGTCGCGACCGACAACCGCACCTTCGAGACCCTCGAGGCCTGGGGTGTCCCCCTCACCGCCGCCGCCCGCGAGCTCATGCCCACGACCATCGGCTACAAGACCGACGAGTCGATCGTGGACCTCGGCAACCACCGCGAGCCCGACCTCGAGGCCGTGGTCGCCGCCCAGCCCACCCTCATCATCAACGGGCAGCGCTTCACCCAGTTCCACGACGACCTCGCCCGCCTCGCGCCCGACGCGACCGTGCTCGAGCTCGACCCCCGCGACGACCAGCCCTTCGCCGACGAGCTCAAGCGCCAGGTCACCGCGCTCGGCACGATCTTCGGCAAGGAGACCGAGGCCGCGGACCTCGGCACCGGCCTCGACGCCGCCATGGACCGCGTGAAGGCCGCCTACGACGGCTCCTCCACCGTCATGGCCGTGAACGTCTCCGGCGGCGAGATCGGCTACATCGCCCCCGGCGCCGGCCGCACCCTCGGCTGGGCCTTCGAGGCCCTCGGCCTGGTCCCCGCGCTCGAGGTCGAGGGCGCGAGCGACGACCACCAGGGCGACGACATCTCCGTCGAGGCGATCGCCTCCGCGAACCCCGCCTGGATCCTCGTCATGGACCGCGACGCCGCCGTGAGCGCCGACGACCCCTCCTACGAGCCCGCCGCACAGGTCCTCGAGGCCTCCGAGGCGCTCGCCGGCGTCACCGCCGTCACCGAGGGCAACATCCTCTACATGCCGGAGGACACCTACACCAATGAGGGCATCCAGACCTACACCGAGTTCTTCGAGAGCTTCGCCGACGCCCTCGAGAAGAAGGCCTGAGCCCCCGGGCAGGAACCTCCCGCATGACCTCCCGCGCCACCACCGCGCGACCCGCGACCGCGCCGGCACCCCGCCGGCGCGGTCGTGAGCGCCTCCTCGACGTCAAGCTGCTGATCGGCCTCGCCGTCGTCGGCGCCCTGCTCGTCGCCTCCCTGTTCACCGGCGTCTACGACCTCGGCGCGGAGGACGGCGCGCAGATGTTCGCCATCACCCGCGTGCCCCGCACGATCGCGCTCGTCCTCGCCGGCGCCGCCATGGCCATGTCCGGCCTGGTCATGCAGCTGCTCACGCAGAACCGCTTCGTCGAGCCCTCGACCACCGGCACCACCGAGTGGGCGGGCCTCGGCCTCATCGCCGTCATGATCCTCGCCCCGCAGTCCTCGCTGCTCACGCGGATGGGCGTCGCCGTCGTCTTCGCCTTCATCGGCACGATGGTCTTCTTCGCCGTGCTGCAGCGGGTCACCCTGCGCAGCTCCCTCATCGTCCCGATCATCGGGCTCATGCTCGGCGCGGTCGTCAGCTCCGTCTCGACCTTCGTGGCGCTCCAGTTCGACGCCCTGCAGATCCTCGGCGTCTGGTTCGCCGGCTCCTTCACCTCGGTGCTGCGCGGCCAGTACGAGGTGCTGTGGGTCGTCGCCCTCGTCGCGGTCGCGGTGTTCGTCCTCGCGGACCGCCTCACCGTCGCGGGGCTCGGCGAGGACGTCGCGTCGAGCGTTGGCGTGAGCTACCGGCGGATGGTCCTCGCGGGCACCGCCCTCGTCGCCCTCGCGACCGGCGTGGTCACCGTGGTGGTCGGCAACCTGCCGTTCCTCGGGCTCGTGGTCCCCAACATCGTCTCGATGCTGCGCGGTGACGACCTGCGCTCGAACCTGCCGTGGGTGTGCCTGCTCGGCATCGGCGTGGTCACCCTGTGCGACCTCGTGGGCCGGATCGTCATCATGCCCTTCGAGGTGCCGGTCTCCCTCATCCTCGGCGTCGTCGGCGCCGCGGTGTTCATCGCCCTCCTCCTGCGGCAGCGCCGACGTGGCTGAGCGCGTGACCGCCCCGATCACGGATCCCGTCATGGGCACCGTCGGCTCCGTCGGCCTCGACGACTCCGCCGGTCCCGCATCCGCCGCCCCTGCCGCGCGCAGCGGCTCCGGCGCCTTCGCGGACGCCCGCTCCCGCCGCCGCTACCTGATCGTGCTCATCGCCCTCCTGCTCGTCGCCGGCGGCTGCGCCTACGCCCTGCTCGCCGTCGGCAACCCGATGCCGCCGGGCAGCGAGGGCTTCCGGCTCATCGCGAAGATGCGCGCCACCTCCGTGACCACGATGCTGATCGCCGCGTTCTGTCAGGCCACCGCCACGATCGCCTTCCAGACCGTGACCGCGAACCGCATCATCACGCCGTCCCTGCTGGGCTTCGAGTCGCTCTACACGGCGATCCAGACCACCGCCGTGTACGTGCTCGGCGTGGCGGGCGTCGTCGCGATCCAGGGCACCGGGCAGTACCTGCTCCAGGTCGCCGCGATGGTGGGCCTCTCGATGCTGCTCTACGGCTGGCTGCTGCGCGGCCGCTACGCGGACATGCAGGTCATGCTGCTGATCGGCATCATCCTCGGCGGCGGGCTCGGCTCGATCTCCTCCTTCATGCAGCGCCTGCTCACCCCGAGCGAGTTCGACGTGCTCTCCGCGCGGCTCTTCGGCTCCGTCTCCAACGCGCGCGTCGAGTACCTGCCCTGGGCGATCGGCCTCGCCGGCATCGCGGGCGCCGGGATCTGGCTGAGCGCGCGGAGGCTCGACGTCCTCGCCCTCGGCCGGGACGTGTGCCTGAACGTGGGCGTCGACCACCGCCGGCAGACGCTCCTGGTCCTCGTGCTGGTCTCCGTGCTCATGGCGACCTCGACCGCGCTCGTGGGACCGATGACCTTCTTCGGCTTCCTCGTCGCGACCCTCACCTACCAGCTCGCGGGCACCCACGCGCACCGCCTGCTGCTGCCGCTCGGCGTGCTGCTCGGCTTCGTCGTGCTCGCCGGCGCCTATCTCGTCATGGATCACGTCTTCTACGCCGGCGGCGTGGTCTCCGTCATCATCGAGCTCGTCGGCGGCACGGTCTTCCTGGTCGTGCTGCTGCGGAAGGGCCGTCTGTGATCGCCATCGACACGGTGCGCAAGCGCTACCGCTCCGCCGACGGGACCGTCGAGATCGGTCCCGTGACCCTCGAGATCCCCGCCGGCGGCGTCACCGCCCTCGTGGGCCCGAACGGTGCGGGCAAGTCCACCCTGCTCACGATGGTGGGGCGGCTGCTCGGGATCGACGAGGGCGCGATCGAGGTCGCCGGGTACGACGTCTCCCGCACCGCCTCGAAGGACCTCGCGAAGGTCCTCTCCGTGCTGCGCCAGGAGAACCACTTCATCACCCGGCTCACGGTGCGCCAGCTCGTGGGCTTCGGCCGCTTCCCGCACTCGCAGGGACGCCTCACCGCGGCCGACGAGCAGAAGATCAGCGAGGCCATCGACTTCCTGGGCCTGCAGGAGCTCGAGTCCCGCTACCTCGACCAGCTCTCCGGCGGGCAGCGCCAGCGCGCCTACGTCGCCATGGTCCTCGCCCAGGACACGGAGTACGTGCTGCTGGACGAGCCGCTGAACAACCTCGACATGCGCCACAGCGTGCAGATGATGCGCCGCCTGCACGCGGCCGCGCACGAGCTGGGCCGCACGATCGTCGTCGTGCTCCACGACGTGAACTTCGCGGCCCGCTACGCGGATCGCATCATCGCGATGAAGGACGGCCGGGTCGTCGAGTCCGGGCCGGTCGCCGAGATCATGGACGGGGCGCTGCTCAGCCGCGTCTTCGACACGGACGTGCAGGTGATCGACGGGCCCGACGGCCCCCTCGCCGTGTACTACTGAGCGCGGGGGCCGACGGGCCCGTCGGCGCCGTCAGCGGGTCACTTGGTGGCAGGGTCCGTGCCGCCGCGGCCGGCCTCCCCGCGGTCCAGGCCGTCGATCGCGGCGATCTCCTCGGCGGTGAGCCGGAGCTCCGCCGCGGCGAGGTTCTCCACGATGCGCTCCGGGGTGACGGACTTCGGCAGCGCGACGATGCCGTGCGCGAGGTGCCAGGCGAGCACGACCTGCGCGGGGGTGGCGTCATGGGCGGCGGCCGCCTCCGTGATCACCGGGTTCTCGAGCAGGTCGGACTTGCCCTGGCCCAGCGGGCCCCACGACTCGGTGACGATGCCGTGGCGGGCGTGCACCTCGCGCAGCTCGGCCTGCGGGAAGTAGGGGTGCAGCTCGATCTGGTGCACGGCGGGGACCTCGCCGGTCGCCTCGATGATCTCCTCGAGCTGGGGGAGCGGGAAGTTCGAGACGCCGATCGAGCGGACCAGGCCGCGCTCGCGCAGCTCGATGAGCGTCCGCCACGCCTCGAGGTACTTGCCCTGCGAGGGGGCGGCCCAGTGGATGAGGTAGAGGTCGACCTGCTCGATGCCGAGGCGCTCGAGGGAGGCCTCGGCGGCGGCGATCGCGTCGTCGTGGGCGTGGGCGTCGTCCCAGAGCTTGGTGGTGACGAAGACGTCGTCGCGGTCCAGACCGGAGTCGCGCAGGGCCTGGCCCACGCCGTCCTCGTTGCCGTAGATCCTCGCGGTGTCGACGTGGCGGTAGCCGGCGCGCAGGGCCTGGCCGGTGACATCGGCGGTGACCTCGGCGTCCACCTTGAAGACGCCGTAGCCGAGCTGGGGGATGGAGCGGCCGTCGTTGAGCGGGACGGAGGGCACGGGGGGCATCGGAGCGCCTTTCCTCAGGAACAGGGGGATCGTCGCCGAGCGTACGCGCGGGGTGCCGGGCGGGATCAACCCTTCGGACGATGGCAGGATCTGACGCTGCGTCATAACGTGGGGGTCATGAGAACGAACCGCCCCGCCCCCGGGGCGACCGCGCAGGCCGCCCCCGATCCCACCGCCCGAGCGGTGCCCGCGCCCGCCGGACCCGCCGGACCCGCCGACCCCGCCCGCCCGGCGCGGTCCGCCGGCCCCGACCCCGCCGCGGACCCCCGCCGCTGGAAGGCGCTCGGCGTGCTCGCCGCAGGCCTCGCGCTCATCGTCATCGACGGCTCGATCGTCGCCGTCGCCCTCCCGGACATCGTCCGCGACCTGGGCCTGGACCTCACCGATGCGCAATGGGTGTCCACGAGCTACGCCGCGGTGCTCTCCGCGCTGCTGCTCGTCGTCGGCCGGCTCGGCGACCGGATCGGACGGCGCCGGCTCTTCCTCGCCGGCACCGCCGTGTTCGTCATCGGCTCCGTGCTCGCCGCGCTCGCGGGCGGCGCCGGATCGCTCATCGGTGCGCGCCTCGTGCAGGGCGTGGGCGGCGCGCTCATCCTCCCCTCGACCCTCTCCACCGTGAACGCGACCTTCCGCGGGAAGGAGCGCGCGGCCGCCTTCGGCGTCTGGGGCGCGGTCATGGCCGGCGCCGCGGCCCTCGGCCCGCTCCTCGGCGGCTGGCTCACGAGCTCCTTCTCCTGGCCGTGGATCTTCGCGGTCAACGTGCCGATCGGCGCCCTCGTCATCGCCGGCACCCTCGCCTGGGTCCCCGAGACCCGGCAGGAAGCGGCCGACGGCCGCGCGGGGACCACGGGTGCGGCAGGCGCGGTAGGCGCGGCCGGAGCGGCGGGTGCGGCAGGCGCCGCCGCACCGGCACGGCTCCGGGCGCAGCGGCTCGACCTGCCGGGCGCTCTGCTCAGCGCGGCCGGCCTCGCCGCCCTCGTCATCGGCATCATCGAGGGGACGACGATGGGCTGGTGGACCGCGCAGGCCCCGCTCGCGATCGGGCCGCTGAGCCTCACCGGCCCCGCCGGCCTCTCCCTCACCCCCGTGCTGATCCTCGCCGGCCTCGCGCTGCTCGGCGCCTTCGCGCTCGTCGAGGCCCGCCGCGCCGCCGCCGGCAACGGGGTGCTGCTCGACCTCACCCTCTTCCGCCTGCCCGGCTTCGCCTGGGGCAACGTGACCGCCGCAGCCGTCGCCGTGGGGGAGTTCGGCCTGCTGTTCGTGCTGCCCCTCTACCTCGTGGACGTCGAGGGCCTGAGCCTGCTCGCCTCCGGTCTGGTGCTCGCGGCCATGGCGCTCGGTGCTTTCGCCTCCGGCAGCGCCGCCCGGCACCTCGCCGCGAGGATCGGCGCCCCCGCGACCGTGATCGTGGGGCTCGCGGCGGAGCTGCTCGGCGTGAGCGTCCTCGCGGGGGTGCTCCGGCCGGGCGTCCCGATCGCCCTGCTGGTCGTCGTGCTCGTGGTCTACGGCCTGGGCCTGGGCCTCGCCTCCGCGCAGCTCACCTCGACCGTGCTCGCCCCGGTGCCCGTCGCGCAGTCCGGGCAGGGCTCGGCCACGCAGTCGACCGTGCGGCAGCTGGGCACGGCGCTCGGCACCGCGATCTCCGGCGCGCTGCTGGGCGCGGGCCTCGCCTCCGGGGCGAGCGGCCTGACCGGCGAGGCGGCCCGCTACGGCCAAGCGCTCACCGACACCGCCGGCTCCGTGCTCCCCGCCCTGGACGGCACCGCGAGCAGCGCCGCGATCGCCCAGCTCGACCTCGTCTTCACCGACGGGTCGCGCCTCGCCCTCGCGGGTGCGGCGCTCTTCCTGCTGCTGGGCCTGCTCGGCGCGGTCCAGGTCGCCCGCGCCGCCCGCCGCCCCGCCTGAGCCGTCGCCGCTTCCCGCCCACCGCCCCGTCCGCCGCCCCGTCCGCCGCTCCGCCCCCGGCTCCTCGCGGGTACGGGACCTCTTCGTACGGGTCCCGGCTCTGAGGGGCCGACCCGTACGAAGAGGTCCCGTGGCCCGCGGGGCGGGGCGGGGCCGACGGGGCAGGGCCGACGGGGCCGACGAGGCCGACGGGGGCGAAGCGGGTCGCGGGGGGGCGCGCGGCGGGCGCGCCCAGGGCGGTCCCGTGCGTCGGCCCTACGATGGGGGCATGACCTCGAGCAGGCCGGGACGCCCCGGGTGACGCCGGCACGCCGCGCGCGCCTGTCGCCGCTCGAGCGCCCGGTCCCCGCGGAGCAGCCGGGGTACGACCACGATCGCGGGCACTCCCCGGTCGGCGGCCGTTTCGAGCTGTACGCGCTGCTGGACACCCTCTTCATCGTCGCGGGCCTCGTGGTCTCCGTGTGGCTCGCCGTGCTCTACCTGCTCGAGGGCATCTCGCTCACGCCGGCGCGGCTGCTGTACCTCGTGGGCTTCTGGGTGCTGCTCACGTACATCACCCTCCCGCGCCTGCACCAGGTGCTCACCTGGATGTACCTGCCGGACTACTTCTTCGGCCGCACGCGCACCACCGAGGGGGTGCTCTCCGATCCCGTGAACGTCGCGCTCGACGGCCCGGAGGAGGACCTCCACGTCGCCATGCGGCGCGCGGGATGGGTGCTCGCGGAGGAGCGGACCGTCGGCTCCGCCTGGGACATGATCCGCTCGACGCTGCTGCGCCGCTCCTACCCGGCCGCGCCCGTCTCCGACCTCTACCTCATGGGCCGCCGCCATGACTTCACGTACCAGCAGGAGGTGGGCGGCACCACCACGAAGCGCCACCACGTGCGGTTCTGGAGGATGCCACCGGACTTCGTGCTGCCCGGCGGCTACCGCAGCGACTGGCTCGCCGCCGGCACCTACGACCGCGCCGTCGGCTTCTCCTTCTTCACCCTCCAGATCACGCACCGCATCGACGAGAACATCGACGTCGAGCGCGACTACCTCATCGACACCCTGCGCTTCGCGGACCGCGACATCGAGGTCGAGGTCATCGAGGGGTTCTCCACCGCGTACCACTCGCGCAACGGGCAGGGTGACCGCTTCCGCACCGACGGCGACCTCCCGATCATCGACGTGGGCGGCGCCGCCGCTCGATCGGACGGCGCGACCGCGATGATGCTGCCGCGGCACCGCCCCACCGGCACCACCGTCATGAAGGCCCGCGCCTACGCGGCGACGCAGAGCGCGCTCGCCGCCGCCCGCGCGAGGACCGGAGTGGGGCCCAAGGGCGCCGCCGCCGTGCGCCCCGGGGAGCTCGCCTCCCAGTGGCACGGCACGGTCGACGACATCCACGAGGCCGTCGCGGGCGCCGTGGACCACCACCTCCCGCCGCCGACGGTGCTGTTCACCGCAGGTCTCGTGCTCCTGCAGGCCGTCCTCCTCGCCGTGCAGGGCGTGTCGATGCTCGCCGGCGCCGATCTCTCCCAGCGGTTCCCGGACGCGGAGGTCATGTTCCCCGAGCGCTCGACGCTGCTGCCCGTCGGGATCCTCGCCGCGGTCCAGCTCGTGCTGATGGTGGGGATCCTGCGCCGCAGCCGCTGGTCGCGCATCGTGCTCATGGGACTGTTCGCGGCGACCGCGATCACCCGGCTCGCCGTCTCGACGACGACCGCCGGGGACGTCACCCACACGGCGCTCGCCGCGGCCGGCGCCTCGGTGCTGGGACTGCTCGCGATCTCCTCCGACGCCTCCCGCCTCTGGGTGCGCACCCAGCGCCTGCCCACGCGCGTGACCGGGGACACCGTGGGGTAAAGTTCCCCCACCCTCTCCCCGAGCGGACGGAGCTTCCCCCATGAGCGCATCCCCGCGCCCGGCGCCCCCCACCGAGGGCGCGAGCGACCAGCCGGAGCTGAAGAAGGCGATCACGCCCAAGCTCCTGCTGCTGTTCATCGTCGGTGACATCCTCGGCACCGGCGTCTACTCCCTGACCGGAAAGGTCGCCGGCGAGGTCGGCGGCGCCGGCTGGCTGCCCATCATCATCGCCTTCGCCGTCGCGATGGTCTCCGCCCTCTCCTACGTGGAGATGGTGACCAAGTACCCGCAGGCCGCCGGTGCCGCGCTGTACGTGCACAAGGCCTTCGGCATCCACTTCCTCACCTTCATGGTGACCTTCGCCGTCCTCTCCTCCGGCATCACGTCGGCCTCCAACAGCGCGATCTTCCTCGCGGAGAACGTGCTGAAGGCCTTCGGCCTCGAGGAGAGCCTCGGTGACGCGGCCGCGCCGCTCACCACCGGCATCGCCCTGGCGTTCCTCGTGATCGTCGCGCTCGTGAACCTGCGCGGCGTCGCCGAGTCCGTGAAGGCGAACGTGGTGCTCACCGCCATCGAGATGACGGGCCTCGCGCTCGTCATCGTCGTCGGCTTCTTCACCGTCGCCCGCGGCCAGGCCGACTTCTCCCGCGTCATCCTCTTCGAGACGCAGGACGAGAAGGGCATGTTCATGGCGGTCATCGGCGCCACCGCCCTCGCCTTCTTCTCCATGGTGGGCTTCGAGGACTCGGTCAACATGGCCGAGGAGACCGTGGACCCCGTGAAGAACTTCCCCCGGGCCCTCATCACGGGCCTGTCGATCACCGGCGTGATCTACGTGCTCATCTCGATCCTCGCGGTCGCGGTGGTGCCGATCGGCCGCCTCACCGAGTCGACGACCCCGCTGCTCGAGGTCGTGAAGGTGGGCGCCCCCGGCATCCCGATCGACACGATCTTCGCGTTCATCTCGATCTTCGCGGTCGCGAACACGGTGCTCATCAACATGATGATGGCCTCCCGCCTGCTCTACGGCATGTCCAAGCAGGGCGTGCTGCCGGGCTTCCTGCGCGGGGTCCTCGCGAGCCGCCGCACCCCGTGGGCCGGCATCGTCTTCTCGACCGTGCTCGCCTTCGCCCTCGTGCTCTCCGTGCGCTACGTGCTCGCGGAGGACACGATCGCCGCCCTCGGCGGGACCACTGCGCTGCTGCTGCTGGCCGTGTTCGGCCTCGTGAACGTCTCGGTGCTGGTGCTGCGCAAGGACAAGGTCGAGAACCGTCACTTCCGCACCCCGACGGTGCTTCCGTGGATCGGCGCGGCGACCTCCTTCGCCCTGGTCACGCCGCTCGCGCAGCCCGCGCAGAACTACGTCATCGCGGGCGGCCTGCTGGCCGTGGGTCTCGTGCTCTACATCGCCACCTGGATCTACAACAGTGCGATCAAGGCGCGGCGCACCCGCTTCCACCACCCCGACGACATCGGTCGCGACTGACACCCGTCCCGTTCCTCCTCCATCACCGGGAGCTGCCATGTCCTCCACCCCCACCTCGTCGACCCCGACGATCCTGCTCGCCTACGTCCCCAGCGCCACGAGCGAGGCGGCGCTCGACTTCGCCGTCGAGGAGGCGGAGCGTCGCGGCGCCCGCCTGCTCGTGCTGGCCTCCGAGGCCGGCGCGGATCCCCGCAAGGGCCGTGCGGTGACCGATCCCCGTCCGCTCCCGGAGCGGCTCGCGGAGACCGGTCTCGAGGTCGAGATCCAGACCGTCGCGCGTCGTGACGACCCGGCGGACGACATCCTCGATGCGATCGAGGCGACCCGCCCGGACCTCGTGGTGCTCGGCATACGCCGCCGCACCCCGATCGGGAAGATCCTGCTGGGCTCGACCTCGCAGCGCGTGGTCATGGAGTCCACCTCGCCGGTGGTGCTCGTGAAGCCCGAGGGCTTCGTCGCGCCCCGCCGCCCCTGAGCGGGCCGCGTCACCGCAGCCTCGAGGCCCCGTCGGCACGTGCCGGCGGGGCCTCGCCGTGCCCGCAAGGGGCAGTCGGGGGCGAGTGTTCACCTCGCTGTCGCCTTCCCGTGCTCTGCCCCTCACTTTGCTGACGGAGAGTCACGACGGCCCGCCGCCCCGTGCCGGCGGGAACCCTCCCCGACAGCGAAGGAACCCCCGTGGCCCTCATCGACCTCCCCCTGCTCATGAAGGATCACGTGCGGGGCAAGCGCTCCGCCGTGACCTGCGCCCTGAAGTGCGGCAACGCGTGCACCAAGGAGACCTGCAACTCCTCGCACAACGACTACTTCCGCGACGTGGTCTCCGGCGTCCTGAGCCGCCGCCTGCTCCTGGGCGGCACCGCCGCCGGGGCCCTCGCGATCGGCGTCGCCGGCACGACCGGGGGCCTCGGCGGCATGGCCCCCGCGGCCGCCGCGCCGAAGGGCAGCAAGCTCGACTTCGAGGCGATCGCGCCCGTGGACTACACGCAGGACAGCTTCGTCGTGCCCGAGGGCTTCTCCTGGCACCCGGTCATCTCCTGGGGCGCGAAGCTGTGGTCCGACGCCCCCGACTTCGACTGGAACGCGCAGTCGGGCGAGGCGCAGGCCCGCCAGTTCGGCTACAACAACGACTACACGGAGATCCAGGAGATCCCGAACTCCTCGGGCAAGCGCGCCCTCATGTTCGTGAACCACGAGTACACGAACGAGAACATCATGTTCCCGGACTCCACCGACGCGAAGACCCTCGCCGAGGTCACCCTCGCCGCGCACGGTCTCACCGTCGTCGAGCTGAAGCGCGACTCGCGCACCGCGCCCTACGCCCCGGTCGTGGACAGCGAGTACAACCGCCGCTTCCTCTCCGACACCGAGTACGACTTCACCGGTCCCGCCGTCGGCTCCGACCTGCTGAAGACCTCCCAGTTCCCCAAGGGCCGCCACACCGAGGGCACCTTCGGCAACTGCTCGGGCGGCCTCACCCCCTGGGGCACACTGCTCTCCGGCGAGGAGAACTTCAACGGCTACTTCCGCACCGCCGGCACCTCCGCCGAGGACAAGCGCTACGGCCTCGGCGAGAACGACCTCGCCCGCGGCTGGCAGGAGATCGACCCTCGCTTCGACGCGACCACCGAGGGTCTCGAGAACTCCGTGAACCACTTCGGCTGGATCGTCGAGGTCGACCCGTGGGACCCGAGCTCCACCCCGCGCAAGCACACGTCGCTGGGCCGCTTCAAGCACGAGGGCGCGAACGTCATCGTCGCGGAGAACGGCAAGGTCGTCGCCTACTCCGGTGACGACGAGCGCTTCGACTACCTCTACAAGTTCGTCTCGGAGGGCTACTACGAGGAGGGGAACAAGAAGCACAACATGACCCTCCTGGAGAGCGGCGACCTCTACGTCGCGAAGTTCTCCGGCAACTCCCCGGCCTCCGAGATCGACGGCACCGGCGACCTCCCCTCCGACGGCGCCTTCGACGGCTCCGGCGAGTGGCTGCCGCTCGTCGTCGCCGGCGAGTCCAAGGTCGAGGGCATGAGCGTCGAGGAGGTGCTCGTCCACACCCGCCTCGCCGCGGACAAGGTCGGCCCCACCAAGATGGACCGCTGCGAGGATGTCGAGCCCTCGCTCAGCTCGCGCCGCGTCTACGTGGCCTGCACGAACAACTCCAACCGCGGCACGGACGGCAAGGCCGGCCCGGACGAGGCGAACCCCCGCACCGAGAACCGCGACGGCCACGTCGTCGAGATCGACGAGAAGGGCGACCAGACCTCGACGACCTTCGCGTGGAACCTGCTGCTCGTCTGCGGCGACCCGGAGACCGACCAGGGCACCTACTTCGGCGGCTACCCGGCGGAGAAGGTCTCCCCGATCTCCTGCCCGGACAACCTCGCCTTCGACTCCGTCGGCAACCTGTGGATCTCCACCGACGGCGCCCCCGACGGCATCGGCTACAACGACGGACTGTTCCGCGTGACCCTCGAGGGTGACGAGCGCGGCCGCGTCGAGCAGTTCGCCTCCATGCCCGCCCAGGCGGAGACCTGCGGCCCGATCGTGCGCGACAAGGACCGCACCGCCTTCGTCTCCGTGCAGCACCCGGGCGAGGACGGCACCTTCGACGAGCCCACCTCGATGTTCCCCGAGTACGACGGCGGCACCGGCCCCAAGCCCACCGTGGTCCAGATCCTCCCGACCACCTCCACGAGCCCCTTCACGGACGTCAAGCCAGGCCAGGAGCACTACGAGGCGATCGTGTGGGCGTGGGACAACCAGATCGCCAAGGGCTTCCCGGACGGCACCTTCCGCCCGACGACCCCTGTGAACCGCGACGCGATGGCCGCCTTCCTGCACCGCCTCGCGGGCGCCCCGAAGGTCACGCCGCCGCGCTCGGAGCCCTTCACGGACGTGAAGAAGGGCCAGGAGCACTACGACGCGATCATCTGGGCCTTCCAGAACGGCATCGCCGAGGGCTGGGGCGACGGGACCTTCCGTCCCACGCAGTCGATCACCCGTGACGCGATGGCCGCCTTCGTCTACCGCTACGCGGGCTCGCCCGACGTCGCCGCGCCCTCGAAGGCGCCGTTCACCGACGTGAAGCCGAGCCGGAAGTTCGCCAAGGAGATCGCCTGGCTCAAGGACCAGGGCATCTCCACCGGCTGGTCCGACGGCACCTTCCGCCCGTCGAACCCGATGAACCGCGACGCGACCGCGGCGTTCCTCTACCGGATGCGCCAGGAGAAGCAGATCGCCTTCAAGGCGGGCTGACCCGGCCGCCGCCGAGCAGCGGGACCCCGTGACGCGAGCCTGCGTCACGGGGCCCCGTGCGTTCAGCGGGCGCCGCCGCCCGGGGGCGTCCCGTCGGCCGCGGGGCCGGGGCCTGCCGCCGGCTCGGGGGCGAAGACGTCGGGCACGCCGTCGGCGTCCGCGTCGACCGCCTCCCGCTCCGCGATCCGCCGGTAGCGGCGATTGCGGGGCAGCAGCACCGCCGCACCGACGACGGCCGCGAGCACGGAGGCGGTGAGCACACCGACCTTCGCCGCCGCGTGCAGGGGATCGGAGGGGTCGAAGCTCAGCTCCGTCACCAGCAGCGACACGGTGAAGCCGATCCCGGCGACGCCCGCCATGCCCACGAGGTCCACCCAGCGGATGTCCGGGTCCAGGTGCGCGCCGCGCAGGCGCGTCACGAGGAAGGTGGCGCCGACGATCCCGAGGATCTTCCCGGCGACGAGGCCCACGACGATGCCGATCGCGACGGGGCTCGACCATGCGTCGAGCAGGCCGCTCACCCCGCCCACGGCGACGCCCGCGCTGAAGAACGCGAAGACCGGCACGGCGATGCCCGTGGAGAGCGGGCGGAAGCGGTGCTCGAAGGTCTGCGCGAGGGAGTAGCGCGCCCCGTACCGGGAGCGGGAGCGCACCGGGATCATGAAGGCGAGCACCACGCCCGCGATGGTCGCGTGCACGCCCGAGTTCAGGAACAGCGCCCAGGTGATCGCCCCGAGCGGCAGCAGCACGAGCCAGGCCGCGCCGTAGTGCTTCTTGAACAGCCACTCCGCCCGGTGCGCGACGAGCGCGTACAGGGCGATCGGGATGAGGGCGAGAGCGAGGTAGCCCAGGCGCAGATCCGCCGTGTAGAAGACGGCGATGATGATGATCGCGATGAGGTCGTCGACGATCGCGAGGGTGAGCAGGAAGGTGCGCAGCGCGGTGGGCAGGTGCGAGCCGAGCAGGGCGAGCACCGCGAGCGCGAAGGCGATGTCCGTTGCGGCGGGGATCGCCCAGCCCTGCAGTGCGCCGGGAGGCCCGGCGGCGGTGATCGCGACGAAGAGCAGCGCCGGCACGGCGACGCCGCCCGCGGCGGCGACCATCGGCACGAGCGCCTTGCCGGGGGAGCGGAGGTCGCCGGTCAGGAACTCCATCTTCAGCTCGAGGCCCGCGAGGAAGAAGAAGATCGCGAGCAGGCCGTCGGCCGCCCAGTGGCCGAGGGTGAGGCGCAGGTGGAAGTCCCCGATGTCGACGCCGACGTGCTGGTCGCGCAGGGCTTCGTAGGCGCCGGAGGCGGGGGAGTTGGCGAGGATCAGGGCGAGCACGGTCGCCGCGAGCAGCACGAGGCCGCCCGTCGTCTCGCGGGTGAGGATCTGCTCGATGCGCAGGTACTCGCGGTAGGTGCCGCGCTCGAGGATGCGCTCCGAGCGGCGGGCGGGGGTGGTCGAGGGGGAGGGGTGGTCGTTCATCCGGGCTCCTGGTGCAGGGTCGGGGTGGACGGTCGGTCAGTCCTCGCGGTGGCCGGGCTCGAGGGCGCCGACGGGTCGGTCGCGCTCCGCGGCGCCGCGCGGGAGCTGCCGGCCGGGCAGGGAGGCGCGCACGTCCGGGTCCAGGAGCGCGACGCCGACCGTGCCGTCGAAGGTGACGAAGAGGTGGGTGATGCGAGCCAGCAGCAGCGCCGTGAGGAAGACGCCCGCGATGGTGGTCCACGTGGACTGGGCGATGAACAGCAGCACCATCGCGACGAGCACCGGCACGAGGTACATGAAGGTGCGCTGCACGTACCCGCCGAAGCTCGGCATCTGCACGCCGCGGGACTCCGCCACGGACTTCACCATGAAGTTCGGGCCGTTGCCGATGTAGGTGATCGCGCCGCACAGCACGGCGCCCAGCGAGATCGAGACGAGGTAGAGATGGGGGACGTCCGCGACGCGGGGCTCCCCGGGCAGCTGCGTCGCCATCTCGAAGAAGGTCGCGTAGGTGGGGGCGTTGTCGAGCACCGCGCTCAGGCCGCCCGTGAAGACGAAGAGCGTGATCTCGTTCAAGGGGAGCTTCGGTGCGGCGTTCCGGAGCACCTCGAGCGCCGGCACCATCGTGAGGAAGATGCCGATGAACAGGGCGGCGACCTCCTTGATGGGGCCGAGCTCGAACTGGTTGTCCTCGTAGCGCACGGCCCGGTTCCCGAAGCGGAGGGCGGCCAGGGCGGCGCCCACCATGACGATCTCCCGCCACGGCACGAGGCCCGCGCCGTGGGCGTGGCCCTCGGCGAGCTCGTGGCCGTCCACGGAGGGGATGACGGCGACGGCGACGATGATGACCGCGAACCAGATCAGGCTGCTCGCCCCGGCGAGGCGCAGCGGGGTCACGTGCGTGCGGTCCGCCGCGACGTCCTCGGGGCGCTCGTGGGCGATGATCCGACGGTCCAGCGCCCAATAGGTCAGCAGCAGCAGCGCGTTGACGAACAGCCACATCGGGGCGAGGTGCAGCGTCCACGTGAACGGCACGCCGCGCAGCATGCCCAGGAACAGCGGCGGGTCGCCCAGCGGCGTGAGCAGCCCGCCGCAGTTCGCGACGATGAGGATCGTGAAGACGACGGTGTGCGCCGTGTGCCGGCGCTCGGCGTTCGTGTTCAGCAGCGGCCGGATGAGCAGCATCGCCGCCCCCGTGGTGCCGATGAAGCTCGCGAGCACGCCGCCCACGGCCAGGAAGATCGTGTTGGTGCGCGGGGTGGCGGCGATGTCGCCGCGCAGGAAGATGCCGCCGGAGACCACGAAGAGCGCGAAGAGCAGGGCGATGAACTGCAGGTACTCCACGCCGGCGACGGTGACGAGGTCGCCGCGGCCCGCGAGCAGCACGCCGATCGTGACGGGGACGCCGAGCAGCAGCGACCACAGCAGCTGGTTGCGCGGATGCTCCCAGTGCTTGGCGAGGGCGGGGACGAGCGGGGCGATCGCGATCGCCGCGAGCATCAGCACGAAGGGGGCGATGGACCAGGCGGGGAACGTCATGGGGACTCCTGGCGTGCGGGGCGGGGGCCGGGCTGCTTCAGGGCAGAGTAATCCCGACGCCGACCAGACTTCCCGGCACACCAGGCGGGCCGGGCTCTCCCGGGCGCGCCGCGATCCAGCATGGCACAGCCCGGAGCGGCCCGCGGAGGGTGCCCGGATCGTGAGGCGCGGAGGCGGGCCGACGCGCCGGGCGCCGGGGCGCGGTCGCGCATGAGGTGACGTGCGTACAGCCTCGACATGCTGTGACACCTGGTCAGATTCGCGGACGGGGGCCTAGGGTCGGAGCCCCGTCGCGTGCGAGGAACCGCCCCGCGCCACGATGATCGGAGAAACGTGAGCACGTCATCCGCAGATCAGGGCAGGTCCGAGCACCAGCCGCCCACCACCACGGGACCCATCCCCTTCGAGGAGCTCCCCGACCGAAAGACGATCCGCAAGGCCGTCGCCGCCTCGGCGCTCGGCAATGCGACGGAGTGGTACGACTACGGCGCCTACGCCGTGGTCTCCACCTACATCGCCTCCCACTTCTTCCCCGAGGACTCGTCCGGGCTCTTCTGGACCTACGCGTTCCTCGCGATCTCCTTCCTGGCCCGCCCCTTCGGCGGGTTCGTCTGGGGGCCGCTGGGGGACCGCCTGGGGCGCAAGCACGTGCTCGCGCTGACGATCGTGCTGATGTCGCTCGCGACCTTCCTCATCGGCGTGCTGCCCACCTACGAGACGGTGGGTGTCCTCGCGCCGATCCTGCTCGCGCTGCTGCGCGTCGTGCAGGGCTTCTCCACGGGCGGTGAGTACGGCGGCGCCGCGACGTTCATGGCGGAGTACGCACCGGACAAGCGTCGTGGCCAGTACGGCAGCTTCCTCGAGTTCGGCACCCTGGGCGGCTTCGCGCTCGGGACCGTCGTCGTGCTCGCCCTGCAGCTGATCCTGCCCGAGGCGGCGATGGAGTCCTGGGGCTGGCGCGTCCCGTTCTTCTTCGCGCTGCCGCTGGGCGCGATCGGTCTGTACCTGCGGACCCAGCTCGACGAGACCCCGGTGTTCCAGGAGCTGGACGAGGCCGGGGAGAGCCAGGAGTCGGCGACCCGTGGTCTGCGGGATCTCATCGTCGAGTACTGGAAGCCGATCCTCACCATGGCCGGTCTCGTGATCCCGCTGAACATCGCGAACTACACGCTGCTGACCTACATGCCCGGCTACCTCGAGACGAAGATCGAGATGAGCGCGAACCAGTCGCTCATCGTGATCCTCGTGGGTGAGGTGGCGATGATGGCGCTGATCCCGTTCTGCGGCGGCCTCTCCGACCGGATCGGTCGGAAGAAGCTCTGGTGGACCTCGATGATCGGTCTCTTCGTCGCGGCGCTGCCCATGTACTTCCTCATGGGGCAGGGGTTCGGATGGGCGATCCTCGGCTTCGCGGTGCTGGGCCTGCTGTACATCCCGCAGCTGTCCACGATCTCCGCGACCTTCCCGGCGATGTTCCCCGCGCAGGTGCGCTTCGCGGGCTTCGCGGTCACCTACAACGTCTTCACCTCGCTGTTCGGGGGGACGGCGGCGCCGCTGAACGAGTGGGTGGTCGGGAAGTCGGGGTTCCTCGAGTTCCCCGCCGTCTACGTCATGCTCGGCTGCGTCGTCGGCATGGTCGCGCTGTTCTTCGTCAAGGAGACGGCCGGTGCCTCGCTGCACGGCACGGACATCCCCGAGTCGGAGCCGGAGGACTTCGGCACGGAGGCGATCGCCGCCGAGGACCAGGCGCTCGACGAGGCCGGTCGCTGATCCTCCGGACCGGCTGACTCCGGGCCCGCACGGAACGACTGAGCCCGCCCCCACATCGGGGGGCGGGCTCAGCTCATGCGTGCGTGAGGCGGGTCAGCTCTTCTTCGAGCGGCGGCCGGAGCGGCCCGAGCTCGCTTGCTCCTTCTCCTGCTCGCGGGGGCGCACGAGACGCTCGTGCCCGGACTCCTCCATCTCCGCGATCTCCTCGTGGTCCAGGAGGAACTCGGAGAACGAGCGGTAGCCGAGGGCCTTCTCGCTGAATGAAGGGTCCATGCGGCGCATGAACGTCTTCACCATCGACAGGTGCATCCACTCGGCGTCGTCCCGCTCGCCCTGCTGCAGGGCGCGCGCGAGAAGGCGGCTCGCGGCGGCGGACTCCGCGGCGGCGGTCTCGGCGGCCGTCGGCCCCGGGGAGTCCTCCGACTCGGCGGTGTCGACGTGGGTCGGAGCGGCGGCGCTCGCCGGGGCCGACTCCGCCGTGGCGGCCGACGCGGACCCGGTCCCGCTGCCGGTGGTCGCGGCGGTGCCGGCGGCGTCGGAGGAGGTCTCCGTGCTCGCCTGGCTCTTGCGACCGCGGCGCGGCTCTTCCCCGGCGGGCAGCTCCACGCCGGGCAGGGTCTCGTAGGAGTCGAACTGGTCGCAGGCGGCGGCGAGGGACTTCGCGGTCGAGCCGGCGACG
Organism: Brachybacterium rhamnosum; assembly: GCF_039526185.1. Lineage (NCBI taxonomy): Bacteria > Bacillati > Actinomycetota > Actinomycetes > Micrococcales > Dermabacteraceae > Brachybacterium > Brachybacterium rhamnosum. Next base: position 807,575 of record NZ_BAAAIS010000002.1, read on the forward strand.
CCGAGGCCCACCACGTAGCGGCCCAGGCGGCGGCAGCGCTGCGCGAGCGGCACGTAGTCGGAGTCGCCGCCCACGATCACGACGTGGGTGAGGGCGGGGATGCGGAACATGTCCTCGACGGCGTCCACGGCGAGGCGGATGTCGGCCCCGTTCTTCGCGTAGGCCGCGGCGGGGAACAGCTGCACGAGGTCCACGGCGCGCGCGACCAGCTGGGCGCGGTAGTCGGCGTTGATGGGGGCGGACCAGTCCGCGTAGGCGCGGGTCAGCATGAGGGAGCCGAACGAGGTGGCGTGGTCGATGATCGCGCCGACGTCCACGGTGGCGCGCGCCAGGCGGTCGGCGATCTCCGGCTCGGTGGGATCGGCGGCGATGCGCTGGCGGTCTCGGCTGAAGGCGTGACGTCCGTGGACGCGGTCGTACCAGGACATGACGATGTTGTCGAAGTCGAGGTACACGGCGACACGGGGGTCCTGGGGATCCGGCATGGGGCTAGTCTGCCCCCTGGAGAGGCTGCGGCGCCCGCGCGGCCTGACAGGATGTGTCCATGCGCGCACGTTCCACCTCCCGCCCCTTCGCCCAGGTCGACGTGTTCGGGGCGTCCCCGTTCCGCGGGAACCCGCTCGCCGTGGTGCTCGACGCCGACGGCCTCGACGAGGCCGCGATGCGCGCCTTCGCCTCCTGGACGAACCTCTCCGAGACCACCTTCGTGCTCCCGCCCACGCAGGAGGGCGCCGACTACCGCGTGCGGATCCTGACCCCCTCCACGGAGCTCGACTTCGCCGGCCACCCCACCCTCGGCACGGCCGCCGCATGGCTCGCCGCGGGCGGCGTCCCGGCGGGGGAGCGGATCGTGCAGGAGTGCGGGGCGGGCCTCGTGGAGGTGCGCCGCGACGAGGCCGCGGGCACCCTCGCCTTCGCCGCGCCGCCCCTGCGCCGCAGCGGCCCGCTCGACGCGGAGCACGTGGGGGCCGCCGCCGCGGCCCTCGGCATCGACCCGGGCGCCGTGCGCGATCACGCCTGGGTGGACAACGGCGCCGGCTGGTGCGTGCTCGAGCTGGGCTCCGCCGCGGAGGTGCTCGCCCTCGCCCCGGATCTCGCCGCGATCCCCGCGCGCAAGATCGCCGCGCTCGGCGTGGTCGGGCCGACGGAGGCCGACGGAGGCGTCGGATCCGACGAGTCCGACGGGTCCGACGGGACGGATACGACCGGCGCCGCCGACGGCTCGGCCGGCGCGAGCGGCCCCGCCTACGAGGTGCGCGGGTTCGTCGCGGCGGATCCGGAGTCCGGCACCGCCGGCTACGAGGACCCGGTCACGGGCAGCCTCAACGCCGGCATCGCCCAGTGGATGCTCGAGCGCGGCGCGCTGACCCCGCCGTGGACCGCCCGCCAGGGCTCGGCCCTGCGCCGCGACGGCCTCGTGCACCTCGACGTCGACGCCGACGGCACCCTCTGGGTGGGCGGCACCGCCCGCGTGGACCTGCGCGGCAGCATCGACATCTGATCCGCGACGCCCGCTGGGGCGCGGCGCCCGCTGGGCAGCGGCGCCCGCTGAGCGCCGCCGTCGGAGGACGCCGCCCGGCCCGGCGCCGTCGGCCCCGCCGGTTTCAGGACTCGACGGCCCGTGGAGGGCGAGCCGCGATCGCGCCGAGCCCCACCACCCACGCGCTCAGCGTGAGCATCTGGGCCCGCTGCGAGACGCCGTCGAGCAGCTGCCACTGCGGTCGCAGGGCGACCACGAGATCCGCGCCGAGCTCGACCGCGCAGCCCGCCGCGACGACCGTGACCACCGGGCCCAGCCAGCGGGGCCGTTCGCGCGGGCGGCGGCGCAGCAGCATCCACGCGGCCCCCGCGCTCGCGACCATGCCGCCCACCGAGAGGATGCTCGTCCCGTCGTGGGCCGCGCGCTGCAGCGCCTCCGGGTCGAGCGCGCTCGAGGCCGTGAGCAGTCCGTCCGTCCCGGCCAGCGGATCCGCGGGCAGGGTCACGGCCGCGGCGAGGATCCCGCCCAGGGCGAAGGCCGCCGCCCCGCCCACGACGAGCCCCCGCCACCGCGAGACCGGCAGCACCGCGCGCACCGCGGGCAGCTGGGAGAGCACGAGCAGCGCCGCGAGCACGTCCGTGGTGCGCAGCAGCAGGGCGCTGCGGTGCCCGGGGATCTCGAGCACGCTCACCTGCTGCGCCCACTCGTGCGGGCCGGGCACCAGCAGGTCGATGAGGAAGTTGGAGTAGAGCACCGCCGCGACCGCCCCGGTGGCGAGGTGCAGGGTGCGGCGCGAGGTCAGCACGGCGCGGGCGGCCGATCGGCAGCGGGCGAGGACGCCGGTGCCCGGCACCCGGGCGCCGCGCAGCGCATCGTCCTGCAGCACGCGCCCACCTCCTGATCCGACCGCGATCCTCCGACGCCACCGATTGTGCGCCGCCCTCCCTGGAGGTTCCCAGGGGGACGCCTATCGTTGAGCTGTGCTCCTGGGACTGTGCTCCGCCGGCGGCGCCGCCCTCTGCTACGGGATCGGCTCCGTCCTCCAGGCCGACGCCGCCCGCCGCACCACCGCCTCCACGGGCCTCGACCCGCGGCTGCTCACCCGGCTCCTGCGCTCCGGCCGCTACCTGATCGGCGTCGCCGCGGACGGCGCCGGCTTCCTGCTCTCCCTGCTCGCCGTGCGCAGCCTGCCGCTGTTCGTCGTGCAGTCCGTCGTCGCGAGCTTCCTCGCCGTGACCGCGGTGCTCGCGGCCGTGCTGCTGCGCATGCCGCTCGGCGGGCGGGACCGCGCGGGGATCGCCGTGGTCGTCGGCGGGCTCGTGCTCGTCGGAGCCTCCGCCGCCCCGGACCACGCCGTCGCCCTCCCTCCCGCCGGGGATCGGGCCGTGCTCGGGGGCGCCCTGCTGCTCGTCCCCGCGGCGATGGTCGTCGGCCGCGCGCCCTGGCATCGCGGCGCCGCCGGGCTCGGGGCCGTCGCCGGTCTCGCCTTCGGCGTCACCGCGATCGCGAGCCGCGTGCTGCCCGGCCCCGCCGGCCAGCCGCCCGGCCGCTACCTGCTCACCCTGCTCACGGACCCGAGCAGCTACGCGCTCGTCCTCGCCGGGGCGCTCGCCCTGCTCACCTACTCCACCGCCCTCCAGCGCGGCTCCGTCACACGAGCCACTGCCCCGCTCGTCGTGGGCGAGACGCTCGTGCCCGCCCTCGTGGGCGTGATCGCGCTGGGCGACCGGCCCCGCCCGGGCTGGGAGTGGGCGGCGATCCTCGGATGCCTCGCCGCGAGCGCCGGGGCCGTGTCCCTCGCCCGGCACGGCGAGATCGAGCCCGACCCCGCCCCCGTCGGCCCCGACCGGAAGGACCCCGCATGACCGGCGTCGACCCCACCGCCGGGCGGACCGGCGCCATCCGCCGCAGCCCCTGGCATGCGCTCGACGACCGCTGGCCGGACCGCTTCGCGAGCGTCATGCTGCTCGCCGCCGTCTTCAACCTGCTGGTCACGATCGTCCCGCCGTGGCACCGCTTCTTCGACCGGCCGGACGACCCGGTCTCCGCGCTCGCGATCCCCGTCGTCCCCAGCCTCATCTACACGGCCCTGCTCGTGGTGCTCGCGGTCGCCCTGCGCCGCCGCCTCCGCGCCGCCTGGTGGCTGATCCTGATCTGGTGGGTGGCGATCCCGCAGCTGGGCCGCCTGCTCGAGCTCACCGAGGCGACGGGGCCGATGCTCGGCCGCGGCCGCCACGTTCTCCCCGAGATCGGGCTCCTGCTCGGGCTGCTCGTCATCGTGCTGCTGCTGCGCTCGCGCCGGCAGTTCACCGCCCGCCGCGTCCCCGGCAGCCTCCGCGCCGCCGCCGCGCTGTTCCTCCTGGGCGGCGCCGCCCTGCTCGGCGGCGGGGCCTGGCTCGTCCAGCACGCCGGCCGCGCCGACTCCTTCGGCTCGGCCCTGGGCTTCGTGCTCTCCCGCATGCTCGCCGACGTCGGCCGCTTCGAGGCCGTGCAGGCGGTGCACGCCCCCTGGTGGGTGCACGGGCTCGTCAACCTCGTGGGCGCCGTCGTCGTCCTCGCCTCCGCGCTGCTGCTGTTCCGGCCCCCGCGCGCCGCGCAGGAGCTGCCCGCGGCCGACGAGGCGCGCGTGCGCACCCTGCTCGCCGCCCACGGTGAGCACGACTCGCTCGGCTACTTCGCGACCCGCCGCGACAAGGCGATCGTCTGGGACACGCAGGACCCGTCGCAGGCGAGGGCCGGGATCTCCCACCGCACCGTGGGCAGCGTGAGCCTCGCGAGCGGCAACCCCGTCGGGGACCCCGAGCGGTGGCCGCAGGCGATCGAGGCCTGGCGCGCCCACGCCCGTGACCAGGGCCTCTCCCTCGCCGTCATGGGTGCCGGCGAGGCGGGCGGGCGCGCCTATGCCGAGGCCGGGCTCGTCGTCTACGACATCGGCGACGAGGCCGTCCTGGACCTGCGGGACTTCAGCCTCTGCGGCCCCGCCATGCGCGGCGTGCGGCAGGCGGTGCACCGTCTCCGCGAGCGCGGCTACACCACGGCCGTGCGCCGCCACGCGGACCTCACCCCCGAGGAGGTCGCCGCGATCGAGGACGGCGCCGCCCGCTGGCGCGGCGACGGCGGCGAGGAGCGCGGCTTCTCCATGGCGCTCGGCCGCCTCGGCGACCCGCTCGACGGCGACTGCCTGCTCGTCGAGGCGCGCGACGCCGACGGCACCCTGCGCGGCGTGCTCTCCTTCGTGCCCTGGGGCCGCACCGGCGCCTCCCTCGACCTCATGCGCCGCGACCCCACCGCGCCCAACGGCCTCATGGAGCTGCTGGTCACCGCCATGGCGGAGCAGGCGCCCGGGCACGGCGTGGGCCGGCTGTCCCTGAACTTCGCCATGTTCCGCGAGGCCTTCGAGCGCGGCGCGGAGATCGGAGCGGGGCCCCTCGCCCGGCTCTGGCGGCGCGGCCTGCTCGTCGCGAGCCGCAGCTGGCAGCTCGAGTCCCTCTACCGCGCGAACGCGAAGTACCGTCCCGCGTGGGAGCCCCGCTACCTGTGCTTCGAGTTCGCCTCCGACCTCCCCCGGGTGGGCGTCGCCGCCGGCACCGCGGAGGGCTTCCTGCGCCCCCTCGCCCTGCCCGGCGCGGGCCGCCGTCGGACCCCCGAGGAGGCGCTCACGAGCGGCGGCGAGGAGCGCGCCGCCGCCGTCCGGGCCCTGCTGCCGCCCGAGGAGGACCCGCTCGAGGCGGCGCTCGCCGGGCGCCGCGTGCCCGAGCAGGTGCGGGTGCGCCTCGCGAAGCTCGAGGCCCTCCGCGCCGACGGCGTCGACCCCTACCCCGTGGGAGCCGAGCGCACCGCGACCCTCGCCGGGGCGCGCGCCGCCGCGGAGGGCCTCGGACCGGACGCACGCAGCGGCACCGAGGTCGCCGTCGCCGGGCGGATCCTGCGCCGCCGCGAGCACGGCCGCCTCGTCTTCGCGACCCTCCGCGACGGCAGCGGCGACCTGCAGGTCCTCCTGGGTGACGCGGCCACCCCCGAGGCATGGGCGCTGTGGCGGCGCCTCGACCTCGGCGACCAGATCGCCGTGCGCGGCGAGGTCATCACCACCCGCACCGGCGAGGTCACCGTCGAGGCGCGCACCCTCACCCTCACCTCGAAGGCGCTGCGCCCGCTGCCGGACAAGCACCACGGCCTCGCCGACCCCGAGGCGCGCGTGCGTGACCGGGCCGTGGACCTCGTGGTGCGGCCCGACGCCCGCACCACCGCCCACCGCCGCGCGACCGTCGTGCGCAGCGTGCGCGACACCCTCCACGCGCTCGGCTTCACCGAGGTCGAGACGCCCGTGCTGCAGACCGTCCACGGCGGCGCCTCCGCCCGTCCCTTCGAGACCCACATCAACGCCTACGACCTCGACCTCTACCTCCGCATCGCGACCGAGCTGCACCTCAAGCGGCTGCTCGTGGGCGGGATGGAGCAGGTCTTCGAGATCGGCCGGCAGTTCCGCAACGAGGGGGCCGACGCGACCCACAACCCCGAGTTCACCTCGCTCGAGGTGTACGAGGCGTACAGCGACCAGCACGGCATGCGCCGCCTCACCCAGCGGATCATCCAGGACGCCGCCGAGGCCGTGCACGGCCGCCAGATCGGCCTGCGCACCACGAGGGACGGCCGGCTCGAGGAGTTCGACCTCTCCGGCGACTGGCCCGTGATCCCCCTCGCGACCGCCGTCTCCCGCGCCCTCGGCGAGGAGGTGGACGCCTCGATGCCGGCTGCGACGCTCCACGCCCACGCCCGCGCGATCGGTCTCGAGCTCGACCCGCGCCTGGCCGCCGGCCCCGTGCTCGAGGAGCTCTACTCGGCGCTGTGCGAGCACACGACGACCACGCCCGTCTTCTACTGCGACTTCCCCCGCGAGAACGCCCCGCTCGCCCGCCCGCACCGGGACGACCCGCGGCTCGCCGAGAAGTGGGACCTCGTCATCCAGGGCACCGAGCAGGGCACCGCCTACTCCGAGCTCATCGACCCCGTGGACCAGCGGCGTCGCCTCGTCGCCCAGTCGCTGCTCGCCGCCGCCGGGGACCCCGAGGCGATGGCCGTGGACGAGGACTTCCTGCGTGCCCTCGAGCTCGGCATGCCGCCCACCGGCGGGATGGGCATGGGCATCGACCGGCTCGTCATGAACCTCACCGGCCTGCCGATCCGCGAGACCATCCTCTTCCCGCTCGTGCGCCCGCGGGGGCGGTGAGCGGGGACGCTCGCGAGCGACGCCGCCGGCCGTGTCCCGACGGGTGTGCGCCGCGTCATACGCTGGCCCTCATGACGACGACGCTCCCCTTCGGCACCTGGCCCTCCCCGATCACCGCCGAGCAGATGGCCTCCGGCGGCACCCGCCTGGGCGGCGCCCAGCTCGTCGGCGACGAGATCTGGTGGACCGAGGGGATCGCCACCGAGGGCGGCCGCATCGCGATCGTCCGCTCGACCGGCTCCGGAGCGGAGGGCGCGGCCCCCGAGGTCGTGCTGCCCGCCCCGTACAACGCCCGCTCCCGCGTGCACGAGTACGGCGGCTCCGCCTGGACCGCGGTGCCCGCCGGGTTCGGCGACCACGGCGACGCCGACGACCACGACTCCCACGAGCCGCCACTCGTGCTCTTCGTCGACTTCGCCTCCCAGCGCGTGCACTCCCTGGTCCCGGGGCACGAGCCGCACCCGCTGACCCCCGTCGGCCCCGAGGTCCCCTCCGCCCACGGACCCTCGCTGCGCTGGGCGTGCCCCACGCCCGTCACGCTCGAGGACGGCACCCGCGAGGTGTGGTGGATCTGCGAGGACCACACCGGCGGCGCCGACGGTCCCCGCACCGACGCCGACGGCGCCCCGCACGTCGAGCGGTACATCGCCGCCGTGCCGCTCGACGGATCCGCCGCGGAGGACCCCGCCGCGATCCGCCGCGTCACCCCCGCCTCCCGCTTCGTCGCCGCCCCCGCGCTCAGCCCCGACGGCACGCGCCTCGCCTGGATCAGCTGGGAGCACCCGCAGATGCCGTGGGACGGCACGCTCCTGCACGTCGCACCGCTGATCGACGGGCAGGCCGGCACCGGGGAGATCGTCGCGGGCGCGACGGACGTCTCCGTGCTGCAGCCTGCGTGGCTGGACGAGGACACCCTGCTCTACCTCGCCGACGACTCCGGCTGGTGGACCCCGCAGCGATGGAGCGCCGAGGACGGCGCCCGCCCCGTGCTGCCGGGCGGGTCCCCGCACGCCGAGCGCGAGTTCGCCGGGTCCCTCTGGATGCTCGGCACCATCTGGATGCACGTGCTCGACGCGGACCGGGTGCTCGTCCAGCACGGCCGCGACGCCGACGCCCTCGGCGTGCTCACCGTGAGCACGGGCGTCGTCACGGACCTCGACCAGCCGCTCACCCTGATCTCCTCGATCGCGGTGGGGGAGGGCGGCCTGCTCGTCATCGGCGGCGCCTCGCCCACCGCGTTCCCCGCGCTGCACACCGCGCGCCTCACCCTCGATCCCGCCCCCGCGCTGTCCCCGCTGCAGGTGCTGCGCTCCTCCCGGCAGGACGCCCCGGACCCCGCCGCCCTCCCCGCCGGGGAGAGCATCGAGGTGCCGCTCGCGGGCGGCGGCGTGGTCCACGCGATCGTCTACCGGCCCCGGCAGGACGGCTTCGCCGGGCAGGACGGCGAGCTGCCCCCGTTCATCGCCCGCGTCCACGGCGGCCCCACCTCGCACGTGCCGCCCGTGCTGAGCCTGCCCGTCGCCTACTACACCTCCCGCGGCCTCGGTGTCGTCGAGGTCAACTACGGCGGCTCCACCGGCCACGGCCGCGCCTACCGGGACCGCCTGAAGGGCCAGTGGGGAGTGGTCGACGTGCAGGACACCGTCGCCGTCATGGAGCACCTGGTCAGCGCCGGGATCGCCGACGGCGCGCGGCTCGCGATCGAGGGCGGCAGCGCGGGCGGCTGGACCACCCTCGCCTGCCTCACCCGCACCGACACCTTCGCCGCCGGCGTCTCGAGCTTCGGCGTCGCGGAGCTCGAGTCCTTCCGTAGCGACACCCACGACTTCGAGTCCCGGTACATCGACGGGCTCGTCGGCCCTTACCCGGAGCGCAGGGACCTCTACGTCGAGCGGGCGCCGCTCAGCCACGTCGACGAGCTCGAGTGCCCCGTGCTGCTCCTCCAGGGGGACGAGGACAGGATCGTGCCGCCCAGCCAGTCCGAGATGTTCCGCGACGCGCTCGCCGCGAAGGGCATCCCGCACGCGTACCTGCTGTTCGAGGGGGAGCAGCACGGCTTCCGGCAGTCGGCGACGATCATCCGCGCCACCGAGGCCGCGCTCTCCTTCTACGGGCAGGTGCTCGGCTTCACCCCGCTCGACGTGCCCGTGCTGGACCTCGACCGCGGCTGAGACCGGCAGCGGTCCCCCAGCACGAGCGCCGCGAAGGGCACCGGCACGGGCAGCCCCGTCGGAGGGGTGTACCGGCAGGGCACCGCAGGGGTGCCTCCCGGACGCAGGAGGGGACCTACCCTGGCGTGCATGGACAACCGAGCCGAGGTCCGCGAGTTCCTCATGACCCGCCGTGCGAAGGTCACGCCGGAGCAGGCGGGGCTGCCGAGCATCGGCGCCCGGCGCGTGCCCGGACTGCGCCGCAGCGAGGTCGCCGTGCTCGCGGGACTCAGCGTCGAGTACTACGCGAAGCTCGAGCGCGGGCAGATCACCGGCGCCTCCGCCTCCGTCCTCGACGCGCTCGCCCGCGCACTCCAGCTCGACGAGGTGGAGCGTCGCCACCTGCAGGACCTCGCCCGCGCGGCCGACGGCACCGCCACCGCGTCCCGCCGCCGCCGGCCCCGCCCCGGGGCGCGGGCCGGCTCCCGACCGGCGCTGCAGTGGATGCTCGACGGGATGACCGGCTCGGCCGTGTTCGTCCGCGACCCGTACCACCGCATGATCGCCGCGAACCAGCTGGGCCGTGCCTTCTACCTGCCGGTGGTGGGTGAGGCGGGGCTGCTCGCCCTGCCCGAGGGCGTGCACGCCCCGAACCTCGTGCGCTTCCAGTTCCTGGACCCCGCCTCCCGCGACTTCTACCCGGACTGGGAGGCGTTCGCGCGGATGGGCGTGGGCGCCCTGCGCGTCGAGGCGGGCAAGGACCCGCACGATCCGGTGCTGCAGGAGCTGATCGGGGAGCTCTCCACCTGCTCCGAGGACTTCCGACGGCTGTGGGCCGCGCACGACGTCCACGCCCACAGCGCCGGCACCAAGCGCTTCGTGCACCCCGTGGTGGGGGCGCTGACGGTGCGCTTCGAGCAGATGGAGCTCTCCGCGGATCCGGGGTGCAGGCTCATCGCCTACACGGCGGAGCCCGCGACCGAGGCCGCGGAGCGCATGAGCCTGCTCGCGAGCTGGGCGGCGACCCGCGCCGAGGAGCTCCGCGAGCACGGGGCCGCCCCCGCCCCTGAGGGCGCGGACCCGACCGTGCCCTCCTGAGCCGGGCGGTCGGCCGCGGGGCTTCGCCGCTCGGCCGCCCGCCGCTCGCCCACCTCTCGCTCTCCCGCCGCCCGGGTGCCCGCCGGCCGCCCGTCGATCCCCCCGCGCCACGCCCGCTGCCCGTCGACCGGATGTCCGTTTGCGCGCGGTGGTTCCGTTCGTGGAACTCAGGCACGCGAACGGACAGGGGTGGCCGGGCCGAGCCCGGCCCGGGCCTCAGGCGCCGATGTCGAGCTTGCCGACCGCCGTGATCGGGGCGACGCGGCCCTCCTCGAGCTGGTACTGGCAGCCCACGATGCCGAGCTCGCCGCGAGCGACGGCGTCGCTGATCACCCGCGAGGAGCGCATGAGCTGGTGGATCGTCTCGTCGAGGTGGCGGCGGCCCACGGCGTCCGCGTCGATCCGCGCCGGGTCCACGTAGGGGCTGAGCCGCTGGGTGGCGAGCCACTCCTGCTGGACCGCCGGCTGGATCAGCTCGAGCTCGCGGCGGATCGCCGGGGTGGTCTCCGAGGGGTGCGCGGTGGTGAGGTCGATCGCGGCCTTCACCGCGCCGCAGGAGCCGTGGGCGAGCACGACGATCACGGCGACGCCGAGGCTCGAGACGGCGAACTCCATCGTCGCGACGGTGTTCTCGTTGGCGATCTGGCCGATGTTCCGCACCACGAACAGCTCGCCCAGGCCGCAGTCGAAGAGGATCTCCGCGGCGACGCGCGAGTCGGAGCAGCCCAGGAACGCGGCGTCCGGCGCCTGGAACTCGGTGAGCTCGCTGCGGCGCGCGGCGTCCTGGTCGGGGTGGCGCACCTCGCCCCCCATGAAGCGCTCGTTGCCTGCGGCGAGGTCGTCCCACGCCTCCTGCACGCTGACGCGAGGTGTCGCCATGAGCTCTGGTCCTTCCGGTCGAGGTGGTGCTGTCTGCCCTAGGACAGTACGCCGCACGGGCGGCAGGCCGGCGCGGCGTCCGCCCCGGCCGCCGTGCGGGCGGCCGGGGGGTATGACGCAGGTCTCAGGCCTGGGCGGCGAGCGCCTCCCGGATCGGCTCGGCGAGCTCCTCCGGGGTGACCGTCGGCTCGAAGCGGGCGATGACGCGGCCCTCGCGGTCCAGCAGGAACTTCGTGAAGTTCCAGGGGATGTCGGCGGCCTCGATGTGCTCGCCGGCCGGGGTCTCGTGCGCGCCCGTCAGCCACTGGTACAGAGGATCGGCTCCCTCTCCGTTGACCTCGATCTTCGCGTGCATCGGGAAGGTGACGCCGTAGCCGGTGGAGCAGAACGTCGCGATCTCCGACTCCGTGCCGGGCTCCTGGTGGCCGAACTGGTCGCAGGGGAAGCCGAGCACCGCGAGGCCCTGCTCGGCGTAGGCCTCGTGCAGGGCCTGCAGCCCCTCGTACTGCGGGGTGAGGCCGCACTGGCTGGCGGTGTTCACCACGAGCACCACCTTGCCGAGGTGCGCGGAGAGGTCGGTGGGGGAGCCGTCGAGGGTGGTCGCGGAGAAGTCGCCGAGGGTCGTCATGGCCCCATCATGGACCTCCTCGCCGGGAGGCCCCGCAGGTGGGGCTCAGTGCTTGCCGCGCAGCTGCGGCGGGGCCGCGAGCATCTGCAGGTCCAGCTGGCGCAGCACGGTGTCCGCCGCCTCGGGGTCCACGCCCGGCTCGGAGCGGGCCTGGAGGACCTCGGCGCGGGCGGCGTCCAGGCCCACGGTCTGCGCGGCGACCATGAGCTCGCGGCCGCGGCGCAGCTTCTTGCGCTTGGCGAGCATCTGCTGGTGCAGCTCGGGGTCCACGGGCGTGCCGTCGGGGTTCATCGCGACCACGGCCTGCGTCGAGGTGTCGAGCTCCTTGCGCAGGCCTTGGAAACGCTGCTTGATCGCGGCGAGCTGCTCCGGGGTGATCTCCTCGGAGTTCTCGAAGCGATCACGGATCGCCTCGATCGCCGCGCCCTGGGCGCGGGCGGTGAGCTCGCGGATCTCGCCCATGGTCACGGTGCCGTCGTCCTGCAGCTTGAGCGCCTTCAGCAGCGGGCCGACGCCGAGGCCCGTCGGCACGAGCGTCACCAGCAGCACCGCGCTCGCGACGATGACGACGAGGTTGCGGTGGTCGCCCACCGCCTCGGTGTTGGGGATCGCGAGGGCCAGGGCGAGCGTCGCGAGGCCGCGCATGCCGCACCAGGTGAGGACGACGGAGTCCTTCCAGGAGAGGTCGTCCCCGCCGTCCTTGCGGGCCACGGGCCGGATCAGCAGCATGCCGATCGCGCGGACGACGATCACCACGGCGCAGACGGCCGCCGCGATCGGCACGTAGTCCAGGACCCCCATGCCCTCCTCGGCGACGGCGTCCCGCAGCTGCATGCCCATGAGGCCGAAGGCGATGCCGGTGACGAGCAGGTTCGCCACGTCCCAGAAGGTCGCGCGGGAGATGCGGGCCTCGGAGTCCTCCGCGCGGGCGCGGCGCTTGGTCTCCAGCGCCGTGACGACGACCGCGATGACGCCGGAGGCGTGCAGCTCCTCCGCGGCGATGTAGGCGGCGAAGGGGACGACGACGCTCATGGCGGTGCGGGCCGCGGTGGTCGTGACCATGCGGGAGGCGAAGCGGTAGCCGAAGCCGAGGGCGAAGCCGATGCCCACGGCGATGATGGCGCCCACGAGGAAGTCGACGACGAGGCCCACGCCCAGCGAGGCGCCGCTGTCCAGGGCGGAGAGTGCGGCGGTGAACAGCACGATCGCGACGGCGTCGTTGAACAGGCCCTCCGTCTGCAGCATCGACAGGAGGCGGCGGGGCATCTTCGCGGGCCCGGCGACGGCCTCCACGGCGACCGGGTCCGGCGGGGCGACCATCGCGCCGAGCATGACGGCGAGCGGCAGGGCGATCCCGGGGACGAGCAGGGACACGGTGCCGGCCACGAGCGCGGCGGTCACCGCGGTGAGGCCCACGGCGAGGGCGAGCAGGGTGCGCCAGCGGGAGATGAACACGGACCAGTCCGTCTTCTGCGCGGTCGCGAACAGCAGCGGCGGCAGCAGCAGCGGCAGGATCAGGTGGGCGTCGATCTGCAGGTGCGGCAGGCCCGGGATCGAGGCGATCGCGCTGCTCGCGAGGAGCATGAGGATCGGGTACGGCAGCCGCCACCGTTCACCGAGGGCCACGCACACCACCGTCACTGCGAGCAGTCCGACGACGAGGGCGAGGGTGGTCATGCGGCGGTCTCCTGGGCTCGGCGGCGTGCGGCGCGCATCCCCGGCCGAGGCTGCGTGGCGCCGGGGGAGAGGAGACGCGGGTGCGTGTCCAGAATATCGCGGCATGCCCGGGAGCTGTCCGGGAGCCGGGTCCACGACGGCCGACGGGCCGGCGTCCGTCTCGAGGACGGGCGCCGGCCCGTCGGGCTGACCGAGGTCGGGGGTCAGCAGTAGGCGGTCGTGGAGGACGTGCGGACGTACGTCTTCGTCGCCTTGTGGCTGCCGCCGCGGTACGTGCAGGACTCCAGGAGCTTGCCCGTGGAGGTAAAGGTGCGGGCGGTGTCCCCGGTGTTGTTCCAGATGTACGAGGACGTGTTCCAGTACAGGGTGGAGGAGGAGTTCTTCCCCTTGCCGGACCTGATCGTCACGGACTTCCCGGCGCCGAGCTTGAAGCCCTGGGGGAAGGTGAACTTCTGCGGGCCGTTGTCGCGCACGGTGTAGCCGGTGAGCGTGAGCGTGGTGCGTCCCGTGTTCTTCAGGACGATGTACTCCTTGGTGTACCCGGAGTTCGTGGACTTGTCGGTGCCCGGCGGGTCGTAGTACACGGAGACGATGTCGAGGGGCTTCACGGTCGCGGCGTCCGCCGCGGGGGCGATGGCCATCGGTGCGGCGAGGGTCGCGGCGGCGAGGAGCGCGAGGAGCAGGATCCGGGCGCGGCCGGAGAGGGCGGTGATCACAGAGGACTCCAGGAGGACGGCCGGCGGCTGCGCCGGGCGACGACGGGGTGGGTGTACGGCTGGAGCCGTAGCGACGGTGAGGTCCGTCGGGCAGCAGGAATCTACACGTCGGATCCGTCGTGGATGCGCGTTTCCGCCCGATGCGACGCGCCTCACCGTCCGGGAGGGCGGTGAGGCGCGTCCGTGCTGGTCAGCGGGCTGCGGTCAAAGCGAGTCCTGCCACGCCTGGTGCAGTGCGGCGAAGCGGCCGCCCGCCGCGACGAGCTCCTGCGGGGAGCCGTCCTCGACAACCTCGCCGCCGTGCACCACGAGCACCCGGTCCGCGATCATCACCGTCGTCAGGCGGTGCGCGATGATCAGCGAGGTGCGGTGCCCGAGCAGCTTCGTGAGCCCCTCCTGCACCATCCGCTCGCTCGGGATGTCCAGCGAGCTGGTCGCCTCGTCGAGGATCAGCACGCGCGGGTCCGCGAGGAACGCGCGGGCGAAGGAGATCAGCTGCCGCTGCCCGGCGGAGACGCGGCCGCCGCGCTTGTTCACGTCGGTGTCGTAGCCGTAGGGCAGCTGCTCGATGAAGGAGTCCGCGCCGATGGCCTTCGCCGCCGCCTCGATCTCCTCGCGGCTCGCCCCCGGCCTGCCGAGCGCGATGTTGTCCGCGACGGTGCCGGAGAACAGGTACGCCTCCTGGGTGACCATGACGATGTTGCGGGTGAGGTCCTTCATGGAGATGTCCCGCAGGTCCACGCCGTCGAGCTTCACGCTGCCCTCGGTCGGGTCGTAGAAGCGCGAGATGAGCTTCGCGACCGTGGACTTGCCGGCGCCCGTCTGCCCCACGAGCGCGACCGTCTGCCCTGCGGGGATGTGCAGGTCCATCGGCCGCAGCACGAGCGGGCCCTGCGGCGTGTAGCGGAAGGAGACGTCCTCGAAGTCGATCCTCCCGGAGGACTGCGGCAGGGGCGTCGGCGCGTCGGACTCCTTGACGTGCGGCTGCTCCGCGAGGAGGTTCGCGATCTTCTCGAGCGCCGCCACGGCGGACTGGAACGCGTTGTAGAAGTTCGCGATCTCGTCGACCGGCTGGAAGAAGCGCCGCGAGTAGAGCACGAGCGCGACGAGCACGCCCACCTGCAGGTCGCCGGAGAGCACCCGGAAGCCGCCCACGACGAGCACCGCCGCGATGGTGACGTTCGCGAGCACGCGCAGCGAGGGCTGGTAGATGCCGAACACCTGGATCGAGCGCAGCGACGCGTTGCGGTAGTCCATCGCGAGCGTGTCGAAGCGCTCCTGGTTGCGGTCCTCCTTGCGGAAGGCCTTCACCGCGCGGATCCCGGCCATCGCCTCGACGAAGTGCACGATCAGCCGTGCCGAGTGGGTGCGGATCGCGCGGTACTCGACGGAGGAGCGGCGCTGGAACCACAGGGTGAGGAGCAGGCAGGGGACGAGCATGAGCAGCATGACCACGCCGGTCACCCAGTCCATCGCGACGATCAGCACGATCGTGAACACCATCGAGAGGAACGAGCCCACCATGATGTTCACGCCGGAGTCGAGCAGCTCGCGCAGCGCCTCCATGTCGCTCGTCTGGCGGGAGACGATCCGGCCGGAGGTGTAGCGCTCGTGGAACTCGAGGTCCTGGCGCTGGGTGAAGCGGAAGACCTTCCGGCGCAGCGCGAGCAGCATCCGCTGGCCCACGACGACGGACTGCTTCACGTAGCCGTAGGTGAGCACGCCGCCCACGATCGCGCAGGCGATGTGGAGGGCGGCCGCCTGGATCGCGGGCACCGAGTTCCCGGCCGCGAGCGCGGGGATGCCGTGGTCGATGCCCCAGGCGATGATCGCCGGGCCGGCGACGACGGCCAGCTGCGCGACGACGACCATGACGGCCATGACCGCGAACTGCCCCTTCACGGGGGAGACCAGCTCGCCCAGCAGGGTGAGGGAGCGCTTGCGGGAGGCCTTCGCCTCCTCCGGGGTGAGGTCCTTCTGCTCGTCGTCTCCCGCGCGGTCGCGGGTCGCGGTGGCGGTCATCGTGCGCCCTCCGGCTCGGTCTCGGACGTGCTGGTGCCCTCTGATCCGGGTGGGCCGTCGGCCGCCTCCCGGGTGTCCCGCGCCTCCTGCGCCTCCTGGGCGCGCTGGATCTCGCGGAGGTCGAGCTCGCCGGTGAGCGCCTCGATGTCCTGGTCGCGGCGCGTCTCCTCCTCCTGGTTCGCGATCACCCAGCGGTAGCGGGCGCTCGAGGCCATGAGCTCGGTGTGCGTGCCGACGGCGACCACGGTGCCGCCGTCGAGCAGGGCGACCCTGTCCGCGAGGGCGACCGTCGAGGTGCGGTGGGCGACGATCAGGGTGGTCGTGCCCTCGAGCACCTCGCGGAGGCGGCCGGTGACCGTCTCCTCGGTGCGCGTGTCGAGCGCGGAGAGCGGGTCGTCCAGCAGCAGCACCGCCGGGCGGGCCGCGATCGCGCGGGCCAGGGCGAGGCGCTGGCGCTGACCGCCGGAGAGGCTCATGCCCTCCTCGCCGATCCGCGTGTCCACGCCGTCCGGCAGCTCGTACGCGTAGGTGGCGTCCGCCGTGCGCAGGGCGAGGTGCAGCAGCTCCTCGGCCGCCTCGTCGGAGAGCGCCGGATCCGCGCCGAGCAGGACGTTGTCCCGCACCGAGTCGGAGAACAGCGTCGCGTCCTCGAAGGCGACCGCGGTGAGGGTGCGCAGGTCCGGGAGGGCCAGGTCGCGCACGTCGACCCCGTCGATCCGCACGCGCCCCTCCGTCACCTCGTACAGGCGCGGCACGAGCTGCAGCAGTGTCGACTTGCCCGAGCCGGTGACGCCCACGAGCGCCATCGTCTCGCCCGGGCGGATCTCGAGGTCCACGCCGTCGAGCACGTCCTTCACGTGGCCGGGGGCGTCCTCGTAGCGGAAGTGCACGCCCTCGAAGCTGACGGCGCCGCGCGCGGCCGACGTGTCCACGGCGACCGGGCTCTCCGGGGAGGTGATCGTGTTCTCCTCGTCCATCACCTCGTAGTGGCGGTCCAGCGCGGTGGAGGCGTTGACCATCTGCCCGAACAGCATGCCGAGCATGCGCACCGGTCCCACGACGAGGGTCGCGGTCGCGAAGTAGCTCGCGAGCTGGCCCACGCTGATCGAGCCGCCCGCCACGAGGTGCAGGCCCACGAACAGGGCGATGCCGAGCGCGAGCTCCGGCAGCATGAACATGAACATGTCGAAGCGCGCCATGGAGGTCGCCTTGCGCACCTCGGTGCGGCGCAGCTCCTCCGCCTGCTCGGTGAACCCCTCGAGGGCCGACGGGCCGCGGCCGAAGGCCTTCAGCACACGGATGCCCTGCACCGACTGCTCGATGGTCGTGGCGAGGTCGCCGTTCTGGTCCTGCGAGAGGCGCGAGAGCACCGAGAACTCGCGGTGGAAGCGGTAGGCGATGACCGTCACCGGCACCGCCGCGAGGAAGAAGATCAGCGCGAGCAGCCACGAGGAGCGCACCAGCAGCACCATGCCGACGACGATCGTCACCGACGTCGTGACCAGCATGATCATGCCGAACGCGATCCAGCGGCGGATCGTGTTGATGTCGCTCATCATGCGCGAGAGCAGCTGGCCCGAGCCCCATCCGTCGTGGAAGGAGACGGGCATGTGCTGCGTCTTCGCGTAGAAGCGGACGCGGATGTCCTTCTCGACGAGCGTCGAGGGAGCGACGGCGAACACGCGCCGCAGCCAGATGAGGGCGGCCTCGACGAGGCCGAGGGCGAGGACCACGGCGCCGCCGGTCCACACGGTCGCGGAGGCCGCGCCGACGTGGAGACGGTTCACCACGACCTCGAGCACCTGGGGGATGCCCAGGGCGACGAGGGAGGCGGTGAGGGCGCTGAGGAGCCCCAGGTAGAGACGGAAACGGATCGGGCGGACCGTCTGCCAGAGACGGCTCATGGTGCCGAGCATGGGGCGTTGCATCCTTGCGGAGGAGCGGGGGTCCCGGACGGGAAGGGGAGGGGGTGGGGACCGGAGACTTAGCCTAGTCAACGATTCCCACGAGGGACAGGACATATCGCGGATGTCCCGGGGGATGAGATGTCGTGCCGCTCCCCGCGCTCATGCGACCGGGCCCGGGCTCAGTGCCCGGCCCGGTGCCACGGCTCCGGTCAGGAGGCGGTGCGCTCCCACTCGCCGTAGGCGGCGTCGGAGAGCACGGCGGAGGCGCCCGCGGCCGCGGCGGTCACGGTGAGCACGGCCGGCCAGGAGCCGATCTTCTTGGCGAGCGGGTGCGAGAGGCCGAAGCCGAGCACGTAGGCGGCGCCGAGCACGGCGGCGGTCGCGGGGCCGCGGCGGGCCAGCCAGGTGCGGCCCGCGTAGAGGCCGGCGGCGCCGAGCACCACACCGCCGAGCGGCCGGATCCCGGTCTCGCGTGCGGTGACATAACCGCCGATCAGGCCGACGGCGACGATCGGTGCGGTGCGGACGGATTCGGCGGACTTCAGCGCGGTGCTCATGCGCCCGAGCCTACGCCGGGCGGGGCCGCGGGCCTCCCAGGTCCCGGGGCGGGTCCTCAGGACTCCAGCTGCATCCGCTTGGCCTCCGCGGCGAGGTCCGCCTGCCCCGCGACGTCCTCGAGATCGGCGCCCGTGGAGGCGGTGACGGCGGCGCCCACGAGGCCCTCGACGAGCGGCGCCGCGCTCAGCCGCACGCGGCCGGCGAGCTCCGGGTCGAGCATCTCGACGGCGAGGTGGGCGGACATGACGGCGCTGCCGAGGTCCATGAGCACGAGCACGCCGTGGTCGTCCGCCGCGCTCTCGATGGCGGCGGCGATCGCGGCGGCGTCGGTGCCGAGCGCGAGGCCGTCCGGGGCGCTCGGGTCGGCGACGCCGGCCGCGATCGCGATCTCGGGGCCGTCGCCGCGCAGCATCTGCGAGGCGAGGTCCACGGCGGCGCGGGCGAGCGGCGCGGAGTGGGAGACGACGACGATGCCGGTCATCGACCCGCCTCCCCGCTGACGGCGTCCGCGAGCGCCTGCCACAGCAGCACGGTGCTCGCGGCGCCGGGATCAACGTGGCCCACGGAGCGCTCGCCGAGGTAGGAGGCGCGGCCCTTCGTCGCGGTCATCGGGGCGGTGTCGTCCCGGCCCTGCGCGGCTGCCGCGGCGCCGGCGGCGACGGCCGCGGCGAGGTCGTCGCCCGCGCCGCGGAAGGCCTCGAGGGCCGGGGTCCAGGCGTCGAGCATCGTCTTCTCCCCGGGGGCCGCCTTCCCGCGGTCCGCGACGCCCTGCACGCCCGCGGCGAGCGCCTCGCCGAGGGCCGCGGCGTCGAGGGACGCCGCGCCGCCGGTCGCGCCGGCCAGGCGGAGGAAGAGGGTCCCGTAGAGCGGGCCGGAGGCGCCGCCGACGGTGGAGACGAGCGTCATCCCCGTCTTCTTCAGCAGCGCGGCCGGGTCCGCGAAGTCGCCCGCGTCGAGCGCCTCGACGACGGCGCGGAAGCCGCGGGACATGTTCGAGCCGTGGTCCGCGTCGCCGATCGCGGCGTCGAGCTCGGTGAGCTCCGCGGCGTGATCGGTGAGGAGGGCGGCGGCGCGGCGCAGCCAGTCCTCGAGCTCGGTGGTGGTCAGCGCAGTCGTGGTCACGGGGCCTCCCTCAGAGTCCGCGTCGCAGGGCCGGGGTGGAGACGGGAGCGTCCCACAGGGCGGTGAGCTCCTCGTCCAGGCGCAGCAGGGTGATCGAGGCGCCCGCCATGTCGAGGCTCGTGATGTAGTTCCCGACGAGCTGCCGGCTGATCTCGACGCCGGCCTCGGCGAGGATCTCGTGGGCGTCCTTGGCGAGGATGTACAGCTCGAGCAGCGGGGTGCCGCCCATGCCGTTGACGAAGAGCAGCACGGGCCCCTCGCCGGGCAGCTCCGCGAGGATCGGATCGAGCAGGCGGCGGGCGACGTCCTTCGCGGGGACGAGCGTCGAGCGGTGGCGGCCGGGCTCGCCGTGGATGCCGATGCCCACCTCGATCTCGTCCTCGCCCAGCTCGAAGCTCGGCTTGCCGTTCGCGGGGACGGTCACGGAGGTGAGCGCGACGCCCATCGAGCGGGCGCGCTCGTTGACGCGGGTCGCGATGGCGGTGACCTCGTCGAGGTCGCGGCCCTCCTCGGCGGCGGCGCCCGCGATCTTCTCGACGAGGACGGTGCCGCCCACGCCGCGGCGGCCCGCGGTGAAGGTGGAGTCCTCGACGGCGACGTCGTCGTCGGTGATGACGCTGCGCACCTCGGTGCCGGACTCGGCGGCGGCGAGCTCCGCCGCCATCTCGAAGTTCATGACGTCGCCGGTGTAGTTCTTGACGATCTGGAGCACGCCCACGCCGCGGTCCACGGCGGCGATCGCGGCGGCCATCTGGTCCGGCACGGGGGAGGTGAACACCTCGCCCGCGCAGGCCGCATCCAGCATGCCGCGGCCCACGAACCCGCCGTGCAGGGGCTCGTGGCCGCTGCCGCCGCCGGAGATCAGGGCGACCCTGCCCTGCTCCTTGGGCTCGGCGCGCAGCAGCACGCGGTGCTCGAGGTCGAGCGTGAGGGCGTCGGGGTGGGCGAGGGCCATGCCCTGCAGGGCGTCGACGACGACGTCGTCGACGGCATCGATGAGCTTCTTCATGCCCGCCAAACTACCC
Organism: Brachybacterium rhamnosum; assembly: GCF_039526185.1. Lineage (NCBI taxonomy): Bacteria > Bacillati > Actinomycetota > Actinomycetes > Micrococcales > Dermabacteraceae > Brachybacterium > Brachybacterium rhamnosum. Next base: position 828,064 of record NZ_BAAAIS010000002.1, read on the forward strand.
GCGAATGTGGCCGCCGTCACCAGGTGGGAGGCCCGGGTGGCGGGGACGGCGGGAGGTCAGCGGAGGACGGCGGCGCCGTGCGCGGGGACCAGGCCAGGGCCGGCCGACGGGACCCCGTCGATCATGGCGGCGCCGTCGACCGCCTCGAGGATCTCGCCGGGGGCGGGCCGCGGCTCGTCACCGAGGTTCAGCGCGAGCCGCAGTGGCGCCGGGGTGTCCGTCCCGTCGGCGCCGTCCGCAGGAGTCAGGATGATCTCGACCGCGGTGTTCTCGAGCGACGCCTCGACGATGGCGACGTGGGCGGTCGCGAGCCAGGGCTCGCGGCGGCGCAGGCCGAGCAGGCGGCGGTGCGCCTCGAGGATCCGCGGGGCGGCGCCGGCCTTCAGGAGGTGGGGCTGGTGCGGCGAGGGGTCCCCGCCCCCGTCGGCCCCGTCAGCCCCGTCGGAGCCGCCGAGCAGGGACGCGGGGTCGTCGGGGAAGGCGGGGCGCACGGCGTCGTCCCCGCCGGGGCGGTCCTCCTTCACGCCCACCGCACCGAGCTCGTCCCCCGCATAGACGCAGGGAACGCCCGGGAGCAGGGCGAGCAGCGCGATCGCGGGGGCGAGGTCGCGGCCGTCGGGCAGCTGCGAGGCGATGCGGGTGGTGTCGTGGTTGCCGAGGAAGGTCAGCGGATGCGCGCCGCCCGCCTCGCGGAGGAACTGCTCGTGCCGGCCCAGGGCGTGCGCGAGCTCGAAGAGGTTCCCGTCCCGCAGGGAGGACCAGATCGCCTTCCACAGCTCGTACTGGGTGATCGAGTGCGCGCCCGAGGCGTCCGCGATCGCCGGGTAGTCGCCGTGGATCACCTCGCCGAGCAGCCACGCCTCGGGATGCGCGGCCCGCACCCGCGTGAGGATCGGCGCCCAGGCCTCGGGGCCCGCGGCGTACAGCGCGTCGAGACGCCAGCCGTCCACGCCGCGGTCGAGCCACAGGCCCATCACCTCGACCACGCGGTCCTGCACCACGGGGTGGGCGAGGTCGAGCTCGACGAGGTCCGCATTGCCCTCGAAGCCGTAGGGGTGCTCGCCGGACCAGCGGATCAGCGCGCCCTCCTCTGTCCCAGGACCCGCGGCGATCGCGCGCCGCGCCACCGGGTGCTGGGCGGAGACGTGGTTGAACACGCCGTCGAGCACCACGCGGATCCCGCGCTCCCGGCATGCGGCGAGCAGGTCCTCGAGGTCCTCCTCGTCCCCGAGCCGCGGATCGATCCGGCGGTGGTCGAGGGTGTCGTAGCCGTGGGAGACCGCGTCGAACACCGGGTTCAGCACGAGCACGTTCGCGCCGAGGGAGACGAGGTGGTCGAGCCAGCCGAGCAGCCGGGGGAGACGGTGGACGACGTTCTCGCCCTCCGCCCCGCCGTACCCCTCGCCCTCGAGGTCCTCCCGCTGCCGGGGCGCGCCGCAGAAACCCAACGGGTACACCTGCCAGCAGATCGCGGTGCGCACCCAGTCCGGGACGGGCGGCGCGGCGGGGGAGGTCGCGGGGGAGCTCATGGCGCGATCGTAGGCCCGGCCGCGCTCGAGGCAGAAGGTGGTAACGGCAGTTCCTCCCTCCCGCCGCGGGCCGGGTGCAGGCTGGCACGCATGTACGGAGCGATCATCCACGCCCCCGGCGACGTCCGCCGCGAGGAGCGCCCCGACCCCACCCTGCTCGAGCCCACCGATGCGATCGTGCGCACCGTCGCCGCCTGCGTGTGCGGCTCCGACCTCTGGCGCTACCGCGGCATCGCGGACGTCCCCGAGCCCACCCCCATCGGCCACGAGATCTGCGGCGTCGTCACCGCGATCGGCGCCGACGTGCGCACCGTCGCCGTGGGCGACTTCGTCGTCGGCGGCTTCAACCCGTCCGACGGGACCTGCGCCCTGTGCGCGAAGGGAGCGACCGCGAACTGCCTCCACGGTGCCCGCTACGACGGCGCCCAGGCGGAGCAGGTGCGGATCCCGCACGCCGACGGCACCCTCGTCGCGACCCCGTCGATGCCGGAGGACGACCTGGTCCCGAGCCTGCTCGCGCTCTCCGACGTCATGTGCACCGGCTGGCACGCCGCCGTCAGCGCGGGCGTCACCGAGGGCAGCACCGTCGCCGTCGTGGGCGACGGCGCCGTCGGCCTCTGCGCCGTCCTCGCGGCGGTCCAGCTCGGCGCGAGCACCGTGATCGCCATGAGCCGGCACGCCCCGCGGCAGGAGGTCGCCCGCCGCTTCGGCGCCACCCACGTGATCGCCGAGCGCGGCGAGGACGGCGCCGCGGCGGTCAAGGAGCTGACCGACGGGATCGGTGCGGACTGCGTGCTCGAGTGCGTGGGCACCGAGGACGCCCGGCACCAGGCCCTCGCGGTGGTGCGCGACGGCGGGGCGATCGGGCTCGTGGGCGTGCCCCACGGCGACCTGCCCGTGAACGAGCTGTTCTGGCGCAACGTGGGCCTGCGCGGAGGCCCCGCGAACTGCGCCGCCTACCTGCCCGAGCTCCTCGAGAAGGTCCTCACCCGGGAGATCGAGCCCGGGCTCGTCTTCGACCTCGAGCTGCCGCTCGCGGAGATCGGCGAGGCCTACGCGGCGATGGACGAACGGCGCGCGATCAAGGTGCTCGTGCGCCCCTGACGTGCACCCGCCCGGTGAGAGGGCCGGACAATGGGGCGATGATCGACTGGGACCTCGTCTGGCGGGACTACATCGGCATCGGGTGGAGCGGGCTGCTCGGCGTGGTGGTCTCCACCGTCGTGCTCTACCTGTTCTTCTCGCTCGTCGTGCACCTCGCCGGGCCGCGGCTCATGGCGACCGCCTCCGTGGGCAGCTTCGTCGCACTCGCCGTGCTGGGCGGCGTCTCCGCCCGCGCCACCCTCGGGGAGTCGCCCACCCTGCTCGGCGCCCTCGCGGTGCTCACCACGGTGCTGCTCCTCGAGCGATTGCTGGGGACGGTGGGCCGCACGACGCGCGCGCTGCCCGCCCGGGCGCGCCGCCGCCCCGTCGTCGTCATGGTCGCGGGGGAGCCGGTGACAGCGGCGCTGCGCCGCCACCACCTGCCGCGGCGCGACCTCGTGGACCGGCTCCGCACCCAGGGGCTGCTCGAGCTCGAGGAGGCGGCGCTCGTGATCCTCGAGCGGCGCGGGGCGCTCACGGTCGTCCGGCGCGGCAGCCGCATCGACCCGCGGCTCGTTGAGGACGTCGAGGGCATGGAGGCGGTGCCCGCGCAGCTGCTCGTGCGCTGAGCGGGGCGCGCGACGGTCGCCGCTGGCAGCGCGGCGCCCGGCGGGGCAGGATGCGGGGAGCACCCGTCAGCTGTGAAGGAGCCGCCATGATCCGCCTGCGTCTGGACCTGTTCGCCGAATCCCTCGGGATGGGCACCTCCGCGGTGGTGCTCATGCCGCAGGAGGCCGCCGGGATCGGCATGACGGGGGCGGAGGCCGCCGGGGCCGACGGGCAGGGCGGCGCATCGGCGGGGGTGCCCGTCCTCTACCTCCTGCACGGCCTGAGCGACGACTGCACCATCTGGGAGCGCCGCACCTCGATCGAGCGCTACGCGACCGAGCACGGGATCGCCGTGGTCATGCCCGAGGTGCGCCGCTCCTTCTACAGCGACGAGGCGACCGGGGAGAAGTACTGGACCTGGATCTCCGAGGAGCTGCCTGCGCTGCTGGCCCGCACCTTCCGCATCTCCACCGCCCGCGAGGACACCTTCGTGGCGGGCCTGTCGATGGGCGGGTTCGGCGCGATGAAGCTCGCCCTGCACCACCCGGACCGCTACGCCGCCGCGGCCGCCCTCTCCGGCGCGCTCGATGTCACCACCCTCGACCTCTCCTGGGCGGGCACGCTCGGCGCGCGCGTCTGGGGCGAGCAGGGGCCCGCCGGCACCGACGACGACCTCTTCGCGCTGCTCCGCGCCGCGGACCCCACCACCCTGCCCGCGCTGTGGCTCGACTGCGGCACCGAGGACGGCCTGCTGGACGCGAACGAGCGCTTCGTCGCGCTCGCCGAGGAGCGCGGCGCGGACCTCACCTCGCGCCTGCGCCCCGGCGACCACACCTGGGAGTTCTGGGACGAGGGCATCCAGGACGTGCTCGCCTGGCTGCCGATCCGCCGCTGACGGCGCAGGTCCCGGGGCGGCGGGGCGGCTCAGCGCGGCGGATCAGCGACCGGCCGCGGCATAGATCCGCTCCGCCTTCTCCCGGCTCACCGGCCGCGTCAGCGCGACGATCCCCATGACGACCCCGGTGATCGGCGCGCCGAACGCCACCCACACCGCGAGCGGCACCATGAGGAACATCATCGGGACCGAGTCGCCGGAGACGACGCCGGCCTCCTCGAGCGCCGGCCAGACGGCGAAGATGAGCACGAAGAACACGACGGTCGCGAGCAGCGAGATCGCACCGAAGATCGCTGCGCGCCGGCCGACGGCACGGGCCACGGGATTCTTCCCCCGCTGCACGAGCCCGAGGATCACCAGGGTGATCGACATGACGATGGTGGCGAGGCCCGGGAACCCGATGAATCCGAGCAGCCCGAAGGCCCACGCGATCCGTCCGTCGCGGGTCACGGTGGTCGGGAAGTGCTCCGGGGTCAGCAGATGGGCCGGGGGCGGCACCACCCGGTAGGACGGCGGCACGGGCACCGAGGAGGTGGGCACGGTGGGCGGCGCATCGGAGCCCGACGGCTCGACGGGCGGGGGTGGCAGCGTCATGCGGTCAGCGTAGAGGGGTGCTCGCCGATGGGTCGGCGGGGCCGGGGAGCGGATGGCGCGACCATCGGCCCCGCGGAAGGGGCACGATGGGACCTGCACCCGGGCCGGCGACGGCCACCCCGAACCTCCAGGAGCTCCCGTGGCCCACTTCGCCGTCCGCTACACCTACGTCGACGATGCCGCGCTGCTCGACGCGCACCGTCCGGACCACCGCGCGTTCCTGCGCGGCCTGCACGAGGCGGGGCACCTCGCGCTCTCCGGTCCCCTCGGCGGCGAGCCGGCCGGCGGGCTGCTCGTGCTCGAGGGCGAGAGCCCCGAGGCAGTGCTCGCCCTGCTCGACGAGGACCCGTTCCGTAAGGTCGGCGCTCTCGCCGAGCGCGAGGCGCGCGAGTGGACCGTCGTCATCGGGGAGCTCCCCGCGCGCTGAGCAGCCGGGCTCAGGCCGAGCCGGGGGCGCTCAGTCGCCCCGCGGATCCCCGTCGAGCCCGTCCTCGGCCTGGCGCGCCCGCTCCTGGCCGGCGGCGCGCATGTCCAGCGCCCGGCCCACGGTGGCGCGGGTCGCGACCTCGGAGCCGACGATCACGACCGGCAGGTTCCCCGGTCCGCCGAGCTCCTCGACGAGGCGCTCGGCGTCCTCGTCCTTCGCGGCGTTGACCCACACGAGGTCCTCGCGCGGGGTGCGCAGCGCCGTCTGCAGGCGCGCGGAGAGCGGATCGCCCGGCGCCCACACGATGATCGTCACCGCATCGGAGCGGCGGTGCATCGCCTCGGCGAGCGGCTCGTGCGGACCCTGCCGCAGAGGGCTCGTCCAATAGGCCATGAACAGGGCGAACAGTGCCAGGAGCACACCCGCGAGCAGCTGGTCCGCGGCCACGGCGAGCACCACAGCGAGCAGCAGCCCGCCGATCGCGAGCGCGGCCGGCCGCAGCCAGGCGCGACGTCCCAGGGCCTCCATCAGCGTGCTCCTGCGAAGGCGGGCATCAGATCATCACCGCGGTCGCGGAGCGCTGGTTCGCCTCCGTGACGATCGCGTCCCGCAGGGCGGAGACGGCGGGGATCGACAGGGCGCCCTTGCGGTTGATGAGGCCGATCGTGCGGGCCTCGAGCTCGGGCAGCGTGCGCACGGTGACGCCCTCGACGTGGGAGGCCTCGAGCACCGTCTCCGGCAGCAGGGCGACGCCGCCGCCGTGCTGGACGAGCCGCTGGACGACGAGGCCGTCGTCGGTGGAGTGGCGCACGGTGGGCGTGAAGCCCGCGCGGCGGGCGGAGCTCAGCAGGTTCGCGCGACAGCGCTCGCAGCCGGCGATCCAGGGATCCTTCGCGAGGTCCGCGAGGGTGAGGTCCGGGTCCTCCGCTCGGGGATCGGTGGAGGGGAGCACCGCGAGCACGCGGTCCTCGACGAGCGGGCTCCACTCGAGAGTGCCCTCGTCGTCGATGTTCGAGCAGGGGTAGCGGAACACGAGCGCGAGGTCGAGCTCGCCCTCGCGCAACTGGGTGATCGCGTCCGGCGGCTCGAGCTCCTCGAAGCGCACATCGAGATCGGGCGCGGTCTCCTGGAGACGTGCGAGCACGGGCGGCAGCAGCACCGCGGCGGCGGAGGGGAAGGTCCCGAAGCGCACGGAGCCGCGGCGCAGGGCGGTGATGTCCGCGAGCTCCTCCTCGGCGGCGTGCAGCTGGGCGGCGATCGCCTCGGCGTGCGCGGCGAGGCGGCGGCCGGCCTCCGTGGGGGTGATGCCCGAGGAGGAGCGCAGCAGCAGCGTCGTGCCGATCTCCTTCTCGAGGGCGGCGAGGTGCTGGGACACGGCGGGCTGCGTCCAGCCCAGCTCGCGCGCGCCGGCGCCGATCGAGCCGTTGCGCACCACGGTGCGGTAGATGAGCAGTCGACGGGGGTCCATGACTTCATCGTAGGCGTGCGAAGAAAGCGGTGCTTATGGGTTGTGAGCGACCGCTCGCGAGGAGGGCGCCCTCCCCGGATCCCCGGGTCGGGCGCCCTCGGCGCGCGTCGGCTGATCAGCCCTGGACGGGAGGCAGCCCCAGGTTCTCGCGCAGCGTGGTCCCCGCGTACTCCGTGGGGTAGATCCCGCGCTCCTGGAGGCGCGGCACCAGGTGGTTGACGATGTCGTCGAGGCCGGAGGGGATGAGCCACGGCGTGATGTTCAGGCCGTCGATCGCGCCGAGCGCCGCGAACTGGCCCAGGCGGTCCGCCACCCGGTCGTAGCTGCCCACGAACTCGCCGCGGCGGGCGCCGGACTTCTCGCGGGCGAACTCCAGGATCGACAGACCCTTCTCCGCCGCCTCGGCGCGCCAGGCGGCCGTGAGCTCCTTCGCCTTCGCGAACTGGAAGCCCGCGCCGCGGGTGACGTCGGACTGCTCGATCTCCGGCTCGACGTCCGGCAGCGGGCCGTCGGGGTCGAAGTCGGAGAGGTCGCGGCCCCAGTACTGCTCGAGCAGGGCGATCGCCTGCTGCGGGCCGATCTGGTGGTCGCGCACCCAGATGCGCTTCTCCTCGGCCTCGGCGTCGGTCGCGCCGAGGATGATCTCCGCACCCGGCAGGATCTTCACCGCCTGCGGGTCGCGGCCCGCGGCGGTCGTCGCGTCGACCACCCCGCGGCGGAAGTCCGCGGCGGCGGCGAGGGTGCCGTGCGGGGAGAAGATGACGTCGGCCGTGCGGCCGGCGAAGGCCTGACCGGCGGGGGAGGCCCCGGCCTGGAAGAGCACCGGCTCGCCCTGCGCGGAGCGCGGCAGGGTGCCGCGGGCGGCGACGTCGTAGTGCTGGCCGTGGTGGTCGATCTGCTCGCCGCGCCACAGCTGCTGGGCGACCTTCACGAACGCCTCGGCGTGCACGTAGCGGTCCTCGTGGTCGAGGTAGCCGCCGCGGCGGAAGTTCTCGCCGGTCCACGCGTTGTCCGTCGTGACGATGTTCCATCCGGCGCGGCCGCCGGAGAGCAGGTCGAGGGTCTGCAGGCGCCGTGCGAGGTCCACCGGGTCGTTGTAGGTGGTGTTCTGCGTGGCGACCAGGCCGATGCTCTCGGTGATCGCGGCGAGGCCGGCGAGAAGGGTCTGCGCGTCGGGCCGGCCGGCGACGTCGAGCTCGAGCGGCACGCCGCGGTGCTCGCGCAGGCGCAGCCCCTCGCCCAGGAAGAAGGCGGCGAAGCGACCGCGCTCGGCGGTGCGGATGAGCGTCTCGAAGGACTCCCAGGCGATCTGCGAGCCGGAGCGCTCGGAGCGCCACACGGTCGAGGAGTTCACGCCCTGGAAGAACGCGCCGAAGGACAGCTGCCCGGTGGGCGTGTGCTCGGGGTGCAGGGGGTGCTCGACGGGCCCGGTCGCGAGACCCTGGGCCTCCTCGGAGAGGGCGGGCAGGGTGGGGACGGCGGTCATCGGCTCTCCTCGGTGGTGGATGCGGCGGCGGCGAGACGGGCGCGGTCCGCGCGGCGGGCCGGGTCCTCGTCCCGCACCGCGGCGGGCAGGCCCAGCTGGGCGCGCAGGTCGGTGCCGGCGGCGGGGGCGGGGGCGACGAGGTCGTCCTCGCGGAGCGACGCGGCGAGCGCGCCGAGACGCGCGGCGAGGGCCTGCGGGTCCCCGCTCAGGTCGAGGCCGACGAGCCGCACGAGGCGCACGGCGGAGGCGCCGTCCCCGCGCACGGCCGCCTCGAGCTCGCCCGCGACGACGGCGCGCAGGTGGTCACCCGCGGCCTGCGGATCGGTGAGGTCGGGGCTCGTGAGGTCGAGCCCGGTGAGGTCCACGTCGAGGGCGCGGCCGTCGGCCAGCTGCTCGGCGACCTTCTCCCCGGCGGCGGCGCGGTCGGCGTCCGCGAGCAGCACGGGCAGCACGCCCTGCGGGGAGCGCGGGGTGATCGCGGGCCCGCGCACGGAGAAGGTCTCGCCCTCGAAGTCCGCGTACTGCAGGCGGGCGGCGTCGATGTAGAGGCCGCGCTCGGCGTCCCGCACCTCGGCGTCCTCCGCCCAGGAGTCCCACACGAGGCGGGAGGCGGTGAGGACGTCCGCCGCCTCCTGAGCGGCGGCCTCGGCGCCGAGCACCTCGCGGCCCACGGCGTGCGCGGCCTCGGGGGTGTCCTCGACGGCGAGCAGCCAGCCGGCGCGGCCGGCGGCCACGTGGTCCAGGCTCATGAGCTGGGTCGCCAGGTGGAAGGGCTCCACGTGGACGGCATCGGTGCGCGGCAGCAGCCCGAGCGCCGTGGTGGCGGGCGCGAGGTGCGCGGCGACGTGGACCGGGTGCAGGCCGCCGTCGCTGAGGGTCAGCGCACCGATCCCGGCGGCCTCGAGGGCGCGGGCGAGGGCGCCGAGCGCCGGCAGCGCGGCGGGATCGGTGACGAGGTCGACGGCGAGCACGGGCGCGGGTGCGGCCGCGCCTGCGCTGTTCTGGGGTGTGGTCACGGGTTCTCCTTCGTGTGGACGGTGGACTCGGTGAGGGCCTCCTCCGTGAGGTGCCAGCGGTCGAGCACCTTCGCGTAGGTCCCCTCCTCGATGAGGGCGTTGAGGGCCGCGGCGTAGGCCTCGGCGAGTGCGCTGCCCCGCTGGAAGGTCGCGGCGACGAGGGTCTTGTCCGGCCAGCCGGCGTCGATCTTCCCCTGCACCTCGACGTCGTCGCGGCGGTCCGCGACGAAGGAGACGGAGGCGAAGGGGGCGAGGTAGCCGTCGATCCGGCCGGAGCCGAGGGCGAGCAGGGTGTCCGCCTCGGTCGAGTAGTTCTTGAGCTCGGCCGGCTCCTTGCCGTCCTTCTCGAGCTGCGCGTTCCACTCCTTGAGGATGTTCTCCTGGTTGGTCGCGGCGCCCACGGCGATGATGCGGCCGCTGATCGACTCCGCGTCGGAGAGCTGGAACTCGGCGCCCTTCTTCGCGAGGAAGGCCATGAACGCCGCGCGATAGGAGGCGAAGTCGAACTTCTCGAGGCGCTCGGCGTTGATGCCGATGTTCGAATGGACGACGTCGAACTCGCCGGCCTCGAGCTTGAGCGGCCAGTTCTCCCAGGTGGTCTGGAGCAGCTCCATCTCGAGGCCGAGCTTGTCCGCGACGATCCGGGCGATGTCGATCTCGGAGCCGATGTAGGTCGTGTTGTCGTCGGCGAGGAAGGCGAGAGGGGCGCTGCCGGAGCCGTTGGTGCCCACGCGGACCTTGCCGGTGTCGGCGATCTCCTTGGGCACCAGTGCGGCGATCGCGTCGTCGGCGGTGGAGCGGATGAGCTCCTGGGTGCCGGAGGTGTCGATCGAGCCGCCGGTCGCGCCGCCGCCGTCGGAGGCGCCGCCCGCGTCGGAGCCGCTGCCGCCGCCGGTCGCGGTGGCGACCGGGTCCGAGCAGGCGGCGAGGGCGACGACGGGCAGCGCGAGGCCGCCCAGGGCGAGCGTGCGGCGGGATATCGAGGGGAGGGTGCGGGTCATCGGTGGTCCTCGGGGGCTGCGGAGGGGCTGGTGGGGGAATCGGAACCGACGGAGCCGACGGGGCCGTGCCCGGCGGGGCCGTGCTCGACGGCGGCGTCGGGCGCCTCGGGGCCGCCGCTGCGCACGCGCTGCAGGAAGCTGCGGGTGCGCTCGTGGGCGGGGGCGTCGATCACCTGGGACGGCGGGCCCTGCTCGACGATCCGGCCGTGGTCCATGAACACGACGGTGTCCGCCACGTCCCGGGCGAAGGAGATCTCGTGCGTGACGATGACGAGCGTGGTGCCCGCGCTCGCGAGGCCGCGGATCACCGCGAGCACCTCCTCGACCAGCTCGGGGTCCAGGGCGGAGGTGGGCTCGTCGAAGAGCAGCACGCTGGGGTCCAGGGCGAGCGCGCGGGCGATCGCGACGCGCTGCTGCTGGCCGCCGGAGAGCTGGCGCGGGTAGGCGCCGGCGCGGTCCTCGAGGCCCACGAGGGCGAGCAGCTCGCGTGCACGGGCCTCCGCCTGCGCCTTGGGCACGCCGAGCGCGCGGCGCGGCGCCTCGGTGATGTTGGCGAGGGCGGTGCGGTGGGCGAAGAGGTTGAAGGACTGGAACACCATGCCGATGCGGGTGCGCTGGCGCAGCACCTCCTTCTCGCTCAGCTCGTGGAGCAGGTCGCCCTGGCGGCGGTAGCCGATGACCTCGCCGTCGAGCGTGATGAGACCGGAGTCCACGGGCTCGAGGTGGTTGATGGTGCGCAGCAGGGTGGACTTCCCGGAGCCGGAGGGGCCCAGGATCGCGGTGACCTCGCCGGGGCGCACGGTGAGGTCGATGCCGCGCAGCACCTCGAGGTCGCCGAAGGACTTGCGGACCCCGCGGATCTCGACGAGCCCGCCGCGCGGGGCGGCGTGGGTGGTGCTCGAGGTGGCGGCCGGAGCGGTGGCAGGTGGGGTGGCGGTGCTCATGCGGAGGCTCCTTCGCGGGCGGAGGCGGTCGTGGAGCGCGCGCCGCGGCCGCGCAGGCCGGCGCGGAGCCGCTGCAGCGGGGTGGGCGGCAGGGTGCGCAGGGCACCCTTCGCGTAGTGCCGCTCGATGTAGTACTGGCCGATCGAGAGCAGCGAGGTGATCACGACGTACCAGAGCGTCGCGACGAGCAGCATGGGCAGCACCTGCTGGGTGCGGCCGTAGATGAGCTGGACGGTGAAGAACAGCTCGGCGTGCGCGAGGACATAGACGATCGAGGTGCCCTTGACCAGGCCGATCACCTCGTTGAACGCCGAGGGCAGGATCGCCCGCATGGCCTGCGGCAGCACGATCCGCAGGGAGCGGTCGCGGGCGGGCAGGCCCAGCGCGGAGGCCGCCTCGAGCTGACCCTGGTCCACGGAGAGGATGCCGCCGCGGATCAGCTCCGCCGCGTAGGCCGCCTGGTGCAGGCCCAGACCCAGCACCGCGGCGAGCATCGGCGTCATGAGGTCGCTCGTGCGGGCGTCGACGAAGGTGACGTCGGTGAGCGGGATGCCGAGGGTGACGCGCTCGTAGAGGTAGCCGAGGTTGTACCAGAGCAGCAGCTGCACGAGCATCGGCGTGGAGCGGAACACCCATGAGAACGTCCAGGCCACGCCGGAGACGAGCGAGCTCGGCGAGAGCCGCATGAGGGCGAGCACGAGGCCCAGGCCGAAGCCCACGGCGCCCGCGAGGGCGGTGAGGCGGAGGGTCTCGAGCAGGCCGCGGATGATCGACTCCGCGAAGAACCACTGCGCGACGACGCCCCACTCCCAGCGCGGGTTGGTCGCGAAGGACCAGGCGACGAGCGCCACGAGCAGCGTGACGACGACCGCGAGCACGACCCGTCCCGGGTGGCGGGCGGGGACGACGCGCAGCCGCGAGAGGTCCTCGTCGCTGAGCGTGGAGATCGAGCCGGGGCCGACGGGCGCCGCGGCGCCGGTCGCGTCGGTGGCCGGCGCGGCCGCATCGACGGCGGCGGACGGCGGCGCACAGGCGGCGTCCGCCCGGGCGCCGGGCGCCGCGGGGCGCTGCGTCTCGAGGGCAGAGGGGAGAGCCATGGGGCCGTCCTTCCGTGACGGGAGATGAACCGCACCGCGGTCATCGGTTGCGAGGATCGCGACCTTAAGTGACTCTAATGGGTGTCCAAGGAGTGCACTATGGCGCGGCCACAGTGCGACACAGAGGCAGATGACCTGCAGCGAGGAGAGACGTCGGATGGCGCAGCGGTCGGCAGAGCACAGCGGGGACACCCCGGTCCGGATCGCCCTCGTGGGCGGCGGACCGCGGGCCATCGGTGTGCTCGAACGCCTCGGCGCGCAGGCCAGGACGCCGCAGGGGGCGGCGCTCCTCGAGGGCCGCGCGCTCCGCATCGACGTCATCGACCCCCACATGCCGGGCTCCGGCCGCATCTGGCGCACCGACGAGTCGCCCCTGCTGCTCATGAACTCCCGGGCTGCGGACGTGACGATCTTCACGGACGAGACCGTGCAGATGACCGGTCCCGTCCAGGCCGGCCCCTCCCTCGCCGAGTGGGCCCAGGGGATCCGCGAGGGATGGATCGCCGCGCCCACCGTCGGCACCGAGCGTCTCGTCGAGATCGAGGCCATCACCCCCACGAGCTTCGCGAGCCGCCGCACCGCCGCGCTGTACCTCGAGTGGTTCCTCGGCGAGGTCCTCGCCGCCCTCCCCGGCACCATCGAGGTGCGCGTGCACCGCAGCACCGCCACCGCCCTGCGTGCGCGGGACACGGACGCCGGCGGGACCTGGCAGGTGCGGCTCGAGGACCGCCCCGCGCTCGACGCGGACCTCGTCCTCCTCGCCGCCGGGCACACCGACTCCCGGCCCGGCACCTCCACCCACGCGCTGAGCGCCTTCGCCCGCCGCCACGGCGGCGTCCACGTCGCCCCCGCTCAGGCGGGCGACGCCGACGTCGACGCGCTGGCTCCCGGCCAGGACGTGATCGTGCGCGGCATGGGCCTCGCCTTCATCGACCTGCTCGCCCTGGTCACCCAGGGCCGCGGCGGCCGCTTCGTCGCCGATCCCGTCCCCGGCGACCCCGACCGCCTGCGCTACGAGGCCTCGGGTCGCGAGCCGCACCTGTGGGCCGGCTCCCGCCGCGGGATCCCCTACCACTCGAAGGTGCACGAGGAGGCCGCCCCTGTGGGGCCGCTGGACCTCGTGCACCTCACCGACGCCGCCCTGCGCGAGCGGGAGGACGAGCACGGCCAGGTGGACCTCCACGGCGACGTACTGCCCCTGGTCGCCGCCGAGGTCGCCCGCGTCCTGCCCACCGTCCCCGGCGGGGCGGAGGGTCGCCCGCTCGCCCCCGGCGAGGCGCCCCTGGACTGGCTGCACGACCCGCTGCGGGAGCTCGGTGCTGATGCCGGCGCCGAGGGCACCCGCCGCGCCGTCCTCGACCACATCGCCGCGGACCTTCGTGACCGCACCGGCCACGGCCCCGGCGCCCCCGAGGAGCCGGAGCTCCCGCGGCTCGAGCGCACCGTCGAGGCCCGCGTGCTGTTCCAGCTGCTGCTGCGTCTGCACGGCGCGCTCGTGGACCTCCTGCCCGCGCACCGCGTGCGCGGCGGTGCTCGCGGCGACCACCCTCGCTGGTGGCACTCCCTGTTCAGCTTCGTCGCCTCCGGTCCGCCCCCGCACCGCCTCCACCAGCTGCTCGCCCTCGAACGGGCCGGCGTGGTCTCCTTCCTGGGCCCGGGACTGCGCGTCGAGGCCGACGAGGCCAGCGGACGCTTCCGCGCCCGCTCCGCGAGCGGCGTCGAGGTCGAGGCGCCCGCGCTCCTGGACGCCTTCCTGCCCGAGCAGACCCTCGTCGACTCCGCGAACCCGCTGCTGCGCGACCTCGTCACGGGCGGCGCCGGCCGCCCGGCCGTCGGCCGCGACGGCGAGATCGCCCCCGGCCGCCTCGAGGTGGACGAGGAGCACCGGGTGCTCGCCCCGGACGGCACCCCGCACGAGCGCCTGTGGGCCGTCGGCCCCTGGACCTCCGAGCTGCCCGTCGGCGCCTTCTCCCGGCCCCGCACGAACGCCCCCGCGTTCCGCCGCAACGACCGGGTCGCCGCCGCGATGCTGCGCGATGCCGCCGCCGTCGCCGACTCCCGGGACGGCGAGCGGAGCGGGGAGGCACCGGCCGCCGCCTGCTCCGCGCTGCCCCCCGCGCCGCCTCCCGCCCGCCGCGGCTGGGCCTGCTGGGCCCCGGCAAGCTCGGCACGGCGCTGGCCCGCACGGCCCTGCGCGCCGGCGTCGAGGTCGTCGTCGCCTCCCGGCAGGAGCCCGAGCAGCTGCGCCGCCGCCTGCCCGGCTCCCACCGCACCCGGGTCGAGCAGCTCGGCGCGGAGGCCGACGTCATCGTGCTCGCCGTGCCGCTGCACGTGGCCCTCGCGCTCGACCCGGCGAGCCTCGCCGGGAAGGTCGTCGTCGACGCGACCAACGCCTGGGGACCCGAGGACGAGGCCGCCCTCGCGGCCGTCCGCTCCCGCGTCGAGGGCGCCGAGGAATGGGGCACGAGCGAGCTGCTCGCCGCCTCCCTACCCGGCGCGCAGGTCGTGAAGACCCTCAACCACATCGGCTACCACGATCTCGAGGACCACGGCCGGGCCGCCGGGGCCGAGGACCGCCGGGCGATCGCCCTGGCCACGGACCACGAGCGGGCGGCCGAGCTCGCCGCGGCGCTGCTGCACCGCCTCGGCTACGACGCCGTGCGCGCCGGCTCCCTCGCGGACGGCCGCCGCTTCGAGCCCGCGGGCGGCCTGTTCTCCGGGTGGCGCACGCACGCCGAGCTCACCGCCCTGGGCGGTGCTTCCGCCCCCGCGGCCGACGGGGCCGCCGAGGGTGCGGCGCCCACGAGTCCCCGGGCGCGGGTGGCCTGAGCCGACGGCGCGTCAGCGGGGTCCGTCAGCCGGCGGCGCTGTGTCAGCCGGCGGCGCGGACCGCGGCGTCGGCGAGCACCACGTCGCCGAGGCCGGAGCCGAGGTTCTGGGCGATGACCAGGCCCTCCGGGCGCCCGTCGCGCAGCAGGTCACCGGTCGCGGCGGTCGGCGAGGGATAGTCCGCACCGAGCTTCACGGGGCGCAGGGCCTCGAACTGGACCGGGTCGTCCGCGACGAGCGTGCCCGTGCGGGCGATCCCCGCCCCGGCGACGGAGGCGTAGTCCAGGGGCAGCAGCAGGGCGTCGGCGGCGACCTCCTCCGGGGCGAGGGCATGGCCGTCGAGACCGATAGGGAGCGCGCTGACGATCACGCCCGCGCCGGCCAGCGCGGCCGCGCGGTCCGTCGTGGTGCGCAGCTCGAGATCCGGGGTGTGCGCGGCGCACCAGGCGCTCAGCGCGTCGAGCGCCTCCTGGCGGCGCCCCCAGACGGTCAGCGGGCCGCGGCCCAGCGCCTCGAGCACCCGCGCGTGGGAGCGGGCCTGCACGCCCGTGCCCAGCAGGGTCACCGGGCGGTCGTCGAGCGCGAGGGACGCGCCGCTCACGGCGGCCGTGCGCAGGGCCGTGAGCTCCGCCGCGGCGAGCGTCGCCCGGGTCGAGCCGTCCGGCGCGGAGAGCACCATGAGGCCGTCGATCATCTCCCGGCCGCGCTCCCGGTTCGAGGGCGTCACGGTCACCCACTTCATGCCGAGCAGGCCCCGCTCCGGCCACGCCGCCGGCATGGCGTTCGCGAAGCCGCCCTCCTCGTGCACCACCTGCGACTTCGGGGTGACGGAGGCGGAGCCGTCCGCGAGGGCCAGCAGCGTCTCGCGCATGAGCGCGACGGCCTCGGCGGGGGAGGGGAGGAGGCCACGGACCTGGTCGTCGTCGAGGAAGAGCATCCGACGACCGTAGCGTGCCGCCCCGGCGGTCCGACGGCCGGGCCGGCTCAGGCGGGGTCGGCGTGCGGCTCGGGCGCCGTGGCGGCGAGCTCGTAGCGGGCGCCGTCCGGCGTGCGGCGCAGCGCCCCGGCATCCACCGCGGCGCGGCGCACGAGCGCGGCATCGGCCGTGACCATGGCGAGCGCAGCGGTGAGCTCCGGCTCCGTCACGAAGCGCGGCGACCCCAGCCGCTCCCAGGCCAGGCGCACGATCCGCCCCGCGAGCTCCCGCCGCTCCTCCTCGGTGACGGGCAGCGAGGTGAGCCGCCGCGCGGAGAGGATCGCGCCGTCCCCGAGCAGCGTGCCGAGCGCGTCCACGCGGGCCCGCAGCAGGGCATGGTCCACGGCGCCGTCGGCCGTGAGCCAGGAGAGACGCGACAGCGGGCCGGCGACCGCCGGATCGGTGGGCCCCTCCCCCTGCAGGGCGGCGCCGATCCCCGCGCGCAGGGCCGGCGCGGAGAGCATCGACAGCAGCATCCGCGCCTCGCGGAGCGCGGCGTCGACCTCCTGTGCGGCGTCCTCGGTCTCGCGGCCGGTGCTCTGCTCGGTCATGGTCCCTCCCTGGTGGACGATCCACCCAGCCTGTCACGCAGGGCGCGCGGCCCGGGCACGAATTTTCTGCGCCCGGGAGAGCGGCTCGCTACGGTGAGCGCATGAACATGGGGGATCAGAGCGGGAACTTCCTGGGTGGGGACCAGAGCTGGCGCGACGGCGCCGCCTCGGGCGGTGCCCGGAGCGGCGACGCACAGGGCGGCAGCGATCCGCAGGGCTGGAGCAGGCCGCCGGACGGTGCTGCCTCGCGCGCCGACTCCGACTTCACCTCGGACTTCACCGCAGGCTCCGCACCGCAGCCCGCGTCGATGCGGGACGGCGCCCCGCCGCAGGGGAGCGCCCCGCACCAGGGGCCGATGCCCGGGCAGGACGAGGAGTGGGCCCCGCAGTTCGGCGCGACGGACGGACGGCAGTCGGAGCACGGATCCGGGTCGGGGCGGCGCCCCCTGAGCTGGCCGCAGGTGCTGCAGCGGGCCCTCGGCCTCATCGTCCCGCTCGTGTTCCTCGGGTTCTGGTGGCGGATGGGCGGCTCGCACTTCGGCTCGTTCGGCATGATCTTCGTGGTCATGTTCATGGCGATCGCGGTGGGCAAGATGTTCCGCAGGCGCTGACCCCCGCCCGTCGGCCCGTCGGCCCCGCTCCCGGCGACGACGCCGGCGAAGGGGGGACTGGCTGAACCTCCCAGGGAGCGTCCGGCGGTGCCAGCATCGGTGCTGACCAGCTGACCACCGATGAGGGAGACGACAGTGGAGTACGTGAACCTGGGCCGCAGCGGCCTCGAGGTGTCCCGCCTGTGCCTGGGGACGATGGGCTTCGGCGATCCCGAGGCGTGGATCCATCCGTGGGTGCTCGAGGAGGACGCCGCCCGCCCGGTCATCCAGCACGCCCTCGACACCGGCGTGACCTTCTTCGACACGGCCAACGTGTACTCGATCGGCCGCAGCGAGGAGATCCTCGGCAAGGCCCTGAACGACTTCGCCCGCCGCGAGGAGGTCGTGCTCGCCACGAAGGTGCACGGCCGGATGCGCCCGGGTCCCAACGGCGCCGGCCTCTCCCGCGCCGCGATCATGCACGAGGCGGAGGCGTCCCTGCGGCGCCTCGGCACCGACTACATCGACCTCTACATCATCCACCGCTGGGACTACGGGGTCCCGATCGAGGAGACCATGCAGGCCCTCGACGATCTCGTGCGCGCGGGGAGGGTGCGCTACATCGGCGCCTCCGCGATGTTCGCCCACCAGTTCCTCGAGGCGCAGCACGTGGCGGAGGTGAACGGCTGGACGCGCTTCATCTCGCTCCAGAACCACTACAACCTCCTCTACCGCGAGGAGGAGCGGGAGATGATGCCGCTTCTGCGGCGCCTGGGTGTGGGCTCCACCCCGTACAGCCCGCTCGCCGCCGGCCGCCTCACCCGCGACTGGACCGCGGAGACGGACCGCGCCCGCACCGACACCACCGCCCGCTCGAAGTACGACTCCACCGAGTCGACGGACCGCGCGATCGTGCAGCGCGTCGCCGAGATCGCGGAGGACCGCGGCGTGGAGCGCGTGCACGTGGCCCTCGCCTGGCTGCTCGCGCAGGACCCGGTCGCCGCGCCGATCGTGGGCGCCACGAAGAAGGAGCACATCGACAAGGCGCTCGGCGCCCTCGACCTCGAGCTCACCGCGGAGGAGATCGCCTCCCTCGAGGAGCCCTACGTCCCCCACGCGGTGGTCGGCGCGCTCCCCGAGCCCTCCTGAGCGGGCCCGCCGGCCGGCCCTGAGCCGTCGCTCAGGGCCGTCGGGCGCGGATCAGGTGCCGGGTCGAGTGCGCGACGAACGCGCCGTCCCGGCGGATGATCCGGTCCACCTCGAGCAGCGGCGCGCGGTGGGTGTCCACGGAGAACCCGGGCACCCACCACGGGCACTTGCGGAGGATCCAGACCACCGCCCCGATGTCGTGGAACGTCATGCGCAGGCGTGCCGTCCGCAGCTCCACCACCTCGAGGCCCGCCTCCCGAGCCCGGGCGGCCTCGTCCTCCGGGTGGCGGCCGCGGCGCTGCTCCGCCGTGGTGGGACCGTGCACGGCCTCGATCAGCTCGAACGCCGAGGTGGGCCCCACGTGCTGGGCGAGGTACTCGCCCCCCGCGGCGAGCACCCGCGCGATCTCCTCGAAGTCCGGGGTGACGGGATGGCGGGCGGTGACCAGATCCGCGGAGGCGTCCGGCAGCGGGATCGGCGCCCCGGGCGCGATCTCGTGGACGGTGACGCCGCGCGGCCCGAGCCGCTCGCGGGCGAGGGCCGCGTTCGGCGCCCAGGACTCGGTGACGTGCTGCTCCCGGGCGAGGCGGGGGCCCTCCCCGAGCACCTCCCCGCCGCCCGTGTCGAGGTCGACCGCCACGCCCGCGGCGCCGACGGCCTCCGCGAGCAGACGGGAGTAGCGCCACGGCGGCCGCTCCTCCGTGGCGCGGCCCTCGAGCCAGGTGAAGCCCCAGCCGGAGACGTCCGCGGCGGCGGCCTCGGCGATCAGCTCCTCGGCGGGACGAGCGCGGTCCTCCTGCCGCACCCGCGCGGCGAGCGCGTCCCGCTCCTCCTGCGGCCAGGGGCCGGAGCAGTCGAGGGGGATCTCGGTGAGGTGCTGACGCGCCTCTGGCGGGAGAGTGCGGACGAAGCGGTCCGGCTCCTGCGCGGCGGCCGCGTACAGGGCGGGGCCGTCCGCGTAGTAGGGGTCGATCATGACGAGGTCCCCACCCGCGGAGCGCATGACGTTCGACGGGTTGGTGTCCAGCGGCCCGCACCAGGGGAGCTGCTCGCGCGCTTCGGCGTGCACGCGGTCCACGACCTCCGCGAGCGCGGGATGCCGCTCGCGGAACCCGGCGAGGAAGGCCGCGGCCTCCGCCTCCGGGACGGGGTCCAGGCGCTCCATGACCTGCAGGTCCGCCCCGCCGGCGAGGCGGCGATGCAGGTGCAGGCGCGGCACCCTCCCGGTCGTCGCGGCCTCCGTGTAGAGCCGCGCGGTCCAGGGACCCATGGGGTCGAAGGGGCTGATCCGGGCGACGGTCCCGCCGTCGGGGGAGGCGAGGGCGAACGCCCAGTCCCCGGCGCCGCAGGGCGTCCAGCCGTCCTCGAGCAGGCGCCGCTCGACCTCCCGCCAGCGGGTCGCGGGACCCACGGGATCGAGCACGGTGAGGTCGGGGAGGGCAGGCATGGCCCGGATGCTACGAGCCGGCGGCCGTCGCGGCCATCGCTTATCCCGCCGTCCGCCGTCCCCGCGCGAGGCTCAGCCGCCCAGCTCGAGCACCCGGATCGCGAGCTGGACCCGGTTGGTGACCTGCAGCTTGTCGTAGAGCTTGCCGAGGTGCGTCTTCACGGTGGCGACCGAGAGGAACAGCTCCTCCCCGATCTCCGGGTTGCCGAGGCCCTGCGCGACGAGCCGTCCCACCTCCCACTCGCGGGCGGTGAGGCCCTCGGGGACGGGGGCCGCGGCGGGGGCCGACGAGGGCCCGGCGCTGTCGGTCACCTCGGGCTCGGCGGAGCCGCCGTCGGCCCCGGTCCCGGCGGCGAGGCGCACGAGCCGGGAGAGCACCTCCGGGGAGAAGCGGGCGCGGCCCCCGGCGGCGTCGAGCACCGCGTCGACGACCTCCTGCGGCGGGGAGTCCTTGAGCAGGAAGGACACCGCGCCGCCGCGCAGGGCCGTGAGCAGGAAGTCGTCGGTGTCGAAGGCGGTGAGCATGACGACCCGGGCCTCGTCGCCGCGCTCGCGCAGGGCCGCGAGCGCCTCGAGCCCCGTCATCCGCGGCATGCGCACGTCCAGCAGGATCACGTCCGGGCGCAGGCGCGCGGCCTCGTCGAGGGCCTGCTGGCCGTCGCCCGCCTCGCCGACGACCTCTATGCCGCTCGCGCCGTCGATGAGCAGGCGCAGGCCCGAGCGCATGAGCGCCTCGTCGTCCACGAGCAGCACGCGCGGGCCGCCGGCGGGAGCGTCGCCGGGGGCGGCGTCGGCGCGGAGGGGGAGGTCGGGATCGGTCACCACGGCACCCATGCTTCCATCTCGAAGGAGTCCTGCTCGCGGCGGGTCGTCGCGTCGCCGCCGCGCAGGCGGGCCCGCTCCTGGATGCCGATCAGCCCGTGGCCGGTCGACGGGGCGTCGTGGGGCTCCTCGGGCGGGCCGGGGAGCGGGTTGCGCACGTGCAGCACGAGCCGGTGGCCGGTGCGGGTGAGGGACGCGGCGACGGGCGCGCCGGGGGAGTGCTTCGCGGCGTTCGCGACGGCCTCGGAGAGGATGCGCGCCATCGCGACGACGGTGCCGCGGCTGCGGGCCGCGAGCTCCGCGGGCGTCACGCCGTCCCAGGTGAGCGTCACGTCCTGGCCGCTCTCGCGGGCGAGGTCGACGATCTCGTCGAGCGTGGGGGCGGTGGGCAGCGGCACGGCGCCCTCGGTGGAGCGCAGGGCGAGCAGCACCTCCTTGAGCTCCTGGTTCGCGACCTGCGCGGCGTCCCGCACGGTGCCCGCCGCGGAGCGCACCTGGGCGGGGGAGAGGTCCTCGCGGTAGGTGAGGGCGCCCGCGTGCATCGCGATCGTCGCGAGCTGGTGGGAGATGCTGTCGTGCATGTCGCGGGCGAGGGCGGCGCGCTCCTCGGCGCGCACCCGCTCGATCTCCGCGTCCCGCTCGCGGCGCAGCGCGCCCGCCTCGCGCTCCGCGGCCTCCCGTGCCTTCTGCGCGGCGACGGCCTGCCGGCCCAGCGACGCGACGAGGATCTGGCGGGTGGCGAGCGTGTGCCCCACGAGCAGGGGGATCGCCGCGAGCGCCATGACGACGATCGGCAGCAGCGCGTCGACCCGGGTGCCGGCGGTCGAGCGCATGGCGTGGTCGAGCGCGGCGAGGGCCACGCCGAGCGCGCACAGCAGGGCGAGGACCACGGCGTCCGGGGCGAGCTGGCGGCGCCGGCCGATCCGCACGAGCGCGAGGGTCGCCGCCGGCAGGCCGAGCGTGCCCGCGGAACCGACGACGGCGAGGGCGATGTGCAGCACCGTGTGCAGGCGGCCAGGTCTCAGGAACCGCAGCGGCCCGATGACCAGGGCGATCGGGAGCCCGACGACGAGCTCGCCGAGGGTGAAGGTGCGCAGCGCGAGCGGCGGCGCGTTCTGGTACTCGGTGAGCGTGAGGCCGGTCGAGATGAACCACAGCGCGATCCCGAGCACGAGGCAGACGATGGTCTGCGCGGCGGCGATCGCCCATTCGCGCGAGCTGCGCGAGGACGGCGCGTCGTCGGGATGCGGATAGGCCATGGGCACAGCGTAGGGAGCACGGGGCGGGCGCAGGATCAGCCGCACGGTCGAGGACCGCGCGGACGATGCCCGACCGGGGCCGGGGCCGAAACCGGGCCCGGGCTCAGGCGGAGGCGAGGGCCGCCATGACCTCGCGGCCGCGCGCCGTGTCCGGGAAGCGGTCCACGATCGTGCGGAGCTCGGCGGCCGGGACCGCCGCACCGAACGCCTCGGTGTACGGCTGCAGCGCGACGCCGGCGCGGAGCGGGCCGATCACGACGGGGTCGAAGCCCAGCTCGTCGACCAGCGCCGCGACCTCCGCGGCCTCCGCCTCCGGCCCGGCGACCGCGATCCCGCGGCGGTCGGCGGCGCCGCGCGGCAGGGCGAGGTCCGCGAGGTCGTGGTAGCCCATGTGGTTGAAGGCCTTCACGACCCGCGCGCCGGGCAGCCGCGCCTGGACGGCCTCGCTCGTCGAGGCGCCCGCGTGCTCGTGCTCCTCCTGGTGGCCGTCGGTCTCCCACCAGTGGTTCATCGCGTCCACGACGAGCATGCCCGCGAGGGCGTCGGCGGGGACGGCGGGCAGCTTCCCGAGCGGCAGGGCGAGGACCACGAGATCCGCACCGGAGATCGCGTCGCGCGCCGCGAGCGGCCGGGCGCCCGGGGCGAGGAAGCGGACGATCATCGCGATCCGCTCGGGATCGCCGCTGCCGGCGATCCGCACGTCGTGGCCCGCGGCGACCGCGTGACGGGCCAGGACGGTGCCGATCTTCCCGGCGCCGAGGATCGCGAGGCGCCGCTGCGGGGCGGGGGAGGCCGGGTCGTTGCTCACATCGCGCTGCAACGACGCAGGTCCTGGGCGGATTCCCGGTTGTGACGGGCATGACCGCGGCCCCGGTGGTGCACCCGCGCCCTGAGGCCTAGAGTGAGCGGGCCATGCGCCGACTCATCGATCCCGCCACCGGGCGGTCCGACGCCGCGCGTCGCTGCCGTGCCCTGCACGCCGCGAAGCCCGTGCCGTACCACCGGATGGCCACCCTCCGCCCCGAGTGGTCCACCCGCTCGCGGGCGCTGCTGACGATCCTCGCGACGCTCCTCGCGTACGTGATCCTCGCGTCGGCCCTGCTCGTGGCCGCCGTGCTGGTGCTCGCCCTCGCCCCCGGCATGAACGTCGCCCTCGGCGTGACGAGCGGAGACCCCACCAGCCCGCTCGACGTGGGCCTCGCCCTCCTCATGGGCGCGCTCTGGGTGCCCGCCGGGATGGTGGGCGTGCGGTTCGGCGGCTGGCGGCCCCTCGCGACGGCCTGGTCCGTCTCGACGCGGTTCCGCCGCCGGATGCTCCGCGGCGGCGCCCCCTGGATGCTGCTCGGCGCGCTCGTGGTCGTCGCCGTCGCGGGCGGCGCGGGCGCGATCGCCGCCGGCCTCGCCGGTCCGGGCGCCGTCTGGCCGGATCCGGCCGACGCCGCCCCGCGCGGTGCGGGCCGACGCATCGCCGTGGTCCTCGTGGTCCTCGTCCTCGCCCCGCTGCAGGCCGTGGGTGTCGAGCTCGCCCTGCGCGGCGTGGTGCTGCAGACCCTCGGCGCACGCTTCGCCCTGCCCTGGCCGGGCATCGCCGTGACGGCGCTGATCGCGCTGATCGGCCGTGATCTCCACGCGGCGGTGCTGATCCCCGCCGTGGTGCTCGCCCTGTGCGCCGCCGTGCTCACCTGGAAGAGCGGCGGCCTCGAGGTGCCGATGCTGCTCACCGCCGGGGTCGGCGTGTTCGGCCTGGTCGGTGCGGCGCTGCTCACCGGGACCTCCGCGGGCGCCGGCATCGCCCCGCTCGTCGCCGCGAGCGCCGCCCCCGGCACCTCCGGTGCGGCCCTCGACGCGGCCGCCGTCGCCGCCCCCGGGAACACCGCGCTCGCCGGCGGCCTGGCGGGGGCCCTCGCCCTGCTCGTCGTGACCGCGGTGGTCATGCAGGTCATCGGGACCCGGGAGAGCGTGCGCTTCCTCGAGCCCGTGGGCCGCGAGGCCTCCGAGGGCGTGCCGGACGCCCTGCACGTCTGACCCTCCCCGTCCACGTCCGACCCTCCCCGTCGCACCTCCGCGCCCTGCCGCTGCCCGACGACCGTCGCCCCGGCGACGACGCCGAGCAGCTGCGGGCTCCGCGGCGGGACGAGCTCGAGCAGGCGCTCGCGGACCGCGGGGACTCCCTGACGTGACCGACGCGGCACGGGCCGGCACCCCTGCGAGGGTGCCGGCCCGTGCCGCGTGCGCGTGGTGGCCTCAGCCGCGGATCGCGTCGATGACCTTGATGCGGGTCGCGATGAGCGCCGGCAGGGCACCCGCGAGCACGCCCACCGCGGTCGCCGCGAGCAGGCCCAGCAGCACCGCCGTCACCGGGAACGGCGGCAGGTCCACGAGGCCCTGCTCCCGGAAATAGTCGGTGACGAAGGGCGCCTTCACGAGCGCGACCGCGCAGGCCACGCCGATCGCCCCGGCGAGCACCGTCGCGACGACGGACTCCATGAGCACCCCCACGAAGATCCGTGCGCCGGTCGCGCCGTAGGAGCGTCGGATCCCGATCTCCCGCACCCGGTGCCGCACCGTGACCAGGGAGATGTTCACCAGGCCCAGCGCGCCGAGCAGCAGGATCACGAGCGCCACGACGACCACGCCGAGGGTGATCGCGCCGAAGCCCTGGTCCTCGAGCGAGAACGAGCTGGGGGAGACGTCGAAGGTGCCGACGCCCGCGCCGGCGAGGGTCTGCGAGAGCCGCGCCCGGATCTCGTCGGCCTGCTCCGGCGGCACCCACACGAGGTACTCCGAGGTCATCGTCGTCTCCGGGGTCTTCCCGGGGAGCTGCGCGACGCTGTCGGCCGGGGCGAAGGCCGCGAGGTCCCAGTCGAGGTTCGGATCCGCGGCGAGCACCCCGATCACGATCGCCTGCCCGGATTCCGCCGCCCCGCTGTCCCCGTAGAGGGTGACGGGCTCGGTGCCCAGCGCGGGCCGGCCGAGCGCCTCGTACAGCGGCTGGTTGACGACGATCGCCGGGGCGAGGCGGTGCTGGTCGGAGTCGGCGATCCAGCGGCCCTGCGCGACCTGCGTCCGGAAGATGTCCCCGTAGGCCGGGTCCACCCCCATCAGCTGGGTGAGCTTGACCCCCTCGGTGGTCTGCACCCGCGCGTCGGTGTACATGCGGCGGGTGCGCTGGTCGATGCCGAGGCGGTCGATCTCGTCCAGCACGGCCTCGTCCTGCTCCTGCGGGGTCACGGACTCGGCGCCGCCGAACGAGGAGATCATGAGGGTCGCGTCGCGGCCGCCGCTGCGCTCCATCGACTGCTCGAGCGCGCCGGAGAGCATGCCCCCGCCGCCCAGCACCGCCGTCAGCGCGAACACCGAGAAGGCGACGCCGATCAGCGAGACCATGATGCGGCCCTTGTGGACCCGCAGCTCGCCGTAGGCCTCGACGATCGAGGCGATCAGCCCGGTCATGCGACGGCCTCCTGCCCGGCCCGCAGGCCCGCGGTCGCGGCGAGCGCGGTGCGCGCCTCCGCGGTGCCGGCCGCGTCGAGCGTGCCGATGTCGTGGAGGGTCCCCTCGTCCAGCAGGTACGCCCGCTGTGAGAGAGCCGCGACCTGCAGGTCGTGGGTGATCGTGACGAGCGCGGCGTCGGAGTCGCGGGCGATCTCGTCGAGCAGCGCCATGACCGCCTCGCCGGTGGAGACGTCGAGCGCGCCGGTGGGCTCGTCGGCGAGGATCAGCCGCGGCCGGCGCACGAGCGCCCGCGCCACGGCGACGCGCTGCTGCTCACCGCCGGAGAGCCGCGCGGGCACCTGGTCGGCGCGGCCGCCGAGCCCCACCCGGTCGAGCATCTCCCGGGCGAGCTTCTCGCGGTGCCAGAACTGGCGGGCGTCCCCGTACAGCAGCGGCATCATGACGTTCTCGAGGGCGGTGCGGCCGTCGAGCAGGTTGAACTGCTGGAAGACGAAGCCGATCGAGGCGCCGCGCAGGCGGGCCCGTCGGGCGTCCCGCAGGCGGTGCACGTCCTGGCCGTCGAAGCGGAGCACGCCGTCGCTCTGCCGGTCGATGAGGCCCAGCAGGTTCAGCAGGGTCGACTTCCCCGAGCCGGAGCGGCCGACGATCGCGACGTGGTCCCCGGCGTCGACCTCGAGGTCCACGCCGCGCAGGATGTGCAGGTCCTCCCCGCTGGGCAGCCGCACCCAGCGGCGCAGGCCCTCGAGGTGGAGCAGGGGCTCCGCGGCGGTCACCAGACCTCCATCCCGTCCATGGCGGACTCGGCGCTGTCCACGCCGGGCACGTACTGCAGGACCTCCTGGCCCTCCTCGAGACCCTTGCGGACCTCGACGACGCCGTCGCCGCGCAGGCCCAGCTCGACCTCGAGCGGGGTGGGCTCGCCGGTCGCCTCGTCGAGCGTGTAGACGGTGCCGGCCTCGCCCTCGCCCTCGACCGCGGTGGTGGGGACGGTGAGCACGCCCTCCGCGGTGCCGAGCGCGACGCTCACCTCGCCGGTGAGGCCGGAGACGACGCGGGTGCCGTCCGGGACCGCGCAGCTGAGCTGGGCGGACGTCGTCTCGGGGGTGATCTCCTCACCCGTCATCGGGTTCACCTCGATGGAGGCGCCCTCGTTGCTGGGGGCCTGCTCGTCGTCGGCCGACGGGTCGTCCTCGGTGACGGCGGGCCGCGAGCAGGGGATCGGGTCGGTGAGGGAGGGCAGCGTCGCGGTCGCCTCGATGTCGACGTCGAGCAGGGACAGCTGCTGCTCGGGGGTGAGGTCCGAGGTGATCGAGTAGGTGCCGGGGGAGAGGGTCGCGACGGTGTCGCCCACGGAGACGGTCTCCCAATCGACGGCGGTGAGGTCGCGGACGATCCCGCGGCCGTCGGCCACGAGCGTCAGGTAGCGGTACTCCTGCGGGGCGGAGGTGGCGGCGGTGAACGGGGTGACCGCCTCGGCCTCCGTCCCATCCTCGGTGCCGTCCGTGGTGGCGGCCGCGTCCTCGGTGGCGGCGATCTCGACGGGATCCGCCTCGACGGGCACGCGGACCTGCAGGATCTTCGTGCCCTCCTGGACCTCGTCGCCGTCCTTCACCCACACCTTGTTGATCTCGCCGGCGGCGGTCGCCTTGAGCGGCGTGCCCTCGTCCGGCGCGACGGTCGCTGGCAGCACGAGCTCGGAGTTGATGTCCTCGCGGGAGGCGGTGACCGTGGCGTACTGGTCGAAGTCGGCGCTGGGGCTGATCGGGTCCTCCTCCGCCGCGCTCGACTCCCCGGGGAAGAAGGCCAGGCGGGCGAGGGAGACCGCGATGATGCCGAGGATCAGCATCCAGAACAGGGGGAAGACGTAGCGACGCAGTGCGGCCATCGGAGGACTTTCGATCGGCTCGGCGGCGGGGCGCCGAGGAGGCGGGGAAGGTGCGGCCCGGTGGGGCGAGACGCGGCGACCGGAGGTCGGGACGGTGTGCGGCGCCGCAGGTCGTCGGCGGCCGGTGGGCGCCGCGAGGTCAGTCTGGCCGACGCCGGCCCGCCGGTCATCCCCCGCGCGTGGGAGGTCAGGTCTCGATCCGGCACCGGTCCCGAGCAGGCCCGGCCCTCCGCCCGCCCCTCGCCTGGACCGTCCGTGACCGGGGCCGAACGGCGCGCGTAGCCTTCCGGGCATGAGCGCCGACGCCACCCGCACCCCTGATGCCGCGATCCCCGATCCCCTGCTCCTGCTCCCGCTGCGTCAGCGGCTCACCGAGCGCTCCCTCGCGGTGCGCGCCGTGCACGTGATCCGCCCGGGCCGGGAGGACGTCGTCCGCCGCTTCGTCGACGACACCGCCGAGAACGTCTACTCCGTCTCCAAGACCGTCACCGCGCTCGGCGTCGGCATCGCCCGCGCCGAGGGGCTGCTCGAGCTCGACGACCGCGCCGTCGACCACCTCCCCTCCCCGGAGGGCCGCTACGGCGAGGGCGTGGGGGACGTGACGATCCGCCACCTGCTCACCATGACCTCCGGCTCGCCCGTGACCGCCTTCGCCCAGGAGGAGCGCGACCACCGCGACCTCACCTCGCTCTACCTGGAGACGCCGCTCGTGCGGGAGGCCGGCAGCGCCTTCGAGTACTCCAACGGCGGGCCCTTCCTGCTCTCCCGGATCATCGAGCAGCGCACCGGGGAGACCCTGCGCGACTGGCTCATGCCCCGCCTCTTCCAGCCCCTCGACATCGTGAACCCGCAGTGGCACACCACCGTGGACGGCCACAGCTGGGGCGCGACCGGCCTGCATCTGAAGAGCGGCGAGATGGCGCGGATCGGCGAGGTGCTGCTGGGCCGCGGCACCGTGGACGGCGCCGAGCTCGTCCCGGCCGAGTGGGTGGACCTCATGCACGCGGAGGACACCTGGGTCCCCACCGCCTGGCCGGACCCGGACAACGCCCGCTACGGCCTGGGCGTCTGGGCCAGCCAGCCGGACTGCGCGTGGCGGGCCGACGGCGCCTACGGCCAGTTCCTGCTGGTCCTCCCCGAGCAGGAGGCCCTCGTCGCGATCACCTCCCACATCGAGAACGGCGGCGCGAACGGGGTGCTGGCCGCGGTGCGCGAGGAGCTCCTCCCGCTGCTCTGACCCGCGGCGCCGTCGGCCCCGGCCCCCGCCTGCCGCCGCCCGGCTCGCCCCGCCTGCTGCCGCCCCTGGCCGGCCGGCGGGTACGGGACGTCCTTGTACAGATGTGGCCGTATTCGGGGACATCGGTACGAAGAGGTCCCGTAGGCCCATGCCCCCGGGGGATGCACGGGAGGAGCACCACCCGCACGCCCCCGGGCTCGGCGCAGGTGCGGCCGGTAGCGTGGGCGCATGGATCCCTCCGTCATCGTGAACATCGTCCTCGTCCTGCTGTTCGTGCTGATCGGCGGCGTGTTCGCGGGCACGGAGATGGCGATCGTGAACCTCCGCGAGTCCCAGATCAGCCAGCTCGAGGAGACGGGACCCCGCGGGGAGGCCACCGCACGCCTGGTGCGGGACCCGAACCTCTTCCTCTCCGCGGTGCAGATCGGCGTGACGGTCGCGGGCTTCCTGAGCTCCGCCTACGGCGCCTCGACGATCGCGCCGGTGCTCACCCCGGTGCTCACGGGGCTCGGGATGAGCGACTCGGCGGCGAGCACGACGGCGCTGATCGTCATGACGCTGCTCATCGCGTTCCTCTCCCTCGTGCTCGGTGAGCTCGCCCCGAAGCGCCTCGCGATGCAGAACGCGCTGGGCCTGACGAAGATCGTGGGCCCGCCGCTGGGGGTGTTCGGGCGGCTCATGCGGCCGGTGATCTGGCTGCTGTCCGTCTCCACGAACCTCGTGGTGCGGCTGCTGGGCGGTGACCCGCAGGCGAACCGCGAGGCGGTCTCCGCGGAGGAGATCAAGGCGATGGTGCGCGACTCCGACGCCCTCGAGGAGGCCGAGTCCCGCGTGCTGGCGGACGTCTTCGACGCCTCCGAGCGCACGGTCGTCGAGGTGATGCGGCCCCGCCACCAGGTGGACTTCCTCGAGGGGGAGCAGACGGTCGCCCAGGCGCGGGAGCTCGTGCGGGAGTCGGGCCACTCCCGCTACCCGGTGACGGGAGAGGACGTGGACGATGTGCTCGGCTTCGTGCACGTGCGGGACCTGCTGCACGTCGAGGACCCGGAGGGCACGCGCCTGCGTTCCATCGCCCGCCCCATCGAGCACGTTCCCGGCACCGTGCAGGTGCTGCGCGCCCTGAACCGGATGCGAGCGCACGCGGACCAGATCGCGGTGGTGGTCGACGAGTACGGCGGCACCGACGGGATCGTCACGCTCGAGGACCTGCTCGAGGAGCTCGTGGGGGAGATCTACGACGAGTTCGACACCGACCCCCGCGGCAGCGACCCCGAGCACCCGGGCCTCACCGAGGGTGAGATCGACGGGGGCCTCATCCTCCAGGAGTTCGAGGCGCTGACCGGGATCGAGCTGCCGGACACGGGCGGCTACGAGACGGTCGGCGGCTTCGTCATGGCCTCCCTCGGCCGGATCGCCGTGGAGGGCGACACGGTGCCGATCGAGGGCGGCCGGCTCGAGGTGACGAAGGTCGACGAGCGGCGCGTGCAGACGGTGCGCTTCGTGCGCGAGGAGGAGCCGACGGCCGACGGCGCCGCGTCCGGCGCCGCTCCGGCCTCCGGCGGCGAGGCGGCCCCGACGCGGGAGTGACCCCGCTCTGACCTGCGGCGGGACATCGATCGAGCGTGCTCGGAGGTGTCTCGCCCGCTGATCCGCTTGGTCACGAGAAGGTCACGGCGGCGGCCTGATCTGGTGCGCCGGATCACTCGAGGCCTTTCATCGGTGCCATGAGCGCACCAATCATTGGCGCACCACGCAATGCTCGTCCGTGCGGCACGGGGGACGTCGCCGAGCCGGCCGCGGAGGCCACCGCCGTGGCGCCCGACGGGTGCTCGACCGGGTCGTCGTCGGCCCCCGCGACGGACGCCTCCGCAGGGTCCTGCGGCACGGGCCGGCGCAGCGTCTCGACCCGCGTGGACCTCGCCCTGCTGGGGGTGCGCACCGCGGTCCCCGTGAGCCGCCGCGGCGGCGCGGGCCCCAGCGACGACGGCCACTTCCTCGTGGCCGGCGAGGGCGCCGCGATCCCGATGAACCCCGAGAGCCCCTACGTGCTCTCCCCGCAGGGGCGGGTCACCGTGGACGGCGCGGACCTCGGCCTCGAGGTCACCCCCGTCTCCCGCCCGCGGTTCTACGACCTCGCCACCGCGGACGGCACCTCCTACGAGAAGATCGCCAAGCTCCACGGCCGCGACGTCCTCGCGACGACCGTGGTCCAGACCTGCGTGCGCTACGACGAGGCCGACCGCTGCCGCTTCTGCGCGATCCAGGCCTCCCTCGACGCCGGCCTCACCGTCGCGGTGAAGACCCCCGCGATGCTCGCGGAGGTCGCCGAGGCCGCAGTGCGCCTGGACGGCGTGACGAACATGGTCATGACCACCGGCACCTCCAACGGCTGGGACCGCGGGGCCAAGCACCTCGCCCGCTGCGTCCGCGCGGTGAAGGAGGCCGTGCCGCAGCTCGAGATCCAGGTCCAGTGCGAGCCGCCGGCGGATCTCCGCGCGATCACCGACCTCCGCGAGGCGGGGGCGAGCTCGATCGGCATCCACGTCGAGTCGATGGACGAGGAGGTGCGGCGGCGCTGGATGCCCGGCAAGTCCACCGTCACCCTCGACGAGTACCGCGCCGCCTGGCGCGAGGCCGTGCGGGTCTTCGGCTGGAACCAGGTCTCCACCTACCTGCTCGTGGGCCTCGGCGAGGACAGCGACGAGATGGTCGAGGGCGCGCGGGAGCTCATCTCAATGGGCGTCTACCCGTTCATCGTCCCCTTCCGGCCCCTCGCCGGGACCCTCGCGGCGGACGTCGACCGCATCCCCGCGCCCCATCGTGACCAGCTCCGGTACGTCACGGTGCGCGTCGCGGCGCTGCTCGCCGCCGCGGGCATGCGCGGCGCGGACCAGAAGGCCGGCTGCGCGACCTGCGGCGCCTGCAGCGTGCTGAAGACGGCGGGGGCCTGACATGCTCGACGTCCCGCTCCTCTCCGGCCCACCGCGTCCCGCGCGCCGCCGCCCGGCACCCCTGCGCATCGTGATCGCCGACCCCGCCCAGCGCGCGGAGTACCTGCGGATCCGCCGCGAGGTGTTCGTGCGCGAGCAGGGCATCTTCACGGCAGACGACCGCGACCGCATCGACGAGGACACCCGCACCGTGGTCCTCGTGGCGCTCGGCCCGGAGGGCGAGGTGCTCGGCGGGGTGCGCGTGGCGCCCGTCCCCGAGGGCCGTGACATCGGCTGGTGGAACGGGAGCCGCCTCGCCGTGCGGCGCGGGGCGCGGCGTGCGGGCGGGATCGGCTCCGCGCTCGTGCGGGAGGCGTGCTCGACGATCGCCGGGCTCGGCGTGCTCCGCTTCGACGCGACCGTGCAGCTCGGCGCCGCCGTGCTCTTCGACCACCTCGGCTGGCAGCGCGTGGGCACGACGACCGTGCAGGGCGTGCCCCACCTGCTCATGCAGTGGCCCATCGACCGGGTCCAGCGCCTGGTCACCGGGACCAAGAGTGCCCTGGGCGGGGTGCTCGAGCCCCTCGGCCGGGCGGTGCCCGCGGGCGCGGCCAGCGGTCCCGGCGCGGCCGTCCCGCCGAGGCCGCAGCTGGGCGGCCAGGGCTTCGTGGGCGACGACGCCGCCCCCGTCCCCGGCACGGACCTCGTCGCGGCCTGCGACGCGATCCTCCCGGCGATGGTGGACCGCGACCCCGAATGGGCCGGCTGGTGCGGCGTCCTCGTCAACGTGCACGACGTCGCCGCGATGGGGGCGGAGCCCGTCGGCCTGCTCGACGCGATCGGCGCCCGCACCGTGCGCGAGGCGCGCCGCGTCGCCGAGGGCATCGCGGAGGCCTCCCGCGCCTGGGCGGTGCCCGTGCTCGGCGGCCACACCCAGTTCGGCGTCGACCCCTCGCTCTCCGTCACCGCGATCGGCCGCGCGGCGCGGCCCGTCCCCGGGGGCGGCGGCCGCCCGGGCCACGACCTCCACCTCACCGCGGACCTCCACGGCGCCTGGCGCCCCGGGTACGAGGGGCGGCAGTGGGACTCGAGCTCGACCCGCACCCCGGAGGCGCTCCAGGACCTCGCCGGCACCGTGCGCCGGGCCCGTCCCGCAGCCGCGAAGGACGTCTCCATGGGCGGGATCATCGGCACCGCCGGGATGCTCGCCGAGGCCTCCGGGACCGGCGCCGTGCTCGACGTCGCCGCCGTCCCCGCCCCCGGCGCCGCCGCCCACGGCGACTGGCTCACCTGCTTCCCCGGCTTCGGGATGCTCACCGCGGATCCCCGCGGGGAGAACCGCATGTCGTCCCGCTTCGCGACGACCGCCCGCGTCGGCACCCTCGACGACGGTCCCGGCGTGCGCCTGCGCTGGCCCGACGGCGTCGAGACCACGGCCCTCGACGCGGCCGTGACCGGACTCGGCACGGCCTGAGAAGACCTCCCGGGCCCCGCGCCCGGGTCGTGGGACGCCATCGGACGGCGCCCCCGCAGCCCCACCCGCACCACCCACCTCACCAGGGAGAACCATCATGACCAGCGACATCGACGCCCAGATCGCCGAGAACATCCAGAAGTCCCTCGGCGAGATCCCGCACCCCTCGCTGCCCGCCGGCACCAACCTCTACGGCTCCACGAAGATCTTCCCGGACCTCCAGGCGGAGGACGGCGAGTCCTACTTCACCCTCGTCCACGGCATCCCCCACGAGTCCTCCGTGAGCTTCGTGGCGATCCTGCAGGCCACACGCGCGCTGCGGAAGGGCTTCGAGTCCGCGATCTACTTCTACGGCCCCGGCGCCCTCGCCTGTTCCGCGACCCGCGGCTTCCCGACGACCGGCGACTCCGGGTTCCCGGGCGAGCAGAACATGAACGGCTCCCTGGAGACCTTCATCAAGGAGGGCGGCACGGTGTTCTGCTGCCGCTTCGGGATGGGCCTGCACGGCATGCGCGAGGAGGACCTCATCGAGGGCGTGGTCCCCGCGCACCCCCTCGACGTGCAGGACGCGCTCATCCACTACGCCCGCAAGGGCGCCATCATCAACTCCACCTACAACCTCTGAACGGGCGCCGCCATGAGCATCACCGTCGCGTCCGTCAGCGCGAACTTCACCCGCGACCTCGAGCAGAACTACGCGCTGATCGCGCAGCTGCTCGAGCAGGCCCGCGCCGAGGGTGCCCGCCTCGTCGCCTTCCCCGAGGCCGCGCTCGGCGGCTACCTGCCCGCCCTCGGCAACCACGGGGACAGCGTGCGCACCACCCGCCGCTCGCTGCCGCCCGCGCTCCGCCTCGACGGCCCCGAGATCGCCCGGGTCCAGGAGCTCGCCGGGGACACGGTCCTCACCATCGGCTTCTGCGAGCTCGCGGAGGACGGCGAGACCCGCTACAACGCGGCCGTGTGCCTCGACGACTCGCAGATCTACTCGTCGTACCGCAAGGTCCACCAGCCGCTCGGCGAGAACATGTCCTACGCGGCGGGGGACGGCTACCAGGCCTTCGACACCCCTGTCGGCCGGCTCGGCATGCAGATCTGCTATGACAAGGCGTTCCCGGAGGCGGCGCGCATGCTCGCCCTCGACGGGGCGGAGATCGTCATCAGCATGTCGGCCTGGCCCGCGGCCCGCACCGCGACCGCGGAGAACCTCCAGGACGACCGCTGGACCTACCGCTTCAACCAGTTCGACATCGCCCGCGCCCTGGACAACCAGGTGTTCTGGATCGCGTCGAACCAGTCCGGGACCTTCGGCTCGCTGCGCTACGTGGGCAACGCGAAGGTCGTCGACCCGGGCGGGAACGTCCTGGCCACGACCCTCCTCGGGGACGGTCTCGCGATCGCCGAGGTCGACGTCGAGGGGAAGTTCCGGGAGATGCGCGGAGGCATGTTCCACCTGCGCGACCGCAGGCCGGACGTCTACGCGCCGGTCGTCGAGTCCGGCACGTCCCGGGCGGACGGATGGCGGGAGGTGGCCCATGCCTGAGCTGCGCTTCGCCGTGCGCTGGCCGGACGGCGCCGAGTCCGAGCACTATTCCCCGAGCCTCGTGATCGCCGACCACCTCCGGGAGGGGGCGGGCTACGACCTCGAGGACTTCGTGGACCGCGCCCGCACGGCCCTGGGCGCCGCGAGCGACCGGGTCGAGGCCCGCTACGGGCACCCCTGCTCCCTCGCGCGCCGCTCCTCCCGGCAGATCGCGGAACGTGCGGCCGCCTCCCCGCCGGGGCGCGTCGAGGTGCTGAGGTTCGTCCGCCCGGACGTGCCCGTCCCCGCCGGTGCGAGCGCCGGCCCGAGGCCCGAGGAGGCCCGCCGATGATCCCCACCACCCTCACCCCTGGTGAGCACTACGAGGCGGTCGTCGTCGGCGGCGGGCAGGCCGGGCTCTCGCTCAGCAAGCACCTGGTCGACGCCGGCGTGCACCACGTGGTGATCGAGCGGGAGAGCGTCGCGCACGAGTGGAAGGACGGCCGCTGGGACCAGTTCACGCTGGTCACCCCCAACTGGCACTGTCGCCTCCCCGGCTACGAGTACGAGGGCCCCGATCCCGACGGCTTCATGCGCCGCGACGAGGTCCACGCCTGGGTGCGCGGCTTCGCGGAGTCCTTCGACGCCCCCGTCGCGGAGGGCGTGGCCGTCCGGCGCGTGAGCGCCCGCCCCGAGGGCGGGTTCACCGTCGAGACCGACGCGGGCACGATCACCGCAAGCACCGTCACCGCCGCGACCGGCGGCTACCACGAACCGGTCGTGCCCCCGTGGGCGGCCGCCCTGCCGCCGGAGCTGTTCCAGCTGCACTCCCACCGCTACCGGAACGCGGCCCAGCTGCCGGAGGGACCGGTGCTCGTGGTGGGGACCGGGCAGTCCGGCACGCAGATCGCGGAGGACCTCCACCTCGAGGGCCGGGAGGTGCACCTGGCCGTCGGTCGCGCACCGCGCGTCGCGCGCTTCTACCGGGGCCGCGACTGCATGACCTGGCTCGCCGAGATGGGCGTCTACGACGTCCCCGTCTCCACCCGGGGCCTCGCCAAGCGCGAGTCGACCAACCATTACGTGACCGGCCGCGACGGCGGGCGTGACATCGACCTGCGCGCCTTCGCCCGGGACGGCATGCACCTCCACGGCCGCGCCGAGGGCGTGGAGGACGGGGTGATCCGCCTGGACGACTCGCTCGCGGCGAACCTCGACCATGCGGACTCCGTCGCCGAGTCCATCAAGGACGACATCGACGCGCACATCGCCACCCTGGGGATCGACGCGCCCGTCGAGCCCCGGTACCGGCCCGTGTGGACCCCGCCGGACGGGCCCACGCAGATCCCCCTCGAGGAGCTCTCCGCGATCGTCTGGGCGATCGGGTTCCGGGCGGACTGGTCCTGGCTCGACCTCCCCGGGGTGCTCGATCCGACCGGGCATCCCGCTCACTCCCGCGGCGCGACGTCGGTGCCGGGGTTCCAGTTCCTGGGCCTGCCGTGGCTGCAGACCTGGGGCTCGGGCCGCTTCCACGCGATCGCCCGGGACTCCGAGCACGTGGCCGCGACCGTCCGCGAGCACCTCGCGACGGTGGGGGAGCAGGCATGCGCGTAGCGCTGCTCACCTACTCGACGAAGCCCCGCGGGGGCGTGGTCCACACGCTCGCCCTCGCCGAGGCGCTCGCCGGCCGCGGGCACGAGGTCGAGGTGTGGACCCTCGCCCGCGGCGGCGACGCGGGCTTCTTCCGGGAGGTCGACCCCGCGGTGAGCGTGCGCGCCGTCCCCTTCCCCGAGGTGGAGGGGGAGAGCGTGGGGGAGCGCATCGACCGGTCGATCACGGTGCTTGGCGGGGCCTTCGACTCCGCGGCCGACGTCGTCCACGCGCAGGACTGCATCTCCGCGAACGCCGTGGGGGAGAGGGGGCGAGCGCACGTGCGCACGATCCACCACCTCGACGCGTTCACGACCGAGCGGCTGATCCGCTGCCACGACCGGGCGATCCGGGAGCCGGCAGCCCGGATCTGCGTCTCCGCCGCCGTCGCCGCGGAGGTGCGGGAGACGTACGGTCCGGTGCCGACGGTCATCCCCAACGGCGTCGCGGCGGAGCGCTTCGCCCGCGCCGCCGGGCCGGAGGGCGCCGCCGCCCGCGCCCGCTGGCAGGGCAGGCTCGGCCGCTACGTGCTCGCCCTCGGCGGGATCGAGCCCCGCAAGGGCACGATCGACCTGCTCGAGGCCTTCGCCCGGATCCGGGACCGGCATCCCGGGGTCCGGCTCGTGCTCGGCGGCGGGGAGACGCTCTTCGACTACCGCCCCTACCGGGCGCGCTTCGAGGAGCGGACCCGGGAGCTGGGGGTCGAGCCGGTGCTGCTGGGCACCCTGCCCGATGACGAGGTGCCCCCGCTCGTCGCGGGCGCGGAGGTGCTCGGCTTCGTCTCCACGAAGGAGGGGTTCGGCCTGGCCGCGCTCGAGGCGCTCGCCGCGGGCGTGCCCGTCCTCGCCCGGGACATCCCCGTGATCCGCGAGGTGTTCGGCGACGCCGTGCACCGCGCCCCGGGCACCGTGGAGGGCATCGCGAGCGGGCTCGACACGATGCTCGCGGGGGAGAGGCCCGATCCGCGGCGGGGCCGTGCGCTCGCCGACGCCTTCACCTGGGAGCGGGCCGCGGAGCTCCACGAGCGGTTCTACCGGCACGTCCTCGAGCACGGAGGCGATGCCGGTGCGCCGGTCGATCTCGCGGATCATCGCTGAGCGCGGCGCCCGGGACCCGTCGGAGCCGGTCGTCCTCGACGCCCGCGGCGTGCTCACCGCGGGCGAGCTCGCGGCGGGCGCCCGGTCGCTCGCCCGGCGCCTGCGCCGTGCGGGGGTGCGCGTCGACGACCACGTCGAGGTCTCCCTCGGCAACGACCGCGACATGGTCATCGCCTGCTGCGCCGTGTGGGAGGCGGGCGCGACGCCGCTGCCGCTCGCCCCGGGGCTCGTGCACGCGGAGCGGGAGCGGATCGAGGACATTGCCCGCCCCACCGCCTCGATCGGTGCGCTCCCGGCGCGGCCGGACGTCGTGCATCTGCAGGTCGCGGGGACGGCCGACGGGGCCGACGACACCGATCGCAGTCCGGACCTCGACCCCGATCTGGCCGCCTCCTGCTGGAAGGCGATGACGACCTCCGGATCGACGGGCCGGCCCAAGATCGTCCGGGCGAGCGCCCCGGCGCTGCTCGACCCGGAGCGGGCGGTCGCCCCGTACCTGCCCCGTGACCAGGTGCAGCTCGTCGCCGGGCCGCTCACCCACCCGGCGCCCTTCACCTATGCCTTTCGCGGTCTGCTCACCGGTCACCGGCTCGTGCTGCTGCCGCGCTTCACCCCGGAGGCCTGGCTCGACGCCGTCGAGGAGCACCGCGTCACCTGGGCGATGGTGGTGCCGACGATGCTCCACCGCCTCCTGCGACTGCCGCCCTCCCGGCGCTCGCCCGCGAGGCTCGCGAGCCTGCGCACCCTGCTGCATATCGGCGCGCCCTGCGCGGTGCCGCTCAAGCGGGAGGTCATCGACTGGCTGGGCCCCGAGCGGGTCCTCGAGGTGTACGCGGGCAGCGAGTCCAACGGGATCGTCATGATCGACGGCGCGGACTGGCTCGCGCATCCCGGGAGCGTGGGCAGGCCGCTGCCGGGCACCTCCGCGCGGATCGTCGACGCCGAGGGCCGCGCGCTGCCGCCCGGCCGCACGGGTCTCGTGCAGATGCGCCGCGAGGGCGCCCCCGCCTCGCACTACCTCGGCGCCCCCTCCCGTCGCGACGCCGAGGGCTGGGACACCCTGGGGGACCTGGGCCGCCTGGACGCCGCGGGCTACCTCCACCTCACGGACCGCGAGGACGACATGATCGACCGCGGCGGGGAGCTCATCGCCCCGGCCGCGATCGAGGCGGAGCTCGAACAGCACCCCGAGGTGCGCGGCGCCCTCGTGCTCGGACTGCCGGACGCGGAGTGGGGGCACCGGATCGCGGCCGTGCTCGACGTCCCCGGGGTCGGGCCCGACGGGGAGGACGGGGAGGGCGGGGACGCCGCGGAGGCCGTCGGCCGGCGGATCCTCGCCGGGGTGCGGCCCCGCCTCGGGCATCGCACCCCGCAGGAGGTGCTCGTCGTCGACCGCCTGCTGCGGGACGACGCCGGCAAGGCCCGCCGCCGGGCGTGGGTGACCGCCTTCGAGGAGGGCGGGCTCAGATCCCGCCGGCCGCCCGCGCCGCCGCCGAGACCTTCATGAGACTGCGCTGCAGGGCCTGCAGCTCCTCCATGTCCATGCCGAGCCGCTCGAGCATCTGACCGGGGACGGCCTCCGCCTCATGGCGCAGCGCGGCCCCGGCGGGGGTGAGCGCGATCGCGAGGACGCGCTCGTCCTTCTCGTCGCGCCGACGCTCCACGTATCCGATCGCCTCGAGCCGCTTCACGAGCGGGGAGACCGTGCCCGGGTCCAGCTGGAGCCGTGCGCTGAGGGCCTTCACGGAGAGCGGGGCGTCCTCCCAGAGGGCGAGCATCACGAGGTACTGCGGATGCGTCAGCCCCAGCGGCTCGAGGACCGGGCGGTAGGCGGCGACGATGCTCCGCGAGGTGAGGGTCACGGCGAAGCAGAACTGGGTCTCCAGCGCCAGAGGGTCCACGGGACCGGCTTCGCTCACGTCCACTCCTTCACAGCAGTCCGGACGAGCATACCGATCCCGGCGGGCCCCGCGTGCCGGGGTCCCGTCGGCCCTCCCGGACCGAACCTGTGCGGCGCCCGTGCGCCGAGGACTAGGCTCGATCCCATCGCGGCCTGCAGGACGCGGGCCGCTCCGCCGTCGATCCCAGGAGAAACCATGGCCCGCACCAGTCTTGCCCGCCTCCTCGTCACCCAGCTGCGCGACCTCGGCGTCGAGCGCATCTACGGGGTGGTCGGCGACTCGCTGAACCCCGTCGTCGACGCGATCCGCACCACCGAGGGCATCGAGTGGGTGCACGTGCGCAACGAGGAGGCCGCCGCCTTCGCCGCCGGCGCCGAGGCCCGCCTGACCGGGAAGCTCGCCGTGTGCGCCGGCTCGTGCGGCCCCGGCAACACGCACCTCGTCCAGGGGCTGTTCGACGCGCACCGCGACGGCGCCCCCGTGCTCGCCCTCGCCTCCCACATCCCCTCGGAGAAGATCGGCACCGGCTTCTTCCAGGAGACCCACCCGGAGATCCTGTTCCAGGAGTGCTCGTACTTCTGCGAGATGGTGAACTCCGGCCCGCACGGCGCGACGCTGCTGCACATCGCGATCCAGACCGCGATCGCGAAGCGCGGCGTCTCCGTGCTCGTGATCCCCGGAGACGTCGCGGACCAGGAGGTCGACGGCCCGCTCACGAAGGACCTCGCCGTGGAGCTCGGCGCCGTGCAGCCGGCCGCGGGGCCCGTCGGCCGGCTCGCCGAGATGATCGACGAGGCCCGCTCCGTGATGCTCTTCGCAGGGGCCGGCGTGGAGGGCGCCCGCGAGGAGGTGCTCGCGCTCGCCGAGGCGACGAAGGCACCGGTGGGACACGCGTTCGGCGGCAAGCAGTGGATCCAGTACGAGAACCCGTACGACGTCGGCATGAGCGGGCTGCTGGGCTACGGCGCCTGCTACGACGCGATGCACGAGGCGGATCTGGTGATCCTGCTCGGCACCGACTTCCCCTACAGCGAGTTCCTCCCGCAGAACGAGAAGGCGAGGATCGTCCAGATCGACGCGGACGCCTCCCGCCTGGGCCGCCGCGTGCCGCTCGACCTCGCGCTGCACGGCGACGTCGCGCTCACCCTGCAGGCCGTCCTGCCGCTGCTGCAGGGGAGGAAGGACGCGAAGTTCCTGCAGAAGATGCTCAAGGCGCACCACAAGGCGCTGCAGGGCGTCGTCGCCGCGTACACGAAGAACGTCGAGCGGATGACGCCGATCCATCCCGAGTTCGTCGCGGCGACCCTCGACGACCTCGCCGCGGAGGACGCCGTGTTCACCGTGGACACGGGCATGTGCAACGTGTGGGGCGCCCGCTACATCACCCCCAACGGGAAGCGCCGCCTGTTCGGCTCCTGGCACCACGGCACGATGGCGA
Organism: Brachybacterium rhamnosum; assembly: GCF_039526185.1. Taxonomy (NCBI): domain Bacteria; kingdom Bacillati; phylum Actinomycetota; class Actinomycetes; order Micrococcales; family Dermabacteraceae; genus Brachybacterium; species Brachybacterium rhamnosum. The sequence continues at coordinate 868,423 of NZ_BAAAIS010000002.1, forward strand.
ACGCGCTGCCGCAGGCGATCGGCGCCTCGAAGGCGTTCCCCGGCCGGCAGGTCATCTCGATGAGCGGCGACGGCGGCCTCGGGATGCTCATGGGCGAGCTGCTCACCGTGAAGCTGCACCAGCTGGACACGAAGATCGTCGTCTTCAACAACTCGAGCCTCGGCATGGTCAAGCTCGAGATGCTCGTCGAGGGCCTGCCGGACTACGGCACCGACCATGAGGGCGTCGACTTCGCGGCGATCGCGGCGGGCGCCGGCATCTCCTCGGTGCGGATCACCGACCCGAAGAAGCTGCGCAAGGAGATGCAGAAGGCGCTCGCCACCCCGGGCCCCGTGCTCATCGACGTGGTCACGGACCCGGCGGCGCTGTCGATGCCGCCGAAGATCAGCCCGCAGCAGATCCGCGGGTTCGCGACGGCGTCGACGAAGATCGTGCTCGCGGGCGGCGTGGGCAAGATGCTCGACATGGCCTCCGCGAACCTGCGCAACATGCCGCGCTGAGGCGCGGACCCGGGAACGGGGAGGGAACTGAAATGGAGCTCATCCACCCGCGCGATCTCGCGCTCTGGCGGGAGCGCAGAGACCTGCGCGGGCAGACGGGGCGGCTTCTCCGTCGACTGCGCGGGGGCGCCGCCGACGAGCAGGTGCCCCTCGCGGAGTTGGCGTCGATCCCGGGGGATGATTCCGGGACGAGGTCGACGCTGGTCGTGCTCGAGGACCTGGACGACCGCGCGATGGGCGCCCTCCTCGCGCCGCTCCCGTATCTGCGCGGCACGGTGCACTGCGTCGTGGTCGGTGCGCAGAGCGTGCCGACGGAGCTCGCCTCGCTGCCCCGTTCCCCGGTCCAGGGCCTCGAGGGCCTGCTCGAGGCCACGGGTGCGGGTGCCGTGCTCACCGCAGGCGGAGCCGGCCCGTGGACGCGGGGCCTCCACGAGGAGGTGATCGGGCGCGGGGTGGCGACATTCGTCCTGCAGACGGGGCAGGTCACCCCCTTCTCGCCCCCTCTCCCGGAGGAGACCACCGTGGTGGCGTGGACCGATGCAGATGCCGCGCTGCTGCGCTCGGGACGGCACGACGTCGACACCATGGTCATCGGGTCGCAGCGGCTCTGGGAGCTGTCCCATGATCCCGTCACCGAGCTGCAGGACGGACCTCCCGTGCTGCTGGCTCGCCTCGCGGATGACCTCCTTCCCCGCCATCTCGCCACGAGGGCAGCCGCGAGCGCGATGCGCCACGGGCAGTTTCGGCTGCGGCCGGACATCGGCGATACCGATCCGATCTCGCGGGCCTCCTACGAGCTCTGGCGCCGACGGGGCGCGGAGCTCGTCGAGCCGGGGGCGGAGCTCCCGGCCGTGCCTCTCGTCGGCGTGCGTCAGGAGGAGCTGCTGGAGGCCGCGGTCCGAGGAGTCCCGGTGCGGGTGCACGCACCCGGCGCTCCGGCATGGCTGCAGGACCTGTGGGACCGGACCGGCATGCGACGATACGGAAGCTCCGGACCGTCGCGGCCGCCGGCCCCGCCCGCCGAGGAGCCGGCGACAGTGCTCGCGGAGACCCTCGACGGGGTGCGATGAACGGGACGTTCCGGAACCGGCGTGATGCACGGGCCGAGGAGAGGGGATCGGAGCACCGATGAGGCCGCTGCATGCGCATCCGCAGCATTACGCGTGGGGGTCCGCCGAGGAGCTGCCGCGCTTCCTCGGGAGGGATCCTGACGGCAGAGCGTGGGCGGAGCTCTGGTACGGGGCCCATCCCAGCGCCCCGTCGATCCTCGATGCCGCGGGGCCGCTGGACGCCGCGGTGACGGGGGACCCCCGGGGCATGCTCGGGGACGACGTGGTGAACGCCTTCGGCAGCCGCCTCCCGTACCTGCTCAAGCTCATCACTCCCGAGCGCCCGCTCTCCCTGCAGGTCCACCCCTCACGCTCGCATGCGGCGGAGTCGTTCGCCGCCGAGAACGCCGCCGGGCTCCCGCTCGACTCACCCCATCGCAACTACCGGGACGACAACCACAAGCCAGAGATGGTCCTCGCGCTGACGAAGTTCGAGGCGGTCTGCGGCTTCCGTGCGCCGCGCCGTGCCGCCCAGATCCTCGCGGGCCTGGACACCGATCTCTCCGATCGTCTCCACACCCTGCTGGTGGAGAACCTCAGTGCTCACGGGATGCGTGCCGCCTTCCGCACCCTGGTCTCGCCGTCCCTCCGGCCGGATGCCGCGGCCGTCGCCGAGGTCGTCGCAGCCTGCGAAGCCCGGGTCGCCGCCGGGGCCTCGCCCTCACCGCGGATCGACCGGACGGTGGTGCGCCTCCACGAGCATTTCCCCGGAGACCCGGGTGTCGTGGCCAACCTGCTGCTGAATCCCGTGACCCTGCAGCCGGGGGAGGCGATGTACGTCCCCGAGGGCGCGATCCACGCCTACCTCTCGGGATTCGGCGTCGAGGTGATGGCGGCGAGCGACAACGTGCTCCGGGCAGGCCTGACGGCGAAGCGGGTGGACGTCGAGGAGATGCTGCAGTGCGTGAGCGTGCAGGCCGCGCCGCCGCAACGGGTCGCTCCGGAGCGTCTGACCCCGAGCACGGTCGCCTATTTCGCGCCGATCGATGATTTCCAGCTCTCGGTCACGACGCTCGACGGGGGAGGGGACGTCGCCGACCCGGTCGCCCGGTACCTCGTGCCCGGCTCAGGACCGAGGATCCTGCTCTGCCTCGACGGCGAGCTGACCGTGAGCGCGGGCGGGAGCACGCTGCGTCTGCCCGCCGGCCGGGCGGTGTTCGTCGCCGCCGAGGACGGGGACCTGCACGTGGCAGGGCAAGGGCGAGTGATCCAGGCGTCGGTCCCGTAGCCGGCCCGATCAGGCGGGGGTCGTGCTCTGCAGCTCCCCTGCCTCCTGAGCGGCGGTCACCTGGTCGAGGATCTCCTCGACGAGTTCGATGACCTGCTCACCCCCGGTCACGGGACCCCCGGCGAGCTGTCCATCCGCGCCCAAGAGCACTGCGGCGGGGGCGCCCCGGCTGCCGAGCTGCTCGCGGGCGGTGAACTGCGGGTCATACAGGGCGTGCTCCGCGACCCGGGCCTGCGTGCGCGGGGTGAGCCTGTCCTGAGGGGTGCGGAACACGGCGAGGACCTGCATGAACGGATCGAGCTTCTCGATCCAGGTCGGCATACGGTCCAGTACGCGCTCGCAGGGACCACAGCCCTCGGTCGCGAAGACGAGCAGTGCCGCTCGCTGGGAGGTGAGTTGGCGCAGGGTGACGAGGTCTCCGTCGGGACGCTGGAGCACCGCCGCCGGGATGGCGACACGCTCGTAATCGAGGAGATCGTCCTCCCCGTCCAGCTCGGCGTCGGCCGCCGTCGGCTCCGCTTCCGATCCGGGCTCCGCCGCACGCTCGACCCCGCCCAGCACGAGCACCACGAGCGCCATCGCCACCACGAGCACCACCACGAGCGTGAGCAGCGACAGCGGCGCGCGCACGAGCGCATCGGCGATCTGGCCGCGCGCGGCGGCGGAGATCGTCACGAGCGCGAGGAAGGTGAGCAGCATGTTCCGCGCGAGCGTCGCCTTCGAGACCGTGGGGGAGGCGAGCGAGCCGAAGCACGAGCACTCCACCTTCTCCTCGAAGGTCAGCGCCCGCGCGATGATCACGAGGTACGCCGCCATCAGCAGCGTCGCGAGCACGGCGAGCACCACCTGCAGCGGCACGAGCGGCACCCACAGCAGCAGCGCGAGCACGATCTCCGCGCCCGGCAGCACGGCCGCGACGAGGTGGTGCGCGCGGCGCGCGGGAAGGCGCAGCGAGGTCATGGCGTCCTGCGTGCCGCGGCGCTCGCCGAGCTTCGCGATGCCGGACACCAGCAGGATGATCGACAGCAGGATCGGCGCTGCCACCAGGATGCTCATCGGGTTCCCTTCGTCGGCGACCCCGCCCATTATCGTCGTCCCGATGAGCCCGGGACTCCCGGGCCGCTCGCGCACCTGACCTCCGTGTGAGGACGGGGAGCCGGGCCGCCCGGAGCGAGCATCCTGGTGACGGCGGCGAGGGCCGACTCGGCGGCGCCACGGGCGGGTTGCCCGCCGTGACGGGCGTGACCTGTCATATTCAGGCCCATGAGCGGCGAGAGAGACGATGCAGGGTGGCTGGGGCGGTTCGCCTCGGCGAGCGGAGGCGTCGCGGCGAAGCAGTGCTTCTTCACCGGGTTCGTCCTGGCGATGAGCCTGCTGCTCGCCGTGTCCGCATCCTCGTTGGTCTTCTCGGGGCCGTATCTCGCGGCTGCGGCGGCGCTCGTGCTGATGACCGTCCTCACGGGCGTCGTGCGCTGGGCGAGCATCCCGCACGGGTGGATCGCGGTCGTGCCCCTGTTCGACATCGCGGCGGCGGGCCTCATGCGCGATGTGTTCCGCGCCGATGCCGCTGCGGTGGCGCTGTTCGCGTTCCTGCCGGCGCTGTGGCTCGCCTACGCCTTCGGCCAGCGCGGGAACCTGATGGCCACTGCCGCGGTCACCCTCGCGATCTCCCTGCCGACGGTGGTGCGCGCCTTCCCGGACATCGACTCCGTGGTGATCACCCGATCCCTGCTGGTGCCCATGGTGGTGGCGCAGATGGGATTCATGGTGGCCCTGGCACGCTCGCGGACCCTCGCGGAGCGCGCGCGCACGCGAGCGCTGCTGGGTGAGAAGGAAGAGCTGCTCTCAGCGGCGGTGACGCAGGAGCGTCTGATGGAGAACATCATCGACACGATCGACATGGGCATTCTCGTGCTGGACCGGAACGGTCGGGTGGCGATGATCAACCGTGCTCACCAGGAGCTGTCACGCTACGCCTCGCCGCCCGGGCAGGAGACCCCCCGTGAAGCGGATTTGCTGATGCGGTTCCCGAACACGGCGATCCCGGTGCCCGAGGATCAGCGCCCCATCGCACGGGCAGCGGACTGCGAGACGTTCAGCAACTACGTCGTCGGATTCGGACCCACCCGGGGGCGGGGGCGCAAGGTGTCGACCTCAGCTCGGCAGATCATCGACGTCGACGGCCAGCGGGACGGCGCGGTCATCGTGTTCGCCGACGTGACCCCGTACTTCGATGCCGCGCGGCGACAGCAGCGATTCGTCGCGGCCGTCTCCCACGAGCTGCGGACGCCGCTCACGTCGATCCTCGGCTACCTCGACCTCGTCATGGACGGCGGCCGGGTGCCCGCGGAGGATCTCGCCCATCTGGAGGTGGTCTCCCGCAATGCGGAGCAGCTGCTGACCATCGTCGAGGACCTCCTGGCGACGCAGTCCGTCCAGGACAGCGGCATCGAGATCTCCCGGACGTCCGTCGACCTCTCCCAGCTGACGCGGCGGGCGGTGGAGTCGATGCGCCATGAGGCTCAGGCCAAGCAGCTGAACGTCGCCGAGTCCATCGACGACACACCGGAGGTCTCCGTCGACCCGTCACGGATGACCCAGGCGATCACCAATCTGCTCTCCAACGCGGTGAAGTACACCCCGGAGCGGGGAGGGATCACGGTCAGCGTCCGCGAGCACCACGGCGCGGTCGAGATCCGTGTGTCCGACACGGGCATCGGCATGAGCCCTGAGGAGCAGACGAACCTCTTCACGCAGTACTACCGCACGCCCACTGCCCGACAGCACCACATACCGGGTCACGGCCTCGGCCTGTCGATCACGAAGCTGATCGTCCTCGCCCACGAGGGGCAGATCAGCGTGCGATCCACGGAAGGCGCCGGCTCGACCTTCACCATCCGCATCCCGCAGCTCCGTCGCAGCTCAGTCTCCTGACGGACGGGGGACGAGCGTGGTGTCGCGTCGTCCTCCCGCCTCCGCCCGTGGCCCCGCGGAGTCGATCGGAGTCGGGGACGTCATGACCCGCACCACCTACGCTGGTGGCATGACGACCTCCCGCATCACGGCCGACGTCGCCGCCCTCCGCGCCTCCGCCGACCAGGGCCTCGCCCGTCCCGTCGCCGCTCGCGTCACCGAGCTCGAGGCGCTGCGCCGCGGCATCCGCACCCGCCGCCGCGACCTGCAGCGGGCCCTCGCTGCGGACCTCGGCAAGTCGGCGACGGAATCGTCGGTCACGGAGATCGGCCCCGTGCTCGCGGAGATCCAGACCGCCGTGAAGAACCTGCGCTCCTGGACCCGCCCCGAGCGCTTCTCCCCGGGGACCCTGCTCGCCCCCTCCCGCGGCAGCATCGTGCGCGAGCCGCTCGGGACGGCGCTGATCATCGCGCCCTGGAACTACCCCGTGAACCTCACCCTGTCCCCGCTGGTCGCGGCGATCGCGGGCGGCAACACGGTGCTGCTGAAGCCCTCCGAGCTGGCCCCCGCCACCTCCCGCGTCATCCGCAGCCTCATCGAGGAGCACCTCGACCCGGCGTGGGTGCGCGTGGTCGAGGGCGCGGTCGAGGAGACCACCCACCTGCTCGCCGAGCGCTTCGACATCATCTTCTACACGGGCAACGCGAGCGTGGGCCGGATCGTCGCGCGCGCCGCCGCCGAGCACCTCACCCCGACCGTGCTCGAGCTCGGCGGGAAGTCCCCGGTGTTCGTCGACGAGGGCACCGACCTCGCGATCGCGGCCCGCCGGATCGTGTGGGGCAAGTTCACCAACGCCGGCCAGACCTGCGTCGCCCCCGACTACCTCATGGCGACCCCCGCGACCCTCGAGGCGCTGGTCCCCGAGCTGCGGGAGGCGGTGCGGGAGATGTACGGCCGCAACCCCATGCGCAGCGCGGACTACGGACGCATCGTCTCCGAGCGGCACTTCGACCGCCTGCGCTCCCTCGTCGACGACGACCTCGCTGTCGTGGGCGGCACCGCCGGCGCGGACCGCCGCCAGCGCTACCTCGCCCCCACGATCCTCGCGGGTGCGAGCTGGGATCACCCGGTGATGGCGGAGGAGATCTTCGGCCCGATCCTGCCGCTGCTGCCCGTCGAGGGCCCCGCCGAGGCGATCGCCCGCATCAACGCCGGCGAGAAGCCGCTGACAGCGTACGTGTTCAGCCCCTCCCACGAGGTCGAGGAGCGCTTCGCCGAGCAGACCTCCTCCGGCTCCCTCGCCCTGGGCCTCACCCTCGCGCACCTCGGCACCACGGCGATGCCCTTCGGCGGGGTGGGGGAGTCCGGCCACGGCGCGTACCACGGGAAGGCCGGCTTCGAGGCGTTCACGCACGCCAAGCCGATCGTCCGCAAGCCGCTGCGCCCGGACACCCTGCGCACGATCTACCCGCCCTACCGGGCACCCCGCCGCCGGATCCTGGGTCGCCTCTTCCGCTGATGCCCCGCCCGGCACCGCTCCTCACACGGGCGGCCCCGCCCCTGCCGATGCAGGGACGGGGCCGTCGTGCCGGGCCCGTTCCGGGGCCGGTGCTCAGCCGCCGTAGGGCGCCGGGCCCGAGGGCGCCGACGAGCCGGGGCCCTGGCCGTACGGGTCCTCACCGTGCTGCGGGCCCTGGGCGTACGGGTCCGACGGGCGCGCCTGGCCGTAGGGGTCGCCGCCCTGGCCGTACGGGTCCGCGGTCTCGCCGGGACGGGAGATCCGGGTGGCGCCGTACATCGAGTCGTCCTCCGGGGCCGCCGGGGCCGACGACTGGCCGTACCCGCCGGCCGGGGCCGCACCGTAGCCGCCGGTGGGAGCCTGGCCGTTCGACGGGCCGCCGAAGGGACCGCCCGTCGGACCACCGGCAGGACCGCCCGTCGGACCACCCTGCCCGGTCGGGGGCGCCGTCGGCCCCGCAGGACCGGACGGGCCCTCCGGCGCGATCGAGCCTACCCGGCGGGCGAGCAGCGGCGCCGCCTGCTGCATCTGCCGCATCGAGGGACGCGCGGAGTAGTCGCCGCCCACGAAGCGGCCCCACTGGTCCCCGCTGCCCGCGGGACGGACGGCATCCGCCTGGGCCAGCATGCCGAGCGCCTCCGACGGCGTCGGGTAGGGACCGGAGAAGGTCGAGCCCGCGGGCAGCGGACCCTCGAACAGGCGCTTCCCGGGCCGGATGAACATGCGGCCGGGCGCGGAGCGGTCACGCAGGGCGTGCGCGCGCCAGGTGTTCACCGGGTGCGTGGACTGCCACTGGGTCAGGTGCACCCAGAAGCCCTTCTCGCTCGCGGCGCGATCCGCGAGCTCGTGCACGTTGACCTCGGCGTTGAGGTACTTGCCGCCGGCGAGCACGCCCATCACGCCCCACGAGCCCTCGGGCGTGTGGAGGTAGCCGTAGTTGTCCGCGGTGTACTCCTGCGAGCGGGACAGCGCCATGCCCACGAAGGGGATCTGGTAGGCGAGCTGCGTGAACAGCAGGCGGAAGTAGGAGACGTGGCCGGCGGCCAGGTGGCCCACCTCGTGGCCGATGATGAAGCGCAGCGCCTCCGGGTCGCGCACCGTGCCGCCCACCTCGAACAGGTCCGAGTAGACGACGACCGTGCGGCGGAACCCGTGGCCGGAGGCGAAGGCGTTGATCGTGCCGTTGCCGGCGAGCACGTACGCATCCGGCACGCGCCGCAGGCCGAACTCCTCCGCGGCCTGCGCGACCATCCGGTACCCCTCGGGGAACTGGGTGGGGGACATGCGCACGCCGAACACGCGCATCTGGGCGTAGATCAGGGCGCGCTGGATCCACAGCAGCAGCGGCAGCGACAGCACGATCGCGGCGATCTGGACCACGAGCGGGTTGAAGCCGAGGGACTCCCAGTCGTCACCGCGGGCGGCGAGCCAGATCGTGATGATGCCGATGGAGATCAGCGCGAGGACGGTGAGCACCGAGATCACGGCCGCGATGACCACCATCGGGATCTCCCACGGGTGGCGCATGCCGCGCCGGCCCATGACCCCATGGGTCGTCGCGCCGTTGACGAGGTTCGGTGCGTCGGTGCGACCGCCCTGCGGGCCCGTCGGACCGCCCGGACCGAGGGGACCGCCGGGGCCCGCGGGCCCACCGGGACCGGACGGGCTGCCGGGGCCGCCGGGACCGTAGGGGCCGGAGGGCGCACCGGGGGAGCCGGCGGCGGGACCCTGCCCGTAGGGCGTGGGGACGGCGGGCCGATCCCACTGGGGGCCGGAGGACGGCGGGACGCTCATGACTGCTCCTTCGAACGTGGACGGCTCGACGGTACCGCCGCGAGGTGCATGCTCACAGAGCGCTGTGGACGGTCCCGACCTGCGGACGGACCTCGTCGACCTTCGACGCGATCGGGTCCGACGCACGGGGGACCCGGCGAGGGGCCTGCCGCGACCGACGCCGCCCGGCCTATGCTTCTGTGGTGATACCCGATCCCAGCGCACCGACCCCTCCGGTGCGCCGCAAGGCCCTGCTCGCCGTCCTCATCGCCCCGCTGTTCATGGCCCTCGTGGCGATGAGCGTCATCAACGTCGCGCTCACCGCGATCGGGACGAGCTTCGAGGCGGACAGCGGCGCACTGCAGTGGGTCATCTCCGGCTACGCCCTCGCCTTCGCGGTGCTGCTCGTGCCCGCGGGCCGCCTCGGCGACGCGACCGGCCGCCGCCGGATCTTCATCGCGGGCGTCGCGATCTTCACCGTGGGCTCCCTGCTCAGCGGGCTCGCGCCGAGCATCGAGGTGCTCAACGTGTCCCGCATCCTGCAGGGCATCGGCTCGGGACTGCTGAACCCGCAGACGGTCGCGCTGATCCAGAAGCACTTCCGCGGCCACGACCGCGCCCGCGCCTTCGCGCTGCTGGGCACCGCCGTCGCCGTCGCCACCGCGTTCGGCCCCGTGCTGGGCGGCGCGCTCATCCAGCTGCTGGGGAACGACACCGGCTGGCGCTGGATGTTCTTCATCAACCTGCCGATCGGCGTCGCCGGGATCATCGGCGCATTCCTCATCATCCCGGGCGACTCGGTGCGCTCGAAGCGGCTGCCGGACCTCGACCCCGTGGGCACCGCGCTGCTGACCCTCGCGATCCTCGGCGTCATGTTCCCGTTCCTCGAGCGCGGCGCGAGCGCCCTCGTGTGGCTGACCTTCCCCGTCGGGCTCGTGGTGCTGGGCCTGTGGTGGGCGTGGGAGCACCGCTACCGCTCCCAGGGCCGGCCGCCGATGGTGGACCCGGCGATCTTCTCGAGCCGCCCGTTCCGCAACGGCATCCTCATCGTCTCCATCTACTTCCTGGGCGCCACGAGCGTGTGGATCATCGTGCCGCTCTACCTGCAGATGCACCTGCACCACACGGCCTTCGAAGCGTCGCTGCTGGGCCTGCCCTCGTCGATCGCCGCCGCGATCAGCTCTCAGGTCGCCGGCCGACGCGTGCTCGCCATGGGCCGGCGGCTCGTGATCATCGGCTTCGCCGTCGCCTTCTGCGGCCTGCTCGGCACCGCGCTCGCCGTGGGCCCCGTCGAATGGGGCTGGCTGCCGTTCTGGTTCCTCGCCGTGCCGCTCACCCTCATGGGCGTCAGCCAGGGCATGACGATCTCGCCGAACCAGACACTCACCCTCAACGCCGTGGACCCCCGCTACGGCGGCGTCGCCGGCGGCATCCTGCAGCTGGGCCAGCGCGTGGGCGCCGCGATCGGCACCGCGATGATCCCCGGCATCCTCTTCTCCCTCACCGAGTCCGGGACCTCGTGGCTCGAGGCGTTCATCATGGTCGCCGTGATCATCATGGTGCTCACGCTCGCCGCGATGGGGGTCAGCATCATCGACCGCAACCGCGAGAAGTCCGCCCCCGGAGCGCTGTGAGGGCGCGGCGGCGGCCGGGGACGCAGGGGCCGACGGGGACCGGGGGGCATCGCCGGGCCATCCCTCTGGGCTGGGCCGACGCCGACGGGGCTGATGGGGTCGACGCCGCTGGCGGAGCCGGCTGCGCCGATGCGTCCGACGGCCCCGTGGCGGGGCATGCGCGGAGCGGAGCCGCGGCCGACCGCGGGGACTCGGCTCCCACGCCCGCGCGCCGACGCCGCGCCGTGCGGGTCTGGGGCGGCGTCGCCCTGGTCCTCGCCCTGGTCATCGCGATCCCGCTCGTGCTGATGAACCCGCGCACCCCCGAGCGGGCCGCCCGCGAGTACCTCGACGCGCTCGTCGCCGGGGACGCCGGCGTGCTGAAGGAGCATCTCGCGGCGACGCCGGACGCGAGCCCCGTCGGCCTCGTCGACGCCGTGCTGCAGGGCGCGCAGCGTCGGGTGACCGGGTACGACCTCGAGGGCGTGAGCATCTCGGGGGACACCGCGACCGTCACCAGCACCGTGACCTGGTCCGACGGCGCGAAGCCGGGCACCCTCGCCCTCGCCGCGCATGCCGAGGGCGCCGGCCCGCTCCGGGCGCGGTCCTGGGTGCTGGACCCCGTCGCGCTGCAGTCCGTCTCCGTGGGCGTCCCGCTGGGTGCGGACCACCTGGAGATCAGCGGCGTGGAGGTGCCGCTGCCCGAGGACGCGGAGCAGGCGCGCTCGGACGCCGCCGCGGCGGTGCCCGACGGTGCCGCGCCGGAGGCGGTGGCGCTGCTGAGCGGCACCGGGGTCGTCGCCACGCTCCAGCTGCCGGCCGGCAGCTACGACCTCGCCGCCGCCAGCCGCAACGGCCTCGTCCGAGGAGTGCCGGAGATGCTCAGGGCGGACCTGCCCGGTGCGCGGACGCCGTCCCGCTCACCGGTGATGCTCACGATGTAGCTCACCGCGGACGGCGCGGCCACGCAGGAGGCGACCGACCTGATCGCCCAGTGCGCACGGAGCACCACCGCGGCGCCGGAGGGATGCCCCTTCGCCGCGACGGGCTCGGACGCCTCCGAGCCGGGCACCTGGGAGATCCTCACCGCGCCTCCGGGACTCCTGACCACGTTCGACGGCGTGGACAGCTGGCTCGTGGGGGCGACGGATGCGGGGGAGGCGCGCTTCACCCCGGACGCGACCGGCTCGCCCGCGCAGACTGTGCGCTTCCTCCCGAGCGTGCGGATGGTGCTCACGCCGGGCGGCGAGCTCACAGCGTCGGTCGACGCCGAGGCGGCGATCTGCGTCGATGCCGGAACCGGTGAGCTGACGGTATCCATGGAGGACGCCGAGGACCCGACGGTGCTCGTCTGCGGCTGAGCACCCGGCCGGGAGCCCGCGCGGGCGGGCGCGGAGAATGACACCGCTGTGATTCGCGGAAATGGTGCCGCGCCGCGCATTATCGGTAAAAGTTTGGCAAAGCGTGGATTCGGAATAGGTCACCAGGCCTGGCCCCCGGGGTGGGCGACCTGCACGCTTGACGGGAGCTCGCCGCAGGCGTGCAGGTCATGAGCCCGCGCACCTGATCCCCCGGCACTGCTCGACCTTTACCCCGCTTCCCCGAGCCGCTTCCCCCGAGGAGTCCTCCATGGCCACCACCAACACCCACCGCGCCGACGGCGGCGCCGTCTACTTCCGCGGTGCCCGCGTGGCGCCCAAGGTCGCTGCTGCCACCGGCGGTGCCGTGATCGCCGCCGGCCTCTCCGTGGGCGGCGCCGGCATCGCGAGCGCCGACGACTCCGTGTGGGACAAGGTCGCCCAGTGCGAGTCCGGCGGCAACTGGTCCATCAACACCGGCAACGGCTACTACGGCGGCGTGCAGTTCTCGAAGTCGACCTGGAAGGCCTTCGGCGGCACCGCCTACGCGTCCACCGCGGACAAGGCCACCAAGGCGGAGCAGATCGCCGTCGCCAAGCGCACCCTCAAGACCCAGGGCCCCGGCGCCTGGCCCGTGTGCGGTAAGAAGGCCGGCCTCACCCGCTCCAACGGCGGCGCCGACGCCAACGCGCAGCCCTCGGGGTCGAGCTCGTCGAGCTCCGGCTCCGCGAGCTCCGGCTCCGCGAGCCGTGACAGCGTGCGCGAGAGCGTCTCCTCCGGCACGCTCGTCGTCGACGGCAAGTTCGGCCCGAAGACCACCCGTGAGCTCCAGAAGTGGGTCGGCGTGACGGCGGACGGCTCGCTCTCGACCTCGGACATCAAGGCCCTCCAGAAGAAGGTCGGCGCGAAGGCGGACGGCAAGATCGGCTCCGAGACCACCGGCAAGCTGCGCCAGAAGATGGGCCTGAAGAAGAACGGCGTGTGGGACTTCCGCTCGTCCTACGCGACCACCAAGGCGCTGCAGACCTACCTCAACAACCGCTGACCCGGAGCGGCCCCGCGCCGCAGGCCAGGACGCGCCGGTCCCCCTCGGGGGCCGGCGCGTCGTGCTGTCCGGGCCCGTCACCAGCGGGTTCATGGAGGAGCTCGCACGTCACACGACGACGCACCGCGCCACCTTCGGCACAGGCCGTCACATTCCTTCCCCCGGGCCCCGCGCGCCTCGTAGGTTCGCCGCCATGTCCGCCACCTCGACGCTGCCCGACCGTGCCCCGGCCGCTCCCGCACGCCGCCGCCCCGCCCTCAGCTACGAGCTGTTCCCGGCGCGCAGCGACGTGTCCTTCGAGCGCCTGCGCACCACGATCGCGGCCCTCGAGCAGACCGCCCCCGACTACGTCTCCGTGACCTCGAAGACCGGTCAGGGCAACCTCGACCGCGTGCTCGAGGTGACCGAGCACCTCCTCGACGCGACCACCCTGCGCCCCCTCGTCCACCTCACCTCGATCGGCTCCACCCGCGCCGAGCTCGCCGCGATCGTCGGTGCGCTCCTGGACCGCGGCGTGCGCGGCGTGCTCGCCCTGCGCGGCGACCAGCCCGAGGGGCATCGGCTGGACGACGACGAGGTCCCCTTCGCCCGCCCCCTCGTCGAGCTGATCCGCGCCGTCGAGCGGGAGCGCACGGCCGCCCTCGCCGGCGGCCGCCTCAGCGTGGGCGTCGCCGCCTACCCGCACCGCCACCCCGAGTCGCCCACCGCCCAGCACGATCTCGAGGTGCTCATGGCGAAGGAGCGCGCCGGCGCGGACTTCGCGATCACGCAGGTCTTCTTCGACCCCAGTGCCTACGAGACCTTCGTCGAGCGCGCCCGCACCGCCGGCATCGGCCTGCCGATCGTCCCCGGCTTCGTGCCCGCCACGAACCCGCGCCGGCTCGCCCGGCTCGCCGAGCTCTCCGGGGTGCAGGCGCCCCGCGAGCTGCTCCACTCCCTCGAGAACGCCCGGGACGACGCCGAGCGCCACCGCATCGGCGTGGCGCACACGGCGGGTCTCGCGGCGCGCGTGCTCGACGCCGGCGCCCCCGGCCTCCACCTGTTCACCTTCAACCGGCATGTCGAGGCCCTCGACGTGCTCGACGCCCTCGACCTGGACCGCTGGTCCGCACCCACCGCAGGAGATCTCCGATGACCCCCACCGTCCCCGCCCTCCCCGCAGCCCTGCCGATCGGCTACCCGCGCATCGGCCCCGACCGCGAGCTGAAGAAGGCCGAGGAGGCCTACTGGGCCGGCCGGCTCGATGCGGACGGCTTCGCCGAGGCCACCCGCACCCTGCGTCGCGCGACCCGCGCCCGCCTCGCCGAGCTGGGCCTCGCCGGCGCCTCCGCCGCACCCGAGTCGTTCTCCCTCTACGACCAGGTCCTCGACGCCGCCGTCGCGACCGGCATCGTCCCCACCCGCCTCGCCGGCGTGCTCGGCGCGGACGGCACCGTCGGCACCGACGGCTACTTCGAGCTCGCCCGCGGCACCGCCGAGCAGGGCCCCCTCGAGATGACCAAGTGGTTCGACACGAACTACCACCACCTCGTTCCCGAGATCGGCCCGGACACCGACCTCCACGTCGCGTCCACGCAGGTCGTCGACCTGTTCCGCGAGAGCCTCGAGGACGGCGAGGGCACCCGTCCGGCGCTCGTGGGCCCGCTGACCCTCCTGCTCCTGTCCAAGCCGGCCGACGACGCCCCCGAGGGCTTCGACCCCCTGGACCGCCTCGACGAGCTCGTCGCCGTCTACGCCCAGCTGCTCTCCGCCCTCCGCGAGGCCGGCGCCCCCTGGGTCCAGATCGAGGAGCCGGTGCTCGCCGCTGACCAGCGCCTCGACGCCGCCCAGCTCGCCGAGGCCCTGCAGCGCTCCGTCGGCCGTCTCGCCGCCTCCGAGGACCGCCCCGCGATCCTCCTGGCCACCCCCTACGGCGGCATCGGCGACCTGCTCGCCGCCGCCCTCGCCACGGGCGTCGAGGCCGTGCACCTCGACCTCACCCGCGGTGACCTGCCGAGCGTCGCCCAGCTCACCGGCGTGGGCACCACCCGGATCGTCGCGGGCCTCGTCGAGGGCCGCACCGTGTGGCGCACCGAGCTGCCCACCGCCGCCGCGCGCCTCGCCGAGCTGCGCTCCCGCATCACCGAGGCCGGCGGCGACGGCGAGAACGTCTCCGTCTCCTCCTCCGTGTCCCTCCAGCACGTGCCGCACACCCTCGACCGGGAGACCTCCCTCCCCGCCGAGCTCGTCGCGACCCTCGCCTTCGCCGACGAGAAGATCGCCGAGATCGTCGAGCTCGCCGCCGGCCAGGTCGCCCCGGGCTCCGTGGACGGCCCCCGCTCCGTGCCGCGCACCTTCGCAGGCGTCCGCGACGAGGCCGTGCGCGAGCGCGCCGCCGCCGTGACCGACGCGGACTCCACCCGCACCGACCACGAGGTGCGCGAGGAGGCACAGCGCCAGGCCCTCGGCCTCCCGGACCTGCCCACCACCACCATCGGCTCCTTCCCGCAGGTCACGGAGGTGCGCCGCGCCCGCGCCGCCCACCGCCGCGGCACGCTCGACGCCGCCGGCTACGAGCAGGCGATGAAGGACGAGATCGCCCGCGTCATCACGCTGCAGGAGGAGCTCGGCCTGGACGTCCTCGTCCACGGCGAGCCCGAGCGCAACGACATGGTGCAGTACTTCGCCGAGAACCTCGACGGCTTCGCGGTCACCGAGCACGGCTGGGTGCAGTCCTACGGCTCCCGCTGCACGCGCCCGTCGATCCTCTTCGGCGACGTGTCCCGGCCCGCGCCGATCACCGTCCCCTGGGCCACCTACGCCCAGTCGCTCACCCCGCACCCCGTCAAGGGCATGCTCACCGGCCCGGTGACGATCCTCGCCTGGTCCTTCGTGCGCGACGACCAGCCGCTCGGCGAGACCGCCGACCAGGTGGGCCTCGCCCTGCGCGACGAGGTCGCCGACCTCGAGGCCGCCGGGATCCGCATCATCCAGGTCGACGAGCCGGCGCTGCGCGAGCTGCTCCCGCTGCGCCGCGCGGACCACGCCGCCTACCTCGACTGGTCGGTGCGCTCGTTCCGCCTCGCCACCTCCGGCGTCGAGGACACCACGCAGATCCACACGCACCTGTGCTACTCCGAGTTCAACGTGGTCGTCGACGCGATCAACGCCCTGGACGCGGACGTCACCTCCATCGAGTCCGCCCGCTCCCGCGGCGAGATCCTCGAGGCCGTGGACCCGGACGCCTTCCCCCGCGGCATCGGCCCGGGCGTGTGGGACATCCACTCCCCGCGCGTGCCCACCACCGAGGAGATCGTGGACCAGCTGCGCCGCGCCCGCGCCGTGGTCGGTGCCCGCCGGCTCTGGGTGAACCCCGACTGCGGCCTCAAGACCCGCGCCTACGCGGAGACCGAGGCCAGCCTGCGCAACCTCGTCGCCGCCGCCCGCGCGGCCCGCGAGGACGCGGAGGTCCCCGCCGCCGTCTGACCGCCCGGGCCGGGGCCCGGCTCCGGTCCGCCCCGGCCGCCGTCGGCCCGGCCCACGGCCCCGGCCCTCGTCGGCCTACGGGACGTCATCGCGCAGGTCCCGCCGTTTCGGGGCCGATCTGCGCGGTGACGTCCCGTCCTCCTGCGGCACCCCGGCCCGGGTGCCCGGCGCGCGGATCCGTCAGTCCGCCGGCGGGGCATCGCCGGTGGTCGCCGTGTCGGAGCACGGTGCGCAGCATGACCTCGGTCTCCGCCCACTCGAGGAACACCTGCTTCCACGTGAGCCGAGTGACCACGTAGCCGCGCGAGCGCAGCGCGAGGTCCCGGGCCCGGTCGCACTCGTAGGCGTCCTCGGAGTCGTGGAACTCGCGGCTGTCGCACTCGATGATCCAGGACTCTCCCACCAGCAGGTCCACCCGCGCCACGCCGGGCACCACAACCTGGCTCCGCACCGGGATCCGCTGCGCCTCGCACCACCAGCGCACCCGAGTCTCCGTGCCCGAGCCCGCGTCGTGACGGATCCGAGCCAGGGTGCGGCGCGGGGTGTGCGGGAGGCCGGCGACGATCCGGCGCGCGTCATGGAGGGTGAGGCGGCGTCGCTCGATCGCGGACTCGAACAGGATCGCCGCCTCCACCGAGGGCAGGCACCTCGCGGCGTGATCGAGGACCAGGGGCAGGCTCGGCACCGGATCGGTTCCCGGCCAGGCGCGGGCGGCGGGCCCGTGGAACAGCAGCGGCATCTGCTTCTCCTGGAGCTTCGGCACGGGCTGGCCCTGGCGCCGGCGAAGGGGTATCGCCGTCGCGGCCGGCGGCGCCGCGTCGGGCAGGCGGGTGCCCCGTCCCATCCGCGGGCGGAACACGTGCACCGACTCGAGCCGAGGGGGCACCCAGAGACCGTGCAGCGAGGCGGCGTCGAGACAGGTGGGGCGCACGCCCATTGTCAGCAGGGCGACGAGATCCGCCGGGGCGCCGTCCTCGATGACCCAGGGTCCGATCCTTTGCGCGGTGCCCCCGTCGAGGGCGGCGGCGAGGTGCTTCGCGTGGTCCCCCGGCTGGACGGCGCGGTGATGGGTGACGCCGGTGATCTGCATGGGGTGAGGGGATCACCGGGCGCCCTGGCGCGTCCGGGTGGGTGATGAAGATGTGGACGGCGACCGGCTGGGGAGGGACGACGCGTGGCCACCGGCGCCTCGGCATCTCGTGCCCCTCGGCTGACTCCGCCGCCATCAGTCACGAGCGCACGGGACGTCATCGCGCAGGTGCCCCCGATTCGGGCCACATCTGCGCGAAGACGTCCCGTGCCCGACCACGGCGACGTCGGGGTGGGGGCCTAGGGTGGGCGCTGACGCACAGGGGGAGGACCGCATGGCACGACGGACGAACGGCGGCTCGGCAGGCAACCGCGACACGGCCGGCAATGGCGGCGCGGCAGGCAACGGTGGCGCCACCGCCACCGCCACCGCCACCGCCACCGGCACCGGCAACCGCGAGGCGGCAGGCAACGGCGGCGCCACCGGCAACGGCGGCGCCGCCGCAGGCGACACGGCTGCCAAGGCCGTGGCGCCCGTCGACGCCTCGCTCTGGGAGTGGCTGCCGCAGGCGGCGCACGAGGTCGAGGAGGGGCTGCGGGGGCTGCTCTCCGAGGCGTCGATCAACGCCCATGACGTGACGGCGCGCGCCAAGCGCTACGAGTCCTTCGTCGAGAAGTGCCGCCAGAAGGGCTACACGGAGCCGCTGCGGCAGGTGACGGACACGGTCGCAGTGCGGCTGATCATGTACTCGGCGACGGATCGCGAGCGGGCGTCGGAGCTTGTCAGGGAGCAGTTCGAGCTCGCGGAGGATCTCGACACGAGCGAGCGTGACACGGCCTCGCCCGCGCGCCGCGGCTACGACTCGACGCACCTCGTGGCGGTCGCGGAGCGGGAGGACGCCGAGCATCCGGTCGCGCCGCGCGGGTCGAGCCTCGACCGCTACTTCCGCACCTTCGGCGGCCTCGAGATCCAGATCCGCACGGTCGCCGCGCACGCCTGGGCGGAGTTCGAGCACGCCCGCCGCTACAAGGGCGAGGGCTACAAGGCCGTCGGCGACCTGGACCGGCTCACGATCGACCAGCTCTTCGGGGCGGCGGCGGATGCCCGGCACGCGCTCGACGAGATCTTCGTGGCGATCGACCGGGTGCTCGCGAACCCCGCCGGCTCCGCCGCGGCCGATCATGCCGATGCCGCGGAGGACGGCGCGGAGGAGGAGACGACGGCGCCGGAGGTCGAGCTGCTCGACGTCGAGGCGCTCACCGCGTACCTCGCGCGCCGCTTCCCGGAGGACTCCGAGGGCTCGGAGCGGGGCGTCGCCTTCGCCCTCGAGCTCGTGCAGGCCTGCGGGCTGCGCACGGTGCGGGGCCTGGACGCGGAGCTCTCCGCGATCGACGGCGCGGAGGTGCGCCGGCTCATGGACACGTCGACGACGGTCACGCGCGTGCGCCGCCTGGACGACGAGCTGCTCGCGGTGCTCGGCGAGGAGTACATCGAGCGCACGGCGAGCATCGGCAACGGCTCACGGCGCGGTGACCAGCTGCGATGGCGGTACGACCGTCTGCGCGGCAAGGTCACGGTGCGCCGTCGGACGGTCACCTACCAGCTCTTCGGCACCGACGTCCCCGCCGATCTCACGGGCCACGCGATCCCCGCGGTGCGGGCGGTGCGGGAGGTCGCCCGGATCGTCGCGACGGTCGAGGGCTCCGCGCAGGTGGTGCGCGACGGGGCGATCAGCCGCCTCGAGGACCTCCCGCTCGAGGCCCGCGCGCGCCCCGTGCGCCTGGCGGACGGCACCACGCTCTGGGTCGCGACGGCGCTGGGCCGACGGGCCGCGGAGCGCCTGCTCGAGGACCTCCTCGACGGCGCCGAGCGCACGGACGTGCGGGTGCTGCGCAACGGCGAGCCGCTGGCCACGGGCGGCTGAGCGGCGGCGGGACGCCCGACGGCGACGGGTCTCGCCCGACGGCGGCCCGGATCGCCGTGAGGCCGACGTCGGACACGGCCGGTCGGCGCCATCGGAGCGTGGCAGGCTCGTGCCATGAGTCTCCCCGCCGACAGCCACGTGCACAGCGAGTTCTCCTGGGACACCGGCGGTCCCGGCTCCGCCGCCGCCGGGACGATGGAGGCGAGCTGCGCCCGCGCGGTGCGGATCGGCCTGCCGGGGCTGTTCTTCACCGAGCACCTCGACCTCGAGGACGCCTGGTTCAGCGACGACGAGGACTTCGACGAGCACGAGAAGCACCTGCTCGGGGCCGACGGGATCGTCGCCGTCCCGCGCTTCGACGTGGACGGCTACCTCGAGAGCGTGGAGCGCTGCCGGGCGGCGTTCCCCGAGCTGCGGATCGGCACGGGCCTCGAGTTCGGCCAGCCGCACCTGCGCCTGGCAGCGGCGCGGCAGCAGCTGGACCTGGGCCTGTTCGACCGGATCATCGGCTCCCTGCACACGCTCGAGCACGAGGGCCGGCGGGCGGAACCGAACACCCTGTTCCGCCGCCTGCCCCCGGAGGAGGTGCTGCGCCGCTACCTCGCGGAGGTGCCCGCGCTGGTCGCCGGGGACGAGCCCTTCGAGGTCGTCACCCACCTCGACTACGCGCTGCGCTATTGGCCGGAGGAGGAGCACGGCCCGGTGGACCCGCGCCGCGTCGAGGGGGAGATCCGGGCGGCGATGCGGGCGATCGCGGGCAGCGGCCGCGCGCTCGAGATGAACACGCGCCGCCTGTGGCCGTGGATGCCGCAGTGGTGGAGCGAGGAGGGCGGGCGCGCCGTGAGCTTCGGCAGCGACGCGCACGTGCCCGCGGCGCTGGCCCACGGCTTCCCGGAGGCGGCCGCGATGGTGGAGTCCTTCGGCTTCCGGCCAGGCCGGGACCCCCGGGAGCTGTGGCGCCGCTGAGCCCGCGGGATCAGACGTCGAGCACGCGGCCCGTCTCGACGCCCTCGACGGCGCGCACGTAGGTCGCGGCGACGTCGGCCGCGGGGACGGGCAGGAAGCCGGGGAAGCTCGGGTGGTAGCCCTCCGCCTCGGCGAGCACGTTGGGGCTCACCGCGTTGATGCGCGCCCCGCCGGGGAGAGTCGCCGCGTGCGCGCGCACGAAGCCCTCGACCGCGCCGTTCGCGACGGAGGCCGCGGCGCCCGTGGGGACGGGGGAGTGGGAGAGGATCCCGCTGGTCAGCGTGAAGGAGCCGCGCTCGGCGAGCAGCGGGGCGCCGTGGACGACGAGCGCGATCTGCCCGAGCGCCTTGTCGAGCAGGCCGGCGCGGTAGTCCTCGACGGTGAGCTCCGTGGCGGGCTTGAAGGGGACCTTGCCGGTCGCGGCGACGACGGCGTGGAGGGGCCCGGCGGCGGTGACGCGGCGCAGGAGGTCCGCGACGGAGGCCTCGTCGGTCAGGTCGACCTGCTCGCCGGTGGAGCGGGAGGCGCGCACGACCTCGTGGCCGCGCTGCTCGAGGAGGTCGGCGACGGCGCCGCCGATCAGGCCGCTCGCGCCGACGACGAGAACTCGCTGGGTGGTCATGCGGGGGCTCCGTTCGCTGAGGTGATGGCCCGGGATCGGGCCGTGCCCCGAGCATGCACCGCCCGCCTGGGCACCGTGCCCGGGTTCAGCGGCCGAGCTCGGCGGCGAGGTCGTGGAGCAGCGCCGGCTGCCACCAGGCCCAGTCGTGGCCGCCGCTGTGCAGGTCGAGGGTGACCTCGGCGCCGCTTCCGTCGAGGGCGTCGGCGAGCGCGCGGGCGTCGGCGGCCATGGACCCCTCGAAGCGGCCGGCGTGCAGCCGCAGACGCAGCGGGGCGTAGCCGGCGGCCTCCCGCAGCGGGCCGACGAGTGCGCCGCGCGGGTAGCGCCACAGGGAGACGGACTGCGCGATCGCGATGCCGATCGTGCCGGGGGCGCGGGCGGCGGTGAACAGGGCGGTGAGGCCGCCGTAGCTGGCCCCGGTGATGATCGTGCGGGCGGGATCGTCGGTCAGGGCGAGGCGGCGGCCGCCTGGCGCGGTCAGGCCCGCGGCGCGGAGTCGCGGGACGAGGTCCTCGGGGATCCAGCGGGCCTGCCCGCCGGGTACCCCGAGCACGTCGCCGCGATGCTCACCGGCGTCGACGAAGACGGCGACCAGGGGCGGCAGGACGCCCGCCTCGACGCCGCGGCGCAGCCGCTCCGGGGTGCCCAGCTGCTCCACGTGCTCAGCGCCGTCGGTGACGACGAGCAGCGGCAGCGGCGCGGGCCCCGCCTCCTCCGGGACCCACCAGCGCACGCGGGGAGCGTCCGGACCGAGCGGCAGCTCGTGCACCTCGGCAGGGGTCTCGGCGTCGTCGCGGCCGGCGCGGAAGAGGCCGTCGAAGGGGAGGGAGAGCACGGAGCGCTCGGCGCCGCCGCGGGCCGCGCCGTGGCGGTGCGCGCACAGGGCGTCGGGGTGCACGGGCGCGCCGGGCGCCTTGAGCCCCGCCTCCCACCAGGGCGGATCGCCGGGCCCGTCGTGCTCGACGAAGCCGTAGCTCGTGCGCCAGTCCGCGGGCGCCTCGAGCACGATCTCCCACCAGCCGTCCCCGGCGGGCACGAGGTCGAGGGCGTCGGCCGGCTGCGGCCGCCACCAGCCGGAGGCGTGGAGGGCGACGGCGCGGGCCCGGGGCGCCCGGTGCCGCAGGCGCAGCAGCACGCCGTCCGCGCCGCGGGAGAGGACCTCGGGGGCGCTGCCGGTCGCGGGGGCGGGCGGCAGGGTGCGCGGGTCGCGGCGGCGCACCGGGAGCGGGTACTCCATCGCGGGCGGGTGCGGGAGCGGATCCCAGCGCGCGGGGTCGAGCAGGTCGGTGAGCTGATCGGCGGGCACGGGGACTCCTTCGCGGGGGCGGGACACGGGGACGTCGGCCGACGGGGACGCCGTGTCGGCCGCCGTCGCATGCCGCTAAGTAAGGGTCACCTTACTTGTGGGGGTCGGCCCGACACATCGCCGTCCGCCGGTCGAGAGGACCGGCGCGGTGGCGCCCTCAGGCCCCCGTGCGCATCCAGGCGTCTCCGCGCGTGCGCAGGCCCAGCGTGATCGCGCGCGCGATCATGTACAGCAGGTTCGTCGCGACCCACAGCAGCGCCGTGCCGAGCGGGCCGGTCGGGGCGACGACGCCCACCGCGATCGCGCCCGGCATGACCGCGGCCGCTGCGACGATCCCCGCCCGCGCGAGGTAGGGGGCGTCCCCGGCGCCCATGAGGATCCCGTCGAGCACGAACACGTACCCGGCGATCGGCTGGGCGACCACGAGCACCCACAGCGCCGCTCGCAGGTTCTCCTGCACGAGCGGATCCGGGCTGAACACCCCGGGCACGGCGTAGCTCGCCGCGAGCAGCACGAGCCCCACCGCGACCCCGCCGCCCACTCCCCAGCGGGTCAGGCGGCTCGTCACCGCGTGCACGGTTCTCGTGTCCGCCGCGCCGAGGTAGCGGCCGGTGAGCGCCTGCCCTGCGATGGCGAGGGCGTCCAGCGCGAGGGAGAGCAGCATGAACACGGTGGTCGCGAGCTGGTGCGCGGCGAGCTGCACATCGCCCAGCCGCGCCGCGACGACGACCGTCACGATCGTCACCACGCGCAGGCTGAGGGTGCGCAGGAGCATCGGAACCGACTCCCGGCCCGTGCTCATCACCCCGTGGAGGTCCGGCCGCAGGCTCACCCCCGCACCCCGCGCGTAGCGGCGCACCGCCGCGAGCAGCACGAGCGCCATGAGCCACTGCGCGATGACGGTGCCGATCGCGCTGCCCGCGATCCCGAGCTGCAGGCCGAGGATCAGCAGCGCGTTCAGCGGCACGTTGAGGATCGCGCCGCCCACGGCGACGACGAGCGGCAGCCGGGCGTCCTGCATGCCCCGCACCAGGCCCGTCGTCGCCTGCACGGCGAGCATCGCCGGCAGGCCGAAGGCGGAGATCCGCAGGTAGATCACGGCCTGCGCGGTGACCTCGGGGCTCGCACCGAACAGGGCGAGCAGCCACGGCCCGGCAACCGCGAGCAGGAGCGCGCACACCGTCCCGATGAGCAGCGCGAGCCAGGAGGCGTCCACCCCGCGGGAGATCGCCTCCCGGCGGCGGCCCGCCCCGATCGCCCGGGCCACGGCGGCCGTCGTCGAGTAGGCGAGGAAGATCGACAGCCCCACGACCGTCATCAGCACCGTCGAGGCGATGCCGAGGCCGGCGAGCGCCGTCGTCGAGACCCGGGCGACGAACGCGGAGTCCGCCATGACGAACAGCGGCTCGGCGACGAGCGCGCCGAGGCTCGGCACGGCCAGGCGCAGGATGTCGCGGTCCACCGCGCGGCGCGCGGCACGGGGATCGCCCGGCGAGGGGGTGGGGGACGGGGAAGCGGGGGAGGAGGGGGAGGGGGGTGGCGCCACCCGTCCATTGTGGCGGCTCCCCGGAACGTCACAGCGGATCGTGACCGAACCCCTACCGACGTCGGATATGGCGGCGCATCGGGCTGTGGAACAGTACCCGGCGGGGGCCTCCGGAGCCGTGACCCCCGGTCGCGGCCGTGCGGTCGCGTCGCCGCCGTCGGCCGCAGTCCCAGGGAGCGCCATGCATCGTCTCGCCCACCTCAGCCTGAACAACCGGGCCTTCATCGCGCTCGTGTGCATCGCGGTCTCGATCGTCGGTGTGTTCGCCATGTCGACGATGCGCCAGGAGCTCATCCCCTCGGTCTCGCTGCCGCAGATCCAGATCGTCACGACCTCCCAGGGCTCCACCTCGGAGCAGATCGAGGAGCGGATCTCCTCCCCGATCGAGCAGGCCGTGAGCGGCATCGAGAACGTCGAGTCGACCTCCTCGACCTCGCAGGCGAACACCTCGATGGTCACCCTCGAGCTCACCTACGGCACGGACGTCTCCCGCTCCGCGAACCAGGTCGACGCCGCGCTGACCCGCATCGAGGACCAGCTGCCCGACGGCACGGACCCGCAGGTCATCGCCGGCGGCTCGGGCGACATCCCCGCCGTGGTCCTCTCCGTCTCCTCGGACCTCGACCCCTCCGAGCTCGCCGACCGCCTCGACTCCCAGGTCGTCAAGGAGCTCGAGCGCGTGGACGGCGTCTCCTCCGTCGCCGTAATCGGCGCCCCCGAGGAGATCGTGCGCATCACCCCGGACGAGGACGAGCTCACCGCCAAGGGCCTCACCGACAACGACATCAAGACCGCCCTGGACGACAGCGGCCTCTCCGCCCCCGGCGGCACCGTCACCGACTCCGACCGCAGCCTCGACGTGGTGCTCGGGAAGTCCATGAGCTCCCTGAAGGACCTCGAGTCCATGGTGCTCATGCCGGCGGACTCTTCCGACACGACCTCGCAGACGCCCGGCCAGACCCCCGAGGTCACGACCCTCGGCGACGTCGCGAGGGTCGAGCGCACCACCCAGGACGCCACCTCGATCTCCCGCACCGACGGCCGCGAGTCGCTCGTCCTCATGGTCACCGCGACCGCCGACGGCAACGTCGTCGACGTCTCGAAGGGCGTCGAGGACACGATGGCGGACCTCCTCCCCGGCGTGGGCGGCAGCGCGAAGAGCGACGTCGTCTTCGACCAGGCGCCGTTCATCCAGGAGTCGATCGTCGCGCTCGCCGAGGAGGGCGCGCTGGGCCTGCTCATGGCCATCGGCGTGATCCTGCTGTTCCTGCGCCGCGTGCGGCCGACGGTCGTCACCGCGATCTCGATCCCGACGTCGCTGCTCATCGCGTTCATCGGCATGCTGGTCTCCGGCTACACGCTGAACATGCTGACCCTCGCGGCGCTCACGATCTCCATCGGCCGCGTCGTCGACGACTCGATCGTTGTCATCGAGAACATCACCCGCCACCTCTCCTACGGCAAGCCGCGACGCCGGGCGATCCTCGACGGCGTGCGGGAGGTCGCGGGCGCGGTGACCGCCTCGACGCTCGCCACGGTCGTCGTCTACCTGCCGATCGCGCTCGTCGCCGGCATGGCCGGGGAGCTGTTCCGGCCCTTCGCGCTGACCGTCGCGATCGCGATGCTCTCCTCGCTGCTGGTGTCGCTGACGATCGTCCCGGTGCTCGCCTACTGGTTCCTGCGGGCGCCCAAGGCGGCCGCCGCCATCACCGACCCCGACGATCCCGCCCAGCAGGCGAAGGTCCGCGAGGACGCCGAGGCGAAGGAGGAGAAGGGCTGGCTGCACCGCCTCTACGCCCCGATCCTCCACCTCACCCTCGACTCGCTGCCGCGGCGCCTGGGCACGGTCGCCGTCGCGATCCTCGTGCTGATCGGCTCCGGCTTCCTCGTCCCGCTGATGACGGTCAACTTCCTCGGCGACACGGGGCAGAACATCGCCTCGATCACCCAGACCCTCCCCGCCGGCACGAGCCTCGAGCAGTCCTCGGACAAGGCCACGGACGCCGAGAAGGCGCTCATGGACGTCGACGGCGTCGAGACCGTGCAGACCACCATCGGCGGTGGCGGCGCGCAGGCCGGCCTCGGCGGCGGCGCGGGTGGCGAGAACACGATCAGCTACTCGATCACCACGGCGACCGACGTCGAGGACCAGCAGGCCCTCACCGAGAAGCTCGTGGACACGCTGAAGGACCTGCCCGATCCGGGCGAGGTCGAGTCCTCCGACGTCGGCTCCGCGACCGGCTCCTCCACCGTGGACATCGAGATCACCGGCCCCACCGCCGAGGACCGCAAGAAGGCGAACGACGCGATCCTCGCCGAGCTCGACCCGCTGCCCTCGGGCGTCACCGACGTCTCGAGCGACCTCGAGGGCGACGAGCCCACCGCGGTCGTCACCGTGGACCGCACGGCCGCCGCGGAGAAGGGCCTCACCGAGAACGCCGTGATCGGCATGGTCGCCGCGCAGCTCTACCCGGGCTCGATCGGCACCATCGCCCTGGACGACTCCGACCTCGACATCTACGTCGAGCAGGGGGAGAAGGTCGACACCCTCACCCAGCTGCAGGACCTCGAGCTCGCCCCGGGCCTGCCGCTCACGGACGTCGCCGAGGTCTCCGAGCAGGACTCGCGCCCGTCGATCTCCACCAAGGACGGCGTGGAGACCGTGACGATCTCCCTGACCCCCGCCGGGGACGACGTCGGCACCGTCTCCGAGGCCGCGAACGCCGCGATCGACGCGGCGGACCTGCCCGAGGGCACGGAGGCCACCCTGGGCGGCACCTCCGCGGACATCAACGAGACCTTCGGGCAGCTGGGCCTCGCGATGGCCGCCGCGATCCTGCTCGTGTACGTGCTGCTGGTGTGGATCTTCAAGTCCCTCATCCAGCCGCTCGTGCTGCTCGTCTCGATCCCCTTCGCCGCGGTGGGCGCGTTCGGCCTGCTCGTCATCACGGGCGTGCCGCTGGGCCTGCCCTCGATGATCGGCCTGCTCATGCTCGTGGGCATCGTCGTCACCAACGCGATCGTGCTCATCGACCTCGTCAACCAGTACCGGCGTGACGGCATGGGGCTGGACGAGGCGCTGCACCTGGGCGCCTCGAAGCGACTGCGGCCGATCCTCATGACCGCCGCCGCGACGATCTTCGCGCTCATCCCGATGGGCCTGGGCCTCACCGGCAACGGCGGCTTCATCGCCCAGCCGCTCGCGGTGGTCGTGATCGGCGGCCTCGTCTCCTCGACCCTGCTGACCCTGGTCATCGTCCCCGTGCTCTACCGCATGGTGGAGGGCCCGGGGGAGCGTCGCCGCCTGCGCCGCGAGGCCCGGGAGACGGAGCAGCGGGCGCAGCGCGACGCGGCCGACGCCGAGCGCCGGGAGCGTCACCGCGGCGAGAGCGCGACGACCGGCGAGGGCGTCGACGCGGCGCCGACCGCCCCGGCCCCCGCCTCGAGCGGCACGGTCTCGTCGGGCACGGCTTCGTCGGCCTCGGCGGGGACCGTCGCGGCGGGATCTGCTCCCGCTTCGGCCACGGCCCACGGTCGTCGTGCGGCGACGCCCGCGACGGGCACCCCGGTCGTCGGGCGCCCGTCGGTCCCGACCTCAGGTGCCGAGCGCGGCCGACGCGCGAGCCTCAAGGAGCGCGGCGGCATCGTCGGCATCCTCCGGCGCCGCTTCCGCCGCTGAGCCGGCCGCAGCTACGGGAGCGAGCGAAAGAATGGGCACCTCAGGGAGCATGTCCTGCGCGACATGCTCCCTGAGGTGCCCATCGTCTGTGCCGTGCCAATAGTTCGCGCCGTGCCCATGGTTCGCGGCGGGCCATGCCGTGCCGGACCGTGCTGGCGCCTACCCCGCGCTGCAC
The DNA here is from genome assembly GCF_039526185.1 of Brachybacterium rhamnosum. NCBI lineage: Bacteria > Bacillati > Actinomycetota > Actinomycetes > Micrococcales > Dermabacteraceae > Brachybacterium > Brachybacterium rhamnosum. The sequence goes on from NZ_BAAAIS010000002.1 coordinate 896,194, forward strand.
CGCACCCGGGAACCCCGCCGGGTCAGTCCTCGAGGGCGCGCCCCCGCTGCTCGGGCAGCGTGAAGGCCGCGAGCGCCGCGACGCCGAAGGTCGCCGCGAACACCGCGAAGGCGAGCACCGTGCTCCCCGCGACCACGAGCACCGGGACCAGGAAGGGCGCGACGAGCGAGGCGATCCGGCCGAACCCGGCGGCGGCGCCCGTCCCCGTGCCGCGCACCGCGGTGGGGTAGAGCTCCGGGCCGATCGCGTACAGCGCGCCCCAGGCGCCGAGGTTGAAGAAGCTCAGCAGGCAGCCCGCGACGATGATCGCCGTCTCGGAGCCGGCCGAGCCGTAGGCGACCGCCGCGATGGCGGAGCCCGCGAGGAAGATCGTCAGCGTCCAGCGCCGGCCCAGGCGCTCGATGAGCCAGGCGGAGACCGCATAGCCGGGGATCTGCGCGAGCGTGATGATCAGCGTGAACGTGAAGGACTTCGTGAGGTCGAAGCCGCGCTCCACCAGCAGCGTCGGGATCCAGATGAAGGCGCCGTAGTAGGAGAGGTTGATGCAGAACCACACCGTCCACAGCGCGGCGGTGCGCCCGCGCAGGCCGCGGCTCCAGATGCTCTCGTGCCGCGGGGCGGGGGCCTCCGCGCCGGCGCTCCAGGTGTCCTCCTCGGTGGGGTGGTCGGCGTCGGTGAACCCGGCGGACTCCTCGAACTGCCGCACCACCTGCTCCGCCTCCGCATGCCGGCCGCGGCCCTCGAGGAAGCGCACCGACTCGGGCATGCCCACGCGGATCACGAGCGAGTAGAGCGCCGGGACCATGCCGATCGCAAGCGCCCAGCGCCAGCCGGAGGGGCCGCTCGCCGCGACGAGCGTGCCGATGAGCGCGGCGAGGATCCAGCCGATCGCCCAGAACGCCTCGAGCCACACGATGACGCGGCCGCGGATCCGGCGGGGCGCGAACTCGGAGACGAGGGTCGAGGCGACGGGCAGCTCCGCGCCGAGGCCCAGGCCCACGATGAAACGCAGGGCGATGAGCACGGCGAGACCGCCCGCGAGGGCGGAGGCGCCGGTCGCGATGCCGTAGACCAGGAGGGTGAGCGCGAAGACGCTGCGCCGGCCGATCCTGTCCGCGAGCAGCCCGCCGACGGTCGCGCCGATCGCCATGCCCGCGAAGCCCGCGGAGGCGATGAGCGACCCGTCGGCCTTGTCGATGCCCCAGTGCACGGTGAGCGCGGCGATGACGAAGGACACGAGGCCGACGTCCATCGCGTCGAGCGCCCAGCCGATCCCCGACGCGCCGAGCAGGCGGCCGTGGCGGCGGGTGAAGGGAAGGCGGTCGAGGCGCTCGGCCCGGGTGAGGGGCGCGGCGCTCGAGGCGGCGGAGGTCGGGGACATCATCGGCTCCGGAGGAGGGGAGGGGTGAGGACGGGGAAGGACGAGCGCCATGATCCCGCATCGCCGGAACCCGCGCGCACCCCGGTCATGGGGCGGGGCGGCTCAGCCGACGGGCGGGGAGAGGAGATCGACCTCCGCCTCGCCGCGCAGCACGGCGAGGGCGCGCTCGGCGCGGGCGGCGCCCCACGGGGAGAGCAGATGCGCCTCGGACTCCTCGACGAGGCGCCAGTCGTCGAGCTCCGCCTCCTGGGGGACGATCCGCGCCTCGAGCTCCGCGGCGGGCATCACCCCGGCGTCGAACACGAAGTGCACGCCCATCGGGGCGCCCGCGGCGGCGCGCGAGGGCACCCAGTTCAGGGCGAGCAGGCGGCCGATCTCGACGTCGAGGCCCAGCTCCTCCTGCACCTCGCGGCGGGCGCAGCCGCGAGGGTCCTCGCCCGGGTCGACGCCGCCGCCGGGCAGCAGCCAGTGGTCGCGGTAGTTCGGCTTCTCGATGACGAAGCGGCCGCGCTCGTCGCGCAGGATCACCGCGGCGGAGGTGATGACCTTGGGCAGGGTCGCGAAGTAGGCGGGATCGGGCAGCAGTCGCGGCATGCGCCCATCGTGTCACCCGCGCGGGGAGTTCTCCCCATGGTCCGGGCGGGCGCGCTCGCCGTAGGGTGCGTGCAGGCCGCGGGACTCCCCGCGGACCATGACGGCGGGGGAGAGACATGGCGGGCTTCTACGGGGCGGACACGGACGCGCTGCGCGACGTGGCGGGGGTGTTCGAGGACCGCAGCAGGCGCCTGGCGGAGCTGCGGGACCAGCTCGACGCCGCCGTGCTGCGGGAGGACATCTGGCAGGGCGGGGACGCCGATGCCTTCCGCGACCGATGGACGGGCGTGAGCGCGCAGTTCGGCGAGACCTCCGAGGGCGTGGGGCGGCGCCGCGGCGAGCTCGAGGAGCAGGCCGAGCAGCAGGACGAGGCATCCGGCGAGGACGGCGGCGGTGGCTTCCTCGACACGATCGGCGACCTCTTCGACTCCGTGAAGGGCGGCCTGAACGATCTGCGCAAGGCGATCTCCACGATCGGGAAGGGCGTCAAGGCGTTCCAGCTCTTCCGGGATCTCGCGAAGCTCGGCGAGGCCGGCTATGAGGGGCTGAAGGGGCTGGTCAACCAGCAGTTCATCGACGAGCTGGTGGACCGGACCCGGGCTCCCTCAGGCAAGATCATGGACTTCCTGCATGGCAAGGGCTGGACCCGGGTCGCCGACGTCGCCGAGGGGATCCTGGACTCCGGGGTCGTCAAGGGGGCCGGCAAGGTGCTCGGCAAGGCGCTGCCGGTGCTCGACATCGGCATGGGCATCCACCAGATGGTCACCGCGGAGGACGGCTGGGATGTGGCCGCGGGCGGGCTCAGCACGCTCAGCGGCGGCCTGCTGCTCGCGGCGCCCTTCACCGGCCCGGCGGCGCCGATCGTCGCGGGGGTGGGACTCGTGGCCGGCGGCATCTCGCTCGGCATCGACGCGGGCAAGGCGATCGTCGAGAACTGGGACACCATCAGCGACACCGCGGGCAAGGCGTGGGACGCGACGACCGACGCCGTGGGCGACGCGGTCGAGGGCGTCGGCGACTTCATCTCCGATCCCATCGGATCGATCTTCTGACATCCTGAGCGCGGACCGCCCGACGCTCGAGCCCCACCATCGCGAGGACTCCCCATGACCGAGACGACCACCGCCCCCGGGCCCGACCAGGGCTTCCCCTACGGCGTGGGCCGCAGCTCCGGCCCGGACGCGCCCATCGAGTACAGCCGTTACGACGTCGCGAGCGCGCTCGCCGTCCTGGAGCGCTCCCAGGAGGCGGAGGAGCCGCAGGAGATCGTGTCCCTCAGCGACGAGCAGCTGCTGGGCCTCGACGGTCACCTGCGCACCCAGCCGGTCGCCCTCCCGTGGGCGGAGGAGCACGAGGAGCAGCGTGCCCTGCTCGCGACCGCGGGCGTGCGCAGCCTGCTCGCCGCGGGGACCGTCGCCGTCGGGGAGGACGAGGGAACCGGGGAGCGGCGCTGGCTCGTGGAGCCGGCGATCGACGGGGTGCTCGTCCTGCGCCGCACCGCGCGGCTGATCGCCTCCGCGGAGACGCAGGTGCGCAGCGAGGAGGCGGGTCTCCAGACGCATCGCCTGTACTACTTCGTGCACCCCGAGGGCGTGCTCGAGGAGGAGGTCACCGGCTCCGGCCTGCACCACTTCCGCTCCCTGCGCCAGGAGGCGGTGCCCGCCCGGATCGCGCACCTCGTGGACCAGGACCAGGTGGCCTCCGGCCCCACCGAGCCGGTCGTGCTGCAGGACGCGGACCTCCGCGAGGGGGCGTCGATGGCGCAGCGTCTGGCCGACGCCCGCGCGATCACGATCCTCTCCTCCCTCTCCACCCGCTCCGACGCCGTGAAGCAGCTGATGCTGTACGCGACGAGCAGCGAGCTGCTCGCCCAGCAGGTCGACGACCCCGAGGCGGAGGCCCCGGAGATCACGGTCAAGGGCCTCTCCCGCGAGGAGCTGCTCGGCCTCGCCGCCTGGCTCGTCGAGGCGGAGGAGGGCTGAGCGTGGGGAAGGCCGCCCGACTGGCCCGCCGTCACGGTCTGAGTCGACCCCTGCGCACCTATCGGCAGTCCTTCCCGCTGTGGTGGCACCTGCTGTGGATCGCGATGGCGCTGGTCATCCTCGTCTCGGTGGGGGTGAACCAGAACCTCGACGTGCTGACGAAGGCGTGGGGCGCGGCGATCCCGCTGCTCGTGGGGCTGGTGCTGTGGTGGCTGCTGACGGACGTGCGGCTGGTGCTGTGCGAGGGAGGCGTCGTCATCGGCCGCTTCTTCCCGCTGCTGTCCCCGTCGGTGATCCCGTACGGGGCGATCGAGCCGCGCGGGGTCACGTGCGTGAGCGACGTCGGCCGCTTCTCGAAGGTCTCGGGCCGCGAGTTCGGCTCGACCCTGTTCTACTTCCCGCAGTCGCGCCGCGGGCTGCTGTTCGACGGCCCGCCCGCGAAGGCCGTGCGCCGTCGCAGCGGTGCGCTCGCGTCGATGTTCGACTCCCCGCCGGACACGGTGCGCGGTGGGAAGCTGTGGGCCTTCGCCTACCGCGGCCGGCCGGAGGACCTGCTGGCCGTGATGCACCGGGGCATGGTGGGCGCCGGCGTGCCCTTCGCGGAGGCGCTGCCCGGCGCGGCGCTGCCCGAGCGCGGCGTGGGCGCGACCCGGGACGAGGCGCGCGCCCGGATCAACGGCTTCGCACCCTGAGCGGATCCACCGCGACGAGGCGCAGCCGCGTGCCCGGCGCGGCCTGGGCGAGCTGATCGAGCCCGGCCCGGGTGACCACACCGATCACGGGGTAGCCGCCGGTCGTGGGATGGTCCGGCCCGAACACGACGGGCAGGCCCGAGGGCGGGACCTGCACGGCACCCGGGAGCATCGCCTCGCTGGGCAGGGTCGCGGCGCCCTCGGGGACGGGCAGCGGTGGCCCGTCCAGGCGCACGCCCACCCGGTCCGAGTCGCTGCGCACCGTCCAGGTCGTGGTGCGGAGCGCCCTCACGGCGGCCTCGCCGAGCAGCACGTCCCGGGGGCCGAGGACGACGGGCACCTCGAGCGGCGGGCGGGGTGCCGGGGCGGGGTCGGCAGCAGGGTCGTCGCTGTCGCTGTCGCTGTCGTCATCGTGCTCGGTCCCGGATGCGGGGCCGACGGCGGAGTCGGCGTCGGGCCCGGCGACGGGTCCCGCGCCGAGCGCCGGCACGGCGTCGAGGCCGTGCTCGGGGCTGATCCCCAGCTGATCGCCTGCGCCGAGGGGCGCCGGTCCGAGCCCGGAGAGCGTGTCCCGGGAGAGCGAGCCGAGCACGGGTCCCTGCACACCGCCGCCGTCCGCGTCGCGACCCTGCGCGCCGTCGTCCTGCCCGATGCCCCCGGCGCCGACCACCCCCGTGATCCCGCCGCGCACGGCGAGCACGATCCGCAGGCCCGAGGCGGCGGGACCGATCGTGAGCTCGTCCCCGGCGTCCAGCGCGAACGCACGCCCGCCCGAGACGCCCGCCGGGACCTCGCGGTCCTCCTCGTCCGGGTCGCCGCGCAGGATCGTCACCGGTGCCGGCGCCCCCGCGAGGGCGATCACGAGCGGGGCGGACGCCCGCAGCCGCAGCGGCCCCAGCAGCCCTTCGAGCGCCGCGGCGTGCGGAGGGTTGCCGACGGCGAGGTTCGCGCTGACGAGCGCTCCCCGGTCGAAGGCCCCGGAGCTGCTCACGCCGATCGAGGCGCGGCCGGGTCGTCCTGCGTCCTCGACGAGCAGCAGCGGCCCGGGCGCGAGCACCTCGAGCGACCGGCCGGCCGCGACCGGAAGCACACCGGTTCGGCCCGCAGATCTCTCGCGCGCGGCCTCCCGGCCACTCACGCCCCGGCTCCCGGGGTCGCCCGCCTCCGGTCTCCGCGGAGCGGCGCGGAGGGCGGCGAGGCGCTCGCGGGCGGCGGCCGCCTCCCGCCGGGCGAGCTCGAGCGCGGAGGCGGCGCCGCTCGTCGCCGCCGCACCCACCGGGGTGCCGGCGAGGCCGCGGGGGCGCGCTCCCGCCGGCGCCGCCGTCGGACCTGCCGCCGATCCCGCGAGAACCCGATCGCGCCGGGCCCGGAAGTGCACGCGCGTGCCCGGTGCGAGCAGGGCGGGCGGTGTGCGCTCGGGGTCGAAGAGCGTCACGTCGGTGCGGCCCACGAGCTGCCAGCCGCCGGGGGAGGAGCGCGGGTAGACGCCGCAGTAGCCGGCCGCGAGCGCGACAGAGCCGGGCGGGACGGTCGTGCGCGGGGAGGAGCGGCGCGGCACCTGCCAGCGCGGGCCCTCGCCCTCCGCCTGCGGTACGAGGTAGGAGAAGCCGGGCGCGAAGCCGCCGAAGGCCGCCGTCCACAGGGTCCCCGTGTGCGCCGTGACCAGGGCGGGGACCTCGAGTCCCAGCAGCGCGGCGGTCTCGGCGAGGTCCTCCCCGTCGTAGACCACGGGGATCTCGACCTCCTGCGCCGCCGCGTCCTCGGCGGGGGCGGGAGGGAGGTGCTCGAGGAGCGCCGCGAGGGTGCGCGCGTCGGCGCCGCTCGTGCCGCGCAGCAGCAGGGTGCGCTCGGCGGGGACGAGGTCCGCGAGCGCGGCGGGGGCGAGGGCGCGCACCGCGCTCGCGGCCCCGAGCACGTCGGCGGTGTCCGGGTAGACGGCGAGCACGGCGGCCTCCCCGGCGGGGCGGAGATCCTGCGGCGGCGGGAGATGCTCCCCGGGGCTCACAGCGCCGCCCGGATCGTCATGCCCTCCGCCTCGAGCCGCTCGCGCACCGCGCGGGCCAGGGTCACCGCGCCCGGTGTGTCCCCGTGCAGGCAGAGGGTGCGCACGGGCAGGTCGATCACGGTGCCGTCCGTCGTGCGCACCTGCCCGTCGCGGGCGAGGGAGAGCGCCTGGGCGGTGACCTCCTCCGCGGTGGAGAGCACGGCGCCCGCCTCGCGGCGCGGGGTGAGCGTGCCCGCCGGGGTGTAGGTGCGGTCCGCGAAGCCCTCGAGCAGCACGGGCAGGCCGGCGCGCTCGGCGAGGGCGGCGACCACGGACCCGGGGGCGGCGAGCAGCGCCGGCTCCCCGCCGAGCTCCTGCAGCGCCGTGACCACCGCCGCGGCCTGCGCCTCGTGGTGGGCGATCGCGTTGTAGAGCGCGCCGTGGGGCTTCACCCCGCGCACACGGGTGCCGGTGGCCGCTGCGAGCGCCTGCAGGGCGCCGGTCTGCGCGAGGATCTGGTCGGTGAGCTCCGCGGGGTCGATGTCGAGGAAGCGCCGGCCGAAGCCCTGCAGGTCCGGGTAGGCCACGTGGGCGGTGACGGCGACCTCCCGGACGGCCGCCGCCCTCAGCGCGGCGCGCATGGTCGTGGGGTCCCCGGCGTGGCCGCCGCAGGCGACGTTCGCGGTGGTGACGACGTCGAGCAGCACCTCGTCGTCGCCGAGGCGCCAGTCGCCGTAGCCCTCGCCGAAATCCGCGTTCAGGTCGATCGTGCTCACGCTCGGGTCTCCTCGGTGCTGCGTCGGGGGTGGTGATCGGGGGTGGGGCCGACGGCGGGTCCGGAGGGGGCGACGTCGGGCCCGAGCCGCTCCGCCCAGGTGCCGAGCACGTCCTCGATCCGGCCGTGCAGGCGCACCGTCGCGAGAGGGTCCCCTCGGGTGGGGCCGTCGTTGAGGATGACGACCCCCTGGCCTGCGCGGTGGGCGGCGCGCACGAACCGCAGCCCGGACTGCACGGTGAGGCTCGAGCCGAGCACCAGCAGGGACCGCGCAGCCGCGAGCGCCGCGAAGGCCGCCTGAACGGTCTCGGGGCGGGCCGCCTCGCCGAAGAAGACGACGTCGGGCTTGAGGATCCCGCCGCACAGCGGGCACGGCGGGTAGCGGAAGCTGCTCGTGCGGTCCACCTCGGCGTCGCCGTCGGGCGCCTGCGCGGCGTCCGACGCGAGCTCCTCGATCCGGGCGGCGAGCTCGGGGTTCATCGCGAGCATCCGGGAGTGGAGCGCGGAGCGGGAGCTCCGCGCCCCGCAGCTGAGGCAGCGCACCCGGTCCAGGCGTCCGTGCAGGTCGATGACCGGGTCGGAGCCGGCGCGGCCGTGCAGGCCGTCCACGTTCTGGGTGATGACGGCGCTCTGCGGCAGCGGTCCCGCGCCGAGCCGCGCGAGCAGCAGGTGGCCGCGGTTGGGACGGGCCCGGCCGAACTGCGTCCAGCCGACGGTGGAGCGCGCCCAGTAGCGGCGCCGCGAGAGGTCCGAGCCGGTGAACTCCTGGAAGGTCATGGGGGAGCGGGGCACGGCGTGGCGCCCGCGGTAGTCCGGCAGTCCGGAGGCGGTGGACATGCCCGCGCCGGTGAGCACGGCGACCGGTCCCTCGCGCAGCAGGTCGAGCGCCGCCTCTAGCTCGTCGGGCCCGCTGATGCGGCCGTACTCGGCGCCGTCCATGGGGCCCCAGGCGGGCGTGCGCGGCAGCGACCGGGCGGGCGCCGGCGCCGCCGCGGTGGAGAACCAGCGGCCGACGTCCGCCGCGGGCCCGGCACGGTGGCCGTCGGCGGGGATGCTCACCCCTCCAGCGTAGGCGGGCCGTCCTTGCGGCGGCGCGAGCGCAGGCGCTGGGTGAGCAGGCCCAGCAGCGCGAGGATCCCGATGCCGGCCACGATCGAGGAGTAGATCCGCACGAACGCCTCGAGGGTCTCGCCGCCCGCGGTGCCGAACAGGTATCCGGCGACGACGAAGACGGCGTTCCAGATCCCCGAGCCGAGCCCCGTGGCCAGGGCGAACAGTGCCACGGGCATGCGCTCGATGCCGGCGGGGAGCGAGATGAAGGTGCGCACCATCGGCACGAAGCGGGCGAGGGCGACGGCGGGGAAGCCGTGGCGGTCGAAGAACCGCACCGCCATGTCGACGTCCTTGTCCTCGAGCAGCGGGAGGCGCCGCACGAGCCGCCGCGTCCGCTCGAGGCCCAGGGTGCGGCCCACGGCGTAGACGCCGAGCCCGCCGAGGACGGAGCCGGCGGTGGTCCACGCGATCGGCACGAGCACGTGCTGGCCGTCGGCCGCGGCGCTCACGCCGGCGAAGGGGAGCAGCACCTCGCCGGGGACCGGTGGGAAGAGGGCCTCGGCGGCGATGACGAGCGCGATCCCGGGACCGCCGAGGAGCTCCATGAGGTGGATGGCGAATCCGGCGATGTCCATGGCTCCCCCCTCCGTGCTCGACCGCCCTGCCCGTGCCGGGCCCCGCCCGGGCCGTGCGCGGCGAGGCTAGCGCCCGCGCATGGCGAGGGGGTGAACGGGCGGCGTCCGCCGCGGAGGTCACGACCCGGCGTCGATCCGGCGCCGCTGCCGTGGACGGCATTGACATCCACGGCGGTTAGCGCTTTCCTATGTGTGCCGCACCACAGGGTGCCCCCTCGTCGTCGAGGGATCACCCGCGCACTGCAACACGCGAATGAAACCTTTCAGAAACAGGCGTGCGCCGATCGCAGCAGATCGACGCCCCACCACCGCCCGCCCACGCTTCAGCAGCAGGGCAGCACCCGCCCACAGGATCAAAGGAGATCTGATGCTCACCCGACGCACCGCCCTCACCCTGGGCCTCGCCGTCCCCGGCCTCGCCGGCCTCGTCGCATGCGGCCCGAACGCGACCTCCGGCGGCGGCTCCGGCGGCAGCGACGGCGGCTCCGCCGATTCCGGCAGCTTCCGCCTCGCCTGGTGGGGCAACCCCACCCGCAACGAGAACACCACCAACGTCATCGCCGCCTACAAGGAGGAGAAGCCCGACGTCACGATCTCCCCGGAGCCCGGTGAGTGGAGCGGCTACTGGGACAAGCTCGCGACCCAGACCGCCGGCGGCGACTTCCCCGACGTCGTCCAGATGGACGAGAAGTACCTCGCCGAGTACGCGGGCCGCGGCGCCCTCCTCGACCTCGCCGGCGCGGGGCTGGACACCTCGAAGTTCGTGGACGGCTCCGTCGAGGTCGGCGAGGTGAAGGACGTGGGTCTCGCCGCGATCAACGCGGGCCTGAACGCCTTCACCGTGCTCGTGAACCCGGACGTCTTCGAGGCGGCCGGGGTGGACGTCCCGGACGACACCACGTGGACCTGGGACGAGATGATCGAGACCGCCGCGCGGATCACCGAGGCCACCGAGGACGGCACCTACGGCATGACCCAGATGGGCACCGTGCAGGGCCTGTTCCAGCTGTGGGTGCGCCAGGCCGGCCAGGACCAGTACGAGGACGGCAAGGCCGGCTTCGACGCGAAGGCCGCGACCTCCTGGTTCGAGTGGTCCAAGAAGATCCAGGACACCAAGGCCTGCCCCGGCGCGGACGCCTCCGTAGAGGACTCCACCGCCGCCATGGACCAGTCCCTCTTCGGCACCGGCAAGATCGCCATGACCGTCGCCTGGTCCAACCAGGTCGTCGCCAACGACGCGCTGCACGACGGGAAGCTCACGGTGCTGCGGCCGCCGTCGACCGCCGGCTCCGCCGCCGAGGCGCAGCTCTGGTACAAGGCGTCGATGTACTGGGCCGTCTCCGCGAAGAGCGCGAACTCCGCGGCCGCCGTCGCCTTCGTCGACTACCTCGTGAACTCCCCGGACGCCGGGAAGATCCTCTCCGTGGAGCGCGGCGTGCCCGGCAACCTCGAGGTCCGTGAGGCGATCACCCCGGACCTCGACGAGTCCAGCAAGAAGGCCGTGGACTTCCTCGACGCGATCGAGAAGGAGCTGGGCGACGCCCCCGAGATCACCCCGCAGGGCGGCGGCCAGTTCGAGGACATCCTCACCCGCGCCGGGCAGGACATGCTCTTCGGCACGATCACTCCCGCCGACGCCGGCCAGCGCCTGCTGGACGAGCTGAACTCCGCCCTGTCCTGACCGACCCGGCCGGGGGGGGGGGCGACGCGCCCCGCAGCCCGGCCCCACAGAAGGGAGACACCCGATGAGCGCTGTCGGAGAGCTCACCCAGATCGTGTCCCGCCGCAAGAAGGGCGGGGTGCGCGAGAAGCACCCGGACAACAAGATCTCGCTCGTGTTCATGGCCCCGTGGCTGATCGGCCTGCTGGGCATCACGATCATCCCGATGATCGCGAGCTTCGCGCTCTCGTTCACGGACTACAGCCTGCTGGCCCCGCCCGAGTTCGTGGGCCTCGCGAACTTCCGCGAGATGCTGGGCGACACCCGCCTGCACCACTCGCTCGTGGTCACCTTCACCTACGTGATCGTGGGGACGCCGCTGCAGCTCATCGCCGCGCTGCTGCTCGCCGTGGTGCTCAACCAGGGAATGAAGGGCCTGTCCTTCTACCGCTCGGTGTTCTACCTGCCCTCGCTCATGGGCGGCTCCGTCGCGATCTCGATCCTGTGGCGTCAGATGTTCGGCGCCGACGGCCTCGTGAACCGCTTCCTCGGGATGCTCGGATTCACCGACCTGCCCGGCTGGGTGTCCAATCCGGACACGGCGCTGTGGACGATCATCCTGCTGCACGTGTGGACCTTCGGCTCGCCGATGATCATCTTCCTCGCGGGCCTGCGGCAGATCCCGCAGATGTACTACGAGGCCGCGAGCGTGGACGGCGCCTCGAAGGTGTCGCAGTTCTTCCGGATCACGATCCCGCTGCTCACGCCGATCATCTTCTTCAACCTCGTGCTGCAGGTGATCAACGCGTTCCAGACCTTCACCCAGGCCTTCGTGGTCTCGGGTGGGACGGGCGGGCCGTCGGACTCGACGCTCTTCTACACGCTGTACCTGTACCAGAAGGGCTTCACCCAGTTCGACATGGGCTACGCCTCCGCGATGGCCTGGCTGCTGCTGGTCATCGTCGCGATCTTCACCGCGATCAACTTCTTCGTCTCCAAGTTCTGGGTGCATTACGATGACTGACCTCTCCACCGCCGCCCCCGAGATCCCGGGCCGCCCGGCGACCCCCGCCCCCACCGCTCCCCGCCGCAAGGCCGCCGGCGGCAGCGCCGGCCGCAGCGGCCGCGCCGTGCTCAAGCACGCGGCGATGATCGTCGCGAGCATCATCATGATCTACCCGCTGCTGTGGATGGTCGTCTCCTCCCTGCGCCCCAACGAGGAGATCTTCCGCAACGCGAGCCTGTGGCCGCTGTCCTTCGACATCGACAACTACGTGCGTGGATGGACGGCGCAGTCCTTCGACTTCGGCCACTACATCCTGAACTCGACGCTGCTCGTGGTGGGCTGCGTGATCGGCAACCTGTTCGCCTGCACGCTCACCGCCTACGCCTTCGCGCGGCTCAGGTTCTGGGGCCGGAACATCGCCTTCGCGGTCATGCTCATGACCCTCATGCTGCCGATCCACGTCGTGATCGTGCCGCAGTACATCATGTTCTCCCAGACCGGCTGGGTGAACACGATGCTGCCGCTCATCCTGCCGAAGTTCCTCGCAACGGACGCGTTCTTCATCTTCCTCATGGTGCAGTTCATCCGCGGCATCCCGCGGGAGCTCGACGAGGCCGCCCGCATCGACGGCTGCGGCCACCTGCGGATCTTCTTCCGCATCGTGCTGCCGCTCATGACGCCGGCCCTCGCGACCACCACGATCTTCACCTTCATGTGGACCTGGAACGACTTCTTCGGCTCGCTCATCTACCTGACGACGCCGGACCACTTCACGGTGCCCCTCGCGCTGAAGTCCTATCTCGACAGCCAGGGCTCCTCCGACTGGGGCGCCATGTTCGCCATGTCGATCGTGTCCCTCGTGCCGCTGTTCCTGGTGTTCCTGTTCGGCCAGAAGTTCCTGGTGCGAGGCTTCGCCACGACCGGCATCAAATGACACCGTCCTCCACCGCCCCGTCCGCCACCCCGCACCCCCGCCCCGCGACCCAGGGAAGAAGCCCCATGCGTACCCGCTACGCCCTCATCGGATCCGGCCATCGCGCCCAGATGTACCTCGACGCGATCGCTGGCCCCCACGCCGACGTCGCCGAGCTGGTCGCCCTGCTCGACGTGAACCCCGCCCGGCGCGAGTTCCACCGTGACCGCGTCCCCGCCTTCGCCGATGTGCGCCTCGCGGGGCCGGACGAGCTCGAGCAGGTCATCACCGATCTCGCGGTGGACCGCGTGATCGTCACGAGCGTGGACCGCCTCCACGCCGAGCACGTGGTGCGGGCCCTCGACGCCGGGGCCGACGTCGTCGTCGAGAAGCCCCTGACGATCGACGCCCCCTCGGCCCGCGCGATCCAGGAGGCGATCGACCGCACCGGCCGCAGCGTGGTCGTCACCTTCAACTACCGCTACAGCCCCCGCAACACGGCGCTCAAGCAGGTCATCGCCTCGGGCGAGATCGGCGACGTGGTCTCCGTGGTCTTCGAGTGGGTGCTGGACACGCAGCACGGCGCGGACTACTTCCGTCGCTGGCACCGCGACAAGACCAACAGCGGCGGCCTGTTCATCCACAAGGCGGCGCATCACTTCGACCTCGTCAACTGGTGGATCGCCGACGTCCCCGCGCGGGTCTACGCCCGCGGCGGGCTGCGCTTCTACGGGGCCGACGCGGCCGCCGAGCGCGGCCAGGCCGCCCTCCCCGAGCGCGGCACCCACGACGGCCCGCACGACCCCTTCGAGCTGGACCTCCGCTCCGACGAGCGGCTCGAGGCCCTGTACCTCGAGGCCGAGAAGCACGACGGCTACCAGCGCGACCGCTCCGTGTTCGACCAGGGCATCACCGCCGAGGACAACCTCACCGCGATCGTCGACTACGCGGGCGGGCCCGTCCTCACCTACGCCCTGAACGCGCACAGCCCCTGGGAGGGCTACCGGGTCGCGGTCAACGGCACCCGCGGCCGCGCCGAGCTCGAGGTCGTCGAGCGGGCCGAGGTCGTCGCGAAGGACGAGGACGGCCGTGCCCACGTCGACCCGAGCGCCGTCGCCGTCACCACGGAGGACTCCGGCGTGCGCGAGCGCGGCGAGCGCCTCGTCGTCCAGCACCACTTCGCACCCGCCCGCGAGGTCGAGATCCCCGAGGGCGTGGGCGGCCACGGCGGCGGCGACGCCCTGCTCCTGCGGGACGTGTTCGTCGGCCCCACCGAGGAGGAGGCCGGCGGCCTGGGCCGGCCCTCCGACCACACCGACGGCCTGCGCGCGATCAGCGTGGGGATCTGCGGCAACGAGTCCCTCGCGACCGGCGCCCCGGTGGACGTCGCCGCGTTCCTGGGCCTCGACCTCTCGCGCGAGCCCGCCCCGGCAGGAGCGGCACGATGAGCGTCCGCACGGCCGGCGCGCCCGTCACGACCGAGGAGGGGACGGCCGGGGCGGCGCCCGTGCGGGTCGCTCTCGTCGGCACCCGCGGTTTCGGCGCCCACCACCTGGTGAACCTCGACCGCCTCGTGGGGGAGGGGCTCGCGGAGCTCGTGGGCGTCGTCGACGTCGCCGAGCCGCCCGCGGAGCTCGCCGCCATCCACCACCCCACGCTCGGCGGCCTGCTCGCGGCGCTCGGCGAGGAGCGGCGCCCCGAGGTCGTCATCATCGCGACCCCGATCGACACGCACGTGCCGCTCGCCCTCGAGGCGCTCGCCGCCGGCAGCCACGTCTACCTCGAGAAGCCGCCCGTCCCCGCGCTCACGGACCTCGGGATGCTCGCGGAGGCGGCCGACGCCGCGCACCGCACGATCCAGGTGGGCTTCCAGGCCCGCGGCGGCGCCGGCATCGACGAGCTCCGCGAGATCGTCCGCGCCGCGACGCTGGGGAAGGTCACCGCGGTGCGCGCCTACGGCGCCTGGGTGCGCGACCGCGCCTACTACCACCGCTCCCGCTGGGCCGGCCGGCGCCGCCTCGACGGCCGGCGTGTGGCCGACGGCGTCGCCACCAACCCCCTCGCCCACTCCGTGCACGCGGCCCTCGCGATCGCGGGGCTGCGCCGGATCGAGGACGTGGCCGGCGTGACCACCGAGCTGCGCCGCGCCCACGACATCGAGGCCGACGACACGACCTTCCTGCGGGTCGCCCCCGCCGGCGACGGCCCGCCCGTCCTCGCCGCGCTCACGACCGTCGCCCCCGACTCCTCGGACCCGTGGGTCGAGGTGCTCGCCGAGAAGGGCCGCGTGCGGCTCTGGTACACGGCGGACCGCTCCGAGCGGGTCGACGCGGCGGGCACCGTGACCCGCAGCGAGTACGCCCGCACGGATCTCGTGCAGAACCTGCTCGCGCACGTGCGGGACCGCTCGGTGGCGCTCATCAGCCCGCTCGAGGACTCCGGCGCGTTCTCCGCGGTGCTCGAGGCGATCCAGTCCGTCCCCGATCCGCTGCCCATCGAGGCGGGCGTGACCTGGGAGGGCGAGGGGGAGGCCGCGCACCCCGTCGTCGACGACATCGAGGCGGTGCTGCTGCGCTCCCTCGACGAGGGCCGTCCCTTCAGCGAGCTCGACGGGGACGGGGCGGTGCCCTGGGCCCGCGCCGACGCCGTCAGCAGCTGGACCCCGCCCTCCGCCTGAGGGCGGCCCTCCCCGCCAGCACGTCCCCGCCCCGCCGATCCTGGAGATCCATGACCACCGCACAGGTGCTCGCCGACCTCGCCCGCCCCGATCCCGCCGCCCGGCCGATGATGCGCTGGTGGTGGTTCGGACCCGACGTGGACCGCGGGGAGCTCGAGCGGGAGCTCGACGCGATGGCCGCGGCGGGGATCGGCGGGGTGGAGATCGCGCTCGTCTACCCGCTGCGCCCGGGCGCCCCGGACTACCTCTCCCCGGAGGTGCAGGGCCACCTCCGGTTCGCCGCGGAGGCCGCCCGGGCGCGCGGCCTGCGCTGCGACGTGACGCTCGGCAGCGGATGGTCCTACGGCGGGGCGCACGTGGGCCCCGAGCACGCCTCGCGGCGGATCCGCTGGGAGCGCCGCGACCTGGGCCCGCAGCCCCTCGCCGTGGACCTCACCCCGCGCTGGCCGGAGGGCGAGCTCATCGCCGTGCACCTCGGCGACGGCCTGCCGCCCTCGGCCTGGCAGCGGATCGAGGTCCCGGACGAGGGTCCGCTCGTCCTCCCCGCCGGGCGCGGCCCGCGCACCGTGCTGCTCGCGTGGTCCGAGGTGACCGGGCAGCAGGTCAAGCGCGCCGCGGCCGGCAGCGAGGGGCCCGTCGTGGACCACCTGAGCGCACAGGCCGTGCGCCACCACCTCGACGTGGTGGGCGGCGCGATCCTCGAGGCGGTGCCCGCTGAGCTCCTCGGCTCCGTGTTCAGCGACAGCCTCGAGGTGTACGAGGCCGGATGGACCGCCGGCCTGCCCGCGCACTTCGCGGAGCGCCGCGGCTACGACCTGCTGGAGCGCCTCCCGCTGCTGCACGTGGGCGGCGAGGGCGCGGAGCAGCTGCGCGAGGACTACGGCCTGACCCTCTCCGAGCTCGTCGCGGAGGGCTTCATGGCGACCTGCCGGGACTGGGCGGAGGAGCACGGCACCCGGTTCCGCCTGCAGGGCTACGGGGAGCCGCCGATCACGCTCTCCGCCCAGCGCGGCGTGCACCTCATCGAGGGCGAGGGTGCCGGCTGGACGGGGATGACGCAGACCCGCTGGGCGTCCTCCGCGGCGCACCTCGACGGCCGCGACGTGGTCTCGAGCGAGGTGTGGACCTGGGTGCACTCGCCCTCCTTCCGCGCCGCACCGTTGGACCTCCTCGGCGAGGCGCACGAGCACCTGCTGCTCGGCATCAATCACCTCGTGGGCCACGGCTGGCCCTACACCGCGCCGGACGCCGCGGGGCTCGGCTGGACGTTCTACGCCGCCGGCGCGCTGGACGACCGCAACGCCTGGTGGCCCGCGATGCCGGAGCTCATGGCGCACCTGACGCGCCTCAGCGCCGTGCTGCGCCGCGGGGAGCCAGGGGCCGACGTCGCCCTCTACCTCCCCTACGGCGACGTGCGCGCCGCCCACGGCGCCGGCCACGACCTGTGGCGCGCCTGCCGCGACCACGTGGGGCCGGCGATCCCCGAGACGATCCGCCGCGCGGGCTACGACCTCGACCTCGTCGACGACGACGCGCTCGCCGGCGAGCAGGGGAGCGCCGGGCTCGACCCGGCCGCCTATCCGATCGTGGTGCTCCCGCACGTGACCCGCCTGCCCGCCGCGACCGCCGCCTGGCTGGACCGGGTGCGCGAGGCGGGCGGCCACGTGATCGCCGTGGGCGGCGCCGCACATCCGACCGTCACTTCGCCGGCCGGTGCACGGATGACCACCGCGGCTCCGTCCGCGGAGTCGTCTCCCGGCTCCGCTCCGATCACGGAGGACGGGTTCGAGGCCGCGCTGCGATCGGTGATGCCGCCGCCGCTCACGCTCACCGGCTCCGGCGGCGAGGTGGGCGTGCTGCGCCGGCGGCTGGCCGACGGCGACCTGTTCCTGCTCGCGAACACCGGCCCGCAGCTGCGCACGATCGAGCTCGCGGTGCGCGAGCCGCGCGCAGCCCTGCTGCTCGTGGACCCGGATACGGGGGAGCGCCGCGCGCTCCCCACTACTGGCGGGACACTCGAGCTGCACCCCTACCAGGCGCTCCTGCTCCTCGCGACCGACGACCCGGACCTCGCCGTGACCGGCCCCGATGCCACGACGGAGCCCGTCGGGACCGCGAAGTCCGACGGGGCCGTGGAGCCCGCCGGTACGGTGCTCCCGCTCGACGGGCCCTGGACCCTCCACGCGCCGGGGCAGGACCCGCGACCCGTCACGCTGCCGCACCTGATCCCGGGGGAGGATGCCGCGGCGCTGCCCTGGCTCTCCTACGAGCGCACCGTCACCCTCGAGGCGGAGCAGGCCCGCGGGCCGCTCGTGCTGGACCTCGGCCCGGGCACGGTGCTCCCGGCGGACGGTGCCGGCAGCGGCTACCGGGCCCTGCACGCCCCGCCCGTGCGGGAGATCGCCGCGGTGAGCGTGGACGGGGAGGGGGCCGGCCTGCTGTGGCGCGCGCCGTTCCGCCTGGACCTCACCGGCCGCCTCCGGGAGGGGACGAGCACCCTGCGGCTCGAGGTGCGCGGCACCACCGCCCCTGCGGCAGCGGATCCGGTGACCGCGCAGGCCGCGGCGCAGGAGATCGTCTCCGCGCACGAGGCCTACGGGGAGCGGTTCCAGCAGCAGGAGCTGCCGCGGATGCTCGACGGGGTCGCCCTCGGCCTCGGCGCTGTGCCGGTCCTCCGCCGCGGCTGACCGCGCCCCCTCAGCGGGCGAGGGGCGGGTAGGCCGCGCGGGGGATCGTGGTGACGAGGTCGATCGCGGTCTGCGTGGCCTCGTCCTCCTCGAGGCGGTGCTCGGCGACGAGGCGGGCGAGGTAGCCGGCGTCGATGCGGCGGGCGAGGTCGTGGCGCGCGGGGATCGAGGCGAAGGCGCGGGTGTCGTCCACGAAGCCGGAGGAGTTGTAGAAGCCCGCGGTCTCCGTCGCGGCCTCGCGGAAGCGGCGCATGCCGTCGGGCGAGTCCAGGAACCACCAGGGCGCGCCGTAGCGCACCGAGGGGTAGGCCCCGGCGAGCGGCGCGATCTCGCGGGAGAAGACGGTCTCGTCCACCGTGAAGAGCACGAGGTGGAAGCGCGGGTCGTGGCCGAACCGCTCGAGCAGGGGGCGCAGCGATCGCGTGTACTCGGTCGCGACGGGGATGTCGTAGCCCTTGTCGCGGCCGTGGCGCGCGAGGATCCCGCTCGCGTGGTCGCGCAGCACACCCGGGTGCAGCTGCATGACGAGGCCGTCCTCGCAGCTCATCGCCGCCATCTGCAGCAGCATGTGCGCCTCGAAGGCGGCGGCCTCCTCCGGTGTGGGCACGGTGCCGGCGAGGGCGGAGGCCACGAGCGCCGCGGCGGCCGCCTCGTCCATCGGTGCGGCGGCGGCGCTGAGGTGGCCGTGGTCGGTGGCGCGCGCCCCGGCGGCGACGAAGCGCCGCCGCTGGATCCGCAGGGCGTCGAGGAGGCCGGCGAGGTCGCTGATCTCCTCGCCCGCCGCGGCGCCGAGGGCCTCGACCTCCTGCGCCCAGCCGTCGCGGCCGATCATGAGCGCGGCGTCGGGGCGGAAGGTCGGGACGACCCGCTCGCCGAGGCCCTGCTCGGCGAGGGAGGCGTGGTGGGAGAGGTCCGAGGAGGCCGGGTCGGTCGTCGAGATGATCTCGATGCCGAAGCGGTCCAGCAGCTGCTGGGGCCGGAAGGCGGGATCGGCGACGGTCTCGGCGATGCGGTCGTAGAGGCGGTCGGCGGAGTCGGCCGACGGCGCCTCGTCGACCCCGAACACCTCGACGAGCTCGTGCTCGAGCCAGTAGCGGGACGGGGTGCCGCGGTAGAGGTGCCAGTTCTCGCAGAAGCGGCGCCAGATGGTGCGGGAGTCGGTCTCGACCGCGCCGCCGTCCGTGCGCGGAACGCCGAGGTCCGCGAGGTCGATCCCCTGGGAGGCGAGCATGCGGGTCACGTAGTGGTCGGGGACGATGAGCAGCTGGGCCGGGTCCGCGAAGGGCGTGTCACGCGCGAAGGCCTCCGCCTCGACATGGCCGTGCATGCAGATCAGCGGCAGCGGGGCCGTCTGCTCGAGGATGCGCACGGCGATCGCGCGCACAGCGGGATCCGCGGGCAGGGCGCGGTGGGGGTGCAGGGTCAGCGGTCGTACCACGGGGCTCCTCCTCGAGCGTTCCGTGCTCCCGATCGGGGGAGCGGAGGGCGGGGGCCGATGCCGCCCGCCATGCTGCAAACGATTGCATACGGACGCCTGCCCGACAAGCGTTCTCCCGCCAGGTTTCCGGGTCAGCGGCGGTGAAACAGTTGCATTCCTGGGGCCCCGCACCGCACGATGGGGCTCCGCCCGGTCCGCACCGGCGGCGACGAGGTCCCGCTGGACGGCGACCCGGCGGAGTCGGGACCCGGGACGACGGGCCCAGGAGAGGAGGCGCGGTGGGCATCACCCTGCGCGACGTGGCCGCCCGGGCGGACGTCTCGGTGGCGACCGCCTCCCGGGCGCTGCAGAAGCCCGCCATGGTCAGCACCGCCACCCGCGAGCGGGTCCAGCAGGCCGTCGACGAGCTCGGCTACAGCCCCAACCGCAGCGCCCGCACGCTCATCACGGGCCGCACCGGCGTGCTCGGCGTCGTCGTCCCCGACCTCCTGAACCCCTTCTACCCCGCGCTGCTCAAGGGCGCCCAGGAGCGCGCCCGCCACCACGGCGTGCAGCTCCTGCTCGCCGACGCCGAGGAGACCCCCGAGGGGGAGCTGCCGCTCGTGCGCACCCTCGCCCCGCAGGTCGACGGCATCCTGCTGTGCTCCCCGCGGATGGGCGCCAAGGAGCTCGACGCCGCCGCCCGGCTCACCCGGATCGCGCTGGTCAACCGCACCCACACCTATCTCGAGGCCGTCGCCCCGAACGCGCTGAGCGGCGTGCGCGGCGCCCTGCGGCACCTGCGCTCGCTCGAGCACCGGCGGATCGGGGTCGTCGGCGGTCCCGCCCGCAGCTGGTCCGAGGGACGCCGCCGTCGGACCATCGCCCGCGCGGCGGACGAGCTCGACGTCGAGGTCGTCGACGTCGGCCACTTCGCGCCCACCGTCGAGGGCGGGCGCGCCGCCGCGGAGAGCGTGCTCGTGCTCGAGCTGGGCGCGGTGCTCGTCTACAACGACGTCATGGCGATCGGACTGCTCGCCGCGCTGCGCGAGTCCGGGTTCCGCGTCCCGCAGGACATCAGCATCGTGGGCTGGGACGACATCGAGTTCGCCGCCGTCACGGACCCTCCGCTCAGCACCATCCGGGTGCCGCGGCGGGAGATGGGCGCGGCGGCGATCGACGCGCTCGTCGAGGACCCGGCCGCCCACCAGGACGGTCTCACCTGGCGCTTCGAATCCGCCTTCGTGGCCCGCGGCTCCACGGGCCGCGCCCGCCGGGCCGGGGACTGAGACCCGGCGCCGATGGGCGCCCTCCCTACCTGCTCAGGCGAGCGTGACCCGCTCCCCGGTGCCGACGACCTGCTGCTCGGAGCCGTCCGGCAGCACGACCCGCGCCGGCACGCCCGCGGGTATCGTCGCCGCGAGGGAGAAGCCGCCCTCGGCCGCGGACCACTCGACCTCGATCCGGCCGTGGGCCGAGTCGTACGCGCCCGTCGCCCAGTCGATGCCCGGGCCCGGAGTGGGCTGCAGCAGCACCTCCGCGTGGCCGGGGGCCGCCGGGCGGATGCCGAGGACGACCTGGTAGATCCAGTCCGCGACCGCGCCGAGGGCGTAGTGGTTGAAGCTCGTCATCTCGCCGGGGTTGATGGTGCCGTCCGGCAGCATCGAGTCCCAGCGCTCCCAGATCGTCGTCGCGCCCATCGAGACGGGGTACAGCCACGAGGGGCAGCCCTCCTCGAGCAGCAGGCGGAACGCGTCCTCCGTGTGGCCGGTCTCCGAGAGCGCCCAGGTGACGAAGGGGGTGCCCGCGAAGCCCGTGGAGACCTTGTACTCCGCGGCGCGGACCACCTCGACGAGGCGCGCGGCGGCCTTCTCCCGGGTGGCGGGATCGAGGAGGTCGAAGGCGATCGCGAGCGCGTAGACGGTCGCGCAGTCCGAGGTGATCGTGCCGTCCTCCTGCACGTATGCCTCGGTGAATGCCGCGAGGGTGCGGTCCGCGAGCTCCTGCCAGCGGCGGGCGCCGGCCTCCTCGCCGATCAGCGCGGCGGCCTCCGCGGCGAAGCGGGCCGAGCGCACGAGGCACGCGGTCGCGACGACGTACCTGTCCGCCTTCGCGGCGGCCGCGTCCTCCGGCGGGGCGTCCGGGTCCAGCCAGTCGCCGAACTGGAAGCCCTGGTCCCAGAGCCCGCTCGGGGACAGCGCCTTCTCCACGGACTCCAGATGCAGCACCATGCCGGGGTACTGGCCGCGCAGCTGGTCGAGATCGCCGTAGGCGGTCCAGAGCGCCTGCGCGACCCACACGGCGGCGTCGCCCCAGATAGCGGTCGCGCCCTTCCAGGCCTCCGCCGCCTCGACGTCGGCCTCCTTCGGGAAGGAGGCGAGCTTGAGCAGGTCCGGGATGACGAAGGGGACCCAGCCGTCGGGGTTCGCGGCGGTCTCCGCGCGCAGGTCCAGCAGCCAGTTGTGCAGGAAGTCCTGCACGTCGAACTGGTAGGCGGCGGTCGCCGCGAAGGCGGCGATGTCACCGGTCCAGCCCAGGCGCTCGTCGCGCTGCGGGCAGTCCGTGGGGACGGCGAGGAAGTTGCCGCGCTGGGACCAGATCGAGTTGCTGATCAGCTGGTTCACGCCCGCGTGGGAGGACTCGAACCAGCCGGTGCGACGGAGGTCGGAGCCGACGACGACCGCCTCGACGTCCTCCGGCGCGAGCTCCCCGGGCCAGCCGGTGATCTCCGCGTAGCGGAAGCCGTGGAAGGTGAGGGTGGGCTCGAAGGTCTCCCCGGCAGGGTTGCCCGCGAGGACGATCCGGTCCGTGGCCTCGGCGGCGCGCAGCGGGCGGGTGCCGAGCTCGTCGTGCTCGAGCACCTCCGCGTGGCGCAGGGTGATCTCGGTGCCCGCGGGTCCGGTGACCGTGAAGCGCAGCCAGCCCACGAGGTTCTGGCCGAAGTCCAGCAGCGTCCTCCCCGACGGCGAGGTCCAGATCTTCTCGGGCCGGCGGGACTCGTGGCGGACGATCAGCGGCGAGGCCTGCTCGATGAGGGTGCCGCGGTCGATCTGTGCGGTCTCGACGGGCCGGGGGTCGCCCGGGGTGAGGCGGCGGTCCTCGCGCTGGCCGTCGTAGAGGGTCGCGAAGGTGATGGGGGAGTCCGTCGCGGTCCACGAAGCGTCCGTGTCGATGCGCTGGACCGTGCCGTCTGCGAAGGTGATCTCGAGGGAGGCGAGCAGCGCCTGCTGGTCGCCGTAGTTCGCGTGGGCGTTCTCGAAGCCGAGGTCTCCGTTCCACCAGCCGCGGCCCAGGGTCACCGCGAGCTCCTGCTCAGTGCCGGGGCGCAGCAGCTCGGTGACGTCGAAGCGCTGGACCTGCAGACGGGACTCGTAGACGGTCCAGCCCGGGTCGAGCACGGAGGAGCTCACGGGGCGTCCGTCGATCCGGGCCTCGTACACGCCGTGGGCGGTGGCGATCAGCTCGGCGCGCGCGATCGCGGGGGCGCCGGAGCCCGCGGCGTCGGCGCCGGCGGTGAAGCGGGTGGCGAGCACGGGGGTGCGGCCGTCGGTCCCGGCGGCGGTGATGGCGGTCGCCGTCTCGAGGGAGCGGGCGGCGGTGTCGGGACCCGCCGTGGTGGAGGGCGTCGCGGGGGTGGTCGCGGTGGGGGAGGGGGTCACGTCGATCCTCGTCATCGGGTTCGGTGTTGCGGGTGAGGCGGGTGGGTCCGGTGCTGCGCGATCGACTCTAGATGAAACGACTCAACGAATCCAGGGGTGATTTCGCCTGGTGGTCCGCGCATCGCACCGGCCCAGGTGTCCACGGCAGCGGGATAGCGCTTGCACGTTTCAAGCCCTGCGGCCTACGCTCGCCGCGCAGTGACACCGATCGAAGGAGATCGCCCCCATGCGCAGCCCCCGCGCTCCCCGCCGCAGCATCCTCACCGCCTCCCTGCTGCTGGGCGGTCTCGCCGCCTGCGGCCCCAACGCCCCCGGCGGCTCCGGCGCCTCCGACGCAGCCGCGCTCCGCTTCGCCTGGTGGGGCAACGCCAAGCGCGACGAGCTCACGAAGACCGCCCTCGAGACCTACGGCGCCGCCCACGACGGCGCCGCCGTGAGCCCCGAGACCACCGACTGGAGCAGCTACTGGGACAAGCTCGCCACCCAGGTCGCCGGCGGCGACGTGCCCGACGTGCTCCAGATGGACGAGGGCTACCTCGCCGAGTACAGCTCCCGCGGCATCCTCGCGGACCTCGGCGACAGCGCCCTCGCGACCGACGGCTTCGACCCCACTGCCCTGGACGCCGGGAAGGTCGAGGGATCCCTCGTCGCCGTCAACGCCGGCATCAACGCCCCCGTGCTGCTCGCGAACCCCGCCGTCTTCGGGGCCGCCGGCGTGGACCTCCCCGACGACACCACGTGGACCTGGGACGACCTCGTCGACATCGCCACGCGCATCACCGAGGGCACCGAGGAGGGCACCTACGGCGTCCAGCAGCTCGGCATCGCCGGTGACCCCACCTTCTCCGTGCACCTGCGCCAGCAGGGGGCGCAGAAGTTCGACGGCAACGCGCTCGGCTTCACCGAGGAGCACCTCCTGGCCTGGTTCGAGCTCGCCCTCCGCCTGCAGGACACGAAGGCCGCGCCGCCCGCGGACGTCGCCGTCGAGGAGGCCGGGCAGGCCGTCGACCAGACCCTCTTCGCGACCGGGAAGTGCGGCCTCCAGTCGCAGTGGTCCAACCAGGTCGTCACCTTCGACGCCTCGCTCGACGGCGCCGTGACGGTGCTGCGCATGCCCTCCCTCGCCAGCGCCGCCGACCAGGCCCAGCTCTGGTACAAGGCCTCCATGTACTTCGCCGTCTCCGCCCGCTCCGGACAGCAGGAGGCCGCCGTCGCCCTCGTGGACTGGCTGGTCAACAGCGAGGAGGCGGGGAGGATCCTGCTCGCCGAGCGCGGGGTCCCCGCGAACCTCGACGTGCGCGAGGCGATCCTCCCCGAGCTCACCGAGGCCGATCTCAAGGCCGCGGACTTCATCGAGGCGATCGCGGAGGAGCTCGGCGAGCAGCCCTCGATCACGCCGCCCGGCGGCAGCGCAGTCGGCGACGTCCTCCAGCGGGGGATGGAGGACGTGCTCTTCGGACGCGTCGAGGCGGCCGACGCCGCGAGCTCCGTGCTCCAGGAGGCGTCCGGCGCGCTCGGCTGAGCGCGGGCCGCCGCACGATACAGTCACCGCAGGCGGGAAGCGGTCCCGACCGGCACGACGAGGGGAGAGGCATGGCCTCCGGGCGCCTGGTGAGCATGAAGGACGTCGCGGCCGCGGCGAGGGTCTCCGTGGGCACCGTCTCCAACGTCCTCAACCGGCCCGACGTCGTCTCCCCGGACCGCCGCGAGCGGGTCGAGCAGGCGATCGCGGAGCTCGGCTACGTGCGCAACGACGCCGCCCGCCAGCTCAAGCTCGGCCGCTCCCGCACCGTCGGCGCGGTCGTCCTCGACTCCGGCAACCCCTTCTACACCCAGCTCGTGGGCGGGATCGAAGCCGCCGCGGAGGCCTCGGGCCTCGCCGTGATCTCCGGCAGCTCCGGCAACCGCGAACGGCGCGAGCGGCTCTACCTCCAGCTGTTCGAGGAGCAGCGGGCGCGCGGCATCCTGCTCGCCTCCACCGGCGGCACCACCGAGCTCATCGAGGCGATCCGCGGCCGCGGCACCCCCGTGGTGCTCGTGGAGCGGGAGACCGAGGGCGGCTCCTCCGTGAGCGTGGACGACGTCGCCGGGGGCGAGATCGCCGTGCGCCACCTCGCGGGCATCGGCCGGCGCCGGATCGGCGTGATCGTCTCCCGTCAGGACCTGCGGCAGGTCGCGGACCGACTGCGCGGCGCCCAGCGGGCCGCCGCCGAGGCCGGGGTGGAGGTCGAGGTGATCGAGGCGGAGGACCTCACCGTCCTCGCGGGCCGCACCGTCGGCGAGGCGATCGTCGCCCGCAGCGTCGCCGAGCGGCCCGACGCCGTGTTCTGCGTGAACGACCTGCTCGCCGTCGGCGTGCTCCAGGCCTTCGCGTTCCGCCACCAGATCGCCGTGCCGGAGCAGATCGCGATCGTCGGCTACGACGACATCGCCTTCGCCCGCTCCACCGTGGTGCCGCTGACCTCCGTCTCCCAGCCCGCGGAGCTCATGGGACGCACGGCCCTCGCGCTCCTCGAGGAGGAGATCGCCGAGGCGGACGCGCCGCGCCGCCACGTGAGCTTCCGGCCCTCGCTCGTGGAGCGGGAGTCGACGCGGGGCTGAGGGACGCGGTCGTCCGTCGCGGTCATCGCGATGCTCGGCGCACGGAAGGTCAGTTCCGGGCCCCCGGTGAGTCCGGCAACGGATATGTCGGTGATCGTCCGATGTGCACGCGACGAGGAGGCCCCTCCCCGGCTGCGGCAGACGAACCGGTCGGTTCGCGTGTTCCGGCTGTGGTCAGAGAGGGCACGACTTCTCCTCCGATGGGTGCCGCCGTACGGTGAGGGGCATCACACGCGGTACGTCCGTCCCTGAGGAGGAAGCACGTCATGGCATCCACCGAGCACGCACCCACACCAGCCCCCGGTCGCCCGAACAGCGAACCCCCGTCGCTCGAGGAACCGACGGAGCCCACCGCGCCGCTCTCTCCGAAGCCGGATCAGCAGGGCGTCCAGCCCCGAACGCCCACCGGCGCCGAACCCAGCCCGGACGAGGCCACCACCGCGCAGCAGGGCGAGTTCCTGACCACCTCGCAGGGCGCCCGACTGCGCGACACCGACCATTCGCTCAAGGCCGGCAGGCGTGGCCCCGTGCTGCTGCAGGACCATCACCTGCGCGAGAAGATCACCCACTTCGATCACGAGCGGATCCCGGAGCGAGTGGTCCACGCTCGCGGCGCGGCGGCGCACGGGGTGTTCGAGGGCTACGGCACCGCAGAGAGCGTCTGCCGGGCCGGATTCCTCGCGAAGGGCAAGCGCACCGAGGTGTTCACGCGGTTCTCGACCGTCGTGGGCTCCCGCGGCTCGATGGACACCGCGCGTGACACCCGCGGGTTCGCGACCAAGTTCTACACCGATGAGGGCACCTTCGACCTGGTCGGCAACAACATCCCGGTGTTCTTCATCCAGGACGGCATCAAGTTCCCCGATGTCGTGCACGCGGTGAAGCCGCACTCGGACCGGGAGATTCCACAGGCACAGAGCGCCCACGACACCTTCTGGGACTTCGTCTCCCTCCACACCGAGGCTCAGCATCACACGCTGTGGTCCATGGGTGACCGCGGCATCCCGCGCTCCTACCGAATGATGGAGGGGTTCGGGATCCACACCTTCCGGCTCTCGAACGCCGACGGGGAGACGTCGCTGGTGAAGTTCCATTGGAAACCGGCACTCGGCGTGCACTCGCTGACCTGGGAGGAAGCGCAGATCCTCGGCGGTGCGGACCCTGATTTCCACCGTCGGGACCTCGCCGATGCGATCGAGGCCGGCGCCTATCCCAGCTGGGAGCTCGGCATCCAGGTCTTCCCTGACAACGAGGAGCAGAGCTTCGAGGGCATCGATCTCCTGGACCCCACGAAGTTCGTCCCCGAGGAGCTCGCGCCGGTGCAGCCCATCGGACGGCTCACGTTGAACCGTAATCCCCGCAACTACTTCGCCGAGACCGAGCAGGTCGCCTTCAACCCGGGCCATCTGGTGCCCGGGATCGACGTCACGGACGACCCGCTGCTGCAGGTGCGCCTGTTCTCCTATGTCGACACCCAGCTGACCCGGTTGGGCGGGCCGAACTTCGCCCAGCTGCCGATCAACCGTGCCCATGCGCCTATCAATGACATGCTGCGTGATGGCTACGGTCAGCAGGGCGACCACTCCGGTGTCGCGCCGTACCACCCGAACTCGCTGGACGGCGGGTGCCCGTTCATGGCGGGCGAGATGGATGGTGCCTTCGAGGACCTCCCGGTGCGTGTGCCGGAGAGCGTGAAGGAGCGTGCGCTCTCGGCCACGTTCGAGGACCACTTCAGCCAGGCTCGTCTGTTCTGGCGCAGCATGACGCCGGTGGAGCGGGACCACATCGTCGACGCCTACTCCTTCGAGCTCGGCAAATGCTACGAGACCACGATCCGGGAGCGGCAGCTGCAGTCCCTGGCGAACATCGACGAGGACCTGTGCGCGAGGGTCGCCTCGGCACTCGGGATGTCCGCCCCCGCGTCGACGGTCCCGGTCGGGGAGGAGTCCGACGGCGCGGCGGACTCCAGTGCTCCGCTGTCCCAGCTGGGTGGTCGGTGGCCGACCGACGGGCGGGTGATCGGCATCGTGGTGGACCCCGATGGCGACAGCTCCGCTCTGCTCGCGCTGCACGAAGCCATCGTGGCGGCCTCGATGACCCCGGTCGTGATCGCCCCGCGCGGCGGCGAGGTGGCGGGCGTGCCGGTCGGACGAACGTTCGGCACCGCCGCCTCCGTGGAGCTCGACGCCCTGCTGCTGGCGGGCAATCCCCTCACGGCACCGGACTCACGGCCCTCGGTCGATCCGAAGGCAGGAGCCCCCGGTGCCGGCGAGGTAGAGCCCCGCGTCGGCAAGCTGATCGACGAATGCTGGCGCCATGCCAAGGCGATCGGCGCCTGGGGCGAGGGGCGCGCAGCCCTGGAAGCCCGCACGGCGCCCGGCGGGGCCGGGATCGTGCTCGGCGAGGACGGGCAGGTCATCTTCGGTGAGGTCCGAACCCTGCTGGAGAGCCATCGGGTCTGGGAACGGTTCCCGGCCAGCGCCTGAACGGTGCCGGAGCGGAGGGGTTCTGAGCTCGGCCGTCATCATGGCGGCCGAGCTCCCGCCGACCCCTGATCGCGCATCAGTCCCGTGGGAGGGAGCACGGACGATGACGCGCTCCGGCCATAGGGCCGACGGTGGGGGGAACACCCGGACCGCCGACGAGAACGACGTTCTCGTCTGGTTCACCGTGCAGTGTCTCTCCAACGCCCTGCGGCTGCAGACGTACCTCGAGGACGCATGCCGCAGCGGAGACGATGAGCTCGCTGATCTGCTCGGCACGGCCCCGCACGAGAGCGCCGAGGGAGCAGAGATCGCCACAGACCTCCTGCGTCGCCGCCTCGGGCAGGACTGACGCCCATCACGGCGTGGTGGGAGCCGACCGGTAGGTCCCGAAGAGGCCCGGCCGCCGGGCGCAGCCGTACGCTCTCCGGCATGCGGATCGACCTCATCCGGCCGCTCATCGGGCGAGCTGTGACGGTGAGCGACCACGACACCGTGCTCGCCGAGGGCGTGCTTCAGCACGCCCGCCAGGAGCGCGCGACCTACCGGCCTGTTCCCGGCGGCGGCACGTGGTCAGGGGACGTGCTCGTGCTCGTCGTCGGAGACAGAACTCTGGAAGTGAGCACGAGCGTCGACGTGGAAGCTGCTGCACCACCACCGGACGCGTAGCGGCGGCATCCTGGAGGTCGCGCGAGCGCGCACCGCCCAGGGCGATGAACCCTGATCTCCTGCTGCTCGAGTGGCTTGGCTCCGCAGAGAACTCCCCAGCCGGAGTGGCGCAACTGCCCTCGGTGGTCCCTCGTCGGTTGTCACGTCCTCAGCCTCGCGGCGCGAACACCTCGAGCTCGGTGCTCTCCCGGATGACGGCACGGATGCCGCCGGGCTCCTGCCCGATCGCTCCGAGCGCCCGCGCCTGCACGGCGACGTTCCCGAGCGCGGTCGCCTCCATCGGCCCCGCGACGACCTCCACGCCGAGGGCATCGGCGGTGAGCTGGTTCAGGAGGGCGTTGAGGGAGCCGCCGCCCACCACGTGCAGCCGGCGGGGGAGCGGCGCCCGGGCGAGGCGACACGCGGCCGTGAGCTCGTCGCGGTAGGTCTCCGCGAGGGACTCGAGGATGCAGCGTACGAGCTCCGCGGGCGTGGACGGGAAGCGGTCGTCCCCGGAGAGCACCGTCGCGGCCGCGCGCACGCGGTCCGCCATCCGCCCGGGGGCGAGGAACGCCGGATCGGTGGGGTCGATCCGGAACCGGTCAGCGGGCGCATGGGCCGCCGCCGCCAGGAGCCCCTCGAGCTCCACGCGGGCGCCGTCCTCCTCCCACTGCCGGATCGCCTCGCTGACCAGCCACATCCCGGAGACGTTCTTGAGGAACCGGACGGTGCCGTCCACCCCGCCCTCGTTCGTGAACCCGGCCTCCCGTGCCGCCTCGTCGAGCACGGGGGCGCGCAGCTCGAGGCCGATCAGCGACCAGGTCCCCGAGGAGATGAACGCGACCGGCGCGTCCTCCTCGCGGGCGGGGACGGCGAGCACCGCGGAGGCGGTGTCGTGGGAGCCGACGGCGACCACCGGCACCTCGCCGATCCCGAGCTCGCGGGCGAGCCCGGGGCGCACGGTGCCGAGCTGCTCGCCCGGGGCGATGAGCGGGGCGAGCAGCGCCGGGTCCACCCCGGCCGCGTCGAGCAGCTCGCTCGCCCAGCCGTCCCCGGAGGCGAGCAGCGCCCCGGTGGTCGAGGCGTTCGTGCGCTCGGTGCGGCGCTCGCCGGTGAGCAGCAGGCCGACGAGGTCCGGGACCAGGAGCACGCCCGAGCCGGCGGGGAGGCCGGTGAGGCGGTCCTCCGCGGCGAGCTGGTAGAGCGTGTTGAAGGGCTGCTGCGCGATGCCGGTGAGCGCGAACTGCCGCTCGCGGGGCACGCGCGCGGCGAGGGCGTCGGCCACGCCGTCGGTGCGGTGGTCGCGGTAGGCGATCACCTCGCCGGCCTGCTCGCCGCCCGGCCCGACGATCCCGTAGTCCACCGCCCAGGAGTCCACGCCGATCGAGGAGAGTCCGGGCAGGCCCTGGTCGCGGGCGAGGACGGAGGCCTGGGCGAGCCCGTGGCGGATCTCCGCCCAGAGCGCGCCGATGTCCCAGCTCAGGTGCCCGTCCCGCTGCTCGAGGCGGTTCTCGAAGCGGTGCGCGGGCAGCAGCGAGATCCGCCCGTCCTCGACGAGGCCGAGCATGACCCGGCCCGAGGTCGCCCCGAGGTCCACCGCGGCGACGGCCACCGATGCGCCCGCCAGCGACCGGGGGGCGCCGCTCGCGGCGGCGCCCCCGTCGGCCGTGGTGCCGGGGCCGGTCATCGCAGGAACGCGGCCGCGACGCCGGCGTCCACCGGGACGTGCAGGCCGGTCGTGTGCGAGAGGTCCCCGGCGGTCAGCGCGAACACCGCGTTCGCGACCGTCTCCGGCAGCACCTCGCGCTTGAGCAGCGTGCGCTGGGCGTAGTACTCGCCGAGCTTCTCCTCCTCGACGCCGTAGACCTTCGCGCGTGAGGCGCCCCAGCCGCCGGCGAAGATGCCGGAGCCGCGCACCACGCCGTCGGGGTTGATGCCGTTGACGCGGATCTGGTGCCCGCCGAGCTCCGCCGCGAGCAGCCGCACCTGGTGCGCCTGGTCCGCCTTCGTCGCCGAGTAGGCGATGTTGTTGGGCCCGGCGAACACGGAGTTCTTCGAGGAGATGTAGAGGATGTCCCCGCCCATGTCCTGGGCGATCATCACGCGCGCCGTCTCCCGGGAGACGAGGAAGCTGCCGCGCGCCATGACGTCGTGCTGGAGGTCCCAGTCCTTCGCGGTGGTCTCCAGCAGCGGCTTGGACAGCGACAGTCCCGCGTTGTTGACGATGAGGTCGAGGCCGCCGAAGGCGAGCACCGCCTCGGCGACCGCGTCGATCACGGCCTGCTCGTCGGAGACGTCGGCGCTCAGGGCGACGGCGCGGTCGGGCCCGCCGAGCTCCTCGGCGACCTGCTGCGCGTTCTCGAGGTTCAGATCCGCGATGACCACGCACGCGCCCTCGGCGACGAGCCGGGTCGCGGTCGCCTTGCCGATCCCGGAGCCGCCGCCGGTGACGAGCGCGATCCGTCGCGCGAGCGGCTTCTCGGCGGGCATGCGCTGCAGCTTCGCCTCCTCGAGCGCCCAGTACTCGATGCGGAACTTCTCCGCCTCGTCGATCGGGGCGTAGGTCGAGACGGCCTCCGCGCCGCGCATGACGTGGATGGCGTTGACGTAGAACTCGCCGGCCACGCGCGCCGTCTGCTTGTCCTTGCCGAAGGAGAACATGCCGACCCCCGGCACCAGGACGATCGTGGGATCCGCGCCGCGCAGGGCGGGGGAGTCCTCGGTCGCGTGGCGCGCGTAGTAGGCGCTGTACTCCTCGCGGTAGGCGGCGTGCAGCTCCTGCAGACGGGCGATCTGCTCCTCGACCCCGGCGGCCGACGGCAGGTCCAGCACGAGCGGGCGGATCTTCGTGCGCAGGAAGTGGTCGGGGCAGGAGGTGCCGAGCGCGGCGAGCTGCGCGAGCTTCTCGCCCGCGAGGAACTCGTGGACGTCCTCGGAGTCCGTCCAGTGCCCGATCATCGGGGCGTCGGTCGAGACGAGCCCGCGGATCACGGGGGCGAGGGCGGAGGCCCGGGCCCGCCGCTCCGCGTCGGGCAGCGGGGCGCGCCCCGGATCGGCGGGGCCGAACGGCTCCGCGGCGCCGTGGGCGTCCAGGTGCGCCTGCGCCTCGCGGATGATGCGCAGCGAGTTCGCCTGCGCCTCCTCGGAGGTGTCGCCCCAGGCGGTGATCCCGTGCCCGCCGAGGATGCAGCCGATGGCCTCGGGGTTCGCCTCCTTGATCGCGGCGATGTCGAGGCCCAGCTGGAAGCCGGGACGGCGCCAGGGCACCCACACCACGGCCTCGCCGAAGATCTCGCGGGTGAGGCGCTCGCCGTCCGCGGCGGTCGCGATCGCGATGCCCGCGTCCGGGTGGAGGTGGTCCACGTGCGCGGCAGGGACGAGGGCGTGCATGGCCGTGTCGATGCTCGGCGCGGCGCCGCCCTTCCCGAACAGGCAGTGGTCGAAGGCGGCGACCATCTCGTCCTCCCGCTCGACGCCCGGGTAGACGTCCGCGAGGGCGCGCACGCGGTCCAGGCGCAGCACGGCGAGGCCCTTCTCCTGGAGGGTGCCGAGGTCGCCGCCGGAGCCCTTGACCCACAGCAGCTCGGTCTCCTGCCCGGTGACGGGATCGGTGTCGGTGCCCTTGGCGGAGGTGTTGCCGCCGGCGTAGTTGGTGGTCGTCGGATCCGCTCCGAGCGCGTTCGATCGCGCGATCAGGGCGTCCACGGTCTGACGTGCGGTGCTCATGCTCAGGCTCCCCATCCCATCTGGTTCCCGCCCACGCGCTCGGCGGCGACCTTCTCCTCGTAGCCCGAGGCGCGGAAGGCCCCGAACGGATCCGCGGGCAGGCCCTGCTCCTCGCGGAAGGCGGCCAGCGCGGGCCGCACGTCGGTCCAGAACGCGTCCATGAGGATCGCGTTCGCCTCGAGCACGTCGTAGCGGGCCTGGGCGTCCGCGAGCGCCTCGCGGTCCACGAGCAGCGCCTTGGCGAGGGTCTCCTGCACGTTGAGCACGGAGCGGATCTGCCCCTGGATCTTGGACTCGAGGTTGTGGCACTGGTCGAGCATGAAGTTCACGCCCGAGGCGGGGCGGTGCGCGTCCTGCTGCACGATCTCGAAGAGGATGCGGAACAGCTGGAACGGGTCCGCGGCGCCCACGATGAGGTCGTCGTCGGCGTAGTTGCGGGAGTTGAAGTCGAAGGCGCCCAGGCGCCCCTGCCGCAGCAGCTGCGCGACGATGAACTCGATGTTCGTGCCCGGCGCGTGGTGGCCGGTGTCGAGCACGACCATCGCCTGCTCGCCGAGGGCCAGGCAGTGCAGCAGGCTCGTGCCCCAGTCCGGGACGTCCGTGTGGTAGAACGCCGGCTCGAAGAACTTGTACTCCAGGACGATCCGCTCACCCTCCTGCAGGCCCGCGTAGATCTCCGCGAGGGAGTTGGCGAGATGGTCCTGGCGGGCGCGGATCGAGTCCTGACCCGCGTAGTTGGTGCCGTCCGCGAGCCAGATCTTCAGCTCGTGGGAGCCGGCCTCCCGCATCACCGCGAGGCACTCGAGGTGATGGTCGATCGCGCGGCGGCGCACCGCCGGGTCGGAGTGGGTGAGCGAGCCGTACTTGTACTCGTCGTCCTGGAAGGTGTTGGAGTTGATCATGCCCAGCTGCACGCCGAGGTCCTCGGCGTAGGAGCGCAGGGCGGCCGTGTCCTCGACCCGGTCCCAGGGGTGGTGCAGGGACACGCGCGGCGAGGAGCCGGTCATGGCGTGGGTCTGGGCGGCGTCCGCGATCTTCTCGAAGGGGTCGCGCGGGGTGCCGGGAGTGCCGAACACCTTGAAGCGGGTGCCGGAGTTGCCGTAGGCCCAGCTGGGGACCTCGATCGTGAACTCGCGCAGGTCGCGCGCGATGTCGTCGGGAAGCTCGGTGAGCGGGGACATGGTGCTCCTTGGGGAGGGCCCGGCTCGGCGCCGGGGGAGGCGGATTCGGGGACGGGGGTCAGGCCCGGGGGGCGGCGGCCGGGGCGTCCCGGCGATGGCCCTGGGCCATGAGTTCGATCTGGGCTTCGCCGATGTCCTTGGCCTCGACGTCGAAGAGGTTCGCGCGGCCCGTGACCTTGAAACGACTCAATTGAAACGTTAGCATCAGTCGTGCCGGTCGACAAGCGCCCGAGGGGGGACGTGGCGTCGAACGGTGAACGCCCGTCCCGATGCACGTCGAAGGAGACCGCATCCCATGTCCACTCACCCCGCAGCACCCTCGCGCGGACGCGTGCGCGGATGGAAGGCGACGATCGCCGTCGCCATGTCCAACTACATCGAGGCGGGCTCGATCATCGCCCTCGCCACCAGCCTGACCTTCTGGCAGGAGTTCTTCGGCTTCTCCAGCTGGATGGTCGGCCTCGTCGCCGCGATCTCCGCCAACGCCTTCGGCGCCGCGATCGGCGCCATGATCGGCGGGCCGCTCGGCGACCGCTACGGGCGCAAGTTCATCTACACCTACGACCTCGTCCTCTACATGCTCGGGACGCTGCTCGTCGTGTTCGCGACCCACGCCGCGATGCTCGTGATCGGCGTCGTGCTGACCGGCATCGCCGTCGGGGCCGGCGTCCCCGTCGCGTGGACGTACATCGCCGAGCAGGCGCCGCACGAGAAGCGCGCCCGCCACGTGGGCACCGCCCAGCTGGCCTGGTCGCTCGGTCCGGCGATCGTCTTCGCGATCGCGACCGCGCTGGTCCCGCTCGGCCTGCTGGGCTCGCGGATCGTCTTCGCCCATCTCTTCGTGGTCGCCTTCATCACCTGGTGGGTCCGGCGCGGCCTCGCCGAGTCGGACATCTGGACCGCGCAGCGCCGGCGGCACGACGAGGCCGTCGCCACCGGCGGGCCCGTCCAGCGGCGAGGCGTGCGCGAGCTGCTCTCGAACCGGCGGAACGTCACGGCGCTGCTGTTCCTCGTCGGCGTCTACTCGCTGTGGAACCTCGTCGCCGGGCAGATGGGGATCTTCATGCCCCGCGTCTACGCCACGGCGGGCGTGGAGAGCCCGGCGAGCCAGAACCTCCTGCAGGTGCTGCTGTGGACGGTGACGGTGATCGTCACCTACGTCGGCTTCATGCTGCTGGGTGATCGCATGGACCGCCGCGTCCTGTACGGCATCGGCGCCGCGCTCGGCATCGCCGCGTGGCTCGTGCTCGTCTTCGCCCACGTGACCATGCCGCTGCTCATCCTCTTCGCCGTGCTGTGGGGTGCCTCGGCCGGCATCGGCGCGCAGGCCTTCTATGCGCTGTGGACGGCGGAGATGTTCGCGACCCGGTACCGGGCCACGGCGCAGGGCGTCCTGTTCTTCGTCGCGCGCATCCTCGTGGGCGTGCTGAGCTACTTCTTCCCGGTGCTCCTGGAGACCCGGGGCGTCCCGTTCGTGGGCGTCCTCATGATCGCCTTCCTGGTGGTGTCCCTCCTGGTCGGCGTGATCGGGGCGCCGGACACGCGGGGCAAGAGCCTCGAGCGGATCGAGCGCGAGCGCTACGGGGAGCCGGCGTCCCGGTGACGCGGTGCCGGCGCGTCACCGGTCGCGCGCGGGACCGGTGGACTCCCGCCAGACGATCTGCGTGATCGAGGGGCGGTCCATCTCCGGCGCATCGCCGCCCATGACGCGCAGCAGCTCGGTGAGCAGGTCGGCCCCCAGCCGGCGGTGATCGATCGCGACCGAGGTCAGCGCCGGCAGCATCGCGGCGCTGAGCGGCTGGGTGTCCCAGCCGGTGACGCTGAGGTCCCCCGGCACGGACCACCCGCGCTCGACGGCGCCGCGCACGGCGCCCGCGGCGAGGGTGTCGTTCCCGGCGAGGACGGCCGTGACGCCGGTGTCCCGGGGGAGGTCGCGCACGGCGCTCGCCGCGATGGCCGGGTCCCAGCGGCAGTCCACGACGCCCGCCGAGCGCAGGTCGAGCTCCCGCACCGCCCGCTCGAAGGCCTCGCGGCGCCGCACCGAGGCCGGATGGTCGGTCTCCCCGGTGAGGTGGAGGAGCTCGCGGTGCCCGTGCTCGGCGAGATGGGTGACGAGCTCGGCCATGCGGGAGGCCTCCGAGAGCGGGCCGATGCCGCGCATGTGCTCGTCGTAGACGGGGGCGGAGACGATGGGGGCGCCGTCCGAGCTGCGCCGGTGCTGCGGGGGCAGGTCCGTCAGGGCGAGCACGGCCTCGTAGAGGCCGGAGTCGGCGAGCTCGACCACGCGCCTCCCGTGCAGCTCCGTCGCCGGGAGGGAGACGACCTCCACGGCGAACCCCGCGGCCTGCGCCGCCTCGTACGCGCCGCTGAGCAGCTGCAGCGAGCTCGTCGCATCGCCGACGGGGAGCACCATCGCCAGGCGACCCGTGCTCCGGGAGCGCATCGCCCGTGCGACGAGGTTCGGCCGGTAGTCCAGCTGGGCGACGGCGTTGTCGATGTGGGCGGCGAGCATGGGGGAGACGGTGGGGTCGCCGCGGAGGCGGCGGGAGACGGTCTGGTGGGAGACCCCGGCGAGCCGGGCGACGTCGCGGATCGTGGGCCGGCGGACGGTGGTCATGGGCTGCTCCGGAGCGAGGGGAGGGGCGCGGGGGAGGTCTCGACAGGGTGCGCGCGGGATGCGGTTCCCCGGTCACGGTGTATCACGATCGGATCACGTGTGACCGTTCATCCGCGAGAACGGCGACGTCGTCGAGTGACAGGATCGCACGGCCGCAGCTCGCGATCGGCGAACGGTCCGAGGGCCCATGCTCCCTGGTCATGGCGGTGGCGTGGACCCGCCGGCGGAGGCGGTCGCGGCCGGTGGCCCGTGGCGGGTGAACGGTCACTCGGCTCCCCGGGCCCCGCGGCCGTCCGAGCGTCCCGGACGAGTTTCGGGAAAGCGATTGACGAGCGCCCTGGAACGATTCAAGATGACGGCAGTCACACGGCGTCGGCACCGCAGCCGCACGCCGGACGGCGCGCCCGAGGCCGGGCGCCGCACTCGAGGACGAGGACCGGAAGGGAGCCCGGCGATGACGACCACGATCCACCGCTCGGCCCTCTCCGGGCCGGGCGACCTCGCCGGCTGGCACCTCGAGGGGCCCGCCGTCACGTCCTTCCCCGCCGGACGGCTCCGCCTCGAGAGCGGCGCCGAACCGGGCGAGGGCCAGGCCGCGAACTTCGTTGCCTGGCTGCCCGTCACCCACGAGGGGGACGTGCGGATCTCATGGAGCTTCCGGCCCCTGCACGAGCCCGGCCTCGCGATGATCTTCTGGGCCGCCCGCGGCCGCGGCGGGCAGGACGTCCTCGACCCCGCGCTCCCGACCCGCAGCGGCGAGTACGAGCAGTACCACTCCGGTGCGATCCACGCCTACCACCTCTCCTACTACCGCCGGATGTGGCCCTCGGAGCGGGCGCTGCACACGCTCAACGTCCGCAAGAGCCACGGCTTCCACCTCGTCGCCCAGGGCCCGGACCCGCTGCCCGCCGCGATCGACGCGGAGGGCGACCACCGCATCGAGCTCACCTGGCGCGGCGCCGAGCTGACCGTCGAGGTCGCGGGCCTCGTCTGCCTGCGCTGGACGGACGACGGCGGCGTCGGCGGCCCCGCGCGCCGCGGCGGCCGGATCGGCCTGCGCCAGATGGCGCCGCTCGTCGCGGAGTACTCCGACCTCCTCGTGGAGGCGATCTGAATGGGCCGCGCCGTCCACGCGCTCGGCGCCGGCACCGACCTCGTGCTGCGCGCGCTGATCATCCAGGGCATCTGGATCGCGGGGGCCCTCGCGGGCGGGATCGTCCTGGGCTGGGCACCGGCGACCCTCGCCGCCGTGGACGCCGCCGCCCGAGCCCGCCGCGGCGAGCCGATCACCCTGCGCGGCGCCGCCCGGGTGTGGCGCGAGCAGTGGCTGCGCGCCCAGCTCGTGCTGGGGCTGCCCGCCCTGCTCCTGCTGCCCTCGCTCACGGCGCTGCTCGCGACCGGTGTCCCGCTCGCCGTGCGGGTGCTCGCCGGGATCGGGGCGCTGCTCGTGCTCGCGGTCCTGCTGCACGTGCCCGCGGTCGAGCTGCGCTACCGCCTGCGCGCCCGTGACGTGCTGGGGCGCGCCTCCGCGCTCGCCCTCGCGCAGGCGCCGATGGCCCTCGTCCTCGCGGCGGCCCTCGCCCTGTGGGGCGGGATCCTCGCCGCCGTCCCCGGCCTCGTCCCCTTCCTCGGCGCGGCGGTCCCGCTGCTGGCCGCGGAGCACCTCGTGGGCCGCTCGATCGACCGCAACGAGGAGCTGCTCGCCGTCGCGGGCGATCCGCCGCGGCCCGCTGATGCGACACCCCGGCCCGAGGCGGCCCCCCGCCCCGTCCCGGCACCCCGACCCCGACAGGCCGGCCACCCCACCGCCGCCCGCCGGACGACCCCCGCCTGATCCCCACCGACCTCCGGCCCCTCGGCGCCGACGCCCCGGGACCCGGACCCGCTCCACCCCTGTGCAGTCCCCCCCTCGAAAGGAACGACGATGTTCTCCCGACGCACCCTCCTCGGCGGCGCCGCCGCCGGCGCGACCGCCCTCTCCCTCGCCGCGTGCGGCAGCTCCGGCGGATCCGCCGCAGACTCCGGGGAGGAGATCACCTCCCTCAAGATCATGGCGCCGCTGCTCTCCGACACCGCCCCCGATCCCGCCGGCAAGCTCCAGAAGGCCGTCGAGGAGCTCGTCGGCATGCCGCTCGAGATCACCTGGGTCCCCAACTCCAGCTACAGCGACCGGGTCACCGTGACGATGGCCTCCGACAACATCCCCCACGTCATGGTCCACACCGGCAAGAGCGCCGAGTTCGCGCAGACCGCCCAGGCGGGCGGCTACTGGGACCTCACCGACGTGCTCGGCGACTACCCGAACCTCACGCCCGAGAACGAGGAGGTCGCCCACGGCGCGAGCATCAACGGGAAGACCTACGGCATCTTCCGCCTGCGCGACGCGATGCGCGCCGCCGTGATCCTCCGCAAGGACTGGCTCGAGAAGCTCGGCCTCGAGGAGCCCACCACCACCGACGACCTCCAGGAGATCGCGAAGGCCTTCACCGAGGGCGACCCCAACGGCGACGGCTCCGCCACGACCGGCCTGATCATCCCCGCGTGGAGCGGCTACGGGAACAACGGCCCCTACGACCTCTGGGAGACCTGGCACGGCACCGCGAACGTGTGGAAGGAGGAGGGTGGGAAGCTCTCCCCGGCCTTCCTCGCCCCCGAGTTCCTCGACGCGAACCGCTCGATGCGCGCCATGGTCGAGGCCGGCCACGTCAACGCCGACTTCGCCACGATGGACGCCGCCACCTGGAACGACCCCTTCTTCACCGGCAAGGGCGGCATCATCGCCGACGTCTCCTCCCGCGGCGGGCAGCTGATGGGGCTGTTCAAGGACGAGGACCCGGAGGGCTACGGCGACAAGGTGACGATGGTCGGCAACCTGACCAACCCCGACGGCACCCTCTGGGCCCTGCCCACCCCCGGCTACTCCGGCTACCTCACGATCCCGCGCTCCTCCGTGCCCTCGGAGAAGCAGCTCGCGACCGTGCTCACCGCCCTCGACAAGCTCTCCTCCGAGGAGGGCCAGCGGCTCCTGAACAACGGCCTCGAGGGCGTGAACTACACCGTCGAGGACGGCCAGAGCGTCGCGATCGACAGCGAGGAGGCGAATGTCGTCAGCAGCGACGTCTCCGCCTTCGCCCAGATCGGCAGCCAGTCCAACGGCTACCTCGGCTACCCCTCCCAGCCCGCCGGCGAGCCCGAGGCCGCCCTCGACGAGAAGCGCCTCGCCTTCCACGAGTCGGACCTGACGAAGGCGGTGTTCAACCCGGGGGCCGCGTACATGTCGGAGACCTACCTCCAGAGCGGCGCGATCCTCGACCAGATCGTCGTCGACGCCCGCCTGAAGTACCTCGCCGGGCAGCTCGACGAGGCCGGCCTCACCGCGGAGCTCGAGCGCTGGACCAGCAGCGGCGGCCAGCAGGTCATCGACGAGATGAACGAGCTGTTCCAGAAGGGCGGGCAGTGAGCCGCCCGGGCCGCCGCCTCCCCCAGGAGGCGCGGCCATGGTCATGACCTCTCCCGCGGCGCCCGGCGCCGCCCTCCCCGCCGCCGCCGTCGAGGACGCCCCGGCGCCGCTCGCCGGCGGGCCCCGCCGTCGGCGGAGCATCCTCAAGCGGCTGCGCCGCGCCCCGGTGCTCTACCTGATGCTCATCCCCGGGATCATCTACTTCGCCGTCTTCAAGTACGCGCCGATGTACGGCATCACGATCGCGTTCAAGGACTACCTGCCCTTCCTCGGCGTCGAGGGGAGCCCGTGGGTGGGGCTCAAGCACTTCGAGCGGCTGTTCAGTGGGCCGGACTTCGGTCGCCTGCTCAGCAACACGCTGATCCTCGCCGT
Organism: Brachybacterium rhamnosum; assembly: GCF_039526185.1. Lineage (NCBI taxonomy): Bacteria > Bacillati > Actinomycetota > Actinomycetes > Micrococcales > Dermabacteraceae > Brachybacterium > Brachybacterium rhamnosum. Next base: position 936,397 of record NZ_BAAAIS010000002.1, read on the forward strand.
GCTCAACGTGCTCATCGCGTTCCCCGCCCCGATCGTCGTGGCGCTCATGCTCAACGAGCTGCGCCAGCACCTGCTGAAGAAGTTCATCCAGACGGCGATCTACATCCCGCACTTCCTCTCCTGGGCGATCGTCTCGGGGCTCACCTACCTGCTGTTCGCGCTCGACGTGGGCCCGGTGACGGTGCTGCTCAACGACCTCCTGGGCGGGCGGGTCAACGTGCTCGCCGATCCGGACTGGTTCCGTCCGCTGATCATGGCGCAGACCCTGTGGAAGAGCACCGGCTGGGGGACGATCATCTACCTCGCCGCGCTCGCCGGCGTCGACAAGAACCTCTACGAGGCGGCGATGCTCGACGGCGCCGGGCGCCTGCAGCAGCTGCGGCACGTGACGATCCCGGCGATCGTCCCGACGGTGATCATCATGCTGATCCTCAACATCGGGAACTTCCTCGACACCGGGTTCGAGCAGATCTACATGCTCACCAACTCGCTGAACCGCGAGGTGGCGGACGTCTTCGACACCTACGTGTACTTCATGGGCATCACCAACGGCGCCTACAGCTATTCCACGGCGATCGGGCTGTTCAAGTCCCTCGTCGGCCTCGTCCTCATCCTCGGTGCGAACTGGCTCGCGAAGAAGTTCACCGATTCCTCGCTGTTCTAGGAGCCCGTGATGTCCCTCAACCACACCACCGCCAAGGACCGGGTGTTCGACGGCGTCAACATCGCGATCCTGCTGGGATTCGCGGCGCTCACGATCCTGCCGTTCCTCTACGTGCTCGCCGCGTCCTTCGCGACCGAGTCGGAGATCGCCGCGCGGCCGTTCTTCCTGTGGCCCGAGAACCCCACGCTCGAGACCTACCGCTACATCTTCTCCACGGACACCTTCGTCCGCTCCCTGCTCGTGACGATCGGGGTGACGGTCGTCGGCACCGTCGTCCAGATCGTCATGACGCTGCTCATGGCGTACCCGCTCTCCGACCCGAACCTCGTGGGCCGCGGGCTGATCATGCGCCTGGTGCTGTTCGCGATGCTGTTCTCCGGCGGCATGATCCCGCTGTTCCTCGTGATCAAGCAGCTGGGGCTGCTGGACTCGTACTGGGCGCTGATCCTGCCCCTCGCGATCAACCCCTTCAACCTCATCGTCATCCGCACCTTCTTCCAGCAGCTGCCCGGCGAGCTGCGGGAGGCCGCGGAGATCGACGGCGCGAACGAGTTCACGACCTTCTGGCGGATCATGCTGCCGCTGTCCAAGCCGGTCATCGCGACGTTCTCGCTGTTCTACGCGGTGGGGCTGTGGAACGACTTCATGTCCCCGCTGCTGTACATCTCCGACAGCTCGAAGTGGACGCTGCAGATGTTCGTGCGCCAGGTGACGATCTCGACCGACCCGTCCACGACGATCGGCAATCTCGACCCGAACTACGTGCCGCCCGCGGAGGGTCTGAAGTTCGCGGTGATCGTCATCGCGACCCTCCCGATCATGTGCATCTACCCCTTCCTCCAGAAGCACTTCGCCAAGGGCGTGATGATCGGCTCCGTCAAGGGCTGACGCGTCCCCTCCCCATCCCCCTCCCTCTCGACCCCTGCCTGTTGATCGGAGCAACGATGCCCCCGCACAGCCCCCTCCCCACCTCCCACACCACCTCGCCCGCCACCCGGCCCTGGTCGCGCGCCCTGCGCCGGCCCGCGACGCTGCTGCTCGCCCTTCCCCTCGCCCTCGGCGGCGCGGGCGTCGCGGTCGTCCAGAGCGCGGAGCCCGCGACCGCCGCGCCGACGTCGGCCCCGCTGCTCCGGGACGCCGAGCGGCTGGACCGCGGCGCCGTCGCCGCCGTCACCGAGGACGGGGTGTTCCTGTCCTGGCGGCTGCTCGGCGACGAGGCCATGGGCACCCGCTTCGTGGTCTACCGCGACGACGAGCGGATCACCGAGAAGCCGATCACCGACTCCACGAACCTCCTGGACGCCGAGGGCGACGCCGACTCCGTGTACCGGATCGCGATCCAGAGGGGCGCGAGCGGCCACAGCCAGCAGTGGGCGAGCGAGGAGTTCACCCCGTGGGCAGAGCAGCACCTCGACGTGCCGCTCGACAAACCCGCGGACTTCACCGCCGTGGACGGCACCGCCCAGTCCTACCGGGCCAACGACACGATGACCGCGGATCTCGACGGCGACGGGCAGCTCGAGCTCGTCGTCAAGTGGGACCCGACGAACTCGCAGGACAACTCCCGCCCCGGGGCGACCGGCACCGTGTACCTCGACGCCTACGAGCTCGACGGCGAGAAGCTCTGGCGGATCGACCTGGGCGTGAATATCCGCGCGGGAGCCCACTACTCCCAGCCCCAGGTCTACGACTTCGACTCCGACGGCACGGCGGAGGTCATGGTCAAGACGGCCGACGGCACCGTCGACGGCGAGGGCACCGTGATCGGCGATGCCGACGCGGACCATCGCAACGACGCCGGCTACGTGCTCGAGGGCCCCGAGTACCTCACCGTCTTCGACGGCGGCACGGGCGCCGCGGTGGACACGATCGACTACGGGGTGCCGCGCGGCACCGTCACCGACTGGGGCGACGGCTACGGCAACCGCGTGGACCGCTTCCTCTCGGCGACCGCCTACCTCGACGGGGAGCACCCCTCCGCCGTCTTCGCCCGCGGCTACTACACGCGGGCGACCCTCTGGGCGGTGGACTTCGACGGCGAGCACCTCACCGAGCGCTGGCTCTTCGACTCCGACCACGAGGGCGACGGCGGCTACGCCGGCCAGGGCAACCACAACCTCACCGTCGCGGACGTCGATGCCGACGGGCGGGACGAGATCGTCTACGGCTCCGCGACGATCGACGACGACGGCACCGGGCTGTACACGACCGGGCTCGGCCACGGCGACGCGATGCACGTGAGCGACTTCGACCCGTCCCGGCCGGGCCTCGAGGTGTTCGCCGTCCACGAGGACGTCAAGGGCAACGGCGGCATCGGCTCGACCTTCCGCGACGCGGCGACCGGCGAGGTGCTGTGGTCCGTCCCCGCGAACAAGGACACGGGCCGCGGCGCGATGGCCGACATCGACCCCCGGTACGCGGGGGCGGAGGGCTGGAACGTGGGCTACGGCGCCGAGTGGGACTCGCCCGTCGGCTCCCTGCGCTCCGCCTCCGGCGAGCTGATCGGCACGGACATCCCGGCCGCGAACTTCACGGCCCTGTGGGACGGCGACCTCCTCAGCGAGATCGTGGACCACGAGTTCGACACCACGACCCGCACGGGCGTGCCGACGGTCGCGAAGTGGGATCCCGAGCAGGGCGCCGCGGTCGAGATCGAGCGGTTCGAGGGGACCGCGACGAACAACGACACGAAGGGCAACCCGGCGCTCCAGGCGGATCTGCTGGGCGACTGGCGCGAGGAGCTCGTGTACCGCACCGAGGACTCCACGGCGCTGCGGATCCTCACCACCACGGACGTGACCGACCACCGGCTGCGCACCCTGCTCTCCGACCCCCAGTACCGGCTGGCCGTCGCCTGGCAGAACGTCGCCTACAACCAGCCCCCGCACACGAGCTACTTCCTCGGCGAGGGCATGGAGACCCCCGCGGCGCCGGCGCTGCGGTACACGACTCCTGCCGCGAGCGCCCAGCCGCTGACGGCCGCCGAGCGCGGCTGAGAGGACCCCATGACGACGCTCCCCACCACCGGGATCCACCTGCTCGAACCCCGCGAGGGGCACGCCCCCGTGCCCGTCCAGTGGGGTGTGCCGTGGCCGCGCGGCACGGTGCACGAGCTGCCCGAGCTCGACCTGCGCGAGGGGGAGCGGCGCCGCCCGGTGGACTCGTGGGTCACCGCCCGCTGGCCCGACGGCTCCGTGAAGTGGAGCGGACACGGGGGTCTCGCCCCCGCCGGGGACAGCGAGCTCGTGGAGCGGGGGAGCACCCCCGGGCAGGTCGCGCCCCTGCGCATCGGGACCGGGGCCGACGGCGCCGTCACCGTGGACGCGGGATCGCTGCTGCTCGAGGTCTCCCCGCATCCGGCCGCCCCGATCCGCCGGATCGTGGTGGACGGGCGGGAGGTGGGGCTGCGTGGGCGGATCGTCGCCTCCTCGGCGACGGGCGCGGATCCCGCCGCCCCGCGCCGCGAGCACACGGTGCGCACCACGGGGGTGCGGATCGAGCGCCACGGGGAGCAGCAGGCGGTGCTGCGCCTCGAGGGGCATCACGAGGTCGGCGACGAGGGCCAGCGCGAGCGGGTGCTGCCCTTCGTGCTGCGGCTCGTCGTGACCGCCGGCTCCCCGCGGATCCGCGTGCTCCACTCGATCGTGTGGGACGCGGACCCGGAGCGCCTCTTCCTCACCTCCCTGGGGCTGCGCCTCGAGGTGCCGCTGCGTGCCGCCCCGCACGACCGCCACGTGCGCCTCGCCGGCGGCGAGGGAGGCTTCCTCACCGAGGCGGTGCAGGGCGTGACCGGCCTGCGCCGCGACCCCGGGGCGGAGGTGCGCGCCGCCCAGGTCGCCGGCCGCCGGACGCCGGAGACCTCCACCTGGGCGCCCACGGTCTCCGGCCGCCTGGGCTGGGTGCCCTGCTGGGGCGCGTGGACGCTGCGCCAGCCCACGGCGGACGGCTACACGGTCGCCAAGCGCACCGCCCCGGACCGGCCGTGGATCACCGCGGGCGCGGGCACCCGCAGCCGCGGCTACGCCTATGTGGGGGACGTGCACGGCGGGATCGGCGCGGGGCTGCGGGACTTCTGGAAGCTGATCCCCACCCAGCTCGACGTCGCCGGCGCCCGCGGCGACACGGCGGAGCTCACCGTCTGGATGTACGCGCCCACCGCCGAGCCCATGGACCTGCGCTTCTACCACGACGGTCTCGGGCAGGAGACGTTCGCGGACCAGCTCGACGCCCTCGAGATCACCTACGAGGACTACGAGCCGGGCTTCGGCGACGCCCGCGGCATCGCCCGCACCCACGAGCTCGTGATCGACGCCTTCCCCGCGACGCCCCCGGGGGAGGAGCTCTCCTCCCTCGCCGCCGCGTGCGCGCTCCCGCCGCAGCCGATGGTCGCCCCGGATCGGCTCCACGCGGCGAGGGTCTTCGGGCTCTGGGCACCGGTGGACCGCTCCACCCCGCAGCGCGCGCACCTCGAGGACCGCCTCGTCCTGCTGCGCGAGCACTACCGCGCCCAGGTCGAGCAGCGCCGCTGGTACGGCTTCTGGGACTACGGCGACGTCATGCACACCTACGACGTCGACCGGCACACGTGGCGCTACGACGTGGGCGGCTACGCCTGGGACAACTCCGAGCTGTCCCCGGACCTCTGGCTCTGGCAGGACTTCCTGCGCAGCGGGGACGCGGGCGCGTTCCGCCTCGCGGAGGCGATGACCCGCCACACCGGTGAGGTGGACCAGTACCACGTGGGGCGCTTCGCGGGCCTCGGCACCCGCCACAACGTGCAGCACTTCGGGTGCAGCGCGAAGCAGCTGCGGGTCTCGAGCGCGCTCTACCGCCGCCACCTCCACCTCCTCACGGCGGACGAGCGCACCGGCGAGCTGCTCGACGAGGTCGCCGCCTCCGAGGAGGCCCTGCTGCGCGTGGACGCGACCCGCAAGGTGCGTGAGGACGTCTACGCCCCGGACCGCCGGGCGCTCGCGATCGGCCTCGGCACGGACCTCGGGGCGCTGCTCGGCGCCTGGCTCTCCGCGTGGGAGCGCCACGGTGACGCGGAGGCGGAGCAGAAGCTGCGCTCGGCGCTCGCCGGGATCGGGGAGCTGCCGCAGGGGCTGTTCACGGGGGAGGCGCTGTGGGACCTCGACGAGCGCCGCTTCGACACCTCCCGGGACCGGGTGCGGGTCTCGCACCTCGCGGCCGTGTTCGGCTTTGTCGAGGTGGTCGCCGAGCTCCTCGAGCTCGTGGACGATCCCGGCTTCGCGCACGCCTGGGACGAGTACTGCCGCTACTACCTCGCCACGCCGGAGGAGCAGACGGAGCGGTTCGGGGCGCCGCTCACCGGCATCTCCCTGATCCCCGCCTACAGCCGCCTGCTCGCGATGCATGCCGCGCGCACCGGGGACCGCGCGCTCGCCGCCCGCGCCTGGCGGGCGTTCCTGATGGGGGAGGGGGACCAGGTGAACACCGATTCGATGGTGGGCCGCGCCGACTGGTCGATCACCCGGGTCGAGGGCCCCTCCGTGCTCGAGCCGGTCGACGAGGCGGCGTTCCTCGGCACGAACGGCGCCGCCCAGTACGGGCTCTCCGCGATCGCGAACCTCGCGCTGATCGGCGACGACCTCCCCGCGCAGATCCCGTATCTCGCGGGCGCGGAGGGCACGTCATGACCTATCACCTCGCGGGCGACTCGACGGTCGCCGCCTGCCCGCCCGAGGAGGCCCCGATGTCCGGCTGGGGCGCGTTCCTCGGCGAGCACGTGGACGCCCCCGTCGTGAACCGCGCCGTGGGCGGCGGCACGACCGAGTCCTGCCTGCGGGACGTGTGGCCGGCCCTGCTGGACGGCGTGGCCGACGGGGACACCGTGCTCCTCCAGTTCGGCCACAACGATCAGAAGCAGCCGCTCACCCTCGGCGCCCGCGGAGGCTACACGCGCCGCCTGCGCCGCATGGTCGAGGCGGTGCACGCGCGCGGCGGGCGCGCGGTGCTGTGCACCTCGGTGGAGCGCCGGCGCTTCCGCGAGGGGCGCCTCGTGCCGAGCCACGGCGACTACCCCGACGCCGTGCGGGACCTCGCGGCGGAGCTCTGCGTGCCCCTGATCGACCTGCAGGGCTTCACCGCCTGGTGGTACGAGGACCTCGGCGAGGCGGCCTCCGCCGGCCTCTTCTGCCACCTCACGCCGGGGGAGAGCGCGCGCTGGCCGGAGGGCCTGCGCGACGACACCCACTTTTGGGCGGCGGGCGCCCGCCGGATCGCGGCCTTCGTGGGCCGCGGCCTGCGCGGGATCGAGCGGCGGGACGGGCACCTGCCCGCCGCCGGGGACCCACGCGCGGAGCCGGCCGTCGACCGCCCCGGTGCGGCGGCAGGTGCCGCCGGACCCACCGGACCCCTCATGACCACCGCACCCCGAACGGAGCACCCATGACCACCCCCGAGCTCGACACCCTCCTCGCGACCAGCGAGGCGCGCAGCCCGCACCGCTGCTGCTTCCTGCTGCACGTGCGGCCCGAGCGCCTCGCCGACTACGTCGAGGCCCATCAGCACGTGTGGGAGGAGATGCGCGAGGCGCTCCGCGAGGCCGGCTGGCACAACTACTCGTTGTTCCTGCGGGCGGAAGACGGCATGGTGGTCGGATACTTCGAGGCCGACGACGTCGATGCCGCGCAGCGGGCGATCGCCGAGGCCGCGATCAGCCCCCGCTGGGAGGCCGCGATGGGGGAGTACTTCGCCCCCGGCGGCGGCGAGAAGCAGATCCTGCCCGCCTACTTCCATCTCGCCTGAACCCCCTGATACGGAGCACCGTGAACAGCATCGAGTCCAGCACCGAGCACAGCATCGAGCCCGGCACCGAGTCCGCGGCCGTCGTCGGCCGCGACAACCCCGGCACCATGGCCCGCCGCCTCGCCGCCCTCGTCGAGGCCGCCGCGCGCGGCCCCCTCACCGCGGAGGACGACGCCGCCTGGGACGCCCCCTACGGCCCGGCCGAGGCGTGGGACCTGCACGTCGAGGACCGCGAGGCGCCGGGTCCCCACGGCCCCGTCCCCGTGCGCGTCTACACCCCGGCCGCCCCCGCCGCGGGGCCGCGCCCCGTGCTCGTGTTCTGCCACGGCGGCAGCTTCCAGCACGGCGACCTCGACATGCCCGAGGGGGACGCGACCGCCCGCGGCGTCGCCGGCCGTGCGGACGCCGTCGTCGTCTCCGTCGACTACCGGCTGTGCGACGAGCCGTCCGGCGGGAACCCCGCCCGGGTCATCCCCGGCACCGATCCCGCGCTCGAGGTGCGCGCCCCGATCCCCTGCGACGACGTCATCGCCGCCGTGGACTGGACCCGCGCCCAGGCCGAGGAGCTGGGCGTCGACCCCGCCCGGCTCGCCCTCGGCGGGGCGAGCGCCGGCGGGAACCTCGCGGCCGCCGCGAGCCTGCGCCTCGCCGAGGCCGGCCGGGCGCCCGCCGCGTCGCTGCTCATGTACCCGGTCACCCACCCGCTGAACCCCGAGGCCACCGCCGAGGAGGCGGAGGCGCTCGCGGGCGTCCCGGACCGCTTCCGCTTCACCCCCGCGGGCATGCGCCGCATGGCGGAGAACTACCTGGGCGGCCCGCTCGAGCAGGCCACCGCCCACGACTTCCCGGGCCTCGGCACCGCCGAGCAGCTCGCCGTGCTGCCCCGCACCTACCTCGAGGCCGACGAGTTCGACGACCTCCGCCTCGGCGCCCGCCGCTACGCCGAGCAGCTCGCGGAGGCCGGCGTCGAGGTGGAGCTCGTGGTGCGCCGCGGCGTCACCCACGGCCACCTCAACAAGGTGGGCCTCGCCGAGGCCGCCGAGTCCTGGGACCGCCTCGCGGCGATCCTCCGCGAGATCTGAGGAGGAGCCCACGACCTCGGCCGAGGAGACGGCGACCTGCCTCCGCAGCGCCCTGGCGGCGATCGCTCCGCAGGCCAGGCCAGGCCCGGCCCGACGTGACCGTGGTGCTGGGCAGCGGCGCCGCCCGGCGGATCCCTCGCGGCGGGGACCGCACCGTGCTGCGGGAAGCGGACCAGGCCACGGCGGCCTGAGCTCGTCGGGATCGCCTCACGCGTCATCGCGCCGCACCCGGCGCGCGCGAGGCGACACTGATGAGGCCGCGCGACGGGCAGCCCGTCACTGGGCGGGCTGCATGCCCTCGAGGGTCGAGAGGATCTCCTTCGCCGCGGCGGCCGCGTCCGTGTTCCCGAAGTAGAAGTTCTGCGAGATCCGGGTGAACTCGTCCCCGAAGCCGACGCCCTCAGCCGGGGTGACCAGCGGCGCCGGGGCGACCTCGGCCTGCATGTCCTGCGCGAACGTCAGGCAGGTCTTCTCGATGTCGTCCAACTCGCCCTCGATGGCCTTCTGCACCTCGGGGAAGGCGGTGACGCCGCGCTCGATCTTCAGCACCTTCGCCGCCTCGGGGTCGGTGAGCAGGAAGCTCATGAGCGTGCCGGCGTCCTCGGCGACGGCGGACTTCGCGGCGATCGACCAGTACATCGAGGCCTTGTTGACCATCTGCGGGTCGCCGCTCGTGATCGCGGGCAGGCGGAGCAGGTCCATCGTCGCGCCGGAGGCGCTCGCGAAGGTCTGCAGCTGGGTGTGGAACTGGAAGTGGAACACGGACTTCCCGGTGCCGAAGCGGCCCTGCTCGACGCCGGCGCCGGTGTCCTCGATCTGGGCGTCCGCACCCGGGGTCGCGCCGCTGTCGATGAGGGACTTGGAGAACTCCAGGAATCTCTGGATCGTCCCCTCGCTCACGAGCGTCTCGTCCTCGCGCGGGAACACGGCCTCGCCGGCCTGGCGGGCCCAGGCCGCGATCTCCGCACCGCCCTGCCCGAAGGCGTCCAGTCCCACCACGCCCTGGTCCTTGCCCCAGTCGCTGATCTTCGCGGCAGCCTCGCCGAACTGCTCCCAGGTCCACTCGGTGTCCGCCGGCAGCTCCACACCGGACTTCTCGAGCAGGTCCTTGTTCACGCCCACGGAGAAGATGCCGATGCCGAGCGGGGCGCCCACGAGCGTGCCGTCGGCCAGGCGTCCGGTGTCGAGCACCTTCGCGTCCATGGCGGAGAGGTCCAGGACGTCGGAGATGGTCTCGAGGTCCAGCAGCGCGCCGCGGGTGCCGTAGGAGTCGATGTACGCCTCGTCCATCTGCAGCAGGTCGGGGGAGTCGCCGCCGGAGGTCTGGGTGGCGAGCTTGTCCCAGTAGCCCGTCCACTCGCTGTACTCCTGCTCGACGGGGATGTCCGCGTGGGCCTTCTCGAAGAGGGCGAGGGCATCCTGGGTGAGGCCCAGTCGGAGGTCGCCGCCCCACCAGTAGATGCGCACGGCGCCTCCCGCGCCGTCCTCCCCGGAGCCGCCGCGGGAGGCGTTGGGGCCGCAGGCGGCGAGGGCGGGCACGGCGCCGGCGGCGACGAGCAGGGCGAGCGTCTGACGACGGGTGAACATGGGGCCTCCCGGTGGATGAGCGACGGTGCTGTGCATCCGGGCCGCGGCGCAGGTGAGCGGGGCCAGGTGGGAAAACGCTAGCCCAGCACGGGGCCACGCGGCCAGGCCTCGGCCGCGGCAGGAGGGTCGCGGCGGCGCAACGTGACCGTTCCGTGTCCGGAGCAGATCTCGACACCTCTTATTGCAAGGGTTACGGTAAGTGAGTCACGAACGGCGGGCAGCGGAGCCCGCCACCTCTCCGATCACTGATGTCGAGCAGGGCTGAAGCCGTGACCAGATGAAAGGCGCGATGATGAGCCTCACCTCCTCCCCGTTCCCCCGTCGTGGACTCCTCGCCGGCATGGGTGCCGCCGGCGCAGCGCTCGGCCTGGCCGCTTGCGGGTCCGGAAGCGAATCCGGTGCGACCCCGAAGTCCGACGAGAGCCACAAGGATTTCGTCATGACCGTCTGGGGCGGCGAGGCGGACAAGGCCGCCTACCAGGCGCGCATCGACCTGGCCAAGGAGAAGTTCCCCGACTACACGATCACGCTCCAGCTCATCCCCTCGGAGAACTACGAGCAGAAGGTCCAGACGATGATCTCGTCGAAGACCGGGCCGGACATCATGCAGGTCGCGGAGAACGTGAACGTCTACGCCTCCAAGAAGCAGCTCGTCCCGATCGACGACTACCTGAGCCAGGGCGGGCTCGATCTCGAGAGCACCTTCGGTCCCGTCGGCGCGAACTATGCCTGGGACGGTGCGACCTATGGCGTGCCGGACCGGTCAGGGGCGATGGTCCTCTACTACAACAAGGACCTCTTCGATGAGGCCGGAGTGGACTACCCCAGCGCGGACTGGGACTGGGACGCGTTCCTCGACGCCGCGAAGAAGCTCACCGATCCCGCCAAGGGCCAGTTCGGCTTCGGCGGGGTGGGCTGGTGGCCTCAGTGGTTCTCCCTCGTCGCTCAGAACGGCGGGAACGTCCTGGACCCCGAGTCCGGCGCACCGGGTGTGAATTCGCCGGAGGCCGTCGAGGCGCTGCAGTTCGCCTACGACCTCTACTTCACCCACAAGGTCGCCCCGACCTCCGTGGACTACTCGAACATGGGCCCCGACATGGGCGCCGACGGCGCGTTCCAGCAGGGTCTCGTCGCGATGAACGCGACCGGGTTCTGGGGCGTGGGCGGAAACGCCGCCATCGAGGGCCTCAACTGGGACATCGCGCCGTTCTTCCACGGCGCGCAGCAGGCCGTGAGCGCCTTCGGCTCCGCGCTGGTCATCCCCACGGCCGCGAAGAACCCCCAGGGCTCCTTCGAGATCATCCAGTTCCTGACCTCCGCCGAGGGGCAGGCACCGATCGCGGACAAGGGCCAGGACGTCCCAGCGAACCTCGAGCTCCAGGAGAGCGACACCTTCCTGGACCCCGAATGGCTCGAGGCCGACGTCGACCTCCAGGCGTTCCCTGACTCCGCCGACATGATCTTCACCCCGAAGTTCATCCCCGAGTGGAACGAGATGCAGAAGGCGATCGAGGACGCGATGGCCTCCTTCTGGCTCGGCGAGTCCGACGCCCAGGCCACGGCCGACGACCTGCAGGGACGCCTCGAGCGCGTCATCAAGCCGACGAAGTGAGCACCCTGTGACCACCGCCGTCGCCCCTGTGGCCGCTGATGCCGCCGGTCGGGAGTCCGCTCCCGGCCGGCGCCGGCCCCGTCCCCGTCTGGCTCCGCACCGTCGTCGCGAGGCCCTCTTCTTCTACCTGTTCATCTCACCGTGGGCGATCGGGTTCCTGGTCTTCCTGCTCGGCCCGATGATCTTCTCGTTCTATCTCTCGTTCACCGACTGGGACTCGTTCACCGCTCCCGTGTGGGTGGGCCTGGACAACTACATCACCCTGCTCACGGACGACCCGATCTTCCTCAAGGTCATGGGCAACACCGCGTTCTACTCGCTGATCTCGGTGCCGCTCGGCATGGTGGTCTCCCTCTTCATCGCGAACCTGCTCAACAAGAAGGTGCGTTTCCGAAAGCTGTTCCGCACGCTCGTCTATCTGCCCCACCTGATCCCGATCGTGGCCGTCGCACTCATCTTCCAGATGGTGTTCGCCCCGGAGGCGGGGCCGCTGAACCAGGCGCTCGCCCTCATCGGCATCGAGGGGCCCAACTGGCTCATGGACGCGCGCTGGGTGAAGCCGGCTCTGATCCTCATGTCGCTGTGGCAGGCCGGAGGCGGCACGATCCTGCTGCTCGCCGGCATGAACGGCATCCCCAAGGAGCTGTACGAGGCGGCGGAGATCGACGGCGCATCCGGGTTCCGGCAGTTCTGGTCGGTGACCTTCCCGCAGCTCACCCCGGTGATCTTCTTCAACCTCATCATGGGGATCATCGGGTCGTTCCAGGTCTTCGCCCAGGTCTTCATCCTCACCGGCGGCGGGCCGGACAACGCGAGCCAGATGGCCGTCCCCATGCTGTTCGACGAGGCGTTCCGCTTCTACCACATGGGCTACGGCTCGGCGATCGCCTGGATCCTCTTCGTCGTCATCATGATCTTCACCGCGATCGCCTTCGCGACCTCCGGACGCTGGGTCTTCTACGAATCGGAGGTGCGCTCATGAGCGCCACGACCACTCTTCCCGCGGCGAGCGGCGCCGCCCGGCGTACGCGGCCGCGCACCCTCAGCGCGTTCCGCGGCGGCCCGTTCACCTACGGGATGCTCGTGATCCTCTCGGCGATCTTCATGGTGCCGCTGGTGTTCGTCGTCTCGATCGCCCTGGCCTCGGACTCCACGGTGTCCACCGGTCAGCTGACGATCCTGCCGAGGGACTGGCAGTTCTCGAACTTCGTCGAGATCTTCCGGACGAGCCTCCCCGTGGGCCGTTTCATGATCAACTCCGTGATCATCGCCGTGACCTCGGCGATCGGCCAGGTGCTCTCGAGCTCCCTCGTGGGCTACGCGTTCGCGAGGCTGCGGGCACCGGGCAAGAAGGGGCTCTTCCTCATCGTCATCGCGACGATGATGGTCCCCGCCCAGATCACAATGATCCCGCAGTTCTGGATCTTCAGTGAGCTGGGTTGGGTGGACACGTTCCTCCCGCTCATCGTCCCGCAGTTCTTCTCCAACGCCTTCAACATCTTCCTGGTGCGCCAGTTCGTCACGCGCATCCCCTACGAGATGGACGAGGCGGCGTCGATCGACGGCCTGGGGTTCTTCGGCATCTACGTCCGGCTCATCCTGCCGATGATGTCTCCGATCCTGATCGCCATCGCCATCTTCACCCTCACCGCGATGTGGGGTGATTTCATGGGGCCGCTCATCTACATCAACTCCGAGGAGAAGATGCCGCTCGCCCTCGGCGTGCAGTACCTGACCTCCACCAGCCAGGAGCTGCAGACGCCCCCGTGGAACCTCATCATGGTCGGCTCGATCTTCCTGTCGCTGCCGATGATCGTCATCTACTACTTCGGGCAGAAATACATGTACGAGATGAACCTCTCCGCCGGCAGCGCGGGGGTCAAGTGATGACCTCCCGGATCGACCTCTCCTCGTCGCGGCTCGAGCTCGACGGCACGCCCGCGGTGCTCCAGTGCTCCTCGGTGTTCCCCGTCCGCCTCCCCGCGGACCAGTGGGCCCACCGCCTGGACCTCGTCCGCGACTCCGGCTACCGGATGATCGACCTCTACGTGCACTGGGGCTTCCACGAGCAGGAGCCGGGCGTCATCGACCTCGACTCCGAGCAGCGGGACCTGCGCCGCTTCCTCGCCCTCGCCCAGGAGCGGGAGCTGCTCGTCATGGCGCGACCGGGGCCGTACATCTGCTCGGAGACCGACGGCGGCGGCCTGCCCTGGTGGCTGCACGGGGACGCGCCGACGGCGCCGTCGGCCCTGCGGACGACCGACCCGGACTACCTCGCCGCGGTGGACCGCTGGTTCGCGGCGGTCATGCCCGTGCTCGCCGACGCCCAGACCACCCGGGGTGGCCCGGTGGCGCTCGTGCAGATCGAGAACGAGCTGGACTTCTTCGACTGCCCCGACCCCGAGGCGTACATGACCCACCTCGCCGAGCGCGCCCGCGGAGCCGGCATCGAGGTGCCGCTCATCGCCTGCGCCGGCCAGGGCGACCTCGCGGGCGCCTCCGGCGACGCTCCGGGCGTGGTGCCGACCGTGAACCTCTACCCCGCGGACTCCTCGACGACCTTCGACGAGGAGACCCGCCACTACGCCCGCGTGCTCGGGGACCGCGACCTCCCGCTGCTGGTCACGGAGACCAACCGCGTGCATCGCACGCTGCGCCGCGAGATCCTCGCCGGCGCCCGGCTCGTCGCCCCGTACCTGCAGACCTCCGGCTTCGACCACCTCGTGCTGCCCTCCGCCGGGAACTGGGGCGATCCCGGCAACCTCATGACCCACGACTACGACTTCGACGGCTACCTCACGCCCGACGGCCGCCGCCGCCCCGAGTACGACGAGGCCCGGGACCTCACCGCGACCCTGACCGCCTGGGGCGGGCGCCTCGCGGCCGCCGCGCCGGTGCCGCTCGACCCCGGCGCCGTCGCCGACACGACCGGCGGGCCGGTCGTGGGCGGTGCGCTCGCCCTGCCCGGCGGCGGCACGATCGTGGGCCCCGCGGCCCTCGGCGCCGAGGAGCTGCCCGTGCGCCTGCGCTCCGCGAGCGGGATCGAGCTGGCGGCGAGCGTCCCCGCGGGGGCCTGCCCGTTCTGGTCGCTCGACGTGCCCCTGGACCCGTGGGGCGCCCCCGGCACCCTGCGCGTCGCGACCGCAGAGCTCACCGGGGTCGAGTCCGGCCCCGAGGGCCTCTCCCTCACCTTCACCGGCGGCGACTCCGCGGAGGTCCGTCTCGCCGTGCCCACCGCGGGCGGCGGCGAGGAGCTGCTGGAGCTGCGGGGCCCCGGCCGCGCCGCGACCCTGCAGGCCGCGACCGCGGTGAGCATCCGCATCGGCGAGCCCGGTCCGCGCCTCGCCGATCCCGAGCCCGTCCTGCACGCCGCGGGCGGGGAGCTGCTCCCGGCGCCCGCGGTCGAGGACCTCCTCGACGCGCGCCCCGTGCCGGAGGGGGCGCTGCCCGGCGCCGAGGCGCTCGGACTGGCCGACGGCCGCGTCGCCGCGGAGCTCGAGGTGCCAGCCGGGGCGAGCGGGCTGCTGCTGCTCGGCGCCGCGGACCTCGTGCGCGTCTCGGTCGACAGCGCCGACGGCGCCGGCGGTCATCGCGGCGTGCACGGCACCCACGGCGCCCCGATCCGGGTGCCCCTCGGCCCCGCCTCTGCGCACCGGGTGCAGGTCACGGCCGAGATCTGGGGCCGCGCGAACTTCGACGACGCCCGCCTGCCCGCCCTCCGCCTCGGCGCGGGCCGCGGCCTCGGCACGGTGCTCGCGATCCACGGTAGCACCGACCTCACCGACCTCTGGGAGGTGCGGGAGCTGCCGGACCGTCGCGCCCGGGGCCGCCTCGACCAGCCGCCCCTGCGCGGCCTCGGCGGCTGGTCGAGCGCGAACCCCGGCCGTCCCGTCCGCTACGGCCGCGCCGTCCCGGCCCCGGACGGGGGGAGCGCGCAGGTGCTCGTCCTGCACGGGCTCACCGAGCCGGTGCGGGTCGCCGTCGGGGGTGCGGCGGAGCAGCTCGTGACGCCGGGATCGCCCGTCGTCCTCCTGCCCACCGGCGCTCCCGCGGAGGTCGAGGTCCTCGCCCCGCACGTGCCGGGCGGCCTGCTCGAGCGGGTCGAGCTGCTCGCGGTGCGGCCGCCGCGCGTGACCGCCCTGCGCACCGTGCGCGAGGAGGATCTCGCCGCCCGCCTCACCGAACGGGCGCCCGCGGCGGGCGCCGGCGCGCCCCTGCCGCGGGAGGGGCTGCGGCTCGACGCGGGGGAGCGGCTGCTCGTGCGCCTCGACGCCGCCCCGGCGACCGCGGGACCGGGGCGCCTCCTCGAGCTCGCCGGCGAGGACGTGGAGGTGACCGTCCTCGTCGGCGGCCGGCGGGTCTCCCGCCACGTGCTCGGCGCCCCGGCCGTCTCCGGCGGCGACGCTCACCGGTCGTGGATCCCCGCGGGATGGTCCGACGGTGATCCCGACGACGTGCTCCTGCTCGTCGAGGCGCTCGGTGCGGGAGGCGGTATGTTCGGGGGCGCCCGCCGCGCCGCCGTCCCGCGCTGAGCGGTCACCGGACGGCCACGAGCGGGTCGCCCCGCAGGCCCCACGACCGGGAGGGAAGCCGTGGCCACGAAGACGTCCAAGGACATCCGCAGCGAGAGCCGCTTCATGGTGCTGCGCACGGTCTACGTGCGCGGCACGGTCACCCGTGCCCAGGTGAGCGCCGAGACGGGGCTCAGCCCGGCGACGGTCACGACCCTCGTCGGCGAGCTCGTCGAGGAGGGCGTGCTGCGTGAGGCGGGCCGGATCTCCTCCCAGGGTGGGCGGCCCACCTCGACGTTCCAGGCGAATCCCGCGCGCGGCGCGCTGCTCGCGGTCGACGTCGCGGAGACCTACGTGCGCGTCGACCTCTTCGACGCGTCCCTCGTGCGGGTGGACCAGGAGCGCGTGGACCTCGCCCCGGGGACGCAGAGCATCGCCACCATCGCGGAGCGGATCGGCGTCTGCATCACCGTGATCCTCGCGCGGCACCCGGAGCTCGAGGGGGAGGTGCTCGGCGCGGGCATCTCGCTGCCCGGGCAGGTGGACCCGGCGCGCGGGGTGGACGTCTTCGCCCCCAACTGGGACTGGCACGAGGTGCCGCTCATGGAGGAGCTCGAGAAGGCCGTCCCCGTGCCCGTCCGCATCGACAACCCGCTCATGGCGCTCGCGACCGGTGAGCTGTGGTTCGGCGCCGGGCGGCGCTTCCGCCACTTCGTCGCCGTGAACCTCGGGACCGGTGTGGGGGCGGGGATCATCGTCGACGGCCAGCTGCTGCGCGGCCCCGGGAACTCCGCCGGCGAATGGGGGCACACGACCCTCGTCTGGGGCGGGCGCGCCTGCCGCTGCGGCCGCTCCGGCTGCGTCGAGGCGTACGTGGGCGTCGAGGGCATCCGCGCCACGGTCGCGGAGATCGACCCCGAGCACGAGCTGCTCGCCGTGCCCCATCACCGGGACTTCGTCGAGCGGCTCATGCGGGCCGAGGCCGCAGGGGACCCGACGGCGCGCGAGGCGCTGCTGCGCACGGGCGACTACCTCGCGGCGGCCGTCGGCAACCTCGTGAACCTGCTGAACCCCGAGCACGTCTCGGTGCTCGGCTGGATCACCCGGTACGCGGGCTGGGAGCTGCAGGAGCGGGTGCGCGAGCGCATCGCGCAGGAGTGCCTGCCGGGCCCCTCCGCCGCGCTGAGCATCGAGTTCACCGAGGCGGACGGCGAGGGCGTGAGCCTCGGCATGGCGGTGCTCGCCCTCGAGGGCTTCCTCGAGCGGGTGGGCCTGCCGAGCCCGTCGAGCCCCCCGACCCCCGTGGTGCCCGCCGCCGGGCGCGGCCCGCGCACCGGCTGGGCGGTCCCGCAGCGCGAGGGCTGAGCGGCCGACGGGGTCCCCGTCGGCCGCCCGCTCCCGTCACTCGGCGACGACCGCCACCCAGCTGACCTGCACGTCGGGCGAGCGCGTGGGATGCAGGACGAGGCGGATCTCCCCGGCGTCGCCCACCTCGACCCCGCCGTAGGCCGCGGCCTCCGGGGTCGCGGTGAACAGCTGCTGGGCCGCGACGACCTCGTCGTTGATGCTCACCTGCGCGGCGCGGTTCGCCCAGGGCCACGGGTCGTAGTAGCCCACGTGCACCGTGTACGAGCCGGCGGGCAGGTTCGCGAAGCGGTACGTGAGGTCGTCGTGGTCCGTGGCGTAGCGCAGCGTGCGGTCGATCGAGTCGGTGCCGCTGCCGGCGCTCTTCGAGCGGCCCTCGTAGCCCCACACGCTCCCCGTGGCCGGATCCGCGCCGTAGGGCTGGTCCGCGACGGAGTTCCGCAGGCCGCGACCCCGGGCGTGCTCGCGCAGGGCGAGGTAGTCGCTCGTCTCCTCGCCGCCCGCGTTCACGAGGTAGACCATGTGCTGCGGGACCACGAGCACCTCGCGGCGCACGGTGAGGCCCTCGGACCCGGAGAGGGTGCCCGTGACGGCGACCTTCCCGGGGCGGTCGAGGCTCGCTTCCCACGTGACCTTGCGCTTCTCACTCGTGCCGCCCGCGAGGCGGAGGGTGCCGTGGCGGGGGAGGCGCTGCGTCTCGCCGATCCGCACGGACCCCGGCAGGGCGACGTCGACGGTGAAGGCGGGCTGGGCGGGCTGGTCCTCCCAGCGCCAGGAGTCCTCCCACACGAGCGAGGTCTGCGTGCCCTCGCCGAAGCGCAGCGGCAGCCAGATGTACGGCGCGTTCCTGAGGTCGGAGGGGGTCCAGCGGTCTCCCATGTAGATGTAGGTGCCGCGCTCGGGGTCCACGGGGATGACGTTCGTGGACTGGGAGCGGAAGGTGGTTGCGGCGCCGTCCCCGGTGACGGGGTTGCCGTGGTCGGTCCACTCGCCGAGGATCTCCGTCGCGGTCGCGTAGCTCGCGGGGTTGGGGTCCCAGCCGGTGGCGCCGGAGGTGATGAGGTAGTAGGTCCCCGCGCGCTTGAACAGGGCCGGGGCCTCGCGGTGGGCGCCGATGTAGGGGCGGATGAAGTCCACGCCCTTGACGGCGTCCTCCGCGGGGGTCGCGAGCTGGGTGAAGTCCGCGTCGAGCCTCGAGATGAACAGGGAGTAGTTCTCCTCGCTCGAGTAGATGATGTAGGCGGTGCCGTCGTCGTCGAGGAAGAGGGTCATGTCCCGGGCCATGCCGGGGTTGTCCGGCTGCCAGTCGGGCTCGCCCTCGGGGGCGTGGTGCAGGCGGTAGCTGTCGATCCAGCGGAACGGGCCGGTGGGGGAGTCGGAGACGGCGACGCCGGCGCGGGCCTTCGCGTACTGGGCGGTGGAGGTCTCCGAGGGGCCGTCGGCGTGGACCCACATGACCCAGGTGCCCTTCGCGGCGTTGCGGAGCACCTTGGGACGCTCGAGGATCGCGGCGGGGGCGTTGCTGCCGGGGGTCGCGGTGGTCTGCAGGTCGCGCACGACGGCGGCCTTCTGCTCCTCGGTGTACCCCTCGTAGAGCGCCGTGAAGTACGGGTCGGTGTCGATCTCCTCCGCGGTGGTGAGGGCGCGCAGGGCGAGGCCCTCGTCGGTCCAGGAGTAGAGGTCGCGGGAGGTGTAGACGTGCACGCCGGGGGAGGAGCCGTAGCCGTTGGTCCGGTCCTCGCCGTACCAGAGGTAGAGCGGGCCCTCCGCGTCATCGGAGACGACGACCTGGCCGCCGTGCGCCTGGATGACGTTGCCGGCGGTGTCGAGCCAGGGCTCGCCGGGCGTGAACGCGGTGCGAGCGTCGGCGTCCTCCTCAGCGGTCGTGCCCTCGGCGAGAGCAGGGGCGGAGGCGAGCGCGGCCAGGGGCGGCGCCGCGAGGGCGGCGGTCAGGACGCTGCGCCGGCGGGGGAGCATGCGGCGGCGGGGGAGGGGAGGTAGGGGAGCGGGCACGGGGACTCCTCGTCGAGTCGTGCGGGAGCGGCCGGCGCGGTCGCGGGGCCGACGGGCGCCGGGCACGTCCGCGTGCTCCGGTCACCCTTATCGCACCCCTCGAAAGAAGTGCGGTGGGTCGACCGTAGCCGGGCCGACGCGGGATGGGAAGGGGTGTGGCCGGATGGCGAGGATGTCTGGACTTCGCATTGCGGCGCCCTTACCCTAAGGGTCACCAAAAGCCGCTCGACGACGTGCGGCACCAGGAGACGAGGCGCCATGTCCACCGCATCCCCCACGCCGTGGAGCGCTCGCTCCCCGATCCACCGCCCCGGTCTCGTCCGCCCCACCCGGCGTGCGATGCTGGCCGGCTCCGTCGTCGCCGGGGTCGCCGTCGGCGCCGTCGGCGGAACGGGGACCGCCCGCGCGGAGGGCGCTCCCGCCGCGCCGGCCTATACGATCACGATCGACCCGACCGTCCGCCACCAGCGGATCGAGGGCTTCGGCGCCTCGGGCGCCTGGTGGGCGCAGAAGCTCGGCGCGTGGCACGCGCCGCGCCGCCAGGAGGTCGCCCGCTTCCTCTTCTCCCGCAGCCAGGGGATCGGCCTGTCCCAGTACCGCTACAACATCGGCGGGGGGACCGATGAGACCATCACCGATCCCTGGCGCACCGCCGAGGGCTTCGAGACCGGACCCGGCACCTACGACTGGAGCCGCGACGCTGCCGCCCGCCGCTTCCTCCGCGCCGCCGCGGACCACGGCGTCGAGGATCTCATCGCCTTCGTGAACTCCCCGCCCCGGCGGCTCACCGCGAACGGCCACACCTACGGCGACCCCGGCACCGCGAACCTCCCCGTCGAGCACCACGAGGAGTTCGTCGCCTACCTCCTCGACGTGCTCCGGCACTTCCGTGACGAGGAGGGCATCGCCTTCCGCACTCTCAGCCCGATCAACGAGCCCCAGTGGACCTGGGACGGACCGGGCCAGGAGGGATGCCACTACGAGCCCGAGCAGGTCCACGAGCTCACCGCCGCGGTCGTCCACGCCCTCGCGGACAGCGACCTCGACACCGTCGTCTCCGCCCCCGAGTCCGGCGAGTACAAGGCGCTCTACTCCGGGCAGTCCTATGCGGACGTGCTGCTCGAGGACCCCGACCTCCGCGCCGGCCTCGGGGAGCTCGCGACCCACTCGTACTGGTCCACCGACGAGCAGCGCACGTTCGCGGCGGAGCACCTCGCCGCGCACCCCGAGGTCCCGCTCGCCATGACCGAGTGGTGCGAGATGGTCGGCGGGCGCGACGCCGGCATGGACTCCGCCCTCGTGCTCGCCCGCACCGTCCACGCCGATCTCACGCTCGCCGGCGCCACGAGCTGGCAGTACTGGATCGCCGTGAGCCGCTACGACTACCACGACGGCCTGCTCTACACCGACTACGTCGAGTCGGGCGACGAGGAGGCGGTGCAGGAGACACGACGGCTCTGGGCGCTCGGGAACTACAGTCGCTTCCTCCGCCCCGGCGCGCGCCGGATCGACATCGCGCTCACGGAGTCCGCACCGCAGGAGGGGGTCATGGCCTCCGTCCCCTTCGTGCGCCCCGAGATCACCGCGGGCACGGCGACGGGGGAGCGGATCCTGAGGGTCGAGGACCCCGCCGGGGACGACACCGGCCCGGGCTACGTCACCTATCCCGGGAACGCCGTCTTCGCGCCGGGCACCTTCGACCTCCGCTCGGTCGAGATGATCGACGACGGCGAGGACGTGCTCGTCGCCGTCCGGCTCGGAGCCGATCTCGTGGACCCCTGGGGCGGGTCGCCCGTCGGCCACGACCTCGTGAACATCGACCTCTACGTCGACGCGAGGGCCGAGGGCGGCTTCACCGATCTCCTCCCGGCCGCCGCGCCCGGGTCGCCGAGGGCTTCGCCTGGGACCGGGCCGTCCTCGCCTCGGGGCGCACCGACGTCATCGCGGCCGACGTCGCCGCGAAGGTCTCCCCGGAGATGCAGGAGCGGCTCTTCGTCGCGCTCGAGGACGCACAGCAGGTCGCGGGGGACACGCTCACGATCCGCGTGCCCAAGGCGTTCCTCGGCGACATGCAGCCGGGCTGGGCGATCCAGGTGGTCGTCACCGGCTCGGAGGGGAACGCGGAGTCCGACTCCCTGCGGGTGCGCGAGGTGCTTCGGGAGGCGACGGACTGGAACTTCGGCGGCGGCTCCGACGGCCACGAGGACCCGAACATCATCGACCTCCTCGTCCCGGACGGCATGACCCAGGCCGAGGCCCTCGCCTGGACCCCGGCGAGCGTGGTCGAGGTCCGGGCCTCCGCCTACCTCGACGAGGAGACCGGCAAGCTCGTGGTCGTCGCGATCAACGAGTCCGCGAGCGAGCAGGCCGTGGAGATCGCCGTCCCCGTGCGCTCCCCGAAGCTCCGGCTGACGCCCTGGCGGACCTCCGAGGACGAGGCGCTCGCGAAGGGGGAGGCGGTCGTCCTGCACCGAGGGGACGACGGCGCCGCCCGCGGCACGGTGACCCTCGCTCCGCGCTCGGTCACCACGTTCACCGCGCCGCGGCCCTGACGGAGGTGGTGGCTCCTACGATGGCGCCATGTCCTCCGTGATCCGTCGCGACCTGTGCACGCTCTCCGAGCTGCTGTCCCATGCCCGCCTCGACCTGATGATCGAGGCGGCGATGCTCGGTCCGGACATGCGTTCTCGCGTGGAGCGTCATGGGCTCATGTGGGAGGACGGCGGGGGCAGCTGGCTGCAGGTGGTGCTGCTGGCCGGTGACCGAGCGGTGGTCCTGGGCGTGGACCGTGACTACTCCCGCACGGTCGGCCAGGTGGACCTGCTCGAGGGGCTGCCGGCCTGGGTCGCGGACGTCACGCGCACCCGCGACGACGGCCAGGCGGAGTCCTGGCTGGGCTTCGTGCTCTGGTGGGAGGACGGCGCGTGGTGGAGCGCCGAGCATCCCGTGGACGACGGGGTTGCGCGGATCCCCCTGCTGGGCGGCTTCCGGGAGGACGAGCAGCTCGACGCCGTCGGCGAGGCGGTGGCCGTCGCCGCGATGGACCACCAGCGTGAGGACGACCCCCGGGAGGAGCAGGAGGTCGATCCGGATGCCGTCCGTCGGCTGGTCGCCGCGGGCACGGCGGTCGACGAGCGGCTGCTGCTCGACGCGCTGATCTTCGAGGAGCTGGACCTCGGCCATGCGGTCGCCGTCGCCCGGGCCACGGGCATGATCTATCCGGCGCGATCGGGAGCGGAGGCCCGCGAACCGCTCGCCTGAGCCGCCCCGGCCTCAGCCCCGCGGCACGTGCCGCAGCAGCACCGCGCCGTGGCGGGGGATCCGCACGTCGATCGCGGTGGAGCCGGGGGCGACGCCGCGGGCGTCGTTGGACTGCACGGCCACCTCCCGCAGGGGCGCCGGCTCCCCGCTCCACAGGTCGGTGACCTCGCCGAGGTCGCGGCCGGGCAGGCCCACGTCCTGGCTGTCGAGCGACACCTCGAGCTCCTCCTCGCCCACGTTGAACGCGGCGATCCAGGTGCGGCCGTCGGCGGCGTCGGCCGTCCACAGCACGAGCGGGTCCTCGCGGAACACCTCCCGGCTCGCGGTCGCCTCCGTCTGCACGGCGAGCACCTCGGCATTGCTGAGCAGGGCGATCGTCGCGGGATCGGAGGTGGGCAGGTCCCCGCCCACCATGAGCGGGGAGCGGGCGATCACCCAGAGGGTCATCAGGGTGCGGCGCTCCTCCGGGGTGAGCAGGTCGTCGCGGGGCTCCCCGCGCTCGGCGCGGAGTCCGATCCGGCCCAGCGGCAGCATGTCGCCGTCGGGCCAGCCGTCCGGGCCGGCGTGCGGGGCCCAGCGGGCGAAGCGCGCGAGGTTCGCCTCGACGTCCTCCCACGAATCCCAGAGGTCGTCGCAGATCCGCCACATGGTCGCGTGCTCACGCAGGTGCGGGAGGCGGGTGAGGGACAGGTCCCGGCCGGGGGAGAGGCTCAGCTGCATCGGCCGGCCGCTGCGCGCGATCGCCGCGGCGAAGGCCTCGATCTCCGAGGCCTGGTAGGGCCAGAGCATGTCGTCGACCTTGAGGAAGTCGACGCCCCACGCGGCGTACTGCGCGAGCACGGAGTCGTAGTAGGCGCCCGCGCCGGGCACCGAGTGGTCGATGCCGACCATGTCCGGGTTCCACTCGCAGGCGTTCGTCGGATCCGCGATCTGCGCGGCGGTGAGCGCGGAGCCGGCCACGGGGAGGTCCGCGGCGACGGCGCGGCGGGGGATCCCGCGCATCACGTGGATGCCGAGCCGCAGGCCGAGTGCGTGGATCTGTTCGGCGAGCGGGCCGAAGCCGGCGCCGCCCGCGGCGCTCGGGAAGCGGCCCGGGTCCGGCTGGAGACGGCCGTGGCCGTCCATGACCAGCGGGGCGTCCGCGTTGTAGCCGTGGGAGCGGGCCGACGGATCCGCCCAGTCGATGTCGACGACGATGGTGTCCCAGCCGTGGGGGAGCAGGTGCTCGGCGAGGAAGCGGGCGTTCTTGAGCACCTCCTCCTCGGTGACGGTGGTCCCGTAGGAGTCCCAGGAGTTCCAGCCGCGGGGCGGGACGGCGGCGGTCGATACGGTCATGTCACTCCCCGAGCAGACGGTCGGCAAAGTCGTTGGCGAAGGTGCGGCCGGGATCCAGGCGGTCGCGCAGCGCCAGGAAGTCCGCGAGCCGCGGGTACCGGTCGCGCACCACGGCGGGGTCGGTCGTGAAGACCTTGCCCCAGTGCGGGCGCGGGGCGAAGGGCGCCAGGCGCTCCTCGATCTCCGGCAGGAGCGCGGCGACCTCGCGCGGCATCTGCTTCCACGTGAAGTGGACGCAGGCGCTGTCGCGGTGATGGGCGGGGGAGAGCCAGAGCTCGTCCGCGGCGACGGTGCGCACCTCGGAGGCGTGCAGCAGCGGCCGGATCCGCTCGCCGAGCGGCATGACGGCCGCGAGCGCGGCCGCGAGGTCCTCCCGGGCCACGAAGTACTCCGACTGGATCTCCTCCCCGCTCGAGGGGGTGAAGGCGAGACGGAAGTGCGGCAGCCGCTCGTGCGCGGGCCCCGGCTCGCCGCTCTGGTCGGTGCAGGGCTCCGCGCCGATGCCGGGCAGCGGGTGCACGGGCCGCGGGGCCCGGGTCCCGCCGTGCCAGCGCTCGGGCAGCGCGGGCTGTCCCTCGGGGCCGAGCCGACGCTTCACCCAGGCCTGCGCGATCGTCCCGTCCCAGTGGTGGAAGAGGCTCACGCTGTTCCCCGCGCCGAGGATCGCGGAGAGCTCCTCCTGCGCGAGCGCCGCGGCCGGGAGGTCGAGGTGGACCGTCTGCGCCATGTCGTGGGCGGGGACGAGGTCCAGGGTGAGGTGCGTGGCCACGCCGAGCAGGCCGAGCGCGAGCACGGCCCCGCCGAACACCTCCGGATCCGCCTCGCGGTCCAGGGTGAGCAGGTCCCCGCCCGCGGTCACCAGCTCGATGCGGCGCACCGCGTTCGCGAGCGAGCGGTGGCCGTCCCCGGAGCCGTGGGTGCCGGTCGCGCTCGCGCCGCCCACGGAGATGTGCGGCAGCGAGCCCATGTTGCCGAGCGCGAGCCCCGCCTCGTGGGCGGCGACGGCGACCTCCCCGTACCGGACCCCCGCCCCCACGCGCACGGTGCGCGCGGCGGTGTCGACCTCGATGTCCGCCGGCATCCGGGCGAGGGTGACGAGCGGACCGCTCGAGACCGCGACCTCGGAGAACGAGTGGCGGGTGCCGAGCGCCCGGAGTCGCGGCGAGGCGGCCACGAGCTGCTGCAGCTCGGCGACGGAGGCGGGGGAGTGCAGCGGGCCGGGGCCGTAGTCGACGGTCCCGGACCAGCTGCGGCCCGGTGCGGAGAAGGCCATGTCAGAAGCCCTGAGCGAGGCGGTGGTAGACCTGGTTGGTGCGCAGCTCCTGGGCGAAGGAGCGCACCGTGGTGGTCTCGTCGATGATCGCGAGCTCGAGGTCGCCGATGGTCGCGAGGTCCTCCCAGGTCTCGAGGTCCACCGCGGAGCTCATGACCGTGTGGTGGGCGGCGCCGGCCGTCAGCCAGCACTCGGCGGAGGTCGCGAAGTCCGGGGCGGGCTCCCACACCGCGCAGGCCACGGGCAGGTTCGGGAGCTCCTCGTCGGGCTCGACGACCTCCACGACGTTCGCGACGAGGCGGAACCGCTCGCGCATGTCGGACAGCGCGACGACGACCGCGGGGCCGGGGTCGGCGGAGAACGTCAGGCGCACCGGGTCCTCGCGGTCCCCGATCCCGAGCGGGTGGATCTCGAGCGAGGGGCGGGCGGTCGTGAGGGAGGGGGAGACCTCGAGCATGTGCGCGCCGAGGATCTTCTCCTTCCCGGGGGTGAGCTCGTAGGTGTAGTCCTCCATGAGGGAGGCGCCGCCGGGCAGGCCGTGACCCATGACGGTGGCGACCCGCACGAGGATCGCCGTCTTCCAGTCGCCCTCCGCGCCGAAGCCGTAGCCGTCGGCCATGAGGCGCTGCACGGCGAGGCCGGGCAGCTGGCGCAGCCCGCCGAGGTCCTCGAAGTTCGTGGTGAAGGCGCCGAAGCCGCCCTCCTCGAGGAAGCGGCGCAGGCCCAGCTCCTGGCGGGCGCCGTAGCGCAGCGACTCGTGGCGCACGCCGCCGGCACGCAGCTCGGGGACGACGTCGTAGAGCTCCTCGTACTCGGCGACGAGGGCGTCGACCGCGGAGTCCTCGATCGCGTCGACCACGGCGACGAGGTCGTTGACGCCCCAGGTGTTCACGGAGACGCCGAGCCGCAGCTCCGCCTCGGTCTTGTCGCCCTCGGTGACGGCGACGCCCCGCATGTTGTCGCCGAAGCGCGCGAGCCGCAGGGAGTGCATCTCCGCCCAGCCGGTCGCGGCGCGGGCCCAGCGGCCCACCTTCGCCTGCACGCCCGCGTCGCTCGCGTGGCCGACGACGGTCTTGCGGTCCACGCCGAGCCGCGTGGCGATGTACCCGAACTCGCGGTCGCCGTGGGCGGCCTGGTTGAGGTTCATGAAGTCCATGTCGATCGTGCCCCAGGGGAGGGCGACGTTCGCCTGCGTGTGCAGGTGCAGCAGCGGGGTGCGCAGGGCGTCGAGGCCCTGGATCCACATCTTGGCGGGGGAGAAGGTGTGCATCCAGGTGATGACGCCGACGCAGGCCGGGTCCGCGTTCGCGGCCAGCGCGACCTCGCGGATCGCGTCGCGGTCGGTGAGGACGGGCTTCCAGACGACCTTCACGGGGATGTCGGAGGCGGCGTCGAGGGTCTCGGCGATCGTGCGGGACTGCTCGGCGACCTGGTCGAGGGTCTCGGGGCCGTACAGCCCCTGGCTGCCGGTGAGGAACCAGATCTCGCGGGTCTCGAAGGGGTTCTGCATGGTGCTCAGGCCTCCTGGGGCTGGTCGTCGGCGGGGGTCGCGGCGCTCTGGCCGTAGACGTTCTGGTAGCGGTCGAAGAGGGAGTCGACGAGATCCTGGGGGATCGGCAGCGGCTCCCCGAGCTGGCGGGAGACGTGCACGGTGCGGGCGACCTCCTCGCACATGACGGCGGCCTTGACCGCGTCCTTCGCGTCGGAGCCGATCGTGAAGGGGCCGTGGTTCTGCATGAGCACGGCGCGGGAGCGGGAGCCGCGGAGGGTCTCGACGATGCCGCGGCCGATCGAGTCGTCGCCGATCACGGCGAAGGGGCCGACGGGGATCGGGCCGCCGAACTCGTCGCCCATCATCGTGAGCACGCAGGGGATCTCCTCGCCGCGCGCCGCCCAGGCGGTCGCGTAGGTGGAGTGCGTGTGGACGACGCCGCCCACGTGGTCGAGGTGCTCGTACACGTAGGCGTGGGCGGCGGTGTCCGAGGAGGGCGAGAGCGAGTCGGGCGTGCCGTCCTCGATCTTCGCGCCGTCGAGGGTGCACACGACCATCGACTCCGAGGTGAGGTCGTCGTAGGAGACGCCGGAGGGCTTGATGACGAACAGGCCCGGGAGGTCGGCGGGCAGGCCGGGCACGCGCTCGGAGACGTTGCCGGCGGTCCAGACGACGAGCCCGTTGCGGGGCAGCTCGGCGTGCAGGGCGGCGACGCGCTCACGGGTGGCGGCGACGGCCTCGCGCACGGGCGCGGGGAGGTCGGCGAGGACGAGGGGCACGGGGGCTCTCCTTCAACGTTGTAGCAGGACGTGCGGGGGATCCGACGGGCGCGCGGTGCGCCCGTCGGGGGAGGGGAGGTTCAGGCGAGCGTCTCGCCGGCGAGCCGCTCGACGGGCAGTGCGGCGGTGTACGCCTCGAGCCAGCGGGCGTAGCCGGTCACGCCCTCGGGGGAGGGATCGAGCACGCTCTGGTCCTCATCCGCGAAGACCTCCTGGTCCAGGAAGTCCGTGAGGGAGAGGTCCCCGTCGCCGTGCCGGCGGCGGCGGGCGTAGGCGGCGAGCAGGGCCATGCCCCAGGCGCCGCCCTCGCCGGCGGAGGCGCCGACCGCGACGGGGGTGTCGATCGAGTCGGCGAGGACCTGCTGGGCCACGCCCGCGGTGCGGAAGATGCCGCCGTGGGCGTGCATGACGTCGAGCTGGACGCCCTCGTCCACGAGCAGGGCGCGCATGCCCACCGCGAGCGCCCCGAAGGCGCCGTGCAGCTGGGCCCGCATGAGGTTCTCGAGCGTGAAGCCGGCGGACTGCTCGCGCACCAGCAGCGGGCGGCCCGAGGGCACGCCGGTCTGGTGCTCGCCGGAGAGGTAGTTGTAGCTCAGCACGCCGCCCGCGTCGGCCTCGCCCTCGGCGCCCGCGCGGAACAGGGTCGAGTAGAGCTCCTCCGCGGGGACCGGGGAGCCGGAGAGCTCCGCGAACCGCGCGAAGATCCCGAGCCAGGCGTCGAGGTCGCCCGTGCAGTTGTTCGTGTGGATCATCGCGACCGGGTGCCCAGCGGGCGTGGTGACGAGGTCGATCTCCTCGCGGGGGCCGGAGAGCGGCCCCTCGAGCACGACCATCGCGAAGGCGCTCGTGCCGGCGCTGACGTTGCCGGTGCGCGCGCCCACCGCGTTCGTGGCGACCATGCCGGTGCCGGCGTCCCCCTCGGGCGGGGCGGCGACGGCGCCGGGGCGCAGGGTGCCGCTCGGGTCGAGCAGCCGCGCGCCCTCCTCGGTGAGCTCGCCCGCGTCCTGCCCGGCGACGAGCACCTCGGGGAGGAGGTCCGTCAGCGACCAGGGGCGATCGCGGAAGGCCTCGAGGCCGCCCGCGCGCTCGAGCAGCTCGGCGTCGTAGTCGGTGCCGTCCGCGGCGATCGGGAACATGCCGGAGGCGTCGCCCACGCCGAGCACGTGCCGGCCCGTGAGGCGGCGGTGCACCCAGCCGGCGAGGGTCGTGATCGCGCCCAGGCGGTCCACGTGCTCCTCGCCGCCGCGCGCGGCGTGCAGCAGGTGGGACACGCTCCAGCGCAGCGGGATGTTCAGCTCGAGCGTCGAGGAGAGCTCCGCGGCGGCGTCCTCGGTGTAGGTGTTGCGCCAGGTGCGGAAGGGGACGAGCTGCTCGCCCTCGGCGTCGAGCGCGAGGTAGCCGTGCATCATGCCGGAGATGCCGATCGAGGCGAGCTCGGTGATCTCCGCGCCGTGCCGCTCGCGCACCTGCGCGGCGAGATCGGCGTAGCAGGCCTGCAGGCCGGCCTCGGCGTCCTCGAGGGCGTAGGTCCAGTTGTCCTCCGCGAGGGTGTTCTCCCAGGCGTGGGAGCCGGTCGCGAGGACGGCGCCCGCGTCGTCGACGAGGGCGGCCTTGATGCGGGTCGAGCCGAGCTCGATGCCGAGATGGGCGCGCCCGTCGGCGATGAGGGCGGCCGGCGCGGCATGGTCGGCAGAGGTCACGGCGTCGTGCGTCATGGGGCCACTGAACCAGGCGGCTACCTGAATGTCAACGTTCACATCGAGGAATCCGTGAAGGCGCCGCGCTGCGCGCCGCCGTGGTGCCCGATGGCCTGTGCGGACGTCGTCGGGGCGAGATGCGTCGCGAGCGTCGGCTGGGGTGTGGGGTCAGCGGGCGGAGGACTCGCGCACCACGAGCTGCGGTGCGAGCGGGACCGCCCCGCCCTCCGGGTCGGGGCGCGCGGCCCCGTCCGCGCCGCCACCGAGGTCCGACAGCAGCAGCTCCAGTGCTGTCCTTCCCAGCAGGGCGAACGGTTGGGAGACGGTCGACAGCGGCGGCAGCAGGAAGGCGGCGGGGACGACGTCGTCGAAGCCCACCACGGCGACGTCCTCCCCGGCACGCAGGCCCGCTCGCGACAGTGCGTGGATGACCCCGATCGCCATGAGATCGTTCGCGGCGAAGATCGCCTCGGGCGGCGATCCCGCCCTGAGCAGCTCCTCGGTCAGGCGCGCACCCGAGAGCGGGGACCAGTCCCCACCCGGGATGACGGCGCCGTCGATCCCCGAGCCCTCGAGCGCCTGCTCGAAGCCCGAGCGTCGGGCGCGAGCGTCGGCCCAGTCGGAGGGGCCGGCGAGGTGGACGACGCTGCGTCGGCCCGTGGTGGCGAGGTGCTCCACCACCTGGCGGGCGCCGAGCGGCTGGTCCACACCGATCGTGCGGACGCCGGGGACGTCGAGGGGGTCCGCGGTCACGGCGAGCACGGGCGTGGATCGGGCCGCGGCTTCCACGGCCGGGATCATCGCGTCGTGGCCGGCGACCACGAGGATGCCGTCGGCGCCGGAGTCGAGAAGCTCGCCGCCGAGCTCGCGGCCGTCGGCCTCGCCGGCGACGGTGGTCAGCAGCACCGCGTAGCCCGCACGGCGGGCCGCGGTCTCGATCGCCGTCGTCGTCTCCGACGGGCCGAACAGCCCCGAGCCGTCAGTCATGACGCCGATGAGCGAGGAGCGGGTGGTCTTCAGCTCCCGTGCCGCCCGGTTCGGGCGGAAGCCGAGCTCGGCGATCGCATCGCGCACCCGCTCCTGCGTGGACTCCCGCACGCGCTCGGGCTCGTTGAGCACCCGGGACACCGTCTGGTACGACACGCCGGCGAGGGCGGCGACGTCGGCCATCGATGGGCGGCGTGGAGGCGTGCTCATGGGAGTCCTCTCGTTCATGCCGCAGTGCGGACGGGCTGCGGGTCAGTCTCTCCCATCGTTGGCACGGTGGTGGGGGTCGGGCGCGACGCGCCGTGACGTGATCGTGATGCCCATCACCCATGACAACGTGAGAAACTCTGGGCAGCCGCACTGCCGCGGCCTGGGGCTCATCAAGGGAGATGGTCATGTCCACGAAGAATCGGATCACTCGACGCAGTGCGTTCGCCCTGGGCGGCGCGGCCATGGCGGCGGCGGGCCTCGCGGCCTGCGGTGGCAACACCGGCGGCCTCACCGGCGGGGGCGGCAGCGACGGCGGCGGCGGTGCCCTGTCGCAGTGGTACCACCAGTACGGCGAGGAGGGCACGCAGCAGGCCGCGAACTCCTACGCCGCGGACTACACGAAGGCCAAGGTCGCCGTGAACTGGGTGACCGGCGACTACGCCACCAAGCTCTCCACCGCCCTGCTCTCCGGCGGCGGCGTGGACGTCTTCGAGAACAACGCGATCGCCGTGGACCAGGCCGACCAGGGCCGCTACGTGGACCTCACCGACATCGTGGAGCCGGTCAAGGACCAGTTCAACGAGGCGTCCCTCGGTCCCGTGAGCGTGGGCGACAAGATCTGGGGCATCCCGATGATCGTCGACCCGCAGCTCTTCTACTACCGCAAGTCCCTCTTCGACGCCGCCGGCATCTCCGTGCCCGAGACCTGGGACGACCTCGTCTCGGCCGTCGCCGAGCTCACCACGGACAAGCAGAAGGGCCTGTTCCTGGGCAACAACTTCGACGCCAACAACTGGGCGATGGTGTGGGCCGCGGGCGGCTCGCCGCTGAACGAGGCCAAGGACGCGGTCGCCTACAACACCCCCGGCTACGCCGAGGGCCTGGGCGCCGTGCAGAAGATGAAGAAGGACGGCAACCTGCTCACCGGTGCGCCGTCGGACTGGACCGACCCGGCGGCCTTCTCCTCCGGCCTCGCCGCGATCACCTGGGGCGGCTGCTGGGAGCTGCCCGCCCTCGAGAAGGAGCACGACGACATCGGCGTGTTCCCGCACCCCGCCGTCGGCTCCGACGGCAAGCAGGTCGCCTTCATGGGCGGCTGGAACGCGCAGGTCGCCGGCAACTCGGAGAACATCGACGCGGCCAAGGAGTTCGTCAAGTGGCTCTGGATCGACCAGACCGAGCACCAGACGGACTGGTCCCTCAGCTACGGCTTCCACATCCCGCCGGTCACCGCGACCGCTGACCAGGCGGAGGCGCTCAAGTCCGGCAACGGCCTCGAGATCGCGACCATGGCCAAGGAGATGGGCGTGACCGGCACCCCCGAGTGGACCGGCGCCATGGACACCCCGCGCGCGGACGCCGTCAGCAACATCCTCAAGAACGGCGCCGACCCCGCCGAGGAGCTCGCCAAGGCGGAGAAGGCGAGCAACGAGGCGATCGCGAAGTGAGCGCGCAGGCCTCCGCCCCGGCGACCGGCGCGGCCACCGGCCGCGGGCGGCGTCGGGCGGCCGGCGGGGCCGACGCCCGCGGGAGGAAGTCCCCGGACCGCTCCGGGCCCACCCGCATCAAGGGCAACGGCCTCGCGTTCTGGCTGTTCACGACTCCGTTCCTGGTGGGCCTGCTGGTCTTCACGATCGTCCCGCTCATCTGGGGCGCACTGCTGAGCCTGTTCGAGGCCAAGGGCACCGTGCTGCCCACCGACTTCGTGGGCCTGGCGAACTTCCGTCACTTCCTCGTGGACACGGCGTTCCTGAAGTCGCTGCGCACCTTCACCGTCTTCGCGATCTTCATCGTGCCCGTGACGATGGTCTGCTCGCTCGGCCTCGCCGTGCTCATCAACGGGCTGCCGCGCTTCCAGGCGTTCTACCGCTCGGTGTTCTTCCTGCCCACCGCGTGCAGCTACGTGGTGGCCTGCGTGGTGTGGCGGCTGTCCCTGTTCAACGGTCTCGAGTCCGGGATCGCGAACCAGGTCCTCTCGGCGCTGGGCATGTCCTCGATCTCGGAGTGGCTCTCCGCCTCCCCGTACTGGTGGATCGTGCTGGTCTCCGTGCGCCTGTGGCTGCAGGTGGGCTTCTACATGCTGCTGTTCCTCGCGGGGCTGCAGGGCATCCCCACCCAGCTCTACGAGGCGGCGGCGGTGGACGGCCTCAGCCCCGGCGGGCTGCGCATGTTCCGCCACATCACCCTGCCGCAGCTGCGCACGACCTTCGCGGCCGTGCTCCTGCTGCTGCTCATCGCGGCCTTCCAGGCCTTCGACGAGTTCTACAACCTCACCGGCAACAACCCCGAGACGAGGCCGCCGCTCGTGTACCTCTACAACATCGCGCTCGGCTCCCAGCAGGACTTCGGCACCGGCTCCGCGGGCGCGCTCGTGCTCACGGCGATCATGGTCGTCGCGGGCCTGCTGCAGACCAGCTTCGTCGGCTTCGGCAGCAACGACGACGGGCGCCGCCGCTTCGGTCTGCGCCGGCGCGGGGCGAAGGAGGTGCAGCGATGACCGCCCAGATGCACATCGTGGGCAGCGGGCGCCGCAGCCTGGGCCTGACCCTGCGCTACGTCATCGCCTCGGTGCTCGCGCTGGTCTTCCTCATCCCGTTCTACGCGATGATCAAGACGGCGCTGTCCACCAACGAGGAGATCTACACCAGCGACTTCACGCTGTGGCCCAAGGACCCGCAGTGGCAGCGCGTGCCCGAGCTGCTGTCCGATCCGATGTTCCTCACCGCGCTGAAGAACTCCGCGATCATGGCGGTGGTCTCCACCTCGCTGACGATCCTCATCGCGGCGCTCGCCGGCTACGCCCTCGCCCGGATCCCGCACCGCGCCGCGAAGCCGCTGTTCGTCCTCGTCATCGTGGTGCTGCTGGTCCCGGCGACCACGGCGTTCGTCCCGAACTTCATCATCGTGGCGAGCCTGGGCTGGATCGGGACGCTGCGCGGCCTGATCATCCCGGGGCTGTTCAGCGCCTTCAACGTGTTCCTCTTCCGCCAGTTCTACCTGGGCTTCCCCCGGGAGGTCGAGGAGGCCGCGTACATCGACGGCGCGGGCTCCTTCCGCACCTTCTTCACCGTCGTCTTCCCCAACACGCTGCCCTTCGCCTCCGCGCTCACCGTGCTCGGGCTGATCGGCTCGTGGAACGCGTTCCTGTGGCCGCTCGTAGTCGCGGGCAACGGGCAGGGCGCGATGACGGTGCAGATCTACCTGTCCTCGTTCCTCACGGCGCAGACCTTCGACTACGGCGGGTTGTTCATGGCCGCGACGATCAGCCTGCTGCCGGTGCTGCTGGTGTTCTTCATCCTGCAGCGCTTCCTCGTGGCCGGCATCGCGGCCACCGGGCTGAAGGGATGAGCGCGGCCGTCCCCGCCTGGGACGTGCCGCTCGCCGACCCCGACGTGGTCCGCGTGCCCGGCGGCTGGATCGCCTACGGCACCGGACCCGTCGAGGACGGCCGCGCCGTGCCCGCGGCCGTCAGCACGGACCTCGTCACCTGGCGCGGGATCGGGAACGTCCTCGAGGCGCTCGCGCCGGAGTCGGGGGAGTCCTACTGGGCGCCCGAGGTGTGTGAGCGGGACGGCGCCTGGTGGATGTACTACTCCGTCGGCCACGACGACCGCGGCCACCTGATCCGGGTGGCGCGGGCCGACGTGCCCGAGGGGCCCTTCCGCGACCAGGGCGTGGTCCTCACCCCGCACGAGCGCTTCGCGATCGACGCGTCCCCGTGCCGGCTGCCCGACGGGCGCTGGTGGCTGTTCCTCGCCAGGGACGTGCTGGACCACGAGCGGCCCGGCACCCACCTCGCGGGCGCCGAGCTGCTCACCCCCACCACCCTCGGCCCCGTCCACGAGGTGCTCGCCCCCTACGACGACTGGCAGGTCTTCGCCCACGACCGACCCATGTACGGGCAGGTCCTGGACTGGCACACGCTCGAGGGCCCGCACGTCGTGGTCGCGGGGGAGCACCTGCTGCTCACGTTCTCCGGCGGCTCCTGGCAGGGGGAGGGCTATCGCACCGCCTGGGCGTGGTCGCGCTCGCCGGAGGGTCCGTGGACCGTGCCGGGCGGGGGCGAGGACGTGCTGCTGCGCACCGACGAGGAATTCATCGGCCCCGGCCACGACTCCTGCACGGTGGGCCCGGACGGCCGGCCCGTCATCGCCTTCCACGCCTGGGACGCCGCGGGCACGGGGCGCTACATGCACCTGCGCGAGCTCGAGGTCGAGGTCGACGGGCCGCACCTGCGGGTGGGCGGGCCGGTGGGAGGCGCCGCGCGCTGACATCCTCGCGGGCCCTAGTGCCGAGGGGCCCCGCGGGGGTGTTGACGGTCACTTTACAACGATGTAGATTCCTGGCCGCAGCGCTTGAAACCCGGTGTCGGACCCTGGGGCATCCCGCCCCTGGGCCGCGCCCCCACGAAGAGGTGGACAGGATGACCCAACGCTCCTCGCGCAGCGTCGCAGGACGACGCAGCCCCCGTGTCTCCCGCCGCAGCCTGCTCCAGGGCCTCGGCGGCATCGGCGCGCTCGGCGCGACCGGAGGCCTCGCCGCATGCGGCAGCGCCGGCGCCCAGGGCGTCGGCGACCTCGCCTACTGGCACCTGCTCTCCGGGCCGGA
This sequence comes from Brachybacterium rhamnosum, assembly GCF_039526185.1. Classification (NCBI taxonomy): domain Bacteria; kingdom Bacillati; phylum Actinomycetota; class Actinomycetes; order Micrococcales; family Dermabacteraceae; genus Brachybacterium; species Brachybacterium rhamnosum. The sequence goes on from NZ_BAAAIS010000002.1 coordinate 971,644, forward strand.
CGGCGTGACGATGACCGAGCTCGTCGACGGCTACACGGCGACCGACGGCGCCCCCGGCGTCAAGCAGACCGTGCTCGCCTGGGGCGCGCCGTACTACACGAAGCTCGCCATGGCCTCCTCCGGCGGCCGCGCCCCGGACCTCGCCGTCATGCACGCCGCGCGCGTCCCGGGCTACGCGCCCGGCGGCCTGCTCGACGAGTGGGACCTCGACCTGCTCGGCGAGTTCGGGGTGAAGAAGGAGGACTTCCCCGAGCTCATCTGGGACAAGATGGTCGTGGACGACAAGCTCACCTGCATCGCCCTGGACTCCCACCCGTTCGTCCTCTACTACAACACCGACATCGCGGACGCCGCCGGCGTGCTCGGCAGCGACGGCCTGCTGCTGCCGACGGACACCCCGGAGGACTTCCGCGAGCTCGCCCTCGAGCTCGGCGCGAAGTCCCCCAGCGGCTACGGCCTCTCCTGGGGCTACCTCGGTGACGGCTCCAACCAGTGGCGCATGTTCTCGACCTACTACACGCAGCTCGGCGGCACGATCGAGCTTCCCGAGGGCGGGACCATGCAGTACCAGGAGGAGCTCGTCGTGCAGACGGCGGAGTGGATCCTCTCGCTCATCGACGGCGAGGTCGGCAACCCCGGCAACGACGGCGGCACCGCGATCTCCGAGTTCGCGACCGGCAGCACCGGCGCCTTCTACGGCGGCGTCTGGGAGTCCGGCAGCTACCGCAACGAGGGCGTCCCCTTCGACATGACCGTCATCCCCGGCGTGTTCGGCGAGCCCGCGGCCTACGCCGACTCCCACTCCTTCGTGCTGCCCCACCAGAGCAGCCCGGACGATACCAAGCGCCGTGCCGTCCACGAGATGGTCGCCTACCTCCTGAAGAACTCGATCTCCTGGGCGGGCGCCGGTCACATCCCGGCGTACTCCCCGGTCGTGCAGGACCCGGCCTACGCGAAGCTGATCCCGCAGTCGCACTACGCGGACGCGATCGACCACCTCGTCTACGACCCGCCCGCCTGGTTCACCGGCTCGGGCAGCGACTTCCACACCTACTTCGGCAACGACATGCAGAACGTGTGGGCGCGCCGCACCTCCCCGCTCGAGGGCTGGAACGCCTTCGTCGCCCGCATCAACGACCTGCTCGCCAAGCCGAGCCCGATGTGATCCGCCTCGTCGAAGGAGACGTGAGATGACGACCGCTGACGGCGTGACCGTCCCCCGCACCAGCCCCCGCCCGAACGCCGCCCTCACGGGCGGCCCGATCAGCGAGGGGCGCCGCCGGCGCCGCCGCGCCGAGAACATCCGGGGCTGGGTCTACTGCCTGCCCTTCCTCATCGCCTTCGGGCTCTTCCTCATCTGGCCCACGATCTACGGGCTGTGGATGAGCTTCACGGGCACGAGCCTCGCCGGCACCAAGACCGGCTTCGTGGGCCTCGCGAACTGGACCGAGGCGCTCGGCGACGCGAACGTGTGGACGTCGCTCGCCAACACCGCCGTGTTCACCGTGCTGTCCTCGATCCCGCTCGTGCTCATCGCCATGGGGCTCGCGATCCTGGTCAACGTGGGCCTGCCGGGGCAGTGGTTCTGGCGCCTCGCGTTCTTCCTGCCGTTCCTGCTCGCCTCGACGGTGGTCTCGAAGTTCTGGAACTGGATGTACAACCCGCAGCTGGGCCTCGTGAACACGGTGCTGGGCTGGTTCGGGATCACCGGCCCGGCCTGGCTGCAGGATCCGAGCACCGCGATGATCTCCGTGGTGATCACGACCGTGTGGTGGACCATCGGCTTCAACTTCCTGCTCTACCTCGCCGCGCTGCAGAACATCCCCGACCAGCTCTACGAGGCCGCGAGCCTCGACGGCGCGGGCCGCTGGCGGAAGTTCCGCTCGATCACGGTGCCGCAGCTCGCCCCGACCACCGTGCTGGTGCTCGTGCTGCAGCTGCTGGCCTCGCTGAAGGTCTTCGACCAGATCTACCAGATGACCTCCGGCGGCCCTGGCGGCGATACCCGCCCGGTGCTGCTGTACATCTACGAGGTGGGCTTCACGGGCTACCGCCTGGGCTACGCCTCCGCCATCTCCTACATCTTCTTCTTCATGATCATCATCGTCTCGCTCGCGTACATGGTGATCTCCTCTCGACGGAGCGTGAAGGCATGAGCGCCGCGAACCCCACCACCAGCCCCGCCCTCCCCGCGACCCGCGGGAAGCGCCGTGCCGACGCCGCCGAGCGCGCCGCGGCGACCACCGCCGCCGGCCGACGGCGGCGCCGCACCGACCCCGCCCGCGTGGTCGCCTTCGTGATCCTGCTGGTCCTCGCCCTGGCGTGGCTCGTGCCGGTCCTGTGGGCGGCGCTGACCTGCTTCAAGACGGAGGCCGAGGCGGCCGCGCTGCCGGTGACGATCGTGCCGGAGAGCGGCTTCACGCTCGACGCGTACATCACCACGCTGACCTCCGGCCAGGTGCCGCGGTGGGCGTGGAACAGCCTTCTGACCTCCACCGCGATCACGTTCATCACGGTCGTGATCTCGGCGCTCGCCGGCTACGCGCTCTCCCGCATGGAGTTCGTGGGCCGCAAGGCGATCGTCGCGCTGATCCTCGCCTCGATCATGATCCCGGGGCAGATCCTCATCGTCCCGCTGTTCCAGCTCATGCTCGGGCTGAACCTCGTGGACACCTACTGGGGGATCATCCTCCCGCAGGTGGTCGCGGCGCCGATGGTCTTCATCCTCATGAAGTTCTTCGACCAGATCCCGCGCGAGCTCGAGGAAGCCGCCCTCATGGACGGCGCGAGCCGCCTGCGGATCCTGTGGAGCATCGTGCTCCCGCTGTCGCGGCCGATCCTCGGCGCCGTCTCGATCTTCGTGTTCATCGGCGCCTGGAACAACTTCCTGTGGCCGTTCATCGTCGTCAACGACGCAGACCTCATGACCCTGCCGACGGGCCTGCAGACGGTCATCAGCGCCTACGGCATCCAGTACGCGCAGAACATGGCCCAGGCGATGCTCGCGGCGCTGCCGCTGATCATCGTGTTCCTGTTCTTCCAGCGTCAGATCATCAAGGGCATCTCGACGACCGGCATCGCCGGCACCTGATCCCCGGTCCTCCCATGCGGCGGCGGCGCTCCCCACGCGGGGAGCCCCGCCGCCGTGCGTCCGGCCCGCTCAGACCTCGCGGCTGCCCCAGAGGGCGCGGCCGTCGGGCCCGAGCACGGTGAAGGTCGGGGTCCAGGCGTCGAGGCCGTCGTGCCAGCCGCGGGTGAAGGTCCCGTCGAAGCGCGCGCCGTCCAGCTCGATCACGGCTCGCCCGGAGCCCTCCGCGCGCCAGCGGCCCTGCACGGCGCCGGTGACGGTGCCGTCGGCCCCGAGGGTCACGGGGACCGAGTCGGTGACCTCCGCGGAGATCGCGCGGCCGTGGTCCACGAGCTGCCAGTCGCCCACGATCTCGTCGCGGCGCAGGCGGGCCTCGCGGGCGGTCGCGGCGGGCTCCCCGGCGTAGCGGTGCGGGGAGGGGACGAGCCAGCCCGTGCGGGTGAGGTGGAGGCGGTGCACGCGCACCTCGTGCTCCTCGCCGCGGCCCGGGAATCGCGTGTGGAGGATCAGGAAGGACTCGTCGGTCCCCGGCCGGGTCCAGGCGGAGACGTGGCCGGGGGAGACGTAGCCCTGGCCCTCGGCGCCGTCGCGCTGCGTGAAGCGGTGGTTCCCGAGGAGCTTCACGGCGTAGGGCTCGATCGAGGCGTCGTCGAACAGCGGCAGGGAGGGGTCGGAGCGGCACTCGCGCAGGTCCTGCCCGGCATGGTCGAGGTAGGGGCCCTCGACGGAGCGGGAGCGGCCCACGCGCACGTTGTAGCCGCCATCGGCGTCGAGCCCGCCGAAGGTGACGAAGAGGTAGTAGTAGCCGCTCTCCTCGGAGCGCAGGATGTACGGCGCCTCGATGCGGGAGTGGTTCCCGCCCACGAGGTGCACGCCGTAGCCCTGGCCGGGGACGGGCCGGCCGGTCGCGGGGTCCAGCTCGAGCAGGAAGATCCCGCCGGAGTAGGAGCCGTAGACGAGGCGCAGCACGCCCTCGGCGTCGACGAAGGCCTGCGGGTCCACGACGTTGGGGTGCACGAGCGCGTCGTAGATCGTGCCGTCCTCGCTCTCCTGGTCCCACTGGCCCGAGCGCAGGAAGATGCCCTCGTCGCGGTAGGGGCCGGTGATCTCGTCGGCCACGGCGGAGCCGAGGGCGGAGCGCGGGGAGCTGCCCTCGCACGCGCAGTAGTACATGCGGTAGCGGCCGTCGTCGGCCCGGTGGACGTCCGGTGCCCAGAGCGTGGTGGTGCTCGCCCAGTCGAAGGCCTCGGCGAGCTCGACCGTGACGTCCTCGAAGAGCGGGTTCTCCGGGGTGACGAGATCCGCGACGCCGGTCCAGCGCAGGAGGTCCGGCGTGCGGGCGGCCGCGAGGTGGGAGCCGAAGACGTACAGCTCGTCGCCGGCGGCGACGATCGAGGGGTCGTGCACGGAGATCTCGGCGAACGCAGGATCGGGGAGCGTGCGCCGTGGTGGGGCGGCGGTCGCGGCGGGGGTGGCCACGGCCGCGGCACCGGTGGCGGTGAGGGCGGCGGCCGAGCCGATCAGGGTGCGGCGGGAGAGCGTGCTCATGGTGACTCCTTCGTCGGTCCGGGCCGGCGCCGGTGACGGCGTCGCCGGTGCTGCGGGCCCGGGGGGAGGGGTGCGTGCGAGTGGTCGCACGGGGCACTGCGGCAGGACGTCGGCGTCGCTGCCACGAGCAATCTACAACGTTGCAGAAGTGGGGGCCAGAGGTGACCGGGACGCAGGGGGGGGCGTCAGGGGAGGAGCGGGCCTCGGGGGAGGGTGGGGGCCGCGCGGTGGTGCGTGAGGATCCGGTAGCGCAGGCCGGACCTGCTCTCGTGCCACCCCTCTGCGGGCTCGGAGGCACGCAGGGCGAAGCCCGCGGGGATCGCGGGGGCGAGGGTGTCGCCCTCGACGTCCAGGTCGATCTCGGTGACGACGAGGAGGTCCGCGCGGTCCATCGCCTCGCGGTACACGCGCCCGCCGCCGATCACCCAGATCGTGCCGGCGCCCTCGGCGGCCGCGCCGTCGACCGCGGAGGCCCGCGCCGCGAGGTCCTCCCGGGCGAGGTCGAGCGCCTCGTCCAGCGAGCCCGCGCGCAGCGCGCCGTCTGCCGCGAAGCCGGGATCGGAGGTGATGACGATGTTCGTGCGCCCCGGCAGGGGCCGGAAGCGCGGCGGGAAGGACTCCCAGGTGCGGCGGCCCATGACGACGGGGGCGCCCGCGGTGGTCCGCGAGAAGTGCTGGAGGTCCTCCGGGAGGTGCCAGGGCATCGTGCCGCCGGCGCCGATCACGCCGCCCCGGGCCTGCGCCCAGATCATGCCGATGCGCGGTGCGCGCTCCTCCATCAGACCGCGACCGGGGCCTTGATCCCGGGGTGGTGCTCGTAGCCCACCACCTCGAAGTCCTCGAACTCGTAGTCGAGGATCGAGTCCGGGCGGCGGGTGATCCGCAGCTGCGGCGGGGCGAAGGGCTCGCGCGCCAGCTGCCGCTCCACCTGCTCGACGTGGTTGTCGTAGATGTGCACGTCCCCACCGGTCCACACGAAGTCGCCCACCTCGAGATCCGCCTGCTGGGCGACCATGTGGGTGAGCAGGGCGTAGGAGGCGATGTTGAAGGGGACCCCGAGGAACATGTCCGCGCTGCGCTGGTAGAGCTGGCAGGACAGCTTCCCCTCGTGCACCTCGAACTGGAACAGGGCGTGGCAGGGGGCGAGCGCCATGTCGGGGACGTCGGCCGGGTTCCAGGCGGTGACGATGTGCCGGCGCGAATCGGGGTTCGTACGGATCTGCTCGACGACCTGCGTGATCTGGTCGACGACGCCGCCGTCGCGCGTGGGCCAGCTGCGCCACTGCGCGCCGTAGACGGGGCCGAGCTCGCCGTCGGCGTCCGCCCACTCGTCCCAGATGCTCACGCCGCGCTCCTGCAGCCAGCGCACGTTCGTGTCGCCGCGCAGGAACCACAGCAGCTCGATCGCGAGCGAGCGGAAGTGCACGCGCTTGGTGGTGATCAGCGGGAACCCCTCGGAGAGGTCGAAGCGGATCTGGCGGCCGAACACGCTGCGCGTGCCGGTGCCGGTGCGGTCCGACTTGTGGGTGCCGGTGGCCAGCACGTCGCGCAGGAGGTCCTCGTACGGGGTCGCGATGTTCATCGGGTCCATTCTCACCCCTGTGAGGGGGCCGCGGCTGTGCTCTCGCGCACCACGAGGTCGTAGGGCGTCATGACGGTGCGGGGCGGGCCGTCGTAGCCGCCGATCCGCTCGATGAGGAGGTCCAGCACCGTGGTGGCGAGGGCCTGCTTGTCCGGGGAGACGGTGGTGAGCGGGGGAGAGGTGAAGGGGGCGTCGGGCGTGTCGTCGTAGCCGATCACGGCGACGTCCTCGGGCACCCGGCGGCCGTGGCGGCGCAGGCACGAGAGCACGCCGATCGCGAGGTCGTCGTTGCCGCAGACGATCCCGTCGACCTCGGGCAGGCGCTCGAGCAGGGCCTCGGCGCCGTCGGCCCCGTCCTGGCGGTGCCAGTCGCCCACCTCCTGGATCGTCGCCGCGGAGGGGTCGAGGCCGTGGGCGGCGAGCGCGCGCAGGAAGCCGTCGCGGCGCAGCGTGCCGGAGCTGTGGGGCTGCACGCCGTGCGCGGAGGGGATCGCGCCGAGGAAGGCGAGGCGCCGGCGCCCCTGGTCCAGCAGCAGCGAGGTGGCCTCGAAGGAGGCGCCCTCGTTGTCGATCTTCACGTAGTCGCAGCCACGGGGCAGCTGCTCGGGGAGGTGCTCGCCGATGAAGACGGTGGGCTGGCTCGTGCGCTCCATGCGCGCGAGCTCCTCCTCCCAGAGCTGCAGCGGGTTGAAGATGACGCCGTCGCCGAGCACCCGCTCGAAGCCCTGGAGCACGGTGCGCTCCGCCTCCGGCCCGGCGGAGGTCGTGTGCAGGACGACGGTGCGCCCGCGGCGCTGGGCCTCGTCGATGAAGGCCTGGGCGATGTCGGAGTAGTAGGTGAAGGTGAGCGAGGGCAGGGCGAGGGTGATGAGCCCGCTCGCGCCCGTGCGCAGCTGCTGGGCGGCGGCCTGGGGGCGGTAGCCCACCTGGGCGATCGCGGCGAGCACCCGATCGCGGGTCGCCTGCTTCACGTAGGGGTAGTCGTTGACCACGTTGGAGACGGTCTTGATGGAGACCTGGGCGATCTCGGCGACGTCGCGCAGGGTCGGGGGGCGCTGCGGGAGCGGTCGGGGCGGCGTCGGCATGGGCAGATTCTTGCACCGACCGGCGTGCATTGACGTGCGGGGGCAGACGTGGTGGGATATCTGCAACGTTGTAGAGACGCTCCGCGCCCGCGAACGGCACCCCTGCCGCCCACCCTCTGCAGACAGGATGCGCACACCGATGTCCGCCACCGTCACCCTGACCCTCCACCCCGCGTTCTCGGTCGCCCCCGTGCGCCGGCGCACCTTCGGCGCCTTCGTCGAGCACCTCGGCCGCTGCGTCTACACGGGCATCCACGAGCCCGGCCATCCCACGGCCGACGCCGACGGGTTCCGCGGCGACGTGCTCGAGCTGACCCGCGAGCTCGGCGTGAGCAGCGTCCGCTACCCCGGCGGCAACTTCGTCTCCGGCTACCGATGGGAGGACGGCGTGGGCCCCGTCGAGGAGCGCCCCGCCCGCCACGACCTCGCCTGGCACTCCACCGAGCCCAACACCGTGGGCCTCGACGAGTTCATGACCTGGGCGGAGAAGGCCCAGGTCGAGCCGATGTACGCCGTGAACCTCGGCACCCGCGGCATCGAGGAGGCGCTCGACGTCCTCCAGTACGCGAACGCCCCGCAGGGCATCGCCCTCTCCGACCAGCGCGCCGCCAACGGCCACCCCGATCCCTACGGCATCCGCATGTGGTGCCTCGGCAACGAGATGGACGGCCCCTGGCAGGCCGGCCACAAGACGCCCGAGGAGTACGCGCGCATCGCGACCGAGACCGCGCGTCTGCTGCGCCAGGAGGACCCGGACCTCGAGCTCGTCGCGTGCGGCTCCTCGAGCTCCTCGATGGAGACCTTCGGCGCGTGGGAGAACATCGTCCTCACCGACGCCTACGACTACGTCGACATGATCTCCGCGCACGCCTACTACGCGGAGAAGGACGGCGACCAGGCCTCCTACCTCGCCTCGGCCGACGACATGGACCACTTCATCGACTCCGTCGTCGCCACCGCCGATCACGTGCGCGCGAAGCTCAAGAAGGACAAGCGCATCATGATCAGCTTCGACGAGTGGAACATCTGGTACCAGCACCGCGCCGAGTCCCGCCCGCCCCAGGGTGACGACTGGCCCGTCGCCCCCGTGCTGCTCGAGGACACCTACAACGCGATGGACGCCGTGGTGTTCGGCAACCTGCTGATCTCCCTGCTGCGCCACAGCGACCGCGTGGCCTCCGCCTCGCTCGCCCAGCTCGTCAACGTGATCGCCCCGATCATGACCGCGCCCGGAGGCCCCGCCTGGAAGCAGACCACCTTCCACCCCTTCGCCCTCACCTCGAAGCACGCGGTGGGCCAGGTGCTCGACGTGCGCCTGACCGCGCCGAGCTTCGAGAACCCCCGGTTCGGCGAGAGCTCGACCGCGGATTCCGTCGCCACCTGGGACGAGGAGAGCGGCGCGCTCTCCCTCTTCGTCGTCAACCGCGGCGCGGAGCACTCCCTCGCCCTGGACGCCGACCTCACCGGCTTCGGCGACCTCGAGCTCGTCGAGGCCCTCACCCTGCACCACGAGGACCCCTACGCGGCCAACACCCAGGACGCCCCCGAGACCGTGGTCCCCGCGGCCAACGGCTCGGTGACCCTCACGGACGGCCACCTCACCGGTGACCTGCCCGCGATCTCCTGGACCCTGGTCCGGCTCGCCCGCCGGGCCTGACCCCCGACGCGGTCCGGCCGGGTGAGCGTCCCCCGGCCGGGCCGACCCCCTGACGCACAGCGGCCGCCCCTCCTGCGAGGGGCGGCCGCTGCGTGCTCCGGGCGGGGTCAGGCCAGGTCGAGGCTGATCGTCGCGTAGGACGCCGCGGGCAGCTCGACCTCGAGGCCGCGCGCGTGCGGGCGGATCGTCGTCAGCTCGCGCGGCGCGACGGCATCCGGCGCGGCGGGCGTGTTGTGCGCCGCGGTGGACTCCGCCGCCAGCACCTGCCCGCTGTGCGCGGTGACCTCGGCGCCGCGCAGGTCGAGGACCACCGTGCGGGACTCGGTCGCGTGGAGGTTCGACAGCGAGACCAGCGCGGAGCCGTCCTTCGTCGAGGCGCTCGCCGAGAGCAGCGGCAGCTCGCGGCCGTCCACGCTCGCCGCGGCCTCCGGCAGGGACACGTGCACCGGGAGGGCGGCGGCGTCGTGGTGCCCCGCGTTCATCGCGAACACGTGGTACGTGGGCGTGAGCACGAGCGCCCCGGTCTCCGGGTCCGTGAGGATCATGGCCTGGAGGACGTTGACGGTCTGCGCGATGTTCGCCATGAGCAGGCGGCCCGCGTGGCGGTGGAAGGCGTCGAAGTGGATCGAGGCGACGAGCGCGTCCCGCAGGGTGTTCTGCTGGTACAGGAACCCCGGGTTGGTGCCCGGCTCGACGTTCCACCAGGTGCCCCACTCGTCGAGCACGAGGCCCACCTTGCGGTACGGGTCGTAGCGGTCCATGACGGTGCTGTGGCGGGCGAGCAGCTCGTCGATGTACGAGGCGCGGGAGAGCGCCGCGTACCACTCGTCCTCGGTGAACTCGGTGGCCGATCCCTTGTCCGTCCAGGGGCCGGTCATCGTGTAGTAGTGCAGCGAGACGGCCTGGAAGGGCGCGGGGTCGCCGTCGGCCTGCCGGCCGAGTCCGTCGCCCAGGGCGCGCATGAGCACCTCGGTCCAGTGGGTGTCGCCGTCGTGGGCGCCGGCCGCGATGCGGGTGACCTCGTTGCCGGCGTGGTCGCGCACGTACGTCGAGTACTGGCGGGCGAGGTCCGCGTAGGCCTCGGCGGACATGTTGCCGCCGCAGCCCCAGGCCTCGTTGCCGATGCCGAAGAAGGGCACCGTCCAGGGCTCGTCGCGGCCGTTGCTGCGGCGCAGGGCGGCCATGGGGGAGTCGTCGGAGCGGGTGAGGTACTCGATCCACTCGGACATCTCCTGCACGGTGCCGGAGCCGACGTTGCCGTTGACGTAGGCCTCGGTGCCCAGCAGCTCCACGAGGTCCATGAACTCGTGGGTGCCGAAGGAGTTGTCCTCGACGACGTCGCCCCAGTGGGAGTTGACCATGCGCGGCCGCTCCTCGCGGGGGCCCACGCCGTCCTTCCAGTGGTACTCGTCCGCGAAGCAGCCTCCGGGCCAGCGCAGGTTGGGGACCTGCAGGGCGCGCAGGGCGGCGACGACGTCGTCGCGGATGCCGCGGGTGTTCGGCAGCTCGGAGTCCTCGCCCACGAAGAAGCCCTCGTAGATGCAGCGGCCCAGGTGCTCGGCGAAGTGTCCGTAGACGTGGCGGCTGATCGTGTCCCCGCCCTGGTCGAGGTCGACGGTCACCTGCGCGGGGCCGGCGGGCGCGGGCGGCGGGGCCGGGGTGCCCGATGCGCCGGCGGCGCTCGGGGCGGGGGCCTCCGAGGCAGCGGGCGCGGCGAGCGCGGAGGTCAGCGCTGTGGACAGCGAGCGGCGACGATTGCTGGTCATGGGTGCTCCTGGGAGGGCGGCCGGGGCCGGGCTGAGAGGGGGGGGTGATGCCTGATGCGGGAGCGCGGGGCCGACGGTGGCCCGCGCGCGTCGGCTCCATCGTGTATCGATACACCGCCAGAGTCAAGAGGGCGACGGGACGTGGGCGAGGCACCTGGTCGAGGCGCGGCCGCGCCTCAGCGGCGCGTGGACTCGCGCTCGACGAGGGTGAAGGGCGCCCGGATCTCGAGGCCGCCGAGCTCCGCGGGGGCGGGGGCGTCGATCCGCTCCTGCAGCAGCTCCACGGCGCGGCGCGCGATCCAGCGGTGGTCGGGGCTGATGGTCGAGAGCGAGGGGAGGGAGAACTCGCCCTCGGGGAGGCCGTCGAAGCCGATCGCGAGCGCATCCTCCGGCACCCGCAGGCCCCTGTCGGCGAGGCCGCGCACGGCGCCCAGCATGACCGAGTCGGTCACGCCCACGTAGCCGTCCGGGCGCAGTCCCCGGTCCACGGAGTCCCGCGCGGCCTCGCGCCCGGCCTGCGCGGTGAGGCCCGCGACCGGGATCAGCATCGGCTCTCCGGTCTCCCCGCCCCAGGCGGCGAGCGCGTCGCGGTAGCCGTCGATGCGACGGGCCAGCGGATCCGTCTCCGGCCAGCCGTCCCCGGCCAGCAGGGCGATCGATCGGCAGCCGCGCTCGAGCAGATGCGTGGTCGCGGCGAACATGCCCTCCTGGTTGGAGAGGGAGATGTGCGCGGTGCCCGTCGGCGCGGGCCGCTCGCCGAGCACGACGACGGGGAGCTCCGCGGGCAGCAGGCTCGCGTCCTCCGGGCGCAGGGCGAGCGGGGTGAGGATCAGGCCGTCGTAGGCGAGGGTGCGGGCGCGCTCCACGGCGGCGACCTCCGCGAGCAGGTCCGCCTCCGGGGTCTCCGTGACGAGCGAGAGGCCGTGGCGCCGCGCCTCCTGCGCGATGAGGCCGCCGAGCATCCCGTAGTAGGAGAAGGGGGAGTCGGTGCCCGGGGCGAGCAGGCCGATCACGCCGCTGTGGCCGGAGCGCAGGGTGCGCGCGGAGACGTTCACGCGGTAGCCCGTCTCCCGCACGGCCTCCTCGACGCGGGCCCGCAGCTCGGGGGCGACGCTCGCCTTCCCCCGCAGGACGTTCGAGACGGTCATCGGCGAGACGCCGGCTCGTCGCGCGACGGCCGCCATCGTGATCCGCTGCGCCATCGCGCACCTCCTGCCCGGGCCGGTGACCTCAGCGCAGGGTACCGGAGGGCCGTCGGCGCCGGCCGGGGATCGTGGCGCGGGAGCGGGCCGCCGCCTCAGATCTCGACGTCGCGTCCCACGGCGGTGCGCAGGTGCAGCACGAAGCGGGAGCCGGGGGCCTCGCGGATCGCGGCGACGCCGTCCCCGAGGCCGAGGGCGTCGAGCGCCTTCTGCTGGGGTGCGGGGTTCACCTCGATGCGCTCGAAGGAGACCAGCTCGACCGCGGGCAGATCGGAGCCGAGCCCCGGGTGGGGTGTGTCGCCCCAGTCGATGAGGAAGGGGATCGCGTAGTTGCGCGGGGCCTTCGCCTGGGTCAGCCTCCAGCGCAGCTCGGCGCCGTCCGCGGTGCGGCGGGAGAGGTCCTGCACGTCGCCGGGGTCGACGCCCCCGGCCCGGGCGTGCCGGGCGACCTCGTCGATCCTCTCGGGGTGCACGGCGTAGGTGATGAGGGTGGGCTTCCTCAGCCGGTTGATGCTGAAGGTCTTCGGCAGCTCCTCGCCCTCGCGCTCCGGATCGGGACCGATCAGCTCGAGGTAGAGCGGGCCCTGCTCGCCGTCGACCGTGAGGGCGACCAGCGCGTTCGCGGTCCCGGTGGGGTGGGTGCCGCCGGGGGCGGCGGTGACCCCCGTGAGCTCGTGGAACCAGTCCACGAGCTGGGCGAGGTCGGGGCCGGCGATGACGACGTGGTCGAGCAGGCGGGGGATGCTCATGAGGGCTCCTGGGATCGGGGCCCCTGGTATCACCGGGACCCGGGGGCGGGTGGTCGACGGCGCGGGTGGCGCGCCGACGTCGATGCCGACGACGGTACCCGGCCGGCTCGTGCGGGAACGGCGTGCTGACCGCGGCGCCGTGGGGTGCGGACCTCCGAGCGAAGACCTCTCCCTCCGGAAGACGTGACCGCGGCCACAGGGCCCCGTAGGCTCGAGCGCATGTTCTCCTGCCTCTCGCCCGGTGCCCTCGGGCTGACCCTCGACCACACGGACGCGGTCGACCTCGCCTCCAGCCTCGGATTCGGCGGCGTCGACCCCGATCCCTCGTACTTTTCCTCCCTCCCCAGCCGTCAGGCCGTCGTCGAGCACGGCGACGCGGTGCGCGAGAAGGGGCTGCGCTGGGGGATCGCGGGCCTGCCCATCGGCCTCGACGCCCCCGCGGAGGAGTTCCGCCAGGCCCTCGCCCAGCTCCCCGACGCCCTCGACCTGCTCACCGCCGCGGGCGTGAGCGCCGTCGGCACCTGGATCCGCCCCATGCACGAGGACCGCGACCACCGCGAGAACTGGCGACTCCACGTGGGCCGCCTCGCCCTCGTCGCCGAGCTCCTCGCGGATTCCGGCCTCCGCCTGGGCCTGGAGTACATCGGCCCCAAGACCTTCTGGTCCACCGAGCGCTTCCCCTTCATCCACGGCATCCGCGAGGCCCGCGAGCTCATCGCGGAGACCGGCGCCGGCAACGTCGGCCTCATCCTCGACAGCTACCACTGGTACACCGCCGGCGAGAGCGCCGAGGACCTCGCCGGGCTCACCGACGCCGACGTCGTCTCCGTGGACATCAACGACGCCCGCGACGACCGCGAGCGTGACGAGCAGATGGACCTCGACCGGCGCCTGCCCTTCGCGACCGGGGTCATCGATCTCGACGGATTCATGGGCGCTGTGCGTGACGCCGGTTACACCGGGCCGGTCAAGGTCGAGCCCTTCATGAAGGAGCTTGCCGAGCAGCCGATCGCGCAGGTCCTCACGGATATCCGGGAGCGCACGGACCGTGCGATCGGCGCCGTCTGAACCCTCCGCGCCGACGTGCGCCCCGTCTCGCTGATCGTTACGGTCGACGGGCCCCCCGCCCTCCACCCCTCTCTCCCCGCCCTTCCCCCACCCCGCTCCTCGGAGGACCCATGGACCTGACGTTCAAGCTCATCGCGGTCGGGATCTACTTCCTGGCCATGCTCGCGATCGGTCTCTACGCGTACCGCAAGACCGATGACGGCGAGGACTACATGCTCGGCGGGCGCAACCTGCACCCGTTCACCGCAGCGCTCTCCGCCGGCGCCTCGGACATGTCCGGCTGGCTCATGATGGGTCTGCCCGGCGCTCTCTACCTCTCCGGCCTCGTCGAGGTCTGGATCGCGATCGGCCTCACCGTCGGCGCGGCCGTGAACTGGATCGTCGTCGCCCCGCGGCTGCGTCAGCACACGCAGATCGCCGGCAACTCGATCACGCTCCCCAGCTTCTTCGAGAGCCGCCTGCGGGACCGCACGCGCCTGCTGCGCATCGCTGCGGGCCTCGTGATCCTCGTGTTCTTCGCCTTCTACGTCTCCTCCGGCATGGTCGCGGGCGGCCTCTTCTTCGAGTCCACCTTCGGCGGCTCCTACGTGGTCGGCATGCTCCTCGTGGCGGGCGTGACCATCGTCTACACCCTCTTCGGCGGGTTCCTCGGCGCGAGCTACACCGACGTCGTCCAGGGCCTGATCATGATGGTCTCCCTCATCGCCGTGCCGATCGTCGCGATGGTCGTCACGGGCGGCCCCGCGCAGATGTTCCACTCCGCCTTCGTGGAGAACCCCGAGTTCGGCTCCCTCGTCGCGGGGGCGAGCATCGTCGCGATCGTCGGCAACGTGGCCTGGGGCCTCGGCTACTTCGGCCAGCCGCACATCATCGTGCGCTTCATGGCGCTGCGCTCCGCCCGCGATGCGAAGTACGGCGCGACCGTGGGCATCGGCTGGATGGTCATCTGCGTGATCGGTGCGATCCTCACCGCGATCGCGGGCCTCGCCTACATGCAGCAGAACCCGGGCCAGTCCCTCACGGACACCAAGAACGCCGAGTCGGTGTTCCTGGACATGGCCCAGATCCTCTTCCACCCGCTGATCGCCGGGTTCCTGCTGGCCGCGGTGCTCGCCGCGATCATGTCCACGATCTCCTCGCAGCTCATCGTCACGAGCTCCGCGCTCGTCGAGGACCTCCTCGGCGCCGCCGGCAAGGCCACCTCGCCCAAGGCGAAGCTGTGGTGGGGCCGTGCGGCCGTGCTCGCCGTCGCCGTGTTCGCGCTGCTGCTCGCATTGAACCCGAACGCCTCCGTGCTGGACCTCGTGGGCTTCGCCTGGGCCGGCTTCGGCTCCGCCTTCGGCCCCGTCGTTCTGCTGAGCCTCTTCTGGCGCGGCCTCTCCGCGATGGGCGCCCTCGCCGGCATGGTCAGCGGCGCCGTCGTCGCCTTCGTCTGGGGGCAGACGGAGCTCGGCACCCTGTTCGGGCTGCTGCCGGACCGCCTCTACGAGATCATCCCCGGCTTCGCCGTGGGCCTCGCCGTCGCGGTGCTCGTGAGCCTCGTGACGCCGAAGCCCCCGAAGGAGGCCATCGACGAGCTCGACCAGGCGGTCGCGGAGATCCGCACGGGCGCCTGACCTCCCGCCGCACCGCCGCGGCCTGGGGAACGATCCCCACGTTCCCGACGCGCCCCGTCACCGTCCCCGGTGGCGGGGCGCGTCGCCGTCCGGGGCCCCTATCCTGCCGCCATGGACATGCCCCAGCCTGAGGACGCCCGCCGCGCCGCCCGCCGTGCGGAGGACACCGCGCGCCGTGCCGAGGACGCCGCCGAGGAGGTCGCCGAGCACCCCGTCTTCGAGGGCCTCGCCCGCGCCGGCTTCGTCGTCAGTGGGCTCGTGCACCTGCTCATCGGCGCGATCGCGCTGCGGATCGCCCTCGGCTCCGGCGGTGAGGCGGACCAGTCCGGCGCCCTGCGCTCCATCGCCTCCGCCCCCGGTGGTCCCGTGCTGCTGTGGACCGGCGGTGTCGCGATGATCGCCCTCGCCCTGTGGCACGTCGCGGAGGCCTGGTTCGGCGCCCGGCAGGCCGACGGTCGAGCGGACGCCGCCCAGCACGTCGTGAAGACCCTCGGCAAGGCGATCGTCTATGCGGCGCTCGCCTCGACCGCCCTGCGCTTCGCGATCGGCAGCGGCAGCTCCTCCGAGCAGCAGACGGACTCGGTGACCGCCGCCCTCATGACCGCCCCCGCCGGGCGGCTGCTCGTGGGCGTCGTCGCCCTCGTCATCATCGGGATCGGGATCTATCACGTCGTCGCCGGGGTGACGCGCCGCTTCGAGAAGCAGCTCGAGGGCCGACGCCACCGCACGGTCTCCCGGGCCGTGACCGTGAGCGGCACCGCCGGGTACGTCGCCAAGGGCGTGGCGCTCGTGGCCGTGGGCGCCCTGTTCGGCTGGGCGGCGATCACCGCGGATCCTGACAAGGCCGGCGGCCTCGACGCCGCTCTCTCCACGATGGCGTCCCTCCCGGCCGGGACCGTGTTGCTGATCCTCGTGGGCGTGGGTCTCATCCTCTTCGGCGTCTTCTCGATCCTGCGCTCCCGCTACGCGGACATGTGAGGGCGGTGGGGGAGCGCCTCTGCCCGCCACCTCGCCCCCCTCGCCGGCGGCGCGTCGGTCGACGGCGCCCCCGTCTCTCGCTCCTGTGGCGCACCGGCCGACGGTCCCTCCAGAAAATCGCGTACATCATGTACTTCCCGAGAATCGTGATCGGCGCGGATCGTGACCTCTTCTCGTCAGGGATTTCCTGCGTCTCGATGGTGGGCGGGTGAGTGTGCGCATCTGTGCAGGTCGTGATGCCGATCGTTCCTCCCCAGCGCAGGGTTGTCCACATTCTTCGGCAGTTCTCGACGGGCCCTGGTGATCATCGATCAACTGTTCTAAAATGGAGGGAACGTGACGGGCGGGAATCGCTGACGCTTCCCCGTCCTTCCGCATGCAGATCCCGGTCGGTGCGAGGGAGGTGGTGGGTGATGTCGACGCTCTCGCGCGAGCCCGTGCCGCGCGGCGAGGAGGGCTCGCCGCCTCCCACTCCCACTCCCGCGCTCCTCCCTGAGGAGTCGGCTGCTTCCGCTGCGCGCCGGCCGGGGGAGCCGGAGCAGGCGCTCCCGCGCGTCCTGCGGGGAACGGTGAAGGGCCGGAGCGAGGTGACGGCGGGGACCATCGCCGGCCTCGCGCTCGTGGAGGAGGAGTCCGAGGAGGCCGTGGTCCTCCGTCGGCTCCTGGACCGGCGGCGCACCGTGCTCGCGGCGCTCTACGTCGCTGAGCTGCGGGACCTCGCCGCCCTGTGGGACGCGAAGGCGGGGGAGGAGGACGGCGACGTGAACGCGGCGGCGGTGGGGATGGTGCTGCGCGCCAGGATCGGCCGCGCCACGACCCGTCAGCGCGATGCCTTCGTCGGCGTCACCGACCTGCCCCGCTGCCTCGCCGAGGTCGAGGCCGGCGCGCTCCCCGCGGAATGGTTCGACCACGTCCTGCGCTCGGTCCGGGATCTGACCGCCGAGCAGCGGCATCTGGTGGACGAGCAGGTCGCGGGCTGGCAGCTGGACTCCCTGTCCCCGGACCGCTTCTGGACCCTGCTGCGCACACTCGTGCTCTGGTTCGGTCGCACCGCAGCGGACGGCTCCCCCGAGTCGAAGCGGGACGTGCGGATCGACGTGAACGCCGATGCGACCGCATGCCTGAGCGTGACGGGGCCGATCCCCGAGATCCTGGGCCTCGGCCGGCGCCTGGACAAGGCGGCCCGTGCGGTGCAGGACGCGCAGCGCCACGCCCTCGAACGGATCGCCGCCGGGGCGCAGGACGTCGAGATCCCCTGGGACGTGGACGGCGACGCCGCCGCCGCGGGGCGGCACATGACGCTCGGCGCGATCCGCTATCTCCTCCTCACCCGCTCGACGATCGCCACCGGGGGAGTGCCCGTGCCGCGGATGCC
The DNA here is from genome assembly GCF_039526185.1 of Brachybacterium rhamnosum. Lineage (NCBI taxonomy): Bacteria > Bacillati > Actinomycetota > Actinomycetes > Micrococcales > Dermabacteraceae > Brachybacterium > Brachybacterium rhamnosum. Next base: position 989,358 of record NZ_BAAAIS010000002.1, read on the forward strand.
GCTGCGGCTGCACCTCCTCGTCCCCGTCCTGTCCCTCCTCGGCGTGAGCGATGCGCCCGGCACGCTCGACGGCACGATCCCGATCCCCGCCGAGATGGCGCGGGCCCTGTGCGGGGACGCACCGGTGTGGCACCGCGTGCTGACCGATCCGATCAGCGGGGAGTTCCTGCCCGTCGCGGCGCAGCAGTACCGGCCCTCACGGGCGATGCTCGAGCACGTGAAGCTCGTCGACACCGTCTGCGCCGTCCCCGGCTGCACCCGCACCCTCGTCGACGCGGGGGAGGTCGACCACATCGAGGAGTTCGACCACCTCCACCCGTGCCGCGGCGGCCCCACCACCCCCGCGAACCTCCACGGCCTGTGCCGGCGCCACCATGCGGCGAAGACGCAGGGCCGGCTCGACCCCGAGCGCACGGACGGCGGCCGCGCCACGCGCTGGTCCGTCGACGGGACCGCCTGGAGTGAGGTCACCACGAACCGGGACCTCGTCACCGCAACCCTCGCCGCCGAGTACCAGCGGCTCTGGGACCTCTACCTGGACGAGAAGAGATACGCCCCGGTGTGGGAGCGCATGGAGCGCGAGTGCTGCTTCGCCACCCCCGAGGAGGAGGCGATGTGGCAGCGTTGGTACGCCTTCCACGAGGAGCACTACACGGCCTGGGACGGTCCGCCCGGTGTCGACCCTCCACCACCGGAGTTCCCCGAGTTCCAGGAACCGCCCTTCTGACCGGATGCACGGATGCGCGGGAATGCGCCGTGGGTCAAGCGCGTCGGCGCGACTGGTGCTCGCGCGGGCTCACCCCGTGCCGGGCGCGGAACCGCCGCGAGAAGTACAGCGGGTCCGCGTAGCCCACGCGTCTCGCGATCCGGGCGACCGGATCCGGGGTGAGCTCGAGCAGGTGCGCGGCGAGCTCGAGGCGCTGCGCCTCCACGTACGCGGCGGGCGCCGACCCCACCTGCGCGGAGAACAGGTGCGAGAACCGCGACGGGGACAGGTGCGCCACCTCGGCGAGCCGGCGCAGCGAGAGGTCCTCCGCGAGGTGCGCGTCGATGTGCTCGAGCACGCGCAGCAGGCGCTCGTCGATCCGGTGCCGGCGCGGGTTCTGCGTGTCGTACCAGAGTAGCGCCGCCTCGAGCCCGTTCAGCGCGAACAGCTCCGGGCGCCCCACCTCGAGGCGCGTAGCCCGCGCGGCGGAGCGCAGCGAGGGCAGCACGCGCGCCTCCACCTCCGCCCCGAGCGTGATGAGCCCCGTCCCCGGCGCGGCCTCCGGCCAGTCCAGAAGCGCCGTCCAGCTCGCCGGCGGATGGACGTGGGCGTACAGCAGCCGCCAGCGCCCGACCGCGGGGTCCGTGCCGTAGTCATGGACGGTGCCCGGCGCGATCAGCGCCGCGGCACCTGGGCCCAGGCGCAGCGGCGGACCGGCCGACGGGCGCAGCAGCCCTGCCCCGGCGACGGTGTGCAGCAGCAGCCAGTCCTGCGTCCCCCGCGAACGGCGTACGTGGTACCCGGCGCCCTCGTCGTGCTCCCCGGCGACGACCCGGCCGAACTCCGGCGGAGGCACCTCGACAGCAGGCGCCTGGGCGCGCGCAGCAGGATCATCCATGTCCCCACCCTCCGATCACCTGGTCGCCGACGGTCGCCATGACAAGACTCGCACCATGACGACCCTCTCCGACAATCCCTCCACCACCCCGGCCCCCGACGTCGATCTCCTGATCCTCGACGCGGCCGGCCTCGACCCCGCCGTCCTCGCCGAGGCCTACGAGCGCAGCGGCGCCGTGCACCTGCGCCGCGTGCTCGACGCCGAGGAGATCGCCGAGCTGCGGGAGACGTACACGCGCCACATCGAGGAGGACGGCACCGGCGGCGCCTTCCACGAGACCCCCGAGGACGACCCCCTCCACGCCTACCCCCGCATGATCCAGCCGCACCGTGACGACCACGCCCCCGGCCGCCTCGCCCGGCGGTGGCTGCTCGAGCGGCGCGTCATGGGCCGCGTCGAGGAGGCCGTCGGACCCGTCTGGGCCGCGCAGTCGATGTTCTACTTCAAGCCCCCGGGCGCCCGCGGCCAGGCCATGCACCAGGACAACTACTTCCTGCAGTCCCACCCCGAGACCTGCATCGCCGCCTGGATCGCGGTGGACGACTGCGACGGCGAGAACGGCGCCCTGGGCGTGGTCCCCGGCACCCACCGCTACGACATCGAGTGCCCCGAGGAGGCCGACGCCGCCGAATCGTTCACGACCATCACCGTCTCCATCCCCGAGCACCTGCGCGTGGTGCAGACGGACATGCGCGCCGGCGACATGCTGATCTTCCACGGCAGCCTCGTGCACGGCTCGAAGCCGAACACGAGCACGGACCGGTTCCGCCGCTCGCTGATCCTCCACTACATCCCCGAGGGCAGCCGCGAGGTCGCCTCGAGCTACCAGCCGCTGCTCGACGCCCGCGGCGAGGAGGTGCGCATCGACGCCTCGGAGATGGGCGGCACCTGCGGCGAGGGGTGGATCCCGAGCAACCACTGACGCCTAGTCTTCGGTCATGACTGCAGCCGACGCCTCCCGGGACCGCCTGCGCGCGCTGCTCGGCCTGACCGAGGGGACCCCCGACGGAGCGCGCCTCGCTCCCCGCCCCGACGATTCCACGCCCGACGGCGCCGAGTCCGTGGAGATCCGCGTGCCCGGCAAGGAGGAGGGCGTGCCCGCCTTCCTGCTGCGCCCCGAGCCGGCGCGGGCGAGCGGCGCCGCCGTGGTGCTCGTCGCCGGGCACGGCCGCGGCATCGACGACCTGGTCGAGCCCGACGGCTACCACGACGCGCTCGCCCGCAAGCTCGTCGCGGCCGGGATGACGGTGCTGTGCCCGGAGATGATCAGCTTCGGCCGGCGCCGCTTCGCGCGCCCCGGCGGCGCGGTGCCGGAGGACCCGGCGGAGAGCACCTGCGGGATCGACGCCGCCCGGCACCTGCTGCACGGCGCCCCCGTCATGGGGGCCCGCGTGGCCGACGCCCGCGCCGCCGCGCAGGCCCTGCGCACCCTGCCCGGCGTGGACCCGCAGCGGGTGGGCGTGGCCGGCGGCTCCGGCGGGGGAGCGGTCGCGCTGCTGCTCGCCGCCGTGGAGCCGAGCATCGCAGCATCCCTGGTCGCGACCTACTTCTCGAGCTTCGCGGCGTCGATCGCCTCGATCCGGCACTGCCCCTGCAACATCGTCCCCGGGCTGCTGCCGGAGCTCGAGATGGCCGACATCGCCGCCCTCATCGCCCCGCGCCCGCTCGTCATCGAGGCGGGCGAGCAGGACCCGATCTTCCCGATCGAGGCGACCCGGGAGGCCTTCGCCGCGCTGGGCCCCGTGTGGGAGGCGACCGGCGGGCCCGCCCCGCAGCTCGTCGTCGAGGAGGGCGGCCACGCCTTCCGAGGCGCGCGCTCCCTCGAGCTGCTCGCCGCGCGGCTCTGACCGCGGGGGCGCTCAACCCGGCGGGCTACTGGTAGGAGACGAACCAGGGGCGCGGCTCGACGTCGTAGGTCTGCTCGGGGGTGAACATCGGGGCGTCCTCGTCGTAGAAGTTCTTCCACGCCATGACGATCCCGGCGGGCAGATCCTTCTGGAGGGCGCGCCAGGTCGTGAGCTTGTCATCGGGGGTGCCGGCGCCGTCGGCGTGGACGATCATCGCGAGCTCGGGATGCGAGGTGTCCAGGTCCTGCCGGTCGGTGATCATCGAGCGGGTGAACTGGTGGAGCACGAACGCCTTCTGGGGGAGGTCGTGGCGGGCGGTGAGCTCGGCGAGCCACTGCGCGGTCTCGTTGACCTCGGCGGCGCTCACCGAGCCGATCTGCTCGAGGTGCTTCTGGCCGGGCTCCAGCCGCCACTCGGCGTCGAGGGCGAGGCCCACGTGCGGCGCCGTGAGCAGCTCCTCGACGAGCTGCGCCTGGGAGGGGAAGGACTCGGTGCCGGGCTGGAGGTCGAGCACCACGTACACCCCGGCCTCGCCGGCGGCGTCGACCCACTCGCGCAGGCCGTCGATGCCGAGCTCGCGCGAGTAGTCGCCGTCGGCCCCCGGCTGGGAGGAGGCGAGCGTCGCGATGATCTCGAAGGCGGGGACGACGACCTCGTCCGTGAGCGCCTGGTACTGCGCGGTGAGCTCCTGGACCCGGGTGATGGTCGCCTGGACGTCCTGCTCGCCGAGGATCCCCAGCGACGGGACCCCGGGGGTGCCGTAGGCGGCGACCATGCGGCGGCCGGGGAAGACGGTCTGCCCGCCGCCGGGCAGCTCGGGAACGGTGAGCACGCGGTGCAGACGGGCCTCCCAGGCGTCGGCCGCGCCGAAGCCCGGCCCGAGGGCGAGCAGCCCGGTGGAGGGGTCCTCGCCCGCGGCCTCCTTCACGGCGGCGACGCTCTGCGCGCTGCGGCCGGGGTCCCCGCCGGGGGTGCGGAGCGTCCTGGCGCCGGCAGCGCGCGCGAGCGCCCCCGCGGCGGCGGCGAGGGCGGGGGACTGCTCGGGGTCCACGAGCACGGTGAGCCCCTCGAGCGGCTGCTCGAGCCGCGGGGTGGGGAGGTCCTCGAGGGGGTCCTCGGCGGCGAGGTCGATCTCGTGGAGGGTGCGGCCCTCGGCGAGGGTGCCGGTGTTCAGGCCGGCGGGCGCGCCGATCGTGCCGGCGCCGAGCCGGGCCAGCTCGGCCGCGACGGCCTCGCCCGTGCCGATCAGCAGCGGGATCCCGGCGGGGCCGGTGAGCGCGGCGAGGGCGGGGGCGGAGTCCTCGTCGGCGAGGACGACGACGGCCGCCGCCTCGAGCAGCGCGGAGGAGAGCGCGAGGGTCCCGGCGGAGGCGTCCTCCGCGGGCAGGACGGTCGAGGCGGGGGCGTCGCCGACCGTGCGGACGGTCCCGTCCCCGCGCAGCAGCGAGCAGGCGCCGAGCCCGGCGGTGGTCATGCCGGCGCCGGCCGCGACAGCGGCGCCGCGCAGCAGGGAGCGGCGGGAGGGGCGGGGCATGGCCTCCACCCTAGGGGAGGCGGCGTCCGGGCGGTCGTCCGGGGCGCGTCGATGACCCGTGCTTGAAAGATGCGCCGTCCGCGTGCTCTACTGAGCCCCACGGAAAGCGGTTACCGGCCATGGGGCCGGCCGCGACCGCGACCGCACACACGCACCTCGCATCACGCACCACGCACCACGCACTCGAAGGAGAGTCACCGATGGCCACTCGACGCATCGGCATCATCGTCAACGGGGCCACCGGCCGCATGGGCTACCGCCAGCACCTCGTCCGCTCCCTCCTCGCGATCCGCGAGCAGGGCGGCGTCGAGCTCGCGGGCGGCGACCGCCTGCTGCCCGAGCTGCTGCTCGTGGGCCGCAACGAGGAGAAGCTCGCGGAGATCGCCGAGCGCCACGGCCTGCAGAACTGGACCACCGACCTCGACGCCGCCCTCGCCGACGACGACTACGAGGTCTACTTCGACGCTCTCGTCACCAGCAGGCGCCTGGACAACCTCAAGCAGGCCATCGCCGCCGGCAAGGCGATCTACACCGAGAAGCCCACCGCGGAGACCTTCGAGGACGCCCTCGAGCTGGCCCGCCTCGCGAAGGCCGCCGGCGCCGTCTCCGGCGTGGTCCACGACAAGCTCTACCTGCCCGGCCTGCTCAAGCTGCGCCGCCTGATCGACTCCGGCTTCTTCGGCCGGATCCTCTCCGTGCGCGGCGAGTTCGGCTACTGGGTCTACGAGGGGGACTGGCAGCCCGCCCAGCGCCCCTCCTGGAACTACCGCGCGGAGGACGGCGGCGGCATCGTCGCGGACATGTTCCCCCACTGGAACTACGTCATCGAGGAGCTGTTCGGCCGTATCGAGGACGTCTACGCCCAGACCGCCACCCACATCACCGAGCGTTGGGACGAGAACGGCGAGAAGTACACCGCGACAGCCGACGACGCCGCCTACGGCGTGTTCCGCCTCGAGGGCGGGACCGTCGTCCAGATGAACTCGAGCTGGGACGTGCGCGTGCACCGCGACGAGCTCGTCGAGTTCCAGATCGACGGCACCGACGGCTCCGCCGTGGTGGGCCTGCACGGGGCATGGATCCAGCCCCGCGAGGCGACCCCGAAGCCCGTGTGGAACCCCGACGTCAAGGACGAGCACAACTACCACGACGACTGGATCGAGGTCCCGGACAACCAGGGCCCCGCCGGCTTCGACAACGGCTTCAAGGTCCAGTGGGAGGACTTCCTGCGCCACGTCGGCGAGGGGCGCGGGGCGGAGTACCCCTACGACCTGCTCGCCGGCGCGCGCGGCGTGCGCCTCGCGGAGACGGGCCTCGCGAGCGCGGCCGAGGGCCGCCGGATCGCCCTCGACCCGCTCACGGAGGCGTGATCGGCATGGACCTCCACCTCCTGGACGAGGACGGCTCGCTGCGCACCGTCGAGCTCGGCGCCGCGGCGGCCTTCGCCCCGCCGAGCGGCCCGCTGCGCTCGCGCACCGTCTACGCCGCCGTGCACGTCATCCCCCGCCCCGCCTCGGACACCGCCCCCGGCGCCCCCGCGGACCTCGACTGGGAGGCGACCCTCGCCTTCCGTCGCAGCATGTGGCGGCGCGGCCTCGGCGTCGCCGACGCCATGGACACCGCGCAGCGGGGCATGGGCCTGGACCCCGCGGCGACCCGCGAGCTCATCACCCGCACCGCGGGCGCCGCCCGTGAGGCCCTCGCCGATCCCGCGATCGCCCCGCTGTTCCCCGCGGGCGCCGAGGTGCGCGACCTCGTCGTCGCCGGGGTCTCCACCGACCAGCGCCCCGAGGCGGAGCTGAGCCTCGACGAGATCGTCGAGGCCTACCGCGAGCAGCTCGCGGCGACCGAGGCCACCGGCGCGGGCGCCGTGCTCATGGCCTCCCGGCACCTCGCCCGCGCGGCCCGCTCCGCCGCGGACTACGAGAGCGTCTACCGCCGGGTGCTCGACGCCGCGACCGCACCCGTCGTCCTGCACTGGCTGGGCACGGCCTTCGACCCGCAGCTCGAGGGGTACTTCGGCAGCACCGACACCGCCGAGGCCTCCGCGACCCTGCTGCGGATCATCGGCGAGGACCCCTCGCGCGTGCGCGGAGTGAAGATGAGCCTGCTCGACGATGCCGCCGAGGTCGCCGTGCGCGAGCGGCTCCCCGAGGGGGTCCGCATGCTCACGGGGGACGACTTCCACTTCTCCCCCCTCATCGTCGGCGAGGACGGGGCCTTCTCCCACGCCTTGCTCGGCGCCTTCGCGGCGACCGCCCCGGCGGCCTCCGCGGCCGTGCAGGCCCTGGACCGCGGGGGCCGCGCCGAGGCCCGCCGCATCCTCGACGACGCAGAGCGGCTCGCCCGGCACGTGTTCTCCGCGCCCACCTTCCACTACAAGACCGGCGTCGCCTTCCTGTCCTGGCTGAACGGCCACCAGCAGGCGTTCTCGATGGTCGGCGGCATGCACGCGGCCCGCAGCCTGCCCCACCTCTCGCGCACGGTCGAGCTGGCCGCGGCGACCGGCAACCTCGAGGACCCGCCGCTCGCGGCGGCGCGGTGGCATGCGCTGCTGTCCCTGCACGGGTTCGGGGTCCCTGCGGACGACGGAGCCGCGCGATGAGCGCCCCCGTCGCCGTCCCGCGGCTCTCGATCAACCGCTGGACCTGCCGCACCACCCCGCTGCAGGACCTGCTCGAGGCGTGCGTAGCCGAGGGGATCGGCGGGATCGGCCTGTGGCGCCAGGACGTCGCGGAGATCGGCCTGGACGCCCTGCGCCGGCGTGTGGACGACGCCGGTCTCGCGGTGACGAGCCTGTGCCGCGGCGGGTTCTTCACCGCCGCGGACCCGACCGACCGCGCCGCCGCGCTCGAGGACAACCGCCGCGCGATCGACGAGGCCGTGGGCCTCGGCACGGACGTGCTCGTGCTCGTCGTCGGCGGGCTCACCCGGGAGGACAAGGACCTCGTCGCGGCCCGCGAGCGCGTCGTCGAGAACATCACCGCGCTCGCCCCGCACGCGGAGCAGGCCGGCGTGAGACTCGCGATCGAGCCCATGCACCCGATCTTCGCGGCCGATCGCGGGGTCGTCTCGACCACCGCGCAGGCGCTCGACATCGCCGAGGCGGTGGGATCGGCCGCCGTCGGCGCCATCGTGGACACGTACCACGTGTGGTGGGACCCGCAGCTCGCCGCGTCCGTGGCGCGCGCGGGGGAGAGCGGGCGGCTGATGGGCTACCAGGTGTGCGACTGGAACCTGCCGCTCGCCGCGGAGACCCTGCACTCCCGCGGCTACATGGGCGACGGCTTCGTCGACTTCCCCGCCGTGACCCGGCTCGTCGCGGGCGCGGGCTACACCGGCCCGATCGAGGTGGAGATCTTCAACGAGGACGTCTGGGCGACCCCGGTGGACGACGCCGTGCGGATCGTCCGCGAGCGCTTCGAGCAGCTGGTGCTGCCCTCCGCCTGACTCGACCGCGCCTCGGCGGGCGGGCGCGTGGACCTGCTCCCCGGGCGGGCCCGCGCATCGCCGCCGGACGTCCTCCCGCGACCCAGCTGACACGAGTAACCTGCCCGGAGCAGGCACGGATCTCGCAGAGGAGCACGACATGGGCCAGGACGGCACGAGCACGACGGTCGACGCGGCGGAGGTCGCCCCGCTGCCCGCGGCGGAGAAGGTCGCGCTCACCGGCGGCCAGGACTTCTGGTACACCCACGGCGCCCCCGGCCTGGGCCTCGAGCCGATCATGACGAGCGACGGCCCGCACGGCCTGCGCACCCAGAAGGCGGAGGCGGACCACCTGGGCCTGAACGACTCCGTGCCCGCCACGTGCTTCCCGCCCGCCGTCGGCCTCGCCGCCACCTGGAGCCGCGAGACCGCCGCCGCCGTCGCCGCGGCGATCGCCGAGGAGGCCCTCGCCGAGGGCGTCTCCGTCGTCCTCGGCCCCGGCATGAACATCAAGCGCTCGCCCCTGTGCGGCCGCAACTTCGAGTACTTCTCCGAGGACCCCCACCTCGCCGGCGAGCTCGCCGTCGCCTACGTCGACGGCATGCAGGACCGCGGCGTCGGCACCTCCGTGAAGCACTTCGCGCTGAACAACCAGGAGACGGACCGCATGCGCGTGGACGTCTCCGTCGACGAGCGCACCCTGCACGAGATCTACCTGCGCGCCTTCCGCTCCGTCGTCACCCGCGCGCAGCCCTGGACGATCATGTGCTCCTACAACTCGGTGCTGGGCACCCTCGTCTCCCAGAACCGCTTCCTGCTCACCGAGGTGCTCCGCGAGCAGTGGGGCTTCGAGGGCGCCGTCGTCTCCGACTGGGGCGCCGTCGTGGACCGCCCCGCCGCCGTCGCCGCCGGGCTGGACCTGCAGATGCCCGCGGATCCGGGCGCCGAGCAGGCCCTCGCCGCCGCCCTCGCGGAGGGCACGGTCGACGAGGCCGCCGTGGACCGCGCTGCCGCCAAGGTCGCCCGGCTGCTGCGTCAGGGCGCCGCGCACCGCGACCCCGCCGCGACCTACGACGCCGCCGCCCACCACGAGGTGGCCCTCGGGGCCGCCCGCCGCGCGATCGTGCTGCTGCGCAACGAGGGCGGCCTGCTGCCTCTCGAGGGCGACGCCGCCGCGGGCCTCGCCGTCATCGGCGACTTCGCGCAGACCCCGCGCTACCAAGGCGCCGGCTCCTCCCACGTCAACGCCACCCGCGTGACCTCCGCCCTCGAGGCGCTGCGCACGGAGCTCGGCGAGGTGCCCTTCGCCCGCGGCTTCTCCGCCGGGGCCGACGAGGCCGCGGATCCCGACGCCCTGCGCGCCGAGGCCGTCGAGCTCGCCCGCACCGCCGGCACCGTCGTCCTCTTCCTGGGCCTCGGCGAGGACGTCGAGTCCGAGGGCTTCGACCGCGCCGACATGGAGCTGCCCGCGGAGCAGGAGCGCCTGCTCGAGGAGGTCCTCGCCGCGAACCCGCGCACCGCCGTCGTCCTCACCCACGGCTCCGCGATCCGCCTCTCCGAGACCCTCCGCTCGGCACCCGCGATCCTCGAGGCCTGGCTGCTGGGCCAGGCCGGCGGCGAGGCCACCGCGGAGGTCCTGCTGGGCCGCACGAACCCCTCGGGCCGCCTCGCCGAGACCATCCCGCTGCGCCTCGCGGACGTCCCCTCCACCCCGTACTTCCCGGGCGAGCACGGCCGCGTCACCTACGGCGAGGGCCTCTTCGTGGGCTACCGCGGCTTCGACCAGCGCGGCACCGAGGTCGCCTTCCCCTTCGGCCACGGCCTGAGCTACACAACCTTCTCCCACGAGGGCCTCGAGGTCGCCGAGCAGGATGGAGGCCTCGTGGTCACCGTGCAGGTCACCAACACCGGCGAGCGGGAGGGCCGCGAGGTCGTGCAGGCCTACGTCGCCGTTCCCGGAAGCGCCATCTCCCGCGCCCCGCGCGAGCTCAAGGGCTTCGCCGAGGTCACCCTCGCCCCCGGCGCCTCCGCCGCCGTGCGCATCGACATCCCCGAGACCGAGCTGCAGTACTGGGACGCGCGCGCCGGGCAGTGGGCTGTCGAGGCCGGCACCTACCGCGTCGAGGTGGGCGCCTCGAGCCGGGACCTGCCCCTCTCCGCCGAGGTCGCGCTCGAGGGGACCGAGCCGCGGATCCCCGCGACCTTCTCCACCACCCCGCTCGAGCTCTCCGCGATCCCCGGCGGCACCGAGGCCCTCCAGGAGCTCGTGGGCGACAGCCCGCTCTTCCAGGACCCGGAGATGGTGAAGATGTTCGAGCAGATCCCGGTGGGCCGCCTCACCGGCTTCGCGGGGCTCGCCCCGGAGCAGATCCAGGAGTTCCTGGACCGCGTCAACGCGGGCGACGGCCGGTCGTGACCGACGGGCAGTGGCCGGGCGCCCCGGAGCGCGGCCGGCGCGTGACCAGCGCGGACGTCGCCCAGCACGCCGGGGTCTCGCGGGCGACGGTGAGCTACGTGCTCAACGACCGGCCCGACCGGCCCCTGCCCGAGGCCACGCGCCGCAAGGTGCTCGACGCCGCCCGGGCGCTCGGCTACGTGCCGAACCCGAGCGCCCGGGCCCTGCGCGGCAAGCTCCCGCCCGTGATCCTCGCGCTTTCCCCCGCGCTGCCGCACGGGCGGAACCTCGCCGTCCTGACGGACACGCTGACCGCCCTCGCCCGCGAGCACGGCTACTCGCTGGTGTCGCTGCGCGCGGGGGACGCGGGCGCGCTCGAGGCGGCGCTCCAGCACCTCCAGCCGCAGCTCGTGCTCGCCCTCGCCGTGCTCACCGCCCCCGAGCGGACCGTGCTCGACGCGGCCCGCACGCCCACCACGCCGGACACCGGTGCGTGCCCCGGAGGTGAGGACGGCGACCCCGTCGCGCACCTCCAGGTGCGGCACCTCCGCACGGCCGGGCACGCGCACCTCGCCCACCTCGGCGCGGGGGACCCGGATCTCGCCGAGCTCGACGCGCAGCGCCGCACCGGGATCGAGCGCGCCTGCGCGGCGGCGGGGCTGCCCGCTCCTCGGAGCGCACGGATCGCCACCGGGGCGCCGCTGTCGGACCTGCGCGCCCTGCTGCGCGAATGGCGCGCCGCGGAGCCTCCCGTCACGGCCGTGGCCTGCTACAACGACCTCTGGGCCGCCGCGCTGCTGCACGCCGCCCGGGAGGAGGGCGTGGCCGTGCCCGGGGAGATCGCGGTGATCGGGATCGACGACGAGCCGATGGCCGCGCACCTCGACCCGCCGCTCACCACGATCGACCACGACCCCGCCGGCCTCGCCCGTGCGGTGTTCGCGGAGGGGCTCGCGATGATCGACCCGTCCGCGCCGCGGGGGAGCGCCGTGCTCGACGGCGCCGCCCCGCGCTTCCGGGTCGTCGAGCGCGGGAGCGTCTGAGAGGTCGCCCTCAGGAGGCGGCGGTCAGCTGCGTGGACTCGCGCAGCAGCACCTCGCCGCTCACGTGGACCTCCGCCGCGGCGGGTGCCTCCTGCCCCGCGTCGCCGCGCGCGAGGACCCAGTCCACGGCCGTGCGGGCCATGTCGTCCAGCGGCAGCGCGATCGTCGAGAGGGTGGGGGCGACATCGGCCCCGTCGGGCACGCCGCCGAACCCGGCGACGGCGACCTGACCGGGGACGTCGAGCCCGCGACGGCGCAGCTCGCCGAGCGCGCCGAGGGCCATGACGTCCGCCGGGGCGAAGAGGCACAGCGGCAGCGGGTCCGACGGGGCCGACGACGGTGACGGCGCCGCGGCGAGATGGTCCGCGACCCGGGCGGCGGCGTCGTGCCCGCCGCTGCGGGTGAGCTCGGCACGCAGGGTGAGCTCCGGCTCGATGCCCGCGCGGGTCAGGCCGCGCACGAAGCCGCCGGTGCGGTCGCCGGCGGAGGGGATCCCCGCGATGCCCTCGACGACCGCGAAGCGACGGTGGCCCTCGACGACGAGCGAGGTCGCGAGCTCCTCCGCGGCCTCCGCGTTGTCCGGGACGATCGTGCGGCCCACGCCGAGGGACTGGCCGAGACCCACGACGGTGCCGCCGTTGCGGCTGAAGCCCTCGAGCAGGGTCGAGATCGCGGCGTCCGCGTCGCCGCCGTAGCGGTGCGAGCCCACGAGCACGAGCGCGTCGACCTGCTGGGCGATGAGCGAGCGCAGCGCCCGCACCTCGGTCTCGTGGTCGCGGTCGGTCTGCGTGAGCAGCACCTGCGAGTCCGAGGCGAAGATCTGCTGCTGCACGGCGCGCGCGATCGCGGCGAAGTACGGGTCCGCGATGTCGTGGACGACGAGGCCGATGAGCCCCGAGCGGGAGCGGGCGAGGGCCTGCGCCTGGGCGTTCGGCACGTAGCCGAGCTTCGCGGCGGAGGCCTTCACCTTCTCGGCGACGTCCTTGCCGGGCACGCGGGAGGAGCCGTTGAGCACGCGGGAGGCGGTCGCGAGGGAGACGCCCGCATCCGCGGCGACGTCGCTGAGCCGGATCGCCGGCATGGGAGCTCCTCGGGGTCGGGGACAGGCGCGGGTCGCGGGACGGCAACCGCTGTCCCGGGAGCCTCAGGATACGGCGAGCAGCTCCCGCAGGGTCCCCGCCTCGCGAGCCAGCAGCGCCGGATCGTCCCCGGGCACGAACTCGAGCAGCGCATCGTGGTCGCCGCCGTGCGCGGCGAGCGTGGCGAAGACCTCGCGCCACAGGTCCGACCGCGCGGACAGCGCGAGCCGCTGCGCGCCCGGCCACCAGGAGAAGACGTGGATGCTCGAGGTGCGGGGGAGCACCGCGCGCAGCGTCGCGAGCGCCTCCTCGCGCGGCATGTCCTGGTGGGGCTGCCAGTAGGTGGTGAGCGCGGGGTGGGCGACCTCCTCCAGCAGGCGCAGGGTCGAGCCGACCTCGTCGGTGAGCGTCCCGCCGTGGAACTCGAGGCCCAGGCCGATGCCCTGCGCGGTGGCGAGCTCGCAGGCCCGGCGCAGGTTCCGCGCCACGTCCGCGCGGGCGTCCGGGGTGGCGTCGGCGGAGCCCGCCGTCCCGGCCCACACCCGCACCCGCGAGGCGCCGAGGGCGGCGGCGGCGTCGAGCACCGCCCGGGTCTCCTGCTCGGCGGCCGCGGCGGGGCCCTCGCAGCGCAGGTAGGAGCCGTAGGAGGCGACCGCGAGGCCCGCCCCCTCCGTGAGGGCGCGCACCTGCGCGGCTTGCTCCGCGTCCCCGGGCGGGACGTGCACGTCACCGCCCCATTCGATCGCCTCGAGGCCCGCCGCGGCGGCGAGCTCGACGACGGCGGGGGGCTCGAGTGCGCGCAGCGTCACCGAGCACAGGCCGGGGCGGATCATCGGGCCTCGTCGCGCTGCGCCTGCTCGGCGCGCCAGACCTTCTCCTTGGCGACGTACTCGTTGTCCTCGGAGACGAGCGAGGCGATCTCCTCGTCGCCGTGGATGCGGCGCACCTCGAGCTTCATGCCCTTCCCGAGCGGGCAGCGGCTCGCCCACTGCAGCGCCTCGTCGCGCGAGGCGACCGTGAGGATCCAGAAGCCGTTGAAGAGCGCCTCGGTGGGGCCGTAGGGCGCGGTGGAGACGGCCGGCGGGTCCTGGTCGAAGTCCAGGACGAAGTTCTCCGGGGCGGCGGCGTCGGTGAGGCCCTCGCCGGCGGTGAGCACGCCCGCGTCGTGGAGCGCCTCGTTGAAGGCGCCCATCGCGTTGACGACCTCCTCGAAGTCGACCTCCTGGGAGGCGGCGAGGGCGGCATCGGTCGCGCGCATGATCAGCATGTACTTCATGGGGATCTCCTCCTGGAGCGGGCCCCGGGACGGCCCCGGGCGCGGGACCCCGCGGGTCCCGCGCCCAGCGTAGGCGGTGCGCCCGTCGCCGTCAGCGGATCAGCGCCCCAGCAGCGAGCCCATCGGCACGAAGTCAGCGAACTCGTCGTCCAGGCCCACCGCGACGGTGCGCGCGGGGGCGGCGGGGCCCGCGGGGGTCCCGGCGGCGTCGGCCGCGTCACCGCCGTCGGCCCCGGAGGTCCCCGCGACCAGCAGCAGCAGCTCCCGGGCGGCGCGGCGGATCCGCGCGGCGAGCGGCTGCTCGTCGCCCTGGCCCTCGGTGTCCGCGCCGAAGTCCGCGGAGGCCGCGAACACGGCCGTCGGCGCGAGCTCCGCCTTGAGGGAGGCGAACATCGGGCGCAGGGCGTAGTCGATCGCGAGGGAGTGGCGGGCGGTGCCGGCGGTCGCGCCGAGCAGCACGGGCCGGCCGTTCCAGATCTCCTTGTCGACGGCGTCGACGAACATCTTGAACAGGCCCGACGGGCCGATGTTGAACACAGGGGTCACGGCGATGACGGCGTCCGCCCGGCGCACCGCGTCGATCACCGGGGACAGCCGCTCCCCGGGGAAGCGGGTGAGCATCAGGTCGGTGATCTCGTGGGCGTGCTCGCGCAGCTCCACGACGACGGTGGAGACGGGGCGATGGCCGGCCTCCGCGGTGACGGCGCGGGTGAGCTCGTCCGCGAGCATGCGGGTCGAGCTGGGCGTGGAGAGCCCGGCGGAGAGCACCACGAGCCGCAGCGGCTCGACGGTGGCGTCAGGAGCGGTGCTGGTCGGGGTGGTCATCGACGTCCCTCCTTCGCGTCCTCGGCGCGCAGGCCGGTCCAGTTGTCGCCGGTCTCGAACTTGTAGGTCGCGTCGAACGCACCGCGCTCGGCCTCCGCCGCCGCGACGAGCGAGGCGTGGGTGGGGGCGTCGGGCACGGTCGCGGGGCGGCGGGCGTCGAGCTCCTTGCGCAGCACGGGCACCACCTCGGTGCCCAGCAGCTCGATCTGCTCGAGCACCGTCTTGCGGGGCAGGCCCGCGTGGTCGAGCAGGAACAGCTGGCGCTGGTAGTCGCCCACGTGGTCCGCCATGGTCAGGTAGCGCTCGATGACCTGCTCCGGGGAGCCGACGACGAGCGGGGTCTGCCGCGTGAAGTCCTCCATCGAGGGGCCGCCGCCGTAGACGGGGGCGTTGTCGAAGTAGGGGCGGAACTCGGTGATCGCGTCCTGCGAGTTCTTCCGCATGAACGCCTGGCCGCCGAGGCCCACGATCGCCTGGTCGGCGGTGCCGTGGCCGTAGTGCTCGAAGCGCTCGCGGTAGAGCTGGACCATCTGCTTCGTGTGGGTGATGGGCCAGAAGATGTTGTTGTGGAAGAAGCCGTCGCCGTAGTACGCGGCCTGCTCGGCGATCTGCGGGGAGCGGATCGAGCCGTGCCACACGAAGGGGGCGACGCCGTCGAGCGGGCGCGGTGTCGAGGTGAACTGCTGCAGCGGGGTGCGGAACTGACCCTCCCAGTTCACGACGTCCTCGCGCCACAGGCGGTGCAGCAGCTCGTAGTTCTCCACGGCGAGCTCGATGCCCTTGCGGATGTCCTGGCCGAACCAGGGGTAGACCGGGCCGGTGTTGCCGCGGCCCATGACGAGGTCCACGCGCCCGTCCGTGAGGTGCTGGAGCATCGCGTAGTCCTCGGCGATCTTCACCGGGTCGTTGGTGGTGATCAGCGTGGTCGCGGTGGAGAGGATGATCTCGCGGGTCTTCGCGCCGATGTACGCGAGCGTCGTGGTGGGGGAGGAGGTCACGAAGGGCGGGTTGTGGTGCTCGCCGAGGGCGAAGACGTCCAGGCCCACCTGCTCGGCGAGGGTCGCCTCCTCGACCATGAGCGCGAGCCGCTCGTGCTCGGTGGGGACGCGCCCGGTGGTGGGGTCCGGGGTGATGTCGGCGATGGTGAAGATTCCGAACTGCATGATGCGCTCCTGACGACTCGTCGTGTGCCGTCGGTGGGAGGGCCGTGCCGCGGTGCCGCGGGTCTGCGGTGCCGTGGGCGGCGCCCCTCCGACTGATAGTTCGAAATTAAACTACTTTGAGGGTGTGCGCAAGCCCCTGTGGCGCCGGTCGCCCGCAGGGGTGCCCGGGACCTCGCGGACGAGACCGGGGCACCCCTGCGGATCGAGCTCAGGCGACCTCGTCGAGCGGGGCCTTCCAGGCGTTGCACGCGGCCAGGTCGCCGTCGGCCTCGAGGCCCTTCTTGATCCAGCGGGCGTGGGTCTCCGCGGTGACCGCGGGGCCGTCCTGCCAGGTCTTCGGGTCGGAGAGGATGCCGCGCACCGTCTCGCTGGGCTGCGCGGCGGTCGGGACGCGCATCGACATCAGGCTCGCCACGCAGATGTTCTGCGAGGCGTAGCGGCGCTTCGCCTCCGCCTGGCGGTCGGGATCGTCCTCGAGGCCCTGGGACATCTGGCTGTAGTAGATGCCGATCGTGCTGTCCCACCAGCCCGCGTTCACGTAGCTGTAGGAGAGGTCCCACAGGTAGGCGGTGGAGAGCTCCGCCTCGTCACCCACCGCGCCCGAGGCGCCCATCTCGTGGGCGATGCCGGAGCCGGAGGGCCAGTAGATCGTCCCGTCGATGTTGCACACGCGCGGGGTCTCCGCGTCGAAGGTGTCCGGCTCGCACACGGCGCTCGAGGGGACGTCCGGGTGCTTGTAGACCACGAGCGAGCGGTTCGACCACGGGAGCTCGCGGTCCGAGCTCGCCGTGGACCACACCGAGCTCAGGCAGCCGCCCGCGGCGTCGAGCGTGGCCTGCAGCTGCTCGTCGGAGGGCTCCTTCGGCGTGCCCGGCAGCTCACAGCTGCCGATCGTGCTCACGGTGCCGGAGGTCATCGGGTTGTCCTCGAGGATCGACCAGATCTCGTCCGGGGTCTTGAGCGACTCGCCGTAGGGATCGGCCGGCTCGAAGGCGGCGCCCTCGGAGGATCCGGAGACCGTGGGGGCCTCCGTCGTCGCCTCCGTGGTGGGCTCCTCCGTGGGGCTCCCGGAGGTGGTCGGGGCGGCCGTGGGATCGTCGCCCCCGACGCTGCGGTTCAGCAGCACGGTCGCGGTGATGATGCCGATCCCGAGGAACAGCGCGAGCACGCAGCCGATCGCCACGAGGATCAGCGGCCACTTCTTGCGCGGCGGCGTCGGCGGCTGCGGCGCACCGTAGGCGGGGGAGCCGCCGTACGGGCCGCCCTGCGGCGCCCCGCACGGGGACGGCTGCCCCCATGTCGGTGGCTGCTGCGGGGACGGCTGCTGCGGCGCGGGACCCCACCCGCCCTGCTGGCCGGGCTGCTGGCCCTGAGCCTGCTGGCCCGGCTGCTGGGACCAGCCCTGCTGGCCCTGCGGGTTCTGGCCCCAGCCCTGCTGCGACGATCCGTCCTGAGAGGACGGCCCTTGGCCGCCCCAGCCCGACTGCGACATCCTTGCCCCCGTGATTCGTCGATTCCGGCGTTCGCGGAAGGATATCCGGGCCTGTCGCGCAGGTCACCGTCGCCGCGCAGATGGAGACCGGATGGTGACCCGGGGACGTAGTGCCCCCCGCGGGCGATGGTCCGATTCCGTTCCCTCGCAGGCACCGATCCGGGACGGAATCGGACCATCGCCGCGCATGTGCGCAGGCGGGGCGGACATGCAGATCGCCCCGGATCCGCAGTGCGGGTCCGGGGCGATCATTCGGCGGAGGATGGGGGATTTGAACCCCCGAGGGCTTGCACCCAACACGCGTTCCAGGCGTGCGCCATAGGCCGCTAGGCGAATCCTCCAGTGCTCGTAAGAGCAGGCATCAGCGTACCCGAAGCCCGGGGCGGGGGCGAACCGGGCGGGCGCAGGTCACATCCGCGCCGCCGTCGGCCGCCGCTCGCGCCGCCCCGCGCTCAGATCTCGTACTCGATCAGCTGGTGGTAGGCGCGGTTGCGGTACACGAGCGGCTCCGCGTCGAACACCTGCGCGCGATCCGCGGCGACGAGCACCAGGTGGCTGCCGCCCGCCGGGACGCGCTGCAGCACGTGCCCGCTGATCCAGCCGGAGGTGCCGCGCAGCACGGGCTCCCCGGTGGGCAGCTGCTGCCAGTCCGCCTGGGCGAAGCGGTCCACGCCGGAGGTCGCGAACACGGTGGAGACCTGACGCTGGTCCGCCGCGAGCAGGTTGATCGTCACCGACTCCGCCCGGGAGACCGCGGGCCACGAGGAGGACGTGTCGTTGATCGAGAAGGCGAGCACCGCCGGCTGCGCGGAGACCGAGATGACGGAGGTCGCGGTGAAGCCGACGGGCACGCCGTCGTCCAGCAGGGTGACGACGGCGACGCCCGCCGGGTGACGGCGGAACAGGGCGCCGAAGCTCTCCCGGTCCAGGGCGCCGTCCAGCGGCGCGGCCTCGGCGGGATGGGCGACGTCGCGGTCCGGCTCGGACGGATGGGGCGCGGTGGTCATCGGTTCTCCTCGGGTGCTCCGTGGAATCGGGTGCCGTGCGGACACGAGATGCAGGGGTCGACACGGGACCCGTCGACAGGGGGCGTTCCGTCGACAGTAGGAGCGGCGCCGCGCCGCCGTCATGTTCGTGACGCCAGATGACCACATGCGTCCTGGGGCCCTCCGCTCAGGCGTGCACCGGACCGGTCGACGCCCGCACGTGCAGCACGGGGTCCACGACGCTCGAGGTGTCGTGGCTGCGGCCCTCGAAGCGCTCCCGCAGCATCCGTGCGGCGAGCCGCCCCATCTCGCCGCGCGGCTGGTGGACGCTCGTGAGGTGCGGGCGCACGGTGAGCGCGACCGCGGAGCCGTCGTAGCCCACGACGCTCAGGCGTCCGGGGACCTCCACCCCGAGGTCCGCCGCGCGGTGCAGCACGGAGACCGCGGCCATGTCGTTCGCGGTGAACACCGCGGTGGGGGCGTCCGCGTCGCCGCGGCGCACCGAGCGCAGCAGCGTCGTGATGCCGTCCTCCGCACGGTCCGGGCCGATCACCGTCGCCGTGCCCCGCAGCCCGCGCCGCTCCGTCTCGGCGAGGAAACCGGTGCGGCGGCCCGCCGGGCCCGGGCGCGAGGAGAGGGTCACGTGCGCGAGGCGGCGGTGCCCGAGCTCGACGAGGTGGCGCACCGCGAGCGCCGCACCGGCCTCGTCGTGCGTGCGCACCGCGTCCGTGCCGGGCACCGCGTCCTGCATCCGCCCGATCACCGTCACGGGGACCACCTGCACGGCCCGCTCGAGGGCCGACGGCCGCAGCCACGTCGTCACCGCGACGATGCCGTCCACGCCGAGGTCCAGCAGGCGCTGCAGCTGCGCCTCGAGGTGCTCGGGGTCTCGCCGCCCGTGCGCGATGACGACGCCGAGGCCCAGCGCATCGGCCTGCCCCTCGATGCCCGCGATGACGTCCGTGTGGTACGGGTTCCCGAGGTCCGTGGGGAGCACGCCGATCAGCCCGCTGCCCCGCCCGCGACGGCGATAGCCCAGGTGCCGCGCGGCCTCGAGCACCCGCAGCCGCGTCCCCCGGGAGACGCCGGGGCGGTCGTTGAGCGCCATCGAGGCGGAGCCGGGGGAGACGCCCGCGGCCCGGGCGACCTGCGCGAGCGTGGGCCGGGAGGAGCGGGGGTCGAGGGTCATGCCCCGATCTCACACCAGCGGGAGTCCTGGTCAGAGCCGGGTCTGAAGAGTTTCAGCACTCCTGGCCGAACGGTGGGCGACGGTTCATCCGCTGTTCACGATCGGACCGCGCGGCCTCCGTAGCGTCGGAGATGCCGATCGGGACCCGCCCCTCGGCCCCGCCCCGAGGAGCCCCGTGTCCACTACGACCCGACCCGCCGCGACCGACGCCGACCCGACGGACGCCGCCGCGCTCGCCGCCGTCGATCCCGCGACCGCCCTGCCCGCGCCCCGCGCCCTGCTGCTCGACTTCGGCGGCGTGGTCGTGACGACGACCCCGCGGGCCGGCTGGGCGCGCGAGCTCGCCGCCGAGGTGGTCCGGCGCGCTGAAGCGATGGGCCTCGCGGCGGAGCAGGGCGAGGTCGAGGCCTCGCTGCGGGCGGGGCGCACCGCGCTCTCGCTGTGGAAGAACGCCTCCTCCCGCCGCCCCGAGCCGCGGGAGCTCACCGCCCGCGAGATCGTCGCCGAGATGCTGCTCGCGGATCTCCCCGACGCGCTCCGCCACGGCCTCGCCCTCGAGGCGGGGGAGCTGCTCGAAGCCATGGCGCCGATCGTCGCGGACCACCACGTGCGCCCCGGCATCCCCGCCCTGCTCGAGGCCGCGCGCGAGCACGGCGTGCGCCTCGCGATCGTCTCCAACGCCCACTCCGGCCGCGCCCACCGGGCGATCCTCGCCGAGGCCGGCCTCGCGGACGCGTTCGCGGTGCAGATCTACTCCGACGAGGTCGGCATCCGCAAGCCGCACCCGGGCATGCTCCACCTCGCCGGTGAGGCGCTCGGCGTGCGCCCCGAGCAGGCCTGGTACGTGGGGGACACCTACGACCGCGACGTCGCCGCGGGTCGCCGCGCCGGGATCGGCGCCCTCGTCATCACGCGCGACCACCGCACCGACCACCCGCCCTTCGCCGTCACCGACCGCCCGGACCTCGAGCTCGACAGCCCCGAGGAGCTGCTCGCGCCGATGCTGCGGGCGCTGCGCGACGCGGCCGACGGCGGCTCCGCCTCCGTCGCGCCCTCCGCCTCCGCCGCCCCGTCGGCCGGCGCCCCGTCCGCCCTCGCCCCGGCGCCGGGCCGGCCCGCGCTGCTGCTCGACCACGGCGGCGTCATCACCCTCTCCACCCCCGCCCCCGACCGCTTCACCCGGATGGGGGAGCGGATCGCCGCCCTCGCCGCGCAGGTGGGCGTGCCGCTCGAGCCGTCCGAGGCGACGGCCGCCGTCGAGGCCGGCTGGGACCGCCACCGGGCCCGCAAGCACGAGCGGGACGCAGGAGGCGACGGCACCCACACCGAGATCCTCGCCGCCGAGCTCTGGGGCGACCTCGTGGGCCAGGACCTCCCCGCGGCCCTCCGCCCCGCGCTGCGGCTCGAGGCCGCGGAGCTCTCCCTCGCGCTGCACCGCGCGAAGTCCGAGCCCGCCCTGCGCCCCGGCGCCCTCGAGCTCATCACCTGGGCACGCGACCACGGGATCGTCGTCGGCATCGTCTCGAACACGATCTCCGGCCGCGGCGTGCGGGAGATCCTCGAGCGCCACGGGGTCGCCGCGATGATCGGCCCCGCCGCGTACTCGGACGAGGTCGGCGTGCGCAAGCCCGGCCGCGCGATCTTCGAGGCCGCGCTCGCCGGCCTCGAGACCCTCCCCGCCGACGTCGTCTACGTGGGGGACAAGGCCGTCAACGACGGCCGCGGCGGCACCGAGGCCGGCATCGGCGCCGTGTGCCTGCTGCGCGGCGGGAAGGACGAGGAGCCCGCCCTCGCCCGGGCCCTCGCCGTCGGCCACGCCGACCACGTCCTCGACTCCCCGGCGCAGGTGATCGACGTGCTCGCCGCGCGCCTCGCCCTCACCACCGCCACCGCCACCGCCCCCTGAGCTTCCCCTCCCCGCATCCGGTCCGCCCCACCCCCGAGGAGCACCCCATGTCCACCCAGGTCCCCCCGCGTCCCGCCGAGGACGAGCGCCGCGGCGCCCTCCGCGGCACCATCGACGGCATCCGCCGCACCGAGCTGTCCACCTCGCAGAAGCTCATGATCTTCGTGCTCTCGATGTCGCTGTTCGGGCTCTCGAACATCATCCTCGAGATCATCCCGGACCCCTCCATCGGCCCCGTCGACGTCTCCGTCTCCTACATGGTGTTCGTGCCGCTCACGGTCGCCGCCCTGTTCTCCCCGTTCTGGGCGGCGCTCGGTGCGCCGCTCGGCGAGATCGTCTTCACCGACCTGCTCATGGGCGACTTCTCCGGCCTCGCCGAGGTCGAGGGCTTCCTGCAGATGTTCCTCGCCGTGTTCATCGCCGGCTCCCTCGTGCGCAACCCCCGCTCCCGCGTGCAGATCGCGATCGCCTCGGTCGTGCTGGTGCTCGTGGACAAGGTGCTCTCCGCCGTCGTGGACCTCTCCAAGGTGTGGATCGGCGTCGAGGACGCCGAGCTCGTCGAGGGCCTGCCGCAGTCGATGCTCGCCCTCGAGACGATCGGCCTCGGCGTGGACGTGATCATGAGCGGCGTGCTGCTCGGCGCGATCCCCGCCATGTGGCTGATCCCCGCCCTGCACGGGAAGATCGAGCCGCTCATGGGCATGCGCCCCCGCGTCCCCGGGGAGCCGATCCCCGGCGCCGCCCCGCGCACCCCGCTCCTCGTGGGCGGCGCGCTGCTGCTGAGCGTCGCGAGCTTCGGCTTCGCCTTCCTCGAGGCCTTCGACATCTCCGCCGGGGCCTTCGAGCCGGACTTCATCGACCGCTTCGGCAGCGGCTTCCTGCTCGTCGCCGTCGCCGCGATCGCCGTGGTGCTCACCGTCGCCGTGCTCCTGTTCCGGCTCTCGCGCCGGGCCGCCGAGACCGCCGGCTCCTGATCCGCTCGACCCCTCGCCATCGACCCCGGAGCGCCATGACCGCCCTGCCCCCGACCCTCGCCGTGCCGGCCCCCGCCGCCCCATCGGCCGACGCCGCGCCGCCCGCGATCGTCGTGAAGGACCTGTCCTTCCGCTATCCCGGCACGGACCGCGACGCCCTGCGCAACGTCGATCTCACGATCGAGCGCGGCGACTTCGTCGCGGTGGTCGGGGGCAACGGCTCCGCCAAGACCACCCTGTGCAAGACCTTCAACGGCCTCGTCCCGCACTACTGGAACGGCGACTTCGCCGGCGCCGTGCACGTGGACGGCGTGGACACCTGGGACTCCTCCGTCGCGGAGCTCTCGAGCCGCGTCGGCTACGTCTACCAGGACTTCCAGAACCAGCTCGTGCGCCCCACCGTGCGGGACGAGGTCGCCTTCGGGCCCCTGAACTTCGGCCACGCCGACCACCGCGAGCGCACCGAGGAGGCCCTCGCGGCGCTCGGCATCGCCCACCTCGCGGACCGCTTCGTCTGGCAGCTCTCCGGCGGTCAGGCCCACCTCGTCGCGCTCGCCGCGGTGCTCGCCCTGCGCCCCGAGGTGATCGTCGTCGACGAGCCCGTCGCGGAGCTCGACCCCGCCCGCGCCCGCGAGATCTACCTGCGCCTGCGGGAGCTGAACACGCGCCACGGCATCACCGTCGTCACCATCGAGCACCACGCCGAGTTCGTCGCCGAGTTCGCCCGCTCGGTGGTGCTCATGGCCGACGGCGCCCCCGTCTGGCACCTCCCCGTGCAGGAGGCGATGGACCGCCACGGCGACCTCCGCGCCCACGGCATCCCCGCCCCCGATGCGGTCGCGCTCACCGCGGCCGTCGGCGCGGAGCGGGTCGCCCTCGACGTCCCCTCCGCGGTCACCGTGCTGCGCGAGCACCTCCGGCCCGCGGCCGAGCGGAGCGGCCCGTCGGCCCCCGTCCCGGGCCCGGCTCCCGAGCCCGCCCCCGCAGAGGTTGTCGCGTCCCTGCGCGGGGTCAGCCACGGCTACCGGGGCGTGGACGGCTCCCTCTCGACCGTCCTCGACGACCTCTCCCTCGAGCTCCGCGCGGGGGAGCGGGTCGCGCTCGTGGGCACCAACGGCGCCGGCAAGTCCACGCTCATGCGCCTGCTGACCGGGCTGATCGTGCCCCGCGCCGGCACCGTCGCCGTGGACGGCATCGACACCCGCACCCGCTCCGCCTCCCTCCTCGCGGACCACGTCTCCTTCCTCGACCAGCACCCCCAGCGCATGTTCCTCAAGGACACCGTGCGCGAGGACGTCGCGCTCTTCCCGCGCGGTCGCAAGGTGCCCGACGCCGAGGCGATCGTGGACCGCATCCTCACCGAGGTGGGGCTCACCGAGCTCGCCGGGCGGGACGGCCGCACCCTCTCCGGCGGGCAGCAGCGCCGCTCGACCCTCGGCATCGGCCTCGCCATGCGGCCCCGCCTGCTGCTGCTCGACGAGCCCACCTCGAGCCTCGACATCCGCTCCCGCGACGACGTCACCGCCATGCTCGCCGCGCTCGCGGAGACCGTGCGCTGCGCCGTCGTCGCGACCCACGACATGGACCTCGTCGCCGCCTGGGCGACCCGCGTGATCGTCCTGGACCAGGGGCGCGTGCTCGCCGACGCCGCCCCGCAGGAGCTGTTCGCCCGGCGCGAGATCACCGGCCGCGCTCGCCTCACCCCGCCGCAGGCCGCCCGGATCGCCCTCGAGCTGGGCCTGGACCCGCTGCCGCTCACCGCGACGGCGCTGCGCGAGCACCTGCGCACCGTCGACGCCGATCCCACCCAGGAGCACTGATGGCCCGCACGACCCACGACGTCCTCAGCGTGGAATGGGTGCGCCTGGAGCTGCTGCGCACCGCCTACTCCACCCGCGGCGGCCTCTTCTCCCGCATGGACCCGCGCGTGGTCCTCGCCTGGTACCTGCTCATGGCGCTCGCCCCCTGGTTCACCCATTCCACCGGGGTGCTCGCCCTGCTCTTCGCGCTCGGCGCGGTCTCCGTGGCCCTCGCCCGGGTGGGCCCGCTCGTGCTGGGCCTGTTCCTCATCGGTCTGCTGGGCAACGTCGTGGGGCTGTTCGCCGCCTCGTTCCTGTTCGGCGGGGACCTGGGCACCCTCGTGGCGCTCGCGGAGCTGAACCTCAAGCTCGGCGCCGTGTCCATGGCCTCGATGGCGGCGTTCGTGTCCCTGGACCCGGAGAAGCTCTCCGACGCGCTGCTGTGGTTCCGCGCCCCGGAGCTGCTCGCCTTCGGCGTCTCCTACGGCTACCGCATGCTGCCGATCCTCGTGGACGAGTACGTGACGGTCTTCGAGGGGCAGCGCCTGCGCCACGCCCCCGTGGAGCGGCCGGGCCTGCTGGGATGGCGCGTGATCCTGCAGTGGTGCACGCTCGCGGTCACCGCGTTCTACCCGATCATGCTCAACACGGCGAAGAACGTGCGCACCACGGTCGAGGCCCTCGAGACCCGCGGCTTCACCTACGCCGCCGCGAACCCTGTGGGCCGGCGCCTGCGCCTGGCCTCCCTGCGCACCGCAGGCCTCGACTGGGTGGTGCTCGTGGTGAGCGTCGTGGCGGTGCTCGCCGCCTACCGGCTCGGGGCGCTGCTGCCCTTCTGAGCCCGTGCGCGGTCCCGACGCAGAAGGAGGACGTGAGGAGCACGCGCCCCGTCATGCACAGGGCAGGTGCTCCTCACGTCCTCCGTGGTGCGGCGGCGCCGGAACCGGTCGCGGCCGAGGGTCAGTCCTCGGTCGCCTCGGGGTGGCGCACGATGTTGACGACGGCGGCGACGAGGCCGCCCCAGACGGTGACGATCGCGATGATCATCATGACGACGGCGGATGCGGACACGGGGTCCTCCTTCGGTCGGAGCGGGGAGAGCGGGCGGAGCGGGACGGTCAGACGCGGCCCGCGGGGGAGCGCAGCTCGTGGGGGGTGGCGGCGTCGGCGCGGGCCTCGAGGCCCTGCCCGGCCACGACCTCCGGGGCGATCGGGTCGCCGTCGGAGTCGTCCTTGAACAGGTTCGAGGTCGCGGGCCACGGCAGCAGCGACAGGACGATGCCCGCCACGAGCAGCGCGAGCGCCATCAGCCAGCCGAACACGACGATGAACCAGCCCGGGTACCCCGAGTAGGTGGTGGGCGAGGTGACCAGCGAGATCGTCGAGGAGACCAGCGAGACGCCCAGGACGACCGGTGCGATCAGGCCCACGCACACGAGCCACCAGCGGCCGATCGGGAAGGTGCCCCGATGGTCGAGGTGGTCGCGCAGGGTGGGCAGACCGCGCACCACATAGGTGACCACGATCGTGGAGACCAGCGCCGCTGCGACGATGCCGTACTCGTTGACCCACTTGTCCAGCACGTCCAGCAGGGGCATGCCCATGGTCGTGGAGAACAGGGCCGTGGAGACCACCGCGAGCGGCACGCACACCCACAGCGTGGAGGAGATGCGGGAGAGCCCGAACTTGTCCTGGATCGCGGCGATGACGACCTCGACGATCGAGATCAGCGAGGTGAAGCCGGCGAGCACGAGCGAGCCGAAGAACAGCACGCCGATGAGCGCGCCCGCGGGCGCCTCGGAGATGATCGCCGGGAAGGCGATGAACGCGAGGCCGATCCCCGAGGAGACCACCTCGGAGACCTGCACGCCCTGCGCCTGCGCCATGAAGCCGAGCGCGGAGAACACGCCGATGCCGCACAGGATCTCGAAGCCCGAGTTCGCGAAGCCCACCACGAGGCCGGAGCCCGTGAGGTCGGTCCGCTTCTTGAGGTACGAGGAGTAGGTGAGCATGATGCCGAAGGCGACGGACAGCGAGAAGAAGATCTGGCCGTAGGCGGCGACCCACACGCCCGGGGAGAGCAGCGCGGCCCAGTGCGGGCGGAACAGCGCCTCGAGGCCGTCGATCGCGCCGGGCAGGAACAGTGCCCGGATCACGAGGATGACGAACATGATCACGAGCAGCGGGATGAACACGACCGAGCTCGCGGAGATGCCCTTCTGCACGCCGAGCGCCATGACGACGATCGTCGCGATCCACACGACGACCATCGACACCAGCACCGCGGGCACCACGTCGAAGGAGATGTGCACGTCCGTGCCGGAGAGGGCCTGCGTGTACTGGCCGAAGAAGGCGTTCGGGTCATCGCCCCAGCGCTGGTCCAGCGAGAAGATCATGTAGTTCGTGGCCCACGCGAGGATCAGCGCGTAGTACAGCGCGATGACCAGGGCGATGAGCACCTGCCACCAGCCGATGAACTCGGTCCAGCGGCGGAACCGGCGCCAGGCCGCGGGGGCGGATCCGCGCCAGCGGTGGCCGATCGCGTAGTCGAGGAAGAGCAGCGGGATGCCGGCCGTGAGCAGGGCGACGAGGTACGGCAGGATGAACGCGCCGCCGCCGTTCTCGTAGGCCACGGCGGGGAAGCGCCAGATGTTGCCGAGGCCCACGGCGGAGCCGATGGCCGCGAAGATGAACGAGGTGCGCCCCGAGAAGGCGCCGCGGTCGGCGCGGCGGGCGCCGGCCTCGGCGGGTGCGGGGGAGTGTGCGCTCAAGGAGATCGCCTCCGGATGATCTGCGCCCGCGGGCGCAGGAGGAACAGGGACGGGGATGCGGCGCCGCTCTCGCGGATCGCGCGGGCCCTGCCCGGGGGCAGGGTCGTGGGCCGACGGGGGCGTCGGCGGGCCGCGGGGACCGTCGGGCCGGGGTGTGGTCCGGACGGGGGAGCGGCGGGCGGCCGGGGTGTGGCCGTGGGGGAATGCTAGTGCCCCGGCGCGCCCGCCGCCCGGTCAGGACTCCGGCGGCGGGGGCGGGACGGGTGCGCCGACGGGCGGCGCGACCCGCGGGTGGGCGGTGGCGCCGGTGGTGGCGGAGCCCGTCGACCGGTCGCTCGGCGCGGCCTGAGCGCCGGAGGTCGCACCCTCGCCGGCCGCGCCGCGCGCCGGGGCGGGGTCCCAGCCGGCGTCCACCACACGACGCTGTACGAGCAGGGCGGCGCCGAGGATCGCGGCGCCGATGAGCACGAGCAGCACGATGCCGCTCACCACGCCGGTGCGGGCTCCGTAGCCGATGAGGATGCCGAACCAGCCGAAGTCCGTGTCGCCGAAGGTCGTGTTCGCCGAGCCGAAGCTGCCGAGCACCTTGAGCAGCAGCGCGGGCAGGAAGGTCACGAGCAGGCCGTTGACCAGGCCACCCGCGACCGCGCCGCGCCGGCCGCCGGTCGCGTTGCCGTACACGCCGGCCGCGCCGCCCGTGAAGAAGTGGGGCACGAGGCCCGGCAGCACGAGCGCGAGGCCCAGGGCCGGGCCGAGCCACACGCCGAGCAGCAGCAGGCCCAGCAGTCCGCCCGCGAAGCTCGAGAGGAAGCCGATGAGCACGGCGTTCTGCGCGTACGGGAACACGATCGGGGCGTCGAGCGCGGGGATCGCCCCGGGGACGACCTTCGCGGCGATGCCCTGGAAGGCGGGGACGAGCTCGCCGAGGATCGTGCGCACGCCGAAGAGGATCACGGCGACCGCGATGCCGAACTGGAGGCCCTGGGTCACGGACTGCATGAGGTAGTTGCCGATGCCGGTGGCGCCGTTCTCGAAGGCGCCGAAGGCGGTCTCCTGGCCGGCGCGCACCACGTACAGCACGGCGACCACGACGTACATGAGCACCATCGACAGGGCCGTCGCGACCATCGAGTCACGCAGGAAGCGCAGCCCCTCGGGGACGTGGATGTCCTCCGTCGAGCGGCTCCTCCCCTTGGGGTCCACGAGCCGGCCGACGGCGCCCGCGGCGATGTAGCCGGCGGTGCCGAAGTGGCCGATCGCGATCGAGTCGTCACCGGAGACGCGGCGGGTCCAGGGCTGGGCGAGCGCGGGCAGGGACACCATGAGCACGCCCAGCAGCACCGCGCCGAGCACGACCACCACGGGCGAGGGCATGCCCGCGGAGGCCATGACGATCGTGATGAGGGTGGCCATGAACAGCAGGTGGTGGCCGGTGAGGAAGACGTAGCGCAGGGGCGTGAAGCGGGCCAGCAGGATCGCGACCACGAAGCCCAGGATCATGAGCCAGGAGACCTGCGCCCCGAACTCCTCCTGGGCGATGCCGGCGATCGCCTCGTTCGTGGGGACGACGCCCTGGGCGCCGAGCGCGCCCTGGATCATCGCCCCGAGCGGGGTGAGGGAGGCGCTGACGAGGGTCGCGCCGGCGCCGATGAGCAGGAAGCCGAGGACGGCCTTGATGGCGCCGCCGGCGACCTGGCCGACGCTGCGGCGCAGGGCGATGAGGCCGATGGCGGTGATGATGCCGATGAGATAGGCGGGGACGCTGAGGATCTCGTTGACGAGGAACTGGGCGATCGCGACGAGGACGGTCACGAGGGAGCCTCCGATGCTGCGGTGGGGACGGGGGAGAAGGAGGGGTCAGACGGCGTAGAGGCGGCGCAGCGCGGCGTCGACCTCCGCGGTCGAGGTGAAGTTCTCGATCACCTCGACGGGCACGCCGACCTCACCGAGGGTCTGGGCGATCGCGCCGGAGGTGAGGATCGCGTCCGCCTCCTTGGCGCGGCCCTTCGCGGAGATCGTGTCCGTCGCCTCGACGGAGAGCAGCGAGCCCCAGCCCCAGGTGCCGAGCACGGTCTCCGCCGTGTTCTTGAGGAACAGGCTCGTGCCCAGACCGTTGCCGCACACGGTGAGCAGCAGGTTCTTCGAGGGGACCGTCGGCTCGTCGGGGTCGACCGTGGCCGACTCGGTGGCGGTCGTGGCGGCCGCGGCCGACGGGGCCGAGGCGGTGGGGCGCTCCGCGCCGAGCACCGCGAGAACCTGCTCCGGGGTCGCGGCCTCGTCGAGCGCCGCGCGGCGCGCGGGATCCGCGAGGATCCCCGCGAGGGCCGCGAGCGCCTGCTGGTGGGCGGAGGGGTCCGCGGCGGCGAGGGCGACGACCAGCGTGACCGGATCGTTGCTCTCGTGTCCGAAGACGATCGGGGCCTGCGGGCGCAGCACCGACATCGCGGTGCGGTGCACGGAGGCGTCGGGCCGGGCATGGGCGAGCGCGAAGCCGGGGGCGATGACGATGTACGGGCCGTGCTCCTCGACGCTGCGGATCATCGCCGCGGTGTACGCAGGATCCACGGCGCCCGTGGACTCGAGCAGGGCGCCGGCGGCGGTGATCACATCGCGCCAGGTCGCGGCGGGGTTCTGGAGGCTGATCGCGGCGGGGTCGACGAGATCGCTCAGTTGGGACACGAGACTCTCCTCGGGGACGGAGCGGGACGGGCGGCGGGCCGAGGGGACCGGCCCTGGGGGACGCCCGCGCCGAGTGTAGGACCGCGCCGCGGCCCGCGTCGTCGGCGGTGCCGGGGGAGGAGACCGACCCGACGGACGGCCCGCCCGCGCGGGCCCCGCGAGCGCATCCGCCCAGCTCCGCGGCCCCCGTCCAGGGAACCTCTCGGGAACGGCGCGTGACCTGGCCGGGAACCGATACGTTGGAGCGCATGTCCTCCCATCGCGCGCCCCACGACGAGGCGACCCCCACCACGCCCTCGCACGCCTACCTCGACCAGCTCCACGAGGAGCAGGCCGCGGCCGTCGCCACCGAGCGCCACCCCGGCTCCGCCTTCGCCGGCGCGCCCGCGGCGCTGCTGACCCGCCTCGAGCAGGCAGTCGAGGCGGATTCTGGCGCGATGGTGGACCTCATGCTCGACCTCGCCGCGCACCCCGAGGTCGCCTTCGAGGAGCACCGCTCCGCCGCCGCGATCGTCGCGATCCTCGCCGAGCACGGGATCGAGGCGCAGCTCGGCGTGCACGGCCTGGACACCGCGATCCGCGCGGAGATCCACGGCGAGGGCGAGGGGCCCACGCTCGCCGTGCTCTCCGAGTACGACGCCCTGCCCGGCGTGGGCCACGGCTGCGGCCACAACGTCATCGCCGTCATGGGGCTCGGGGCCTTCCTCGCGATCCATGCGCTCGCACAGGAGGACCCGTCGGCCGTCCCTGGCACCGTCGTCTACCTCGGCACGCCCGCCGAGGAGGGCCACACCGGCAAGGAGTACATGGCCCGCGAGGGCGCCTTCGACGGCCTCGACGCCGCAGTCATGGCGCACGGCTACCCCGCCTACGACCTCGCCGACCAGGTGTGGCTCGGCCGGCGCACCCTCAAGGTCACCTTCCACGGGCACACCGCCCACGCCTCCGCGCAGCCCTTCATGGGGCGCAACGCCCTGGACGGCGCGAGCCTCATGTACCAGGGCGTGGGCCTGCTGCGGCAGCAGACGCCGCCGTCGGACCGCCTCCACGCGATCATCACCGAGGGCGGGGACCGCGCGAGCGTCATCCCGGACACCGCCGTCGTCGAGATGTACGTGCGCTCGCAGCGGCCCGAGACCCTCAAGGACCTCTCGCGCCGCGTCGAGGACGTCGCCCGCGGCGCCGCGCTCATGGCCGGCGTGGGCGTGAGCATCGACTGGGACGAGCACCCGCCCTCGCTGCCCGTGCGCACCAACCAGGCGCTCACCGGCCGCTGGGTCGAGTCGCAGCGCCGCCGCGGCCGCGACCCGCTGCCGCTCGGCGTGGTGTCCCCCTCGCTCGCCGCCTCCACGGACTTCGGCAACGTCAGCTACCGCCTGCCCGGCATGCACCCGCTGATCCAGACCTCCGACGCCGAGGCCGCCCTGCACACGCGCGAGTTCGCCGTCCAGTCCACGGGGCCGATCGCGCGCGCCGCCGCGGCCGACGGCGCCTACGGCCTCGCCGCGACGCTGCTCGACGTGCTCCACGACCCGGCGCTCGCGGCGGAGGTCGCCGGCGAGTTCGCGGCGGCCGGCGGCGCGATCGACGTGCCCTCCTACTTCGACTGACCCCGTCCCTCTCCTCTCCCCGTCCCCGACGCCCGTCTGGAGCCCTCCTCATGAGCACCGCCACGACGCCCACCGGCCGCCCGCCCCTCACCGACCGCTTCCTCGGCGGGGTCGAGCGGCTCGGGAACAAGCTCCCCGAGCCGTTCATGCTGTTCCTCATCCTCTTCGCGATCACCGGCATCGTCTCGACCGCCATGGCCGCGGCCGGGGTCACCGTCTCCGTGCCCGGCGCGGAGGAGGCCACGGTCATCAAGGGGCTGTTCACCGCGGAGGGCCTCACCTGGCTCACGAGCAACCTCGGGGAGAACTACATCGGCTTCCCGCCGCTGAAGACGGTCATGCCGATCCTGCTCGCGATCGGCGTGGCCCAGCACTCCGGCATGCTCGCCGCGATCATCCGCAAGACCTTCGGCTCCTCGCCGCGCTGGATGCTGCCGTACGTCGTGGGCTTCGTCGGCGTCATCTCCTCGATCATGGCGGACTCCGCCTTCGTGGTCGTCCCGCCGCTCGCGGCGCTCGTGTTCAAGGCCGCGGGACGTCACCCGGTCGCGGGCCTGCTCGGCGGCTTCGCCGCGGCGGGCGCCGGCTACTCCACGAACATCTTCCCCACCAGCCTCGACGCGCTCTTCGCGGGCATCACCACCTCCGTGATGGAGTCGCTGCCGGGCCTCGGCGCGACCCCGGTGAACCCGGTCTCGAACTGGTGGTTCAACATCGCCTCCTCGCTCGTGCTGGGCCTCGTCGCGGGCGTCGTCATCGACCGGGTGCTCGAGCCGCGGCTCGTGCGCACCGACGTCCCGCGCGACGAGACCGTGGAGGACGCCGAGTCCGGGAGCGGCGGGACCGACGCGGAGCAGATGCGCGCCGCCCTCAGCCCGCGGGAGAACAAGGGCCTGCTCGTCGCCGTCCTCGCCGGCGTGGTGCTCACGGCCGTGGTGCTCGTGGCGACGCTGGTCCCCGCCTCCCCGTGGCGCAACGAGGAGGGCGGCTTCCTGCCCTCCTCGCCGCTGCTGGACTCGATCGTGTTCCTCGTCTTCGCGTACTTCGTCGTGGTGGGGCTCGCCTACGGGATCGTCGTCGGCACGATCCGCTCGAGCGCCGACGGCGTGCGGATGATGACCGACGCCCTGAAGGAGATGCTCCCCTTCATCGTGCTCGCGTTCGTGCTGGGGCAGTTCATCGCCCTGTTCAACTGGTCCGGCATCGGCTCCTGGATCGCCGTGACGGGCGCCGCGGGCCTCGAGGGGATCGGCCTGACGGGCTTCCCCGCGATCATCGGGTTCATCCTGCTGGCGAGCTGCCTGAACCTCTTCATCATCTCCGGCTCGGGCATGTGGACGATCATGGCCGCGGTGTTCGTGCCGATGTTCGCGCTGCTCGGCTACGAGCCGGCGTTCACGCAGGCCGCGTTCCGCGTGGGCGACTCCGCCACCCAGGTCATCACCCCGATGAACCCGTACATGGTGGTGCTGCTGGGCATGCTGCGGAAGTACGAGCCCGCCGCGGGCCTCGGCACGATGTTCGCGCGCATGCTGCCCTTCGTGGTCCCGTTCTGGGTGGTGTGGACGGCGATCCTCGCGATCTTCTTCTTCACCGGTCTCCCGCTGGGCCCCGGCACCGGGATCATGCTCGGGGAGTGAGGCGGGAGAGCTGGAGGGGCCGACGGGCGCTGCCGAGGTCGCGCGCGGTCAGCGCAGGGCGAGGCGGAAGAGCCCGTGGGGCCGGCCGTAGGACACGACGGTGCCGATGCCCCCGCCGTCGGCAGCGCCCTCGGTGAAGCCGAGCTTCTGAAGCACGTGCGCGGAGGCGGGGTTCGCCGCATCCACGAGGGCCACCACCTCGCGATGGCCCAGCTCCCTTGCCGCCTCGAGGCAGGCCCGGGCGGCCTCGGTCGCGAGCCCCTGGCCCCAGCGGTCCCGACGCAGCGTGTAGCCCAGCTCGAGCCCGTGCTCGGTGAGCTCGAAACCTGCATCCCCGATCAGTGCGCCATCGGCCCTGTCGACCACCGCCCAGAATCCGAGGCCGTGCTCGCGCTGATGAGCGATGTAGGCGGCCACCATCGCGGCCGCCTCGTCGGCGTCGACCGCTCCGCCCTCACCCACATGCCGCATGACCTCGGCGTCCCCGTAGACGGCAGCCGCGGCGGGCACGTCCTGCACCGTGAAGGGGCGCAGCTCGAGGCGCGCGGTGCGGAGGGGGAAGCTCAGGCTCATGGGAGCAGTCTCGCCGGTGGAGGTCCCTGCGGACGAGCAGGTTCTTCTCGGGTTCCCGAACGCCCTGATCAGGTCGTGGGGGGGCGGGACCACCGTGGTCCCGTCCCGCCACCCCGGGGATCAGCCGACGATCAGGCCCCGGTCCTTCTGCAGCGCCTTCAGCAGCGCGGCGCGGCTGTATCCCTTGATCCCGATGCTCTTGGCGCGGCCAGGATCGGAGACCAGGATCCTCCCGGAGGAGTCCTTCCCCTTCGCCACGACGTAGTGCCCGTAGTTCGCCCCGGAGATGCCGAGCAGCTTCCCGTGGTTGACGTGCAGGATGGTCGTCTTCCCGGCGGCTGCGGCGTCGACCGCGGCGGCGAAGGTGACCTGCGAGCCGGACCCCTTGTTGGCCTTGATGCCGCGGGCCAGGTCGGTGAGGTCGGAGCCGACGTAGCTGACGCTCTTCTTCGTCGGCTGCCCGGCGGGGGAGAGACCGCAGGAGACGCGCATGTTCTGCACGACCTTCGCGTTGCCGGTGACCGATGCCCGGTATCCGCTCGGGGTCTTTCCGACGGCGACCAGCGCGATGACCGCGGCCGTCGGGCCGCAGTTCTCGGCGCTGAAATGTCCCGTGTCCATCTGGTCGATCACCACGAGCTTCCCCGACGAGGAGGAGGTCCCGACCACGCGGCGCACGCCGAGCTTCGACATGGTCAGCGCTCCGGATCGACCGTCGGCGACGAGACCCTTGGAGGACTGGTACTTCTTCACGGCGGCGACCGTGACGCTGCCGTAGTCGCCGTCGACGACGAGGCCCAGTGCCTTCTGCACGGCCTTGACGACCTTCACGAGCTCGGCCTGGGTGATCGATCCGGCGTTCCCGTCGACCACGAGGGCGCGGTCGGCCTGGAAGGACCTGATCGCGGCGATGGACATCGCGCCGAGTCGACCGTCGATCGCACCGCTGTAGTAGTAGAGGCCCCACAGCGACTTCTGGACGCCGGAGGTGGACAGCGCGTGGGCCGACGTGGGGACGATCAGCCCGCCGGCGGTGAGCAGGCCGGCGGCGCCGACGCCGCGGAACAGGGCGCGGCGGTCGAGCGCAGGGAGGGGGGACTTCGTCATGGCGGGGTCTCCGTCGATGTCGTGATCGGGCCGACGACCGGTTCGGGCGAACCGTGATCGGACCTCGATGCGTGAACTCCTGAAGCCTCGGTCGACGATCGCTCCCACCGACAGCACATCGGGGACTGTTCATCGAAACGCTACTGCCCCGTCATCAGGAGAACGGGACGGCCGCGCCCTCGAAGCGGCGCCGCGGCGGACGCCCGATCTCCACCGAAAGTCGGGTGCGCCCCGCGCCCTGCCCGGTGCAGGATGGGACGCCTTGTCGCGCGCCCCGCGCGGCGCCCACGGCTTCGAGGACAGGACCTGTCCTCAGCCCCTCCTACGCTCGGGACGGCGGGACGGCCCACCGCTCCCTCCCACGCCCCCGAACACCCCTCACTCGGACCCTCCACCCCAAGGATCCTCATGCTCTGGACCCTCCTGCGCCGATACGGCCGGCCCTACCTCCCGCACGTCGGCGCCGTGCTCGTGCTGCAGCTCGCGACCGTGCTCGCCACCCTGTACCTGCCCAGCCTCAACGCGGACATCATCGACCACGGCGTCGCGACCGGGGACACCGACTACATCTGGCGCGTGGGCGGCGTGATGCTCGTCGTCGCCCTCGTCCAGGTCGTCACCGCGATCGCCTCCGTCTGGTTCGGCGCCCGCGCCGCCATGGGCATCGGCCGGGACATCCGCCGCGCGGTCTACACGCGCGTGGACCGCTTCTCCACCGAGGAGATGGGCCGCTTCGGCGCCCCGACCCTCATCACCCGCGCCACGAACGACGTCCAGCAGGTCCAGATGCTCGTGCTCATGGGCCTGAACTTCATGGTCATGGTGCCGATCATGTCGATCGGCGGCATCGTCATGGCCGTGCGCGAGGACCCGGGCCTGTCCTGGCTCGTGTGGGTCTCCGTGCCCGTCCTGCTCGTCATCGTCGGCCTGCTCGTCGTGCGCCTCATGCCGCTGTTCCAGCGCATGCAGGACAACATCGACGGCATCAACGGCGTCATGCGCGAGCAGCTCATGGGCATCCGCGTTGTCCGCGCCTTCGTGCGCGAGCAGCACGAGTCCTCGCGCTTCACCGACGCCAACCAGCTGCTCACCGACACCTCCGTGCGGATCGGCCGGCTGTTCGTGCTCATGGGCCCCGCGATCACCGTCGTCCTCCATCTCGCGACCGCCGCCGTGCTGTGGTTCGGCGGTCACCGCGTGGACGCGGGCCTCGTGCAGGTCGGTTCGCTGACGGCCTTCATGCAGTACCTCCTGCAGATCCTCATGGCCGTCATGATGGGCACCTTCATGGTCATGATGTTCCCGCGCGCGGTCGTCGGCGGGCGCCGCATCGGCGAGGTGCTCCAGACCACGCCCACCCTCGCCGAGCCCACCGCCCCGCGCGAGCTGCCCGTGCCCGCCCCCGGCGCCCCCGTCGGCGCGAGCGTCGAGTTCCGCGACGTGAGCTTCTCCTACCCCGGCGCCGAGTCCCCGGTGCTCGACGGCGTCTCCTTCACCGCCCCCGCCGGTCGCACCACCGCCATCATCGGCGCGACCGGCTCCGGCAAGACGAGCCTCGTCAGCCTCGTCCCGCGCCTGCACGACGCGACCTCCGGCCAGGTCCTCATCGAGGGCGTGCCCGTCACGGACCTCTCCCGGGCCTCGCTCAGCGCCGCCGTCGGCCTCGTCCCGCAGCGTCCCTACCTGTTCTCCGGCACCGTCGCGGAGAACCTCCGCTTCGGCGACCCGACGGCGAGCGAGGAGACCCTGCACGCCGCGCTCGAGGTCGCGCAGGCCTCCGGCTTCGTCCGCGATCGCACCACCGGCAGCGGGGACGCCGCCGCGACGGGCCTGGACTCGACGATCTCGCAGGGCGGCACCGACGTCTCCGGCGGCCAGCGCCAGCGCCTGTGCATCGCCCGCACCCTCGTCGCCGCGCCGCGCGTGTACGTCTTCGACGACTCGTTCTCCGCGCTCGACGTCACGACCGATGCGAAGGTCCGCGCGGCGCTCGCCGAGCACACCGCGGGCGCGACGGTGCTCATCGTCGCCCAGCGCATCTCGACCATCACCGACGCCGATCAGATCCTCGTCCTGGACCAGGGGCGGATCGTCGGCCGCGGCACCCACGAGGAGCTGCTCGGCTCCTCGGAGACCTACCAGGAGATCGTCGACTCCCAGATCACCGTGGAGGAGCCGGCATGAGCGAGAAGACCCCCACCCCGGCCGACGCCGCGACCCAGGACCTCACCGACGACGAGATCGTCCAGATGCAGGGCTCCATGGAGAGCGAATGGGGCGGCGGCCCGCCCCGTAAGGCGAAGGCCTTCTGGCCCACCGCGAAGCGGCTGTTCTCCACCTTCGGCGACCACAAGCTCGGCCTCGCCGTCGTGCTCACCTTCGGCCTCATCGCGACCGTGCTCACCGTGTGGGCGCCCACGATCCTCGGCGACGCGATCGACGTCATCGTCGACGGCGTCGCCTCCGGGAACGGCGTGGACTTCGGGGCGCTCGGCCGCCTGCTCGTGGTCGTCCTCGCGATGTACGTCGTCGCGTCCCTGTTCAACTGGCTGCAGGGTCGCGTGCTCAACGACATCGTCATGCGGATCGTGTTCCGCCTGCGCGAGCGCATCGAGGCCAAGATCAACCGCCTGCCGCTGCGCTACTTCGACACCCGCCAGCGCGGCGACCTGCTCTCCCGCACCACGAACGACGTCGACAACGTGCAGACGGCGCTCCAGCAGGCCTTCGCCTCCCTCGTCTACGCGGTGCTGACGATCATCGGCATCACCGTGATGATGTTCTGGCTGTCCTGGCAGCTCGCGCTCATCGCCCTCGTGGCGCTGCCGATCTCCGGCGTGGTCGTCGGGATCATCGGCTCCCGCTCGCAGAAGCTGTTCACCGCCCAGTGGCGCAACACCGGCCGCCTCAACGGCCACGTCGAGGAGTCCTTCACCGGGCACGACCTGGTCACCGTCTTCGACCGCCAGGACGCGATGCGGGAGACCTTCGACGAGCGCAACGAGGAGCTGTTCGAGGCCGCGTTCAAGGCCCAGTTCTTCTCCGGGATGATCATGCCGATCATGCAGTGGGTGACCTACCTCGGCTACGTCGGCATCGCGGTCGTGGGCGGCCTGCGCGTCGCGAGCGGCCAGATGTCCCTCGGCGCGGTCGTCGCGTTCATCCAGTACTCCCGCGAGTTCAACGCGCCGCTCGGCGAGGTCGCCGGCATGGCGAACATGCTGATCTCCGGCGTCGCCTCCGCCGAGCGCATCTTCGAGCTGCTCGACGCGGAGGAGGAGCAGCCCGACGGCGCGATCACCGTCGCCGAGGAGCAGGCCGACGGCACCGTCGCCGAGCGGGCGATCGCCCCCGCGGCGGCACCCGCCGAGGTGCGCGGCCGCGTCGAGTTCGCGCACGTCGCCTTCTCCTACAGCCCGGACAAGCCGCTCATCACGAATCTCTCGCTCGTCGCGGAGCCCGGCCAGACGATCGCGATCGTCGGGCCGACGGGCGCCGGCAAGACCACGCTCGTGAACCTCGTGATGCGCTTCTACGAGATCGACCGCGGCGAGATCCGCCTCGACGGCGTGGACATCCGGGCGCTGGACCGCGGCGCGGTGCGCAGCCGGGTGGGCATGGTGCTCCAGGACGCCGTGCTGTTCGGCGGCACGATCCGCGAGAACATCCGCTACGGGCGCCTCGGGGCGAGCGACGAGGAGGTGGTCGAGGCGGCCCGCGCCACCTACGTCGACCGCTTCGTGCGCACCCTCCCCGAGGGCTACGACACGGTCATCGAGGACGAGGGCGCGAACGTCTCCGCCGGCGAGCGGCAGCTCATCACGATCGCCCGCGCCTTCCTCGCCGATCCGGCGCTGCTGATCCTCGACGA
Source organism: Brachybacterium rhamnosum (assembly GCF_039526185.1). Classification (NCBI taxonomy): domain Bacteria; kingdom Bacillati; phylum Actinomycetota; class Actinomycetes; order Micrococcales; family Dermabacteraceae; genus Brachybacterium; species Brachybacterium rhamnosum. The sequence goes on from NZ_BAAAIS010000002.1 coordinate 1,028,150, forward strand.
GGCCACCTCGAGCGTGGACACCCGCACCGAGGTCCTCGTGCAGGAGGCGATGGCGGCGCTGCGCACGGACCGCACGAGCTTCGTCATCGCGCACCGGCTCTCCACGATCCGCGACGCCGACGTCATCCTCGTGATGGAGCACGGCGACATCGTCGAGCAGGGCTCCCACGAGGAGCTGCTCGCGGCGGAGGGCGCTTACCACCGCCTGTACTGGTCGCAGTTCTCCGAGGGCACCGACCCCGACGAGGAGGCCGCGGTGCTCGAGGCCTCCGCGACCGCGACCGGCGAGCTCGCCGCGGTGAGCGGGGACGATCTCCCGGCCCCGGAGCGACCTGCCGCGGAGTGATGCCCGGCGGCACCCTGCTCACAGGTGCAGGGTGCCGCCGAGGGCGCGGAACGCGGTGATGAAGGGCCGCGACTCGGGGTAGCTGCACTCCCGGGCCACCTGCGCCACGGGCCGCTCCGACTCCAGCAGCCGCGCCGCGTGCTCGAGCCGCAGCCGCCGCAGCTCCGCGATCATCGGGGTGCCGGTCTCCTGCCCGAACAGCCGCGCGGCGTGACGGTCGGAGAGGTGCGCGACCGCGGCGACGTCCTCCACGCGGATCGGTCGGGCGAGGTTGTCCGCGAGATAGCCGCGCATGGCGGCGACGGCGGAGGTGGCCCGCGCCCCGGGGTCGACCGTCACCGTGAGCTCGGCGGGGGAGGCGAAGGCGCGGCCGGTCTCGATCACGAGCGCCGAGCCGAGCGCCCTGACCTGCGCGTCCACACCGGAGCGCGGACTGGCGGCCTCCGCGGCGAGGGCGGAGACGATCGCGGGCAGCGAGCCGAGGCGGGGCGAGACGAGCGGGCGCTCGCGGCGCAGCAGGCCGTCCCACCAGCCGGGGCCCTCGGGCAGGGCGGTGGTGTCCAGGGCGAACCCCCAGAAGGCGATGCCGAGGCCGGCCTCGGGGTGGGAGACGATCTCGTGGACCTCGCCCTCCACGGTGAACGTGCCGGAGCCCGCGTAGGCCAGGCACACCTCGTGGAAGGAGTGGGTGTGGGGGGTGTTGCGCCAGACGGCCGGCGAGGATGAGCCCCTGGCCCAGGGAGTGCGTGTGGTGGTCCGTGAGCGGGAGGTCCGCCGGGTCGCGGAACTGCACGAGCCACGTGGTGCGGGCCTCGTCGCTCACGTTGACGCCGGAGCTGTGCACGGTGAGGTAGGTGAAGAACAGGACGTCGCCGGCCTCGGCCTCCACCGGCACGAGCTCCTCGACGGGGAAGCCCGGGAGGTGGAAGCTGCCCTTCGGGTCGTGCTCGCGCGGTCCCGCGAGGTGGCTGCCCGGCGCGATGCGCACGCAGCCCTTCGCGTCGGGGGCGTCGTCGAAGTGGAAGATCGCGGCGGCCACCCGGTGATGGGTGTGAGGGAAGAACGGGTGGTCCTGATGGGGCGGGAACGGGGAGCCGTTCTCCGGCGGCTTGATGAACATCTTCGTGTGGTGCAGCTGCACGTTCGGGGTGCGCAGGACGGCCGCGGCGACGTCCGTGAAACGCGGGTCGACGAGCAGCCGGGTGAAGGCGGCGTCGTGGAACTGGGCATCGTGCAGGTGCTGGAGGCTCGTCGCACAGCCCATGGCGACCTCGGAGGTGGCGTCCCAGGGGGGGGTCGTCGCCGCGGTCCAGGGCGGCGATCAGCTCATGGCTGCGCTCGACACTACGGAGCCGCCGTCGGCCCCCACCATGCCCGGAGCGGACGCGGAGGTTCGCCGGACGGACGCCCCGCGCGCTCGCGCTCAGCGCTCCCGCACGTACTCCGTCAGCGACACCCCGGAGTCGAAGGTCCGGGTGCGCACGTGCGCGAAGGGCTCGGGCTCGTAGTCCCCCGGGGCGAACAGCGGGACGCCGGCGCCGAACAGCAGCGGCTGGCGCTTGAGCACGAGCCGGTCGATCTCACCGCGCAGCTGGGTCGCGAGCTGCGCGCCGCCGCACAGCCAGATGTCCGCGCCGGGCTGCTCCTTGAGCGCGCGCACCACGGCGACCGGGTCCTCCGTGGTGGTGCGAAGGTTCTCCGCGGGTGGGAGCTCGCGGTGCGTGAACACGATCTGCTCGAGGTGGCGGTAGGGGCTCGGCATGGCCGGCAGGCCCATCGCGTGGGTGGTCGCCCCCATGAGCACCGTCCCGAACCGCTCGCCGCTCTGGGGGATGCCGAGGTGGGCGGCGATGTCGGTGGGGATCGCGTCCCCGAACTCCTCGTTGATGCCCTCCATGTGGTCGCCCTCGACGAGGAAGGCGTCGAACTGGTCCTGGGGGCCGGCGATGCAGCCGTCCAGGCTCACGGCCACGTAGTACACGAGCTCTCGCATGTCACTCCCTGCTCCGGTGCGGAGCGTCGCGACGGGGCCACGACGCCTGGGGCTCCGACGATGCCAGGGGACGCGACGCGGCGCTACGGTTTTTGGTCGCGGCTCGCGGGCGCTCGTGGTGGATCCCGTCCAGGGACTGCTGCCGGGCTCGGGCTCAGCCCTCGAGCATCCGCGACCGGGTGAGGAACCGCTTGCCGTCGGGCGACTCGAGGCTGAAGCCGCCGCCGCGCCCGTCGACGAGGTCGATCGTCAGGTGCGTGTGGCGCCAGTAGGTGAACTGCTCGCGGCTCATCCAGAAGTCGAGCGGACTCGTGCCGCCTCCGGGCAGCGGCACCTCCGCGTGCCCCATGCGGACGTCCGCGTCGCCGGTGATGAAGTCGCCCTCCGGGTAGCACATGGGGGAGGAGCCGTCGCAGCAGCCGCCGGACTGGTGGAACATGAGCGGGCCGTTGCGGTCGATGAGCCGCTGCAGCATGCCCACCGCCGCCTGCGTGAAGGCGACGCGGGAGAAGTCCTCGCCCTCGACGGTGGGCTCGAGCTCGAGGACGTCGTCCTTCTCGGTCGGCTCGGGCAGGGCCGGGGCCGGCGGCTGTCCTCCCTGCCGGGCGGGGCTCGTGGGGAGCTGGGTCATGGGTCCTCCTCCTTCCCGCGCGGTGAGCGCGGCGAGGCGCCACGGCCATGTGGCGCGCGTCACCACGATACCCCCGCTCCGCAGACGACGCCGAGGTGGCGGGCCTAGGCTCCACCGCATGGAACATCGCCACCTGGGACGCAGCGGACTCAAGATCAGCGAGATCATCTACGGCAACTGGCTCACCCATGCCTCGCAGGTCGAGGACGACCGGGCCCGCGCCTGCGTGCGCGCCGCCCTCGACGCCGGCATCAGCACCTTCGACACCGCGGACACCTACGCGAACACGGCCGCGGAGGTCGTGCTCGGCGAGGCGCTGAAGGGCGAGCGCCGCGAATCCCTCGAGATCCTCACCAAGGTCTACTTCCCGACCGGCCCCAAGGGCCACAACGACACCGGCCTCTCCCGCAAGCACATCCGCGAGTCGATCGACGGCTCCCTGCGCCGCCTGCAGACGGACTACGTCGACCTCTACCAGGCGCACCGCTACGACTACGCGACGCCGCTCGAGGAGACCATGCAGGCCTTCGCGGAGGTCGTCCGCGCCGGCAAGGCCCTCTACATCGGCGTCTCCGAGTGGAACGCGGACCAGATCCGCGCCGGCCACCAGCTCGCCCGTGAGCTCGGCATCCAGCTGGTCTCCAACCAGCCCCAGTACTCGATGCTGTGGCGGGTCATCGAGGAGCGCGTGGTCCCCACCTCCCAGGAGCTGGGCGTCTCCCAGATCGTGTGGTCCCCGGTCGCGCAGGGCATCCTCACCGGCAAGTACAAGCCCGGCGCCGAGGTCCCCGAGGGCTCCCGCGCCCGGGACGAGAAGGGCGGCGCGGACATGATCAAGCGCTTCCTGGACGACGAGACCCTCACTGCCGTGCAGGGGCTGCTGCCGATCGCCGACGAGCTCGGCCTCACCCCGGCGCAGCTCGCCGTGGCGTGGGTGCTCAGCAACGACAACGTGGCGGGCGCGATCATCGGCGCCTCCCGCCCCGAGCAGGTCACCGAGAACGTCAAGGCCGCCGGCGTCACCCTCGACGCCGACGTGAAGGCGCGGATCGACGAGGTGCTCGGCGACCTCCCCGAGACCGACCCGGCGCTCACGCTCTCCCCGGCGCGGCGCCTGGCCTGAGATCCGCCGCGGCCGACGGGCCGCTCACGACGAACGCCCGACCTCCGAGGAGGTCGGGCGTTCGTCGTCCCTGGGGGAGAGGTTCCGGGGAGGCGGGGATCAGCCGATCTTGCCGGCCAGCTCCTCGCCGGTCTCGCCCTGGCGGATGCGGCCGTCGGCCCGCAGCTCCCAGAACTCGGCGTTCTTGATCCCCAGCTCGCGCGGGTCGAACTGCGGGTCCTTCCCGGCCTTCTTCTGCCGCTGGTAGTCCTTGAAGGCCTTCAGGGCGGGCTTCTGGAGGATGAGGATCGCGACGACGTTCAGCCACGCCATCGTGCCGACGCCGATGTCGCCCAGGGCCCAGGCGTTGCCGGTCGTGGTGACCGAGCCGTAGACCACCGCGACGAGGATCAGCGCCTGGAGCGCGCGCTTGAGGGTGCGTCGCACGAACGCGTTCGGGATCCAGCGCGAGAGGTAGGTCAGGTTGACCTCGGCCATGTAGTAGTAGGCGACGATCGTGGTGAAGGCGAAGAAGAACAGCGCGAGAGCCACGAAGGTGGGGCCCAGGCCGTGGAAGACGGTCTCGAAGCCGAACTGAGCGAACTCGGGGCCGTAGTCCGTGCCCTCGGGGATGTCGCCCTGGTAGATGACGGTCTCCTCGTCGAGCGCGAACACCTGGTACATGTTCGTGGAGATGATGAGGAAGGCGGTCGCGGTGCAGACGAACAGGGTGTCGATGTAGACCGCGAAGGACTGCGCGAAGCCCTGCTTGGCCGGGTGGGAGACCTCCGCGGCGGCCGCCGCGTGGGGGCCCGTGCCCTGGCCGGCCTCGTTCGAGTAGAGACCGCGCTTGACGCCCATCTCGATCGCCTTGCCGACGATCGCGCCGAACACCGCGTGGGCGCCGAAGGCGCTCGAGAAGATCAGGCCGAACACGTGGCCGATCTGGTCGAAGTTCACGAAGAACACGATGAGCGCGAAGACGATGTAGAGGATCGCCATCACCGGCACCACGATCACCGCGAACTGGGCGATGCGCTTCACGCCGCCGATGATGATGAAGGCGAGCACGATGACGACGGCGACGGCGGAGACCCAGTGGGGCACGCCCCAGGCGTTGTTCACCGCGGAGGAGATGCCGTTGGCCTGCACGCCCGGGAGGAAGAAGCACATCGCGAAGACGGTGACGATCGCGAAGACGATCGCGTAGACGAGGAACGCGGGGGCGGCGGCGGTGTGCTTGTACGCCTTCTCGATGTAGTACGCGGGACCGCCGCGGTACTCGCCGGTGTCCTTGTCCTTCTCCTTGTAGATCTGGCCCAGGGTGCACTCGATGAACGAGGTGGCCGCGCCGAGGAAGGCGATCAGCCACATCCAGAACACGGCGCCCGGGCCGCCGAGCGCGATCGCGGTCGCGACGCCGCCGATGTTGCCCATGCCGACGCGGCCGGCCAGCGACATCATGAGCGACTGGAAGGAGGAGGTGCCGTCCGGGGAGGACTCGCCCTTCTTCAGCTGGGAGAGCATGTCGGGGATGCAGCGCACCTGGAGGAACACGGTGCGCAGTGAGAAGTAGAGGCCGGTGAGCAGCAGCAGGCCCACCAGCGGGAGCGACCACACGAGGTTGTTGGCCCCGGTGATCAGGTTGTCGAAGAACATGGGGTCTCCAGCGGGGAAGGGGACGAGGAGGAGCGGATGTCGGGGCGCGGCGGTGTGAGTACGGTCACCCGCGACGCCGTGGGGGGAACAGTAGCGCGCGGAGCGGCCCTCCCCGCCCCGTCGAGGGCCGTCCGTTATCCGACCGCAACCCCGCCGGCCGCGCGGAGGGTGCCCCCGCCGGGCCCGACGCCCCTGCGCCGCTCGTGCTCGATCGGCTGTCGCCATGCGGCGTGTCGCCCGGGGTGAGGCCCGTGACATCACCGCTCCGCGGTTCGGCAGAGCGCCCGGACTTCGCTAGACTCGTCCGCGACCCCTCGTGCGGTGTCATCTCGCTGAACTCCCCCAGGGCCTGACGGCAGCAAGGGCAGGTGGGCTCTGGCAGGTGCACGAGGGGTCGTCTCATGCCCGCGAGGAGGGAAGCCCCCGGATCCCGGATGCCTGGCGAGCCGGCTGCGCACCGGCCCCGCTCCCCACGGGCGTCGGTACGATCGAGGCGAACCGACCGGAAGGGGCCCGCCATGAGGATCGTCGCCACGCATCGCATCGAGAGCCCGCACGCCGACGTGCTCGCCTGGCATGAGCGGCCCGGCGCCCTCGTGCGCCTGACCCCGCCCGGGGTCGCCACGATCGACGACCCCACCGCGGGCGGCATACGTGCGGGACGGGTGGTCGGCGCCCACATGGGCCCCACCGCCCTGCCGCTGCGGCCCGCCTGGGTGCTCCGGCACGCGGAGGCCACCGAGGCCGGTCGCTTCGTGGATCAGCAGGTCAGCGGCCCGTGGCGCAGCTGGCAGCACGAGCACGGCATCGTCGTCGATCCCGCGGATCCGTCGGCCACCCTGCTCACCGACACCATCGAGGTCGAGCTGCCCGGCGGCGTCGAGAGGTCGACGCCCGTGGGCGCGGCCCTCGAGCGCCGCGTGCGTCGCCTGCTCGCCTTCCGCGCACGTCAGCTGCGCGAGGACCTCGCCCTGCACACCGCGCTCGCCGCCGTCCCGCGCCGCACGATCGCGATCACCGGCGCCTCGGGACTCGTGGGCACCCAGCTCGCGGCGCTCCTCGAGAGCGGCGGCCACACGGTGCGCCGGCTCGTGCGCAAGGACCGCCCCGGTCCCGGGGAGATCCGCTGGGACCCGCGCGCGGGGGAGCTGGACCCCGGGGACCTCGAGGGCGTCGACGTGGTCGTCCACCTCGCCGGCCGCTCGATCGCGACCCGCTGGACGGACGCCGCGAAGCGCGAGATCCGCGACTCCCGGGTGGAGGGCACGGCGCTGATCGCCCGCACGCTCGCCGGGATGACGGACGGCCCGCGCACCCTCGTGACCGCCTCCGCGATCGGCGTCTACGGACCGCAGCGGCCCGGGGAGGTGCTCACCGAGGAGGACACCGCCGGCACCGGGTTCCTCGCGGACCTCGTGCGGGACTGGGAAGCCGCGACCGCACCCGCCTCCCGCGCCGGCGTGCGGGTCGCGCAGCTGCGCACGGGCGTGGTGCTCTCCGACGGCGGCGGGTCCCTGCTCCCGCAGCTTCCCCTGCTGCTCGCCGGGGTGGGCGGCCGCCTCGCCCCGCCCGATGCCGTGACCTCGTGGATCACGCTCGACGACCTGGTGCGCGCCTACGCGACCGTGGCCCTCGCCTCGAGCGCGGAGGGCCCGCTGAACGCGGTCGCCCCGCATCCCGTCACCCAGGCGGAGCTCGTGCGCGCCCTGGGTCGCACCCTGCACAGGCCCGCGGTCGTGCCCGTGCCGGCGGCGGGCCCCGCCCTGCTGCTGGGCACGGAGGCGGCGCGCGAGCTCGTCCGCGCGGATCAGCGCGTGGACGCGACGCGGCTGCAGCAGGCCGGCGCCCGGTTCGAGCACCCGCGGGTCGAGGAGGCGCTGCACCACGTGCTGTGGCGCTGAGCGTCCCGGACCCGTGCCTCCCTGAGCGGAGCGCCCCGGATCAGAGCGCGGCCGGAGGTGCCTCGGTGGAGGTCACGGCGTCCTCGACGGCGAGCGGCCCGCGACCGAGCAGGGCGTTGCCGAGCGCCGCGAGCACCACGAGCGACGCGGCCGCGATCGGCAGCAGCACGGCCGTCCCCGCCCCGGTGCTCTCCGCGACCGACCCGGTCAGCGCGGAGGCCGCGGACTGCCCGACGATCGTCGCCGAGCCGAGCATCGTCATCAGGGTCGCCGAGCGGCCCTGCGGGGAGCGCTCCGCCGCGAGGCTGTAGAGCGTGACGACCGTCGGCCCCACGCCGATCCCCGCGACCGCCATCGCCCCGACCATCACGGGCAGCGCGCCGCCCGCGAGACCGAAGGCGAGCATCGCGGCGAGCATGAGCGTGCCGAAGACCAGCCAGCGGGCGCGCAGCGAGAACCGCGCCGGGAACAGGGAGGTGCTGAGCGCGAGGATCGTGGAGCCGACGCCCATCACCCCGTAGACCAGTCCCGCGGACTCCCCGTGGCCCGCCTCGGAGAGCACGGCCGTGAGCGAGGTGAGGACCGTGCCGAAGAACAGGCCCACCCCGAGAGCGCCCGCGACGATGACGAGCACGCCGGGGGCGCGCAGCTCCCGGGCGGGCGCCTGGACCACGGACTCGTGGGAGGCGGGCGCCTCGACCCTCGCCGTCGGGTGCAGCGCGAAGGCGGTGACGAACACGAGCGTGAGCACCGCGGCGCCGATCATCGGGGCGGCCGGGCTCATCGTCGTCGCGAGCAGACCCACCACGACGGGGCCGAAGACGAAGGCGGTCTCGTCGGCCGCGGACTCGTAGCCCATCGTCCCGTTCATGCTGCGGGCGCGGCGATCGGCCGGCATGCGGTGCAGGATCAGCTGCACGAGCCGGCTGCGGGAGAGCGGGCCGATCTGCGGCGAGGACGCGCCGAGCACGAAGCCCACGGCGAGCACCGCCACGTCGGGCAGATCGCTGAAGGCGACGACCGCGAGGGCGAGCAGGGCGAGCGAGTTGACGAGGCCGGAGGAGAGCAGCACGGGGCGCTGGCCGATCCTGTCCGCCGCGGCGCCCAGCAGCGGGCCCACGAGCGCGGAGCCGAGGCCCACGACGGCGGAGTTCAGCCCGCCCAGCGCGATCGAGTCGCGCGCGGCGACGACGAGCGTCAGGGTGCCCACGACCATCATCGCGAAGGGGAAGCGGGCGATGAAGGCGATCGGGAAGTACGCGGGGCCCGCGAGCAGCAGCAGTGAGGGGGCCGGCGTCGTCCCCTGGTCGGTGGGGGCGCCGGTGCGCTGCCGGTCCAGATGCGATGAGGTCATGGGGATCCTCCGGGACGGGTGGTGCCGCCTTGGACGATCCGTGAGAGGACCCGAGGTAGATGCACTGCGGGATGGGACGCCTGGAGCCTAGCGATCCCCGCGCAGGTGTGCCAGCGTTCCGCTCGGTGACGGCGCGGACCTCACACGTCGCCGTCCCCTGCCCGTGCGGGCGAGGCCCGCCCCGGACGGATCCGGGGCGGGCCTCGAGGAGGAGGGCGGCGCAGGTCAGGCGGTGGCGCCGGCCTTCTCGCGCTCACCGGCCGGGGCGGGGCCGGCGGCATCTGCCGCGGTGTCCGCCTGCTCGGCCTGGATGGCCTGGAACGAGGTGCGGCTCGCGGCGTCGTAGGTCGCGCGGTCCAGGATCTTCTCCCGCTTCGCGACGATCACGGCGACCAGCGACTGGCCGGTGACGTTCAGGGCGGTGCGGCCCATGTCGAGGATCGGGTCGATCGCGAGCAGCAGGCCCACGCCCTCGAGCGGGAGGCCCAGCGTGGAGAGGGTCAGCGTAAGCATGACGGTCGCACCGGTCATGCCGGCGGTCGCGGCGGAGCCCAGCACGGAGACCAGCACGATGAGCAGGTAGTCCGTGACGCTCAGCGGCACGCCGTAGAAGTTCGCGACGAAGATCGCGGCGAGCGAGGGGTAGATCGCGGCGCAGCCGTCCATCTTGGTCGTCGCGCCCAGCGGGATCGCGAAGGAGGCGTAGTGGCGCGGGACGCCCATGCGCTCGGTGACGGTCTGCGTCATCGGCATGGTGCCCAGCGAGCTGCGGGACACGAAGCCCAGCGAGGTCGCCGGCCACACGCCTCGGAAGAAGGAGCCGACGCCCAGGCCGTTGATCTTCAGCAGCACCGGGTACACGACGAGCAGCACGAGCAGCATGCCGATGTAGACGTCCGCGGTGAAGACGCCGAGCTGGCCGATCGCGGACCAGCCGTAGGAGGCGACCGCGTTGCCGAGCAGGCCGATGGTGCCGATCGGGGCGAGGCGGATGACCCACCACAGCAGCTTCTGCACGATCTCCAGTGCGGAGCCGGTGAAGCGCAGGAACGGCTCCGCCTTCTCGCCCACGGAGAGCACGGCGATGCCCACGGCGATCGAGATGACGAGGATCTGCAGAGCGTTGAAGGTCAGGGAGATCGAGCCGTCGTCCCCGGCGGAGCCCTCGAGGCCCAGGAAGTTCGCGGGCACGAGGCCCACGAGGAAGTCGAGCCAGCCGCCCTGGGTGGAGGAGGCCTCGGCGGTGCCGGCGTCCACGCCGGAGTTCGCGCCCGGGCTGGTCAGCGCGCCCAGCGCGATGCCGATGGAGACCGCGATGAGCGAGGTGATCGCGAACCAGAGCAGGGTCTTGCCGGCGAGGCGGGCGGCGTTGGTGACGCCGCGCAGGTTCGCGATCGAGGTGACGATCGCGAGGAAGATCAGCGGCGGGACCAGGGCCTTCAGCAGGGTCACGAAGATCGTGCCGATGGTGTGGAGGATGGTCGTCAGCCAGTTGGCGCCGTCCGGGTTCGCCTCGGTGACGGCGACTGGGCCGATCTGCGCGGCGACGAGGCCGAGGACCACACCGAGCACGAGGCCGATGAGGACCTGCCAGCCGAAGGGGATCCGGCCCAGCGCGCGCAACGGGTTGCGGGTGGGGGAGGAGGGGGTCGAGGTGCTCACGTGTCTCGACGCTACGCGCGGCTCCGTTGAGGTTTCAACAGGATGGCTATGCGGTCACATAAGTATGCGTAGGGCATCGGTGGCGGGTCATAGGTCGTGCGGCGCCGGGACCCTCCGACCAGCGGAGGAGAGGAACGTCCACCGAAGGCGGAGGGGCGCGGCGCGTCCGGCCTGGAAGGCTGGGCCCATGACCGCCAGCACCCCCGCCGACGCCGCACCCCGCGACCCCGACGCGGAGGGCGAGGCGGCATTCGGGGAGCGCGAGCCGAACCGCTTCGGCGCGGACGTCGAGTACCGCGGCCGCGCCCAGGGGCACGAGTACGTGGCCCGGGTGCGTCACCGGCTGCTGGACACGAGCCTGCTCCTCGAGATCGACGGCGTGCCGCACGACCCCGCCGCCGAGGAGAAGGCCCTCAAGGCCGCGACGAAGCCCGAGGGGGACGAGCCCGAGAGGGACAAGCCCGAAGGGGACGACGGGCCGACGGGCGCCGACGACCTCCGCTTCCGGATCGACGACGGCTTCGCGACCCTGCGCTGCACCGTCCTCCGTCGGGACTCCGACGGGGAGCACGCCGACCATGAGCTGGTCACCGTCCGCACCGCGGGCCTCGGCGGCGCGGGCGAGGTGGAGGTCTCGCGAGGGCTGCGCACCGATCCGCTGATCCCGGCCGAGGGGAGCCCGTCGGCGCTGCGGGACGAGAAGCGCGCCGCGCACCCCACGCGGTTCGCGGCGCTCGCCGCGGTGCGGCGGGCGGCCGGCTACCTGATCCCGCTGCTGGGGCTCGGCGCCCTGTTCTCGAACCTCCTGCGCCCCGTGCGCGAGTGGGTGGCGTCGTTGCTGCGACCAGTGGTGGAGGCCATCGGCGCTGTCGTGAACCCGGTGCTCGAGGTGATCGGCGACCTCCTCCGCCCGGTGAGGGACCTGCTGGCCGCGGTGCTGCGTCCTGTCGCCCGTGCGCTCGACTGGCTCCGTGACCTGCTGCTGGGCTGGATCCCGGATCTGTCCCTGCCCTTCTCCGTGCCGGACTGGGTGCCCGACGTCGTGGTCCCGCTGATCGTGGTCCTGCTGGTGTTCAGCGCGACGCTCAGCGGCATCCGACGGCGCAGCGCCGCGCTCGAGGAGGCGAGGAAGCAGCCCGGCGGGCCCACCGATGCCCCGGACGAGCGCGAGAAGAAGGCCGCGGCCTCGCAGAAGGACGACGGCGACGATGCTCCCGATGGCGAGGATCCCGTGGAGACACCGTGAAGCCGGCCTCGTCGCCGCGCGGGGCTGCGTAGCGTCGTTCCCGGGGAGCCCGTCGGGCGCCAGGGGGAGGGGATCGTGAGGTCGGAGGTCAGGGCGACGCGGGTCGCAGCGGTGGTCACGGGGGTGCTCGTCCTCGTCATCGCCGCCGTCGTGGTCGGAGCGGTGCGGGGTGCGAGAGAGGTGGTCGAGGAGCTGGCCCGGGAGGAGCGGTCCCCGTCCCTCAGCGACGACCCGCAGGAGCTGCACGAGGCCTGGGGCATCGGCGTGCCTCACGACGCCCGGGTGGTGTCCCATCGCTATGGCGAGGTCGGTCCGCACGGTGAGAGGGACGAGGTCTGGGAGCTGGATCTGCCGGCCGCGGAGCGCACGGGCTTCTGGCTCCCCGAGGAGCTCGCCGCCCCTCTCGTCGGCGCGGACCGCATCACCGCGGAGTCCGTCGCCGTGGGCGCCGCCGTACCCGACGGCGATCTCGACTTCGAGTCGCTCACCTGCAAGGAGAAGCTCGTCCAGGACGGCGAGGACGTGCTGCTGGCCTGCATCGACCCGAGCACCGAGGAGTACGTGGTGTTCGAACGGTTCGCCTGACCGTCGATGCTCGCGGACGGCTCGCTCGCGACGCCGGCGCGTCGGCGCGTCGACCGAGGCGGGCTCCGAGGTTCCCACGGCCCGTCGGCCGCCGGAGCGATCCGCCGACGCGGCACACGATCAGAAGAACCCCAGATAGCGGTCGGTCTCGTCACGGAGCTCCTGCTCCGGTGTCCTCGCCGGCGGGGCGTAGGGCTCGTCACCGAGGGCGGCCAGCGCTCGATCGTAGAAGTCGGCGGAGACGAGGACCGCTCGCCGGCGCACCCCGCGGCTCGAGATCGTGACGGGTTCGCGACGCGAGAGCTCGAGGTGCTCGCTGAGCCGGGTGCGGAAGCGGGAGCAGGAGACGGTGGCCATGCGCGGAGCCTCGCATCGGGGCCCGGGGCTCACGAGGGCAGGCTGAGGAATGTGGACGCGAGGGGCATCGGGAGGAACCGCCCGCCCGTCGATCGGTCGGCCCGTCGCTCGGTCTGCCCGTCGATCGGTCGGCCCGTCGGCCCGTCGGCGCGAACGGTCAGAGCGCGCTGGGGACAGGGCCTCCCGGGAAAAGGCTGGTCATCATGTACATGATGACCAGCGTTTCTTGAACACGGACAGCCGCCTGCTCCGGTCCTCCACGCATCTCTGCGCGTCCTCTACGCGTCCTGGGAGCCGAGGGGACGGCGGCCGAGCGGCTGCTGGAATCGCAGCAGGTATCCGTCGGGATCCGTGACGAGGAACTGGCGCACGCCCGCCTCCTCCTCGTCGATCCGGTACCAGCGGGTCTCCGGCTCCATGAACAGCGGGACGCCGTGCGCGCGGAGCTCGGCGAGGATCGGATCGAGATCCGCCACGGAGATCTGCAGGTTCAGCCCGCGGCCGTACGGCGGTTCCAGCTCGCCGGTCAGCCAGTTCCGATCATCGCGGGTGGGCGGAGAGGTACGCCTCGCGCTCCGCGGGGGAGAGGAGCACGCAGAACTGATTGCCCTCGGGATCCGCGAAGGTCACCCAGCCGCTTCCCGGACCGTGGATTCCGCGGTGGTCGGCGATGATCCTCGCCCCGCGCTCCTGCAGCCACGCGACCTCCTCCGCCTGGGTGCGCTCGCGCGGGAGCACGTCGAAGTGGATCCGCTTCTCGGGCAGCTCCGGATCGGGCACCTCGAGGAACAGGATCGTGTGCCCGGTCGCCGGGTCGTGGATCGGGCACTCCTCGTGGCCGGGGAGGTTCGGGTCCTCGGGATCCATCTCGTAGTCGAGCACCGCCCGCCACCATTCCGAGAGCGCGAACGCGTCGTGGCAGTCGATCGTGGTGTGCGAGATGAGGACGCTCGTCAGGCGAGTCTCACCGGGAGCGGCCCGTCGGTCAACGGGAATCGTCCTCGGGGGAGGGGACGTCGGGGCGGCGGTCGCCCTTCTTCCGCTGGAGCCGCTTGATCGCGACGGTCAGGCCGACGAGCACCGCGAGCGTGACCATCGCCCAGGTGAAGCGGGGCTCGCCCGCGTCCGCGTCGGCGATGAGGATGGCGAAGACGAAGATCAGGATCACGAGCAGCGACATCAGGCGCATCGCGGCCACGTTCCGCCGGCGGTCCGCACGGTTCGTGCTGAGCCCGTTCTCGCCGACCAGCTGCTCGGGGCGGAAGAGCGTGAGCAGCGGCATGATCACCGCGATGCTCAGGGCGAGCCCGCCGAGCATGCCCACCAGCAGGGACAGCAGCGCGCCGAGGACGAAGAACATGACCAGGGGCGAGCCCTCGGGGACGATCCCGCTGTCGCCGACGGCCGCGCGGTACTGCTCCGCGAACCCGTGGCCGACCGGCGACACGAGGAACGCGAGGAACGCCGGGAGCAGTCCCACGATCGCGCCGAGCACCGGCACCGCCATCGTGCGGTAGAGCGCCGCCATGAGGATGCCGAGCTCCGCGTCGCGCCGCCACAGCGAGGAGAGCACCGCCCACAGCATCGCGGGGGCGGGGCACAGCACGATCACGAAGGTCATCGCCTCGGCCGTCGGCTGCGGAAGCTCCGCGAGGGCGAACACGAGGGTCCCGGCGAGGGCGGCGAGCGAGCCGAGCACGAGCAGCACCCTCGATGCCGGGGAGAGCAGCCGTCGCAGCAGCGGGTCCTTCGCGGACGTCACCGGGGGTCGCGGGGTGCGAGGAGAGTCGGCGTCGTCGGCGGTGTCCCCGAGCTTCCCGGCGACCTCGCCGATCCGCCCGGGCAGCGCCCGCACCGTGCGGGTGCGCCGCATCATCAGCGGCAGCGCCGCGATCGCGACCAGGGCGGCGAGAGCGGCGAGGAGCACCGAGAGCACGAACGGGAGGTCCTCCGGCAGCGGGATGCCGTGCCGCAGCCGGGGCACGGCGCTCGTGCGGATGCCCTCGGCATCGGCGAGGACCTGCGCGAGACCGAGCGTCGCGAGCGCGGCGAGGAACGCGGCGAGCGGGGGCACCGCCTCGACCAGTCGCGGCGGGGTGCGCGCCCGCAGCTGGCCCGCGGTCACGACGCCTGCATAGACCAGCAGGAGCACGTGGACCACGCAGATCAGCGCGAAGGCGAGCGCGGTCTCGTCCCCCAGTGCCACAGCGATCGCGAAGGTGAGCAGCGGGACCACGAGCAGCACGAGCGCGGCGACCACGATGCGCTGCACCATGACCGGGCCGGTCGCGGCCTCCGACGGCGCACGGGTGCCGGAGCCGGAGCCCGAGCGGGAACCGAGGGCAGAGGGCGCACCGGTCCCGCGGTCCGGGGGCTGGTTCGTGCTCACCCCGCGATCCTTGCAGCTGCCCGTCCCGCCGGGAACCGTTCGCGGGAGGTTGTGGACCGCGGCGCCCGGGGGAGGGGATGTCGCCGATCCCTCCCCACGGCCTGCTCGTCCACCGCTCGGGGCGGTGGACGTCAGTCGCCTCCACTAGCCTGTGGGGGTGGCCACCGCTCTGTACCGTCGATACCGCCCGGAGTCCTTCGCCGAGGTGATCGGCCAGGACCACGTCACCACGCCCCTACGGCGCGCGCTGCGCAACGGCCGCATCGGGCATGCCTACCTCTTCTCGGGGCCTCGCGGCTGCGGCAAGACGACCTCCGCCCGCATCCTCGCGCGCTGCCTGAACTGCGCGGAAGGACCCACGGACACTCCCTGCGGCACCTGCGACTCGTGCCGCGACCTCGCCCGCGGAGGGGCCGGCAGCCTCGACGTCGTCGAGATCGACGCCGCGAGCCACGGCGGTGTGGACGACGCCCGCGAGCTGCGCGAGCGCGCCTCCTTCGCCCCGGTGCGCGACCGCTTCAAGGTGTTCATCATCGACGAGGCGCACATGGTCACCTCCGCAGGCTTCAACGCGCTGCTCAAGCTCGTCGAGGAGCCGCCGGAGCACGTGAAGTTCGTCTTCGCGACCACGGAGCCGGACAAGGTCATCGGCACCATCCGCTCCCGCACGCACCACTACCCGTTCCGCCTGATCCCGCCGCAGGTCCTCACCCCGTACCTCGAGCAGGTGTGCGCCGCGGAGGACGTGCACGTGGGTGACGGCGTGCTGCCGCTCGTGGTCCGGGCGGGCGGCGGCTCCGCGCGCGACACGATGAGCGTGCTCGACCAGCTCATGGCCGGCGCCGGGGACGACGGCCTCGACCACGCGACCGCGATCGCGCTGCTGGGCTTCACGGACACCGCGCTCCTGGACCAGGCGATCACCGCGATCTCCGCGCGGGACGCCGCGAGCCTGTACGACGCGGTCGAGCAGGTGCTCGCCACCGGCCACGAGCCGCGCCGCTTCGTCGAGGACCTCCTGGAGCGGGTGCGCGACCTCATCGTGCTCGCCGCGGTGCCCGAGCGCGCCGAGGACCTCCTGCCCCAGGTCCCCGCGGACGAGCTCGCGTCGATGCGGGAGCAGGCCGCCTCGATCGCCCCGGCGGATCTCTCCCGCTGCGGCGACCTCATCCACGAGACGCTCTCCACGATGAGCGGCGCCACCTCCCCGCGGCTGCACCTCGAGCTGCTCGCCGCGCGCCTGGTGCTGCGGGACGAGCGGGCCGCCGCCGCACCGGCTCCGGGCGGCCAGGGCGGCCCGGCGGGGCAGCCCGGTCAGGGCGCACCCCGGGGTGGCCAGCAGGCGAACGGGCGCGGTCAGGGCGCCCCGGCGCCGCAGAACGGTCAGGGCGCGCCGGGCGCCGACGCCGCGCCGACGGCCGGGAGCGGCCGGGAGGAGGCGCGTCGTATCGCGCAGGAGCGCGCGGAGGCCTCGCGTCGCACGCGCGGCAGCGCCGCGGCGACCAGGCCCGACGATCGGCGGGAGGCCACCGGCACCGCGGCGCCGCAGGCACCCGCGCCCCAGCAGGCACCCGCCGCGCGGGAGGAGCCTGCCGCTCCGCAGGCGCCCGCGCAGCAGCAGCCTGCCGCGGCGGAGCAGTCGGCGGGCCAGGCCCCCGCGGCGTCGACCGGCAGCCGCCCCGCCACGACATGGGACCCGACGCCGGCGGCGGACCATGACCGGGCTCCCGCCCGGGGCGGCGCCGCACCCGTCGAGGAGGATCCCGGCCAGGGCGCGGCCCAGGGGGCTGTCGCCGAGGAGTCCGCGGCACAGGCCCCGGCGGCGCAGGCACCCGTGGAGGATGCTCCGTCGCCTGCGGCCCCGGCGGGCGGCCCGTCGACGGCCGACGTGCAGGGCAACTGGTCCGCGATCATGGACGAGCTCGCCCAGATCCGCCGTCCCAGCTGGGCGCTGATCGCGCAGAACGCCCAGCTCAACGCCATGAACGGGACGAACCTGGTGATCGGGTTCCGCACCGACGGGCTCGTGGCGGCCTTCCATCGCGGCACCGCGGCGGAGAACCTCGCCGACGCCGTGCGCCGCATCATGCACGTCGAGGTCACCGTCCAGGCTGTCGTGGGAGACGGGCCCGGCGGTTCCGGCGGGCCCGGTCCCTCCGGCGGTCCGGGTGGGCCCGGCGGTCAGCGCGGCCCCGGCGGTCAGAGCGGCCCCAGCGGGCAGGGCGGGTCCGGAGGCCAGGTGGGCGCCGGTCGCCGGGCGGGCCTCGATGGTCAGGCAGGCGCCGGCAGCAACGCCGGATACGGCGGCCGGGGCGGTGCCGCTGCTCAGGGCGGGAACGCCGGGCAGTCGACCTCCGGCGGGCCGCAGGGCACCCGTGCGCAGAGTGATCCCGCCGGCTCCGCCCGGGGCGGGAGCCGACCGTGGGGCGACCTCGCCGCCTCCGCCGGGTCGACCTCGCGCGGGGCCGCCGCGCCGTCCGGGCGACAGCGTCCCGCCGTCGACGACCACGACCTCCCGCCGGAGCCCGACGACGACGAGTTCCCGCCGGACCCGGAGGACTCGTTCCCGCCGGATCCTCAGGACCAGCGGTCCTCTGCCCCGTCGTCGGCGCCCCGGGCCGCCGCGCCGTCCGCGAGCCGCGGCGCCGCTGCGGCGTCCGCCGCGTCCACGCCCGACGCCTCGCACAGCAGCGGCAGCGGCAACGGCGGCGGGAGCTCCTCCCGTCGCTGGTCCGATGCCCTGCCCTCCGCGGGAGGAGCCGACGCACCGACCACCGGGGCGAGCGCGCCCGGTGGCAGCGCCGATGAGGCCCCGGTCGTCGAGGACGAGGGTCGGGACAGCGTGCCCGAGGGCGAGCCCCGCACCTACGGTCAGGCCGCGATCCGGCGCGCCATCGCCGAGGGCCGCGTGGTGCGCTCCCGCCCGGCCGCGCACATCGTCGCCGCCACGACCGGTGCCGGCGCCTCGACCGACGTCGGCGCCTCGTCGACGCCCGCCCCGGGCGGCCCATCGGGCATCGACCCGTCCGCCCCGTCAGGTCCCGCGCCGTCCGCCCCGTCGGCGGACGACCCTTTCGCCCTGTCGGACCCGTCGGCCTCCGACCCGGGTGCCCCGTCCGCCGGTTCTGCCCTCTCGTCGGGCTCCGCGCCGTCGCCCGCATCGGCCTCCGACGCGGACGGCCCTGCCGGGGCGATGGGCGACGCGTCCTCGTCGGGCGGGCCGTCCGAGGGTGCAGGGACCCGGGTCGCGGCACCGCTCGCACCCGGCGCCTCGCAGGCCGTCCGCCCGGCCACCGCCTGGGGTGACGCCGCTCCCGCAGCCGCCCCGTCGGCCCCGCGCCCGCAGTCGACCACCGCTCCCGCCGCTCCTGCAGCAGGATTCGCGCCGTCCGCCGAGCAGGCGGTCGACGACTCCGCCCCGCGCACCGGCGCGGCCCTCGCCCGGCATGCCTCGCAGGCGGCGCGCGCCGCGGCCGCCGACCGTCGCCAGCAGGCACAGAGCCGCAGGCCCGACGAGGCCCCCGTGCCGGAGGCCGAGGTCGACCCCACCGGCGGCGCCTCCCGTGACGACGAGGACGCCGTGGTCGCGACCCGCTCGGGCCGCCAGGTCATCGAGGCCGTGCTCGGCGGCCGGGTCCTCGAGGTCATCGACGAGACCGGCGACCGGCGCTGAGCCCCGCCGCGGAGCGCACCGGCTCCGCGCCGCCGAGCCCCTCCGCGGTGCCCGGCCGCCTCGCGGGGCTCCGTCCTCCCGCGGCGCCTGGCCACCTCGCGCCGCTCAGTCCTCCCGCGGCGCGAGCAGGGTGAACAGGTCCGTGCGCAGCGTGGCCGGATCGATGTCCGGCGTCGGCGCCGTCACGTAGAACTCCCAGAACGGGAACGCCATCTGCTCGCCCGCCTCGCCGAGCTGCGCGGTGAACGCGCCCCACGCCTCCGCGAGCCCGTCGTAGCCGCCCACGTGGCTCGCCGCCGCGACGCGTCCCGCCGGCAGCACGGAGGCGCGCACCTCGAAGCCGCTGGGGAGGGTGAGGGTCTGCGTGAGGTGACCGTCCACCGGGAAGCCCACCTCGAGATCCGCGGTGTCCACGGGCATCCGACGGTGCAGCGAGAAGGCCGGGCCGATCGGCGCGATCCCCACCTCCTCCAGCGCGGGCACCAGATGGGAGAAGGTGCCGTCCATGAGCGAGGGCATCTCGTACATGGGGAAGTCGGTGCGGGAGACGACGGCCGTGTGCACGAGCGGCGCGTCGGCGACGGTGCCCGTGGAGATCGGCTCGGCGGCGTCGTAGGGCGGGGGCAGGGTCGTCATCGTCGGATCCTCCTGGGAGCAGCGGTGTCCGGGCGACCGGCGGGCGGTCCCCGATGGGCAGACGCTAACCCACCGCCCCGCGAGCCGCCCGGGAGCCCGGGGGACGGTTCGCGGCAGGATGCGCGGCCCCGGCCCCGGCCCCGGCCCCGGACCGGCCTCGGGGAGGGGCCGACCGCAGCCGCCGCCCGCCGGCGGGTAGCGTGCCCGGCGTGCTCACCCTCGAGATCGACGGCTCCCGCGTCCACGACATCCCCAGCTTCTACGACGAGATCAACCGCGTGTTCATGACCGGCATGGACTGGCAGCTGGGGCCGAGCCTCGACGCGCTCGAGGACATGCTGCGCGGCGGGTTCGGCGCCCTGCACGGCCACGACGAGGCGCGCGTCGTCTGGCACGACCACGCCCGCTCCGCCGCGGCGCTGGGCGTGCAGGCCACCCGTGACCAGCTGCTCGAGAAGCTCGCGCAGCCGGGGCGCTACGACACCGCGCTCATCGCGCGCCGGCTCGAGCAGCTCGACGCGGAGGGCGGCCCCACCTACATGGACACCGTGCTCGAGATCTTCGGCGACAGGCCCGCGCTGCACCTCGAGCTCGCCTGAGTCCGACCATCCGGCGTGCCCGAGCGCACGCCGCCCTCACCTCTGCGCGTCCTGCCTGGCCACTACAGTGGAGGGGTGTACGAAGGCATCGTCCAGGACCTCATCGACGAGCTCGGGAAGCTTCCCGGGATCGGCCCCAAGTCAGCGCAGCGGATCGCGTTCCATCTGCTCGACGCGGACGAGTCCGACGTGCGCCGTCTCGCCGAGGTCCTCGTGACCGTCAAGGAGACCGTGAAGTTCTGCGAGACCTGCGGGAACGTCTCCGCGGAGACCACCTGCCGGATCTGCGCGGACCCGCGCCGCACCGACGAGGTCATCTGCGTGGTCGAGGAGTCCAAGGACATCGTCGCCATCGAGCGGATCCGCGAGTTCAAGGGCCGGTACCACGTGCTCGGCGGGGCGATCGACCCGATCGGCGGCGTGGGCCCCAACGACCTGCGCATCACCGAGCTCATGACCCGCCTCGGGACGGGGGAGACCCAGGAGGTCATCCTCGCCCTGGACCCGAACATCGAGGGCGAGGCGACCTCCGCGTACCTCTCGCGTCTGCTCTCCTCCCTCGAGATCTCCGTGACCCGCCTCGCCTCCGGCCTGCCCGTGGGCGGCGACCTCGACTACGCCGACGAGATGACCCTGGGCCGCGCCTTCCTGGGCCGTCGCAGCGTCTGAGCCTCGCAGCCGGACCCGCCACCAGGAGCCGACGTGACCAGCCCCTACGCCCGGACCCTGCCCCCGCTGAGGGACCTCCCCGCCCCGCCGCGCCTCCCGCTCGAGGACCCGGAGCTGGTCCCGCCCGCGCAGATCATGCTCGACTCCCGGCGCGAGCTGACCCTGCGCCTGCTGCGCGCCGCGTGGGTGCCCGCCCTGCTGCTCGTGGCGCTGTGGCTGGTGCTGTGGTGCCTGTTCGTGCTGGGCTCCGCCCCGACCATGTGGACCCTCTCGCTGCTGTTCGGCCTCGCGGAGCCGCTGCTGCTGAGCCAGACCGTCGCCGCGCTCGGCTTCTCTCGCGGCGCGCTCGGGCTCTCCGTGCTGCTGGTCCCGCTGCTCGCCCCGCTGCTGAGCCTCGCGACCCTGCCGCTCGCCGCCTGGCGGGTCGCCGCGCTCGACCCGGCCGCCCAGCTCTCCGAGCAGGTCTTCCAGCGCGCCGTCGCCTCCCGGATCAGCTCGACGCTGCTCGCCCCCGTGCTCGCCGTCATCGCCCTCACCGCGGTGCTCGGCGCCGTGGGCGGTCCGATCCCGTGGAACGGCCTGGGTGCCGGCCCGCTGATGGCCGTCTGCCTGGCCCTGCTCGCCGTGCAGGCGACCGGTGCGGGGCTGCGGCGCTGGCTGGGCGCCCCGCGGCTGCTGGGCGTGAGCCCCGTCGGCGAGCTGCGGCGCACCGCGCTCATCGGCCAGGACCCCGGTGCCCGCCGGGAGGCGGCGGCGCAGTTGCTCGCCTCGGACCGTCGTCACCTCCCGCCCACCCCGGGCTCGGAGGCGGACGGCGCCGGGCTCACCCGGGCCGGGATGCTGCGCGCCCTCGTCGCGATCGGTGGGGCGTCCCGGCGCTGGTTCTGGCCGGCGCTGCTGGCCGGCGGCTGGCTCACCTTCTCCGTCGCCGATCTGGTCCTCACCTTCTCCGGCCTCGCCGCGACCGAGCTCACCGCGGTGCCCTCGCCGCTCGGCCCCGTGCAGGCCGCCGTGATGCTGCCCGTCGCGCTGCTCACGGCGCTCGCGCTCGCCCCTGTGCCGGGCCTCGCGGCGCGGCTCGTCGAGGGCCGGCGCGGCGCGGTGAGCGACCTGCGCACCTACGAGGACTGGTCGCACCGCGCGCGCGTGAACCCCTGGGAGTCCGGGCTCGTCGCGGTCGGCGGCTGGCTCGGCGCGGGCGTCGTGGCCGCGGGCATCGCCGTCGCGACGACGATCCTCGCGGTGACGGGGCTGCACAGCGCCATGACCTGGTCCGGCGCCGTCGTGCTGCTCCTGCTCGCGGTGCCGATGGCGGGGCTGACGGTCGCCGCGGCCCTGCGCCGTGACGCCCGCACCGTGCTCTACGGCCCCGCGGGCCGGTACACGCGGCGCGCCACGCCGTTCCGGCTCGTCGCCCCCTCCCGCGGCACGCGGGCCCAGCGTGCCGCGGATCCCGCGGTGCGGGCGGAGATGCGCCGACGGATCGCGGCGGAGGGCGGGGACCCCTTCGGTCTGCGCGACCTCGACGCCGAGGCCGGGGACCGGCTCTGGGTGGACGACTCCCAGCCCGGCGCCCGGGCCGCGGAGGTGCGGCCGGGGGACGTCGAGCAGGGGCTGCTCCCGGACTTCGGCGGCGAGGGCTCGCCGTTCTCCGCGCCCGGCGAGGACGCCTACGAGATCCCCGAGACCGTCACCCGCCTCCCGAGGCCCTGAGCGGCCGTCGGCCCCGGCCCCGATCGCGGTGATCGGGTCCGGGACCGAGCTCGCACGCGGCGGCTGCGGTCAGGCGATGCGCTCGCCGCGTCCCAGGTGGCGCACCGGCACGGCGACGCGCCGGATCGCGAGGGTCACCGCGGCGACGCCCACGATCGCCCACAGCCCCAGGCCCATCGGCCACAGCGGGGCGCCCGCGGAGCCGTCGTCGAGATGCGCCGGGTAGCCCCGGTCCTCGATCCAGCACTCGTTGAAGTTCGACGGGGCGAGAGGGTGCGCGGCCGTGCGCATCCCGAACTTCAGCGTGCTGAGCAGGTCGAGGCCCTCGTCCTCCCCGGTCCTCCAGCGGTCCGCGGTGACCGTCGGCGCGGTCTCCGCGAGCAGCACGACCGGGTTGCCCCACATGAGCGGCATCGTGAGGTCCAGGCGCGAGATCTGCCGGGTCTCCCTGCGGGCCTCGCACGTCATCGGGCTGTCGGCCTCCACGTCCTCGTCCGCCGGATACGCCGTGGAGTAGACCGTGACCTCCTTCTGATCGGTGATGACGAGGCCGGAGACGCCCCAGGCGACGGGCAGCACGACCGTCACACCGATCACGAGCACATACGCGAGGACCACCGAGCTCAGCGTGCGCCGCGTGAGCGCGGAGAGCCCCAGGCCCAGCGCGGTCACGCAGGCGGTGAGCACGACGATCACCGCGAGCAGGCGCAGCATGTACAGCGGGTCCACGTGCCCCAGCACCGCGATCGGCACGAGCGAGGGCAGGGCGAGCACGAGGAACGCGAGGCCCGTGGACCAGCCGGCGAGGAGCTTGCCGAGCACGATCTCCGCCGGGGAGAGCAGGCTCGCCTGGAGCGTCGCGAGGGTCCCCGCGCTGCGGTCGCCGTTGATCGCCCCCGCGGAGAGCGCGGGTACCACGAGCAGCATCGCGAACATGACGAAGACGATCTGGGCGCTGAAGATCATCGAGGAGACCTGCTCGACGCCGTCGTACTGCGCGGTGAGCAGCACCGGGGCGAGGCCCAGGGCGCCGATGCCCAGCAGCACGATCATCCACACGGCGAGGGCGACCACCCAGGCGCGGGAGCGCAGGCGCTGCTTGAGCTCGAGGGAGGCGACGAGCCACAGCCCGCGGCCGCGCAGTCGGAGGGTGCCGGTGCGGCGGGTGGCGTTCATCAGAGGGCTCCTTCCCGGCGCGCGGCGTCCGAGGCGAGGTAGGCGGCCTCGAGGCGGCCGGTGGCAGGGGCGAAGGAGGCCACGCGGGCGTCCTGGGCGACGAGGTCCGCGAGCAGGCGCGCGGCGCGGGACTCGTCCGGCAGGTGCACGAGGACCTCCGCGTGACCGCTCGTGCTCGCGGCCGCGGGGACCACGTCGCCGTGGCGCACGCCGAGCGTGCCGAGCGCGGCGCGCAGGGCTGCCTCGTCCAGCGACGTGATCCGCCAGGGGCGGGGCCGCTGCGCGAGCTCGCGCACGCTCGAGGCGTCGACGACGCGGCCGGCGTCCATGAACACCACGTGATCGGCCATCTCCTCGAGCTCGCCGAGGATGTGGCTGGAGACCAGCACGGTCGCGCCCTCCGCGGCGACCTGCCGCACGACGCTCAGCAGGCGGCGGCGGGAGGCGGGGTCGAGCCCGGAGGCGGGCTCGTCGAGGATCAGCACGCGCGGGGAGTGCACGAGCGCGCGGGCGAGGCCCAGGCGCTGCTTCTGTCCGCGCGAGAGGACGTGCGCGGGCTGCTGGGCGAGCGGCACGAGGTCGAGCAGCTCGAGCAGCTGCGCGACCCGCTCCCGCAGCTGGGCGGGGGGCAGGAAGTACGCGCGGCCCATCGTCTCGAGCACCTCGGCGACCCGCAGCGAGTCCCAGGCACCGAACTGGTCCGGCATCCAGCCGACGGCCGCCCGCACGGCGGGGGAGTCGACCGCCGGGTCCACGCCGTCCACGAGCACGCGGCCCGAGTCCGGGGCGAGCAGCGAGGCGAGCATGAGCATGAGCGTGGACTTGCCGCAGCCGTTGGGGCCCACGAGCGCGGTCACCGCGCCGCGCGGCGCGGTGAGGTCGAGGCCGTGCACCGCCTGCACGCTGCCGAACGCGCGGCTCACGCCCTCGGCGACGATCCCGGGGCCCTCGGGCCGCCGCGGGGCGGGCCCCGGCGTCGTCCCACCCCCGAGCGGCGGGAGTCCGGCGGGTGTCGACGGATCCGGTGGCTGCGGCTGCCCCGGCGCCGCGGGGTCCAGGCTGCTGTTCTCGCTCATGGCACCATCTTCCCCGGACGGAGCGCCCTGAACAGTGCTTCTGCACGCACGTTCCGGATAAATCCCGTGTGCGCCCTGTGAAGATCCCGAACGGGCGGGCCGGTCCGGTGGAGGCCTCAGGTCGAGGGGGCCCCGTCCGCGGCGACGGCCAGGCGGATCGCCTCGCGGAGGGCGACGAAGGCGGCGGTGATCGTCGGCCCGTCGTCGCGGCGGAAGGTGACGCGGTGCAGGACGAGCCCCTCGATCGCGGCGAGGATCAGCGTGACGTGGGCGTCCGCGGGGGCGGGGAGGTCGTGCTCGGCGAAGGCGGAGCGCACGGAGTCCTCGTAGCCGCGGTAGAGGCGCTCGGCGAGCGGTCGCAGCTCGGGAGTGTGGCGCGTCGCGAGCAGCACCTCGTACTCGAACACCTGGAGATCGGCCTGCTCGTCGATCCAGGAGACGAGGTCCTCCTCGGGATAGCCCGGGTCCGCGAGCAGGAGCGAGACGGGGTTCCGTCGGAGGCTCTGCGGGAGGATCGTGTCGAGCGCCTCGGCGATGAGCGAGGTCATGGTCCCGAAGTGGTGGCGCACGAGGCCGTGGGTCACGCCCGCCTCCCGCGCGACGGAGCGGTGGGAGAGCCCGGCGATGCCCTGGGCGGCGACGACCCGGATCGCGGCCTGGACGAGCTCGCCGCGGCGCTCGCCGTAGCCGGGGCGGCGTGCCGGGGAGGGCGGGGTCGCGGGAGGCATGGTCACCGATCGTACTGGCCGGCTCGGGGGCGGGCCCGCTGCGGCGCGCACCGCGGAAGGGGACCCGGCGGTGTCCACATGGTCGGCATCGCGGTCACGAACGCATAACGGAGCGCCCTGACCATAGGAATAATACGAACGTACAACTTGAGTGTCCCCACGTCCCGCGCCGCACCCGAGCGGGGCGACACCGATCCTCGGATCCGCAGGAAGGGGTTCACCCATGGCTGTCATCTCCCCACCCGCCGTCCCCGCCGCGCCCGCCGCCGCACCCCGGCTCCAGGGCTCGCTCGGCCCCGTCGCCATCGTCTTCATGGTCGTCGCCGCCGCCTCCCCGCTCACCGTGATCGGCGGCGGCGCCCCGCTCGGCATCGCCCTCGGGAACGGGGCGGGCTTCCCGGCGCTCTTCCTCCCCGTCGCCGCCGTCCTGCTCCTCTTCGCCGTCGGGTTCATGGCGATGACCCGCGTCGTCGAGCGGCCCGGCGCCTTCTACACGTACATCGGCGAGGGCCTCGGCCGGCACCTGGGCACCGGCGCCGCCTGGCTCGCCGTGCTCTGCTACACCTCGATCCAGCTCGGCGTCCTCGCCTACCTCGGCGCGCTGCTCGCCCGGACGGGTGCCGCCGTGGGCCTTCCCGCCGTGCCGTGGTGGGTCTGGACCCTCGTGGTCGTCGGCGCGGTCGGCGTGCTCGGCTACCGGCGGATCGACGTCTCCTCCAAGGTGCTCGGCGTGCTCCTCGTGTGCGAGATCCTCGTGGTCGTCGCGATCACCTCCGTCGCCGTGCTCGGCGGCGGGGCCGACGGTCTCGCCCTGGACTCCTTCACCCCCGCGACCGCGCTCTCCGGCTCGCCCGGCGTGGGCCTGCTCTTCGCGATCGCCGCCTACATCGGCTTCGAGGCCACCGCGATCTACCGCGACGAGGCCCGCGACCCTGACCGCACGATCCCGCGCGCCACCTACGGCGCCCTGCTCGGCGTGACGGGCTTCTACGCCGTCGGGATCTGGGGCATCGTCGTCGCCTGGGGCCCGCAGGAGGTGGTGCGGGTCGCGCTCTCCGACCCGAGCATGCTGCTGCAGGCCACCGCGGGGCTTACCCTCGGCGCCGCCGGCCCCGTCGTCGTGGACGTCCTGATCATGACCAGCATGCTCGCCTGCGTGCTGTCCTTCCACAACGTGCTCGCCCGCTACCTCCACTCCATGTCCGGCGCAGGGCTGCTCCCCGCCCCGCTCGAGGACGTCCACCCCCGGCACGCGTCCCCGCACCGCGCCTCGGTGGTCCAGAGCCTCACCGCCGCGGTCCTCACCCTGCTCTTCGCCGCCTGCGGCCTGGACCCCGTGCTCGAGGCGTTCACCTGGTTCTCCGGTGTCGGCACCCTCGCGGTCGTCCTGCTCATGCTCGGCACGAGCATCGCCGCGCTCGCCTACTTCGCCCGGCACCGGGAGCAGGCCGCGGAGCTCGGTCGCTGGCGCTCCGCGATCGCGCCGGCGCTCGGGGCGA
Organism: Brachybacterium rhamnosum; assembly: GCF_039526185.1. Lineage (NCBI taxonomy): Bacteria > Bacillati > Actinomycetota > Actinomycetes > Micrococcales > Dermabacteraceae > Brachybacterium > Brachybacterium rhamnosum. The sequence continues at coordinate 1,055,144 of NZ_BAAAIS010000002.1, forward strand.
TCGGCCTCGCCGCCCTCGGCGTGGTCCTCGCCGCGAACTTCCCGATGCTCGTCGGCGACGTCGGTCCCGACGGCGCCCCCGCCTTCGGCGTCCTCAGCACCGTGCTCGTGGGCCTGTGCCTCGCCGCCGTGCTCGTCGGGACCGTGCAGAGCCTCGTGCTCCGCCGTCCCGCCGCCCTCGACGCGGCGGCCCCCGCCGCCGTCCTCACCACCCCCACCCTGATCGGAGAGACCGATGTCTGAGCTCCTGGACCGCACCCCCGCCCCTCAGCAGGCCGCCGCGCTGCCGCGGATCGACTTCCGCTACCTGTCCGAGCCGGACATGATCGCCGCCGGGGTCACCGACATGGCCGCCTGCGTGGACACCATGGAGGAGGTGCTCGCCCTCCTGCACCGCGGCGACTACCGGATGGCGGGCGCGAACAGCGACTCCCACGGCGCCATGGTCACCTTCCCCGCGGCCCCCGACCACGCGGGGATGCCTGCCGACGGCCCCGACCGCCGCTTCATGGCGATGCCCGCCTACCTCGGCGGCAGCTTCGGCACCTCGGGCGTGAAGTGGTACGGCTCGAACATGGACAACCGCCGGCGCGGTCTGCCCCGCTCGATCCTCATGTTCACCCTCAACGACACCGACACCGGGGCCCCGCTCGCGCACATGTCCGCGAACCTGCTCTCCGCCTACCGCACCGGCGCGATCCCCGGGGTCGGCGCCCGCCACCTCGCCCCCGCGGCGGCACGCGTGGTCGGCATCGTCGGCCCCGGCGTCATGGCCCGCACCTCCCTCGAGGCCTTCCTCGTCGCCCGCCCCACGATCGACACGGTCAAGGTGAAGGGACGCGGCGCGGATCGGCTCGCCGCCTTCACCGCCTGGGTGCGCGCCGAGCACCCGCAGATCCGCACCATCGAGGTCGTCGACACGATCGAGGACGCCGTGCGGGGTTCCGACATCGTCACCTTCTGCACCTCCGGCGAGGTGGGCGACCCGTCCACCTACCCGACCGTGCGCCGGGAGTGGGTGCGCCCCGGGGCGCTGCTCACCATGCCCGCCGCCTGCGAGCTCGACGAGGGCATGGTCGGCCCCGACGTGCTCAAGGTCGTCGACAGCACCGGCCTGTACGAGGCGTGGGCGGAGGAGTACCCGTACCCCACCCACGCGACGGTGCCGATCGTGGGCTGCAAGTTCACGGACCTCGTGCACGACGGGGCGCTCGCCCGTGAGGAGATCCACGACCTCGGCGCGATCGTCGACGGCGAGGACCCGGGCCGCCTGGACCCCGAGCAGATCGTCGTGCTCTCCGTGGGCGGCATGCCCGTCGAGGACGTCGCGTGGGGGACCGTCGTCTACCGGCGGGCCGTGGAGCAGGGGATCGGCACCGTGCTGAACCTCTGGGACCAGCCGGAGCTCGCATGAGCGCCGCCGTGATCCGCGAGGTCGACGTCGCCGTCGTCGGCGCCGGGACCATGGGGTCGATGGCCCTGTGGCACCTGAGCCGCATGCGCGGGGCCGACGGCCGCCCGCTGCGCGTCCTCGGCCTCGAGCAGTTCGGCACCGTCCACACGCACGGCGCGTTCAGCGGTGAGTCCCGCCTCTTCCGGGTCGCCGCGAAGGAGGGGCGGCTGTTCGTCCCCGCCGCCCGGGAGGCGCGCTCGCAGTGGCTCGAGCTGGGGCGTCTCGCGGGCCGTGACCTGCTGCTGCCCTCCGGGGTGCTGCACATCGCGCCCGGCGGCCACGCGGATCTCGACGCGACCCTCGCCGCGATCGCCGAGCACGACCTCCCGCATCGTCACCTCGGCGCGGAGGACCTGCGGCGCCAGTACCCGCAGTTCCACGTCGAGGACCGCGACGAGGGCGTGCTCGACGAGCTCGCGGGGGCCCTGCGCCCCGAGAGCGCCGTCCACGCCGCGTCCCGGCAGGCGGTCGCGAGCGGCGCCGAGATCCTCCACGGCACGGCCGTCCTCGGGATCGAGGAGCGGGCCGACGGGGTCCGTCTCTCCACGAGCGCCGGCGAGGTGCACGCGGAGCGCGTGATCGTCACCGCCGGCCCGTGGACGGCGCGGCTCGTCCCGGACCTCGCGGACCTGCTCACCGTGCGGGTGCTGACCCTCGCCTGGTTCGTCCCTGAGGACATCGGCCCCTTCCTGCCGCACCGCTTCCCCGGCTTCATGCGGGACCTCGAGGAGCTGCACGTCTTCGGGGCCCCCTCGCTCGACGGCTACAGCATCAAGGCGAGCCCGCACCTGCTGCTGCCGGACGTCGCGCGCCCCGAGGAGCGTCCCACGGAGCTCAGCCGCGAGCAGCTGCGGTGGCTGGGCGAGCAGGCGCGGCGCGTCATCCCCGCGCTGGACCCGGAGCCCGTGCGCTGGTCCGTCCACACGGACTCCCAGAGCCCGGACGGACGGCCGCTCATCGACACCCTCGGCGACGGCCGGATCACGGTCGCGGCGGGCATGTCCGGCAACGGGTTCAAGTTCGCCCCGGTCTGGGGGCAGGCCGCCGCGGAGCTCGCCGTGACGGGCGGCAGCCGCTGGCAGCATGAGGAGTTCACCCTCGCCCACCATCGGAGCCTGCTCGCGCCGGTCTGATCCGCGGCCCGCACCCCTCCGCGGTGCGTCGGTCCAGAGGGGCCGCCGCACCGCAGGGAGGGATCAGGCCATCGCCGCGTTGCCCTCCTCCTGGGCCTGCGGCACGCCCTCGGCCGCGGTGGTGCGGCCGATGAAGATCTCCTGGAAGATCGGCATCGCGGCCTCGAGGCCCGCGTTGGCCTTGGCGCCGGTGTCCGCCTCGGCGGCCTCCTTCGCCGCCTCGACGAAGGGGCTGACGTCCACGCCCTGGCCGTCCCAGTAGTCCACGAACTCGCCCTGCGCGTCCTGGTGGGCGGGGAAGGCGACGCCCTGCGCGCCGATCGGCTTCTGGCCCTCCGCGGAGCCCAGCCAGGTGAGCAGCTTCGCGATGCCCTCCTGCTTCGCGTCGTCGGCCTTCGCGTTGCCGACGGCGACCACGCCGTGCACGAGCGACTTCGGGCCCTCGGGGCCGGCGACCGGGGCGGAGAGGATCCAGGAGAAGGAGTCGCCGACGCCCTCGAAGACCGTCTTCAGGCTGTACGGGCCGGACTGGAACAGGGCGAGCTTGCCCTGCGTGAACAGGTCCCGGGAGACGTCGCCGTTCGCGTTGGTGTCCGCGGCGCTGGGGGCGATCTGCGCGTCGTTGACCAGGCCCTGCATGTAGTCGAAGGCGGCGATGCCCTGCTCCGAGGCGAAGACGTACTCGTCGTCCTTCTGCCACTGGGCGCCGTTCGCGGCGAGCATCGGGCCGATGATCGCCTGCCGGTCCGCCTGCGAGTTCACGCCGAACTGGGTGCGGGAGTCCGCGTCGAAGCCGTCGTCGCCGGGGTGCTTGCCGGCCTTGTCGAGGGTGAGGGCGCGGCCGGCCTCGCGCAGCGGGTCGGAGTCCGCGGCCGGGTCGAAGCTCAGCGTCGTGGGATCGACGCCGGCCTTCTCGAGCAGGTCGGAGTTGCTGAACAGGGCGATCGAGTCCCACAGCTGCGGCACGCCCCACAGGCCGCCGTCGCGCGTGTAGAGGTCCACCACCGCCTTCTCCCACCTGTCACGGCCCTCGGTGACGACGTCGGTGATGTCGAGCAGGTCGCCGGAGTCCTTGTAGAGCACGTAGTTGGCGGAGTTCATCCAGTAGACGTCCGCCGCGTCGCCGCTCGCGACGTCCAGCGGCAGGCGGGTCCAGTAGTCGGCCCACGGCACGAGATCGATCGAGACCGTCCAGCCGGACTCCTTCTCGAAGGCGGCGAAGGACGCGGTGTAGGCGTCCACCGCGGTCTCGTCCCAGAGGCGGAAGGTGAGGGTCTTCCCGTCGCCGCCGCCGTCGGACCCGGATCCGGAATCACCGCCGGAGGAGGACGGCGAGCAGGCCGCGAGGGCACCGACGGTGCCGGTCACGGCGAGGGAGGTGAGGAGGCTGCGACGCTTCACGGGGGATTCCTTCGTCCGACGGAGGCGGCCACGGGGACCGCGGGGAGGCTCCTGTCCATTATGGTCGCCTCGCCCCCGGCCGGGGCGGGTGTGAACGGGCGAGGCGCCCGGGAGGGTTCAGCGCAGCCCGGTGCCGCCCACGGAGCGGGTGATCTGCTTCTGGAAGACGATCATCAGCAGCATGAGCGGGAGCATCGCGAGGGTCGTCCCGGCCATGACGAGCGTCCAGTTGCTCGAGTACTGCGACTGCAGCGCCGAGGTCGCGACGGTGATCGTGCGCCACTCGGGGCCGGAGGTGATGACCATCGGCCACATGAAGCTGTTCCAGTGGGTGACGACCGTGATCAGCACGAGCGTGACGATGATCGGCCGGTTCAGCGGCACCACGAGGTTCCACAGCAGGCGCAGGGTGCCGGCGCCGTCGATGCGCATGGCGTCCATGAGCTCGCTCGGCATCTGCCGGAAGTTCTCGCGCAGCAGGAAGATCGCGTAGGGCGAGCCGAGCACGAAGGGCAGCACGAGCGCCCAGAAGGTGTTGCGCAGCCCCGCCTCGCTGAGCATCAGGTACAGCGGCACCACGACGACCACCTGCGGCACCATGAGCGTCGCCACGAACACCCAGAACAGCAGGTCGCGGCCGGGGAAGCGGAGGTGCGCGAAGGCGTAGGCGGCGAGCACCGAGAACACGATCTGCCCCACGAGGATCACGGCGACCATCTGCACGGTCACCGCCACCGGGGTGACGAAGCCGTCCACCGAGGAGAGCAGCGTCGAGAAGCTCTCGAGCGTGGGCGGGGCGGGCAGGTGCAGGGGACCCTGCTGGGCGAGCTGGCGCGGCGAGGTGAGCGAGGTGAGCACGGAGACCGTGAACGGGGCGAGCGTGAGCAGGGCCGCGGCGAGCAGCACCAGATAGGTGGCGCCGTGGCCGAGCGCGCGGCGGGCGAGGTTCTTCTTCACGGGGCCTCCGCTCAGCTCATGTCGTAGGTGATGCGGGAGGAGAACCAGCGCTGCTGGACCACCGTGATCACCACGAGGAGGAGGAACAGGATGACGGCGACGGCGCTCGCGCGGCCCAGGTGGGAGTTCTGGAACGCCTCGTGGTAGACGAGGGAGGCGATGACCTCGGTGCGGTGCCGGGGGCCGCCGCCGGTGAGCGCGTAGACCATGTCGAACACCTGGAAGCTCGCGACGACCTGGGTGATCGCGAGGAAGAAGGTGGTGGGGCGCAGCAGCGGGATCGTCATGTGCCGGAGCGTCTGGAACGGACCGGCGCCGTCGAGCCGCGCGGCCTCGTAGATCGAGTCGGGGATCCGGCCCAGGCCCGCCTGGAAGAACAGGCTGATGTAGCCGACGTTCTGCCAGATCGCGACGAAGGCGACCGCGGGCAGCGCGAGCGTCGGGTCGGTGAGCCATTCGACGCGGATGCCGAGCAGCGTGTTCAGCGCGCCCGTGGAGGGCTGGAAGATCCAGGTCCAGACGACCCCGAGTGCGAGCGGCGCGCACACCCACGGGATCACGACGATCACCCGCACCACGGCGGAGCCGGGCAGCGCGCGCACGAGCTGGGTCGCGAGGATCAGCCCCAGCGCGAGGGACAGCGGCACCGAGAGAAGCGTGAACACGGCCGTGACCAGCAGGGAGTTCAGGAGCGCGCCGTCGGCCAGCAGGGAGCGGTAGTTCTCGAGCCCCACGAAGTCGCGGGTGCCCAGCAGGTCCCAGTCGAAGAAGGAGACGCCGAGCGCGAGCAGCACGGGCAGGATCAGGAAACAGGCCACGCCGATCGTCGCGGGCGCCACGAGCATCCAGCCCAGCAGGGATCGCCTCGAGCTCATCGCATCCTCCCCGGTCGGTCCGTCACCACCGGCTCAACGTATAGCAGGGTGCCGTCGGGCGGTGACGGCCCTCCCTCTGCGGACGACGCGGCCCGGCATGCCGGCAGGGCCGTGCGCCGTGCGCCCGCCGGGCTGTGCTCGGGCGTCCCGCCCCTGGCCGGGCCCGCCTCCACTACGCTCGGGCGCATGAGTGCTGCGCCCGCCACCGAGGTCCCCGACGCCGAGCCCGACGGGGCCCGCGATCCCCACGCGAGCATCTACGACCACGGCTTCGTGCGCGTGGCCGCGGTGACCCTCCCGGTCGCCCTCGCGGATCCGGCGACCAACGCCGAGCGCCACCTCGAGGTGCTGCGCGACCTGCACGAGCAGCAGGTGGGCGTCGCCGTGTTCCCCGAGCTCTCGCTCACCGGCTACTCGCTCGACGACCTCGTGCTGCAGGAGCCGCTGCTGGACGCCGCGGAGCAGGCCGTGCTCACGCTGCTCGAGGCGAGCCGCGAGCTGTTCCCGATCATCGTGGTCGGGGTGCCGCTGCGCGCCCGGGACCGCTCGCGGATCTTCAACTGCGCCGTGACGATCCACCGCGGCGAGGTCCTCGGCATCTCCCCGAAGCAGAACCTCCCCACCTACCGCGAGTTCTACGAGCGCCGCTGGTTCGCGCCGGGGGACGACGCCGAGGGGGAGACCGTCCGCCTGGGCGGCACCGAGCACGCGCTCACCCCGCACGGCATCATCACCGTCGAGGACGTCCCGGGGCTGCGCCTGTACGTCGAGATCTGCGAGGACATGTGGGTGCCGGTGCCGCCCTCGGCCCAGGCCGCGCTCGCCGGCGCGACCCTGCTCGTGAACCTCTCGGGCTCGCCGATCACGATCGGCCGCGCCGAGGACCGCAAGCTCCTCGCCCGCTCCGCCTCCGCCCGCTGCCAGGCGGCGTACGTCTACGCCGCCGCGGGCGAGGGGGAGTCGACGACCGACCTCGCCTGGGACGGCCAGACCTTCGTCTACGAGTGCGGTGACCTGCTGGGGGAGTCCGAGCGCTTCCCGCAGGGCGTGCGGCACACGATCGTGGACGTCGACCTCGACCGGATCGTCGCGGAGCGTCGGCGCCAGAACACCTTCGACGACAACCGCCGCACGCATGCCGAGGCGCTCTCGACGTTCACGACCTGGCCCGAGGTGCGTCTCTTCGGCCCGTTCGAGGGTGACCTCGAGGAGGCCGACGCCGACGACGATGCCGAGGTCGAGGGCGGCGAGGGACAGGGCTGGTTCGCGTACGCCCCGCTCACCGGGGGCGTCTTCCCCGAGGGGGCCTGGGAGGCGGGCCCGCGGCCCGCGACCGGCCCGCTGCGCCGACACCAGGACCGCTTCCCCTTCGTGCCCGACGACCCGGCCCGCCTCGCCCAGGACTGCTACGAGGCGTACAACATCCAGGTCGCGGGGCTCGTGCGCCGGCTCCGCGCGATCGGCGGGGACGAGCCCGGCGGCGCACGGCCCGTCATCGGCGTCTCCGGCGGCCTCGACTCCACGCATGCGCTGATCGTGTGCGCGCAGGCCATGGACCGCCTGGGCCGGGACCGCTCCGAGATCCTCGCCTACACGATGCCGGGCTTCGCGACGACGGAGCACACCCGCTCGAACGCGGAGCTGCTCTCCACGGCGATCGGCGCGACCTTCGAGACGATCGACATCCGCCCCGCCTCCACGCAGATGCTGAAGGACATGGGCCACCCCTTCGGCGCGGGCGAGGAGGTCTACGACGTGACCTTCGAGAACGTCCAGGCCGGCATGCGCTACGACTACCTGTTCCGCCTCGCCAATCATCACGGCGGCATCGTCGTGGGCACCGGTGACCTCTCCGAGCTCGCGCTCGGCTGGTGCACCTACGGGGTGGGCGACCACATGTCCCACTACGGCGTGAACGCCGGCGTCCCGAAGACCCTCATCCAGCACCTCATCCGCTGGGTGATCGCGGAAGGGCTGTTCGACTCCTCGACGGCCGACGTGCTCCAGGCGGTGCTCGACACCGAGATCTCCCCGGAGCTCATCCCCACCAAGGCGGGGGAGAAGGCGCAGTCCACGGAGGACTCCATCGGCCCCTACGCGCTGCACGACTTCACGCTCTACCACGTGCTGCGCCGCGGCTACGGCCCCGGCAAGATCGCCTACCTCGCCCATCAGGCCTGGGGCGACCAGGAGGCAGGGGAGTGGCCCGCGGGCTACAAGGCGGAGGACCATCGCGCCTACACACGCGAGGAGATCAAGCACTGGCTCACGGTGTTCACGAGGCGCTTCTTCTCCAACCAGTTCAAGCGCTCCGCCCTGCCCAACGCGCCGAAGGTGCTCGCGGGCGGCTCGCTCTCCCCGCGCGGGGACTGGCGGATGCCCTCGGACGCCGCCTCGAAGGCGTGGCTCGCGGAGATCGAGCGGGACGTCCCGGGCGCCTGATCCGGACGTGCGCGGGGCCGACGGCGGCCCGTCGGCCCCGCGCACACAGCACCTCCACAGGCCTCGCATGATGTCTGCACCACGCGTCCTCGCAGAATCGGGATCGCCGGGCGATGATGAGAAGGGCGCGACCCGACGTGCCCGGCAGGCGCCCGCGCCCGTCGCCCGTCCCGTCGAACGAAGGCCCCGCCCCCATGGATCTGATCCACCTGCTGATGGACCCCGCCCAGCTGCTCGCGCAGTTCGGCACCGCCTTCTGGTGGGTCGCGCACCTCATCGTCTTCATCGAGTGCGGGCTGTTCTTCCCGATCCTTCCGGGCGACTCGCTGCTCTTCGCGATCGGCATGTTCTCCCACGGCGGGGAGCTCACGACGCCGCTGGGCATCTCGCTGATCACCCTGATCGTCGCCGCCTTCGCCGGCAACGTGGTGGGCTACGAGATCGGCCGCGAGGTGGGCCATTCGCTCTACGAGCGCGACGGCCGCTTCCTCAAGCGCAAGTACTTCGACCAGACCATCGAGTTCTTCGAGCGCTACGGCCGCCGCGCCCTCGTGCTGGGCCGCTTCGTGCCGATCGTGCGCACCTTCATCACGGTCGTCGCGGGCGTGGGCCAGATGCCGCGCCGCGTGTTCTACACGTGGTCCGCGGTGGGCGCCGTGCTGTGGGTCGTGCTGATCACGATGCTCGGCTACGGCCTGGGCGGCGTGGCGCTGATCCGCGACCACCTCGAGGCGGCCGTGCTGCTGCTCGTCGCGGTCTCCGTGCTGCCGATGGCGCTCGAGGCGCTGCGCCGCAAGATGCGCGCCTCCCGCATGCCCGAGGAGCTCGAGGCGGAGCGCGAGGACGCCGCGCTCTGAGCGCGCATCACGCGCACCGGCGGGGCTGAGCCCCGCACGTCCGCTCGACCACCACGCCCGTCCGGCCCTGCGCCGGGCGGGCGTTCTGCGCCGTGTCGCGACTCCCGCCCGGGAGAGTTTTAAGGTACGTTAAACCGCATGGCCGACGAGACCCGCACCCCCGCGCCCGCCGCCCCCGTCGAGAGGGCCGCCCGCCCGGTCGAGCCTGCCCCCGCGACCGCCGCCGTCGGTCCCGCCGACGTCGCCGACGGTGCGGCCGCCGCGCCGCGACGGGGTCATGTCCTGCGCCTGCTGGGCCCCGCCTTCGTCGCCGCGATCGCCTACGTGGACCCCGGCAACATCGCCGCCAACATCACCGCGGGCGCCCGCCACGGCTACCTCCTGCTGTGGGTGCTCGTCGCGGCGAACCTCATGGCGATGCTCGTGCAGTACCTCTCCGCGAAGCTCGGCGCCGTCACCGGCCGCACCCTCCCGCAGCTGCTCGGCGCCTCCCTGGGCCGCCGCGCCCGCCTGCTCTACTTCGCGCAGGCCGCCGCCATGGCCATCGCGACCGACGTCGCCGAGGTCGTGGGCGGTGCGATCGCCCTGCACATCCTCTTCGACCTGCCGCTGCTGCTGGGCGGCGTCATCGTCGGCCTCGTCTCCCTGTCCCTGCTCGCCGTGCAGTCCCGGCGCGGGCAGCGCCCCTTCGAGGCGGTCGTCATCGGCCTGCTCGCCGTGATCACCGTCGGCTTCCTCGCGGGCCTCGTCGTCGACCCGCCCGAGCCCGCCGCCGTCGCCTCCGGCCTCGTGCCCCGCTTCGACGGCGCCGGGACCGTGCTCCTCGCCGCCTCCATGCTCGGCGCGACCGTCATGCCCCACGCGATCTACCTGCACTCCGGGCTCATGCGCGACCGCCACGGCGGCGGCGGGTCCCCGCAGCGGGTGGGGCTGCTGCTGCGCGGCGCCCGGCTCGACGTGGTCCTCTCGCTGTGCGTCGCGGGGCTCGTGAACATCGCGATGCTCGTCCTCGCCGCGGAGGCGCTCCCCGGCATCCCCGGGACGGACACGATCGAGGGCGCCCATGCCGCGATAGCCGCCGCGCAGGGCCCCGTGATCGGCGTGCTGTTCGGCATCGGCCTGCTCGCCTCCGGCCTCGCCTCCTCCTCGGTGGGCGCGTACGCCGGGGCGGAGATCATCCGCGGCCTGCTGAAGGTGCGCGTGCCGCTCATGCTGGGCCGCGCCCTCACCCTGATCCCCGCGCTGCTCGTCCTCGCCGCGGGCGCCGAGCCCACCGGCGCGCTCGTCATGAGCCAGGTCGTGCTGAGCCTCTGCCTGCCCTTCGCGCTGATCCCGCTGGTGGTGCTCACCTCGCGCCGCTCCCTGCTGGGCGAGCGGGCGAACCCGCTGCCGCTCGCGATCATCGCCTGGGTGGTCGTCGCGCTGATCGTCGCCCTGAACGTCGCGCTCGTGGTGCTCGGCGCGGGCGGGGCCTGAGCCCGTGCCGTCCCCGCTCGCCGGCGCCCCGGCTACGATGCCGGGGTGCATCCGGACCAGCTGAGCCCCGTGGCCCAGGACTACCTCAAGGTGATCTGGACCCGCACCGAGTGGGGCGCGGACCCGATGACCACCGGCGACCTCGCCGAGCACTTCGGCACGAGCGCCGCCAACGTCACCGAGACACTCAAGCGCCTCGACGCGCAGGGCCTCGTCGAGCGCGTCCCCTACAAGCCGGTCGCCCTCACCGAGGTGGGGCTGCGCTGCGCGGTCGCCATGGTGCGCCGGCACCGCCTGCTGGAGACCTATCTCGTCGAGAAGCTCGGCTACGGCTGGCACGAGGTGCACGACGAAGCCGAGCGCCTCGAGCACGCCGTGAGCGACAATTTCGTGACCCGCATCGACGAGGCGCTGGGCCATCCGACGGCGGATCCCCACGGCGACCCGATCCCGGATGCCGGGCACCGCTCCTCCCATCCCGAGGACGCCCTGACCCTCGCCGCCGTGCAGGCCGCGGGCGCGTACCGGGTGCTGCGGGTGAGCGACGCGGATCCGGCCGTGCTCCAGCGGGCGCGGGAGCTGGGCGTCGTCCCCGGTGCTGAGCTCGAGATCGGGCTCGGCGGCGGCCCGGACGGCACGCGCGCGGTGCGGGCGCCGGGCGGTGCGCCGCTCGAGGTGGGCGCCGAGCTCGCGGGGGCGACCCTCGTCGTCCCCGTGGTCGGCTGAGCCGTCCGTCACCACCCCCGTCCGGGATCGGCGTCGCGACGGACGTCACGGCGCGCCGGGCGCATCGTCCATACAATGTGGACCGGCCCCTGTCCAGTCCCGAACGGACGGTCGAGGGGGCGTCGCGCGCCGTGCGACGCTATCCGCCGCACCGACCGAGCGGCGCGCCCCCGGGGCGCCGCCCGAACCCGAGGAGTCCGTCAGATGAGCCTGGTCGTCCAGAAGTACGGGGGATCGTCCGTGGCCGATGCCGCGTCGATCAAGCGCGTCGCCGAGCGCATCTCCCTGTACGCGAAGGCCGGGCACCAGGTGGTCGTCGTCGTCTCCGCGATGGGCGACACGACGGACGAGCTCATCGACCTCGCCGAGCAGATCACCGACGCCCCGCCGCCCCGCGAGCTCGACATGCTGCTCACCGCCGGCGAGCGGATCTCCATGGCCGTGCTGTCGATGGCGCTGAACGCCGTCGGCGTCGAGGCGCGCGCCTACACCGGCTCCCAGGCCGGCCTCATCACGGACGGCGAGCACGGCCGCGCCCACATCCTCAAGGTGACGCCGGGCCGCGTGCGCAGCGCGCTCGAGGAGGGCGCCGTCGCGATCGTCGCCGGCTTCCAGGGCGTCTCCGCGAGCACCAAGGACATCACCACCCTGGGCCGCGGCGGCTCGGACACGACCGCCGTCGCCCTCGCCGCCGCCCTCGAGGCGGACGTCTGCGAGATCTACTCCGACGTGGACGGCGTGTTCACCGCAGACCCCCGGATCGTCCCCTCCGCCCGCCGCGTCCCGCTCATCACCTGCGAGGAGATGCTGGACATGGCCGCGAACGGCGCGAAGATCCTCATGGTGCGCAGCGTCGAGTACGCGCGCCGCTACGGGGTACCGCTGCACGTGCGCAGCTCCTACTCGGGCCGCCTGGGCACGATCGTCACCGATGATCCCACCCGCGTGGTCCCCGTCGACCCGACCGTCACCATCCCCGCCGCCGACGTCGCCCGTCGCGACGCGGCCGATCCCACGAAGGAGCTCCCCGTGGACGAGCACGCTGACCCCGGCCTCGAGGCCCCGATCATCTCCGGCGTCGCCCATGACCGCAGCGAGGGCAAGATCACCGTCGTCGAGGTGCCGGACGTCCCCGGCCGCGCCGCGCTCCTGTTCGACGTCGTCGCCGACTCCGGCGCGAACATCGACATGATCGTGCAGAACACCTCGACGACCGATGACACGGTCGCGATCTCGCTGACCCTCCCGGAGTCCGACGCCCCCGCCGCCCTCGCCGCGATCGAGAAGGCGCACGAGGCGATCGGCTACAAGGAGGTGCGCTACAACGACCAGATCGGCAAGGTGTCCCTGATCGGCGCGGGCATGAAGTCCCACCCGGGCGTCTCCGCGCTGCTGTTCCGCTCGCTCGGCGAGGCGGGCATCAACATCGACATGATCTCGACCTCGGAGATCCGCATCTCCGTCGTCACCGCACAGAGCGACCTCGAGGCCGCCGTCCGCGCGATCCACACGGCCTTCGGCCTGGACGCCGAGCAGACCGAGGCCGTCGTCTACGGAGGAACGGGACGATGAGCACCGGCACCACCAGCACCGTCGACTTCAGCGGCACCCCCGGCTACGTCGAGGGCGGCCCCGTGATCGCCGTCGTCGGCGCGACCGGCCAGGTGGGCCGCGTGATGCTCGCGCTGCTCGCCGAGCGCGCCGTCGCCCATTCCGCGGTGCGCGCCTTCGCGAGCGCCCGCTCCGCCGGCAGCACCGTGCGCTACGCGGGCCTCGAGATCGTCGTCGAGGACGCAGAGACCGCGGACCTCACCTCCGAGGGCCGCGGGATCGACGTCGCCGTGTTCTCCGCCGGCGGCTCCACCTCGAAGGCCCTCGCCCCGCGCTTCGCGGCGGCCGGCGCCGTGGTCGTCGACAACTCCTCGGCCTGGCGCCGCGACCCGGAGGTGCCGCTCGTGGTCTCCGAGGTGAACCCGGAGGCCGCCGCCGAGCGTCCCAAGGGCATCATCGCGAACCCGAACTGCACCACGATGGCCGCGATGCCCACGCTGCGCGCGCTGCACGCCGAGGCGGGCCTGACCCGCCTCAAGGTCGCCACCTACCAGGCCGTCTCCGGCTCCGGCGTCGCCGGCGTGAAGGAGCTCGCGGAGCAGGTGCGCGCGGGCGCCGACTCGATGGAGGAGCTCGCCCTCGACGGCGGCGCCGTGGACCTCGGCGAGCCGGGCGTCTACGCCGCGCCGATCGCCTTCAACGTGCTCGCCCACGCCGGGAACTTCGTGGACGACGGCTCCGGCGAGACCGACGAGGAGCAGAAGCTGCGCCACGAGTCCCGCAAGATCCTGGGCCTGCCGGACCTCGCCGTCGCCGGCACCTGCGTGCGCGTGCCCGTCATGTCCGGGCACTCCCTCGCGATCCACGCCGAGTTCGATCGGCCGATCACGCCGGAGCGCGCCCGTGAGCTGCTCGAGCAGGCGGACGGCGTGAACGTCGTGGACGTCCCCACCCCGCTCGACGCGGCCGGCAAGGACGGCACCTTCGTCGGCCGGATCCGCCAGGACCAGTCCGTGCCCGACGGCAAGGGCCTCGTGCTCTTCGCCGTCGCGGACAACCTGCGCAAGGGCGCGGCGCTGAACGCCGTGCAGATCGCGGAGCTGCTCGTGGCAGGCGCGGAGGCGTGAAGATGCTGAGCCCCGAGGGCGGCGTGTCCGGGCAGGGTCCGGCGCCGCTCGCGCTGAGCCTCTCCGACCGTGCCGGCGAGGAGTCCCCCGACGCCCGCTCGACCGCGGCCGCCGTGGCCCCGGGCCCCCTGTGGGACGCGGTCCGCTCGCTCGACTCGCTCGACGCCGCCGTGCAGGAGGCCCCGCGCACCGAGGCCGACGACGCCGCCGTCGACTCCGACGCCGCGGGTGACGAGCACGGCCCCGCCGTGAAGACCGTCGCGTCGCTCGATCCTGCGGCGGAAGAGCCCGAGGCGAAGGCCACGGCCGAGACCGCCCAGGGCGCCGCCCGCCGCGAGCAGATCCTCGACGGCGCCTCAGTGCTCTTCGCGGAGCGCGGTTACCACGGCTCGAGCCTGCGGGAGATCTCCCGCAGTGCGGCCATCTCCCACCCGGGGATGCTGCACCACTTCTCCTCGAAGTCCGCCCTCCTGGACGCCGTGATCGACCGGCTCGAGGCGCATGCCCAGGGCCTGCTCGACTCGGTGGAGGCGCTGTCCACCTCACCGGCCCAGCTGCTCGCCGCGCTCGCGGGACCGTGGCACCCGGGTCGCCCGCCGATCACGCTCATCGCGACGTTGAGCGCGGAGATCGTGGACCCCGAGCACCCAGGTCGCTACCGCATGTCGCGGCTGCGCCTCGTGCACGAGCACATCCTCAAGCAGGTCCTCGCCGCCTACGCGGAGCGCGGCCTGCTGACGCCCGGCACAGATCCGGTGTTCCTGTCCCGCGCCGTGTTCTCGCTGCTCCTGAGCCTCGCTGTGCGGGAGAGGTCCGTGCGGGCGCTGCAGTCCTCATCCGGCGGCGAACCGGTGGAGGATGTCCGCACCTTTGTGCAACACTTCCTGAACGGCTGACCATCAGTGGGGCCGCTGCGTCGTGTCGTGCCCGACCATCCGGTCCCGGTGCTCCTCGGCGCCCACCGGGAGGACAGGACACGATGGGCAGCGTGATGCTGACGGCCGCGGAGGCGGCCTCCCTCAGCGGGGTCGACGTCGTCGGCTCCGACGGCGCCGCCGTGGGCCGGGTGCGCGATGTGTACCTCATGGACCGCGACCGCTCGATCGCCGCGCTCGGCGTGACCCGCGGCCGCCTCTCCACGACCACGGTGCTCGTCCCCGCCGCCGTCGTCCTCGAGGAGACGCTGCGGCCGCACACCGGCGAGCACGAGCACACGGCGCCGATCCGCCTGAGCGTCCCCGCCCGCGCCGCGCGCGCCGCCGAGCAGCCGCCCGCCACGGGGCACCTCTCCCCGGCGGACCTGCGCCGCGCCGAGCTCGCCCTCCGGCCCGCCGGCTCCGAGGAGGCGCCGCAGGGATGAGGATCCTGCTGCTCAGCCACTACTACGGCCCGGAGTTCGGGGCCCCGCAGCGCCGATGGGGCGCGCTCGTGGAGCGCTTCCTCGCGGCCGGCCACGAGGTCACCGTGATGGCCCCCGTCCCGCACTACCCGGACGGCCGGCCCACGCCGGAGCAGCGCCGCGCCCATCGCGTGGGCGCCGTCGAGCGCGGTGCGCACGGCGAGACCGTGGTGCGCACCGCCTACCTGCTCCACGGGGCGGACATCGCCTCCCGCACCGCCGACCACCTCGTCACCGCGGGGGACACCCTGCGCCGGTCCCTGGACCGGTTCCGCCGCCCCGGGGACCGCCCCGACGTCGTCATCGCGACGGCGCCCGCGATCCCCACCCTCATGGTGGGCCGCATGCTCGCCGCGAAGTGGAAGGTCCCGCTCGTCGCCGAGATGCGCGACGCCTGGCCGGACCTCGTCACCCACGTGGGGCCCGCGGCCGCGCTCCCCGCCGATGTCGCCCACTCCCCGGACCCGGGCACGGCGCGCGAGGTGATCGGCTGGGCGATCGCCCGGGCCAAGGGTCGCGTGCACCGCGGGGTGACCCTGTGGCAGCGGCAGGCGGCCGTCGTCGTCACGACCACCTCCCGCTTCGCGGACGTCCTCCGCGAGCGGGGCGTGGAGGACAGCGAGGTGGTGCGCAACGGCACGAACCTCGCCCGGGTGCCCCGCATGACGGACCACCCCGAGGGCGACCATCCGGAGCTGCGGGTGCTGTACCTCGGCAACATGGGCCGCTCGCAGGGTCTCGAGACCCTCGTGCGGGCCGCGCTCGTGCTGCGCGAGGAGGGCGTGCCGCTGCGCGTGCGGATGATCGGCCACGGCGTCGAGGCGCGGCGCCTGACCCTGCTCGCCGCGGAGCTCGGCGCCCCCGTCGAGGTGCTGCCGCGCATCGCGCACCACGAGGTGGGGGAGCAGTACCGCTGGGCGGACACGGTCGTCGTCTCCCTGCGGAACTGGGAGCCCTTCGCCTGGACGATCCCCTCGAAGCTCTACGAGCTGCTCGCCACCGGCCGCCACATCACGGCGCTCGTCGCGGGCGAGGCGGCGGACGTCGTGCGCGCGGCCGAGGCCGGGGACGTCCTCGCCCCGGAGGACACCGCCGCGCTGGTCGAGCTGTGGCGCCGCCTCGCCGCGGACCGCTCCCAGCTCGCCGTCCGCGACTCGGGCCGCGCCTGGGTCGCCGCCAACGCCGACGACGACCTCCTCGCCGAGCGCTACCTCCAGATCCTCGACCGCGTCACCGCCCGCCGCCCCGCCTGACCCGCCCGGCCCCGCCCCGGCGCCTGCCCCGACTGGCCGCCCCGGCCGGTCAGAGCTCGGTCTCGGCGCCCATCACGACGGTGCGGGAGGGCGGGAGGTGCAGCACCTGGGTGCGGTTCGCGGAGGCCCGCTCGAGCATGCGGAACAGCCACTTCTGCCAGCGGGGCAGGGAGTCGTCGGCCCCCGGTTCGATGCGGAACACGGAGAGGAAGTAGATCGCCTGCTCGGGGTCGACGGCGAGCTCCGGAGCGTGGGCTGTGCAGGCGGAGCGGTCGACCTCGTCGGGCGCATGGGGTGCGCCGAGCTGCTCGACGGCGATGCGCAGGGCCTCGGGGACGTCCTGGCTGTCGTGGAATCCCACCTGGTAGGAGACGTGGACGATGCCGTCGGACTCGTCGCCGAGGGCGTCGACGAAGACGCGGTCGTCGCGGTGCACGTGCGGCACGCCGCGGTGCTTCATCGTCACGATGACGACGTGCTCGTGGATGACGTGGTTCATCGCCACGTTGGTGCGCAGGGCGAGGGGCACGGTGGTGGGGTCGCCGTGCGGGTAGACGGCCAGGCCCGGCACGCGGCGCGCCTCGCGGGCGGGGCCGGTGACGAACTCGTCGATCGGTCCCTCCATCGCGCGGCGGCGGCCGAAGAGCAGCTTCGATCCCTTCTTCCAGGTGAGCATGATCGTGGTGAGCGCCGCGGCGATGAGCAGCGGCAGCCAGCCGCCCGCAGGGATCTTCACGACGTTCGCGGCGAGCAGCACCAGCTCGAGGCCGCCCACGATGACGGCCATGAGCACCACGCGCCACAGCGGCCAGTGCCAGATGCGCAGGGCGAGCAGCAGGAACAGGGCGAGCACGAGGATGATCGTGGCGGTGACGGCGAGGCCGTAGGCGGCGGCGAGGGCGGAGGAGTGCTGGAAGATCAGCACGAGCGCGAGCACGCCGAGGAACAGCAGCGTGTTGATCCGGCCGATGTAGATCTGGCCGCCGTGCTCCTTGTCGGTCTGCGTGACCTTCAGGCGCGGCAGGAGGGACAGCCGGGTCGCCTGGCGGGACACGGAGAAGGCCCCGGAGATCACGGCCTGGGAGGCGATGACGGTCGCGGCGGCGGCGAGCACCACGAGCGGGAGGCGCAGGGCGTCCGGCACGAGGGAGAAGAAGGGGTTCACGATCGTGGTGGGGTCCGCGAGGATCAGCGCGCCCTGGCCGAAGTAGTTGATGAGCAGGGCCGGCAGCACGAGGCAGGTCCAGGCGAGGAAGATCGGGCGGCGGCCGAAGTGCCCCATGTCCGCGTAGAGCGCCTCCGCGCCGGTGATGGTGAGGACGACCGCGCCCATGGCGATGAAGCCGACCAGCGGGCGGTCGATCATGAAGGCGAGCGCGTAGTGCGGGGAGACGGCGCGCAGGATCGAGGGGTTGCCGAGGATCTGCGGCAGGCCCATCGCGGCGAGGGTGAGGAACCAGAGCACCATGATCGGGCCGAACGCCCCGCCGATCCGTCCGGTGCCCCAGCGCTGCACGGCGAAGAGCGCGGTGAGGACGATGACGGCGCCGGGCAGGATCACCTCGTTGGGGACGCCGCCGGTGACCTCGATGCCCTCGAAGGCGGAGAGCACGGAGATCGCGGGGGTGATGACGGAGTCGCCGTAGAACAGGCTCGCGCCGATCACGCCGAGCGCGAGGGCGACGGCGATCTCGCGGCGGTGGCCGGAGTCGAGCTTGCGCAGGATCAGGGCGGTGAGGGAGAGGATGCCGCCCTCGCCCTGGTTGTCGGCGCGCATGATGAGGCCGATGTAGCTGACGGTGACGATGATGATGAGGCACCACAGCACCATGGAGATGACGCCGAGCACGTCCCCCTCGGTGGGGGCGACGGCGTTGTGGTGGGTGGAGAAGACCGTCTGCAGCGCGTACAGGGGGCTCGTGCCGATGTCGCCGAAGACGACGCCGAGCGCGCCGAGCATGAGCAGCGGGAGCGGCTTGTGGCCGCGCGGGGTGCCGCCGGGTCCGAGGCCGCGGTGGGTGTGCTCGTGGTGCGCGTGGCCGGGGGCGGAGCGCGGCTGGAGGTGGGAGAGCCGGGTGCCGGCCATGCCCGGGATCTCCGCGGTCGCCGCGGGCGCGGCGGAGGCGGCAGGGGCGCCGGCGCCGGCGGTGGGGCCGACGGGGGTGCTGTGCGGGGCACCGGCGGGATCGCCGACGCGGGCGCTCGGTGCGCTGGCAGCCGCCGGTGCGGCGGGCGCGGGCTGCTCCGAGGAGGGGTCCGACGGGGTCGGTGCGGGTTCTCCGACGGGGGAGGCGCCCTGGGCGTGCTTCGACACGAGCGGCAATCCTGCCACTGTTCGCTCCCGGCGCAAGCCCCCGGCGGCGCGGTGGACTGTCTGCTCCGTCACCGGACCCGGGCGGCGGCCGATGCGCGGGCGCGGCGTCGTCCCGCTCAGCCGGCGTCGCGCGCGGCGGCGTAGGCGGGCCGCACGATCTCCTCGAGGATCCGCTCGCGCTGCTCCGCGGGGGCGAAGCCGCTGCTGAGCGCGGTGTGGGTGATCCGCTCGAGCTCGGGGAGCTCCCAGCGGTGGGCGCCGGCGAGGAGCTCGAGCTCGCGGCTCGTGCAGGTGCGGGACATGAGGCGGTTGTCGCTGCTGATGGCGACGGTGAAGCCGCCGGCGAGGAGGCGCCCCGCGGGGTGCGCGGCGAGGGAGGCGGCGGCGCCCGTCTGCAGGTTGGAGCTAGGGCACACCTCGAGGCAGATCTGCCGGGCGTGGACCTCCTCGGCGACGGGGCCGCGGGCGCCGTCGGCCCCGATGTCCTCGATGAGGCGCACGCCGTGGCCGATCCGCTCCGCGCCCTGCGCGAGAGCGCAGGCGATGGAGTCGGGGCCGTCGGCCTCCCCGGCGTGGATCGTCACGTGCACGCCGAGCTCGTGGGCGAGGGCGAAGGGGCCCGCGTAGAGGGAGGCGGGGAAGCCGGCCTCGGGGCCGGCGAGGTCCACGCCCCACACGCCCGCGTCGCGGCGGTCGGCGGCGAGGCGCACGAGCTCCTCGGTGGGCGGGAGGTGGCGCAGGTGGCACAGGAGCTGCCCGGCGAGGATCGGGCGGCCGGCCTCGGCGGCGATCGCCATGCCCTCCTCGAGTCCCGCCTGGACGGCGTCGACGGCCTGGGCGAGGCTGAGCCCGCCCTCGAGGTGCTGGTGGGGCGCCCAGCGGGTCTCGGCGTAGCAGGCGCCGTCGGCCGCCATGTCCTCGACGAACTCGCGGGCCACGCGGTGGAGGTCCTGCGGTCGCTGCATGAGCGCGATGGTGCGGTCGAAGGTCGCGAGGTAGCGGGGGAGGGAGCCGGAGTCCGCGGCGTCGAAGAACCAGTCGGCGACGGCGCCCGCGGTGCCGGCGGGCGTCTCGATGCCGAGCTCCGCGCACAGCTCGAGCACGGTCGAGGGGCGCAGGCCGCCGTCGAGGTGGTCGTGGAGGACCGCCGTGGGGAGCGAGCGGATCTGCGCGGGGGTGAGCGGCATGATGTCTCCGGGTTCCTGATGTGCGGGGCGGGGCAGAGGGAAGAGCCCCATTGTGCGACGCGGCGGCGGGGCCGACGGTCAGCGCAGCATGATCAGTTGCCGCAGCCAGGGCACGTGCCCGCTGATCAGCGCATAGATGCCGTCGCCGAGCACGGCGAGGCCGATGAGGGCGAGCAGGATCGCGAGCGCCGTCTGCAGGGCGCGGCGGCGCGGGCCGAACACCGCCATCACCCGCTCCACCAGTTGCTCGTGCCTGCCGAAGGCGGCGGCGATCGTCACGGCGACGAGCGGCAGCTGGTAGACGACGTTCCACAGCAGCAGCAGGGCGATGTGCGCCCACAGGTGCCGCTCCTGGGAGGCCATGCCCACGGCGATCGTGAAGGAGGGATCGGCGAGGGCGGTCACGGAGAAGGCGACGCCGGCGAGGGCGAGCGGGGTCGCGGCGAGCCGCGTGGGGGTGGAGCGCTCCTCGATGCGGCCGTGCTTCTGCTGCGGCCGGGTCACGGCGCGGAACTGGTGGGCGCTGATGCCGGCGAGGGCGAGGCCCACGACGATCTCGACGGTGCCGATCGCGTTGTTGGAGTCGAGCACGGGCCGCAGCACGGAGCTCAGCCAGGCGAGGAGGGGGTGCAGCACGAGCGTCGCGGCGGTGACGACCACGGTGTACCCGCCGAGGAAGGCGAGGAGGTGGCGCACGGCGCCGCCGCGCAGCAGCACGCCGGTGGCGATGACGCCGCCGAGCACGTCCATCGTCACCACGGCGAGCCCGAGGAAGGCGAGGATCCCGGCGAAGGTCATGGGCTCGAGGATAGGAGGCCGGGAAAGGGGCGGGCGACGGGGCGCCCTGCAGAGTCCGGGCGGGGGTTCTCCCCCACGCACTGCCATAATGACCAGCATGCGCGGAATCATCCTGGCGGGCGGCACGGGCTCGCGACTGCATCCGTTGACCATCGGCGTCTCCAAGCAGCTGATGCCGGTCTACGACAAGCCGATGATCTACTACCCGCTGAGCACGCTGATGCTCGCGGGGATCAAGGACATCCTCGTCATCACGACCCCGGAGGACCAGTCCGCCTTCCAGCGCGTGCTGGGCGACGGGTCGCGGTTCGGGGTGAGCCTGCAGTACAAGGTCCAGCCCTCGCCGGACGGTCTCGCCCAGGCCTTCGTGCTGGGTGAGGAGTTCCTGGACGGCGAGAAGGCGGCGCTCGTGCTCGGCGACAACCTGTTCTACGGGCAGGGCATGGGCTCGCAGCTGCGGCGCTACACCGACGTCGAGGGCGCGGCCGTGTTCGGCTACTGGGTCAGCGACCCGCGCGCCTACGGCGTCGTCGAGATGGGGGAGGACGGTCGCGCCGTGTCCCTCGAGGAGAAGCCGGAGAAGCCGCGCTCGAACCTCGCGATCCCCGGCCTGTACTTCTACGACGAGACCGTCCCCGAGCGCGCGAAGGCCCTCACGCCCTCGCCCCGCGGCGAGCTCGAGATCACCGACCTGAACCGCACCTACCTCGAGGACGGCACGCTGCAGGTCGAGGTGCTCACCCGCGGCACCGCGTGGCTGGACACGGGCACCTTCGACGACCTCGCCGCGGCGAGCGAGTTCATCCGCACCGTCCAGAAGCGCCAGGGCCTGTCCGTCGGCGCGCCCGAGGAGATCGCCTGGCGCATGGGCTACCTCTCCGACGACGAGCTGCGCGAGCGCGCGGAGCCCCTCGTGAAGTCCGGCTACGGCCGCTACCTGCTCGACGTCCTCGACCGTGAGACCACCCCCGGAGGAACCCACTGATGTCCCGTCACCTTCTCGTCACCGGCGGCGCCGGCTTCATCGGCAGCAACTTCGTCCACCACGTCGTCGAGCACACGGATGACACCGTCACCGTGCTGGACAAGATGACCTACGCGGGCAACGAGGCGAGCCTCGCCGGCCTGCCCGAGGACCGCGTCAAGCTCGTCGTGGGCGACATCGCGGACGCCGCGACGGTGGATCCGCTCGTGGAGCAGGCGGACGCCGTCGTGCACTACGCCGCGGAGTCGCACAACGACAACTCCCTCGAGGACCCGAGCCCGTTCCTGCAGACCAACCTCTTCGGCACGTTCACCCTGCTCGAGGCGGTGCGCAAGCACGGGACCCGGTACCACCACATCTCGACCGACGAGGTGTACGGCGACCTCGAGCTGGACGATCCGGCGCGCTTCACCGAGCACACCCCGTACAACCCCTCGAGCCCCTACTCCTCCACCAAGGCGGGCTCGGACCTGCTGGTGCGGGCGTGGGCGCGGTCCTTCGGTGTGCAGGCGACGATCTCGAACTGCTCGAACAACTACGGGCCCCGCCAGCACGTGGAGAAGTTCATCCCCCGCCAGATCACGAACCTCATCGACGGGGTGAAGCCGCGGCTGTACGGCGCGGGGCTTAACGTGCGTGACTGGATCCACGCGGACGACCACTCCTCCGCCGTGCTCACGATCCTCGACTCCGGCCGGATCGGCGAGACCTACCTGATCGGCGCGGACGGCGAGGAGTCCAACAAGGACGTCGTCGAGACGATCCTGCGGCTCATGGGCCACGACGCCGGCGACTACGACCACGTCAACGACCGCCCCGGCCACGACATGCGCTACGCGATCGACTCCACGAAGCTGCGCGAGGAGCTGGGCTGGAAGCCCTCCTTCCAGGACTTCGAGGCGGGCCTCGCCGCGACCATCGACTGGTACCGCGAGAACGAGGCCTGGTGGCGACCGCAGAAGGCGGCCACCGAGGCGAAGTACGCGAAGGTGGGCCAGTGACCGCGGCGGGCCAGCAGCGCACGCTCGCCGTCCACGAGACCCCGATCCCGGGGCTGCTCGTCATCGACCTCCCCGTGCCCGGGGACAACCGCGGCTGGTTCAAGGAGAACTGGCAGCGGGCCAAGATGACCGCCGCGGGGCTGCCGGACTTCGGCCCCGTGCAGAACAACATCTCCTTCAACCAGGCGGAGGGCGTCACCCGCGGCATCCACGCCGAGCCGTGGGACAAGTACATCTCCGTCGCGACGGGCGCCGTGTTCGGCGCCTGGGTGGACCTGCGCGAGGGGCCCAGCTTCGGCACCGCCTACTGTCACGAGATCACGCCGGAGACGGCGATCTTCGTGCCCCGCGGCGTGGGCAACGCCTTCCAGACGATCAGCGCGCCCGCCGCGTACACGTACCTCGTCAATGACCACTGGTCCGAGGGGGCGCAGGCGCAGTACACCTTCCTCAACCTGGCCGACGAGACCGTCGCCATCCCGTGGCCCATCCCGCTCGAGCAGGCGGAGCTCTCGGCGAAGGACGTGGCGCATCCGCGCCTCGCGGACGTCACCCCCGTGCCGCCGCGCCGCACCCTCGTGGTGGGCGCGAACGGCCAGCTGGGCCGCGCCCTCGCTGCGCGCTGGGCGGAGCGGGCCGACGTGGACCTCGTGGCCCGCGACCGGCTCGACCTGGCCGACGCCGCCTCCGTCGAGGCCTTCGACTTCACGCCCTACGGGACCATCGTCAACGCCGCCGCGTACACCGCGGTGGACACGGCGGAGACGCCCGAGGGCCGCGCGCAGGCCTGGGCCGTGAACGTCGACGGCGTGGCCCGGCTCGTGGAGCGCGCCCGCGCCCAGCGTGCGACGCTCGTGCACGTCTCGAGCGACTACGTCTACGACGGCACCGCCGCGCAGCACACCGAGGACGAGCCGGTGAGCCCGCTCGGCGTCTACGGGCAGACCAAGGCAGCCGGCGACCGCCTCGTCGCGACCCTGCCCGACCACTACATCCTCCGCACCAGCTGGGTCGTGGGCGAGGGCGGCAACTTCGTGACTACCATGGCGCGCCTCGCCGAGCGCGGCGTGGACCCTTCCGTGGTGGACGATCAGATCGGCCGCCTCACCTTCACCAGCGACCTCGCCGCCGCGATCGACCACCTCCTCGAGGCGCGCCCCGAGGCCGGCGTCTACCACCTCAGCGCCGGGGGAGAGGCCCTCTCCTGGGCCGGCATCGCCCAGCGCGTCTTCGCGCTCACCGGCCACGACCCCGCCCGCGTCACCCCCGTCGCGACCGCGGACTACTACGCCGGCCAGGGGAAGGCCGAGGGCGACGGCAGCATCGCCCCTCGCCCCCGCAGCTCCGTGCTCGACCTCGCGCGCATCGAGGCGACCGGCTTCACGGTGCGCGACCAGGACGAGGCGCTGCGGGAGTACCTGGAGGGCTGAGGGGCGCCGAACTGCGAAGAGGGCCCGGTCGGAGCGATCCGATCGGGCCCTTTTCAGCTCGAGCGCTCAGGGACGGCCGAGCGCCTCCACCTGCCAACCCGCAGCGCGCCAGGCGGAGAGATCGAGGGCGTTGCGCCCGTCGATGATCTGCGCCGTCGCCACGAGGTCTCGCACCGAGGCCGGATCGAGCTCCCGGTACTCCTTCCACTCCGTGAGCAGCAGGACGAGCTCGGCGTCGCGGAGCGTCTCTTCGACGGAGTCCTCCACGTGGAAGGACGGGTAACGCCGACGGACGTTCTCGTTGGCCGCGGGATCGGTGATCGACACCTTCGCGCCCTCGGAGTAGAGCTTGAGCGCGATGTCGAGTGCCGGGGAATCGCGCACGTCGTCGGTGTCCGGCTTGAAGGCCGCGCCGAGGACGGCGACCCGCTTGCCGTCGAGCGTGCCGTCGAGCAGCCGCTTCGCGAGGCGCACCACGTACTCGCGCCGGCCCGTGTTGATCGCATCGATGTCTCTAAGGAAGGCGAAGCTGTCCACGGAGCCGAGCTCACCGGCGCGGGACAGCAGACCGCGGATGTCCTTGGGCAGGCAACCGCCGCCGAAACCGATACCGGCCCGGAGGAACTTTGCGCCGATGCGGTCGTCCATGCCGATCGCCTCGGCGACGTCGTTGACATCGGCACCGGTGACGTCGCACAGCTCGGAGATCGCGTTGATGAAGGAGATCTTTGTGGCGAGGAACGAGTTCGCGGAGACCTTGACCAGTTCCGCCGACTCGAAGTTGTAGACCTTGCGGGGGATTTCGAGGCCGATCAGCTCCGCGTAGACCGTGTCCAGGAGCGAGATCTCCGTGCTGGCGTTCCCCTGATCCGCGACCCCGTAGACCAGGCGATCGGGACGCAGAGTGTCCTCGACCGCGAACCCCTCGCGGAGGAACTCCGGGTTCCAGGCGAGCGCGACGCCGTCGATCGCCGTGATCCGGGCGTGGAGCCCGCGCGCGGTGCCGACGGGCACGGTGGACTTGCCGGCGATGAGGGTGGGCTTCCCGTCGCGCGCCTCGAGCAGCGGCACCAGCGCGTCGAGAGCGGATTCGATGTACGAGAGATCGGCGCCCAGACCGTCGGCACGCTGGGGCGTACCCAGGGCGAGGAAGTGGACGTCGACGTCAGTGAGCTTCGCGTAGTCCGTGGTGAAGGTCAGTCGCCCGCTCCGGACGTTGCGGAGGAGCAGCTCGTCGAATCCCGGCTCGTGGAACGGGGAGCGTCCCTCTGAAAGGGCGGCGACACGGTCTGCGTCCACGTCGAGTCCGATGACACGATGTCCCAGCTCTGCCATCGCGGCAGCGTGCACGGCGCCGAGGTAGCCGACTCCGATGACGGAGAGGGTGAGGGGGCGGGGGGAACTGACGTCCGTCATGGCGGCGACGTGCCTTTCTCGGGAGGTCGGCGAGCGAAGAGCCCGGGAGACTTTCCTGATCGTAAGTGATCAGTACGGGGTGAGATGGCTTGAAGGGAACTGGAGGGTGAACTGGTGCTCTGGTGTCGTGGACTGGAGCACAGCCTTGGCGTGCAGAAGACGACCGGTTCCTGCTCGCATTGCGCAACGCCGTTAGGATCGCAGTCGTCCAGAAACGCCATCCAGACGATCGAGGGGTACCGTGCCCGGTCAGCGCCACCTTCTCCGGAATGCACGGCTCCTCGTGCAGGCCGCGGCGCAGCATCTGCTCGACGACCCCGCCCTTCTCGCGATCCAGGTGAGCCGGAGACTTCCCATGGGAGCGCGGCGCCGGATCGGCCGGGGGCTCCGGAGCGCTGCGGCTCGGGTACCGCGCGGTGACGGGGTGGCCGCCCTCGGCGCGTTCATGGCCGGCGACGAGAACAGTGCCCTGCAGCACCTCATCGCTGCACGCGCCGAGGGGTCCCGGACCGCCGGCGAGGTCGCCGTGCTCCTGGACCGCACTGACCTGCTCCCCGCGAACGCCCCCGCGAGCACCCGCGCCCGCGCGCTGTGGACCGCGGGCGACCTCAGCGGCGCCGTGGAGTCCCTCGACGCTGCCGGTCGCGGCGGCACGCCCCAGGCGCGGCGACTGCGCAGCGAGCTCGACATCCTCGAGGTCGGCCACCGCCTCCAGTCGCCCTGCTTGGGCGACTTGGACCCCACCCCGCAAGGCGAGCCGCTCCGCGTACTCCACCTGATCACGAACTCGCTGCCGCACACGCAGTCCGGCTACGCCCTGCGCACGCACAAGATCCTCACCGCACTTGCGTCGAACGGGATCGAGTCCCTTGCGCTGACCCGCACGGGCTATCCCGTCATGGTGGGCAAGCCGCTGTGCGAGGATGAGGACACGATCGACGGTATCCGCTACCGCCGCACCCTCCCCGCGACGCTCGGCGCCACCCCGGAAGAGCGCCTGGACCAGGAGGTCGCCGAGGCCCTGCGCCTCGTCACCGAGTTTCGCCCCCATGTGCTCCACGCGACCACCGACTACCGCAACGCCCTGGTCGCCCAGGCCGTCAGCGCCGCCACCGGGATCCCGTGGATCTTCGAGGTGCGCGGCCTCATGGAGCAGACCTGGATCGCCTCCCATCGCAGCAAGGAGACCCGCGCGGCGGCCGCAAGCTCGGAGAAGGTGCGCCGCATCGTCGAGGCGGAGGCGTCGCTCGCCCGCGAGGCGGGCGCCGTGGTGACGCTGAGCCGGACCATGGCGGACGTGCTCGTGGAGCGGGGAGTTCCCGCGGCGCGGATCACACTGGTCCCCAACGGGGTCGACGAGACGCTGCTCAGGGAGGACCTCACTCCTGCCGCCGCTCGAGAGCGCCTCCGCAGCGACGTCCCGGAGGACGCGCTCGCGATCGGCGCGGTGAGCGCCCTCGTGGACTACGAGGGCTTCGACGTGCTTCTGCGCGCTGCGGCCGCGATCATCGATGACGACACGATGCCCGAGGCCGTGCGCGACCGCGTGCACGTGGTGCTCGTCGGGGACGGGGTGTCCGGGCCAGTTCTGCGGGAGCTGGGTGACGAGCTGGGAATCTCCGATCGCCTGCACATGCCCGGTCGCGTGCCCGCCGGCAGCGCACGGACGTGGGTGCAGGCGCTCGACGTGGTGGTCGTGCCGCGCAAGGACCTCGAGGTCACGCGGACCGTCACCCCGCAGAAGCCCGCCGAGGCCCTCGCACTCGGCCGCCCCGTGGTGGTCAGTGATCTGCCGGCGCTGCGGGAGACCGTGCAGGACCCGCAGGGTGAGCTGATCGGGGAGCTCGCGGAGGCCGGGTCCATCGCCTCGCTGGCCTCCTCGATCACCACGTTGATCGCCGACGCGGAGCGCCGCGAGGAGCTCTCTGGGCGAGGTCGCGCAGAGGCGGCAGAACGGACATGGTCAGCGATGATGAGACTATACGTCCGCGCGTACCGTTCGGTCGCGCTCCGTGATGCCGAGGAGTCGATCAGTGGCGAGTGAGGTGAAGAGCACCGCCGACGCGAAGCGCGCCCTCGAGGCCAAGGGCCTCGACCCGAGCGGGCTCAGCCGGATCGGTACCCGCCCTCCACTGGGGGAGTACATCCAGCAACTGTGGCAGCGCCGGCATTTTATCTGGTACGACGCCCGCCATCGTGCCTCCACCCAGAACTCCCGGATGCGGCTGGGGAACGTGTGGCTCGTGCTGCGACCGCTCGTGGATTCGAGCTTCTACTTCATCATCTTCGGCCTCGTGCTGGGGGCGGGCGGCGACATGGAGAACTTCGCCGCCTTCCTGCTCATCGGGATCCTGCTGTTCCGCTCCACCTCGACCTCCATCGCGGGGGGAGCGGGGGTCCTCCGTGCCAACAAGTCGATGATCAAGGCGTTCACCTTCCCCCGGGCGTCGATCCCGATCGCGGCCGTGCTCCAGGCGACGATGACGGCCGTCTTCACGATGGGCGTCATGTGCTTCGCGATCGTGGTGCTTCCTCCGCACGAGATCCCCACGCTCACCTGGCCCCTGCTGGTCCCGATCTTCCTCATCCAGACGGTCCTCAACCTGGGCCTCATGTTCATCACCGCGAGGATCGGCTTCCATCTGCCCGACATGGCGAACGTGCTGGGCGTCTTCAGCCGCTTCCTCATGTACGGCTCGGGAGTGATGTTCCCGATCACCCGCTATGTCGATGATCCTGCTGCGGCCGGGGTGCTCGAGCTGAACCCGCTTTACCAGATCATCGGAATGATGAGAACTGTCCTGATGGACGGGCGGGTACCGGAGCTGAGGTCCTGGCTGATCGCCGCCGGGTGGGCGGTTGGGATCCTTGTGGTTGGTTTCATCTTCTTCTGGAGAGCGGAGGAGAGCTATGGCCGAGAGCTCGGCTGATCTCGACCCCGAGGACGAGCCGGACCTCGACGTCGATGAGGCGGAGGAAGACGGCGAGCCGAAGGATACGCTCTGGGTCGCCCCGGAGGAATCCCCTCTCACTGTTGTGGCTCACCGGGTGCGCATGCGTTACAAGACTGCGCGTACGGACAGGGCTCCCCGCACTGGACTTCTGGGAAGGATCGCCCCGCGCAAGTCGATGGTCTCTGTCTCCGCGGTGCGCGGGGTGGACCTCACCGTGCGCGAGGGAGAGTTCATCGGCATCATCGGTCGGAATGGCTCCGGCAAGTCGACACTCCTGCGCATGCTCGCCGGCGTCGAGCCGCCCACCTCCGGCTCTGTCTTCACGAGCGCGCGGCCCCAGCTGCTCGGAGTGAGTGCGGCGCTCATGAGCGACCTCACCGGTGCGGAGAACATCAAGCTCGGCTTCCTCGCCCTCGGGATGACCCCGGACGAGGCGGAGGAACTCGTGCCCGGCGCTGCGGAGCTCTCTGCGTTGGGGGACGCCGTGGACCTTCCCATGCGCACCTACTCCTCCGGGATGGCCGCGCGTCTCAAGTTCGCCATCTCCGTGATGGCCCAGCCCAAGATCCTCATGGTCGACGAGGCGCTCTCCACCGGCGACGCCACCTTCTCCCGGCGCTCCAAGGCGAAAATGGACGAGCTGCTCGAGAACGCCGGCACCGTCTTCATGGTCAACCATGCGCCGCGGGCGATCGAGAATGTCTGCTCGCGGGTGATCTGGATGGAGAAGGGTCGCATCGTCATGGACGGCGACACCAAAGAGGTTTCCGCGACCTATCGCTCCTTCACCTATCGCATGGCGCGCGACCGGGAAGCGGAGGCAATGGGCATCCTCCGCGAGGCAGTCCTCGCCGGCGAAGCACAGCGTGCATCGGCCGTGCTCACCCTTCCCGAGGACGACCTACCGGAGCGGGCGGACAGCACTCCGGAGCTCGAGCCGGACCCCTTCGGCTCGATCTTCGACCGCCAGATGTCAGCGCAACGGTTCCCCAGCACCGTCCTGCCCAAAGACTGATCCATCCCCCCGTCCCCCGACTTGATACCCCGATGAGGACTCCCATGGCACTGCGCATCATGACCATCTACGGCACCCGCCCCGAGGCGATCAAGGTAGCCCCGATCATCAAGGCTATCGAGGCCGCCGAGGATCTCGAGAGCATCACCGTCGTCACCGGCCAGCACCGCGAGATGCTCGACCAGGTGAACACGATGTTCGAGATCGTCCCCGATCACGACCTGAACATCATGGCCAGCGGGCAGACCCTCAACGGGATCGTCGCCAAGGTGATCTCCGGCGTGGACCAGATCCTCGAGCACGAGAAGCCGGACGCCGTCATCGTCCAGGGCGACACCTCCACCGTCATGGGTGCCGCGGTCGCATCGTTCAACCGCCAGATCCCGGTGATCCACCTCGAGGCGGGCCTGCGCTCCGGCGACATCAACTCGCCCTTCCCGGAGGAGGCGAACCGCAAGCTCACCAGCCAGATCGCCGCGCTGCACCTCGCCCCCACCGACACCTCGAAGTCGAACCTCACCCGCGAAGCGGTCAGTGAGAACGACATCGTCATCACCGGCAACTCGGTGATCGACACCCTCATGTTCGCCACCGCGAACCTCGAGGTGCACTTCGAGGACGAGCGGCTCGAGGCTCTGCAGCAGGCCAAGGAGTCCGGCACCGCCGGGCGCGTACTCCTCGTGACCGCGCACCGCCGCGAGAACCTGGGCTCCGCGATGGAGGACATCGGTGCCGCGGTCGCGGAGATCGCCCGCAAGTATCCGGACCTGACGATCGTCTTCCCGATCCACAAGAACCCCAAGGTGCGCGCCGCGATCCGCCCCGCCGTCGAGGGCCTGGACAACGTGGTGCTGATCGAGCCGCTCGCCTACGCGGAGTTCACCCGTGCCCTGAGCCTCGCCGACGTGGTCCTCACCGACTCCGGCGGTGTCCAGGAGGAGGCGCCGAGCCTCGGCAAGCCGGTCCTCGTCATGCGCGAGAACACCGAGCGCCCCGAGGCCGTCGTGGCCGGCACCGTGAAGCTCATCGGCACCCACAAGCAGCGCCTCGTCGACGAGGTCTCCCTGCTGCTGGACTCCGAGGAGGCCTACACCGGCATGGCGAACGCCGTGAATCCCTACGGGGACGGCGAGGCCGCCGAGCGCACTGTCGAGGCCATCCGGTGGAAGTTCGTCGGAGGGGAGCGCCCCACAGATTTCGGCAGCTGACCCTCGCTTCGCCGGCACTTCGGAGCGAGGTCAGCTCAGGTGCTCGGCCTGGTTGGCAGGGTAGGCCGCGAGGTTGGCCACTGCTCCCTGCTCGCGATCGACGATTCTGCGGACGATCCGTGCCGGGACACCGGCCACGACGACGTCGTCAGGGACGTCGCGATTCACCACGGCACCGACGGCGACGATGGATCGGGCGCCGATGGTCACGCCGCCCATGACCGTGGCGCCCGCGCCGATCCACGCTCCATGTCGAACAAGGATCGGGTCCTTGCGTGGCGTGCCGGTGCGACGGGATCCCGACGAGATGTCATGGGAGTCGGTGATGAGCCGGACGAACGGGCCCAGCGAGACGTCGTCCTCGATCGTGACGAGGGGACGAATGTAGCTTCCCTGGTTCACGAAGACGCGCTTGCCGACGGTGACCGGTCCCGTCCACTCGCCACCGCGCCACACCTGGGTGTGGTCACCGATCCGGATCGTGGCGTTCTCCCGGCTGATCAAAGTGCAAGCCGGGTCGATGCGGACGTTCTCCCCGAGGATCGTGCGCTCACCGTGCCGGGGCGTGGTGAGTGCGCGGACCTCTGCCCGCAGCGCTTCGACCTCGGCGAGGAGCTCTGCGAGAAGATCGGAATCAGGTTGTTTCACGTCGGGGAGTCTATGCAGACCGAACCGGTATGGACAGTGGGACTCGAGTACCTGGGCGGAAAACGGCGAAATGCGGTATTGGTGCGCTCTGTTATCGTAGGGCCGTTGGCCCGTTCTGGGCGTGTGACCGATCGTCTAGACCCCGTTCAGAGGACCCCGTGCATCCCACCCCTGTGCCTGATCCGGGCGTCGACGGCTCCTTCGCCCCGCTCGTCATTACCGAGGATCCGCGTGAGGAGAGGTTCCCGCGTGAGCCTGGTGCTGTGCGCTGGAGCCACGACCTCGGGGGTGGCCGAATGCTCGACTCCCTGGGCATCAATGACGGGGGCCGCACTCTGGTCGTCTCCTTCCATGGTGCGCTCGACCGGGATCGGTACACTCTTCCCCGCTTCGAACGGATGGCCTCCATCCGGAAGCTGGGGCTGAGCTCCCTCTATATCGCTGACCCCACGCTGCATCTGGATCCCAAGCTCCAGCTGGCCTGGTATACGGGATGGCCGGGGCTTGGTCTCCTCGACATCATTGCGGAGCAGGTCGTGCGTGCAGCCAACGCGATGAGCGCCCGCACCCTGATCCTCTCGGGCTCTTCCGGTGGTGGGTACGCGGCGCTGCAGGTGGGGGCCCGGATCGAAGGTGCCATCACCCTCGCGTTCAATCCTCAGACGCACATCCATGGCTATCTGTACGACGGCAAGCCTGATTCCCATGGCGTGGAGCGCGCCTATATTGAACATGTGTATCCGAATGCCGCGCCGAATGGTATTTGGAGCATCGATTTCGATGTTGACTGGACCGAGGATGCAGGGCCTGACTATTCTGCCATCCGTACCTACGCAGTGCAACGTGGCAATCGGATTCTATATGCCAACAACCTTAATGATTGGCATGTGGCGCAGCATTATGTCCCGTTTGCGGAAGCCTACCGGGCGGCGCACGCCAGGGATCTGCTCACCGAGTTGAACTATGAAGGGAGGGAAGGGCATTTTCCTCCCTCCCCCGCGGAGTTCGAAGCTGGAATGTCGGCCGCTCTCGCTTTGGTGACGGAGGAGGAGTCGGTGGCGGCGCCTCGCCATTGGCGCGCCGACGCGCTATGACGGCATCGTCGCGGTCAGCACTGAAGTGCTGAGAGCATCGCCCCGTCCACGACCTCCTGCGAGTTCGTCCGTCGAAGGATCTCCCGGGCGTCGCGCACGGCATCGTCGTAGCGTGCCGTGTCGAGATAGGCTCGAAGATCGTCCTGCAAGTCTGTGGCCGTGAAGCGCATCGTGCCATGATCTCCGAAGTTGCTCCAGAGGCCGGCGCGGAGGTTCTGCCCCTGCTGAACACCGACGAAGCTGCGGGCTCCGACGCCCACGCACAGCGCCCCGGAGGCGATGGTGCGCACACCGGTCATTCCGGCGGCGATACCGACCACGGAATCATTCATCTTCAACGGCACCTCGTGGGGCTCGATCCAGCCGTGGAACTCGACCCTGGCATTGGGTAGCGCTCGAAGACCAGTACGGTACGCACGCTCGAAGGAGTCGCGTTCCGGCCCGTCCCCGTAGACATCCAGTTGCCACCGGAGATCCGGTCGCAGCTGGGCGCAAGTGGCGATCGTCTGGAGTGTTGGCTCGATCTGGCTGAGCTTGTCCCGCGCCAGGCGAGCCGCCGTGACCACGCGCCCCACCCCGTCCGAGGTCCGCTCGTCGAGAGTTCGGAGCGGGAGGTCGAATGCGGCCCGGGGAGCTGCATTGGGAACCAGGGAGACCTTCCACGGCTCGACACGGCCGAACCGGTGCGTGAAATGCACCAATGACGGGCTCGCGGCGAGAAAGCCTGTCGCATGGTGCGACCAGGTGTACATGTAGTCGTGGTAAGCGCCGTGGATCATCACGTACAGCTCTGTTCCGAGCCTGCGGGAGAGCTCGAGCCCGAGCATGCGGGCGTGAGGGGCGTGGGCAAAGATCAGATCAGCAGCCCTCGCTCGGGGGTCGCCTGCGACCTGCTCGGCCGAGGACTTCCAGTCCCCCCAGTCCACCGTGATGAAGTCTGCGCCGGTGGCGCGGGCACGCTCCTCGAAGACGACTCCCTGGCCCACGAAGGTGACGGTGTGCCCGGCGCTCAGGAGGCTCTGCGCGGCATCGACGGTCCATTCATGGACGCCACCCCATTCCGCGACGGTGCGCACGGGCATCAGGATATTGCGGGTCATGGGCTCAGCTTTCCGAGGTGAGGACGTCAGTGGTGTGAGTCTGCAGATCGATGCCCACGGCTGCGCACAGCCGTACCGCTCGACTCCACCACTGCGGGTCGACCTCGTCGAAGACGGTGAGGTCGAGGATGAGCTGGTCCATGTGGAGCTCGGTCGCCAGGAGGACTGCAGTCCCCAGATAGGGGCCGACTGGATTGGCAGTGCCAGGTGTGCTCGCGTGGAGGAACGCATTGGTCGCGGTGACCAGTCGGTCGATGCTGTAGAGCCGCCCTGCCCAGTCGCCGAGCTCCCGCAGCTCGATGACGAAGGTCGCGTTCCCCATGTCGGGATTGCTGTCCAATGTCGAGCCGGGACCGGCGATCACCATCGCGGAGCCACCACCGGGGTACCACTGGTACGCGTCGTCGGAGACCGTCGGGTTAAACGGGACGTCCGGACCGAGGAACTCTCCGACCGCTGCCCGGACCTGGGTGCTGATGAGGGTGCTCGCGTCCCAGGTCCCGGCGAGGCCGGTGCCGAAGCACAGCGCCGCGGCGACCCAGAGGCGGTCGGGTGGGCGCACGTCGACCCGAGTATCGAGGATCAGCTCGCGGGGGAAGGGCGCGGTCTCGCCCAGGCTGCCGGCCTGGATCCCGAGCGACGTCCGTCCGGCATTGGTCTCGTTCCACACGAGCTTCATCTCAGGCCACCTCCGTGGGGTCGGCGTGAATGGGCTGGGGGCTCAGGGCCTGGACGAGTCCGCCGAGCTCCTCGCGGGAGTGGAGCGCGAACGTGCTGCCACCGGAGTTCGTGGAGCGTTCGTGCAAGTTCATCAGGGCATTGAGGCGGTGTGAGTATCCGAAGATGCGTGTGCACGTGGTCGCGCCGAATTCGCCAGCGGCGACCACACGGCGCGCCGACTTTGCTCCCTCGAGGAGCTTCTCGTCGACGAATTCGTGGTAGGGGTCTGCGCCGTGCTCGACGAGGACGCTGCCCGTCGGGTACTTCCGCAGGTGCTCTTCGATGACCGCATCCACCCGAGCTGCGGCAGCTGTTGCGACGGACCTGTCGATCGCGTCCTCCGCCTGCTGCTCGACATCGGTGAGGTCGATGTCCTGGTCGTCCAGCTCCGGATTCTCGGGGCGGATGTCGATCGTGGCGGTCACTTGGAGGCCGAGCAGGCCGGAGCGTCGGAAGGAAGCGAGATCGGCGAGGGTGACGTCTTCCAGCGCCGCACCTTCCAGGTGCGCGCGCCCCGTGAGGAGGTTGCGGTCCTCGAGGACGTACGACATCCGATGAGGGAGATCCGCGGTGAACTGTGCGTTGATGAGGTCGCGGGAGATCCGTACCTCGCGTCGCACCAGCTTGTCGGGAAGAAACCCTGCATACCGCTCCATCAGCGACTCGTGAGAGGCGGACGCCGGGTAGCGGGCAGCCTTGCCGGCATCGCGCATCGTGTTGCGCTGCTGTCGGGAGGACATGAGGTTGTTCCCGTACCGCGTGAGGATGTGGCCGATCTTCTGCCCGGCGCCATCGGATGCGGTGACCTGCTTCTCGTGGACCCGACGGAGGTACATGAAGTGTTCGGTATGGACCCAGCGGACTCCAGCCCAGTCGAGGCGGGAGGCGAGGTTGTGGTCCACGGACGCGGTGAGGCGGCTCTCGTATCGCACCCGGCGGACCAGCCAGGTGGGAAGGGTCCACGTCGAGTGGCCCGGGCCCTGGCCGTTGAAGGCGTTGATGTCAGCGCCGAAGCCCACCTTGCCGAGGAATCCACGCATCTCGCCGGTGAGGTCGGAGAAGTTGATCCAGGACCCGTAGCTGGCATCACTCCCGGACGTCAGTGCGGCGATCCCGCGCTCGAGCCGATCGGGCAGCATGATGTCGTCGTCATCATGCACCGCGGTGAGGTGACAGTCGGTCATGTCGGCAGCCCGGTTGCGCGCTGCCGAGATGCCGGCTGGCTCCTGACGCACGTAGACGATCCGAGGGTCCCCGATCTGCCGGACCGCCTGCTCGGCGAGATCGTCCTCGGAGCCGTCGTCGACCACGATGATCTCGAAATCCTGGAACGTCTGGTACAGCACCGAGTAGAGGCTGTCGGCGATCATCGAGCCGCGGTCCTTGGTCGCGACCGCGACGCTGACCAACGGTGGTCGCGAAGCAGCGGGAACCGACCACTCCAAGAGGTTGCGGTAGATGCTCTGATC
Source organism: Brachybacterium rhamnosum (assembly GCF_039526185.1). Classification (NCBI taxonomy): domain Bacteria; kingdom Bacillati; phylum Actinomycetota; class Actinomycetes; order Micrococcales; family Dermabacteraceae; genus Brachybacterium; species Brachybacterium rhamnosum. Next base: position 1,091,132 of record NZ_BAAAIS010000002.1, read on the forward strand.
CGTCTCGACGAAGGAAGCCAGCTCCCGCCGCACGGAAGCTGCCTTGACACCGTCCTGATCGGTCGTGGGTCCGAGCTCCGGGGCGTGATAGACGATGCCGTCCAGGTGGGACAGCGTGATCGCCAGGTGCCCTGACCGACGGAGTCGTGCGACGAGGTCGAGGCCGGCGGCGCGATCGAAGGACGCACGCTCGTCATACCCACGGAGGGTCAGGAACGCCCTGCGTCGAACGGCGTACGCGAGACCGGGGTTCGCGGGGGCACGCGGGTTCGAGCGGAGGACTGCGCCGTCCGAGATCCTCTCGAGCTCGTTCAGCACGGTGTCGCGCCGTTCGAAGTACACGACCCCGTTCTCGTGGCGGCTCAGCGTGGCGAGAGCGTGGTCGCCGGCGCCGGGCACGGGCCACCAATCCTCCTCGAGGATCATGACGACGTCGGCGCTCGTCATCGCGACTGCCTGGTTGAGAGCCTGCCAGGGCGAGAGCTCCGCCTCGACGGCGCGCACGCCGAGGCGAGCTGCCCAGCCGAGGAAGTCCTCACCCGTCTCCGAGGACCACGACGATCGATGGTTCGCGGCGGTCACGATCTCCTCGGCGCCGGGAAAACCTGCGCGAAGCGCCGCGAGATAGGCCTCGGCCCTGGGCGATGTGGGAGGGAAATGGTCGACGACGACGGCGTACCCGCTCATGCAGGGACTCCTTCCTGGAGGAGGGTCACGGAACGCACGGGTGCGGTGCGTCGGGTGCCCTGCGCGACGAGAAGACCGATCCCCGCGGGGAGTTCGGGGGGTGTGCCGCGTCCCCACGCGCGGAGCACGACCTCGAACTCCGAGATCGAGGTGCGATGGACGTCGGTGGTCGGAGTCGCCCGCCCGTGCAGTGCCGGGGTGACGTAGTGGAACGGGAGTCCCAACGCCTTCGAGTGCGGGGCCTTGAGGTCCGTGGTGGGGACGGGGTCCCCCGCGGCATCCCAGGCGGCCAAGGTGGCGATGAACTGGGAGCCTGCATCGGAGTCGAGGAACGCCGGCCACTGCAGGCTGAGCGAGTCAACCGCGATGTCGAAGGACAACCGATACGTCAATCGTTCTGTCATAGCGTTGCGCTCTCCTCCTGGCCTCTCTGCTCCCCTGGGGACCGGGTGCATCGCCAGGCGAGGTTCTCCCGCACCATGGCGCCTGTCCATTGTACTGATGACCGGCGCATTTGCTGCACAAACGTGTACGACGGATCGGCGTGGTGATGCCGCAGGGCTGACGTTCATCCGTTCGTCTCTTCGTGTTCCCGGATCTATTCCTCGGAGATCGGTTCAGCGCTGAAGGGTCTCTGCCACTCCCTGCCGGGAAGGCGAGCGATCGGCTGACCATGCCGTCGCCACCGCGGACCAGTCGCCATGGGCTCTTGCGAGCTGGGCGAGCATCGGCTTGAGCTCGCGAGCGTTGGGTGGGACGTGCCCACGACCCCAGTCGCCGAGCAGGAGGGCGACGTCTCCGCTGGTTCCGAGGCTGTCGAGCCACGGTAGGAGCTGCCTCTGGACATGACCGTCCGAGGCGTTCTGAACGTAGATCACGGCATTGTCGAAACCATCGGAGTAGAGGCGTCGCAGGTCAGCGCGAGGATGTGCCTCAAGCACGGTCCGAGACTGTTCGGCCGTCTCTGCGCCGAATGCTGTGCGCGCGTAATCGAACCATGCTTGCTCGACATAATCGAGCACCCGGGTCTGCGGGTTGACCGGGATGGCGAGTGAACCCGGGAACTCGTGGGACAGGTTCAGTGATGCGAATCCGCCGCCGGACATGCCGAAGAAGGCGAGGTGCTTCGCGCCCATGCGCTGCTGCAGCGCGGCGATGATTTCGGTGAGCACGGCGGTCGCATCCACGTCAGAGGTGCCGAGGTACCAGGCCACCCCGAGGTCCTTGCCGGCCAGCAGGCCGGGATCGGAGACGAAGATGCGGTTAAGTCCGATCCCGTCGCTGACGGTCCGCGCGGTGAAGATCGGCGGCTTGAGACCGGAGCCGCCCAATGCGGCGTGGAAGCTGACCAACGTGGTCTCCGCGCCGATGTCGTCCACCAGCAGATCGAAGGGCAGGCCGCCCTGCCAGACCGTCAGGAGGCCGCTGCTGAGGTCCGCACCTGCGATCTCCTCAGGGGAGTCCAGATCGGTGAAGTCACCCCAGGCAGAGGTGTCACGCCGCTCCAGATGGAGCCCCGCGGTGTCATCGGTGACGCCTCCCTCGGATCCCTCGGCCTCCGCTTCCACAGCGCTGCTGATCTCGCGAGCGAAGTACTCGTAGGCCGCGTCCTGGTAGTGGAAGGGCGAGGCGCCCCATTCGTGATCGCGGCTGGTGTGCGCCAGATTGTGGGGGAGCGCCACGATCCGCAATCCGAGCCTGCCCAGGTACCCGAAGTAGCGCTCGTAAGCCTGGTTCGCCTCGGCAGGGTCCGTCATCCAGTCAGGGATGGTGAACGCCTCGCCGTCCTCGAAGGTGGAAGCCCATTCCGCGCGTAGCACCACGGAACGTCGCAGCAGATCGAGCCGGCTCAGCTCCTCGACGAACCGCGCCGCCCCTGCGGCCCACAGGCTGAAGTGCGCATCCGAGCCGAAGGCGAGCTGCTGCGCACCGCGGGAAGCCTCGCGGCCCCCGGCACCCCAGAACTCGTTGAGCTTCGTCGCATAGCCGCCCCCCAGCTCTACGACTCCGCCTCGCTCGTCCACGAGGTCGATGAGGACCAGGTCAATTGAAGCGGCGGCGTTCTGCAGGGAGGAGTACAGGTTGCCCTCAAGGTCTCCGGCGACCATTCGCTGCTGGAACTGGGACTTGAGAGGGGAGAGCTTTTCCTTCACCCCGCTGGCTGTGTTCCCCGCACTGATCAGCGACTGGCGAGCAACATAGCGGTGCAGCGCGTAGCGCTCGGGCAGGTACTTGAAGGTATCGCGGCTCACGCAGCTGCCATAGATGAAGGTGCGGATCTCGGCCAGCTCCTTGCCCTCGCTCGTCATGCTGATGCTCGCCTCCGTCGTCGGGAAAGGATCGCCCGGGACCGGAGGAAAGGGCCTGCGATCCGTGGGGCATGAAGAGCTACGGAATGCCCAGGCCCCTGATGGCAGACGATGCTACCCGGGGAGGCGCCCCGAGGCGGCCTCGGGCAAGGGCAGCGGCTGGCCAGTCGGCGTCTCTGCGCTAGTCTGAGCTGGTCCCAGGCCAGTACTACGAGCAGGTTGCATGTCACGAAAAGAAGAGGGCATGGCGATGACGGTGGAGACAGGGCCTGTTGAGCCGACCTCCTCGGCGCGAGAGCCGGAATCGGACCCGGCCCGGACGCTCGTCATCCTCGAGATGATCTTCTGCGACAACGAATCGGATGCGCAGATCCTGGCCACCTATTTCTCGCGGTTCGAGATCACGCTTGCATCCGTCCTCGCCCAGGACGTGCCGCCGGACGCCGAGCTCCTCGTGACTCTCCACATGTCTCGGGACAAGGTGGAGTGGATCGATCGGGTCGATGACATGATCCGCGAGGTCGGCAGGAGCCCGCGGCTCCGGTGCAACATCCACCTGTACGACCATCCGCCCGAGGGGTATCCGGGTGGTGACCTGTCGCGGGTGGACTGGGTGAAGGGGCCGAACAAGCACTCTCCCCATCGCGAGCGGCTGTTTCTCGAAGCTCATGAAGGGCTCCATGTTGATCGCTACCGGCGGGTGCTCCGAGTCAATCTCGACGACGACGATCTGTGGTTCCCCTGGCACGTCAGGAATCTCTGTGACGCCGCCCGGGCGGCGCGACTCTCACCAGAGGTCAGTCACGCCGGGCCTCTGGCACTCGGGATCCTCGACTCGATCATCGGATATGTTCAGGAGGGATCGACGACGCTGGATGTGCAGCGGTTGAAGCGCACTCTCACGGGCCAGAAGTTCTACGTGATTGACAGTCCTGAATCCGTCGACGCACTGGCGCCGTACTCCTCTCTCGGGGTCCCGGAGCGCATTGATGCAGAGTTCCACGAGCGTTTCGGGAAGCGCGAGATCGGTCTGTACGGCATCGTCGGCCTCGTCCCTAGCTTCGTTTACGTGCGCTGGGGTCAGAACCTCTCGCGGCAGGGCAAGCAGTACCTCGAGGTGACCACCTTCGGGCAGGTCGAGATCAGCGGTCCCGCGGCAGCCCTTGACTTGAACGAGTCCGAGATCCCGCATTCGGTCGACGGGCTCCGTGTCGTCGTCCCTGGGGATGGGGAGCTGCGAGTGAACGTTCGCCGCAACGCACGCGGTCTCCTCGTCACGACGAACCTCGAGGACTTCCCTGCGGGAGCAGAGGTCTGCTACTACCTCATCCATCGTCGGAATCGCGCCGATGCCCGCTGGTACTCCTCCGATCCTGAGATGACGTTCCGCGATGCCCCTCCTAGCTCGAGCGTTCGTGCATTCGTCCGCGTCGGGACCGAGGTGGTCGCACAGGCTGAGAGCAGGGCAGTGTGAGCCGCGATGCGCTCGAGACCCACAGTGCGCCTCGAAATGTCCAGGAGCCCGTGTTCACACAGCCCGTAACGCGCTGGGCTGACACCCGGGAGTTCCTCGCCGCGACATCCCACGAGGACGGGCTCCACGTGCTCGGCGACGGTGCCGGACGTCAGACGGAGATGTTCCTGGGGGGGCATCCCTTCGAGGTCGAGAGCTCAGACGTGCTCGTGATCTTCTCCGGGGCGGTGACGAATCGCCGGGCGAAGGTCCCGCCGTTCTTCTCCGGCAGCGGCCTCGCTGCGGCAACCGGGCACCCGTTCATCGCTCTGTCCGATCCGGCGCTCGAACTCTCCGAGAGTCTCGCCATCGGCTGGTATGCGGGAAGCGTCCACCACGACACCCAGCGTGAGATCATCGACCTGCTCACGCCGTTGTCGCAGCGACTGGGAAAGAGGCTGTGGACCGTCGGAGGGTCGGCAGGAGGATTCGCAGCGCTGTGGTTCGGGCACGCCCTTCCCGGCGCGCCCTCGGTGTTTGCCTGGAACCCGCAGACCGATCTGCTGGAGTACTCACCGAGCTTCGTGAGGCAGTACCTCGACGCGGCGATGCCGGAGGCTGTCTCCGCGCAGGGGGCGCGGTCGCTCCAGAAGGTCGGCCGTGAAGCATTCCGCAATGCGGGGCACTCCCACTCTGTTCTGGAGTTCCTCCCTACCCAGTCGCCCTCTCGTCTGCTCTATCTTCAGAACTCGACGGATGAGCATCTCGTGGAGCATTGCGCACCGTATCTCGAGGCGCACGGCTACGCGCGATACGGCCGGGGTCTCTGGCGCAGAGATCGTGAGCACGTGGTGTGGATCGCCGACGTGGCAGACGGGCATCTTTCTCCGACGCGAGATCAGCTCATCGACGTTCTCTCGCGCATCACGCGTGAGGATGGTGACCTGCTGGGGCTGGTGCAGGACCTCGATCTCGCGGACTACTTCGGAGATCTCAAGCAGCGTCGCCCCGATCCTCTCCGCAAATTCGTCGCTGGACGCTGAGCCCGAGGTGATGTTGTACTCCGCATGACGTTCGGGAGCGGCGTCATCGGCATGTCAGCGGTCGCTCAGCGACCACGGAGCGCAGCGGTGATGACCTCCCGCTGGCGTGAGGCGAGGTGCTCCACCTGTGCGAGGGCGGGCTGAGGGAACGACTCCACAGCATCCAGGATCTCGCCGGGGCTGCCGGCAAGCGGCTGACGACGTACGTCAATTCCGAACGCTGAATAGTGGTCCCGGAACTTGAAGTCCCCACCGAAGACTTTGTCGGTGAGCACGAACGGTGCGACGGGGATCCCGTAGGCGTGGGCGAAGATGCAGCCGTGGAGACTCGTGGACGCGACGGCCTCGTACTGCGAGAGCTGACGGACGAACTCGTCGCGCGAGGTGTAGTTGTCGATGATGCGATCGGTCTCCGAGGGGTAGAGCCGTGCGAACTCCTCACGATCCACGTCGTGGATGACGTACCCGATCCCCGGGAGCTTCTCCGTCTCCGGTAGGGGCGAGAGCCAGGGCAGGAGCAGCCCGGGATCGCCGATCACCTCAGGGACCTGTTTCGCATCGCGCTCGATGATGGCCTGGGTGAGAAATCCACGGACCGCTTCGATGCGGACATCGGGCCCGTACTTCCGAGTGCTGCCGTTGATGAGCCCGCCGCCGATCACACGGACCGGAGAATCGACTAGAGCGGCGATGACGGAGCCCACGAGAGCGATGGTCTCCTCGTCCAGCGCATCCTTCTGCCTGATGCCCTTGCGCACGTACGCATCGGGCCCGATGATCTCGTCGGCGATATGGAACCCCATCATGTCCCCGAGATTCCCGGCGTCACCGGAAATGGTGGTCTTGTGGGCATAGACAGAGCGCATGGCTCTCCTCTCAGTGGTCTCCGATGACGGTACGGACGAGGCGCGGCGCGAGAACAGAGCGTGCATAAAGAGGGGCGACGACATCACGCTCGTCGCGCTCCGAGGTCTCTCGTGCTCGGACGGATGAAGCCATCGTCTCAATCGTGGGGCTCAGCCAGGACCGCGGGTAGAGCAGATCACTGCCGGCCCAAGCCAGTGAAGCAGGAAGGGATCGAGATGCCGCACCGTCCGCCACGGTGTAGTGGAACGACTCGAAGTCCGAGACCGAGAGCGCGACGCCGATCTTGCGATACCACTCCGGCATGTCGTCCCCCTGCGGGTCGAAGACCACGGCGCCGGGGTGATCAGCGTTGATGTGTGCGATCCGCCGGTACTGCTCCTCGTACCAGGCCATCTCGTCCGGACGCTGCGCCATCCACGGGTAGTCCTCTGGGCGCTTTCCCTTGATGAAGAGGCGGTACTCAGGGTCATCGGCGAGAAGGGTCTCGAGGAGGTCGACGGCGAGGTCGAGCCGCTTCGCTCGCGGGACGATACCCACGAGCCCGAGGTTCTTCGCGGAGCCAGGGAGCTTGGGGAGATCGAGCCCGACGGTGTCGACGGGGTTCGGCACGACGGTCGCCTTTGCTGCGGGCACCCCGTGGCTCTCGATGGCGGCACGACGGATGAGCTCCCCGACGAAGACGTAGGCCGAGACCCGTGCGTGCTTGACGCGGCTGAGGTACGGGCGGAACAGCTCCTGGGAGTGCACCCGCACCACCAGGCGCTGGTGAGTGCCCACGTGCTTGGAGTACCAGACCGCGTTGCCCAGGCCCCACTCGCAGAAGACGACGTCCGCCTGGGCGAGGAGCTCCTTCGAGCGCTCCTCGTCATGCTTGGTGTGGTTCTCCCACTGATCGATGAGAACGGTGTGCCCGGCGCTCTCGAGCTCCTCGAGCAGAGCGCCCGCGAACTTCAGGTCGTGACCGGCCACGAGCACGGTGCGTGGCACCGACGTGGGATCGTCGAGCGCCGCCGTGTCCTCGACTGGACGGGCCCCGGGCCCCACCACGAGCAGCCGCACCGCGGCCGCGTGCGACGCGCGGAGCGCCGCCTCGACCGTCGGATATCCGGCGGCGTGCGCAGTGCGCACCAGCCCCCGAGTGGAGCCGTTGAGCGCTCCGAGAGCCGCGAGGGTCCTTCCCTCGTGCTCCGGGCCGGCGATCTCCGCGTCGATCCGGTCCCAGCTGCCGAAGCGGGGCGCGATGAGCAGATCCTCGAACCAGGTGCGAGGGAGGGGCTCGTCGACGATGCCGATCCACGCGGCCGCCGGCGATCCCGCCTCACGGGAGTCCCGCACTACGATCCCGGCCTCGGAGAGCGCCGCCGTCGCGGCCGCCGGCCCGCCGGGCACGAAGACCTCGAGGGGTCGCTGGGACTGCGCCAGCACGGAGTCGAACAGCTCTGCGTCGGATCGCGTGAGGACCACGGCATAGTCCTCACGCGGCGCCGCCGTCACGGCGACTCCCGTGGTGCGCAGGAGGATTGCCATGGCGCTGTCCACCGTGTGGGCGCGGTGCACGGCGCGCATCTGCCGCCAGGCCTCGCGCACCCGGGCCACAGGATCCGTGGACCAGGAGTGCAGCATGGCGCGCCACAGGGAGGCGTCCTTGGAGACGGGGATCATCCCGCCGAAGGTCTCCTCGACGCCGCGGCCGGGACCGGAGAGGGCGATGCCGCCGCACGCGGCGATCTCCACGACGCGGCGGGAGAACATCGACGGGGACTGCATGACGGAGTTCCCGTTGAGGTGGGCGAGGTGGGACTTGTAGGAGTCGATCACCTCGCCGTAGGGCAGTGCGCCGTCGCTGAACCGCGTGAACTCCGGCGGGAAGCGGTATGGGGAGTCGGGGTTCGTGGCCTGGCGGTCGTAGATGGTGATGCCGAACGCCGAGGAGGTCGCGAGCATCCGGTACAGCTCCTTGGAGCGCTCCTTGTACCGGTCGCCGTAGTACGTGCCCGCGTACGCCACGGTGTGGCGGTACGGGCGCTGCGTGGGCAGCGGGTTGTGGATCGCGGGCTGCGCGTAGAAGGGCATCGCCGAGACGGTGCGGGTGACGGCCCCGGGTGTCGAGAGGTAGGTCGGAATCATCGCCGCATCCGTGGTGAAGACGTGATCGCACAGCGCGGCCGTGGGCCGGAAGCGCTTGATGTGGATCGGATCCTCCTTGTTCCAGAAGGCGGAGGTGATCCCGAGCTCGCGCGCGCGGGCGAGCAGGTCACGGATGTCCTGGTGCTCCTCCAGCTCGTAGGCGCCGATCCCTCGGTGCCACTGCCCGCCGTTGCCCTCCCAGGCGGACTCGACGAGCACGAGGTCCAGACCGGTGGTCTCGAGCTGCTCACGCCACCGGGAGCGGTCCAGGGGCACGACGTTCATGGAAGCGGAGAGGGTCGACGTCGTGAACTCGTCGGCGATGAGGCCCAAGGTGATCGAGTCGAGGGATCGGCCGCCGGCCGCAGCGTCGGCGACCGCGGTGATCACCTGTCGGTGAGCGAAGCGCATGCCCTGGGCCACGGACGTCCAGGTGCGCTCGTCGAGCGTCCACAGCCGTGCCGCGCGGCCCAGGTCGCGGCGCAGGTCCTCGTCGCCGATCAGCGCGGCGAGGGCATCCGCGAGGGACGCCACGTCCCCGGCGCGGAAGGTGAGCGCACGGGCGCTGCCTTCCCCGGCGAGGTCGAAGTGAGGGGCGACGTCGGAGAGGAGCACGGCCTTCATCGACGCGAACGCCTCGAGCGGCTTGAGCGGGGACACCATCTCCGTCACCGGCAGCGACAGTCGCGGGACCGGGACGATGTCGAAGGTGCTCAGGAGTCGCGGCATCTCCTCCATGGGCAGCCGGCCCAGGAAGCGGATGTCGGTGCTGCCGAGCTCGTCCCGGAGTGCCTCGAGCGCCTTCTCCTCGGTGCCGGAGCCGGCGATGACCACCTGGTGCTCGACGCCGCGCGCGCTGAGCGCGGACGAGGCCCGGAGCAGGGTGTCCAGCCCCTCGTAGCCCACCATGCTCCCGGCGAAGCCGATGACGGGGACATCGGTGCGGATTCTCTTGGACTCCGCGTAGCGCACGTCCTTGGGGAGGGGGACGAACTCGTCGGTGTCCACGGCGTTCGGCGCCACGGTGATCTTCTCGGCAGGGATCCCGCGGGAGATCAGGTCCTCCTGCACCTGTCGGGTGATCGCGAGGACGTGGTCCGCCTCGCGGGCCACGAGAGTCTCGAGATCGGCGATGGTGCGGAACTGCTCGCTGCCGTCGAAGGCGGGCTTGCTCGCCACCTGGGACAGCTCCCAGAAGCCGCGCACCTCGTAGACGAAGGGCACCCCGACACGGCGGGCGGCGACGAGGGCGGGGAGCGCGGTGCGGTAGTTCGAGGCGGACTGGATCAGCTCGGGGCGCTGCAGCAGCGCCTCGCGGGTGAAGGCATCGGCCGCCTCGATGAGGTAGCGGTCCATGGGGACCGCTCCCAGGCCGGAGCCGGGCAGGTGCACGTAGTCGACGCCGTCGAGCTCCTCGACCCAGCGCTTCTGGCCGGGCTTGGGCTTGTCCGCCTTGTGGTCCCAGGGGTAGCCGGCGCGTGCGACGACGCGGACGTCCGCCCCAGCCTCCTGCAGGCCCTTGGCGACGCCGCGGGTGCGGGTGGAGTAGCCGTTGGAGTTGAACACGGGCGTGGAGTGCACGCAGTACAGGACGCGCGAGGGCTCCGGGAGGTACACGGAACCCTGCGCGCGAGGAGGAACCTCGACGCCCCCATGGCGGAGCCGGTGATCGCCGAGTACGCGCTCGACGATGCCCTTCTCGCGGTCGTTGAGCTGCGCGACGAGCTGCGGGTTCTCGACGGCCAGGCGGGCCGGCTCGTCGATCAGGCCGTGAGCGAACCACGTGCGGTTGATGACGCGGTAGAGCGTGGCGGACGAGGGATGGATCTCGAACTCGTGGCGCAGGGTGTCCAGGTCCCGCTGGCCCACGGGCAGCGGTGACTCCCCGTCGAACCCACTGAGGGGTGCGGTGGTCGGGGTCCCGGGGCTGGCCGAGGGCGAGGTCGGAGAGGACGGGGCCGACGGCGCATCGACCGGCGGCAGAGTTGCTGACGAAGGCGCCGCCGGTGCCTCTGTCGAGGCAGGCCCCTGCTCCGGCACCGTGCCCGCCAGCGTCTCGGTGTCCTTCGAGTCCTTCAGCGGCGTCGGTGACGACTGCGGTGAGCGGAAGGCTTGAACGGGGCTCAGGACTGCCTTGCCGACCTTGAAGGTGCGAGAGCCCCGCACACGATGCAGGTCCTCCTTGAGGCGCTGAACCTCCGCCGCGTGCTTGTCCCGCGAGGCCTCGACGGTCTCGATCCGCTTGCGTGCTGCGGCATCGGACTTCTGCGCGGCGAGCGCTGCCTTCTCCGCGGCCTTCCGGGCCTCCTCGGACTCCAGTCGCTTCGCCTTCTCCCAGCGCGTGGCCTTCTCCGCCAACGCCTGGGCCTCCCGCGCGGCCTTGAGCTCGGACTCGAGCGCGGCCAGCTTCTTCTGCAGCCGCTGCTGGGCGCGGAAGAACGCGACGGGATCGCTGGCTGCCAGGTTCGCCTTGAGGAGCTCGATCTCGGCGTCTGAACGGGTTTCGTCGTCGAAGGTCATGTCTCGATCCATGGTGCGAAGGGTCGGCGGAGGGGAGGAGCGCCGGGACGGGCAGAGCCCGCGCCACAGCATGACAGGATCGGCTTCCACCCCCATGGGCGGGAGCCGATCCTGGTCATGTACGGGAGGTGACGCTTCTCAGCGCCACAGACCCTTGGTGTCGATGACGACCTTCTCCTGCAGCTTCTCGCGGTCGAAGGTCTTGAACGGGTCGTGGTCCACCATGAGCAGCACGATGTCCGCTCGCTCCACGGCGTCCTCGAGCTTGGCGAGCTCGACGTTGGACTTGCCGGCGAACTCCTGGGGGAGCTCCTCGATGTTCGGCTCCACGACCAGCACGGTGCCGTGGTCCAGACGGTCCGTGAGCGCCACGGCGATGTCCTTGGAGGGGGATTCACGCAGGTCGTCGATGTTCGCCTTGAAGGCGATGCCGAGCGCAGCGACGACGGGGGACTTGAGCTTGTCCGCCTTCTCGAGGACCTTCGAGAGAACGATCTCCGGCTTGGAGTCGTTGACCTCGCGGGCGGTGCGGATGAGGTTGGAGTACTCGCGGTCCGAGGAGACGATGAACCACGGGTCCACCGCGATGCAGTGGCCGCCCACGCCCGGGCCGGGCTGGAGGATGTTCACGCGCGGGTGGTGGTTGGCGAGCTCGATGAGCTCCCACACGTCGATGCCCTGGCGCTCGGCGATGATCGAGAGCTCGTTGGCGAAGGCGATGTTCACGTCGCGGAAGGCGTTCTCGGTGAGCTTGGCCATCTCCGCGGTGCGGGCGTCGGTGACGAGCAGCTCGCCGCGGCAGAAGCTCGCGTAGAGGTCCCGGTTCAGCTCGCCGGCCTCCTGCGAGAGGCCGCCGATGATGCGGTCGTTCTCGACCATCTCGATCATGATGCGACCCGGCAGCACGCGCTCCGGGGCGTGAGAGAAGTACAGGGAGTTCGGAAGGTTCGGCTCCTTGGTGAACTCCGGGCGGATCCCGAGGATCACGTCCGCCATGAACTCGGTGGCTCCGGGGGGAGAGGTGGACTCGAGGACCACGAGCTCGCCGCCGGAGAGCTTCGGGGCGATGCCCTTCGCGGCCGCCTCGATGTAGGAGAGGTCCGCGTCGTGGTCGCCCTTGAAGGGGGTGGGGACGGAGACGATGTAGGCGTCCGCCTCCGGGGTCTCGGTCTGGGCGGAGAGCTTGCCCTGGGCGACACAGCCGGCGACGACGGTCTCCAGGCCCTCCTCGACGAAGGGGACCTGGCCGGCGTTGATCGCGTCGACGTTGGACTGCTTGATGTCCACACCGATCACGGTCTTGCCCGCCTGCGCGAGCACGGCGGCCGTCGGCAGGCCGATGTAGCCGAGGCCGATCACAGCGACGGTGTCGAGAGGGACGTTGGGGCTCATGCGGGGACTCCTGAGGAGGGAGGGAACGAGGTCGACCGCGAGGTCGAGAACGCTCTTACGGTAGCGGCACGGATCGCCTCGAAGCGACGTGCGGTCATGGGGTGTCGCACGCCCGAGCGCCTTCATGTCGCATGCCACGAACGTGTCGGCCGGCGGCTCCGACGTGTTCGTCCTCCCGTCGCCTCGTGTTCACGAGGTATCGGGGTCCGTGTGCGCATGCGATCGGCCACGACCGGATGAAGCGGGGCACGTGGCGCCGATAGTCTCGACACGTCATCCCGCCTGCGTGAAGAGGAGCCTCTGTGCCCGAGGTCGAGTCCCGGCGCCACATCCGTCGCTCCCGATGGGTCGCAGCCGCCGCCGCGCTGCTCGTCGTCCTCCTGGTGGTGCTCGTCCTCGTGCTGGACGGCCGCCTCTTCTCGAACGGTGGCTCGGGGGAGCCCACGGCCGGGGCGACCAGCTCGCCGGGGGGAGATCCCTCCGACGCCGGCGGCGGCCCCTCGGATGGTGGGAGCTCAGCGTCCGACGGCGGGGGCACGGACGCGGCCGGCACGGTGCCGTTCAGCGCCGTGGAGAAGATGTCGATGCGGTTCCCCTCGGAGAAGCGCACGCAGTCGCGCTCGTTCAACGTCGAGGCGGGGGAGACCTACCTCCTGCGCTTCGACGTCTCCACCGAGAAGCCGGCGGACTCCCCGGGCAACGGATTCATGCTCGGTGTGCGTCTCGAGTGCACGGACGAGCAGGGGAAGCAGGTCGCGACGACGGGCGGGACGCAGAACCTGCTCACCGGGGACCCTGTCACCCTCACGAACCAGGTCGTCCTCGCCCCGCGCGCCAGCGGTGTCTACCGCTGCAGCCTGCTCGCCAACGCACCGGATGCGGCGCTCGCCGCGAAGGGGACCGCTTTCGCTCTCGACGTGACGTGGAAGGTGACCGAGCCGGTGGGAGTCGCGCTCCCCGCGCAGGCGTCCACGCAGCTGCCCGCGGTGATCCCCACGGGGGCGACCCGGCAGATCTTCTCCCAGGACGTCCCCGTCGCGAGCCTCACCCAGCGCCGGCTCGACGTGCTCGCCAGCCTGTACCTCACCTCGTGCACGGGCCCGGGCGGTTCCACCGAGGGTGGCACGCAATGGTGCACGCAGGAGGTCATCGACCAGACCGGAAGCCACTACCGCTTCGAGGTCCGTTACGACGTGATCGGCAGCGACGGGAACGTGTGCGGGACCATCGACTCGGGTCGCCGGGAGGAGTACCTCGACACCTACCGCCACCACCAGCTCTACCACGTGGAGAAGTCGGTGACGGTCCCCGCTGATCTCTGCGGGGACACCATCCGCACGTCGGTCAACCTGCTCAACCGCGGTCCGGCAGGCCTGCTGGTGCACGGTGAGAACACGTCGATGGTGACGATGGAGACCAGGCCCGTCGGCTGAGGCTCGATCAGCTCGGCGATGGCAGGTCCGTGATCGTCACCGACTCGGGATCGATCATCATGCGCTGCCGCGCGAGACCGTTGGAGACCTCGAGCGTGATCTCCGGGGAACCGTCCTCGGAGAGCTGGCGCACCTCGGGAGCGGTTCCTGCGCCGGGGGCGACCACGGTGACGAACCGGAGCCGGGTGCCGCTGCGGCGCACGAGGACTGCCGTGGCCGGGGCGAGCTTCTTCCACCCCACGGAGACGTAGCCGTCGAAGGGATCGTCCTGGTCGCGCACCGTCGTGAGGTCGAGCGGGGCAGGATCGAACCAGAGTGCGGCGCGCTCGCCTGCTGCGGTGAGATCCACCTGATGGTCGGAGGCCTCCGCATTGACGTCGGCCCCCAGCTGCCACCTCAGCACGCCGGTGATCTTCTTCCTCGCGGCGGCCTCGTCGATCACGACGAGGTACTCGCCGCCGGTGGAGTAGATGACGCGACGCGTGAGCTCGACCCGGTCCACGCTCAGGTCCTCGAGCAGGAAGTCGTGGTGATCCTCGTGGATCTCGTGCCGGGAGAGCTCGGTGAAGGCGTCGCGGAACGCCTTGCGGCCCTCGACGGAGAGCACGGAGTGCCCGGCCCGGGAGACGAAATGGTGCCGTGGCGTGCTGTTGCCGTACTGGAACTTCCCCGGGTCCACGATCCAGTTCACGCCGCGTGCCGAGTACGTCAGCGACGTCCCGTCGGGGTGGCCGTGCACGCGCCGGGCGGGGCCGAAGCGCAGCGTGTAGTAGGTCTGCGCCGAGTACGGGCGCTGTGCGTCGCCCCAGCCGCTGCGGGCGAAGACGTAGCCCGCGTCGTAGACCGCGACGGTCTCCGAGGGCGCGGTGCCCTCGGCCCCGTCGGTGGTCACGTAGTCGGTGAAGGGGGTGTCGATCTTGGTGGGGCGCAGCACGTCGGTGTCGCCGATCGAGACGAGGGTGCCGTCCGGGCGCGTGGCGTGGGCGATCTGCTCCGGTGCGTGGAGGTGCCTGTCCGCTCCCTCCGGCCGCGGCAGCTGCTCCAGGTCGAATCGACGCAGCGCCTTCTCCCACCAGATGAAGTTGTTGTGGTGGTAGGCGGGAGCGCCTTCGGCGTTCATGCCCTGCTCGTCGTACTGCTCACGCAACAGCGAGCCCATCCGCTGGGAGGCGAGCCGCCAGTAGCGCTCCTCTTTGAGGACACGACCGCAGATGAACAGCGCCTCCTGCTGGTGCAGCGCATGGTTCGCGTTGCCCATGTGGTCCGGGTCCGCGAGGTGCTCGGCGTGATCGCGGATCGCCGCCTCGATCCAGGGCAGGTGCGCGTTCGCCCGGCGCCACACGAGCGGCGCGGCGAGGCACAGCTGGGTGGCGCGGAGCCCGTCGGCCATGTCCACCCAGGCCCACGGAGAGGCCGCGCCCTCGCGCGGGTTCTTCGCGGTCCAGTCCTGCATGTAGTGCAGCCACATCTCGAGCGCGGGGGCGTTGCGCTTCACGGCCGCACGGCGCAGCGGCTCGAGCCAGCGCAGCGAGTGGTACTGGAAGCACCAGTTGCGATCCTCGAACGGGTCCTCCAGCCAGGTGGGATCCTCGGGGATCCGCCACTCCGGGTGGGGCGCCATCTTCAGCTGGTGCGCGAGCAGGCGCGCCACCTCGGCGTCGTCCACCGAATGCTGCAGGGTCTGGCGACGGGATGCCCAGAGGTCGAGCCCGGGCGGCTGCGGAGGCTCCGGCGGGCGCACGGCGCGAGCAGCCATCACGCGATCTCCGCATACACGCCGGCCACGACCGCGGCGAGCTGCTTCCAGTCCCGCTCGGCGACTACCCAGTCCCGGGCCTGGGCGCCCAGGCGGGCGGCGAGCTCGGGATCGTCCAGGAGCGTGGTGAGCTGCTCGGTGAGCGAGGCGGCACTGCCCTTGGTGTGCAGCAGCCCGTTCGTGCCGGGGGTGACGATCTCCGCGAGGGCGGCGACGTCGGAGGCGATGACGGCCTTGCCCATCGCCATCGCCTCGAAGGGCTTGAGCGGCGAGACCATCTCGCACACGGGCAGCGGGAGCCGCGGGAACGGGGTGACGTCGATGATCGAGTAGTACCGCTCCACCTCCTCGTGCGGGATGCGGCCGGTGAAGGTGACGACATCGCCCAGCTGCTGCTCCGCGGCGAGGGCCTGCAGCTCCTCGAGCTTCGCGCCGTCGCCGATGATCAGCACGTGGAAGTCTTCGCGCGTCGCGCGCAGGGCGCGGGCGGCCTCGAGTAGCAGGTCCAGGCCCTCGTAGTCCACGACGGTGCCCACGTAGCCGATGACGGTCTTCCCGGTGACGCCGAGCTGCGCGGCGAGCTCCTCGTCGCGGGGGAGCGGGGTGAAGCGCTCGGAGTCCACGCCGTTGGGTACCAGGACGATCTTCTCCTCGTCGACGCCGCGCGTGACGAGCTCGTCCTTGAGGGCCTGGGTGATCGCGAGGACCTTCGTCGCGCCGCGGGCGGCATC
Organism: Brachybacterium rhamnosum; assembly: GCF_039526185.1. Lineage (NCBI taxonomy): Bacteria > Bacillati > Actinomycetota > Actinomycetes > Micrococcales > Dermabacteraceae > Brachybacterium > Brachybacterium rhamnosum. The sequence goes on from NZ_BAAAIS010000002.1 coordinate 1,107,450, forward strand.
GGCCTCCATGCGGGCGATGTAGCGGTACTGGTCGCTGCGCCCCCACTCGGGATCGCGGGAGCCGCGCGTGACCTCCCACAGCCCCCGCACCTCGTACACCGACGGGATGCCGAGGATCCGGCCGGCCTTCACCGCGGCGAGGCCGTTCCAATGGTTCGAGGCGCCGTGGAGGATCGCCGGGCGCTCGGTGCGGGCGAGCGGCAGCAAGGCGTCCACGTAGCGGGCCACGTAGTCGAACATCGGGTTCTTCTTCTCGATCTGCCGGCCGGTGAGCAGGTGGTGGTAGTCCACCTCGCCCACCAGCTCGTGCGCGGGCAGGTCGGGGAGGTCCGCCATCTTCGGCATGTCGTAGGGGTAGCCCAGACGCGTCACGCCGTCCACGTCCCAGCCCATGCGGTTCAGCTCGGTGAGCAGCCCGTGGGTGCGGGTCGCGTAGCCGCCGGAATGGTGGGGGAGCGCGTTGTGCAGCAGGTAGAGCGCGTGGTCGCGGCGGGGTGCGTACTCCGGCTCGTCGCGCATCTCGGGCAACGGGAATCCGTCCCGGGCGAGATCGGAGTTGCGGACCACGACCGGCTTCGGGGCGCCGGGGGCACTGGGGGTGTGCGTGAGCGTCGAGGGCTTCGCCCGGCGGGACTCCTGCCGGCTCCACCAGAGCCGCAGCTCGCCGATGCCGCCGTGGCGGAGGTGCCACAGCGCCTTCCGCAGGGTCGTCACGCTCGAGGACAGCGGATCGGGCACGAGGGAGACCTCCAGGCAGGCGGCAGGGACGGGCTCATCCTAGGGTCTGCGCCGTCCCGGTACTGTGGCGGTTGCCAGGACCACGTGCCCAGTAGAGGACAGCGATGCCCGAGGAGACCTCCCCGCGATCGACGTCCCGACGACCCCTCCTGCTGGCGGGACTGGGCCTCCTGATCGTGCTCGCCGTGATCGTGGCGATCGTGATGATCCGAGGTGCCGGGGATGACGTCCCGACGGATCCTGCGCCGACGACCTCAGACCCCACCCTGCCGCCGTTCCCTGAGGCGCCCGCCTCGGTCTCCGGCCACGCGAGGCTCACCGTCCCGGAGGAGCCCCGCTTCGCGGAGGGCACCTTCTGGGCGCGCGCCGGCCAGGAGTACCTCGTCACCGTCGACGTCACGAGCGAGAAGCCGGAGGGCAGCGGCGGCAACGCCATGTACCTCGGCGTCACCCTCAGCTGCTCACCGCAGGCAGGCGGGCCCGGGATCACCGCGGGCGGGACCCAGAACATGCTCACGGGGGAGGAGACGACCTACCGCAACCAGGGCCTCGTCACCGTCGCGGAGGACGGCCCCGTGGACTGCAGCATCAAGCTCTCCGCCCCGTACGACGACGTCGCCTCCGCGGGCACCACCTTCGACGTGGACGGCACCTGGCGCGCCACGGCCGCCGGGGCGGACGCCCGGCAGGCCTCCACGGACGGCCTGCCCCGCACGGTGGATCCGGGGCCGGCCCAGGCGGTGCTGAGCACTGAGGCGCCGGTGGAGGCGGGCGCGGACCTCCGCGCTCTCACCTCCCTGCACCTGACCACCTGCACGATCGTCAACGGCTCCCGGGAGGACGGTCGCGCGTGGTGCGACGAGGCGGACCTCGACGAGGCCGGCAGCACTGTGCAGCTCACGGCGACGGCGCAGCTGCTCGATTCAAGCGGCGAGGTGTGTCAGGAGCTCGACGCGGCGACGACGAAGCCGGACCACATCGACGAGTACCGCCACCACCGGCTGATCCCCGTGAAGCTCGAGGTCACCGTGCCGCAGCAGCCCTGTGGGACGACGGTGCGGGTGAGCGTCGCCGTGACGAACGACGGCCCGGCGCCGCTCGTCGTGCACCGTTCGAACTCCTCGCTCGTCGTCGCGGCGTGATCCGGCGCGGCCCCGCTCACCGCCCGTACGCCCGCGCGGGGATCTGGGTGGCGAGCTTGCCGCCGGAGACGTCCACGAGGGTGCCGGTGATGTAGCCCGCCTGGTCGCTCGCGAGGAAGATCAGCAGGTCGGCGACGTCGTCGGCCGATTCCCAGCGTCGCAGGGACAGGGTGTCCAGGAGGCGGTCCTGCGCCTCGGGCGGCATCTCGGCGAAGCCGTTCATGGCGGTGGGGACCATGCCGGGGGCGTAGGCGTTGACGGTGACGTCGTACGGGCCGAGCTCCGAGGCGAGCACGCGGGTCAGCTGCACCACGGCGGCCTTCGACGCCGCGTAGGCGGCGCTGCCCACGCTCGGCACGATCGCGGCGAACGAGGCGGCGTTGATGATGCGGCCGCGTCGGGCGGTCTTCATGACCTCCGCGACGGCCTGGCTCATGAGGAACACGCCGCCCACGTTGACGTCGAAGCAGGCGCGCCAGCGGTCCCAGTCGAGCTCGGCGACGGGGCCGTCGACGTTGATGCCGGCGTTGTTGATCAGCACGTCGATGGTGCCGTGGCGCTCGACGATCGTGCCGACGGCGGCCTGCACGGATTCCGGCGACGTGACGTCCACGGTGAGGTTCTCGATGCGCGCGGCACCCGTCGCCTCGTCGGTGGGCTCCGCGCCGGGGTCGGGCTCGGGGAAGGCGAGGTCGAGGGCGACGACGTGGGCGCCCTCGGCGGCGAAGCGCCCGGCGATCACGGCGCCGATCCCGCGGGCCGCGCCCGTCACCACCACGACCCGGTCCCGCAGATCCAGCTTCATCGCTCCACCCTCCGTCGGCCTGCCGGAGCGCCCTGGTGGCCGCCCCGCGAAAAAGCATACTATTGGCCGCGTGATGACGAGCAGCCCCGCCCCCGAGTCCGACGCCGCACCCGCCGCACACTCCGTCGGCGATACCCCCGCCCGCGTGCTCTGGGTGACCGGCGGCGGCAGCGGCATGGGCGCCGCGGCCGCGATCGCCGCGGCCCGCAGCGGCTGGACCGTCGCGGTCTCGGGCCGCCGCGAGGAGAAGCTCGCCGGCGTCGTCTCCGCGATCGAGGCGGCCGGCGGCCGCGCGATCGCCCTCCCGCTCGACGTCACCGATACCGCCGCCGTGGCCCGCGCCGCGGAGGAGGTCGTGGAGCGCTGCGGCCGCCTCGACGGCGTGGTGCTCGCCGCCGGGCTCAACACGCCCCGCCGCCGCTGGGAGGACCAGGACCTCGGCGAGGTCGAGGCCGTGCTCACCACGAACCTCGGCGCCGTCACGAGCGCGCTGCACGCGGCCCTGCCGCACCTGCGCGCCGCGGGCGCCGGGATCGCGGTGGTCATCTCCTCCTACGCCGGCTGGTCCTTCCAGCCCGGCGCGGGCGTCGCCTACTCCGCGAGCAAGACGGCGCTCGGCTCCCTCGTGCGCACGCTGAACCAGCAGGAGGCCCGCCACGGCGTGCGCGCCTGCCACCTGTGCCCGGGCGACGTCGCCACCGACTTCCTCGAGCAGCGCCCCGAGGTCCCTGGCGCCGCCGCCCGCGCCGTCATGCTCACCCCGGAGGACGTGACCGCCTCCGTGCTCCACGTGCTCGACGCCCCCGCCCACGTGCGCGTGGACGAGCTCGTGATCTCGCCCGTCTCCCAGGCATGAGCACCGCCTTCGCCCGCGCCCTCGACCAGCTGGGCGCGGCGATCGCCCGCGGCGACCTGCCCACCGGCCACGCGGACACGGTGGACGGCTTCGTCACCCGCACCGGCGCCTCCCGCAGCGTGGTGCGCGAGGTGACGCGCGTGCTCACCGCGCTCGGCATGCTCAGCGCCGGCCGGCGCGTGGGCCTGCGCGTGCTCGGCCAGGAGCACTGGGAGCTGCTGGACCCGCACGTCATCCGCTGGCGGCTCGACGGGCCGGACCGCGCCGTCCAGGTGGACGAGCTGCGCGCCCTGCGCCGCGCGGTGGAGCCGGAGGCCGCGGCCGCCGCCGCACGCGCCGTCGGCCGCGACGGGGAGGAGCCCGCCGCAGGCGCCGTCGGCCACCGCGACGAGGAGCGGGTCGCGGCGCTCGCCGGCGCCGCGGAGGCGATGACGGCGGCGGCCGCGGCCGATGATGCAGGCGGCTTCCTCGCCGCGGACCGCGCCCTCCACGCCGCCGTGCTCGCCCTCTCCGGCAACGGCATGTTCGTGCGCCTGGGCGGCGTGATCGAGGAGGCCCTGCGCAGCCGCGCCCTCCACGAGCGGGCGGACCTCCCGCCCGATCCCCACGACCTCGCCCTGCACCGCGAGGTCGCCCGCGCGATCATCGCGGGGCAGGAGGCGCAGGCCCGGGACGCCCTGGCTGAGATCGTGGACCGCACGGAGCGGCCCGCGGGGACGGACCCGGCAACTAGGCTGTGACCAGACGGTCGATCCCGACCGATGCCGACTTCCGGGGAGGACGCCCGTGCCCACTGCGCTCGTGATCGAGGACGATGACGACATCCGTCGGCTCCTGGAGGTGGTGCTCCAGCAGGAGGGCTTCACCGTGCGCGCCGCCGCGAACGGGGCCGACGGGATCGCGGCGCTGGAGGCGGAGCCCCCGGACCTCGCCCTGGTCGACGTGGGCCTGCCGGACATGGAGGGCTACGAGGTGGTGCGCCGCTCCCGTGCGGCGACCACCGGCCGCATCGTCATGCTCAGCGCCCGCACCCAGGACGCGGACATCCGAACAGGCCTGGAGGCCGGGGCTGACGCGTACCTCACCAAGCCGTTTCGCCCCCAGCAGCTGCGCACGGACCTCCGCCGGATCCTCGAGGGCGGCGACCCCGCCTAGCCCACGCCCGATCACCGGCGCCGCACGGGCACCATCCGCGTCTCGGTGACGGTCTCCGGCGCCACCGTGTGCGCCGTGCTCTGCAGCGCACGGCGCACCGAGATCTCCTGACGGACCACGTCCACGCTGTCCCGGCCGATCGCCGTGACCACGGGCACGAGCGCGCGCGCCGCCTCCATGTCGCGGTCGACGAGGGCCGCCTCCAGCTGCGCGGCGGCGCGCTCCAGACGTTCGGCGCCCACCATCGCGGAGGACACCTTGATCGAGCCGATCGCGTCCCGCGCGGGAGCCAGGACCTCCGCCGCCACGGCGCGCTCGAGCCGCGACTGCCGGGTCGGCCACATGATCGCCCAGCCCGAGACGAAGTCCATCCCGAGGTCCGAGCGGCCCTCGAGCTCGTCGACGAGATCCTCGATCCGGGAGGGGAGGATCAGCGCGAGCGCCTGCAGCTCCGGGCTCAGCTCGACCGGTGCGAGCACCCGGCCATCGGCGTTACGCTGCGTCTTCGCCCACCCCGTCCGCCCGGTCACGGCCCGCCACGCCGCGCGCGCGTAGTAGACGTACGTCAGGTACACGTACACGAGGTTCAGCAGGCCCAGGCCCACCGCCGCCGGGATCGAGACCTCGGCGCCGCTCACCCGTCGGTAGACGAGCCCCCACACCGCGTAGGGCAGGATCAGGAAGAGCAGCGCCGCGCCGAGGACGAGCAGCGGGTCCAGCCCCCGCCAGAAGTCCGCTCCGTGCTGGGCGACACCCACGGCGAGCAGCAGCGGCACCAGCACCAGGTTCAGCATCATCACCAGCGGCTGCAGCATGAAGTAGTGGATCTCCAGCAACCCGGCCGCGCTCAGCTCCCGGCTCTTCCGCAGCGCGGGCAGCGCCGAGGCGCACTCCATGTTGCCCTGCGCCCAGCGGGTGCGCTGCCGGATGAGCCGGCGCGTGTACGGGAGCGCCTCCTGGGAGACGTGCGCATCCCGCACATAGTGGTTCCTCATCCCCATCGCGAGGATGTTCAGGCCCAGCTCGTAGTCCTCGCAGAGCTTCTTGCCCCACGGCCGCCCCTGCTCCTCGGCGATGGTGTCCAGGACCGTGAGCCGGGTGAACTGTCCGTTGCCCCCCATGCCGACGGTCCCCGTGCGCACGCGCAGCACCTGCATCGCCGAGTTGGTCGTGCGGAACTCCAGGTCCTGCATGCGCACGAGCATCCGGCCCACGAGGTTTAGCAGCCGCCCGTCCTCGGGGCGCGGGCGGCGGTCCCCGCGGTTCTTCATCCACACCTCGAGCTGGACCGCACCGATCTCGTCGTCGCCGAAGGATTCGGGTCCGGCGAGCAGCGTCAGCGTGTTGTCGGAGAGGAAGCCGTCGGCGTCCAGCACGCCCACGATCGTCCGGTGACGGTCCGTGGGGGAGTCGCCGACGTGCTCGGAGACGATCCGGTAGGCGGCATTCAGGGCGTCGCCCTTGCCCGTGCGCGCCTCGGGCGCGACCCGGGAGATGAGATGGACCTTCGGGTCGAACACCATCAGATCGCGGACCACCGCGGCGGTGGAGTCCTCACTCGCGTCGTCGATGACCCACACGTGGGCGCCCGGGAAGGAGGTGCGGGCGGCGGAGACGGTCTCCGCGATGACGTTCTCCTCGTCGCGGCACGGCACCAGCAGGTGCCAGGAGAGCGCGTCCGGGTCACCGGCCGTGCTGCGGGGTGCGCGGATCTCGCGCAGGAAGGTCATGAGCAGCAAGGACACGTAGGTCAGAGCGCAGGCGGCGACGACCGTCAGCAGCAGGACGGCGACGTCCTTCCACAGCATGGTGCCGAACCGCGTGAACGCCCCGGACATGCCGAACACGAAGACGGCGAGAAGGCCGTACGCCGACGCCAGCACGATGATCAGAGCAGACCTCACGGGGGGATCCCTTCCGCCGAGAGGGCCCTGTGCCCTCGCGCGATGGTAGCCCAGAGCGGGCCGCCGTGCGTTCGGTGCAGGCCGGGGGTTGCGCGATCGGGGCGCTCTCCTAGAGTCGACGGACATCGAACCGGAAGGAAGGCCCTGTCATGAACGAGCAGAACGCTGACCAGAAGAGCGCCCTCATCATCGCGACGTCCTACGGGGTGGAGGCGGATGAGCTCCTCGCCCCGCAGCGGTACCTCGAAGGCGCCGGATACGCCGTCACGGTCGCGACCCCCGACGGGGAGGACATCCGGACTCTCGTCTCGGACAAGGACCCCGGGCCCACCGTCCCTGCGACCTCGACCCTCGCGGACGTCGACGTGGAAGGGCACGCGGTGCTCGTCGTCCCCGGCGGCACCCTCAACGCGGATTCCCTCCGACTCGACGCCGACGCGCTCCGCCTCGTGAAGGGCTTCGCCGAGGCGGGGACCCCGATCGCCGCGATCTGCCATGGGCCCTGGCTCGCCGTCGAGGCCGACCTCGTCGAAGGGCGGACCCTCACCTCCTACGCCTCCCTCCGCACCGACATCTCCAACGCGGGCGGCAGCTGGGTGGACGAGCCGGTCGCGGTGGATGACACGGGGTCCTTCACCCTCATCACCTCACGCACGCCGGAGGACCTCGAGCAGTTCACCGCTGCGATCGGGGAGCACCTCGCCTGAACCGTTCTGCGTGTCCGGTGCATGCGCGCGACGCGCATCCCGCCCCGGGTCGAGGTGGCTCAGGCCGAGGCGCTCCCGCCCGACGTGGAGGGAGCGGATGCGCGAGGAGCGTCGAGGTCCTCGCCGATCGGAAGCCTGATCGTGAAGGTGGACCCCGATCCCGGGCTCGACACCACGCTGATCTGGCCGCCGTGGGCCCGGACGATGCGGAGCGTGAGGGCCAGGCCGATCCCGTGGCCCGGGATGTCGCTCTCCAGCGCGGTCCGGGTGCGGTAGTAGTCGGTGAACAGATCCGTCTGCTCCTGATCCGACATGCCGATCCCCGTGTCCGTCACGGCCAGCTCGACGCTGCTCTCGGCGAAGCACGTGTGCACGCGCACGGTCCCGCCGCGCGGGGTGTACTTCAGTGCGTTCGACACCAGGTTCCCGATGGCCTGCCTCATCCGAGAGGCATCGATCGGCTGCAGCGGCGTCTCCACGAGGTCCTGCTCGATGGTCAGCCCGAGCTCACCGGCGCGGAGGGCGACGGACTCGACCGTCTCGCGCAGGAGATCCGAGATGCGGGTCGGGCGCAGGGTGAGGGCGTCGGTGCCGGATCTCGAGGCCTGGTCCCGCAGCAGCTCCTCGACGATCGAGAGCAGCTGCTCGGCGTTGCGGTGCGCGACGTCGAGGAAGGATCCGGTCTCGCGGGGCAGGTCGGGGTCGTCCCGGGCGATCTCCAGGTAGCCGAGCACCGACGTGAGCGGCGTGCGCAGCTCGTGGGAGACGGTGGCGACGAACTGCTCCTGCTTTCGTGCGGACTCGATGTACTGCGTGACATCAGTGAACACCACCACGGCGCCGTCCCGCTCCCCGTGGGCGTCGATGATCTGCCGCGCGGAGGTCGAGTAGGCGGCGCTCCCGGGCCCCGCCGGCCCCACGGAGATCACGTAGTTGCTGAAGGACTCCTGCTGCACCGCGCGACGCACCGGCCTGCGGTCAGGGTGGATGGGTCGGGTCGTCCCCGGGTAGTGCAGCAGCAGCTGCGACTCGTCCGGGTCACCGGGACCGGGCGGTGAGGCGCTCCTGTGGATGGTCCGCTGCGTGCGGTTCATCAGAAGATCGTGCCCGTCCCGATCGACCACCACGATGCCCGTGTCGACGCTGTCGATGATGTTCTCGAGACGCCGCTTCCACATGTCGGCCGCGTCGAGCAGAGCCTCCTTCTCCGCGAGAGCGGTGGTGACCCGCTCGGTCTGTCGATCGTGCACCGCCAGCCCGCCGGTGACGAGGAGCCCCACCTGCAGCACCGTGAACGGGAGCAGCGCCGCCTGGGCGAGGGTGACGGAATCGAGGGGGTGCGCGCGGAGAAGCGTCGGCACCGTGAACGCCGCCGCCACGCTCACGGTCGCGAGGACGGCTCCGCGGGTCCTCAGGCGAGCGGCGAGCCAGAGCGCCGGGATGAGCGCGAGGAGCGAGGTGGCCGTCGCGATCTCCCGCATGAGGTCGCGCACCAGACCGATCGCCGCGATGTCGAGCAGCGGGACGATCGCGAGGCCGAGGGGAGAGACCCGGTCCCACGGCACGACGTAGGCGAGGAGGGTCGCAACCAGCAGCAGCCCGAGCGCTGCGAGATAGGCCGGCGCCAGGACCAGCGACGCCCCGGAGATCGCCACGACGACGGTGAACGTCAGGAAGAAGGCGAGGAAGTAGATCTGCTTCTCCGCAGTGCCGGAGGCTGGGGACACCACCTTCGCGAGCTGACGGGACAGCGAAGCGGCGACGTCCACGGCCACATCCTTCTCCGGGGCCTCCGACGACTGGGGGGCAGAGGAGCAAGGCCCCCGCTGTGCTCCACCGACTGCAGTCTGGTGCCGTCAGACGGGTCTGGCAAGCCGGCGCTGCCACCGTGATCGCGCACCGCCAGCCACCGTCTCCCCGGCTCAGGAGCGGAACCGCTCCACGTACCGCGCGAAGTCCCAGGCCTCGTGGGTCGCGTCCCCGTCCAGGAACTGGATCGCCGCCTCCCGGCCCTCCGCGTAAAGCGCCTCCCGCTGCTCGTCGGAGAGGTCGAACTCGGTGGGCTTCACGGCGGAGGTGTCGATGAAGATCGTGCGCGCCACCGCGTGCGAGGACTCGATGTGCATCCGGTCGTAGAAGCCCGTGACGGTGCCCGCCACGGCCTTCGCGTAGCTCAGCGGCCCGCGGATCCGGTGCACGGGCCCCGCCGCCTCGGTGGGCCGCTCGGAGAGCTTCACGCCGAAGGTGGGCCAGCGCGGCGCGCGGCCGCCGGGACGGTCGAACACCTCGACAGGGAAGTTCGAGAGCAGCCCGCCGTCCACGAGCCACGCCGCCCGGCCGAGCGCATCGGTGAAGCGGGCGGGGCGGAATACGAACGGGATCGAGGCCGAGGCCCGCACCGCCTGCGCCACGTCCATCGCCCCGGGCTCCTGGCCGTAGGCGGCGGCATCCTCCGGCAGGAAGCGCAGGCGCCCCGCGGAGAGGTCCGAGGCGGTCACCGTGAGCCGGGTGGCGGGGCCGGCGATCTCCTCGCCGTCCGGATCGGCATAGGCGAGATCCGCGAACGTGCGCACCGGTGACGGGGCGTGCGCCTCGAGCTGCTCCCGCGTCCAGGACTCGAGCCGCTTCCCGGGGTGCACGCCGTTGCGCAGCGCGATCGCGAGCGCCATCCCCGGCAGGGTCCGGGTCCACCAGCCGCCGTCCTGGAAGGCGCGGTAGTCGGTGCCGCGCAGGATCTCCACGAGCCTCCTCGCCGGCACCCCGGCCGCCGCGAGCGCCCCGGCCATCGCCCCGGCGGAGGATCCCGCCACCCGGTTCACGGTGTATCCGCGCTCGGCGAGCACCTCGAGGGCGCCCGCGATCGCGATGCCCTTCACCCCGCCGCCCTCGAGCACGAGGTCCACGCGGCGGGACGGATCGGCGGGCGGGGGATCAGCGGGGAGCATCGGCGGGGGAGGGGTCATCGCCCCACCGTAGGGGCGGGCGCCCACGCCCCGACGGGCCGTGTCAGCGGGCGGCGCCCCGCAGCTGCGCCGCCGCGCCCGAGGTCGCCGTCGGCGTCCCCGCGTCCTTCCGGGACGCGGCGCCGTCCCGCTCCGCGCCGTGGGAGATCCGCTGCCCCGGGTGCAGCCTGTTCTGCGCGATCTCCTGGCAGGTCAGCGTCGTCAGCCCCGCCTCCCGGATCCAGGCGAGCACGCTCGGCACCGCCGCGACGGACTGCTCGTGGATCTCGTGCATGAGGATGATCGAGCCGCGGTGCGCGCTGTCCTGCACGGCGGCGAGGGTCTTCGCGGCGTCGCGGGTCTTCCAGTCCAGCGTGTCCACGTCCCAGAGCACCACGCCCTCGCCGAGGGCCCCGGCGGCGCGGTCCGTGGTGCGGTTCCGGGCGCCGAAGGGCGGTCGCATGATCGAGGGCGCCCGCCCGATCGCCTGCTCGAGCGCGGTCGCCGGCTTGTCCACCTCGTCGCCCAGGGCGGAGCCCTGCAGCTTCGAGAGCTCCTGGTGGGACCAGGAGTGGCTGCCGACCTCGTGCCCCGCCGCCGCGGTCGCCGCGACGAGCGCGGGGGAGCCCTGCGCGCTGCGGCCGATCATGAAGAAGGTCGCCGCCGCGCGCTCCGCGAGCAGGTGCTCGCGCAGGGTCGCGTTGAGCGTCGGGCTGGGGCCGTCGTCGAAGGTCAGCGCGATCGCCCGCAGCAGCCGCGCATCCGGGGCGGTCACGGGGGAGGGCCGCTCGCCCTCAGGCGCGAGCGGGGCGAGCTGGGTGCGCGGCCCGCGGGCGGCCGCCGCCCGGGCCGCTCCGCCCGTGCCCGGGTGCTCGGTCGTCGTCACGGAGCCGCCGGGGTCGGGGACGGTGACGGCCTCGGGGTCGTGGCCGGAGGGCTCCGCGATCGCCGCGCGCACGGCGAGGCCGTCCTCGGCCAGCAGCGCGCCCGCCTGTTCCTCGGGCACGGTGAGCAGCAGCTCGCGGGCGTCGTCCCCGCGGCCCACCGTCGGCAGGAGCACGTCGAGGGTGCCGTCGGCCCGCGGCAGCAGGGCGGGACCGTTGCCCCACGGCCGCGGCTGCTCCTGCAGCAGCGCCGTCACCTCCTCGACGTCCACGCCCCGCTCCTGCCCCGCGAGCTCGCGGACGGCGCTCACGAACGCCGGCCACTGCTCGGCATCCACGAGACCGGGGGAGGTGAAGGCGCGGTCGCCCTCGGCCCGGTACCACAGCAGCGCCGAGGAGACCCCCTCCTCCTCGTGCACGTCCAGCAGCACCCCGAGCGCCTGCGGGGAGCTCGCGATGATCCGCCCGGTGACCTGCAGCGTCGCCGCCTCCCCGCGCACGGCGCGCTCGCGCAGCAGCTTCGCGACGCTCACGCCGATCGCCGCGTCGAGGCCGGGCGCGGTGGGCAGGTGCGGGATCTCCACGGTGGCCGGCGCGAGCGCCGGGAGCTTCTGCATCGCCGCCTGCGGGACGTGCGCGGCGCGGTCCGGGAGGTCGGTGAGCGGGCCGTGCGCACGGTGCCCGCGATCCCGCCCGTGACCCGCGGGCCCCTGCGGGCCGCTCGGATGCAGGAGGGCGACGCCGCCCACGCCCAGGCCCCCCAGCCCGAGCGCCGCGATCCCGCCGGCGAGGAATCGGCGGCGCCGCAGCTCCGCCCGGCCGAGGTGACGGTGGCGGGTGCGCCCCTCGTGGTCCTGCCGCATCAGTCGATCTGCCCTCTCCGCATGGAACGGCGGGCTCGTGCCGCGCCTGGGTCAGCCTACGACCAATGCGGGGTCAAGGGAGCACCAAAAAAGCAGGTCATCGACGACCAGCCGATGTGGGATCCGACTTTCGACGGAGGGCGAGGACCGGCGGGTCCCCCGGCAGGTGGACGGCCCTCCGTCACCCCCTCCGGCGTCGCCGGAGCGGGCGCTCGCCGATGCCCCGCGCAGGGCGCTCGCGAATCTCTCGCTTGAATTTCTTCTCTCCTCGCGAGAGAGTTTGCGCGTGGCCCCTCGTGAACCCGTCCTCCGCCCTCCGCTCCTCCTGCGTGCCCTGCTGCCCGCCCTGCTCGTCGTGCTCTGGATCGCGGTGTTCGGCGCCGGAGGCGCCAGCTTCGGCCGGATCGGCGACGTCGCCACCGAGGACCGGGCCTCGTTCCTCCCCGCGAGCGCCGAGTCCACCGCGGTCCAGGACCGCATCGCGGAGTTCACCGGCTCGGACGCGGTCCCCGCGATCCTCGTGATCGAGCGGGACGGCGGTCTCGAGGACGCGGATCTCACCGCGCTCGAGGATCTCGTCGGGGACGCCGGCGACGTCGTGCCCGGCGCCACCGCCTCCCCGGTCATCCCCGCCGAGGACGGTGAGGCCGCCCAGGTCGTGGTGTCCATCCCGTCCGGCGAGGACTCCGGCGAGGCCGTCGAGGCCCTCGAGGCAGGACTCGAGGATCTCCCGCCGGGCCTCGGCGCCTGGGTGAGCGGCCCCGCCGGCTTCACCGCGGACCTCCAGGCGGCCTTCGCCGGCATCGACGGGATCCTGCTGGTCGTCGCGCTCGCCGTGGTGCTGCTGATCCTCGTGATCGTCTACCGCTCGCCGCTGCTGCCGCTGCTCGTGCTCCTCAGCTCGATGACCGCGCTGTGCGCAGCGATCCTCCTCAACGTGAGCCTCGCGGAGGCCGGCCTGGTGACCATCAACGGCCAGGTGCAGGGCATCCTGTTCATCCTCGTGATCGGCGCGGCCACCGACTACTCGCTGCTGTTCGTCACCCGATTCCGTGAGGAGCTGCGCGACCACGCCTCTGCTGCCCGCGCCTCCTGGCGCGCACTGCGCGGAGTGCTCGAACCGATCCTCGCCTCGGGCGGCACGGTCATCGTCGGCCTGCTCTGCCTGCTGCTCTCCGACCTCGGCTCGAACGCCGCCCTCGGGCCGGTGGCCGCGATCGGCATCCTGTGCGCGATGCTCACCTCGCTCACCTTCCTCCCGGCGCTGCTCGCGCTCGTCGGGCGGGCCGCCTTCTGGCCCCGCGCTCCCCGCCATGGGAGCCCCCACCCCCAGCTCATCGGAGCCGACGCCCGGGGACCCTTCGCCCGCGCCGGCCGCCTCGTCGCCGCCGCCCCGCGCCGGGTCGCCGCCACGGTCGTCGCGCTGCTCGTCATCGGCTGCGGCGGGCTCACGCTCCTCCAGGCCGACGGTGTGCCCCAGAGCGAGTTCGTGCTCGGCGCGAGCCAGGCCCGCGACGGTCAGCAGGCCCTCGACCGCCACTTCGCGGGAGGCTCCGGCTCGCCCACCTACGTCCTCGCCCCGGCGGAGAGCCGCGCCGAGGTCGCCCAGGGGATCACGGCGACCGACGGCGTCGACGCGCTCGCCCTCGTCTCCCAGGACACGCCGTCGGGGAGCATCCCCGTCGGCGCCGACGGGGAGGTCACCCCCGAGGCGACCGCCGGACCCTTCGCCGGAGTCGAGCCCACCGAGATCGACGGACAGCTGCTCTTCTCCGTCACCCTCGACGCGCCCTCGGACTCCCTCGCGGCCGAGCAGGTGGTCACCGCCCTGCGCGACGCCGTCGGCCCCGACGGCGCCCAGGTGGGCGGCTCCACCGCGGTGGACCTCGACACGAACGCGACCTCCGCCCACGACCGCGCCCTCATCATCCCGATCGTCCTCGTCGCGATCACCCTCATGCTCGCCCTGCTGCTGCGATCCCTGATCGCGCCCGTAGTGCTGCTGCTGACCACCGTGCTCAGCTTCGGCACGGCGCTCGGCGTCAGCGCGGTCGTGTTCCACCTCATCGGCCAGGAGCGCTCCGACCCGTCGGTGCCGCTCTACGCCTTCGTGTTCCTCGTCGCTCTGGGGATCGACTACAACATCTTCCTCATGACCCGGGTGCGGGAGGAGTCGCTCGTCCATGGCACCCGGGAGGGCACGCTGCGCGGCCTGTCGCTCACCGGCGGCGTCATCACGAGCGCGGGCGTGGTGCTCGCCGCGACCTTCGCCGCGCTGCTCGTGATACCGATCCAGTTCCTCCTGCAGCTGGCGATCATCGTCGCGCTCGGGGTGCTCATGGACGCGCTCGTGGTGCGCACCTTCCTGGTGCCCGCCCTCGCGATCCTGATCGGTGACCGCATCTGGTGGCCCTCGAGGGTGCCCCGCGGATCACGCCCCTCGGCCTGAGCTGCGCCCCCGTGCCGCGGAGCCGCCCGCGGCACGGGACGCCGGGGCATTCTCGCCCCGCCGGGCGGCGGCGAGGATGTTCCGGGCCATCGCCGGGAAGACGAGGGCGTGGAAGGGGGAGATCGCCCACCAGTAGAGCCGTCCCGGCAAACCGTCCGGGAAGTACACGGCCCGCTGGCGATAGCGGGAACCGCCCTCCTCGGCCGGGTCCACGCGCAGCTGCAGCCAGGCGCGCCCGCTCATGCGCATCTCCGCCCGGAGCGTGAGGACCCGTCCCTCCTCGATGTTCTCCACACGCCACCAGTCGACCGCGTCGCCCACCCGCAGCCGGTGAGGGTCACGGCGTCCTCGGCTCAGTCCCGGACCGCCCACCGCCCGGTCCGCCAGGCCGCGCAGCGTCCAGAGCAGCGGGGTGGAGTACCACCCCGACGCCCCGCCGATCCCTTCGATCACGCGCCACACCTCCGACGGGTCGACATCCGTCGCCACGAGCTCCCGCTCGTCCGTGTACACCGTCTGCCCCGCCCAGTCGGGATCCTCCGGCAGAGGCGCCTCCGGGGCGCGGTCCCGGCGCACGTCCGCCTCCCAGCTCGTGGCGATCTCCCCCTCGCGCTGGTGGTCCAGGGCGGTCCGCACGGCCGCGCGATAGGACGTGGGGCCGGAGGGCGGCGGGGGGAGGACCTCCGCGGCGAGCGGGGGCCGTGCCACGGCATCATGTTGCATCGAGTGGGCCAGGGGTGCGGCGATCGCCCGGGGGACGGGGGTGATCAGGCCGATCCACAGGCCGGAGAGCCCGGGGGCGGGAAAGGGCAGGGCGAGCACGCGGCGCCGCGACAGCCCCGCCACCTCCGCGTAGATCGTCAGCAGATCGGCGAAGCGCAGCTCGGACTCGCCGCTGCCCACGGCGAGGGTGCCGGAGACCTCGCCGGGGGCGGTGGCCGCCGCGACGAGATAGTGGAGGACGTCGCTCACGGCGACGGGCTCGATGCGGTGCCGCACCCACCGCGGCGCCGGCATGATCGGCAGCCGCTCCGAGAGATGGCGGATGATCTCGAAGCTCGCCGAGCCGGCGCCGATGACCGTGGCCGCCTCGAGGACGACGACCGGCACCTCGCCCTCCCGCAGGATCTGCGCCACCCGCTCGCGCGAGCGCATGTGGGTGCTCAGGGGCTCGTCGTCGGGGTGCAGTCCCGAGAGGTACACGATGCGCCGCACGCCGGCGCGTGCGGCCTCCTCCGCCATGATGCGCGCCATCCGCGCCTCCCGCTCCTCGAAGCCGGAGCCGCCGCCCATCGCATGGACGAGGAAGACGACGACCTGCACCTCCGCCAGGGCACGGCGCACCGCCGAGCGGTCGGAGAGGTCCGCGGTGACGGCCTCGACCTCCTCCGCCCAGGGCTGCGCCGCGAGCCGCCGGGGGTCCCGCCCGCACACGCGCACCCGTGCACCCGCGGCCCGCAGCTCGGGGACGAGCCGGCCGCCGACATAGCCGGTCGCCCCCGTCACGAGCACGCGCTCGGCATCATTCCGCTCGGCGGAGGTCCGTGCTTCCTCATCCTGGTTCGAGATCACCCCGACATCGTCGCCCACGGCCAGCGCAGGCGCCACCGGCCCCCTGCCGCCGGACCGAGCGGTCCACGTGCTCGCTCGGCGGCGCTCATTCTCGTCCGGCGCGGCCCCTGTCCCGCGAACCGGCCCACTCCTGGGACGCGGGCGAGATCTCCTGGGCCATGTGGAGCAGGAAGCGGGTGACGGTCGAGCGCTCCTCACCGGACAGTGCCGCGGCCGCCCGGAAACGGCCGGCCTGCTGCCGTCCCATGGTGGACATCGCCGCCTCCCGCGTCGCAGGCTCGACCGTCAGAGCCAGGCTCCTCCTGTCGTGGGGATGGGGAGTGCGGCGGACATGGCCCGAGGCCTCCAGCCGATCGAGGAGCTTGGTCGTCGCACCCGAGGACAGGCCGAGGTGGGCGCCGAGCATGCCCGGGGTCGTGACCTCGCCCCGGTTCTCGCTGATCATGAGGAAATGGACGGCTCGCATGTCCGTGGAGTTCAGGTCCATGTACTCCTGGGATGCGCGGGAGAGCTGCTCCTCCACCTGCCGCAGCTCCACCAGGGCGGCCATCAGGGCGTCGATCTCGGCGATCTGCTCGGAGCTGAGCGACGAGCGGTCCACGAGCTCCCCGTGCGGGTCGTTCGCGTCGATGTCGAACGGCCTCCAGGCCGCGCGGGGCGAGCTGTCGGAGGGACGCGTCATGGCGTCACTCTACCGAGGGCGCCGGCGTGCCCGGCAGAGCGCGGTGGGCGATCAGCCGTCGCCGCGGCGACGCAGGAGGACCACGCCCGCGGTGCCCAGCAGCGCCACCCCGGCCACGGAGCCCACGGCTGTGACTATCGCGCCCCCGGCCGCCGGGCGGGCGGCGGCGCGCTGCTCGCCCTCGCCGCCGTCGGAGGCGGCTGCGGACGTCGCGGCGCCGCTCGGCGCGACCACCGCCGGGGTGCTCGCCTCGGCCGGGTCCGCGGCGGTGGCGGAGGCGGAGGTGCTGGGGGTGCTGATCTCCGCCGTCGGGCCGTCCGTCGTCGGCGACTGCGCGGCAGGGGTCGTCGGCGTGGCGCGCGCGGTGGCGTCCTCACCTGCGCGGCTCGGCGTCGTCGAGGCGCCGGTCCCCGGCTCCTCCGCCTGACCGGTGCTGCCCGAGGCGCCCGTGCCGCGGGAGCTGCCGCTCCCGGCGGAGCGGGTCGGCTCCTCGCTCGGCGTCGAGGAGGTGGTGGGCTCCGGCGAGCGGCTCGGGGACGGGTCCGCGCTGCGGCTCGCCGGGGGAGTGGTGGTCGGCTCCGGGGAGGGTTCCCGCGCCGTGGTGGAGGACGGGGCCGACGGCGGATCGCTCGTCCGGTCCTCCGTCGGATCCTCGGCGGGCGAGGACGGGTCCTCCGTCGGCGCCGGATCCTCCGACGGGGCGTCCTCCTCGACGACCGTGATCGTCGTCGAGGCGACGGTGCGGCCGTCGTCGATCACCGCGATGACCGCGCTGCCCGTCGCCTTCGGCGCCTCGAGGCTCGTGCTGAACTCGCCGTCCGCCCCGGTCGTCACAGAGCCGCGGTTCTCGCTGCCCACCTGCAGCGTCACGCTACCGCGGGTCGTGGCGAGGCAGGAGCCGGTCACCGAGACCTGCGCCTGCGGTGCGACCTCGGAGGGGCTCGCGTTCACCTTCGGTGAGCGGCACACGTCCTCCTGGGTCTCCGCAGCGCCGGGCGAGGAATCCGCCATCACGGCCGCCGGAGCGAGGTGCGCCGTCACCACGAGCATCGCCGCGGCCAGCAGGCGCACGAAGAACGTCGGGGGGCGGATCGGCACAGAGGCTCCTCAGGGAGGGGGTACCCGCCATACTCTAGGGAACGACCGCGTGGAGCGACGTCGCCCAGGTCACGTTCCGGGGCGGGCCGTCGGTGAGAGCGGTCACCGGCCCACGGCGAGGAGCATCCGATGTCAGAGCACGAGACGCCCCTCGCGGCGCAGGAGTTCCCCGGCGGGACCACCTCCGACGATCCCGCCATCTCCGAGGCCACCGGCCCGCTCTCCGAGGCCCAGGCGATCGAGATCGCCGAGGAGGCCCGCGCCGTCACCGCCGAGATCGCGACCGTCGTCGAGGGCAAGCCCGAGGTCGCGGACCTCGCCCTGCTCGTCCTCCTCGCCGGAGGCCACCTCCTCGTCGAGGACATCCCGGGCGTCGGCAAGACGATGCTCGCGAAGTCCCTCGCCGCCGCGCTCGGCGCGACCCGCCACCGCATCCAGTTCACCCCGGACCTTCTGCCCGGCGACGTCACCGGCGCGAGCGTGTTCAACCAGGCCACCTCCCAGTTCGAGTTCCGACCCGGGGCCGTGTTCACCCAGGTCCTCCTGGCCGACGAGATCAACCGCGCCTCCCCGAAGACCCAGTCCGCCCTGCTCGAGGCGATGGAGGAGCGGCAGGTGAGCGTCGACGGCGTCACCTACCCGCTCGAGGAGCCGTTCATGGTCGTCGCGACCGCGAACCCCGTCGAGATGGAGGGCACCTACCGCCTCCCCGAGGCGCAGCGGGACCGCTTCCTCGCGCAGACCTCCATGGGCTACCCCGTCGCCGGCGCGGAGGCCCGCATGCTCGCCGCCCAGACCGGCCCCGTCCAGGGCGGCGCCCGCGAGGTCATCGACGCCGTGCGGGCCCGCACCACCCCGCAGCGGATCGCCGCGCACGTGCGCGCCACCCGCCGCGTGCACATCGCCCCCGGCCTCCTCGAGTACGTGGTGCGCCTCGCGACCGCGACCCGCTCCCACCAGCAGGTCGCCCTCGGCGCCTCGCCCCGCGCCGCCGTGCACCTCGTGCGCGCCGCGAAGGCCCGCGCCGCGCTCGACGGCCGCCCCCACACCCACCCCGAGGACGTCCGCGCGGTGATCGGCCCCGTCTGGCGCCACCGCCTGCACCTCACCCCGCAGGCCCTCTCCCGCGGCGCGAGCACGGGGGAGGTCCTCGACCAGGTGCTCGCGGCGACCCCGCTGTCGTGACCACCCCGTCCCCGCCCGCCGGGCGCCGGCGCCGCGGCACCGAGCGGACGCCCGCCCCGGGCCGGCGGCTGCGCCCCACCGCTCGCGGGATCGTCGTCGCCCTCGCCGCCGTGCTCCTGTGGGTGATCGGCGACCTCACCGAGCTCACCCCCGCCCGCTCCCTCGCCGCGGGCCTGCTGCTGTGCCTCCTCGCGGGGATCGTGTGCATCCTGCTGTGCGGGATCGGCCTGCGGGCCCGGCGCAGCCTCATCGACGACGCCGTGCCGCTGGGCAGCTCCGCCCGCGTGCAGGTGCGCCTCGCCGACGGTGCCCTGTTCCCGGCGCTGCCGCTGGGCCGGGGCGTGCTGCGCGAGCACCTGCCCGAGGCCCTCGGCGGCCGCGGCGACCTCCCGCTCGCCCGCCGCATGCCCCACACCCTCGCCGTCCCCCGCCGCGGTGCCCACGCGCTGGGCCCCTTCTCGATCGTCGTCGAGGACGTGCTGGGCATGTTCCGCCTCACCGTCACCGCGGAGGACGGCGCCCGCATCGCCGGGCTGCCCCGCGTGGAGACCGTGGAGCCGCTCGCGCTCGCCGCGGCCGGCATCAGCCGCGAGGGCGCCGGGCGGGCCGTCACCGGCGGCATCGGCGAGATCGGCGCCATGGCGCGGGTCTACGAGCCCGGCGACGACATCCGCCGCGTGCACTGGCGCGCCTCCGCCCGCACCGGCCGCCTCATGACCCGCGAGGAGGAGCCCGCCGGCGGCCACAGCGCCGTGCTCGTGCTCGACACGAGCCGCCGCGAGGGCATCGCCGAGCCGCAGCGCGCCGCCCTCGAGGACCGCCTCGTCTCCCACGCCGCCTCCGTGCTCGAGGCGCTCGGCGCGCACGGCTGGGAGGTGCGCGTGCTCGACGCGAGCGGTGACGAGATCACCCGCACCGAGCGGCGCATGGCCACCCTCGGTGCCTCCCCGCTGGGCCTCGAGGCGGATGCCGGCGCCCGCCGCGCCGCCCTGCTCGCCCTCGCCGACGTCGGCTTCGACGACGACCCCGCCTCCTTCGCCGCGGGCCGCGACCACGCCGCCGGCCACACCGCCCTCGCGATCGCCCTCGGCGCCGACGACGGCGACCCCTTCTCCGGCCTCGACCTGGACCGCTTCGCCGGCCGCGCCGCGCACCGCACCGCCCTCGCCCTCCGCTGCGCCGGCGACGGCGGGAGCGGCGACGCTCCGGCCGTCTCCCGCCTCGGTGCCTGGACCCTCGTGCGGGGCACGAGCGCGGAGCCCGTGGGTGAGCTGCTCGCCGCCGCCGCGGACGACGGAGGCCCGCGATGAGCCCGCTGCTGGGACGTCCCTCCCTCCCCGCCGGCCACGCGGCCGTGCGCGGCGTGCTGCTGCTCGTCGCGCTCCTGCTCGCCGTCACGCCGCTGTCGATCCTCATCACCGGCACGGACTGGTTCACCCTCACCCTGATCGGCGCCGCGCCCGTGATCCTCGCCGGGATCGTGCTGCGCAAGCTGCTGCCGCTGCCCGCGCTGGTCCCCACCGTGCAGGTGCTCGTCGTCATCGCGACCGTGATCGTCGTCGAGCTGCGCCAGGGCGTCGTGGACCTCTCCGGCGGCCCCGCCTCCCTGGTCACCGAGCAGGTGCGGCTGTTCCCGACCGCCGTCGCGGATCTGACCGCCTCGCTCGCCCCCGTCACCGTGGGCGCCCGGGGCACGGTGCTCGTGGTGCTGCTCATGGCGCTCGTCGCCCTGCTGCTGGACATCATGTACCTCGACCTCGGCTGGCACACGCCCACCGCGCTCGTGCTCATGGGCCTCATCGTGGTGCCCGCGCTGCAGCAGCCCTCGGGCGGCGCCTGGTGGACCGTCGCCCTGCCGATCCTCGCCGGGGCGATCGTGCTCGCCTCCCGCACCCTCCACGCCGATCCCGTGCTCGCCCAGCGGGACCCGCGGCCCCAGGCCGGGCCGCTCGCCGGCGCCGGCCGCACCGCGCTCGCCGCGAGCCTCGTGGTGCTGCTCGTCGCCGTGCTCACCGTGCCCGCCTCGCTGCTGCTGCCGCAGGTCGCGCCCAGCAGGGTCGCGCTCGACATGGACGTCGTCAACGCCTGGCGGAACAAGGACCAGGCGAACCTCGGCTCGGTCATGGTCGACGACTCCGTCTCCGTGCGCCGCTCCCTCCTGCAGCAGGACCCGGTCGAGGTGCTCCGCTACACGACCGACGCCGAGGACCCCTCCTACCTGCGCCTGCGGACCCTCACCCGCTTCGACGGCGAGACCTTCGCGGAGGGCGACCCGGACACCGCCGCCTCCGGCTCCGAGGCGTTCTCCGACGGCCGCGACGACGGGAACGCCGTGAGCGGGGACGACTCCCTGCTCTCCGAGTACTCCGTGACCGTCACCGACCTCGCGGGCGACCGCCTCCCCGCCCCGGCGGACGTCCGCGAGGTCAGCAGCACCGACGCCTCCCTCGACTCCCGGCTCGCCGTGGACGCGACGAGCGGGGAGATCAGCGCCGGGGAGAGCTCGGGACTGCTCACCGGCATGGACTACCAGGTCGTCGCCGAGGAGAACCCCGCGAGCGCGCAGGAGCTGCGCGACGTCGACCCCTCGGTGCTCTCCGAGCCGCTGGACTCCGGCTACCTCCGCACGAGCGACGTGCCCGCCGCCGCGACGGACCTCGCCGACTCCCTCGTGGAGAGCTCCGGGGCGAGCAACGCCTTCGACACCGCCGTCGCCTTCCAGGACTACTTCCACAACTCCTTCGACTACTCGCTCACCGTCTCCACCCCGCCCGGGGAGGACCCGCTCGAGTCCTTCCTCGCGGACCGCGTGGGCTACTGCGAGCAGTTCGCCTCCGTGTTCGCGCTGATGATGACCTCGCAGGGCTATCCCACGCGCGTCGTCATCGGCTTCACGGCCGGGGACGTCGACGGCGACCAGCGCGTGGTCTCCTCGACGAACGCGCACGCCTGGCCCGAGGTGTGGTTCGGCCCCGAGCACGGCTGGGTGCGCTTCGAGCCCACGCCGTCGGCCGCGAACAACGGCATCGACGTGCCGTCCGTGACCGACGAGTCCCAGGAGACCGCGCCGAGCTCCGAGCCGAGCGCCGCGCAGACGACCACCGAGGAGCCCACCACCGAGGAGACCACCACGGAGGAGGAGACGACCACGCCGGAGGAGTCGCAGACGGCCTCCGACGCCGGCACCGGCGGCGTCTCCCGCACCGGCGCCGAGGTGGCCGGGGACCTCCTGCGCACCGTCGCCGTGCTCGTGGGCGCGGCGCTCGTCGCGGGCCTGCTCGCCGCGGCCGCCGTGGTGCTGCTGCGCCGCCGCCGGGACGCGCGCCGCACCGCCCGTTGGGAGCGCATGCTCGAGCTGGCGCGCGCGGACGGCGTCTCCTCCGGGGACATGGTGCGCGGCGGGCCAGCCGAGAGCGAGCTGTGGCGCCGCGCCTCCGGGCTCGTGGCCTGGGAGGACCTCGAGGCGGAGCTGCGCGGCCGGGCCGCCGCGGTGCGCTGGCTGGGCTGGACCGGGCTCTGGGGCCGGCCGCCGCTGCACCTGCGCCTGGACGCGGCCCGCCCGCCCGCCGCCGCTCTGGACGCGCTGCTCGACGACATCGAGACCGGCTCCGGGGCCCAGGTCACGGACGAGCACCGCGAGGCGGCCGCGCGGATCGGCGACGCCGTCTCCGACGCCCGCTACGCCGTGCCCGTGGATCCGGCGCTGTGGGAGGAGTCCCCGGGAACCGGGGGAGGGGCCGACGGCGGCGGGGCCGACGGCGGCGGGGCCGACGACGGTGCCGCCGAGGGGACGGCTCCCGGCGAGGTCGAGCGGCGTGCGCTGCGGCCCGACCGCGACCTGCTCGTCGAGCTCGTGCGCCGGGCGCGGTAGGGCGCTCGAGCAGGGGGGGGGCGGCCGCAGGCGAGTGCTCAGGTGCCGGCCGGCAGCGACGGCACCCGTCAGCCCTCCGCCGCCGGCGCATGCGCCGCCGCCAGCTCCTGCGCGAGCTCGTGCACGCGCCGCACGGCCTCCGGCGGGTCCACGACCTGCAGGTGGTCCCCGAACTGCAGGAGCTGGCGCACCGCCTCGAGCTCCTCGCAGGCCACGGTGATCGTGACCCGATCGCCCTCCGGTTCCGAGACGCCGAGGAGTCGGGCGCCCAGGATGCGCCGGGCGAGGTCGAGCCGATTCGCTCGCAGCAGCGCCCGCACCTCGAGGGCCGGCGCGGGGGCGAACTGCTCGAGCAGCGCCGACCACACGCTCGCGAGCGTCGCGCCGTCCCGCAGCCGCGCCGGCTCCGGGAGCGCGGTGTGCGACCGGATCCGCGCGGCGTTGAACATCCGCGCCGTGCCGTCGACGTCGCCGATCAGGTACCACGAGCCGGCCTTGCTGACGAGACCGTACGGATCGACCGTCAGGCGCCGGGCGGCGCTCTCCCCGCTGCGCCGGTAGGCGAGCTCGACCCGTCGGCGCCCACGGCACGCGTCGAGCAGCGCGGTGAGGTCGGTGCCCGGATCGGCGTCGGGACCACCGTCGGACCCACCGTCGGACCCACCGTCGGACCTGGCCGTGAACCACCCTGCGGAGTCGATCCGCAGGACGTCCGCGAGCGGCACGGCCGGCGCGAGCGGCCCGCGCATAGCGGCCTCGAGCTTCTCCTGCGCCCGGGCGCCGAGGTTTCCGAGCCCCACCGCGTCCAGCTGCCGCGTATCCAGTCCCGCCGCGGTGAGGAGCTGCAGCTCCGCGGGCTCGAGGCGGCTGAGGTCGAGCCGTGCCCGGCGGTCCAGGACGATGCCGCCGCCGCGGCCACGCTCCGTGCGGATGGGGATGCCGGCCTCGGAGAGCGCCTCGACGTCCCGCAGGATCGTGCGGCGGGAGACCTCGAACCGCTGCGCGAGCTCCTCGGCGGTCATGGACCCGCGGGTCTGCAGCAGGAGCAGGGTCGACATGAGGCGGGAGGACTTCATGGCGACGATTCTCCCGCAGAAGGGGACAGGAACTGTCGTCTTTCCGTGGTGCTGTGGGCCCTGCATCGACCCCGACACCACAGGAGCACCCGATGACTGCCCCCAACCTCTTCCTCGTCTACGTCCGCGACGCCGAGCGGTCCACCGCCTTCTACCGCGGCCTGCTCGGCATCGAGCCCGTCTTCACGAGCCCCCGCTACGTCGCCTTCGAGGTCGCGCCCGGCGTGCTCTTCGCGCTCTGGACCGGCCGCAGCGAGCACGCCGTCCCGGGCACGCCCCGCACGAGCGAGGTGGGGCTGATGCTGCCCGGGCCCGCCGCGGAGATCGACAAGCTCCACGAGCGGTGGGTCGCCCAGGGCGTGCGCAGCGTGGAGCCGCCGACGGACGAGGTCTTCGGCCGCACCTTCGTCGTCGCGGACCCCGACGGCAACCTCCTCCGCGTGAGCCCGATCGACTGACCCGTGCCCCTCCGCCTCTCGCGGGATCCGCCGCGCCGAGTAGTCTGCGGCGTGACGAATCGCGAGGACGGAGCACGGTGAAGGTGGAGGACACGCGAGGATGCGGCTGCGGATGCGGCATGCCGTGGAGGGAGCAGTCCATCGGCATCGGTGAGAGGTCCCCGTCGTCCGCCGTCCCGTCAGCCGATGCCCCGTCGGCCGCCGCGCCCGCCCCGGCCCGCCATCGGATCGCGCAGGCCACCGTTCCTGCGGGGGCTTTCACGATGGGCGACTCCTCGGGTGACCGGAACCGGGCCGACGGCGAGGTGCCCCGCCATGAGGTGCGCCTGAGCGGCTTCGAGATCGACGCGACGACCGTCACCAACGCGGACTTCGCCCGCTTCGTCGACGCGACCGGGTATCGCACCGAGGCGGAGGTCTTCGGCTACTCCGCCGTCTTCCACCTCGCGATCACGGCGCCCGAGCAGGACCTCATGCCGCCCGCCGCCGGCACCCCCTGGTGGCGGGGCGTGCACGGCGCGGCCTGGCGCCGTCCCGGCGGCGCCGGATCGAGCCTCCACGGCCTCGAGGACCACCCCGTCGTGCACGTGAGCTGGAACGACGCCCGGGCCTACTGCGACTGGGCCGGGCGCCGCCTGCCCACCGAGGCGGAATGGGAGTACGCCGCGCGCGGCGGCATCGACGGCGCGAAGTATCCCTGGGGCGACGCCGAGGTGGACGAGGGCGGCTGGCGCGCCAACATCTGGCAGGGCGAGTTCCCGCGCATCAACACCCTCGAGGACGGCCACCTCACCACCGCCCCCGTTCGCAGCTACCAGCCCAACGGCTACGGGCTCTGGCAGCCCGTGGGCAACGTGTGGGAGTGGTGCGAGGACCGCTTCCACCCCGCCACCTACCGCCGCCCCGGGCTGAGCGGGGAGGTCGTCGACCCCACCGGCCCCGAGGACGGCGAGGAGCGCGTGCTGCGCGGCGGCAGCTACCTCTGCCACGACTCCTACTGCAACCGGTACCGCAACGCCGCCCGCTCCCGGAGCACCCCGGACTCCTCGATGGGCAACGCCGGGTTCCGCACCGTCGCGCTCCGCCCGACCGACGCCCCCAGCAGGGAGGACTCATGACCGACCAGCGCCGCTTCCCCGCCTCCGTGTACCGCGAGGGGGAGGAGCCCGATCCCCGCTTCAGCCTCGCCAACGAGCGCACCTTCCTCGCGTGGGTGCGCACCGCCCTCGCGCTCTACGCCGGGGCCTTCGCCCTCGAGGCGCTCGCGATCCCCGAGCCGATGGTGTGGCGCGCCTCCGCCGCCGCGGTGTTCCTCGTGCTCGGCACGATCGCCGCGCTGCAGGCCTGGTGGGGGTGGCGGCAGACGGAACGCGCCCTGCGCCGCGGTCTCCCGCTGCCGGGGCTCGGCGCAGGCGGCGTGCTCGTCGTGGGCGTGGTGCTCGCCGCCGCGCTCGTCGCCGTCGGGATGTGGGTGTGACCAGCGGCGACAGTGGTCGCGGAGTCGAGGGTGGCGCCGGTTCCGGGGCCGTGTTCGACCCGGGCCTGCAGCCCGAGCGCACCCTCCTCGCCTGGCGCCGCACCTGCCTCTCCTTCGCCGTGGGCAGCCTCGTCGCCATGCGCTTCGCGCTCGACGCGCTGGGCCCGCTCGCCGTCGTGGGCGGCGTGCTCGGCGCCGCCCTCTCCGTGCTCGCCTACCTGCTCGCCGCGACCGGGTACCGCCGCGCGCACCGCTCGCTCACCGCGCAGGGCGCCCTGACCCGCAGCGGTCTGCCGATGCTCGTCGCGACCCTCGCCGTGCTCGCGATCGGGGCGCTGGGCGCCGCCTTCCTGCTGCGCAGCGGGTTCGGGATCTGAGGCCCCGCGCGGCCGTCCCGCCCGCGGCCCCGTCGGCCCCGGCCGCGGGCCCGCGGATGTTCATCGGCCGACACCGCCGCGACGCCGGCTCCCGGCCGGTGCTAGCGTGTCCGGCGAATGAACCACATTTTCCGGGGTCAGTGAAACTCTGAGCCGGCGGTGACAGTCCGCGACCCAGCTCCTTCGGGAGCTGGTTGACCTGGTGGAACTCCAGGACCGACGGTGAAAGTCCGGATGGGAGGAGATGTGGCGTCGCCCAGGCGACGCCTGGTGCACCCTGCGTGCACCCTGCGTCGACCCCCGGCGTCGTCCATGGCCCTGTGCATGCTCCAGGCCATCTCCCCGGACCGCACTCCGGGAGGACGACCGTGCACGACCCGCACCCTCCGCAGCCCGCCGCCGCAGGCACCGCGCCGCTGCCCGCCACCGTGCTGCCCGCCGCCGAGCACGCCGCGCTGCGGCGCGCCCTCGAGCTCGCCGCCCGCGGCCCCGCCGACACCCCGAACCCGCAGGTCGGCTGTGTGCTCCTCGCCCCCGACGGGACGACCCTCGGCGAGGGCCATCACCGCGGCGCGGGCACCCCGCACGCCGAGGCCGACGCCCTCGCGGACGCCGCCGCCCGCGGCCACGACCCCCGCGGCGGCACCGCCGTCGTCACCCTCGAGCCCTGCCGCCACACCGGCCGCACCGGCCCCTGCGCCCGCGCCCTCCGCGAGGCGGGCGTGGCCCGCGTCGTCTTCGCCCTGCCCGATCCGGGCGCGGCCGAGGGCGGCGGCGGGGCCGAGCTCGCCGCCGCCGGCATCGACGTCGCCGGCGGCCCCGCGGCCGTGGGGGAGGAGCTCGCAGAATCGGCCCTCGACCTCATCGGCCCCTGGTACGCGCGCGCCGCCCGGCCTGCCGTGCACGTGATCCTCAAGACCGCGACCACGCTCGACGGCCGCGTCGCCGCCGCGGACGGCACGAGCCGCTGGATCACCGGCCCCGCCGCCCGCGAGCACGCCCACCGGGTGCGCGCGGGCGTCGACGCGATCGTCGTGGGCACCGGGACCGTCCGCGCCGACGACCCCGCCCTCACCGCCCGCCCCGCCGGGGCAGTAGCAGGACCTCAGCCGCTGCGGGTCGCCGTCGGCCGCCGTCCCGTGCCCGCGACGGCGCGGATCCGCGGATCCGACGGCCGCTTCCTGCAGGCGACCACGCACGACCCGGCGCTCGTCATCGCCCACCTCGCCGCTCGCGGCGTGCGGCGCGCCGTGCTCGAGGGCGGCCCGCGCCTGGGTACCGCCTTCCTCCGCGCGGGCGCCGTGGACGAGCTGCACGCCTACCTCGCCCCCGTGCACCTCGGCGCGGGTGCCGCCGCCGTCGGCGACCTCGGCGTCACCACCATCGACGGCGCCCTGCGCTGGCGCACCGTCCACGTCGATCCGCTCGGCGAGGACGTGCTCCTCGTCGCCCGCCCCGCCTGACCCCCACCGAAGGAGACCCCATGTTCACCGGCATCGTCGAGGAGATCGGCACCCTCACCTCCCTCACCCCGCAGCCCGACGGCTCCGCCCGCCTGCTCCTGACCGGCCCGCTCGCCGCCTCCGACGCGGGCCTCGGCGACTCGATCGCCGTGGACGGCGTGTGCCTCACCGTCGTCGACCTGCCCGGCGACGGCAGCTTCGCCGTGGACGCCGTCCCGGAGACCCTGCGACGCACCGCGCTCGGCGAGAAGGCCGCCGGCGCCCCCGTCAACCTCGAGCGCTCCCTGCGCGCCGACTCCCGCCTGGGCGGCCACATCGTCCAGGGGCACGTCGACGGCGTGGGGCGCCTCCTCTCCCGCCGCGGCGAAGGCCGCTGGGAGGACCTCCTGTTCTCCCTGCCCGCGGAGATCGCGCCGCTCGTCGCGGAGAAGGGCGCCGTGACCGTCTCCGGCGTCTCCCTCACCGTGACCTCCGCCGGGGCGGACTCCTTCGGCGTCTCCCTCATCCTCGCGACGCTCGAGGCGACGACCCTCGGCACGCTCCGCGAGGGGGACGCCGTGAACCTCGAGGTCGACGTCATCGCCCGCTACGTCGCCCGCCTCACCGGCTTCACCGCCGACGTGGCCGCGGAGGGGGAGGGGCGATGACCGAGCACGGCACGACCAGCCCCGCCGACGGCGCCCCCGCGGACGACGAGCGCTCCGCCCGCATCGCCCGCGCCCTCGCCGAGATGCGCGCCGGCCGCCCCGTGCTCGTCGCCGACTCCGCGGACCGCGAGAACGAGGTCGACGTCATCCTCTCCGCCGCCCTCGCCACCCCCGACTGGGTCGCCTGGACGGTCCGGCACTCCTCCGGCTACCTGTGCGCCCCGCTGCCCGCGGAGCTCGCCGACCGCCTCGAGCTGCCGCTCATGGTCCCCCGCACCCGCGACCCGCTGCGCACCGCCTACACGGTGAGCGTCGACGCCGCCCAGGGCGTCACGACCGGGATCTCCGCCGCGGACCGCACCCGCACCCTGCGCGCCCTCGCCGCGGCCGACGCCGGACCCGAGGACCTCATCCGCCCCGGCCACGTGCTGCCGCTGCGCGCGGTCGCCGGCGGCGTGCGCGAGCGGCCCGGCCACACCGAGGCCGCCGTGGACCTGTGCCGCCTCGCGGGCCTGCCGCCCGTCGGCATGATCTGCGAGCTCGTGCGGGACGACGGCGACGTCATGCGCCTGCCCGAGGCGGAGCGCCTCGCCGAGCAGCACGGACTCGCCCTCATCACGATCGCCGACCTCGCCGCGGACCTCGACGCCCGGGCGACCGCCGCGACGCGCGGCGCCGTGCCCGTGCCCGGCGCCGCGGAGCCCGCCCCGCGCGTGCACCGCGTCGCCACCGCCCAGCTCCCCACCCGGCACGGCGCCCTCACCGTGCACGCCTACCGGGACCGCCGCACCGGCGCCGAGCACCTCGCCCTCGTGGCCGGGGAGATCGGACCCGACGCCGTCACCACCGTGCGCGTGCATTCCGAGTGCCTGACGGGGGAGGCGCTGGGCTCGCTGCGCTGCGACTGCGGCCCCCAGCTCGACGCCGCCCTCGCCGCGATCGCCCGCGACGGCGGCGCGGTCGTCTACCTGCGCGGCCACGAGGGTCGCGGGATCGGCCTCGCCGAGAAGATCGCCGCCTACGCCCTCCAGGACCAGGGGCGGGACACCGTCAGCGCGAACCTCGAGCTCGGCTGGCCCGCCGAGGCCCGCGAGTACGGCGCCGCCGCCGCGATCCTGCAGGACCTCGGCGCGACCCGCGTGGACCTGCTGACCAACAACCCGGACAAGGCCGCGCAGCTCACCGAGCACGGCGTGGGCGTCGAGCAGGTCTCGCCGCTCGTGGTGGGCGTGGTCCCCGAGAACACCGCCTACCTGCGCACCAAGGCCGAGGAGATGGGCCACCGCCTCCCGCCCGAGCTGCTCGACCCCACTGATCCCACCAGCCCCGACACCACCACCCCCACGGAAGGACCTCTCTCATGAGCAAGGCCGGAGCCCCCGCCCTCACCCCCGACGGCCACGGCCGTCACGTCGTCATCGTTGCCGCGAGCTGGCACGACACGATCATGGACGCCCTCGTCGCCGGTGCGCAGCGCGCCCTCGACGCCGCCGGGGCCACCCACGAGCTGCTGCGCGTGCCCGGCTCCTTCGAGCTGCCGCTCGGAGCCCTCCGCGCCGCCGAGAGTGCGGACGGCGTCGTCGCCCTCGGCACCGTGATCCGCGGCGGCACCCCGCACTTCGAGTACGTGTGCCAGGCCGCGACCCAGGGCTTGATGGACGTCTCGCTGCGCACGGGGAAGCCCGTCGGATTCGGCCTCCTGACCTGCGACGACGAACAGCAGGCGCTCGACCGCTCGGGGCTGCCCGGGTCGAGCGAGGACAAGGGGGCGGAGGCCGCGGAGGCCGTCGTCTCCCTGCTCGCCGCTCTCCCGGCCCCCACCGTCTGAGCCGGCCGGGCGGCACCGGTCCCCGGGCATGCGGACGGGGGCGGGGCCAGGGCGTCTGCCCCGGCTCCCGCCCCCGTCGTGGGGCGATCAGGCCTGGTGGTCGGCGCCGAACTTGCGGTGCCGGGCCTGCTCCTCGAACTCGCGGGCCGCGCGCAGCGAGTCGACCTCGCCCACCACCGGGTTCGGCTGGTGGGTGGCGCGCGTGCCGCTGTACAGGGACAGCAGGTTCATGGCGACGGCGCGCTGGTTGCGGTGGCCGAGCAGCTTCGTGACGTGCACGCCGAGCCACGCGAACCAGCCGACGGTGCCGTTGAGGCCGATCGAGCCGACGCCCGGGAGCTCCGGCATCTCGGTGATCGCGGCATGGCGGCCGATGGTCGCCATCGTGCCGAGGTCGACGTAGTGGAAGGGCTTCTTGACCTTGCCGGCGACGTCGGCCGCGATCGCGCGGGCCACCGCGCGGCCGGCCTGGATGGCGGGCTGGGCGAGCTGGGGGAGGGAGCCGTCGCCACCGGCGATGTCACCCGCGGCGAACACGCCCGGGAAGCCCTTGACCTCGAGGTTCTCGTCGACGTCGAGGCGGCCGCGCTTGTCCTGGGGCAGGCCCCAGGTCTTCACGACGTCCGCGATGGCGACGCCCGCGGCCCAGATGGTGATGTCGGACTCGAGGACGGTGTCGTCATCGAGGGTCACGTAGTCGTAGCCCACGGACTTCACGCCGTGACCCAGGCACAGGTGCACGCCGCGGTCCTCGAGCTCGTGCGCCGCGTACTCGCGGAACTCCTCGCGGAACTCCTTGATGAGCTCGCCGCCGCGCTGCACGAGGCGGATGTTCAGGGTGCCCGGGTCGAGCTCCGGGTAGAGGATGTCCAGCTCCTGCTTGCGGAAGTCGGCGAGCGCACCGGCGATCTCGACGCCGGTGGGGCCGCCGCCCACGATCGAGACGTGCAGCACGTCCCCGTCGCGGGCGCGGCTCGCGCGCTCGAGCTCGGAGAACACACGGTCGCGGATCGCGATGGCCTGCGAGCGCGTGTACATCGGCATCGCGTGCTCCTCGGCGCCCGGCGTGCCGAAGTAGGTGGTCGTGGCGCCGTTGGCGAGCACGAGGTAGTCGTAGCGCAGGCGCTTCTCGCCGCGCTGGCCCTCGTCGACGGTGACGACCTTCTGGTCGGGGTCCACGCCGATGACCTCGCCCTGGCGGTAGCGCATGTTGGGGACCTTGAGCGAGAGGCCGCGCAGGAACATCGTGACGTCGCCCGGGTTCAGGCCCGCGGTCGCCACCTGGTAGAGCAGCGGCTGGAAGGTCTTGTAGACGTTGCGGTCGATGAGGGTGACGCGCACGCGGGAATCCGCCAGGCCCAGCACCGCGTTGGCCCCCGCGAAGCCGCCTCCGATGATCACCACGTGGGGCCAGCTCCCGCCGTCCTTCGCGGGGACGGTGGGACGACGTGCCAGGAACGGCAACACCATGGGGAGCTCCTTCTGGGTGACGGCGGGAGCCGGTCCGAGCGTGCCGCGTCGGGCGGGCCCATCGTCGAGGGGGTGTGACGGTCGGTAGGGCGGGACGGCGGTCAGGAGCACCACGGACGGGGCGCCGGACGCCCATCCGCGGGAAGTCGCATCGATGCTACCCAATCCGGGCTCCCGCGCCCATCCTCGCAGGCCCGGGATGTGGCTGAGGAGACGGACGCGGGGGCCCGCGATGCCCGGCGCCCCGGTCGCGGCGGCCCCGCGGGAATCGCGACGGGCGCCGACCGCGACCCCCGGGCGTCGTGAAGGCGGCATCCGGGCGAACGTTTGATAACGCTCCGGTCACCACCTCGGCGAACGGATCCGGGGAGACGCGCGGGCGGCTTGAATGGACGAGGCCCACGCCACAGCCGCCGTGGTGCCGCCCCCTCCCGTCCCCCGTCTCTCCCCGCGCCAGGAGCATCTCCATGACCCCCTCGGTCTCGCGCCGACTCGCCCGCCGCACCGCCGCCGGGCTCGGCATCGCCGCCGTCTCCCTCACCACGTTCCTCGGCGCCGGCGTCCCCGCCCTCGCCGCGGGCACGGGCGACCAGGTGACGCTGCTGAACATCAACGACTTCCACGGCCGGATCTCCTCGACCGCGAAGGACCTAGCGTGCACGGTCGTCACCGAGGAGAAGGCGGCGCCGAACTCGGCGCTGCTCTCCGCGGGGGACAACATCGGCGCCTCGGAGTTCGCGTCCTACATCGACGACGACAACCCGACGATCGACTACCTGAACGCCCTCGGCCTCGGCGCGTCGGCCGCCGGCAACCACGAGTACGACAAGGGCTACGACGACTTCACGACCCGCGTGCAGGAGCGGGCGGACTGGCCCTACCTCGCCGCGAACGTCACCAAGGACGGCAAGGCCACGACCGATCCCTACGCGATCGTCGACGCCGGTGACGTGAAGGTCGCCGTCGTCGGCGCCGTTACCCAGGAGACCCCGGGGCTCACGTCCCCGGCCGGCCTGCAGGGCGTCGAGTTCGGCGATCCGGTGGACGGCGTGAACGCCGCGATCGAGGAGCTGAAGGCCTCCGGCGAGCAGTACGACGTGCTCGCCGTCGAGTACCACGAGGGCTCCTCCGGCTCCTCCGAGCCGGGCAGCGCCCCCACCCCGACGCCCGTCTTCACGCACCTGATCGACGACACCTCCGCCGAGGCGGACGTCATCTTCACCGCCCACACGCACCAGTCCTACGTCTACCAGGCGGCCGTGCCCGGCGAGTCCGGCGAGACCCGGCCCGTCGTGCAGACCGGCTCCTACGGCGAGAACCTCGGCAAGGTCACCCTCGAGAAGGCCTCCGACGGCGACTGGGACGTCGTCGCCGACGCCACCGCGCTCGTCCCCACCGAGGGCGCGGACCTCGAGGCCTGCGCGGGCGACGCCGCCTACGACACCGCCGCGACGATCGCGGACGACGCTGCCGCCTCCGGCGCCGAGGCCGCGAAGAAGGAGGTGGGCGACATCGACACCGACGTCACCACCGCCTACGCGCCCGACGGCGCCGAGTACGTCGACGGCGTCTGGACGAAGAAGAAGGGCTACACCGGCCGCGGCGACGACCGCGGGAGCTCCTCGGCGCTCTCCGACGAGCTCGCCGACTCGATGGTCTGGGCCACCCAGCAGGACTCCTACTCCGGGGACCGCGCAACGATCGGCGTCATGAACCCCGGCGGCGTGCGCGACAACCTCGCCTACGCGCCCTCCGGCGACGAGGGCAACGGCGTGGTCACCTACGGCGAGGCGAACAACATCGTCCCCTTCGTCAACAACCTCTCCACCACGACCCTCACGGGCGCCCAGTTCAAGGACCTCCTCGAGGAGCAGTGGCAGCTCGACGCGGACGGCAACGTCCCCTCCCGCGGCTACCTGCAGCTCGGCCTCTCCGGCAACGTCGACTACACCTTCGACGAGTCCGCCGCGCAGGGCGAGCACATCACCTCCGTGAGCATCGACGGGAAGCCCCTGGACCCGAAGGCCTCCTACAGCCTCGTCGCCGCGAGCTTCCTCGTGGCCGGCGGCGACAACTTCCACACCTTCGCCAAGGGCACGAACACCAAGGACACGGGCCTGCTGGACCGTGACGCGTGGATCAGCTACCTCGGCAAGCACCGCGGCCTCAAGGCAGACTACTCCCAGCGCGGCATCGGCGTGCAGGTCACGGCCGGTACCGGCTCCTCGATCGTGCGGCTCACGGGCCTCGAGTCCCGCTCCCTCGGCGCCCCCCAGATCAGGACGGCGACGCTCGAGATCGACGGCGAGACCTTCTCCGCCCCGTACAAGCAGAACAAGGACGGTCAGTGGGGCGCCGACGTGCGCGTCACCCTCCCCGCCGGGGAGCACGAGGGCACCGTCACCGCCGTCCCGGTGACCGGCACCTCCGTCACCTTCCCGATCACGCTCGAGACGGAGCCGGTCTCCTTCTCCGACGTGCCCGCGGGCATGCAGTTCTCCGAGGACATCACCTGGGCCGCCGCCCAGGGCTACGTCACCGGCTGGAGCGACGGCACCTACCGCCCGCTGCAGGACGTGAACCGGGACGCGATGGCAGCCTTCCTCTACCGCATGGCGGGCGAGCCGGCCGTGACCCTGCCCGAGACGTCCCCGTTCACGGACGTGAAGCCCACGGACCAGCACTACACGGCGATCGTGTGGGCGCAGCAGCAGGGCATCACGACCGGCTGGAGCGACGGCACCTTCCGCCCCACCACCCCGATCGCCCGTGACGCGATGGCCGCGTTCCTGTACCGCTACGCCGGCGAGCCCCGCTACTCGGACCCGGTCAAGGGCCCCTTCGAGGACGTCTCCGCCTCGCGCAAGTACGCCAAGGAGATCGCCTGGCTGCAGTCCACCGGCATCTCCACCGGCTGGAGCGACGGCACGTACCGCCCGCTGAACCCCATGAAGCGTGACGCGATGGCCGCGTTCATGCACCGCATGGACGACGCCGGCATCGAGTACGTCGAGGACTGACCTCCTCCTCGGGTCCCCGGGGGTGGGCCGTCACGCCCGCCCCCGGGGACCCGCCCTGCCCCACGCCTCACCCCCGCCTCCTCCCCCTCCGCTGCGTCCCCCTGCTAGGAGCCCCCATGAGCCCCGCCCGCACCCTTCTCCCGCTGCGCCGCCTCGCCTGCGGCGCCGCCGCCCTCGCCCTCGGCGCCGGCCTCGTGCCCGCCCTCGACGCCCCGGCCCGCGCCGCCGATCTGCTGCCCCCGGACGACCTCCGCATCAGCGAGGTCTACGGCGGCGGCGGCAACTCCGGCGCCACCTACACCCACGACTTCGTCGAGCTGCGCAACACCTCCGACGCGCCGATCAGCCTCGCCGGCTGGTCCCTGCAGTACGCCGCGAAGGCCGGCGCGTTCTCCGCCGGGAACACGCTGCAGCTGACCGGCACCGTCCCCGCGGGCGGCACCTTCCTCGTCCAGCTCGCCCAGGGCAGCGGCGGCACCGACGCGCTGCCCACCCCGGACCAGACCGGGAGCCTCGCCCTCTCCGGCACCGGCGGCGTCGTCGCGCTGTCGAACGCGAGCGGCACCCTCACCTGCCAGTTCGAGACCTGCGCGGGCGAGACCGCCGTCGTCGACCTGCTCGGCTGGGGAGGCGCCGCGACTTATGCGGGCACCGCCCCCGCCGCGGCGACCACGAACGCCACCTCCGTCTCCCGCACCGCGGAGACCGGGGACAACGCCGCGGATTTCACCGCGGGCGCTCCCACCCCGCAGTCCTCCGGGGCGGATCCGACGGACCCGACCGACCCCACCGATCCCACGGACCCCGTCGAGCCGGGCGCCGTCGTCCCGATCGCGGAGATCCAGGGCACCGGCGCGGCCTCCCCGCTCGCCGGGACCACCGTCACCACCGAGGGCGTCGTCACCGCCGTCTACGCGACGGGCGGCCTGAACGGCTACGTCATCCAGACCGGCGGCACCGGCGGCGACATCGACCCCGCCACCGCGGAGGCCTCGCAGGGCCTGTTCGTGCACTCGCCCGCCACCGTCGGCGACGTCGAGATCGGCCAGGGCGTGAAGGTGACCGGTCAGGTCTCCGAGTACTACGACGCGACCCAGATCTCCGTCGCCGCGGGCGGCCTCACCACCCCGGACGCCGAGCTCGCCCCCGTCGAGCCGGCCGTCCTCACCGGCGGGTTCCCCACCGATCCCGAGCAGCGCGAGCGGCTCGAGAGCATGCTGATCCTGCCCGCAGAGGGCGACCTCACCGTCACCGACGTCTACGAGACGAACAAGTACGGCGAGGTGGGCCTCGCGATCGGAGACCAGGCCTACCGCCAGCCCGCGGAGACCCTGCGCCCCGGCGCCGAGGCGACCGCCCTCTACCAGCAGCAGCTCGACGACATGATCCTGCTGGACGACGGGAGGACCACGAACTTCTCCACCGCCACGGACGTGCCGATGTCCTACCTCTCCACCGAGGAGCCCGTGCGCGTGGGCGCCGGCGTCGGCTTCGAGGAGCCCGTCGTGCTCTCCTACTCCTTCGACACCTGGCGCCTTCAGCCCACGACCCCGTGGGAGTCCTCCGCGACCGACGGCATCAGCTTCGAGGACACCCGCCAGGCGACGCCCGACGAGGTGGGCGGCGACCTCCAGGTGGGCACCTTCAACGTGCTCAACTACTTCACGACCCTCGGCGAGGACACCCCCGGCTGCGAGCCGTACACCGACCGCGCCGGCGAGGGCACCTCCGTGCGCGGCGGCTGCGACCCGCGCGGCGCCTGGGGCCAGGACGACCTCGACCGCCAGCAGTCCAAGATCGTCGACGCGATCTCCACCTCCGGCCTCGACGTCGTGGGCCTCATGGAGATCGAGAACTCCGCACGGCTCGGCGAGGAGGCCGACGAGGCCACTGCGACCCTCGTCGCCGCGCTGAACGAGAAGGACGGCGCCGGCACCTGGGCGTACGTGCCCACCGCCGCGGCCTACGAGGCCGCCGGATCCGACGCCGGCCAGGACGTCATCTCGAGCGCTCTGATCTACAAGCCCGCCGCGGCCGCCCCGCAGGGCGATGCTGTGGTGCTCGCCGAGGATCCGGCCTTCGCCAATGCCCGTGAGCCGCTCGGCCAGGTGTTCGCGCCCGTCGGCGAGGACAGCAAGGGCCGTGCCGTGCAGGGCGAGCCGTTCTTCTTCGCCGTGAACCACTTCAAGTCCAAGGGCTCGAAGGACGCCGCGGACGCCTCCCTCCCCGCGGATCCGGTGCAGGGCAACTCCCGCACCTCCCGCCTCGCGCAGGCGAACGCCCTGAACGCATGGGTGCAGGAGCAGCAGGAGGCGCTCGGCGTCGAGGACGTGCTGCTGGGCGGCGACTTCAACGCCTACACGCAGGAGGACCCGCTGCAGGTGTTCTACGAGGCCGGCTACACGGACCTCGGCTCCACCTTCGACGAGGACGGCTGGTCCTACAGCTTCGACGGCATGACCGGCTCCCTGGACCACGTGCTCGCCAACGACTCCGCTCGCGAGCGGATCACCGGCGCCACGGACTGGTCCATCAACGGCGCCGAGTCCCCGCTCGCGCTGTACAGCCGCGCGAACACCAACGTCACCGAGCTGTACCAGGAGGGCCCCTTCGCCTCCTCGGACCACAACCCGATGATCACCGGCCTGGACGCCGAGTTCGCCCCGGCCTCCGGCGGCGGGAACGGGAACGGGAACGGCAACGGCCACGGGAACGGGAACGGCAAGGGCCGGGACAACGACAACAAGGGCCCCGGGAAGAACAACGGCACGCCCGGTGGCAGCAACAGCGGCATCGGGAAGGGCAAGGGCCGGCAGGGCTGAGCCCTGACCTCGACCGGTGCTGAGGCCGGGGCGCTCTCGCGGCGCCTCGGCCTGACCGATGCCGTGGCGGTGGGCCTCGCCGCGATGATCGGCGCGGGCGTGTTCGTCTCGCTCGGCGCCGCGGCGGATCTCGCCGGTCCCGCCGTGCTCGCGGCGCTGCTGCTCGCGGCCGTCGTCGCGCTCGCCAACGCCACCTCGACCGCCCAGCTCGCCGCTCGCTACCCGACCTCCGGCGGCAGCTACGTCTACGGGCGTGAGCAGCTGGGGCACGGGTGGGGCTTCCTCGCCGGCTGGTGCTTCGTCATCGGCAAGACGGCCTCCTGCGCGGCGATGGCGTTCGTGGTCGCGGCGTACCTGGTGCCGGAGGAGGCCTGGCGGCGGCCCGTCGCCGCGGGGGTGGTCCTGCTCCTCACGGCGGTGAACCTCGTGGGCGTCACCCGCACGGCGGCGCTCGCCCGGGTGCTCGTCGCCGTCGCGCTCGGTGCCCTGCTGCTCACCGCGGGCCGCCTCGCCGCGGGCGTCGTCACCGGGCCCGCCATCGGGGCCGACGGCGCGGGGGAGGCCGGGGGAGCGGCCGAGGGGGACGCCGTGGCCACCGGTGGGACCACGGCCACGGGCCTCGCGGCGGCGGTCCCGGGACCGCTCGCGGACGTGCCGGACGGCACCCTCGGCGTGGTCCTCGCGGT
This sequence comes from Brachybacterium rhamnosum, assembly GCF_039526185.1. Classification (NCBI taxonomy): domain Bacteria; kingdom Bacillati; phylum Actinomycetota; class Actinomycetes; order Micrococcales; family Dermabacteraceae; genus Brachybacterium; species Brachybacterium rhamnosum. Next base: position 1,145,627 of record NZ_BAAAIS010000002.1, read on the forward strand.
GCTGCAGGCCGCGGCGATCCTGTTCTTCGCCTTCGCGGGCTACGCCCGGGTCGCGACGCTGGGGGAGGAGGTCACCGCCCCGCGCCGCACCATCCCGCGGGCGATCCTGCTGGCCCTCGGCATCGTGCTCGCGCTGTACGTGCTGCTCGCGGTGCTGCTCGTGCTCGTCGGCCCCGCTCCGGACGCCGCCGGTTGGGGCCCGGCACCCTTCGTCTCCGCGCTCGCGGCCGTCGGGGCGGGCGGTGGGTGGACCCTCGTCGTGACGATCGGGGCGACGGCCGCCGCAGCGGGCTCCCTGCTCGCGCTCGTCGCCGGGGTCTCCCGCACGATGCTCTCGATGGCGCGCGAGGGAGATCTCCGGCGCCCGCTCGCGGCGGTCTCGGCGCGCTTCGAGGTGCCGTGGCGGGCGGAGGTGACGGTCGGGGCGCTCGTCGTGGCGCTCGTGCTGCTCGTGCCGAGCGCGCTCACGGCCGTCGCGGCCTCGTCCTTCGGTGTGCTGCTGTACTACGCGGTCGCGAACGCGGCGGCGCTCACCCAGAGGGGTGACGACCGGCTGTTCCCGCGGGCGCTCCAGGTCGTGGGGCTCGCGGGCTGCGTGCTGCTCGTCGCCGCGCTCCCGTGGCCGACGCTCCTCGCGGGTCTCGGCGTGGTGGCCACCGGGATCCTGGTGCGGCTGCTGGTCCGCTCCCGGCGCTGAGCGCCGCTCGTCCCGCGCCCCACCCACTCTGTCTGCCACACCCACTCTGTCTGCCCCGAGCACTCTGCCCGCCCCGTCCGCTCTCCCTTCCCCGCACTTAAGCTTTGACTTATATGACGCGAATGGGCAGGATGGCCGCGTGCACGCGCTCGACGTCCTCGGCGACCCCGTGCGGCGACGGATCCTCGAGCTCCTCGCCGCGGACGGGGAGCGCAGCGCGGGCGAGATCGGCGAGGTGGTCCAGGCGGAGTTCGCCATCAGCCAGCCTGCCGTCTCCCAGCACCTGAAGGTCCTGCGCGAGCACGGCTTCGCGAGCGTCCGCCCCGAGGGCAGGCGCCGCCTCTACGCGGTGGACCCGCGCGGGCCCGCCGAGGCCCGGCAGTGGCTCACCCCCTTCGAACGCTTCTGGCTCCCGAAGCTCGACGCGCTCGGCACCGAGATCGCCCGCGGGAAGCGGCAGCGCCGCCTCGCGACCCCACCCCACGAGAAGGAGACCTGACATGGTCGACGTCCCCACCCAGCTCACCTCCGTCACCCGTGCCTACCGCGTCGAGGAGCGCGACGGCGAGCCCCAGCACGTCCAGACCCTCGAGCAGGACTACCCCGCCGCCCTCGCGGACGTCTGGGAGGCCGTCACCACCGCGGAGCGCATCGCCCGCTGGTTCCTCCCGATCTCCGGCGAGCTGCGCGAGGGCGGCCGCTACCAGTTCGAGGGGCAGGCCGGCGGTGAGGTGCTCAGCTGCGAGCCCCCGGCCGACGGCGCCGCCGCCTACTCCGTGAGCTGGGAGGCCATGGGCAGCGTCTCCTGGGTGACCGTGCGCCTCGAGGCGGTCTCCGAGGAGTCCACCCGCTTCGAGCTCGAGCACAGCAGCAAGGTCGCCGACGTCCCCGCGGAGATGTGGGAGACCTTCGGCCCCGGTGCCACGGGCGTGGGCTGGGACGGCGGTCTGCTGGGCCTCGCCCTGCACCTCGGCGCCGTCGAGGGCTCGCTCGCCCCGTCGGAGGCGGAGGCCTGGGCGGGCACCGAGGAGGGACGTTCCTTCTATCGCGGCGCGGCCGACGGCTGGGCCGTCGCCCACACCGCCTCCGGCGAGGACCCCGAGGTCGCCCAGCGCAACGCCGACGCGACCTACGGCTTCTACACGGGCACCGGGGCCTGAGAGCTCAGACCGCGCGGGCGACCAGCACGTACTCGCGGCCCGGCCGGTCCGGCGCCTCCCGGATCTCCCGGACCTCGAGCCCGGCCTCCGCGAGGGAGGCGCGCAGCTCCGCCTCCTCGCGGAAGCGGAGGGTCGAGGTGGAGGAGCGCGTGGTGCCGTCCTCGAAGCGGAAGTCATCCGTGAAGGTCACCAGCGGCAGCGCCACCTCGACCGACCGCGCACGGCTGCGCACACGGCCCACGCCCGGCACTTCGTGCACCTGCGGATCCGTGTCCGCCTGCCATTCCTCCCAGGCCCGCCGCTTCGGCCTGCGGGACTCCGCGACGAACCATCCGCCGGGGCGCAGGGCGGCGCGGATCCCTCGCAGCGTGCGCAGCCAGGACTCGTCCGTGAGGAACACCTGGGCGACGTTCCCGGTCATCACCGCGAGATCCGCGCCGAGCGGCGGGAGGTCCGGGGCGGTGCCGTGGATCCAGGTGACCGCCTCGGCGTGGGGTTTGGACCGGGCGACGTCGAGGGAGGCGGCGGCCGGGTCCACCCCGGTCACCGTCAGACCCCGCGCGGCGAGCCGCACCGCGAGGGAGCCGGTCCCGCAGCCCACGTCCACGATCGTGCGGGCGCCGAGCTCGTCGATCAGCGCCTCGTAGTGGTCGAGGTCGTCGCGCTCGCCGTCGAAGGTGTCGTAGCAGGCGGCGAGTCGGGGGTCGGCATAGATCTGATCCGGAGCGGGGTCCGCGGCGGGCGGAGGCGGAGGAGGGGAGGTGGCGCTCACGACCGCGAGGCTAGGCCCTTCGCCGCGCCGAGGACCAGCGGTTTTCCTGCGGCAGCCGCGCCGTGTCCCGATCCCGGCAGGTGCCGCCCGCCTCGCCTCAGGTGAAGCTCGTCCAGGTGGTGTCCGCGTCGATGAGCCAGTGGTTGCGCAGCGTGAGCGCCCGCTCGGTCGCGGCGAGGGCGCCCGCGATGACGAGCGCGGTGTTCAGCTCGGCGCTCAGGCTGATCGGGGACGTGAAGGTGCCCACGCGCGCCGCGATCTCGTCGACCGAGGTCACGAGCTCCACGATCTGCGGGATCGTGACGGCGAGGCTCACCAGCAGCACGACGATCGCGACGGCGCCGAGGACCCGGCTCGCGAGCGGGAAGCGCCGGCCCAGCCGCGCCCGCAGCCCCTCGGCCGAGCGCGGGTGCGGGGTGAGCAGTCGCGCCTCGCCGCCGTCGGGCACGTGGTGCATGCGGGAGAGGCCGTAGCTGGTGCGCGCCACCTCGATCACCCCGCCGGGCACGGGGAAGGCGGCGGGCGGGTTCGCGACGTGGGTGCGGCGGCCGTCGCGGTACAGCGCCATCGGGGGAGTGGGCTCCTTCTCCTCGGGGTCCAGGCTCCCGGAGAGCTCGTCCGCGAGGTGGTGCACGTCCACCTCGTAGCGGTGCACGGCGCCGTCGGGCTCCTCGAGGTCGATGTGGAACAGGGTCCGATGCAGCAGCTGCCAGGTGCGGAAGGGCTTCAGTGCGCGGCCGTCACCGGGGCGCACGCGGCGCTCGCGGCGTCGTCGGCGGTGCTTGTCGAACATGACGGAGCTCCGATGGTGGGGGCGGGGCTCGGGGGAGGGCCGCTCCCATCCCACCCGGTCGCGCCGCCGATGGCCAGGGCCACGCGGGCATCCTGTCCGAAGGTCGGAGCGGGCGGAGCCGCCGCCACCCACCCTGGTCGCCCCTCAGCGCACCCGGTACTCGCGGGGGAGCTCCTCGAGCAGCCGCAGCCAGATCTCCGAGGCCGACGGGTAGCTGGCGACCGCGTGCCGCAGCACTCTGACCGGCACCCGGCCCACGATCGCGACGGTCGCGGCGTGGATCAGCTCCCCGGCCTCGGGGCCCACGAGCGTCGCCCCGAGCAGGGTCCGGGTGGCGGCGTCGACGACGATCTGCGCGGTCCCGGCGGCGTCGTCCCGCAGCAGGGCCGTGCCGGCGGCGCCGGTGAAGGGCACCTGCGCCGTGACCACCTCGTGGCCCGCCTCCCACGCGGCCCGCTCGGTGAGCCCCACGCGGGCCACCTGCGGGTCGGTGAAGATCACCTGCGGGACGGGGACCTCCTCGGGGACCGGCTCCGTCCCGTCGGCCCCGTCGGCCCGGTCGGGCTGCCCCTGCTCGCGCAGCGCCTCCGCGCGGATCGCGGCGCCGAGCACGCGGGCGCGGTACTTGCCCCAGTGCGTCAGCGGCGCCTCCCCGCTCGCGTCGCCCACGGCCGCGAGCCACGACGGCAGGCCGCCGGAGGTCACGTCCTGCGGGGTGAGGCCGAGGGCGTCCAGGCCCACGTCGTCCAGCCGCGGGCGGCGCCCCGTCGCGACGAGCACCTCGGCGGCGGTGAGCGTGCGCGCCTCGCCTACCGCGTCGCCGCCGCTCAGCTCGAGGGTCACCTCGCCGCCGTGCACGCGGCCCAGGCCCGTCGCCTCCGCCCGCTCGCGCCGTGCCGACGCGACGGTGGTCCCGGTGAGGACGGTGACGCCCGCGGCCTCGAGCGCTTCGCGCACGTGGATGCCTGCGAAGGGCTCCTCAGCGCCGAGGAGGCCCTCACCCCGCACGATCACCGTCACCTCGCTGCCGAGCGCCGCCATCCAGGTCGCCGCCTCGACCGCGACCACGCCGCCGCCCACGATCGCGAGGGAGGCCGGGACCTCGACCACGCCCGTCGCATCCCGTGAGGTCCACGGCTCGAGACCCGTGAAGGCCTCCGGGATCACGGGGACCGAGCCGGTCGCGATGACGACCCGGCGCCGGGCGCGCACGGTGACCGCATCGGCGCCCGCCGCCGGACCCTCGCCGGGCCCGACCCGCAGCTCCCGCTCGCCCGTGAGCACGGCGTGCCCGCGCACCACGCGGATCCCCGCGCCCTCGGCCCAGGAGACCTGGCCGGCGTCGTCGTAGCCGGAGACCCAGGCGTCGCGGCGGGCGAGCAGACCCGCCGGCTCGATCCGCGGGGTGGTGAGCCCGTCCAGGTGCGCGGCGGTGTGGGCCACGTCGATCGGGCGCAGCAGCGCCTTGGAGGGCATGCACGCGTAGTAGGAGCACTCCCCGCCCATGAGCTCGCGCTCGACGATCACCGCGGTGAGGTCCGTGCCCTCGATCGCGTACTGGGCGAGGTTCTCGCCCACCGGGCCGCCGCCGATCACGACGACGTCCGCGGTGACGGTCTGCGGGTCGGGGCGATCCTCGGGGGTGGTGCTCTCGGCGGCGGTGGTGGTGGACGGGCCCTGCGCGGCGGTGCTCATGGCGTCACGCTACGCGCGTCGGCGGGCCCGTGGTGGGGTGCGGCGAAGGGGGACAGAGCACGCCGGTACTCTCCGAGGGTGACCTTCCGACTCGTCGCCTCCGACCTCGACGGCACCCTGCTCCGCGACGACGGGTCCGTGGCGCCCCGCACCCGCGCCGCCCTCGACGCGGTGCGCGCCGCCGGCGCGGCGGTGATCCCCGTGACCGCCCGGCAGCCGATCGGCGTGCGGGCGATCGCGGCAGCGGCGGGGATCGAGGGCCGCGTGCTGTGCAGCAACGGGGCGCTGTGCGTGGACCCGGGCACGGGGGAGACGCTCTGGGAGGAGACGGTCGCCGTGGCCGCGCAGCGGGAGCTCGCCCACGCCCTCCGGCGGGCGGTCCCCGGCGTGCTGTTCGCGAGCGTCCGGGACCGGGGCGAGGTGTTCGTCGCCGAGCAGGACTACATCGCCGGCGTGCGCTACGCCGACCACAAGCGCGACCCGGCGACGATGATCCCGGCCGGGTGGGACCTCGTCACCGGCACGGCGAGCCTGAAGTTCCTCGCCCGCCACCCCGCGCTGCCGGCCGACGCCCTGCTCGAGGCGGCGCGGTCGCTGGGCGTCGAGGGCGTGGAGCTCACCCATTCGGGCGCGCCGTTCCTCGAGGTGCAGCCCGCCGGGATCACGAAGGGTGCCGCGCTCGCCCGGCTGTGCGACGCGCTGGGCGTGGCACGGGAGGAGGTGCTGGCCTTCGGCGACGCCCCGAACGACCGCGACATGGTCGCGTGGGCGGGGCACGGCGTGGCCGTCGGCAACGCCGCGGGCGAGGTGCGGGAGGTCGCGGCGGAGGTCACCGCGAGCAACGAGGACGACGGCGTCGCGCGGGTCCTCGAGCGCCTGCTGGCCGGCGGCGCTTTCGGGCGCTGAGACGGGCCGTCCACAGCGGTGGCGGTGGTCCTCGGTCGTCGGCCCCCGCTCGTAGGCTCAGGGGCATGAGGATCCTGCACACCTCGGACTGGCACCTGGGCCGCACCCTGCACAAGGTCGACCTGCACGAGCACCAGGCCGCGTTCCTGGACTGGCTGGTGGAGACCGTGGTCGAGCGCGCCGTGGACGTGGTCGTCGTCCCCGGCGACGTCTACGACCGCGCGGTCCCGGCCGTCTCGAGCGTGCGGCTGCTGGACCGGGCGCTCGCGCGCATGGCCGAGCACACCACCGTGATCATCACGCCCGGCAACCACGACTCCGCGGACCGTCTCGGCTTCGGCCGTGAGCTCATGCGCGCGGGTATCCACCTGCTCACCGACCTCCCCGGCATCGAGCACCCGGTGAGCGTCGAGGACGAGTACGGCGAGGTGCTCTTCTTCGGCCTGCCCTACCTCGAGCCGGACGTCGCCCGCACCGCGCTCGTCGGCCGGGAGGAGGCGCCGCTCGCCCGCAGCCACGAGGCCGTCACGCGCGCGGCCCTGGACCGGGTGCGGGAGCGGGCGGCCGCGCACCCCGGGGCGCGCACCGTGGTCCTCGCCCACACCTTCGTCACCGGCGGCGAGGGCAGCGACTCCGAGCGAGACCTCTCCGTGGGCGGCGTGGACTCCGTGCCCGCCGGGGTGCTGAGCGGCATCGACTACCTCGCCCTCGGCCACCTCCACGGCTGCCAGGACCTCACGGCGACCGTCGGCGCCCCCGCCTGGTACTCCGGGTCGCCGCTCGCCTTCTCCTTCTCCGAGCGCCGCCACCGCAAGGCCGTGCTGCTCGTGGAGCTGGGGGAGCGGGGACAGGTCGAGGTCGAGCGCCTCGCGACCCCCGTGCCGCGGCGCCTCACCGAGCTGCGCGGCACGCTCGAGGAGATCCTCGCCGAGGGCGAGGAGCACGGCGGGGACTGGGTCAAGGCCGTCGTCACGGACCCCGCCCGCCCCGCCCACCTGCAGGAGCGGCTGCGGGAGGCGTTCCCCGAGCTGCTGCTCACCGAGTACGCGCCCGAGGGTCGCGAGCAGGGCGCCGCCGCCCCCGTGGTGCGCCGCGAGGCGGATCCGCTCGAGGTCATCGACCAGTTCCTCACCGACGCGACGGGCGGCGCCCCGAGCCCCGCGGAGCACGACGTGCTCGAGCAGGCCTATGCGCACGTGCGCCGGGAGCAGGCCGCCTCGTGAAGCTCCACCACCTGCGCCTCACCGCGATCGGCCCCTTCGCCGGCACCGTCGACGTCGACTTCGCCGCCCTCGGCGCGAGCGGCATGTTCCTGCTCGAGGGGCCCACCGGCTCCGGCAAGTCCACGATCCTCGACGCGATCGTCTACGCCCTCTACGGCCAGGTCGCCGGCAGCGCCACGAGCACCGACCGCATCCGCTCCCAGTTCGCCGGCCCCACCGAGCCGAGCGTCGTGGACCTCGTGTTCGAGACCGGCGCCGGGATCTTCCGGGTGCGCCGCAGCCCCGAGTTCCAGCGCCCCAAGCAGCGTGGGACGGGCACCACCAAGGAGCAGGCCAAGGCCGTGCTCTGGCGGATCGGCTCGCCCGAGCTCATCCCCGCCGTGGTCGCGGACTCCGCCGGCGCCGGCGCGGGCCTCGAGGTCGTCGCGACCCGCATGGACGAGGTGGGCCGCGAGATCCAGCGCGCCGTGGGCCTCAGCCGCGAGCAGTTCACGCAGACGGTCCTGCTGCCCCAGAACGAGTTCGCCCGGTTCCTGCGCGCGGGCACAGCCGAGCGCCAGCAGGTGCTGCAGCGGGTCTTCGGCACCGAGCTGTACGAGCAGGTCGAGAAGCGCCTCGCCGAGATGCGTGTCGATGCGAACAAGCAGGTCACCGCCGCGAGGGAGACGCTCGGCCGGGCGCTCGCCCGCTTCGTCGAGGCGACCGGCGTCGAGGGGGAGCAGGAGGCGGCCCTCACCGGGCAGGCGCAGGCCCTGCGCCCGGAGGCGCTCGCCGAGGGGGCCGACGCCGCCCTCGCCGGCGTCACGGCGCGCGCGCAGGAGGCCACGGCCCGCGCGGCCGCGACGCAGCAGGCGGAGCAGACGGCGCGCACCGCCGCCGAGGCCGCCGCCCTCACCGCCCGCCGCATCGACCGCCGCCGCGAGCTGCGGACGCTCGCGGCGCGGCTCGAGGAGCAGAAGCCTGCCGTCGACGGCGCACGCACCGCCCTGTCCCGTGACGAGGCGGCCCGGCCGGTCGTCTCCGCGCTCGGGCGCCGCGACGAGGCCCGCGCCCGCGCCGCTGCCGCGATCGAGGCGCTCGCCGACCTCGGCGCCCGCACCGGCGAGGAGCGCCCCGACCTGCTCGCGCTGCTGCCCGACGGCACCGCCCGGCCCGACGGCGCTTCCGAGGCCGACGTCACTGCCGGGGCCGATGGGACGGCCGACGGCTCCCGGGCCGCGGAGGCGGACGCCGCCCTCGCCGCCGCCGTCCAGGAGTCGACCACCGCGGCCGGCGCCCTCGCCGATCTCGTCGCCCTCGAGACGGGGCTCGCCGCCCGGGAGAAGGCCCTCGACGAGGAGCGCGAGCGGATCGCCGCCTCGCGCACCGCCCTGGCCTCGGCCACCGCTCTGCTCGAGGCGCGGCCCGCCGCCCGGGAGGAGCTCGTCACCGCGCGGGACGAGGCCCGCACCCGCGCCGCCGGCCTCGCCGATGCGCGGCTCGCGCAGGCCGCCGCGACGGAGCAGGCGACCGCATCCCGCGCCGCGCAGCAGCAGGCCGCCGCCGTCGAGACCGCTCTGGAGACTCGGAAGAAGGCACTGGCCACGGCCTCCTCCGCCGCCGAGGCGGAGTCCGCGCTGCGTCGCCGTCGCTACGCCGGGATCGCCGCCGAGCTCGCCGTCGCCCTCGAGGACGGGGACCCGTGCCCCGTGTGCGGCGCTCTCGAGCACCCCCACCGCGCGGACCCGGCGAAGGACGCCGTGAGCCCCGAGCAGGTCGAGGCCGCGGAGGCCGCCCGGGTCGAGGCGGAGGCCGCACGCTCCCGCGCCGAGCAGGCCCACGCCCTCGCCGAGGAGAAGCTCGCGCGCCTGCGCGAGGCCGCCGGTGAGCTCGAGCCCGACGCCGCCCGCGCCGCCCTCGAGGCCGCGACCACCCGGGTGCAGGCCGCGCAGGAGGCGCAGGAGACGGCCTCCCGGCTCGAGCAGCGGATCACCGCCCACGATGCCGAGACCGAGCAGCTCACCCGGCGCGGCCAGGCGGACGCCCTCGCCCTCTCCCGTGCGGAGACGGCCCTCGAGGCCGCCGTGACCGCGATCGGAACGGACCGGGAGCGGATCGTCGAGGCCCGCGGGGAGGACGGCAGCGTCGGCCAGCGGCGCCGCGCGCACCTCGCGCGCGCCGCCGCCGCGACCACGCTGCGCGACGCCCTGCGTGCCCGCACCGAGGCCGAGGAGCGGGCCCGCGAGGCGGAGGAGGAATCCACCCGTGCCCTCGCCGCCGCCGCGATCGCCACGGACGAGCAGGCCCGCGCCGCCGTGCTCGAGCCCGCCGAGCGCAGGCGCCTCGCGACGCTCCTCGAGGCCCGGGCCGTGGACGAGGCCCGCCTCGCCGACGGCCTGGCCGAGGAGGGCGTCGGCGACGCCCCGACGACCGACGCCGCCCTCGAGGAGGCACGGGCCGCGGTCACCGCGACCGCGCAGGCCCTCACCGTCGCCCAGGCTGCCGCCCGGGAGGACGGCGCCGCCGCGGCGCGCCTCGAGGCGGTCGCCGAGCGCGGCCGCACCGCCCGCACCGCCCTCGACCGGGCGATCGACGAGGTGCGCAGCGTGAGCGAGCGCGCCGGCGTGATCGTGCGCGTCGCCGATCTCGCGACCGGCCGCTCTGCCGACGGGGAGCGCGTGCAGCTGTCCACCTACGTGCTCAAGTGGCGGCTCGACGCCGTGGTCGAGGCGGCCAACGCGCGCCTGGCCCTGTTCTCCGGGTCGGAGCTCGAGCTGCTGCGCGACACCGGCGCCCGCGGCGCCCGGAAGACGGGACTGGACCTGCTGGTCATGGACCGCCGCACCGATCAGGTGCGCGTGCCCGAGACCCTCTCCGGCGGCGAGACCTTCTTCGTCTCTCTCGCACTCGCCCTGGGCCTCGCGGACATCGTCATGGGGGAGGCGGGCGGCGTGCAGATGGAGACCCTCTTCATCGACGAGGGCTTCGGCTCCCTGGACCCCGAGACGCTCGAGACCGTGGTCCGCGAGATCGGCCGCCTCGCCGAGGGGGGCCGCACCATCGGGATCGTCAGCCACGTCGGCGACATGAAGGCGCAGGTCGCCGAGCAGATCCACGTGCGCCGCGGGGAGGGCAGCCGATCCACGCTCACGATCACCGCCTGAGCGGCGGGCACCTGCCGCTCAGCGCGTCGCGGCGGAGGGGGCGGACGCCGTGGGCCGCCAGCTCTTCAGCACCTTCATCGCGAAGCGGGAGGAGATCTTCGAGACGCCCGGGATCGTGATGACCTCGTCGGTGAGGAAATGCTCGTACGCCTCGAGGCCCGCGACGGCCACCCGCACGTAGTAGTCCGGCGAGCCGAACAGCCGGTACAGCTCGACCACCTCGTCGAAGCCCTGCATCGTCGTCTCGAAGCGCTCGACGGTCGTCGGCCCCGCAGGACACGCACGACCCGTCGGACCCGGAGGCCGCGCATGTCGGAGACCACCTACCTCCTGGCCGTGATCGTGATCGGCTTCGGCATCACCTTCGCCCTGCGGGCCGTGCCCTTCGTGATCCTGCAGCCGCTGCGCGACTCCCCGCTCGTCGCGCAGATGTCCCGCTGGATGCCGGTGGAGATCCTCGCGATCCTCGCCGTGTCGACCCTGCGCAGCTCGATCGGCGCGGACCTCGCGCACGTGCTCCCGGCCGCCGTCGCGACGGCCGTGACGGTCCTCGTGCACCTGATCGGCGGGCGCCGCACGCTGCTGAGCGTCGGCGCCGGGACGGCGACCTTCGTGCTGCTCGTGAACCTGGCCTGAGGGGGGACGGGTCCGCGACCCGGCAGACCGTCGGCTCCGACGGTCAGCAGCTCAGCGCCGGCGCCCGGAGTCGCCCCGCCCGGCGATGTCCTCGAGGACGTCGATCTCACCGGTGCGCGACCAGTGCCGCTCCTCACGGCCGAACAGCGGCACCCCGAGCCGCGTGAGCAGCGGGGCGAGCATCGCGCCCATCCATGCGCCGAGCGAGTTCGAGAAGACGTCGTCGATGTCCGCGATCCGCACCCCGCAGGGGTAGAGGCCCCAGGCGCCCGTGTACTGGGTCGCCTCGATGAGCACCGAGAGCATGACGCCCATCGCGAGCGCCGTCGTCACGTCGAGGCGGAACACGCCGCGCAGGATCGCGCCGAGCGGCACGAACAGCACGATGTTGGCGATCAGCTGCAGCGTGGGCCAGGCGATGAGCAGGCCGATGCCGGTCGTCCCCGCGCTGTACGTGTCGATGATCTGCGTGATCGCGTGGAAGGGGACCGCGCGCAGCTCCCCGCCCACGCGCCGGCTGCAGGTGACCGCGACCTCGTAGGCGGGGGCGACGGTGAGCCCCGCGAGCGCCATCGTGTACACGCAGATCGCGGCGACGCCGATCAGGCGCAGGGGGCGCCAGCGGCCGAACCGACGGCGCTGCAGCAGCACGGCCACAGGGCTGATCAGCACGAACACTCCGAGGCCGCCCACCACGCCCACCAGGGCCAGTCGCACCAGCTCGTTCACGCCGGGCACGCTACGACCGCCCGCTGGGAACTGTCCCGCGGGCCCGAGGTAGCTCACACCGGGTGGGCGTCCCCGCCCGCCCGGGCGCGCGGGGTTCTACGATCTCCTCGTCCCCCGACGGCAGGAGCCACCATGACGACCACGCCCGGCGCCGCCCCGCGCGCCTTCGCCCACCCCGCCCCCGCGGCGGGCTCCCGGATCGTCGGGACCGGCCACTACCGGCCTGAGCGCGTCATGACGAACACGGACCTCGAGAAGCTCGTCGAGACGAGCGACGAGTGGATCGTCCAGCGCACCGGCATCGAGGAGCGCCGCATCGCCGCGGAGGACCAGGACGTCGCGGACCTCGCCGCGGAGGCCGGCCGGATGGCCCTCGCCGACGCCGGCGTGGACCCCTCCGAGGTCACCCAGGTCATCGTCGCCACCTGCTCGAACCTCGAGCGCTCCCCGAGCGCCGCGGGCCGCGTCGCCCAGCTGCTGGGCCTCACGGACCCCGCCTCCTTCGACGTGGGCGCCGCCTGCTCCGGCTTCGAGCACGCGCTCGCCGTGGCGGACATGTCGATCCGCTCCGGCACCTCGACCACCACGCTCGTCATCGGTGCGGAGAAGCTCTCCCAGGTCACCGACTACACCGATCGCACCACGTGCATCCTCACGGCCGACGGCGCCGGCGCGATGGTCCTGCGCCCCAGCGACGAGCCGACCATCTCGCCCGTCGTCTGGGGCAGCGTCCCCGATCTCGCGGACGCCGTCACCATCAACGGCGAGGGCCCCGCCTTCGCGCAGGAGGGCCGCAAGGTGCTCGGCTGGGCGCTGCGCGAGGCGCCGAAGATCTCCCGCCGCATCGTCGAGGCCGCGGGCCTGACCATGTCGGACATCGATGTGTTCGTGCCCCACCAGGCGAACCTGCGGATGATCGAGCCGCTCGCCGCCGCGCTGGACCTGCGGGAGGACGCGATCGTCGCGGACGACATCGTCACCTCCGGCAACACCTCCGCCGCGACGATCCCGCTCGCGATCTCCCGCCTCCGCGAGGCCGGCCGGATCCCCTCCGGGGCAACCGCGCTGCTCGTCGGCTTCGGCGGCGGCTTCTCCTGGGCCGGTCAGGTCGTGCGCCTGCCCTGAGCCGGGTCCGTCCGGGGCGGCCGCATAGGATGGCGCCCGCCTGCTGCTCGCTCGTCCGTCCCCGCACCCGGAGGTCCCCGTGGTCGATTCGCTGACCGTCCAGGTCGTGGTGACCGTGCTCGTCGCCCTCGCCTACTCGGTGGGGCTCATGGGGATCATCGTGCCGGTGCTGCCGGGCACGATCCTCATCGTCATCTCGACTCTCGTCTGGGCGATCGTCATCGGCGGCTGGCCGGCCTGGGTCGCCTTCGCGATCGTGCTGGTGCTCGGCGCGATCGGGATGACCTGCAGCTACGTGCTCACGGGACGGAAGCTGAAGGCGCACGAGGTACCCACCTGGCCGCTGCTCGTCGGCATCGCGGCGGGCATCGTCGGCATCTTCGTGATCCCGTTCCTGGGCCTGCCGATCGGCTTCATCGTCGGGCTGTACGTCTCCGAGGCGCTGCGTCTGAAGGACGCACGCCGCGGCCTGACCAGCGCCTGGGTCGCCGTGAAGGCGCTGGGCACGGGGATCCTCGTGGAGTTCTCGCTCGCGATGCTCTCCACGATCACCTTCGCGATCGCGGTGACGGTCCACTTCGTGACCCGCTGATCACCCCAGCGGGACGAGCGGCCGCGCCTCCGGGAGCGGGGTCGCCGTGGTCACGGCCTCCGCCTCGGCCGTGCCGGGGGAGGGGGTCCCCAGCAGCTCGAGCAGCAGCACGGCGGGGACGTCGGCGCGCGGGCTGATCGGGCTCACCGCGCCCACCGTCCACTCCGGGGACTCCGCCCCGGGCAGCGGGATCGTGCGCAGCGTCGCCGCCTGCGGCTTGGCGGCCACGTGCTGGGGGACGATCGCCACGCCCAGGCCGCGGGTGACGAGGTCGAGGAGGGTGTGGACGTCGTTCACGCTGCAGCGCACGCGGCGCGTCACCGCATGCGCGGCGAGCAGCTCGTCGTTGAGGGTGCGCACACCCCACGAGGGGCTGAAGTCCACGAAGTCGCGGCCCGCGAGGTCGCTCCAGCGCAGGGGTGTGCGCGAGGCGAGGTCGCTGTCCGCGGGGACGACGAGCACGAGCGGCTCCCCGCCCAGGGGCTGGTGGCGCAGGGAGGTCGGCGGGCGCGTGGTCGCGACGAAGGCGACGTCGAGGGTCCCGCCGCGCACCGCGTCGACGAGCTCGTGGGAGCCGGACTGCGCGAACTCCGTGGCGACGCCCGGGTAGCGGCGGTGGAAGCGCTCGAGCAGCGTGGAGACGTCCACGAGCCCCAGGCACTGCTCGGCCCCCACCCGCAGGGAGCCGCTCACGGTCCGGGTCGAGCGCACCACGGCGTCGCGCGCGCGGGCCGCCTCGTCGACCATCGCCCTGGCGTGCGGCAGCAGCGCCTCCCCGGCGGCGGTGAGCTCCACCCGGCGCGTGGTCCGGTCGAACAGCGGCGTGCCGAGCTCCGACTCGAGGCTGCGGATGGCGCTGCTCAGCCCCGACTGCGACACCCCGGTGAGGGCCGCGGCCCGCGTGAAGTGGCGCTCCTCGGAGAGCGCGAGCACGTACTCCATCTGCCGCAGATCCATTGATCGGTCCTCCTCATGACGCACATCGGTCCATGCTGTTGGATTTCTGAAACAGCGCGTCCTATCGTCGCACCATGACGATCCCCACCCTCACCCTGAACTCCGGCCACGCCATCCCGCAGCTCGGCTTCGGCGTGTTCCTCGTCCCGGCCGACGAGGCCGAGGCCGCCGTCTCGAGCGCGCTCGAGATCGGCTACCGCCACATCGACACCGCCGCGATCTACCGCAACGAGGAGGGCGTCGGCGCCGCGATCGCCGCGAGCGGCATCCCCCGCGAGGAGCTCTTCGTCACCACCAAGCTGTGGAACGACCGCCAGAGCGGCGAGCAGCCGCACGAGGCCGCCCGGGAGAGCCTGGACAAGCTGGGCCTGGAGTACGTGGACCTCTACCTCACCCACTGGCCCACCCCGGAGAAGGACACCTACGTCAACGCGTGGGAGAAGCTCGTCGAGATCCGCGACCAGGGCCTGACCCGCTCGATCGGCGTCTCCAACCACCTGCCCGAGCACCTGGACCGCATCGTCGAGGCCACGGGCGTGGTCCCCGCCGTCGACCAGATCGAGCTCCACCCCGCTCTCCAGCAGCGGGACGTGCTCGAGTGGGCCGCCGCCCACGGCACTCTCATCGAGTCCTGGGGCCCGCTCGGCCAGGGGAAGTACCCGCTGTTCGAGAACCCCGCCGTGGCCGAGGCCGCGGCCGCGCACGAGGTCACGCCCGCTCAGGTCGTCATCCGCTGGCACCTCCAGCGGGGCTTCATCGTGTTCCCGAAGTCCTCGAGCCCGGAGCGCCAGGCCCAGAACTTCGACGTCCTCGGCTTCGAGCTCACCGACGCCGAGGTCGCGGCGATCGACGCCCTCGACCCGGGCGACGGCTCCGGCCGCGTGGGCTCCCACCCGCTCGACGTCAACTGACCCCCACCTCCGCATCCGGAGGGCCGGCGACGCACGCCGCCGGCCCTCCGCCCCCTCACCCCAGCACAGGAGCAGCGACGATGCGCACCTTCACCCTCCCCGGCACGGAGATCACCGCGCCCAACGTGGTCCTCGGTCTCATGCGGATCCAGGACAAGTCCGACGACGAGGTCCGCACCCTGGTGCGCACCGCCCGCGACGCCGGCATCGACTTCTTCGACCACGCCGACGTCTACGGCAGCTCCACCCACGGCTGCGAGCGGCGCTTCGCGGAGGCCATGCGGCTGACCCCGTCCGAGCGCGAGCAGATCACCCTGCAGACCAAGACGGGGATCCGCCACCCCGGCCCCTACTTCGACTTCTCCGCCGAGCACATCGTC
Source organism: Brachybacterium rhamnosum (assembly GCF_039526185.1). Taxonomy (NCBI): domain Bacteria; kingdom Bacillati; phylum Actinomycetota; class Actinomycetes; order Micrococcales; family Dermabacteraceae; genus Brachybacterium; species Brachybacterium rhamnosum. The sequence goes on from NZ_BAAAIS010000002.1 coordinate 1,161,346, forward strand.
GAGTCCGTCGAGGAGTCCCTCGCCGCGCTCGGCACCGACTACCTCGACATCCTGCTGCTGCACCGCCCGGACGCCCTCGTGGAGCCCGAGGAGGTGGCGGACGCCTTCGACCGGCTGCACGAGGCCGGCAAGGTGCGCTCCTTCGGCGTCTCGAACCACACGCCCCGGCAGATCGACCTGCTGAAGAAGCACGTGCGCCAGCCGATCGTCGCGAACCAGGTGCAGCTCTCGATCACGCACGCGCCGCTCATCGCCCAGGGCGTCGCCGCGAACATGCAGGGGCTCGACCAGTCGATCAGCCGGGACGACGGTCTCGTCGACCACGCCCGCCTGCACGACATCACGCTGCAGGCCTGGTCCCCCTTCCAGGCGGGCTTCTTCGACGGGCCCTTCCTGGGGTCGGAGAAGTACCCCGAGCTGAACGCGGTGCTGGACCGCCTCGCGCAGCAGTACGACGTCACGACCACCGCGATCGCGGTCGCCTGGATCACCCGGCACCCGGCGAACATGCAGGTGGTGCTCGGCACCACGACCCCGCAGCGGGTCACCGACTCCGCGGCGGGATCGGACCTGCCGCTCACCCGCGCCGAGTGGTACGAGATCCTCCGGGCGGCGGGCTACACCGTCCCCTGATCCCGCACCGCCCCTCCCGCCCCGGGCTACACGCTCCCCGAGGCGGGGGAGGCGGCGTCGTCGGCCGCACGCTCCGAGGCCCACCAGCTCGCGAGCAGCCGCAGCTTCTCCTCGCTCTCGGAGCCCGGGGCGGCCGTGTAGACGGTGAGATCGGCGCCCTCGTCGGCCCGCAGGTCCAGCACGTTGTACTCGAGCTCGACGAGCCCCACCACGGGATGGTCCAGGCGCTTCAGGCCCTCGATGTGCAGCCGCACGTCGTGCCGCGCCCAGCGCCGGCGGAACTCCTCGGAGCGGGTGGAGAGCTCGCCCACGAGCTCCGTGATCGAGGGGTCGAAGGGGTGCCGCCCGGCGACCGCGCGCAGGGACGCCACGTTGACGTCGGCGATCATCTCCCAGTCGGGGTAGAACTGCCGCGCCGCGGGGTCCAGGAAGATGAAGCGGCCGTAGCCGGGGCGCTCGCCCTGGGAGCGGAACAGCGGATCGTACAGCGCGCGGGCCAGCGGGTTCGTCGCCAGGATCTCGCTGCGCGGGTTCGCGAGCACCGCCGCGCCCTCGGAGATCGAGTCCACGAGGTGCAGCAGGCTGGGGCGGATCCCCTGCTCCTGGCGGCGCGGGGCCCGGGCGCGGTGGCCGGCGTTCGCGGCCCGCGCGAGGTTCATGAGGTACGTCTGCTCCGCCGCGTCCAGGCGCAGCGCCGTGGCGATCGCGCCGAGCACCTCGTCGGAGACACCGCGCAGGTCACCGCGCTCGACCTTCGTGTAGTACTCGACGCTCACGCCGGCGAGCACCGCGACCTCGCCGCGGCGCAGCCCGGGCACGCGGCGCGGGCCGCCCGGGGGCAGACCCACCATCGCCGGGGTCACCTTCGCGCGGCGGCTGATGAGGAACTCGCGCACCTCGTCCTTCTGGCTCATGCCCCCGAGCGTAGGGGCGCCCGCGGCCGCGAGGGAGGTCTCATGAGTACCCCGCACCGGGTCCTCGGCCCTGGGGGGGGCTCTCGCAGTACACCTCTCGCCCTGGACTCCCGGGCGTCGGCCGGTCCCCGCACGCTGGAGGGGTCCCCGCCGGCAGATTCCCGCCGACGGGCCCCGACCTCCCAGGAGACCCGCCATGAAGGCCACACTCATGTTCGGCGCGGGCGACGTCCGAGTCCAGGACGTCCCCGAGCCCACGATCCTCCACCCCACCGACGCGATCGTGCGCACCGTCCGCACCTGTGTGTGCGGCTCGGACCTGCATCCCTACCACTCGATGGAGGCGCAGGAGCACGGCCAGTCCATGGGCCACGAGTCCCTCGCCGTCGTCGAGGAGATCGGCGCCGAGGTCACCTCGCTGCGCCGCGGCCAGCTCGTCGTCGCGCCCTTCTCCTTCGCGGACAACACCTGCCCGATCTGCCGCGACGGCTTCCAGACGGCCTGCCCCCACGGCGGCTTCTACGCGACGCCGGAGACGAACGGACTGCAGGCGGAGTTCGCCCGCATCCCGCTCGCGGACGGCTCCCTCGTGCCCGTCCCCGAGGTGGATGCCGACACGGCCGACGAGTCCCTGCTCGCGTCCCTGCTGACCCTCTCCGACGTCTACCTCACCGGCTATCACGCCGCGTACGTGGCGAAGGTGCGCCCCGGCCAGACGGTCACCGTCGTGGGCGACGGCGCCGTGGGCCTCTCCGCGGTGCTCGCCGCGAAGCAGCTCGGCGCGGAGCGGATCATCCTCATGGGCCGCCACACCGCCCGCACCGACCTGGGCCGCGAGTTCGGCGCGACCGACGTCGTCTCCTCGCGCGGCGAGGAGGGCGTCGCGGAGGTCCTCGATCTCACCGGCGGCCTCGGCAGCGAGGTGGTCCTCGAGGCCGTGGGCCACATGCCCGCCTACGAGCAGTCCTACGGCGTGGTGCGTCCCGGCGGCGTCATCTCCCGCGTGGGCGTGCCCCAGTACGAGGAGGCGCCGGTGGGCTTCGGCTCCCTGTTCGGGAAGAACGCGCGCCTCGCCGGCGGCCCCGCTCCCGTGCGCGCCTATCAGGAGGAGGCGATCGGCCAGGTGCTGCGCGGCGAGATCGAGCCAGGCAAGGTGTTCGACCGCACCGTGGGCCTGGACGGCGTGCCCGCGGGCTACGCCGCGATGGACGCCCGCGAGGTGCTCAAGGTGATGGTGGACCCGCGCCTCTGAGCCTCTGAGCCTCGCCGCCCTCCCGCCTGTCCGTCCCCCGCGAGGGGGACGGACAGGCGGGCGCGCCGACTAGGCTCCCCCGCGTGAGCACCGACGACCCCCAGCACCCGCCGGTCCCGCCCGTGTCCCGCCGCTCTCAGCCGCGGTTCCGCTCCCGGGAACGGCGCGCCGAGCTCGCCGAGGCCTTCACCCGCACCGGCGCGGACTACGACCGGCTGCGCCCGGCCTATCCCGAGGCGGCGCTCGACGCGATCCTCGCCGCCCTTCCCGCCGCCGTCGAGCGCCGGACCGCGGTGGACCTCGGCGCGGGGACCGGCAAGCTCTCCGCCGCCCTCGCCGCCCGCGGCCTCGTCGTCACCGCGGTGGACCCCGCCGCCTCGATGCTCGACGCGCTCCGGGACCCGGGAGTCGAGCGCGTGGTGGGGACCGCGGAGGCGACGGGCCTGCCGGATGCCTGCGCCGATCTCGTGACGGCCGCCCAGGCCTGGCACTGGTTCGAGGCGGACGCCGCGAGCGCGGAGGTGCTCCGCCTGCTGCGCCCCGGCGGGGTGCTCGCACTGCTGTGGAACACCCTGGACGTGCAGATCCCCTGGGTGCACCGCTACTCGCGGATCATGCACGCGGGGGACGTGCAGCGCGACGACTTCGCCCCGCCCGTGGCCGGCGGGCTCGCCCTCGCCGAGCGGGTCGTCGTGCGGTGGGAGGACCCGATGGCAACGCCGGACCTCGTGGATCTCGCCCGCACCCGCAGCTACGTCATCACCGCGGAGGAGGAGCGGCGGGAGAAGGTGCTCGCGAACCTCGACTGGTACGTGCACGAGCACCTGGGCCATGAGCGGGGGAGCACCGTCGGCCTGCCCTATCGCACCGATCTCTTCCTCTACCGCGCGGCCTGAGCCCCGGCCCGCGCCGTCCCCCTGCGCACCGGCATCCGCCGATCAGGGGCACGGGACGTCCGCGCGCAGAAGTCCTCGATACGGGAGGGACGTGCGCGAAGAGGTCCCGTGACCGGCCCCGCCGCGGACCCGACTGTCCGATTGCGCGTCCCAGTTCCGTTCGTGGAACTCCGGCGCGCAATCGGACAGTGAGGGGGCGGGGCCGGGGGCTCGGGCCGGGGCCGGGGCGCGGCCGCGGGGCGGGGGCCGGGTCGTGGCGCATCGGGAGCCGGCCCGGCCGGGGCCGTGGAGGGCGCGCACGGCTCGGCCCGCTACCCTGGCCCGCGTGAACCGTCCCTTCCAGCGCATCGTCATCGTCGTCCTCGCCCTGCTGCTCGTGATCCCCGCCGGGATCCTCGGCATCGGGCAGCTGACGGGCGGCAGCGGCGATCCCACGGCCGGGACCGCGACGGAGTCCACCGAGGACCCGCGCCCCACCATGGACCCGGCGGATCAGACCCCGCGGCCCGAGGTCGCGAAGCCCGAGGCGCCCGCGGTGATGAAGGAGCAGACCGCCGAGGGCGCGCAGGCCACGCTCACCTACCTCCTGGACTCGTACACGTACATGATGACCACGGGGGACACGTCGCTCTGGGAGGCGTCGATCGACCAGGACTGCTCGGTGTGCACGTCCTTCCTCGACAACGCGACCACCCTGCACGAGCAGGACGGCTACCTCGTGGGCGGCGAGTTCACCGTGCACGGCACGACCTTCGAGGGGTCGGGGGAGCCGCCCGCGAGCGGCACCGTCGTCGCGGACTTCGAGGAGGCGGAGAGCACTCTCGTGGACGACCCCTCCCGCGTGCCGTACTCGCTCGAGTCGGTCTCCGGGCAGCTGAGCGCGAAGCTCATCTGGGACGGTGACCGCTGGCGCGTCGCGGACATGTCCCTCACCCCGGACGAGGACTCCGCCGCCTCCGACGCGGGCGGCGCGTCGGACGCGGGCTCCGCCGGCTGAGCCCCACCCCCGCCCGCCGCGACCGCCCCGGTCGGCCCCCGCCCCGTCGGCCGCGCCCCGTCCTCCCTCCGACGTCCTCCGCCGGACACCTGTCTCGAATCCCCAGCGCCCCCTCAGCGAGCGCACGCGGATGTCAGTAGGCTCGGCGGGGTCGTGCGTGCGCACGCACGACGCGTGAGAGGAACCCCTGTGCCGCTGCTCCGTCTCGTCCTGCGCTCGCTGCGCCCCTACTGGCTCTGGATCGCGCTGGTGGTCGTCTTCCAGATCATCGGCGTGCTCGCCTCGCTCTACCTGCCCACCCTCAACGCCGACATCATCGACGACGGCGTCGCGAAGGCCGACGTCGACCGGATCTGGGAGCTCGGGCGGATCATGCTCGTGATCTCGCTGGGCTACATCGTCGCGCTCGTCGCCGCGAACTTCTTCAGCGCCCGCTCCGCGATGTGCGTGGGCCAGGACCTCCGCAGGAAGGTCTTCGGCCAGGTCGCGACGTTCTCCCCGCGCGAGATGGACCGCTTCGGCACGCCCTCGCTCATCACCCGCTCCACGAACGACGTGCAGCAGGTGCAGATGCTCGTCTTCTTCTCCCTGAACTTCCTGGTGCAGGCGCCGGTGACGGGGATCGGCGGCGTGGTGCTCGCGCTGCGCGTCGAGCCCGGCATGGCGTGGCTGATCGCGGTGATGGTGCCGGTCATGCTGCTCGCCGTCGGGTTCATCATCGCGCGCGCCGCCCCGCTGTTCCGTCGCATGCAGGGCGTGATCGACCAGATCAACGGGGTGCTGCGCGAGCAGATCACCGGCATCCGCGTGCTGCGCGCCTTCGTGCGCGAGGACCGCGAACGGGAGCGCTACGGCGTCGTCAACGACGAGGTCACGGACCTGAACCGCCGGATCGGCCTGCTCATGATCACGATGCAGCCGATCATCATGCTGATCCTCAACATGTCCACCGTGGTCGTGCTGCTCGTCGCGGCGCCGCGCATCGACTCCGGGCAGATGGAGGTCGGCTCGATCACCGCTTTCATCGCCTACCTCATGCAGATCCTCATCGCGGTCATGATGGCGACCTTCATGACGATGATGGTGCCGCGCGCGATGGTCTCCGCGGAGCGCATCGGCGAGGTCCTCGAGACCACCACGACCGTCGTGCAGCGGGAGGACGGCGTGCGCGAGCTGAGCGGCCCCCTCGAGCTGACCTTCGAGGATGTCTCCTTCACCTACCCGGGGGCCGAGCGCCCGGTGCTCGAGAACATCTCCTTCAGCGCCCGCGCCGGGCAGACCGTCGCGATCATCGGCGGCACCGGCGCCGGCAAGACGACGCTCGTGAACCTCGTCCCGCGGCTGTCCGACGTCACCTCCGGGCGGGTCCTGCTGGGCGGCGTGGACATCCGCGAGCTCGACGCGCAGGTGCTCTGGGACCGGATCGGCCTCGTCCCGCAGCGCCCCTACCTGTTCTCCGGCACCGTCGGCTCGAACCTCCGCTTCGGCAATCCGGAGGCGAGCGACGAGGAGCTCTGGCACGCGCTCACCGTCGCCCAGGGCCGTGACTTCGTCGCCGCGATGCCGCAGGAGCTGGACTCGCCGATCGCCCAGGGCGGCACGAACGTCTCCGGCGGTCAGCGGCAGCGGCTGTGCATCGCCCGCGCGCTCGCCGCGAAGCCGTCGGTCTACCTCTTCGACGACTCCTTCAGCGCGCTGGACCTCACGACCGACGCCCGCCTGCGCACCGCGCTCGCCCCCGAGACCCGGGACGCGCTCGTGCTGATCGTCGCCCAGCGTGTCACCACCATCACCGGCGCCGACCTCATCCTCGTGCTCGAGCACGGGAGGGTCGTCGCGCAGGGCACCCACGCCGAGCTGCTCGAGGGCTCGGAGACCTATCGCGAGATCGTGCGCTCCCAGGGCGTCGAGGAGGAGGTGGCGTGATGAGCGAGCAGAAGCACGCATCCACCCCTGCGGCCGGGGACGAGGCCGAGGTCGCCGCGGAGATCGCGAGCGAGAAGGACGCCTCGCGCGGGCTGCGCCCGGGGCAGAGCGCGAAGAGCTTCTGGCCCTCCGCGAAGCGCCTGGTCCGTGAGATCGGACCGGAGCGGAAGTACCTCGTCCTCGCGATCGCCATCGGCGTCGTCTCCGTGGCGCTGAACGTCGTGGGACCGAAGATCCTGGGCCGCGCGACGGACCTCATCTTCTCCGGGCTGATCTCGAGGGAGCTCCCCGCGGGCGCCGATCCGGCGCAGGTCATCGCCCAGATGCGCGCCTCGGGCGAGGAGAAGATGGCGGACATGCTCTCCGGCATGACGCTCACGCCGGGACAGGGCATCGACTTCACGGCGCTCTACCAGGTGCTCGCCCTCGCGACCGGCCTGTACATCGCCGCCTCGTTGCTGATGTGGCTGCAGGGCGTCGCGCTGAACCGGCTGCTGGTGCGGATGGTCTCGCGGCTGCGCCGCCAGGTCGAGGAGAAGCTGCACCGCCTGCCGCTCGCGTACTTCGACCGGATGAAGCGCGGCGAGATCCTCTCCCGCGTCACCAACGACATCGACAACATCCAGAACACCCTCATGAACACCGTGACGGGGCTCGTGAACTCGATCCTCACGGTGATCGGCGTGCTCGTCATGATGCTGACGATCTCGGGGCGGCTCACGCTCATCGCGCTCGCCGTGATCCCGGTGGCGTTCCTCATCACGGCCGTCGTCGGCAAGCGCGCGCAGAAGCTCTTCGCCCAGCAGTGGGACGCGACGGGCGCGCTGAACGGCGAGGTCGAGGAGGCCTTCACGGGCCACGAGCTGATCACCGTGTTCGGCCGGCGCCGCGAGGTGGCCGAGCAGTTCGAGCGGTCCAACGGCCGCCTGTTCACGGCCACCTTCGGCGCCCAGTTCGTCTCCTCGCTGATCATGCCGTTCATGCTGTTCGTGGGGAACCTGTCCTACGTCGCGATCGCGATCGTGGGCGGTCTGCGGATCATCTCGGGGCAGATGACCCTCGGAGACGTGCAGGCGTTCATCCAGTACTCGCGCCAGTTCACGCAGCCGCTCAGCCAGGTCGCCTCGATGGCGACGATGCTGCAGTCCGGCGTCGCGAGCGCGGAGCGGGTCTTCGAGCTGCTGGACGCGGGGGAGCAGGAGCCGGAGACCGCGGATCCCCGCGCCGTCGCCGGGATCCGCGAGGGCCGCGTCGAGTTCGAGCACGTGCGCTTCTCCTACACGCCGGAGCGCGAGCTGATCCGGGACCTGTCCCTCGTCGCGGATCCGGGGCACACGGTCGCGATCGTGGGGCCGACGGGCGCGGGGAAGACGACCCTCGTGAACCTCGTGATGCGCTTCTACGAGATCGACGGCGGACGGATCACGATCGACGGCGTCGACATCCGCGATCTCACGCGCGCGCAGCTGCGCTCCCGCACCGGCATGGTCCTTCAGGACACGTGGCTGTTCGAGGGCACGATCCGGGAGAACATCCGCTACGGCCGGCTCGACGCGACCGACGACGAGGTGCTCGAGGCGGCGCGCGCCACCCATGTCGACGACTTCGTGCGGCAGCTGCCGGAGGGCTACGACACGGTCGTGGACGACGACGGCACGTCGATCTCCGCGGGCGAGAAGCAGCTGCTGACGATCGCCCGCGCGTTCCTCGCCCGGCCGAGCCTGCTGATCCTCGACGAGGCGACCTCGAGCGTGGACACGCGCACCGAGGTGCTCGTGCAGAACGCGATGAACCGCCTCCGGGAGGGTCGCACCTCCTTCGTCATCGCGCACCGCCTCTCGACGATCCGCGACGCGGAGCTGATCCTCGTCATGGAGAGCGGGGACATCGTCGAGCAGGGCTCCCACGAGGAGCTGCTCGCGGCGGGCGGCGCGTACGCCCGTCTGTACCGCTCGCAGTTCGAGGGAGCGACGTCGGATCCGGACGCGGAGGTCCCGGTCACGGGGGAGACGGGCGCGACGGAGCCGGCCCCGGTCACGGGCGAGGTGCCGACGACGACCGGCGGGATCGCCCCCGCGCTCTGAGCCCGCGGGAGGTCTGGTCGCACGGGAGGGCGCTGCGCCCGGACGCGGATCACGGTGCGGTCTCGGCGCGGGGGAGCGCCGGACGGCGGGGACGGCCGACGGTAGCGTCGGCCGTCCCCGCGCGACGTCGGGCCGTGAGGCACAGACCTCACGGATTTGTCGTCATGCACCGTTATGCATAAGGTTCCATCCGTGATCCCCACCCGACCCCGGCGGCGCAGCCTCCTCCGCGCGCTGCCCCTCGCCCTCGGCGGCGCGGCCCTCGCGCCTGCGCTCGCCGCCTGCACCGACGCCTCCGTGCGCCTGGACGCCGAGTCGAACGCGATCCCCACGATCGACCTCTCCGGCATCGAGGAGCGGCAGGACCTCGCCGAGCTCGTCCCCGCCGCGATCCGCGAGCGCGGCGAGCTCGTCAACGGCGCCGCCCTGAACTACGCCCCCGGCGAGTTCGTCGGCTCCGACGGGCAGGCCGTCGGCTACGACATGGACGTCCTCGCGGCGATCGGCAAGGTGCTGGGCCTGACGACCCGCACCGAGTCCGCGGTGTTCGCGCAGATCATCCCCTCGATCGGCTCGAAGTACGACGTCGGCATCTCGAGCTTCACCATCAACCCCGAGCGCCTCGAGCAGGTCTCGATGGTGTCCTACTTCGCCGCCGGCATGAGCTACGCCGTGAAGTCGGGGAACCCGTACGGGATCACGCCGCCGGACCTGTGCGGCACGCGCGTCGCCCACCAGGTCGGCACCTACATGGACGATGTCGTCGTCGAGCGGGACGCCGAGTGCCGCGACGGCGGCGGCAAGGGCATCGTGGACCAGCCCTACGTCGGCAACGCGGACGCCGCGACCGCCGTCGCCGGCGGCAAGGCCGACGTCCTCATCGGCGACTCGCCCGTCGTCGCCTACGCCGTGGACCGCTCGCGCGGCACCCTCGAGCAGGTGGGCGAGATCGAGGACGCCGCCCTCAACGGCATCGTCGTCGCCAAGGACCAGCCCGACCTGGCCGAGGCGATCCGCGGCGCCGTCCAGCACCTCATCGACTCGGGCACCCTCCGCGAGATCCTCGCGGCCTGGGGGAACGAGACCGGCATGATCGAGACCTCGGAAGTGGACCCGCAGCAGTGAGCACACAGACCCCCGCCGCCCCCGCCGCCCGGCGCCCCGCCGATCCGATCCCGGGTCGGATCCGCGCCAAGCGGCCGCCCCGCCCCGGCACCTGGATCAGCGCTGTGATCGTCGCGCTGCTCGTGCTGGGTCTCGCGAACTTCCTCGTCACGAACCCCGTCTTCGACTGGGGGACCGTCGCGACCTTCATCCTCGACGTCAAGGTCGTCCAGGGAGTCGGCTGGACGCTCCTGATCACCGTGCTGTCGATGATCCTCGGCACCGCGATCGCGCTCACCGCGGCGATCATGCGCCGCAGCGAGAATCCCGTGCTGCGGGGCGTGAGCTGGGCGTACATCTTCGTCTTCCGCGGCACCCCCGTGTACACGCAGCTCGTGTTCTGGGGTCTGTTCACGGTGATCGTCCCCAAGGTCGTGCTCGGCGTGCCCTTCGGCCCGGAGCTGTTCTCGTTCTCGACCCGTGACTACTTCCCGGCCTTCTGGGCGGCGGTCGTGGGCCTCGCGCTCAACGAGGGCGCGTACCTCGCGGAGATCATCCGCTCGGGCCTGAACTCGGTGGACAAGGGGCAGACGGAGGCGTCCAAGGCGCTCGGCATGAGCAACGGGAAGATCCTGCGGCGTATCATCATCCCGCAGGCCATGCGCGTTATCGTGCCGCCGCTGGGCAACGAGACCATCGGCATGCTGAAGACGACCTCGCTCGTCCTCGCGGTGCCCTTCACGCTGGATCTGACCTTCGCCTCGAACGCGATCGCGAACAAGCTCTACGCGCCGATCCCGCTGCTCATCGTCGCGGCCCTGTGGTATCTCGCGATCACGAGCGTGCTCATGGTGGGCCAGCACTTCCTGGAGCGGTACTTCGGCCGCGGCTTCGACGACCGCACCGGCTCACCCGCCGCGAAGCGCTCCCGCCAGTCCGCGGTGAACCGCGCCGGCACGACCCCCAAGGACTCGCTCCCGGAGGTGGAGCTCTGATGACGACCGCGCCCCAGAACACCCCGTCGCCGAACGGTCCGTCCCCGTCGGCCGACGGGGCGATGACCGCTCCCGCCGCCGGGGCGACCCCTGCGGCGAGCATCACGCCGACCCCGCTGATCAGCCTCGAGGGCATCCACAAGGCCTTCGGCGACCTTCATGTGCTCAAGGGCTGCGACCTCGAGGTCGCGGCCGGTGAGGTCACAGTGCTGATCGGCCCCTCGGGCTCCGGCAAGTCCACGCTGCTGCGCTGCATCAACCAGCTCGAGGAGCCCACCGCGGGCCGTGTCCGCATCGCCGGCGTGACCCAGGGCTACGCCGAGGAGCCCCTCGCGGACGGCCGCTGGCAGAAGCTCCCCTCCGGGCAGATCGCCCGGCAGCGCTCGCGGATCGGCATGGTCTTCCAGCGCTTCCACCTCTTCCCGCACATGACGGCGCTCGAGAACGTCATGGAGGCGCCGATCCAGGTGCTGGGCCGGGGGAAGGCGGAGGCGAAGGAGGCGGCGCTCGCGCTCCTGGACCGCGTGGGCCTCGGGGATCGCGCGGACCACTACCCCTCGGAGCTCTCCGGCGGCCAGCAGCAGCGTGTCGCGATCGCCCGCGCCCTGGCGATGGAGCCCGAGCTGATGCTCTTCGACGAGCCCACCTCGGCCCTGGATCCCGAGCTCGTGGCGGAGGTGCTCTCCGTCCTCAAGGAGCTCGCCGAGGGCGGCATGACAATGATCGTCGTGACCCACGAGATGGGCTTCGCCCGCGAGGTCGCCGACCAGGTGGTGTTCATGGACGATGGTCTGATCGTCGAGCAGGGCACCCCGGAGCAGGTCATCGACCACCCCGGGTCCGAGCGGCTGAAGGGCTTCCTCGCCTCGGTCCTCTGACCTACTCCTCCGACGGAGGCACGACCTACCCCGCGCCGCGCGTCGCCCGTCGGCCAGGGGGCGATCCGAGCACGGCCGTGTCCCGACCCGACTCGAGGTCGGTCCGTCTTTCTGAAAGGCGGGTCATCATGTACATGATGACCAGTCTTTTCGTGGGAGGCCCCGTCCGGTCGGCGGGGTAGCGCTCGATCCTGGCTCCCTGGCTCCCTGGCTCCCTGGCTCCCTGGCTCCCTGGCTCGCTGGCTCCCTGGCTCCCTGGCTCCCTGGCTCGCTGGCCTGCTCGCATCGCCGGTGCCGCCTCGCCTCGACCGGCCCGGTTCGACTCCGCTCGGGCCCCGGTGCCGCCCCTTCCGCGTCGTCCTGTCCCGTCACGCCCGACCTGCGGCGGAGGGGCCGACGCACGACGCCCGCCACGGGCCCGGCCGCTGCGAGGCGGAGGGCCGACGGCGGGCGTCGGGGTCGGGGTGATCGGGGTCGGTGGCCGGGAGCCGAGGCTCGGCCCGTCGGCCGCTGTGGCCCCGATGGTCACCACTCGAGGATCTGCCAGCGCTTCTTCTTCGCGAGCGAGAACAGGCCCAGGTCCGGGTTGATGGCGGTGGGGGTGCCCACGAGCTCGAGCCAGGCGGCGTCCGCGAGGGAGTCGCCGTAGCCGGAGGAGACCGAGAGATCCGCGCCCTGCCCGTCGGCGTACTTCAGCAGCCAGTTCCCGCGGGCCTCGTCGACCAGCGGGGGAGTGGCGAGGTAGCCGGTGAGCACGCCGTCGGCGTCGGCGTCCATCGGGGTGGCGATGACGTCGTCGAAGAGGTCGCGCAGCGGCTCGACGAGCAGGTCGAGCGCGCCGGAGACGAGCACGGTGCGGTGACCCGCGGCGCGGTGGCGCTCGATGAGCTCGAGGGCCTCCGGCCGGATCGAGGCCCGGATGCGGGTGCCCAGCTCGCCCTGCATGAGCGCACGCAGCTCCTCGGCGCGGTAACCCTTGTACCGGCGGTTGACCATGCGGATCAGCTCGGAGCGGTCACGCTGGTCCGCCCGCAGGTACCCCGGCACCGAGGCGAGCACGGCCGCGATCTCCCCGGGCCACTCGCGGCGCGGGCGGGTCGCCCGGACCACGTCGACGTACTGGCGCACCACGTTGGACGCGATGACCGTGCCGTCGAGGTCGAAGACGGCGAGGGCGCCCGGCTTCTCCGTGATCTCGACCGGGCGGCCCGCACGGCTGCGCAGGGCGGCCTTGCGGCGCGAGTACGCCTTGGTGAGCTCCGTGATGGCGGGGAGGTGGTGGTTGCGGAAGAAGTCCGACCAGTCGATGTCGTGCACGTCGAAGTCGTGCTCCGCGAGGAAGGAGGCCGGCAGCTCCTCGCGCAGGGCGCGGGTGTTCGCGTCGTCGAAGACCATCTCCGTCTTCGTGTACAGCCGGTACAGCTCGATGTACTTGCGCAGCGTGGTCAGGCCCGAGGTGGCCTTGTGCAGCTGGGTCGTCCAGGCGCGCGTCCGCGTCGTGGCGGGGAGCTGGGCGACGACCGCCGCTCCCGCCTTGGCGCTGAGCTCCTTGATCCGGAAGCGCTGCTCGATCATCTCCACCGCGGGGAAGCTCCACTCGGGGACGGCGATCTTCTCGCCCTTCTCGTCCTCGAGGGGGTGCTCCAGGAAGTAGCTCCGCACGGCCGAGAACATCACGTGCAGCGGCAGCGGGTTCGAGGCGCCGGAGACCACCTGGTAGTAGGCGTCGTCACCGCGCCGGGAGACGTCCTGCGTGGCGAGGGCGACGATCACGTTGACGACGAAGTCCACCGGGATGACGTCGAGGATCGAGTCGGCCAGGCCCGGGAACTCGGGCAGCATGCCGCGGCCGTACGCCATGATCAGCGGGTCGGCGACCTTGTAGCCGTCGATCCAGCCCGGGTAGGGGCTGCGCAGCGCCGACTCGATGATCGAGGGGCGCACCACGGAGAGGCGATGGCCGTTCCCGGCCCAGAGCTCCTCGGCCACGCGCTCGGCCATGGCCTTGGTGAAGGTGTAGATGTCGGTCCAGCCCACGGACTGGGCGCGGGTGCGGCCGAAGTCCACGAGCCGCTCGTCCACCCAGGCGCTGCGGGCGTCCTCCGCGGCGGAAGCGACGGCCTTGGGGCCCATGCGGCCGTCGCGCAGGCGGGCGCTGCGCATCTGGCCGCGCAGGGTCTCGGGCCGGCGGCTCTCCGCCTCGACGCGCTCGCGGGCCGCGAGGGCGGCATCGAACTCGGTGCGCCAGTCGACGGTGTGGTCGAGGCTGCCCTCCTGGCGCAGGCCCTTGGCCGCGCCGCCCACGTAGGCGGTCGAGACGTGGATGACGTGCGGGTCCTGGCCGGAGGCGAGGAGCGCCTCGTAGAGGTTGCGCGCGCCGCCCACGTTCGTGCGGAACGCCTCGTCGATCGGCGGGTCGAAGGAGACCGAGGACGCGGAATGGATCACGACGTCGAGCGGTCGGTCGATCGCGGGCATGTCGGTGAGGTCGCCCTCGAGCACGTCCACGCGCGAGCGGAAGACGTCGGCCGCCTTCTCGCGGTCGCCGCCGCCGACCTTCTCCACCCAGGTCGCGAAGACGGGCTTGCGCAGCAGGCCCTCGAGGCGCTTCGCGCCGGGGACGGAGCCCTTGGGGCGGATCACGGCGGTGACGTGCGTGTCCTCGGTGGTCTCGAGGAGGCTGCGCAGCACGGCCTGGCCCAGGAACCCGGTGACACCCGTGAGCAGGATCCTCCGCTTCCCGGTGGTCGGATCGCCGGCCGTGGCGGTCGCGGCGGGGGCGGGGGTGGTGTTCGACATGGGATCCCTCGGTGGACGGTGGGGCGTGTGCGGCGCGGCGGCCGCCCGGGGTTCCCGGGGGCGGCGTTCCTGCGCCCTCACACGCCCGCCGGAAGCGTTGGTGCAGGTCATCCCTGCGCAGGTCAGGGCGGGTCTAGTGTATCGTAGCCGCCATGCACAGGGCCCTGATCACCGGCGGCACCGCAGGCATCGGGGCCGCGTTCGCACGAGCATTCGCGGCGCGCGGGACGGACCTCGTCCTCGTCGCCCGGCACCCCGATCGGCTCGCGGAGGTCGCCGCCTCTCTCACCGAGACCTACGGCGTGCACGTCGAGACCGTCGCCGCGGACCTCTCCGACCGTGACGCGCAGCAGCGCGTCGCCGACCGCCTCGAGGCCGCGGCCGATCCGGTCGACGTCTTCGTCAACAACGCCGGCTTCTCCGTGCGCTCCTCCCTGCTCGACGAGGACCTCTCGCAGCACGACCTCGGCTTCGAGGTCATGATCCGGGCGGTCCTCAAGCTGGGCGGCGCCGCGGGCCGCGGCATGAGCGCGCGGGGCGGCGGCTGGATCGTCAACGTCGGCTCCGTGAGCTCGCTCGTCACGCAGAACAACTACTCCGCCATCAAGGCCTGGGTGGGCAACTTCTCCGAGTCCCTCGGCGTGCAGCTCTCCGGAACCGGTGTGAGGGTCACGTGCCTCATGCCCGGCTGGGTGCGCACGGAGTTCCACTCGCGCGCGGGGATCAAGGGCTCCTCGATCCCCGGGCCGCTGTGGCTGGACGCGGACTTCCTCGTCGAGCAGTGCCTGCGCGACGTGGCGCGGGGGCGCCCCGTCTCGATCCCGAGCCTCCGCTGGAAGGCGATCGTCGCCGTGCTGCGCACCACGCCGCGCGGCCTCGTGGCGAACCTCAGCTCGCTGCTCACCCACCGCCGCGACAAGGAGCGCTGAGCATGGCGGAGCAGGGCCCGCGCCAGGACCCCCGCGGCGAGCGGAAGCCGGGCCTGCTGGCCTCGCTCTCCGCCCGTTCCCGCGGTGAGGGCTGGGAGGCCCCGGAGGGGGACCTCGCCAAGTACCGCTCGCGCACGCGCTCCGCCCTGCGCTTCGTGCTGCAGCGCGGCGTGTTCCGCATCGTGGTGAGCGCCGCGATCACGCCGCGCACGATCGTCCACCGCCGCGTGCGCACCGTGCGCGGACCGTTCGTGCTGGTCGCGAACCATTCGAGCCACACCGACGCGCCGATGCTCGCCCAGGGGCTGCCGTGGGCGCAGGCGCGCTACCTCTCCACCGGCGTCGCCGCGGACTACTTCTTCCGGGTCTGGTACCGGCGGATCTTCGTGCGCGCGCTGTTCAACGCGTTCCCGATCGACCGTGACGGCTCGCGCAAGAACTCCGGCTTCTCCCGGCGCCTGCTGCGCTCGGGGGTGCCGATCCTGGTGTTCCCCGAGGGGACGCGCCAGCAGACCGGCCGCATCGGCTCCTTCAAGCCGGGCGGCGCCGCGCTCGCGATCGGCGTGGGGGTCCCCGTGATCCCCGCCGCGATGGTGGGCGCCTACGAGGCCATGCCCAAGGGGCGCAGCTGGCCCGTCCCCGGCCGCCCGCCCGTCGGCGTGGTCTACGGGGAGCCGATGCTCGCCGAGGAGGGCGAATCGGCCGTCGCGTTCACCGCGCGCATCCGGGACCGGGTGCAGTCGCTGTACGACGACAACTACGAGGAGATCCTGGGGCATCCGCACCCGGGGACAGAGGAGTCCGCATGACCGCACCGATCGCCGCCGCCGACGTCACCCGACACAAGTGGTGGGGATGGGGGCAGGACGACGTCGCCTTCTCCGTGACGAACCGCCCGGCCTTCATCGACCTCGCGCGCAACGAGATCGGCATCGATCTCGCGAACGCGCCGGACCCGGTGGCGCCGGTGCTCACGGACCACGAGGTGCCCGCGACGCGGCTCCCCGGCGCGGTGCGCGAGCAGCTCGCGCAGGCACTGGGCGAGGACGCGATCCGGGACGACGACGAGCACCGGGTGCTGCACTCCTTCGGCCGTTCGCTGCCGGACCTGTTCCGCGTGCGCACGGGCGCCTTCGAGCGCCTCGTCGACGCCGTGGTCTACCCGGGGAGCGAGGAGGACGTCGCCGCGGTGCTGCGGATCGTCCTCGAGCACGACCTCGTCCTCATCCCCTACGGCGGCGGCACCTGCATCTCCGGCTCGGTCACCCCCGACGCCGAGGAGCAGCGCCCGATCCTCACGATGAACCTGGGCCGGCTCTCCCGGATCCTCGAGATCGACGACACCTCGGGCCTCGCGCGGGTGCAGGCCGGCATGTACGGGCCGGACATGGAGGCGGAGCTCAACGAGAAGGGCTGGACCGTCGGCCACTTCCCGGACTCCTTCACCTTCTCCACCGTGGGCGGCTGGGCGGCGACCCGCTCCTCCGGCATGCAGTCGGACAAGTACGGCGACATCGAGGACATCGCGCGCGGGCTGCGGCTCGTGCACCCCGACGGCGTCGCCGTCACGAAGGCGATCCCGGGCCGCGACTCGGGCCCCAGCGTCCACGAGATGATCCTCGGCTCGGAGGGTCGCCTCGGCGTGATCACCGAGGTCACCGTGCAGGTGCACCGCTCCGCGCCGGTGCGCCAGGTGATCGGCTACATGTACCCGGACTGGGAGCACGGGATCCGCGGCATGCACGCGATCGCCCGCTCCACCGACGTCACACCGACCTTCACCCGGCTCTCCGACGGGCCCGAGACGAAGTTCTCCCTCGCCCTCTCCTCGAAGACGCCGACGACGACGAAGTCGAAGGTTTCCGCGAAGGTGCAGGACGGCCTGTTCGCCTACCTGCGCTCGCAGGGCTGGGACACGTCCGAGGAGATGTGCCTGAGCTACGTCTGCTTCGAGGGATCGAAGGCCTCCGTCGAGCAGCAGAAGTCGATCGTCAAGAAGATCGTCAAGGCGAACGGCGGCGTGACCCTCGGCGCGAGCGTCGGCAAGGTCTACGACCAGAAGAAGTTCGACACCCCCTACCTGCGCGACTTCCTGCTGGGCCACCAGGTCTTCGGCGACGTGTGCGACACCGGGGCGACCTGGTCGAGCATCAATGAGGTCCACACGAAGGTCTACGAGGCCTTCGAGGAGGTGCAGCGCGGCCAGGACCTGCCGGGCTTCATGTTCTGCCACATGTCCCACAGCTACCACGCCGGCGCTTGCCTCTACTTCACCTTCGCGTTCCCCTACTCGAGCGAGGAGCAGGCGCTCGAGCAGTACTACCGCGCGAAGGAGGCCGTGCAGCAGACCTTCGTGGACCTCGGCTCGACGGTCTCCCACCACCACGCGGTGGGCGTCGAGCACCGGCCCTGGATCACCGAGGACATCGGCGAGGTGGGCGTGCGGATGGTCGAGGGCCTGTTCGCGGACAACGACCCGGGGCGGAACCTCAACCCCGGCAAGATCGTCGCGTCCTGAGCGCGGGGGCCCGGCGATGAGCGTGCTCGTGCTGCGGCACGGCGAGTCCACGGCGAACGTGGAGGGCGTCATCGTCTCCTCCCCGGGGGCGCGCGCGCTCACCGAGGTGGGGCTCTCTCGCCGCGGCCGTGAGCAGGCCGCGGAGGCCGGCCGACGTGCCCGCGAAGCGGGCTTCGACGCGGGCACCATCGTGCTGAGCAGCGACTTCGCCCGTGCGGCGGAGACCGCCGCGGTGTTCGCCGCGGAGCTCGGCGCCCGCGGGGCGCGGATCGATGCGCGGCTGCGGGAGCGGGACTTCGGGCCCTTCGACGAGGGGCCCGCCTCCGCCTACGACGACATCTGGGCGGCGGACGCCGCGGGCCGCAGCGGCGAGCACGGGGTCGAGCCCGTGGCGTCGGTGGCCCGCCGGGTGGGCGCGGTGCTCGCGGAGGCCGATGCGCTCGCCGCCGACGGCCGCTCCGTGGTGCTCGTGGCCCACGGGGACGTGCTCCAGATCGCCCTCGCCCTCAGGGAGGGACGGGACCCGCACGAACATCGCGAGGTGCCGCACCTGGGCAACGCCGAGCTGCGGGAGCTGGGCCCGGCGCGGCCGGTCCCGGCCGACGCGTCGGCGCGGGCGTGAGCGCGCGACGATGAGCGTACCGACGCGAGGCGGCCAGGGCGCGGGCGGCACGGGCAGTGCCTGCGGTGCCGGTCGGGCCCTGCTGGTGGTGCGGGGGGACGTGGACGAGGTGCGCGCCCGCCTCGCAGCCTTCGTCGCGGAGCGAGGCTGGCGGGTCACGGACGAGCCGGGGGAGGAGCTGCTGCTCGAGCGCGGCAGCCGCGGCCGGACGATCGTCCTGGGATCCCTCGCGGGCCGTGCCTTCTACCTGAGCGCCCGGATCGGCACCCGGGCGGGGGAGGGCGGCACGCTCGTGGAGCACCGCTGGGGCGCGGGGGCGGGCCTCGTGCTGGGCGGCACCCTGGGCCGGGCCCGTGCGGCGCGCGCCCATGCGGAGCTCTCCCAGGCGCTGGAGTCGGCGCTCCGCGAGCAGGGGCTGCTGGTGCAGGTGCGCCGCGAGGGCTGAGCGCCCGGGGAAGAGGAAGAGGTTCCCTCGCCATTGAGGGAACCTCCGGACGACCATAGTCCAGGATCCGTGCGAACCAGGTCACACCACGGTCACGTTTTCCGTTACTACCTGGTCATTTGCTGTCGGGCTGCCCATGCTCCCCGGTCGTCGCGCGCCCCGGGCCTTGACTCCTGGGCACGTGGGAATCCGTCCCGGCGTGTCGCACCCTGCGGCGCCGCCCGCCCCTACGATGGATCGGACCGCATCGGCGCGGGCACGCCGCGCCCCGGAACCCACCACGAAGGGCATCCCCCATGACTCAGGGCAGCACCACCCTGCGCGTCGCCGTCTTCGGCGAGAACCGGCACGAGAAGGTCGACCCGCGCGTCCAGGAGCTCTATCCCGACGGCATGCACACGACGATCGCCGAGGCGCTGCGCAGCACCCTCGCGGCCGACGGCGTCGACGCCGAGGTGCGCGTGGCCCTGCTCGACGACATCGAGGAGTCCCTCTCCGAGGAGGCCCTCGCCCGGACCGACGTCCTCACCTGGTGGGGCCACATGGCCCACGACGACGTGCCCGATGAGATCGCCGAGCGCGTCGCCCGCCGCGTGCGCGAGGGCATGGGCCTGGTCCCGCTGCACTCCGCCCACTACTCCAAGGTGTTCCGCCTCCTCAT
This sequence comes from Brachybacterium rhamnosum, assembly GCF_039526185.1. Taxonomy (NCBI): domain Bacteria; kingdom Bacillati; phylum Actinomycetota; class Actinomycetes; order Micrococcales; family Dermabacteraceae; genus Brachybacterium; species Brachybacterium rhamnosum. The sequence continues at coordinate 1,180,999 of NZ_BAAAIS010000002.1, forward strand.
GGGCACCTCGTGCAACCTGCTGTGGCGCAACGACGGCGACGAGGAGCGGGTCTGGACCGTGAACGGCTCCCATCCGATCACCCGCGGAGTGCCGCACCCGATCGTCATCCCCGAGCAGGAGATGTACGGCGAGATGTTCGACATCCCCGCCCCGGACGAGCTCGTCTTCGTCTCCTCCTTCAGCGGCGGCGAGGTGTTCCGCTCCGGCTGCTGCTTCCGTCGCGGCAAGGGCAAGGTCTTCTACTTCAGCCCCGGCGACCAGGAGTACCCCGTCTACCACCAGGCGGAGATCCAGCGCGTGCTCGCCAACGCCGTGCAGTGGGCCCGCCCCGAGCCCCGCGAGATCGCCCCCGTGAAGATCGCCAATGCGCCCCGCGACTGGTACCGCGACGAGGAGACCACCCGTGTCATCTGAGAGCACCGCGCACGCGGCCCGCGTCGGGGCGGCCGTCCCCACGTCGACCCGCTCCGCCGAGGCGGATCCGAACGCCGCGCTCGCCGCCGCCGCGGGGCAGGAGCCGCTGCGCGCGGTCGTCGTGGGCGCCGGCGGCATGGGCCGCTGGTGGGCGCGCGTCATCCACGACAGCCCCATGACCGAGCTCGTGGGCGTCGCGGACCTCGTCCCCGGCATGCCCGAGGAGTCGATCGCGCAGTCCGGCGTCCCGGACCCCTCCGCGGTCGCCGTCGGCACCGACGGCGTGGACCTCGCGCTCGAGGTCGGAGCGGACGTCCTCATCAACCCCACGGTCCCCGTCGCCCATCACCCGGTCACCGTGAAGGCCCTCCACGCGGGCATCCCGGTGCTGGGGGAGAAGCCCGTCACCGAGACGCTCCCGGAGGCGCTGAGCCTCATGGCGCACAGCGAGCTCACGGGCGTGCCGTTCATGGTCTCCCAGTCCCGACGCTTCTTCCCCCAGGTGCGCGAGCTGCGCCGCTTCGTCGCCGCCCACGGGCCGACGGTCCTCACGAGCGCGTTCTTCTCGCTGTTCACCGAGCACGAGGGCTTCCGCGCGCAGCAGCAGCACCCGCTGCTGCGGGACATGGGCATCCACGCCTTCGACACCGCGCGCTACATCACCGGCACCGACCCGATCGCGGTGACGGCGCACGGGGCGAACCCGTCGTGGAGCGTCTACGCCGGGGACGCGACCGTCACCTGCACCTTCGAGATGGCGGGGGCGGACGGCACGGGCTCGCTGTTCGTCTACAACGGGTCCTGGAACGCGCGGGGCCTGCCCACCTACTGGAACAGCGAGTGGCGGATCGGCGCGGAGCACGGCTCGGCGACCTGGGACGGCACCGGTGCGCCCGTGCTCGGCACGGAGGACGAGGAGCGCACGCGGGAGCTGCAGTCCGCCCTCGAGCAGGCGCTCGCGACCCCGGAGCCCGACCAGATCGACGCCTCGATCATCGAGTTCGCGACCGCCCTGCGCGAGGGCCGCACACCCCTGTGCGAGGTGCACGAGAACATCCTCAGCTTCGCCATGGTCGAGGCGGCGGTGGCCTCCGTGGAGCGCGGCACCCGCGTGGTCATCGACGAGCTGCTCGAGGAGGCCCGCGCGGAGGCGATCGCCGCGGAGCTCGATCCGGACGCGCGGGCGATCATGCAGGGCTGGGGATCGGTGCGCGAGGCGCTCACGGTCCGCTGACGGAACTGCTAGGCGCGGGCTGCGTCTCGCCTCCCGACGGCCGCGGGCCGGTACCTCCTCAGGTCCCGGCCCGCGTGCGGTACGGAGAGCGCGTCGGGGACGCGCGGTGCTCAGCCCTCGGTCGCGAGGGCCTTCTCGCGGTCCTCGTCGGCCGGGGCCTCGGGGGCGTCGGCCGGCGGGGCGGCGGCGAGCTCACGGCGGTAGGCGCGCACCGAGTGGACGACGGCCGCGGCCCAGACCACGGCGACGACGCCGAGGGACAGCAGTCGCACGTCGTCCGGCGCGTCGACGAGGTCGCTGCGGAGGATCGTGCGGACGTTGGTCAGCACGATGATGCCGCCGACGAGGGAGCCGAGCACACGCGGCGGGACGAGCCGCACGAGCCAGGCGGCGATCGGGGCCGCGACGAGGCCGCCCGCGAGCAGCGCGAGCACCCAGGTGAGGTCGATGCCGGCGGTGCCGAGGCCCACGAGGAAGCCGAGCGAGGCGGCGACCGAGATGACGAACTCGCTCGTGTCGATCGAGCCGATCACCTTGCGGGGCTCGATGCGGCCGCTCGCGAGGAGCGCGGGGGTGCCGACGGGGCCCCAGCCGCCGCCGCCGGTGGCGTCCATGAAGCCGGCGACGAGGCCGACGGGGGCGAGGAAGCGCCGGCGCAGCGGCTTGCCGAGGTTGCTGCGGTCGATCCCCTTGAACGTGAAGCGCACGAGCACGTAGACGCCGAGCGCGAGCAGGATCCCGGACATGACCGGGGCGGCGACCTCGGTCGACAGCCAGGTCAGGAACGTGGCGCCCGCGAAGGCGCCGATCGCCCCGGGCAGCGCGATGCGGCGCACGACCTTCCAGTCCACGTTCCCGAACTTCCAGTGCGAGAGGCCGGAGGCGAGGGTGGTGCCGATCTCCGCGAGGTGCACGGTCGCGGAGGCGGAGGCCGGATTGGTGCCGATCGCGAGGAGCAGCGTGGTCGAGGTGACGCCGTAGGCCATGCCGAGGCTGCCGTCCACGAGCTGGGCGCCGAGCCCTACCAGGGCGAGCAGGATGAGTCGTCTCATCGATCAGGTCCTTCCGGGGCGAGAGCTGTCCACTCGAGGGAGTCTCCTCGATGCGGCCCGATAGGACAATAGTGCAGACATGACGCGTCATAAAGAACGCTGATGGGGGCGTGCGGCGCGGCGCCTCGCGTGCGGGGATGACCCGGAATGCAGAGACCCAGAATGCAGAGAACCCGGGACATCGTCGCCGATGTCCCGGGTTCCTCTTCGGTGCGCCCGGAGGGATTCGAAACCTACTCATCGTCGCAGGTCACGGCCGAGAGTGCCCTCAACCTGCTTGCCCCACGATCCTGAGCGCACCGCGTGATGCCCGACCGTCAGGGGGGCTCGTGTTCAGCTCGTGTGCACGCCGCACCTCGAGCGCCGCCGACACCTCATCGAGGTCCGCATCGAACAGGTCCGCGTACACGTCCAGCGTCATCGACGCCGACGCGTGCCCGAGCATCCGCTGCACCACCTTCACCGACGCGCCCGACTGCACCGCGAGCGACGCCGCCGTGTGCCGCAGATCGTGGGGCGGCATGTACGGCAGCCCCGCGGCCGTGAGCGCAGCCTCCCACCACCGCACCACGAGCCGCGACCCGTCCGCCGCGCGGCCGGCCTTCGTCGGCGCCGTCATGTACTCGCCCCGCGCGCCGGGGAACAGCAGCCCGTCGCCGGCGTCCGGGAGCATGTCGATCACGAACCGGGGCAGCGGCACGGAGCGGCGCTCGTGAGACTTCGGGGTGCCGACGACCGGCTTCCCCCGCACCCACACCACCGCTTCGTCGACGCGCACCCGGCATCGGTCCCGGTCGACGGACGTGCCGCGCAGCGCGGTCGCCTCACCCCAGCGGAGCCCGCCGTAGGCGAGGAGGTACACGAGCGCCGGATGCCGGGAGATGGACGCGACGCGCTCCACCTCGACGTGCGAGAGGTAGCGGGCCGCGCGGCGCCGCTTCCTCGGGAGCTCCACGTTCCGGGCGGGGTTCGCGACGATCCTCCGGTCGCGGACGGCGACGTCGAGGATCCCCGCGAGGACGCCGTGCGCGCGGATCACGACCGTCGGGGACTTCTCCTCGGAGAGGTCACGGATCCACGACTGCACATCGGAGGGGAGCACGGCGGCGACCGCGGTCCGCTCCCACGTCGGGGCGACGTGGACGCGCCATGCGGTCTCGAGCGCCGCCCACGTCGACGCCTTCACCCGCACCTCCTTCCCGCGGAGCCAGGGCTCGGCGAGCTCGCCGATCGTCGCCCGGCCGGCGGACACGGCGACGAACTCTCCGCGGCGCTTCGAGGACTCGAGGTCGGTGAGCCATGCCTCGGCGTCGCGCTTCGTGGTGAAGCCGCGCTTCATCGTCTGCACGCCGTTCGGCTTCCGGTACCGGACGAGGTAGCGGGGCTTCCCGGTGCGCTTGTCGGTGTACTGCTTGATCTTCGGGTGCGAGGTGTCCCTCACAGCAGGCTCCTCATCATGCTCTGGAACGCCTTGACGACGTCGGGGGTGACGCCGAGTGCCGCGGCGAGGGCGCCGGGGTGCGGGCCGTGCTCCTGCTCGGCGGCCGCGTACGAGTCGACGTCGACGAGGTGCCGCGCGGCGAAGCGCCATGCGCGTGCTTCCTCGCGGTCCCCCTGGGGGCCGACGTCGTTGTAGTGGGCGTGGCCGAGCTCGTGGGCGAGCACGGAGCAAGCCTCGGCGGCGGTGAGGTCTGGGCGAAGCCAGATGCCACCGTGGCGGCATGACCATGCCCCATCACGGTCGCCGAGGCGGCGCCACCAGACGCGGAGCCCTCGTCGGTGCGCTTCACCAATCAGGTCCTCGATCGCGGGCGATGCGGGTCGCGGCAAGGTCGTAGTCATCCGGGGTGGGCTCCTCTCCATAGTCGCCCGGCTCCGTGATGGGGCGCTGCTCGGTGACGTTCTGCTCGTCGGCGGTGACGCGCTGGGTGAGCTCTGCGAGGAGCTCGGTGGCGGAGAAGCGGCCGAGGTCCCTCTCGGGGCGGGGCGCGCGGAGCTCGCCCTCGGTGACGTAGCCGGCGGCGAGGAGGCCGTCGGCGACGGGGGCGCCGTAGGCGCGTGCGATCGCGACGATCGCATCCATGCGGGGTGGGTAGTCCTTCCATCGGGTGGGCGTCGAGGGGGCGACGCCGATCTTGAGGGCGACCTGCCGTAGGGAGGCGTTGTCGCTGACTTCGTTGATCCATGTGATCCAGGCGGGGTCCATGCTGGCCACCGTATTGCAGGGGTGCAACAAACGAAAGTGATGCCCCTGGCCAGCGGGTTCTGCATCATGTCGACCCGCAAGGGTTGCACTTCTGCAACGTCGGGGTTAGGCTCTGATGCAGCACAGCAACATGAAAGGAGGGGAACGGTGCCCGCCTACACCATCGACCCCGACCGCCTCGCCACCTACCGCGAAGCCGAAGGCATCACCACCGACGCCGAGCTCGCCCGACGCATGGGCGTCGAGCCGTCCACCGTCTCCCGCGTCCTCGCCCACCGGACCGGCCCCTCGACTCGGTTCATCGCCGGGCTGGCCACCGCGTTCCCGGGCCGCGACGTGATGTCGCTGCTCACCCCCACGAAGTAACGGAAGGCGCCCCCGCCGAAGCGGGGACGCCCTCACACACACCAGGAGTATCCCATGCCGAACCGCCTGCTCACTATCCCCGAGGCCGCCGAGTACCTCGGGGTCTCCGACTCCACCCTCGGCACGTGGCGCTACGAGAAGAAGGGCCCCCCGTTCGTCCGTCAGGGCCGCTGGGTCCGCTACCCCGCCGACGCCCTCGAGGCGTGGCTCAAGGCGAGCACGGTGACCGCCGATGCCTGACCCGCTCCACCTCTGGCAGGGCGCCTGCGCCCTCGTCCTCATCACCGTCTGGGCCTACGCCCTCACCACCGAGTACCGCGACCACCGCACCAGGAAGGACCACCGATGACCGCCACCGACCACGCCCCCGACCTCCGCACTCTGAACTTCCAGTACGCCGCCCTCAAGCGCGTCGCCGACGTCGTCAAGGACGGCATGGCCCACATCAAGGAGCAGCACCTGCAGGCGCTGCTCGAGGAGAAGTCCCGCACCAACTCCAACCGCTGGGTCGTCGACGTCGACGGGAAGGACGTCGCCGTCCTCTCCCTCGCCGGCGGGAAGTCGAAGCCCGTCATCGTCTCCGAGTCCGCGCTCATCGAGTGGGCGACCGAGCAGCACCCCGAGATGGTCGAGACCCGCCCCCGCCTCACCGAGCAGGCCCGCGGGATCCTCGACGCGCTCGTCGCCGACTACGTCGACGGGACGCCCGTCACGAAGGACGGCGAGGTCATCCCCGGAGTCGAGGAGGGCCACGGCTCCGTCTACCAGTCCCTCCGCTTCAAGGCGGACAAGCACGTCGACGGGAAGCGGGAGATGGACCAGTTCCTGCAGGAGCTCGGTGTCGCCGGGCTCATCGAGGACGTCGTGAACGGCGGTGAGGAGTGATGCAGACCCGTCGACCCACCGGTTGCGCGCCGTGGCCGATCGTCCTCCTCGCCGGAGCCGAGAAGGCCGGGAAGTCCTGGGCCGCCGCCGAGGCGACCGGCCACGAGATGATCCGCGACGCCTACTGGCTCGGCATCGGCGAGGACGACCCGGACGAGTACGCCCAGGTCCCCGGCGCTGACTTCCAGATCGTCGAGCACGACGGCACCTACGCCGCGCTCCTCGCGTCGCTCCGCGACATCGTCGCCCTCGAGGCGGATCCGGACCGCCCGGACCTCCTCATCGTCGACTCCATGGGACGCCTGTGGGCGCAGCTATCCGACATGGCGCAGGCGGAGGCGAACGAGCGCGCCGCAGCGAAGGCCCGGAAGTACCACCGCTCCGAGCCCGAGGACGACGTGCAGATCACGATGGACCTCTGGAACCGGGCGAAGGGCCGTTGGGGTGAGGTCCTCGACCTCCTCCGCGCGTTCCGCGGCCCCGTCATCGTCACCGCCCGCCTCTCCGTCGTCACCGTCATGGACGCCCAGGGGCAGCCGACGAAGGAGAAGACCGACAAGGTCGAGGCGGAGAAGAACCTCCCCTACGAGGTCGCCGCCGTCGTGAAGATGCGGGCCCGCGGGGAGGTGGAGCTCTCCGGCGTCCGGTCGGTGAAGCTGCAGCTCGAGCGGCCCACCCGCCTGAACGAGTTCTCCGTCGCGAAGCTGTGGGAGTCCATGGGCGTCGGGGAGGGGATGGGGGAGCGGCACCACGCCGGTCACCCCGCGACTCCGCCCGCCGCCGAGGTCGACCCGGCCGTGCAGTGGCTCGACGCCGTCATGGCCGAGGAGACGGTCGACGGGCTCCGCGCCCTGTGGCGGGACGCGCAGAAGGCCGGCGCGATGAACGACGGGCTCGCCGCGGCGATCAACCAGCGCGCCGCGGACCTCGCACCCGAGGCCGCCGCCGAGGCCCCCGCGGAGTCGGCGGCATGACCCGGGCCCGTGTCCCGGTCGAGGTGGCGGAGCTCGTCCGCTGGCGCGACCGGGACCGGTGCCTCCGGTGCGGCGCCTACACCGCGGGCGGGTCCCTCCATCACCGGCAGGGGAGGGGAGGCGCGGACCCGCACAGGGCCGCGAACCTCATCCTCCTCTGCGGGTCCGGCACCACCGGGTGCCACGGGTGGGTGCACGCCCATCCCGCCGAGGCGTACGACGCGGGCTGGATGGTCCGCCGCCTCGGCACCGCCACCTGTGAGGACGTCCCCGTCCTCACCCCGCACGGTCTCGTCCGGCTCTCGCTGGACGGCACCACCACCCCCTACTCCCAGAAGGAGACCGCGTGACCCAGCTGCACGCCGTGGCCGTCTACACGAAGCCTGCCTGCCAGCAGTGCAACGCCACGAAGCGCCGTCTCGACAAGAACGGCACCGCCTACACCCTCGTCGACATCTCCGAGGACCAGGACGCCTACGACTACGTCCTCGAGCTCGGGCACCGCGAGGCGCCCGTCGTGGTCCTCGACGACGGCACCCACTGGTCCGGCTTCCGCCTGGACCGCATCGACGCACTCAAGGAGTCCTGACCATGGCAGACGCACGCATCACGATCGAGGGCGGCATCGTCACCGACCCTCGCTGGAACACGACCCAGTCCGGCCACCGTGTCGGGAACCTGACGGTCCGCGCGGGCCGCTCCCGCAAGGAGCAGGACGGCAGCTTCACCACCCTCTCGTCCACCGCCTATGACGTCGCGCACTGGGACCTCGTGCACGACCTCCTCGCCGCGCAGACCCCGGAGAAGGGTCAGCAGGTGACGATCACCGGCACCGTCGCAGGGGTCGAGATCTACACCGATCGAGACGGCAACACGCAGGCGACGGTGAAGGTCAACGCCGAGGGCGTCCGGGTGTGGCCGAAGCGCCAGCAGCAGGGCGGCTCCTACGGCGCCCCGCAGGGCCAGAGCGGGTACGGGCAGCCCCAGGGCGGCTACGGCCAGCAGGGCCCCGGGAACGCGCCGCAGGGCGGCGGCTACGGCACCGACGATCCGCCGTTCTGACCCATCCCAGCCCCGGCCCCCGCGTAGGCGGGCATCGGCGTCAAGGCCGAGCCGGGGCACGACACACCGCCACCACAGCAGAAGGAGGGACCCCATGGGACGCACCCGCGCGAGCGCCCGCGCCGCCGGCACCAGGTTCGAGCGGTCCGTCGCCGACTACCTCGCCGCCACCGTCGACGATCGCATCGACCGACGAGTCAAGACCGGCTCGAAGGACCGAGGAGACGTCGGCGGCGTCCGCGCCGTGCTCGGCGGCCGCGTCGTCCTCGAGTGCAAGGACGTCGCCCGCACGGACCTCGCCGGCTGGACCCGCGAGGCCGAGGTCGAGCGCGGCAACGACGACGCGGTCGCCGGCGTCGTCGTCCACAAGCGCCGCGGAACCGCTGACCCGGGCGAGCAGTACGTGACCATGACCGTCCGCGACCTCGTCGCCCTGCTCACCGGGTCGAGGCCGTCATGACCGACCGTGCCCCGTGGGGGAAGACCTACTCGGACCTCTGGCGGCACCCGAAGTGGGTGCAGCTCGAGGCGGGCCCGCGCGCGCTCTGGGTCACCGCCCTGTCGTGGACGGTGGAGTCGCGGACGTTCGGCGCCATCCCCACGCCGATGCTGGCCATGTTCCGGGCCTCCGAGGAGGACGCCGCCGAGCTCGTCCGGGTCGGCCTGTGGGACGCGACGAAGGACGGATGGCAGCTCCACGACTGGGACCACCACCAGACCTCGCGGGAGAAGTTCACGGCGACGTCGAAGGCTCGCGCAGTGTCCGGGTCGAGGGGTGGGAAGGCCCGTCACGCGAAAAGTACGAGAAAGTCTGTGACCAGCGACGACAGGCAAATTGCTAAGCAAACCGCAAGCAACCGTCAAGCAGAAGTAGAAGTAGAAGTAGAAGAACTACTCCCCCCTACCCCCCAGGGGGAGCTCCTCGCGGCGACCGCTCCGCGGCCCCGCGGGTTCGTGTACCCCGACTCCTTCGAGCTCTGGTGGAAGACCTGGCCGAAGAAGGGCGACACGAAGAAGACCGCCTTCGCTGCATGGGAGAAGGCCGTCAAGGGCAACCGCCGCCAGGCCGCCCGCGTCACCGCCGAGCACCTCCAGGCGGCCGTCGAGGCGTACGCCGCCGACCGGAACCTCCCCGAGCAGCAGTTCATCCCCCTCGCCACCACGTGGCTGAACCAGGACCGGTGGGAGAACGGGCCCCTCCCGCCCCGTGGCGGCAGCCGCGGCGGCCCCCAGGCCGGCGACACCGGCCGCGCCATGGCGCAGTCCTACGACGCGGCCCGCGCGTACGAGGCACTCGAGCAGTCCGGCTACTACGACCAGACCCCACCCCTGGCCCTCACGAGGAGGATCGCATGAACCGCTCCGAGCTCACGAAGCTGATCACCACCGCACGCGCGTTCGACGATCGCGTCGAGCCCCCCACCACCCCGTACCGGGACTCCGACGGTCGCCTCGTCCTCGACCCGCGGATCGAGGCGTGGATGCTCGTCCTCGGCGACATCGACGCGTCCCTCGCCCTGCAGGGCCTCGCGGAGCTGTACCGGGAGCCGCAGATGCTCCGGCTGCAGCCCGGGCACATCCGCACCGCGGCGGAGAAGGTCCGTCGCCGCAACGTCGCCTCCGCGGACCTCGGCCGCCTCACGCCGCCCGACGAGCTTGCCGAGGAGGAGGGGACCAGGTCCCCGGAGTGGAAGCAGGCGGCGGTCCGTGCGATCGGTCTCGGCGCCACGGTCGAGGAGGCGTCCGCCGCCGCGGATGAGGCGCTCGGCGTCACCCGACGGACGCTCGGTCCGCCCGTGCGTCGCCTCGAGCTCGAGCGGCGCCCGCGGGGCCTGGGCGGTGCGGCATGAACCCGTGCGGGTGGTGTGGCGCGCCGGTGAACGGGGCGGCCCTGTGCCGGCGGGACGCCGAGCAGCTGCTCGTCCTGATCCGCCGCTGCATCGGCATGGACGGGGATCTCGAGGCCGCGGTCGCGCGCCGCGGGCGTCATGGGGAGACCGTCGCTCGGTCCACGGCGCCGGGGCTGCCGGTGAACTTCGACGCGGCCGACGCGCGGCGGGAGCTCGGTGGGGCGCTGAACGACGCTGTGGGCCGGCTCCTGGGCGCGTTCCCCCGCCTGACGGTGTCCGGGGCCGCCGTGCTGCTGAGCGGCCACGAGCGGGCGCTCCGTGGGTCGTGGGCGGCGCCGGTGCTCCTCGGGGACCTCACGCCGCTGGTGCCGCGCGCGGTCGCGCACACGGACAAGCCCCGGGGTCGGCTGACGGTGAACGTGAAGTGCCCGCGGTGCGGCGCCGGCCCGCTCCGCCCTGTCGGCGGCACGCTCGAGTGCACGTCGTGCCGTGAGCGGATGAGTGTTGCGGAGGTGCGTCATGCGGCCGCGTGACCTGGTGGACACGGAGGTTGCGGGCCTCGCGTGCGGGCGGTCGTCGTGGACCGTGCGGAAGGCCGTGCGGGATGGGCTGCTGGTGAACTACGGGCGGGGGAGGGGGTATCGGGTGTCGTTGGCGCAGGTCATCGACGTGTTGGGGGATCCGTTGTGCATCGGATGATCACTCCATGCCCGGAGTGTTGCAGACCTGCATCTCAACGTGTAACGTGTGATGCACCGCCGCAACACACCCCCTCGAAGGGACCGCCGCCATGAACCAGAACACCGCCGCCCACCTCGTCTCCACCCTCGCCCACGGCACCCAGCACCTCCCCAAGGTCACCTACCGCCGCACCACCGACTCCTACATCGCCACCTGCCCCCAGTGCACCTGGACCGCCGGCCCCTCCCTCTCCCTCAACGACCTCCACGCCGCCGCCAACGAGCACTACGCGATGGTCACCCGATGAACCGCCGCCACCGCGCCCGCCCCCGGCACCTCCGCGACCTCATCCTCGCGCTCGCCACCACCGCCCCCACCCACAGGAAGCCCACCCGATGAACGCCGACCAGCACCCCAAGAACGAGCCCACCGCGGAGCCCGCCGGCGGGAAGGTCCTCGCGACCGTCGCCGTGTGGGCGACCGTCCTCCTCGGCGGCGGCCTCATCGCCTCCCTGGTCCTCGCCGGGATCGTGTCCCTGTGGCGGGTGATCCTGTGAGGCACGACCGGAAGGCCGCCCGCGCCACCCGCGACGCGTACGTCCTCGAGCAGATCGCGAGGTCCCACCGGCTGCAGGTCGCCACTATCGCCGGGAACCTCAAGGCCCGCACGCGCGCCGCCCGCCTCACCGGCCTGACGTCCGTCACGCTGCACCTGCCTCTCGGCGATGCCGCCGTCGTCGCTGATGCGCTCGACGCGTGGGCTCGCCGTGACGACGGGAGGGCCGCCTGATGCCCGCCCACCGCACCCGCACCGAGCGCCACGACTGCACGTGCGCCCACCACCGCCCCCACGGCCACCAGCACACGTACCAGCGCCACCGGTGCGGCTGCGACGCCTGCCGCACCGCCTGGAACCGGTACATCCAGAACCTCCGCGCCGGCGTCGCCGCCGGCCGCACCTCCTACGTGCCCGCCGGCCCGGTCCGCGACCGCCTCGCCGGCCTCACCGGCGCCGGCTGGACCATCCGCCAGGTCGCCGCTGTGACGGGATGGTCCCGGCACACGCTGTACGCGATCAGCCAGGGCCGGGGATCGTGCCGGCGCGAGCTCGCCGAGGACGTCCTCTCGATCCGGGCGGAGGCCGCGTGATGCCCGCCGGACACGGGACCCGCGCCCGCTACTGCCGCGGCTGCCGGTGCGAGGAGTGCCGGGCCGCGAACTCCGCCTACGACCGGGCGCTCCGAGCTCGGGCCGGCCTGCCGGACTCGAAGTCGACCCCGTCCGACGATGCGACCCTCCCGCGGCCCCATGGCCGGACCGCTGCCCGCATCGAGGATCTCGAGTTCCTGCTGTCCGTCGGGGAGCACCCGGACAGGGCCGCGGAGCGTGTCGGCTGGACGCCGAAGGCGGCGGAGCGTGCACTGCACCGGCACGGCCTGCACCAGCTCGCTTCGCGGCTTCGGGAGCGGGTGGCGTCATGACCGCGACCCGGGTCCGTGACGCCCTCGTCTGCCTCGCCGAAGCGCCCTACGACTCGCTGGCGATCCTCATCGGCACCCGCCCGCCGGACACCGGCGAGATCAAGGCCAGCGCGTCCGGCGACTGGGCGTACCGGAAGACCCGCCACGCCTTCCTCTACGAGTCCCGCGACACGTGGGGCGGCTGGTACGCGCGCCCGTGCCACGAGGTCACCTGGGAGGAGCTGGACGCCGCGGTCGCCGGCGACCCGCGGGTGGACGAGGTCCGCGCCTGGTCGGAGTCGCTCACCGCGGTCGACGCGTGGCGGGACCGGATGCGCCCTCACCGCCTCACGCCCCTCCCCGGTGACTGGCACCCGCACTACCACGAGGAGGACGAGACCCGGCCCGGCTGGGCGGCTCGCCTCCACGCATGGGAGCAGACGATCGCGCTCCTCCGCGACGCCGCTGCCCGCACACCCGACGAGCCCGAGCAGCTCGACATGCTCGCCTACCTCGAGGAGATGACCCCGTGAATGCTCTGCCTGACCTCTCGACCTACCAGTCGCCCGAGCTGACCCCGCCGGATCTGGACGACTACGACGGCCCGCTCGGGTGGGAGCTCGAGCTGGACTTCGAGGACCGGTTCGGTGCGGACTGCGGTGATGCCGCGTGAGCACCTACCGCCTCGGACAGCCCGTCACGATCACCGACTACCTCGTCCGCGCCGAACTGAGATTCCGCCAGGCGCTGACCCTCGCCGACCTCTGGGAGGACATGCCCTCGCAGATCGTGGCCGCCGCTCAGCGCATGAACGACCGCAAGGCGGAGCCCTGGGAGAGGAACATGCGCAAGTTCCGCGTGTGGATGCCCGCATCCCTCTACCCCGCGCTGGGGTGGGACGTCCGCCTCCTCACCCGCACGCACCCCGAGCCGTTCCCGTACTCCGGGCCTGGCGGGCTCGACTTCCCTCTCGCCGGCCTCGTGACCCAGCGGGTCCAGGTGCAGGACGGGCGCATCCATCGGGACTACGAGGAGGGGGCGACGTTCATCCATCAGAGCAGCCGCAAGGGCTACCGGGTGGCGCACGACGTCAACCGGCGGCCGCTGCTGGTGCTCCCCTCGATGATCCAGGAGGACCTCCCGTGACCACCCTCTACCGCCCGGTCCTCATCGAGACCGCCGAGCAGGCCGAAGCACTGCCCGTCGGGACCGTGGCCCACATCGACGTGTTCGGTGGTCCCAGGCGCTATGCAGCCGTCCGCACCCCCGGCGGCGACTGGTACCTGGGCGGCCGGGAGTACCACGAGCACACCTCGATGGTCGGCTGGACGGCGCTCATGCCCGTCGAAGCCGAGGAGGAGACGCAGGACGACGCCACGTTCGCGGAGCCGAACCGGGTGCTCCGCCGCCTCGTCACCCCCTGGGGGCCGGCGTGACCGCCCCCGAGACGACCGACCCCGCCCCGTGGCTCCACGAGAACGGCGCCCGGTACGCGAGCCTCCCCGACGCCCCACCGGGCGCCCTGTTCTGGATTCCCCGCCCCGAGTACACCACCGCGAAGGAGCCCCGATGACCCCCGACGACTACACCACCGCCGCCCACACAGCGGCCCGCGAGTACGCCCGGACGCCCCGCATGCACGTGGGCACGGTGCGGGACCAGATCGCCGAGGCGCACGCCGAGGGTGCCGAGTGGGCGCGCGTCTACCTGTCCCAGCAGGAGCCCACCGAGGCTGAGGTCGAAGCCGCCGCGCGCGCAATCATCGCCCTCGTCCCCGGCGAGACCGAGGAGACCGCGCACATGGACGACATCGACCAGGCATGGGACCACGCCCGTGCCGCTCTCCGTGCCGCTCGTGACGTGAGGGGGCAGGCATTAGCGACATCAAGTGCCCGAAGTGCGGCGACTCCATGCGGTCCTACGCCCCGTGGTACGAACCGCTCGAGAACCGCTACGACGAGTGCCGATCCTGCGGCCACACCGAGTGGCCCTACTGGCCTAGGGATGAGTCCTAGGAGCCGGACCTACTTCTCGCCCCTGGCAGAGTTTTCGGCGTCGGGGACGGCCACGAGGAGATCCGCCCACTCCCACATGAACTTCATCCGAGCTTCCTTCACGGCTGCTAGCGGTGCCCGAAGGCGGGCGTGTCTCTCCGCGGTCTCATAGAGCTGGTCAACGACTGCGACGCGGAGAGGATCAGCGAGTAGACGGGTCCTGGCCCTCGCCATCTCACCCTCAGATCGCAGGCCATCGGGAAGACGGTCCTCGCTGACATGCTCTTCGTTGAAGTCGCTGTACTCGATGAACTTTTCGACTACAGCCAGCAGGGCAGTCGCGGCTTCCAGTCGCTCGCTCGAGAGGTTTTTTCGGCCCTCGAAGGCAAGTTCCTCCCGCCGCCGCCGCCGGTCCTCCTCAGCCATCTTCCGCGAATGGCGCTGCGTCAATGCGAGGGTCGTGAGCGGTGCTGCGACGGCAAGAAACGAGGTCCAGTAGATCGGTTCCATGGGCACATCTTCCAGGATCCGGCCCGTCCCGAAAGTGGAAGTAGGCCGGCCCGCTACTTCCACTTCCCGGAGCCGGGCCCTGGATGTCGGACCCTGAACGGACAATGCCCCCATGACCGACAAGACCATCCGCAGCATCCTCCAGAACGGGCCCGATGGGCCCGAGAGCGTCGCCGGCCTGGCAGCCCGCCCCGTGGTCGAGCGGATCGCCATCCGGGACGCGACGGCAGGACTCAAGCCCCAGCAGGCCTACAACCCCATCCCGGCCTCCCAGCTCCTCGGTAGTCGAGAGGCACGGCGGACGAACGAGCGCCTCGCCGAGCTGCTCGAGCTCGCCAAGGCCGACGCGGAGGAGCAGCGCGCCAACGCAGGGGTCGAGCGGGGGAGGGCGCGACGGAACCTCGTGGCCGCCTGGGTGGCCTCGGGTGTTGCGGTGCTGAGCCTCATCGCGCAGGTGGTGTTCTTCTTCCTCGCCAAGTAGGCGCCATCTGCTGGCCTGTTGTGTCTCCGCATCCCAAGATGTACCGTATGTTGCGACACTGCAACAGCAGGGCACCCCACCGCCACCAAGGACCCCCATGAGCCTCCTCGACCGCCTCCGCCGCCGCACCACCCCCACACCCCCCGCACCCCTCACCGTCGAAGAACGCGGCCGCCAGCACCACGACGAGATCCGCACCATGCTCCGCGAGCAGGCCGCGTCCAGCCCCATCCAGGCCGCGCACATTGCCGCCGGCTCCGTCGACGGCACCCACTACCTCGAGCTCCTCGAGCCCATCAAGCAGGCGAAGCGCGAGGGCCGACTCGACGACGCTCTCGCCCTCGCCTACCAGGCGATCCAGGGCGCCGAAGGAGACCGCGGCGCGTACGGCCCCGCGCCCGCGTACACGGAGCACGCCGCGATCATCCTCCGCAAGCTCGGCCGCCTCGACGAGGAAGCCGCCGTCCTCGACCGGTACCTCGCCTGGCTCACCCCGGAGCAGCGGACCGGCCACCGGCTCGAGGAGCGCCGCGCGAAGGTCCGCGCCCTGCAGGCGGCCGCGTGAACGCAATGCCGCTGAACGTGCACGATCGCAACATGTGACGCCCCCCGTGTTGCGCCCACGCACCATCTCCGATAGGTTCTGATCGACTGGTCACGACCGGGTCGAGCGCTCCAGGCGGTGACGCTCCCCAGGGTCAACAGTCCCAACGGCCCCGCCACCCCCTCGGGTGGCGGGGCCGCATTCGTACCGCACACCCCGGGAGGCCCCCATGGCACGCCGCGTCACCCCCACCGTCCTGGACTCCGTCCCCGAAGCGGACAGCCCCGCCGACACCCCCGCCGCCGTCATGGAGGAAGCCGCCGAGCAGGCCGGGAAGCGCCTCTACGGCGCACAGCGCGGCCTCACCGGCCCCGCCCTCGAGAAGGCCTGGGCCGCTGCCCCCGACGGGCTCCGCGCCTACTACACCGCCTGACCCCTCGTCCCCCAGGCGGGGACACCGCACCGGCCCCCCAGGAGGGGACCTGCACAGAACGGACCCTCCCATGGCGACACGACGCAGCATCGAGCGCGAAGCACGAGACCAGCGGATCTACGGCCTCGCCGCATCCGGCCTCACCTACCGGGAGATCGCGGCCCGCGAGTCCCTCTCCCTCGGCCGCATCTCCGCGATCGTGAACGCGCAGGCCGCCGAGCACAAGGACGAGAACCTCCGCCTCGCCCGCGACATGATCCTGCAGCGTGGCCAGCTCATCGTCCGCAAGCACATGGCGAACATCGGCGACCCGAAGTCCGCGGAGATGGTCCTCCGCGTCAACGACCAGCAGGCGAAGCTCCTCGGCCTGTACACGCCGCAGCAGGGCGCCGGCGTCGCCGAGGCCGCATCCATGCTCGCCCAGCTCATCGGCCGGGACGCCGCATGACCCCTAAGCCCCGGGGAGGAGGTGGCCAGGTGCACGACCTCACCATCCGGAACCTTCCCGTCGCAGACCTCGCCCTCCTCCCCGGCAACCCCCGCCAGGGTGACGTCGGCGCCGTCTCCGAGTCCATGCGCGTCAACGGCATCTACCAGCCGATCATCGTCAACGCCGGCACCCTGACGGGCCGGCCTTTCGAGGTGATCGCCGGGAACCACCGCGCGCAGGCCGCCCGCGCGCTCGGCCACGAGACGATCCCCGCGGTCGTCCTCGACGTCGACGATGACGCCGCGACCCGCATCGCCCTCGCCGACAACCGCACGTCGGACCTCGCCACCTATGACGACGACGCGCTCCTCGTCATGCTCCGCGGCCTCGACGACCTCGCCGGCACCGGCTACGACCCCGACGACCTCGACGACCTCACCCGGGACCTCGACGCCCCCGACCTCGGCGAGGACCCCACCACCCCCGCGGCCTTCCCCGCCGTCGTCGTCATGTTCCGCACCGAGGCCGAGCGTGACACCGCCCTCGAGCGGATCCGCGACGACCACGAGCAGGCGCAACCCATCGCCTACACCCCGAAGAACCAGGGGGCCTGAACCTCGAGGAGAGTGCCGTGCCGGGACTGTCCACGGCGCAGCACGCGTCCATCCTCGAGTCGACCGGCGCCGTCAACGGGTGGGAGGGCTCCATCCGGTCGGGGAAGACCATCGCCTCCCTGATCCGGTGGGCCGAGTTCGTCACCGCCGCCCCACAGGGGCACCTCGCGATCCTCGGCTGGACCCTCACCACCATCCAGCGGAACGTCCTCGACCCCCTCGCGAACCTCCACCCCAGCATCGTCCGCCACACCCGCGGGCAGAACATCGCCTGGATCATGGGCCGCGAAGTGCAGCTCGTCGGCTTCTCCGACAAGCGGTCCGAGGCCGTCATCCGCGGCCTCACCCTCGCCGGCGCCTACGTCGACGAGGCGACGCTCATGCCCGAGCAGACGTTCGTCCAGCTCCTCGGCCGCCTGTCCATCGACGGGTCGAAGCTGTTCTTCACCACGAACCCTGACTCGCAGTCCCACTGGCTGCGCCGCCGCTACCTCGCCCGTCTCCGCGACCTTCCCGACTGGCGGGTCTTCCACTTCACCATGGCGGACAACCCGTCCCTCTCCCCGGCGTACGTCGAGGCGAAGCGACGCGAGTTCACGGGCCTCTGGTACCGCCGGTTCATCCTCGGCGAGTGGGTGTCCGCGGAAGGCGCGATCTACGACGCCTGGGACCCCGACACCCATGTCATCCCCTGGGAGGACCTGCCGCCGATGCGGCGCCTCCTCGGCGTCGGCCTCGACTACGGCACCACGAACCCCACGAGCGCGATCCTCATCGGCCTCGCCGACGACGGGACCCTCTACCTGATCGACGAGTGGCGGCACGACCCCGCCGTCGCCCAGCAGCGCCTCACCGACGCGCAGCTCTCCACCCGCCTCCGCGAGTGGCTCGACCAGCCTCACCTCCCGTACCCCAGCGACCTCCGCCCCGAGTGGCTGTTCATCGACCCCGCCGCCGCATCCCTCAAGGTGCAGCTGCACCAAGACGGGGAGCGGCGCGTCACCGACGCCGACAACGGCGTGAAGTACGGCATCCGCACCACCGCATCCCTCCTCGCCCTCGGCGCCCTCCACGTCACCGATAGGTGCGAGGGGTTCATCGACGAGGCCCCCTCCTACGCCTGGGACCCGAAGGCGACGGAGAAAGGCGAGGACAAGCCCCTCAAGGTCGCCGACCACTCCCTCGACGCGGCCCGCTACGCGATCACCACCACCGAGACCTACTGGCGTCCCTGGGTCGACGACTGGAAGACCCGACAGGAGACCTCCCCATGACCACGTGGCCCCCGGCGCAGCTCGACGTGATCCTCCCCGCGATGCGCCGCTGGGACGCCTGGTACGCGTCCCGCACCGACGTCCTCGCCGACATCTACGCACGCGAGGGCCAGCGGCCCACGTTCCGCCGGGACGGCCTGATCGGCACGGTCCGACGGTTCTTCTGGGGCTCCAACACGGGCGACGCCCCGTCGAAGAAGCTGCACGTCCCCATCGCCGCCGACCTGTGCCAGGCATCCGCTGATCTGCTGTTCTCGGAGCCGCCGACCCTCACCGTCGCCGACGAGGACACGCAGGCCCGCCTCGACCTGATCATCGGCGCCGGCGCCCACGACGAGCTCGCGGCCGCCGCGGAGCTCGGCGCCGCCCTCGGCGGGACGTACATGCGCGTCGCCTGGGACACGGACCTCGAGCAGCACCCGTTCCTCTCCCGCGTCGACGCGGACCACGCCCTCCCCGAGTTCCGTTGGGGCCGCCTGTCCGCCGTCACCTTCTGGCGTGTCGTCGGCGAGGACCATTCGACGATCTGGCGCCACCTCGAGTGGCACGGCCTCGAGGACGGGATCGGCGTCGTCCAGCACGTCCTCCACCGTGGCACCGCCACGGACCTCGGCGAGGTGCGGCCCCTCACCGATCATCCCGCCACCGCGGGGATCGTCACCGACGAGGAGGGGTTCATCTCGACCCTCACGCCGGGCCTGGACGTCGTGTACGTCCCCAACCAGTCCCCGAACCGGGCATGGCGGAACCACCCGCTCGGCGCGAACCTCGGCCGCTCCGACCTCGACGGTCTCGAGCCGCTGATGGACGCGTACGACGAGGCCTGGTCCTCGTGGATGCGGGACCTCCGCGTCGGCAAGGCCCGCATCGTCGCCGCGCAGTCCCTCCTCGAGGACCACGGGCCGGGACAGGGTGCATCCCTGAACCTCGACCGGGAGGTGTACGAGGCGGTGAACACGCCGCCGTCGTCCGCCGCGTCCAGTGGCGATCTGCCGCTCAAGGCGGTCCAGTTCCAGATCCGCGTGCAGGAGCATCAGGCGACCTGCGAGGCGCTGCTCACGCAGATCCTCCGCACCGCCGGCTACTCCGCGCAGACGTTCGGTGCGGACACCGCGGGCGCCGCGATGACGGCGACGGAGGTGCAGGCGAAGGAGCGGCGCTCGTTCCTGACCCGTGACCGGAAGACGCGGCCGTGGCGGCCGGCGCTCGAGGCGCTCGCGGCGAAGGCCCTCGCGATCGACGTGGTCGTGTTCCGCTCGGCCGCGAAGGCGGACCTCCCTGTGACCGTCGAGTTCGGGGACACGGTGCAGGAGTCGCAGATCAGCCTCGCGCAGACCGCGCAGGCGATGTTCCAGGCACAGTCCGCGTCTGCCCGTGTGCGGGTGCAGCTCATGCACCCCGACTGGTCGGAGAAGGACGTTGACGAGGAGGTCGCGCGGATCGCCGAGGAGTTCGGCATCACCGCGGCACCGGACCCTGACGCGCTCGGCGTCGGCGGGTTCGGCCTCCCTCCCTTCGAGGAGACCCCCGCCGAGGAGCCGCCGGCGGGTGACGTGCCGTGACCATCTCCCCGGACTACGCGCGCGCCGTCGCCGCCCGGGTCCGGGCCTACTACCAGACCGCCGAGGACGACGCCCTCGCCCGCATCATCGTCGCCCTCGGCCGCGGCCTGGACCTCCCCGATTGGCAGGCCCGGAAGGCCCTCGACCTGACCACGGTGCTCCGCGTCATCGACGAGGGCCTCGCCCGCCTCGACGACGCAGCCCCTGAGCTCATCACCCGCGCGGTCGCCGAGGCGTACCAGGCGGGGACTGGCGCCGCGTGGGGTGAGGTGCGCGCCGCCGGTGCCCTCCCGATCGGTGGGCGGCGTGCGTCGCGCGCGGTGGACGTCCTCGCCGAGGACACGGTCCGTGCACTGTCCGGGATGCGCCCCCGCATCATCCGCGCCGTCTCCGACGTGTACCAGCAGGTCACAGCAGACACCGCGGGGCAGGTGCTCACCGGTGGCCAGTCCCGCCGCGAGGCGGCCTACACGGCGGTCCGGGAGTACGCCCGGCAGGGGGTCCGCCCGTTCGTCGACTCCTCCGGGAGGCGCTGGGAGACCGGCGCCTACGCGGAGATGGCGACTCGCACCACCGCGGGGCAGGCCGCGATCGCCGGGCACACGGACCAGCTCGAGGTCCTCGGCCAGGACCTCGTCATCGTGTCGACGTCCCCGGAGTCGTGCGACCTGTGCGGCCCGTGGGAGGGGAAGGTCCTCTCCATTTCGGGTCGGTCTCGCGGGAAGGCGTCCGACGGGGTCCGCATCGCCGGGACCATCGCGTCCGCGCGCTCCGCTGGCCTGCAGCACCCGAACTGCACCCACACCGTCGGCCTGTACCTGCCCGGCCGGACGAAGCCCCACACCACCACCCGCGACCCCGAGGCGTACAAGGTCCGCCAGCAGCAGCGGGCGAAGGAACGGGGGATCCGGCAGTCGAAGCGGGACGTCCTCATCGCCGAGGAGACCCTCGGCAAGGACTCGCCGGCCGCGAAGGCCGCGCGCGTGAAGCTCCGCGGTCAGCAGGCCTCGTTCAAGGCGTGGCGTGAGGACCACGGTCGGAAGGACCTCGCGTACCGGACCAGCCTCACCGCTCGGTGAGCGCTCCCTGATCCCCCGCCCTGGCCTGGCGCCGCGGCGGGTCCACCCCGATGCCCCCAGGAGGGACAGCATGACCACCGATCCGCAGACCACCGACGGTCAGATCGTCACCACCCCCCAGGCGCCCCAGGAGGCCCCGCAGACCCCGCAGGGCACCCCGACGCCCCGGGACGTCCAGCAGGCCGCCAGCGAGGCGCACAGCGACACCCAGGGCGGTGAGGCGGAGTCCGTCGACGCTCTCCCCGCGTGGGCGCAGCGGGAGATCCGTTCCCTCCGCACCGAATCCGCCCAGCAGCGCACCGCCCGCGCGACCGCCGAGCAGGACGCCCAGGCCGCCGCCGACGAGCGCATCCAGGCGATCCTCAAGGCCGCCGGCATCGACACCGGCGCCAGCGACGAGGACCCCGTCAAGGCCGCCGCCACCGCCCGCGCAGCCGCGGAGGAGGAGGCGAAGGCCGCGCGCCTCGAGCTCGCCGTCTACCGCGCCGCCACGACCGCCGGCGCCGACCCCGCCGCGCTCCTCGACTCCCGGGCCTTCCTGACCCGGGCCCACGACCTCGACCCCACGGACACGGCCGCCCTCACCAGCGCGATCCGTGACGCGGTCCAGGAGAACCCCCGACTCGGGACCGTCCAGGCGGCGACCCGGTCCAGTGCCGACTTCACCGGCGGGAACGGTGACGGCGCGACCAGCAAGTACAAGCCCGGCATGAGCATCGCGGACGGCCTCGCCGCCGACGGTGCCCGCTGACCCAAGGAGAACCCCCATGCCTGTCACCCTCGAGCAGGCCGCCCAGAACGCGGTCTCTGCCTACTCCGCGGCCGTCATCGACGAGTTCCGCACCAACCCCCTCCTCGACCAGATCGTGTTCGACGACGTGGTGAACCCCGCCGGCGGCGGCGCCACCCTGTCCTACTCGTACCGTCGCCTCGTGACCGCGCCCTCCGCGCAGTTCCGTGCGCTGAACACCGAGTACGCGCCCACCGAGGTCACCACCGAGCAGAAGAGCACGAAGCTCGCCGTGCTCGGTGGCGCCTACCAGATCGACCGCGTCCTCGCGCGCGTCGGCGCGTCCGCCACCGGCGAGGTCGCCCTGCAGTCCTCCCAGAAGGTGAAGGCCGCGCAGGCGCTGTTCGGTGACGCCGTCATCAACGGCGACTCCGAGGCCGTCACCGGCACCTACAAGGACTCCTTCGACGGCCTCAAGAAGGCCCTCGCCGGTACGTCCACCGAGGACACCACCGTCCGCAACTGGTCCGGCGCCATGGATCAGGCCAAGGCGTTCCAGGTCCTCACCGACGTCGACGACCTCCTGTCCCTCCTCGATGGGCAGGCCGGCGTCATCATCTCGAACCGGAAGGCGATCAACCTCGTGAAGGCCGCCTCCCGCTTCGCGAACCAGTACGTCGAGCAGGTCGGCCCTCGGAACACGGCCCTCGCCACCTATGGCGGCGCCGTCCTCGTCGACGCCGGCTTCAAGGCGGGCTCCGCCGACCCGGTCATCCCCGAGGCGTCCAAGCAGGTCGCGATGTACGCGGTCCGCATGGGCCTCGACGGGTTCCACGGCGTGTCCACCGTCGGCTCCTCGGTCATCCAGGCGTACGCCCCGGACTTCGACTCGGCGGGCGCCGTCAAGACCGGCGAGGTGGAGATGGGCCCGGTCGGCGTCGCCCTCAAGGCGACGAAGGCCGCGGGTGTCCTGACCAAGGTCCAGGTGACCGCGTGATGAGCGCGGACCCGCGGGACTACCCGCTGACCGTGCCGGTCCTGCCCCGTGACGGGGCCGTCGATCCGTCGGAGGGTGACTACCTCGGGCCGTCCAATGCGGGGGAGCCGGGCGAGCTCGGCAACCCGCACGGCCCGTCGGTCGTCTCCCCGGGGATCCACGGCGTGCAGGGCGTGCGCCCCGTGCGCCCCGGTGACGTGTCCTCCGACCCCGCCGTCCAGGACGCCGCGGAGAAGGAGCACGTCGCGGAGTGGCACCCGGACACCGTGCCCCCCGAGCCGGAGCCGGAGCCCGACCCGGCGGGCTGATCCCCAGAACCGGGGTGACGGGGCGTCAACACGCCCGCGCGGACCGGCGTGAAGGCGCCACCGGCCAGGACCCCTTCCCTGGCTGCCATGGCGGCGCCTGCGCCCCGTCACCCCACCCCCTTGCCCCAGGAGGCACCCATGCGCGTCTACGCGACCCAGGAGGACCTCGCCGAGTGGTCCAGCGTCCCGATCCCCGACACCGTGGATCGGATGCTCGAGGCGGCGTCCCGGCTCATCGAGCGGGCCACCATCACCGCGGTCTACCCCACGGACCCGGATGGCTACCCGGTCGACGGGGACACGCGGGACGGGTTCCGCATGGCGACCTGTGCGCAGGTCGCCGCGTGGGTCGAGCTCGGCGTGAACCCGATCCTCGGCGCCGCCGGCGTGACCGCGAAGCCGACCCTCACGGGGAAGTCGATCGGTGGCGCGTCCCTGTCCTACTCGCCGGGCGCGACGTCGGACGTGACCGCGACGATCGGCGGGCTCACCGAGCAGGCCGCCGCGATCCTCGCCGGTGTCCTCCCGCACTCGCGGATCGAGGTTCTCGGGTGAGCAGCGAGATCGAGTCCATGTTCATCCACACGGTGACCGTGGAGGCGTACCTCGGGACGGGCGCGTACGGCGACCGGTGGGCCGACCCGGTGACGGTGCCGTGCTTCGTCGACGAGACCCGCCGCCTGGTCCGCGACGCGACCGGCACGGAGGTCGTCTCCGAGGCGACGGTCTACGCCGCCACCGGGGCGTACGAACTGTTCCCGCCCGGGTCCCGCGTCACCGTCCGGTCGTCGTCCACGCACGTGATCGGGCGGGCCCTGTTCGACGGGGACGCGCTCGAGCTCCCCTCCCACCTCGCCGTCACCCTCGCCTGACAGGAGCACCGCATGGCGAAGGAAGTCGTCTTCAAGGCCGGTGTCGACGTGACGAAGGCGGTGCAGGACGCGGCCGCCCATGGCCTCGCCCTCGCCGCCGAGTACCTACTCGAGGCCGCGAACCGCACCGTCCCCCTCGAGGAGGGCACCCTGCAGCGCTCCGGCCGCGCCAGCGTCGACGACGACGGCCTCCGCGCCGCCGTCTCCTACGACACCCCGTACGCCATCCCCGTGCACGAGGACCTCACTGCCCGGCACGACGCCGGGCGCCGCGCGAAGTGGCTCGAGCTCGCCATGCAGGAGGAGGCCGACACCATCCGCCAGATCATCGTCGACGCCATCAAGGAGCAGACGTGAGCATCGAGGACGACGTCACCCGCGGCCTCGCCGAGCTGCTCCACGAGAAGGGGATCGCCACCTGGCGCCCCGACACCCCGTACACGGCGAGCGACGTGCCGATCACCATCGGTGCGCTCCCCTCGACCCCCGACCGTGCCATCGCCCTCGCGGTGTACGGCACCGAAGACGACCCGCTGCTCGCCGACACGGTCGTGATGGTCCAGGCGACCATCCGCGGCACCAGCGACATGCGGGAGGCAGACGAGCGCGCCGGGCGCGTGTTCGACCTGCTGCACGGCCGAACCGGGTTCACCCTCGGCGGCGTCCCCATCATCGCCGCCCGACGGGCGTCGTGGGCACGCCTCGGCCTCGACGCGGGCGGCCGCTGGCGCCGCTCCGAGAACTACTACCTGCAGGCCCACCACCCCACCCCCCACCGCACATTCTGAGGAGCCCCAGATCATGGCTGATTCCATCTCCACCCTCGCCCGGAAGTTCCAGGTCGACGTCATGCCCGGCGCCGGCGACCCCGAGACCGGCCCCTGGCTGCCCGTCCGCGGGATCCAGGAGTTCACCCCGTCCAAGGAGGACAACCTCGAGGACGACTCCGACTACGACTCCGACGGCTGGACCTCCCAGGTCCGCACCGGCCAGTCCTGGGCGCTCGAGGTGAAGGTCGCCCGCAAGCAGACCGGTGACACCACGAAGGCGTACGACCCGGGCCAGGAGCTCATCCGCGCCGCCAGCGACCAGTTCGGCATCGACGGCACCGTCCGCGTCCGCTGGTACAACCGCGAGGGCGGCAACGAGGCCTACTCCGGTCTCGCGCAGGCCGGCTTCACCGACGACGGCGGCGCTTCCACCGCCCTGTCGACCGCGACGATCACCCTCACCGGCAACGGCAAGCGGGAGACGATCGCGAACCCCGTCACCGCCGGCGGCGGCGCCTGACCCCACCTCGCACCTGAACGCCCGGCCCTCCATCCACGGAGGGCCGGGCGTTCGTGCATCCACTACCAGAAGGGAACCCACCATGACCGACGACGACCGCACCGTCGACGACCAGAACGACGACCTCACCGACTACGACTCCTGGGACGAGGAGGACGAGGCGCTGGTCCTCCCGTACCGCGGGAAGGAGTACCGGATCGCCCCGGTCTCCGCCCGCGTCGGCCTCCGCATCGAGCGGATCATGTCCGCCGCCGAGCGCGCGCAGCGCGGCGCCTCCAAGGACGACGACGAGGCACAGGTCCTCTCCGACGCCGAAGAGCTCGACCTGTACCCCGACGTCCTCGGCCCCGTCTACGACGAGCTCCTCGACGACGGCGTCCCGTTCCGCCGCCTCAAGCTCGCCGCGACCGCCGCGATGCTCTGGACCATCCACACCGAGGACGTGGCCCTCGACTACTGGGCCGCGGGGGGAAAAGCACCGGCCCCCAACCGGGAGCAGCGACGGGCCGCGACGACCCGTACGGGCGGGGCGAATTCGACGAAGCGTCGGGCCTCTGGGACTGGTACGAGTACCCGTCCGCAGCGGAGCGCGCAGCCGCGCAAGGGCGCGGCCTGACCTGGACCCGGCTCCTCTCCCACTGGTCCCTCATCGAAGCGGACCTCCACCAGACCTACGGCATCGACACGTCCGGCGGGATCCTCACCCGCCGGACGTGGCGGTGGCTGTCGGTGCGCATCATCCAGCTCCTCACCGACCCGGACACACGCCTGCATCGCGTGATCTACCCCGAGAACAGGACGTGACCCGATGGCCCTCGAGCTCGGCGAGATCACCGGCTTCCTCGACCTGGACGCCTCCAAGTTCCAGGAGGGCATCGGGTCCGCGCTCGGGGCTCTGAAGTCGAAGGACTGGAAGAAGTTCGGCCTCGCCGCGGGTGCCGCGTCCGCCGCGGCGCTCGGCGTCGGCTTCAAGGGCGCCGTGGACCTGCAGTCCGCGAACGCGAAGACCGCCGCGCAGCTCGGCCTCACGAAGGACGAGGCCGCGAAGGTCGGCACCATCACCGGCAACCTGTACTCGCAGAACCTCGGTGAGTCCATGGAGGACGTGTCCGGGGGAGTGGCCGCCGTGATGGGGTCCTTCAAGGACCTCCGCAACGGCTCCCAGGCCGACATCGAGGCGGCGTCGAAGTCCGCGCTGACGTTCGCGTCCGTGATGGACGTCGACGTCGCCGGGGCCGCGACCACCGCCGGGACGCTCGTGCAGAACGGCCTCGCCGGCGACGCGACCGAGGCGTTCGACCTCCTCGCCGCCGCCGGGCAGAAGGTCGGCCCGTCCATGGTCGAGCCGCTCATGGACGCCACCAACGAGTACAGCAAGCACTTCGCCATGCTCGGCTTCGACGGGCAGCAGGCGATGACCACGCTCGCGGACGCCGCCGCCGGGGGCGAGATCTCCATCGACAAGGCCGGCGACGCCGTCAAGGAGTTCGGGATCCGCGCCACGGACCTCGGCGACACCGGCGCGCAGGAGGCGATGGGGAAGCTCGGTCTGTCCGGGAAGGACATGGCGAACGACCTCCTCGCCGGCGGGGACCGTGCGCAGGAGGCGACGGGGAAGATCACCGACGCGCTCCTCGGCGTGAAGGACCCCGCCGAGCAGGCCGCCCTCGCCGGTGCCCTGTTCGGCACGCAGATCGAGGACATGGGCAAGGACCAGCTGCCCGGGTTCCTGACCGCCATGTCCGGGTCCTCGGACTCCCTCGGCGACGTCGAGGGCGCGGTCACCAGCATGGGCGACACCATGTCGGAGACCGGTGTGGCGAAGCTGCAGGCGTTCGGCCGCGGCGTCCAGACCGAGCTCATCGACATGATGGCCGGCGCCGTCGAGTGGCTCACCACCGCCGCCGGGGGACTGGACGGGCTCGTCCAGTACACGGGCCCCGTCGTGATCGCCCTCGGTGCCATCGCCGGGATCATCGGCGCCGTCAACCTCGCGATGACCATCTGGAACGGCCTGCTCGCGATCCAGAAGGGCGCGATGGCCGTCGCCACCGCCGCCCAGTGGCTGTGGAACGCGGCCCTCAACGCGAACCCCATCGGCCTGATCATCCTCGGCATCGGTGCGCTCGTCGGCGCCCTGTACCTGTTCTTCACGAAGACGGAGACCGGCCGGAAGATCTGGGAGACCGTGTGGGGCGCCATCAAGGCCGCCGCCGCCGCGGTCGCCGACTGGTTCACCGGCACCCTCCTGCCGATCCTGCAGGCCGCCTGGAACGGCATCGCCGCCGGCGCGATCTGGCTGTGGCAGACCGTGATCCAGCCCGCGTGGCAGGGCATCCAGGCCGCCGCTGCCGCGACCGCCGAGTGGATCATGGGGACCCTCGTCCCGTGGCTGCAGACGGCGTGGCAGACCATCGCCACCGCCGCGATGTGGCTGTACCAGTCGGTGATCCTCCCCGTCTGGAACGGCATCAAGACCGCGATCGCGGTCGTCGTCGCCGTCGTCATGACCTACATCAACCTGTGGGTGGCGATCTTCCAGAACGTCCTCGCACCCATCTTCGTGTGGCTGTGGCAGTCGATCATCGTCCCCGCCTTCCAGGGCATCCAGGCGGCGATCGGTGCGGTCGTCGGATGGGTGACGGGCACCGCGGTCCCGTTCCTGCAGGCCGCCTGGCAGGTCATCGCGTCGACCGTCACCTGGCTCTACCAGTCCGTGATCCTGCCCGTCTGGAACGCGATCCAGGCCGCGATCTCCGCGGTCGTCACCTGGTTCCAGACCACGGCGGTGCCGTTCATCCAGGCGGCGATCAACGTCGCGAAGGCGGCCTTCCAGGTCCTCCGGGATGCCCTCGCCGTCATCTGGGGCGCGATCAAGTCCGCGATCGCGACGGTCGTCGACTGGTTCATGACCTACGTCGTCGGCACCTACGCGACCGCGATCGGGCTCGTGCTCCAGGCGTTCGGGCTCGCTCGAGACGGTCTCGCCGCCGTCTGGTCGTTCATCCGCGACTCCATCATCCGGCCCGTCGTCACCTGGTTCCAGACGACCGTCGTCGGCGCGTTCCGCACCGCGGCTGACGCCGTGAAGGGCGTGTTCCAGTCCGTGCAGGACCGGCTCTCCACCATCTGGTCCGCGATCCGGGACAACATCGTCCAGCCCGTGGTCTCCTGGTTCCAGGACACCGTCGTCGCGAAGATCCGCGACGTCGCCGACAAGGTGAAGGACGCCTTCACCACCATGAAGGACACCGTCGGCAAGGTCTGGGACGAGGTCAAGGAGAAGGCCGCAGCGCCGATCCGGTTCGTCGTCGACACCGTCATCAACAAGGGCATCGTCTCCAACTTCAACAGCATCGCTGGGAAGTTCGGCGTCTCCAAGCTGCCCGAGGTGTCCGTCGGCTTCGCCGGCGGCGGCGTCCTCCCCGGCTACACCCCGGGCCGCGACGTGCACTCCTTCTTCTCGCCCACGTTCGGCCGCCTGAACCTCTCCGGCGGTGAGGCGATCATGCGCCCCGAGTTCACCCGCGCAGTCGGCGGCGAGGCCGGCGTCGCCCGCCTGAACATGGCTGCCCGGAAGGGTGGCCTCCGCTCCGACGCGTTCGCGTCCGGCGGAGTGTTCGGCACCCGCTCCTACGCCGGCGGCGGCGTCCTCGGCTGGCTCAAGGGCGCCTCCGACACCGTCACCGGCTGGGTCACCGACTCCGCGAAGTTCATCGCGGACGCCGTCTCCGACCCCGCGGGCGTGTTCTCCAAGCTCGCCTCCGGCCTGCTCGGCGGGATCCCCGGCGGCGGGCTCATGACCGACATCGCGAAGGGCATCGCGACGAAGATCGGCGACGGCATCGGCTCCTTCCTCGCAGGGAGGGGGGAGACCGGTGGGGACACCAGCCCCACCGCGACCGGCACCGGCGGGTCCCTCGCAGAGGCGTCCCGCATCGCCGCGAAGCACGGGCTCACGATGACGTCCGGGTACCGTCCCGGCGCCGTCACCTCGTCGGGGTCGCCGTCCATGCACGGCCTCGGCCGCGCACGCGACTACTCCAACGGCTCGTCGCCGACGCCGCAGATGATGGCGTTCGCCCGCGAGATCCTCCGCACCTCGAACCCCACGGAGCTGCTCTACACGCCGCTCGGTGCGTCGAACGTGCACCGCGGGGGAGGCCGCTACGCGAACACGGGGACCGTCGCGTCCCTGCACCGCAACCACGTGCACGTCGCCTACAAGGACGGCGGCGTCATGGACGCCCTCGGTCGCGGCTACGCGACCGGGACGCTCAACGCGACGCCCGGCTGGCACATGGTCGGTGAGCAGGGCCCGGAGCTCCTCCGCTTCCGTGGCGGGGAACAGGTGAGGACGACGCCGCAGACCGCTCAAGCGCTCGGCGGCGGCACCCTCACCCTCGACGAGGCCGCGCTCGAGCAGATCGCGACCGCGGTCCGCGAGGGCGCCTCCCAGGCCCGCATCGGTCTCAGCTCGAGGGACCAGGCCAACATCTACCAGGGCGGGAAGTCCGCCGCTCGATCGTTCGGAGGTGTCCGGTGAGCGCGTTCATCGTGTCCGCTGGTGTGCTGCTCGAGGTGGGAGCTCCGTCGACCCTCACCCGGTCGACGGAGTCCCGCGCGGCGTTCACCGGCACCATCGGTGGGAAGCGGAAGGGGTTCATCCGCCGTGGCGGCCGCCGCGAGTGGGCGCTCGACGTGTCCATCGCCCGACCCGGCATGGTCTCCACCATCGAGACGATCGCCCGGAACGGCGGCCCGGTCGGCTGGTACGGGTCCGACGCCACGATCGGGAACCTCCTCTCCCCGCAGGCCAGCGGATTCGACGTCCCGCAGTTCAACGCGACGGACGCGGGTCTCGTGCAGCTCCCCGACGGGACGATCGCGCGGGCGGTCGTCCTCACCGGCGCCGTGTCCATCGGCACCGCGCACGGGTCGTTCGAGGCCGTCCCCGTGGTGCCCGGGTCCCGCATCACCGTCTCCGGGTGGGGCCTCGGCGGGCTCCGCTTCACCGGCACATGGCGCGACCAGACGTACGCCACGACCGGATTCCTCTCGGGCACCACCTTCACCCACAACGGGTGGGGGTTCGCGTCGCAGACCTTCACCGTCCCCGCGACGGCTTCCGCCCTGTCGATCGTGGTGCAAGGGGCGACGCAGGTCGCCCGTCCCGCGATCGCGTGGGGTGCCTCCGCCAGGGACGAGCTCGGCACCGGATGCCCCGTCGCCGTCATCCACGGCGCCACCCACGCGCCCATCACTCTGATGGGCGCCGCGAACTACTCGAAGACGAGCTACCAGGTCACGGAGGTCGGCTGATGCTGCAGGTCCGCACCCCGCGGGACGTGTACACGCCCCAGGTGGAGACCACCATCGGCGGCCGCACGGTCGACGCTGACTCCCTGTCGATCGACCGCGCGTTGCCTGACCCGCTCGCCGCCGAGCAGCTCCGCGCCGCGTCCGGGTCTGTGACCGTCACCGACGGCCCGGACGTCGCCTCGAGCGCCGCCACCCCGTGGGATCCCTCCACCGTGTGGCCTCCCGTCCAGGAGACGCCCCTGTCCATCCGCACCGACATGGGCGATGGGTGGGTGCCGTCCCTCACCGGTGGCCGCGTTACCGACGCGTCCGGAGGGATCGGCACCCGCCAGGTCGAGGTCGGCTTCGCGGACCGCTACGAGTCCCTTCTCCGGTCCATCTCCTGGGAGCCCGTCGCCGAGGCCATGCCCGCGATCACCAGCGGCAACCCCCGCCGCTTCGTCGGCATGTGGACGACGTCCATCACCGACCAGATCCTCCGCCAGTGCGGCTGGTACTCGACGCCGCCCCCGCAGGGGTTCTCCGTCCTCTCCGTCCCCGCACAGGGCACCCTCTGGGGAGAGCGGGGGCTGTGCGTGTCCGCCGGCTCCGCGGCAGGCGTCGGCACCGAGTACCCCCGCTTCGGCGTCACTTCGTGGGGCATCGGCACGGAGGACGCATCCGCCACCTACACCGTCTCCGGCGGCTACTCGATCAAGGCCCGCGGCCGGATGGAGCTCTCCGCGCTCACCTCCTCCACCGGTGGCACGGGACGCGTCACCGCGAACACCGGCACCGGCGGGGGACTGGTCCGACTCGTCTGGTCCGACACGACCGGGAACGTGTGGATCGGCGGCGACGGGATGACGCTCACTGCCGTGGCGACCGTCGCCCGCGCTGACGGGCTGCTCTACGCGACCGTCGAGCACGTCACCGACACCAGCGTCCGGGTGATCCTCCGCTCCGGCACCGCAACGCAGACCGTCACCGTGACGGTCCCCGCGTCCATCACGACCGGCGCCGTGACGACCTGCTCGATCCTCGCCGACGGGAACCGCTCCGGCGGCTACCAGGTCGCGTTCCCCGCGACCGCCGGCGGCCTCACCTCGTGGACCCCGAACGCGGTAATTCACGCTCGAGGGTCGAACCTGAACCGGATCATCGCCAGGCCCGCGGTGCAGGGGGAGTCGTGTGTGGACCTCCTCGCGCAGCAGTGCGAAGCGGAGTCCGCGACCTACTGGATCGACGAGCTCGGGACCCTCCACTGGTGGGACCTCCGCCGGCTCGAGGCCCGCACCTCCGCCACGACGCTCACGAGCGGAGACGACCTCTCCGAGAAAGGGTTCACCTGGTCGCACGACAGGTCCCAGGTGAAGTCCAGCGTCGAAGTGAAGTGGCGAGAGGCGGTGCAGGAGTTCTCCTCCCGCGCCACTATCGACCTGTGGCAGGGGTCAGGGATCACCCTCACCTCGGGCACTGTGTCGGAGTCGTGGGTGAACGTGCCCGACGACGAGGTATGGCTGATGCCGGACACGAACCTCCGTCCGCCTTCCTCGGACCCCGCCAACACCGACTTCAACTACGGGGTCGGATCCTGGTACGGCGGCGTCATCGAGGACACGGACACGTGGGCGCACAACGCGGGCACGCTGGCTGGGTCGATCACGCAGGTGACGCCGGGAGCGTTCAAGCTCCGCCTGTCCTGGTCGGGGACGGGCCGCGTCATCATGCACACCGTCTCGAAGGACCTGGCCGGGTCGACCCTCTGGATGCGGCGCCGAGACTTCAACCTCCCCATCCTCCGCGGGAAGTCGAAGGTCACGTTCGCCGACCGCACCACGATCGGCGCAGCGACCGGACCGGCCGGCGCCCCGGAGAAGTCGATCGACGCGGGCTGGTGGATCCAGTACGAGTCGCAGGCGCAGTACACCGCGGACTACGCCGCGGCGCGGGTCACCGTCCCGCAGCCTGTCCTCTCATCCGTCGAGCTGATCCCGATCCCCGGTCTGCAGCTCGGCGACATCGTCACGATCTCCGACACCCACGAGTCCCTGCTCACCGTGCAGGGCATCGTCATCGGCGACTCCCGGTCCGTAGATGCGGACATGGGCGTCACCCACACCATCACCGTCCGCCCCCTCACCGTGGCCCGCAACTCCATCACCTGGGCCGAGTGGGCGGGGGAGGCGCGTCCGAAGACGTGGCGGGAGTGGTACCTCAATCAGCAGACGACGTGGGCCGCGTGGGGCGCGGACCCGCTCGGAAAGGAGTAGGCCATGCCGCAGACGCTCTCCGAGGGGCCCGTGGTGCCCCTGTCGGATGGATCGGAGGCGATCTCGTCGACCGGTGTCGCCGAAATGCGCACCCTCGGCACGACAACGAATGCCGCGCTCGCGTCGAAGCTGGGCGTCGTCACTCTCACCGCCTCGGACGTCCTGGACAGCCTGACGAAGCCGGGCCTCTACGAGGTGCCTTCCGCAGCGGTCGCGACGGCGATCGGCTTTCCGACGGACGCCCCTGGAGGGGTGAAGGTCGAGACGACCGGGTACAACGGAGCGAACGGGCCGATCGTCCGGCAGGCGGCCTGGGGGTACACGTCGAACATCGGCTACCAGCGGACGCGGCTCGCGTCGGGCCTGTGGAACTCGTGGGATACCGGGATCATCCGGGCTGATTTGGGGTCCGCCTCCGGTAATATCGCACGTATGTCCAAGTGGTCCGCCGAGAACCCTCCCGTGTCGACGGGTGGCCTCGGTGCGGTCGCGTTCACCTTCGATCACGGCCTCACGTCGTTCAAGGCGAACGGGCTCCCGGGGGCGCTCGCGGCTCGCGGGTTCGGGTACGGGCTCGCGCTGAACGACTCGACCCTCTCCACGGCCGAGAACTCGGGCGCGTCCGACGCAGACGTGCTCTCCTGGGCCGGGGCCGAGATCTGGAACCACGGCTACAACCACAGCAGCACGAACAACGAGGCGACGGTCCGCTCGATCATCGTGCAGGGGAAGACCGCTCTCGAGGCCCGCTACGGGCGAGAGGTGTTCGGGTTCATCCCCGCGGGTGTCGGCGCGACGGGCCTCGCCGGCTTCGACGGCGGGTCCACCCCGGAGATGTGGTCCCAGACCCTCGCCGGGCAGCTGATCCTCGAGTACCACGCCGTCACCACCGGCTACATGGGCGCCGGCGGGATCCGCCAGCTGACCGGACAGGTGCAGCAGGGCGTCTCTCGCTTCACGATGGATTCCCAGACCCTCTCCCGGATCAAGCTGCAGATCGACCTCGCCGCGACCACCAAGGTCGGCGTGATGTTCATGCTGCACCCCGCGCTGATGGGGACCGGCTCCTACATCTCCGTCGCGAACGTCCTCGCGGTCCTCGACTACGCGAAGGCGAAGCAGGACGCCGGCGAGCTCGTCGTCCTCCCTCCGGGCGAGCTCGTCCGCGCCGATGCGACGATCCCGCAGGTCGACGCGAACGCGGCGGTCGCCGCGTACATGGCTGCCCGCTCCTAACTCGCTCGCCCCCTCCTGCCACGGTCTCACCCCTCGACGGGGGTGGGGCCATTTTCATGCGCCCCCAGGTGGGGCGAGGAAGGACGCCCCATGGCGGACCTGGAAGACCTTGCAGTCGTCATCGCGCAAGACGTGACCGGCCTCGCGAATCGCGTCTCCAAGCTGGACACGCCCATCAACATCCTGACGACGCACATCGACACCCTGACCACCCCGTGCACCTTCATCCAGTCGAACGACTCTCGCGCCACGGAAGCCAACGGGTACCCCCCGGTTCCCTTCGGCGGGTACGGAGTCGTCACCAGATGGGGGCTCACGGACAACGCCCTGCTCATGCGGTACTACCCCCGCGTCGGCCCCGCGGCGAAGCGGCAGATGTACAACGGCACGTGGAGCGTGTGGACCGCCATGGATGGCGGCCCGCTCCCGGCGTGGACGACGGCCAACAACATCACCCCGAGCTATGACAGCGGCGTCCGCAACGTCGCCCAGGCATTGCTCGGCGCGTACACGAGCGCCACCTCGAACTGCTCCCTGCAGCGGCTCGGGAACCTCGTCGAGTTCAACCTGTACGTCCGCCAGTTCGACAAGGCAGGGGCTCCCGTCGGGACGACGCTGTTCACGCTCCCCGCGGGATTCCGCCCGCGGGTCGCGTACCGGATCGCCACGACTGCGCCGACCCTCCAGATCTCCGTGCTGACCAGTGGAGCCGTCCAGCTCGCCGTCGGCGAGATCACGGTGGGGCAGTACGTGACCTTCAACCTCAGCCACCTCACGGGGAATGCAGCGCCGAGCGCAGCCAGCCTCCCCGGCAGCGCCGGATGACAGGAGAAGCCATGGACCTGACGAACATGTCCGACGAGGACCTCGACGATCTCCGCCGGGGCGTCCTCGACGAGCAGGAGCGGCGAGCGAAGCTCTCGCAGCTCCCCGACCAGCTGGCCGCGATGACCCGGGATGCGGTCGCGGCGGGGTGCGACCCCGAGTCGATCCGGGAACGAGTTGCCGATGCCCTGACCCCGGAGCAGGTCGCCGCGCTCGACGCCTGACCCCAGCACCCACCAGGCCCCGTGACCATCCGGTCCGGGGCCTTCCTCATACCCAGGAGGCACCCCATGACCGTTGCCAATGGCCAGCTCGACACGAGCGATCTGGCCCCGATCCCCGCCGAGTTCTTCACCCACGGCCGCACCGCCTACCTCCGCGACGACGCCGCAGCGTCGTTCCTCCGCCTGGCCTACGGCTTCCAGGAACGCTTCGCGAAGCGTCTCGTGGCGATGTCGTTCTACCGGCCCCGCGCGGACCAGGTGCGGATCTTCCTGAAGAACTACTACCGCTACAACGGCCGCCGCCGCCCCGGCACCACGGACCGGTCCTACAACGGATCCACCTACCGGCTCCGTGCCGGCATGTCCCCGGTCGCCTCCCCGGGCTACTCCAACCACGGCCTGGCGATCACCGCCGACTTCAACAGCGGCGTGCAGACCCGCGGGTCCGACGAGCACGCCTGGATGCTCGCCGAGGGCGTGAAGTACGGGTGGGACTGGACCGAGGGGAAGCGCATCGGCGAGCCCTGGCACTGGACGTACATGCCCGCCAAGGACCGCATGAAGTCCGCCCCGGCAGCGTCCGCGGGCTCCGCGGCGAAGCCGCCCGTCCTGATCCCCACGACCGCGCCCGCCGTGGGCGACGTCGCCACGGCTCAGCAGCACCTCCTCGAGCTCGGCTACCAGCCCGGCCCCGTGGACGGCTCCCTCGGCGACGCGACGCGTGCCGCCGTCACGCAGTTCCAGACCGACCAGGGGCTCGCCGCTGACGGCGTCCCCGGACCCGACACCCGAAAGGCACTGGCAGACATCATGGCCAAGATCGACGACCTCATCGCCATCGCAACCGAGAACCAGAAGCGCATCACCCGCGTCCTCGACGCCGTCGAGAACGGCAAGGCCGGCACCCGCTCCGACGGCACCCTCGTGAAGCTGATCAAGGACCAGCACAAGGAGACCCTCGGGATCATCGCCCCCGGGCAGAAGGGCGTCCGCACCGACGGGTCCCTCGTCAACGTCATCAAGACCGAGGCCCGGAAGGGCTGACCGCGGTGCACGCGACCACCGAGGTCGACGTCAGGGAACCTCCCGGCCTCGCCCGCTTCCACGTCGCCCTCTTCGCCCTCCTCGCCGCCTACGCCGGCTTCCGCGCCGCATCGTTCTTCATCGCTCTCGGCGGTGGACGGGGCGGCGCAGTCCCCTCCGTGATCGACGCCGCCTTCTCCCTGCAGGTATGGGCCGGCCTGTGGACCGCCGGCGCAGTCCTCCACCTCCTCGCCATCCGGTGGGAATGGGCGCGCTCGGCGACCCTCTGGACCTTCTCGATCAAGGGCCTCGCGGTCTCGACGGCCTTCATCATGTCGAACGGGTCGCTCGGCGGGCTCGTCTCCTACGGTGCCCCCGTGGTCGCCCTCTGGCTGATCCAGTGGGCGCTCGCACTGCGCACCACCGTCGTCGTCCAGGCGGTGCCCGTGATCGAAGCGCAGACCGTCGCGGACGCGGCCCGAGAGCGGATCACGGCCGAGACCGGTGAGATCCCGGAGGTGCCGCATGGGTGACCCCACCGTCCTCGTCGCCGCGATCGGTGGCGTGTCCGCTGTCATCGTCGCCCTCGTCTCCCAGGGGCTCAAGCGCGCCGGCGCGAGCTCGGACCAGCAGATCGCCCAGCAGGTCCGGGAGACGGCGCAGTCCGCAACGAAGGCCGCCGACGAGTCCGCCCGCCAGGTCGGCGTCGACGTCGGCGGGGTGGTGTCGGCGGCGATCACCGCGGCCGTCGCACCCGTCGACGCGCGCCTCAAGACCGTCGAGGGAGAGGTGCGGGTCCTCCGCTCCGACCTTGTCCCCGTCGCCGTCTCTGACCGGGGCCTGGTCCTGTCGAAGGTCGCCGAGGGCCTCATCCACCCGCACCAGGTCATGCCGATCCCCGAGTCCGTCTCGCCCCTGTACCCCGATCACCTGCGGCACGTGCCGCGCCCGAAGGAGACCCCGTGAACACCCACAAGGCGACTCAGGTCGCCCACCCCTGGAAGGCGACGGCCCGCACGGTCGTCGCGTACGTGATCGCCCTCGTGCCGGTCCTCATCATCGTGATCCCGATCGTGCAGGAGGAGCTCGGCCCCTACCTCCCGCCCTCGTGGATCGCATGGCTCGGCGGCGCGGTCGCCGTGCTCGGCGCGATCGTCGGCGCGGCGACGCGGATCATGGCGCTCGAGGCCGTGCAGGACTTCCTAGCGAAGGTCGGTCTCGGCACCGGCGTCGAGAAGGAGTGACCCCGGGGACGACGAAGCGGCCCCTCCCACACCGGGAGGGGCCGCTCGGTCCTGCCGAAGATCAGCCCTCGGCGTCGAGGACCTCGACCTCGGTGTCGTCCTTCACCGTGACGGAGACGCCGTACGGCTCCACGACGGGCTCGAGGCGGAGCTGCACTCCGAAGTCCTGGAACCCGACCCCCGCGACGACACCCTCCACGATCGAAGCTCCCGAGACGCGGATCCGCTTCCCGACGATCGACTTCGTGAGGTCCTTGCCCTGCACCATGATGTTGCCCTTCCGGCGGTGTTGCGCGTGCCGGCCGACACGCGCACCCATCATCCCATCCGACTCGGACATTCACGGCGGAACTGTGGACAGCCCCCTCCTTGGCCTACGGGCCCGGGAGGGGGCCTTTCGGCGTCCATCAGCACAGCGAAGCGCCCCCACTCTCCTACGGGAGGGTGGGGGCGCTTTCCGTTACTGAAGGTATGTACTGAGTCCTGGAATTACGCTGAGAAATGCCGGGGGATCGGTACTGCCCTCAGGGGCAGCCGTATCACCGGAGTCTGATGCCGAAGAGTTTGAGACATCCAAAAGATAAGGCTGGGAAACTTCCACGCCCTGTTCATTGCCGACCTTAAGTAGCCCCCTATCAAAGGTAAATAGATGGGAGCATCCAAACTCAATCGCCGCGGCAAGATGCATTGCGTCCGGCCCCTTCAACTGGTAGCGAAGGCCGAAATCTCTAACCATAACCCCCTGTCGACGCGTATTCTCAACTAGGATGCATGCATCCCAGCTCTCGAGATGCCCGAGAAACTTATCGACGCGACGAATTGAATCCAGCGCAGACTTCTTTGCGAGTGAAGGCGTCATTCCTGACCGCGTGACCTCGCGAATCTTTGGCGTGCCGTAAATCTCCGCAATAACCAGCGGGCTGATAACGCACTCAGCCACTCCGTTCTTGAAGCTCTCTAGAACCTCTACGGTATCTTCCGCGCGATCCTCATTAAGGAGAACAGCAACTATAACCGAGGTGTCCAGGTAGACAAGGCCGGACTTACTCATGGGTTCCCCTCGCTTCAAGCCACTGGTCGAGGCTGGTCTCGGCGAATCCTGGCCCCGTGAAAGCGCCTAGCATGGAACGGAACTCCGGCACGGGGCTCGGAAGACGACTGGGCAACTCAATGCAGTCAAGCATTTCGGCGGCAACGATGTCGCCAAAACCGTTTCTCCCAACTCGGCAGCGAGCCTCGACGCGCGAGTCGACGAACTCGCGCATCCTCTCTTTCATCCCCTCCGGGTACTCAATAATTATATGTTTACCCAAGTCGGTAGTGAATCCGACAGCGGGGTTCTTGCGACGAATACTCCATTCGTCAATTACGCCAACGAGCGAGGTGAGTGAATGGTGCTTCACCTGAAGAATTGCGGCCGCTTCTGCTTCAAAATTATCATCCACAGCAATCGACTCAGATCGCCGAGACGCCAGGGAGATCACGGTCCCCGGCTTGCGGTTACGCGCGCGCGCGAGCTCCAACGCGAGAGTGACCTCGCGCCGGCCCCAGCCGCTCGGTAGACCACGGCCAGACGCGACGTGACGAAGGTTGGAAATGAGACGCCGGGGAGCTTCGGTCTCACGGTCGGGTGCGATACCGCATATAGCAGACCCGATCTTCAGGTCAGCAATCTGCCAGGCGACATCATCTGAAGCCTCGGCACGAAGTAGCTTGAGGAGTGCATCGAGTGCTTGCTGGAAGGCGCGCGCATCCACGGGGGCATGCCGCTCTCGGCCGTCCTCCAGTTCCTGACGAAGCTCTAACGTAATGTCCTCGTCCACAGCCCACCTCCACCCGTCGTCCCATGCATCGTAGTCGCAAGCTCCCATATCCGACACACTCGGTACGATAGGAAAGCGGGCGGACTGACCTGCCGTCACCCCCGCTCGGCGCGCTCCATCCGCGCGACCCAGTCCGCGTGCCATACGCACACCATGATCGGCTCCTCGCCGACCTCGAGGCGCAGCTCGAGGACCATCGGCACCGTCCCGGGTGCAGTGCAGTCGAAGAGGTCACAGGCGTCCATGAGCAGTGACCCTACGTCGGGGTGAGCCGACCGCGGTGACGGCTTGTGGACAGCGGGAGACCCACGTAGGTTCAAGCCTGGCTGTTCCGGTGCTTGAAACCCTCCGGATTCATCCTTGCTGGGTGCCCCCGTCCTCTCCTCCAGGAGGGCGGGGGCGCTTTCGCGCCACAGGGGTCAGTGCCGGTCGAGGTACTTTCGCGCCTGCTGCTGCGCCTTATCGATCTTCGAGGCGTGCTTCGGGGAGACACGGCGTGCCGTACTGGCAGCGGTGTCGGTAAGTCGGGTGGCGGTCTCCCGACCCTTCTGGGTACGGAGGGCGGACTTGGCGGCGTAAATCAAGCGTCGCAGGTTCATGCGCAGATCGCACCACGCGATCCTGGCATCACGCTGTGACCCACCCGACAGCGAAGCGCCCCCACTCTCCTACGGGAGGGTGGGGGCGCTTTCGTGTCACCCGTCGGGGTGGACCTGCTGCCAGGCCTGCAGCCACTCCGGCGCGAGCCGCTTCGAGTCCGTCTGCAGCTTCGCGGCATGCAGGTCGACGTGCGCCAGCAGCCAGCCGAAGACGCGAGGCTGCACCTCGTCCGTGCGGCCGACCCACTCCTCCGAGCGCAGGAGCAGCTCGTGGCCGCCCGTGCGCACGCGCACCGAGTACGCCGGCAGCGAGTCGTCCAGATCGGAGTGCGCCCACTCCACCTCCGGCCCGTCCAGCGTGATCCCGTAGCGGATCACCAGACCCGCCACGTGCTGCTGCACCGCCTGATGGGCCAGGTACACCTCGTGGCCGGTCATGCCGCGTTCCAGCCGCCGGGGTCCTGGGACTCCTCGCCGGCGAGGTCCTGCCGCCCGTCGAGGTCGATCGACTGCCGGGAGATGAGGCCGAGTTCGAGCTCGGCCTGTCGATCGTCGATCCGCTCTCGCACCTGCCTTGCCCAGACGGCGTACTCCTCGCGCATATTCATGGGAGCCAGTGTCCGCCGCTGGTCTGACGGACTGAGGTCGATCTGAGGGGCACCCGAGAGGGCCCAGCAGCGGCGATGACAGGCTGGAAAGGTGGCCTCATGTGTTCAGATCGTGTGCAGGGACGCGAGAAGGGCCCCACTGGCGGATGTTTCCGCTGGTGGGGGCCCTTTCCTGTGGTGCGCCCGGAGGGATTCGAACCCCCAACCTTCTGATCCGTAGTCAGATGCTCTATCCGTTAAGCTACGGGCGCCTGCCAGCTGCGCTGACCTGGAATACATTACCGGCCCGCCCGGGGCGGCGCCACTTGAGCGGCCATGAGTCGGCTCACATCCGCGGCGCCGCCCGGGTCCCGACGCGTCGTCGGGACCGCTCAGGAGGCGGTCGCGTGGCTCAGGAGCCCCACGTGCCCTGGCCGTTCCCGCCCTGCTGACCGTTCCCGCCCGGGGCGTCGCCGCCCTGGCCCGGCTGGGGCGGGTTCTGCCACGGCTGCTGCGGGGCCGGCGGCGGGGACTGCTGTCCGCCCTGCTGCTGCCAGGGCTGCCCGCCCTGCTGGCCGGGCTGCTGGCCGCCCTGGTGGCCGAACTGGTCCTGACCGCCCTGCTGCGGCGGCTGGCCCCACGGCTGCTGACCCTGCGGGGCCTGCGGTGCCTGCGGTGCGGAGCCCTGGCCCACGGCCGGGGAGCCCGGGGCGGCGGGGGCGCCCGGATAGGCGGCGGCGCCGAAGGCCGCGGGGGCCACGGGGGCCTGCGAGGAACCGTTGCCGCCGCCGTTCTTCTTGCGGCGCGAGCGGACCACGAAGAACACGATCGCCGCGATCACGAGCAGGGCGAGGAAGCCGAGCACGACCAGGATGATGATGACGACCAGCCACGGGAAGCCGCCGGACTTCGCGGTGATGTCCACGCCCTGCGAGAGGTCGACGATGTCGGTGTAGACGACGGTGTTGCCGTCGATCGTGCCGCCCTGGGAGCTGGTGACCTCGCCGGGGAAGGAGAAGACGACATTCACCTGGAGCTGGTCCGCCTCGGGGAAGACCGCGAGGTCCTCCTCGGTGATGCCGCCGCTGGCCTGGCTCATGACGAAGTGCAGCTCGCCGCTCTCCTCGGTGAGCTCGAAGTCGGAGCCGAAGTCGTCACGGGTGAGCGTGCCCTCGATCGTGCAGCCCCACATGCCGTCCTTCTCGTACGGCTCCCAGGTCGCGGTGCCGAAGCCGCCGGACTCCTCGGACTCCGAGCTCGCGCAGAACTCCTCCGCCGAGGAGTAGTACTCCTGGATGACGTCGGTGTTGATCGCGAGGTCCATCGAGATGTCGATCGTGTCGACGTCCTTGACGTCGAAGGTCGCGTCGATCTTGCCGCAGCCGGCGAGAAGCAGGAGGAACGGCAGCATCAGCAGTGCGGCCAGCCGCCGCCTGCGTGAGGTGAGGGTGTGCATGAGGAGCCCCTGGGAAAAGGTGTCGGCACGGACGCGCCGAGCGGCGGCCGCAGCCTCAGCCTAGCGAGAGACTCGCCACTTCGCCTTGGGGAGAACTCCCCATCATGGACAGGTGTCCACTCCTCGGGCTCCCGGGATCACTTCCAGAACATGAGCATGCCGCCGCCGGTGAGCATCACGCCGAAGCCCACGGCGAGGTTCCAGTCGCCGATCGGCAGGGGCAGCGTCGCCGAGGACAGGTAGTAGACCACCAGGTAGAGCAGTCCCAGGATCAGCAGGACGACCGCCGTCGGCGCGAGCCACACCGGGTTCGGGGCCACGGCGGCGACGCGGCGCCGGTTCGTGCGGGCGGTCTCCGCGGCGGCGCTGCGGCGGGGCGAGGAGGAGCGCGTGGCGTCCTTCGCCTCCTCGGGCACCTCGGGGACGGGGGCGCGGTCCTTGGCCTTCTTCGCGCCCTTGCCCTTCTTCGCTCGCGCGGCCTTCGCGCCCTTCCCCGTCGCGGCGTCCTTCTCCGCGTCCTCGTCCGTCTCGGCGAGGTCGTCCACATCGTCGGCATCCACGTCATCGGCGGCGTCGGCAGTGGAGTCGGCGTCGTCGGAGCCGGCGGCGTCCTCGGCGACCGTCGCACGACGGCGGCCGCGGCGCACGGGATCCTTGGCGGAGGCGGCGGTGGAGGCGGTGCCGGACGCAGGGGAGGTCGTGCCCGACGCGTCGCCCGCGTCCTCGGCGCCGCCGTCGGCGGCGTCCTCGGCAGCGTCCGCGGTGTCCGCCACGAGGGCGTCCTGCTCCTCGGGTGCCGGGGCGGCGGTCCTCGCCTTCGCCGTCGCGCGGGCGGACTGCTTCCTCGTGCTCCTCGCCATCGGGCGCTGCTCCTCGGATCGGGGTCGTGCGGGCGTGCCGCGCGGGCTCGGCGGGT
Organism: Brachybacterium rhamnosum; assembly: GCF_039526185.1. Classification (NCBI taxonomy): domain Bacteria; kingdom Bacillati; phylum Actinomycetota; class Actinomycetes; order Micrococcales; family Dermabacteraceae; genus Brachybacterium; species Brachybacterium rhamnosum. Next base: position 1,223,809 of record NZ_BAAAIS010000002.1, read on the forward strand.
GCGAGCCGTGACCTAGGGTAATGGGCGTGCCTGGAGGGCGCGACGAGAGGAGGCGACATGGCGAGCGAGGAGAGCACCCCCGCACCGGACCCGGACGCCCTGCGGCGCCCCTTCGGCGGCCGGATCGGCGTGGCCGTCGTCATGGCGCTGTGCGGCGTGCTGTTCGTGACCACCGCGCGCCTCGCCGGTGGCGACTCCCTGCGCGACGACTCCGGGGACGTCGCCTCCGTGCTCCGCGAGCGGGACGTGGAGATCTCCCGCCTGGGCGACGAGGCGCGCACCAAGCGCGAGGCGATCGACGGCCTCACCGCGCAGGGCGCGGACGCCGAGACCGAGGCCCGCACGCAGGTGCTCACCGACGAGGTGGGCCTCAGCGAGGTCTCCGGTCCCGCCCTGCGGATCACCCTCACCGATGCGCCGACGGGCGTGCTCGGCTCGATGGACGGCGTCGAGCCCGACGACCTCGTCGTCCACCAGCAGGACATGGAGTCCTTCATCAACGCCCTCTGGGCCGGCGGCGCCGAGTCGATGATGCTCATGGACCAGCGCGTGGTGGGCGGCAGCGCCTTCCGCTGCGCGGGCAACACGCTCCTGCTCGAGGGCCGGGTCTACTCCCCGCCGTTCGTCATCACCGTGATCGGGCCGACGGACCGCATGCTCGCCGCCCTCGACGCCGATCCCGGCGTGAGCGTCTACCGGGAATGGGTGGACTACGTGGGCCTCGGCGAGAAGATCGAGACCCTCGACACGACGACCCTCCCGGCCTTCGACGGCTCCCTCACCCTCGACGCCGCGAGCACCACGCCCTGAGGCACGGGGCCGGGCCCTCCCGCGAGGCGCTCAGGAGGAGGCGAGCAGCGGGGCGAGACCCCGCGAGCGCTCCTCCGCGTCGATCCCGTCGCACATCTCCAGGAAGCGCGCGAGCATGAGGTGCCCACCCTCGGTGAGCACGGACTCCGGGTGGAACTGCACGCCGTGCAGCGGCAGCTCCCGGTGCGAGAGGCCCATGACGACGCCGTCCGCGGTGCGGGCGGTGACCTCCAGGACCTCCGGCACCGACTCCGGCAGCACCGTCAGCGAGTGGTAGCGGGTGACCGTCAGCGGGCTCGGCTCCCCGGCGAACACGCCGTGGCCCTTGTGCTCGATGACGCTCGTGCGCCCGTGCATGAGCTGCTCCGCGTGCGCGACCGTCCCTCCGAAGCGCTCGCCGAGCGCCTGATGGCCCAGGCACACCCCGAGCATCGGGACCACCTGCTCCGCGCAGCGGCCGATCACGTCGAGGGAGCGGCCCGCGGTCCCGGGATTGCCCGGACCGGGGGAGACGAGCACGCCGTCGAAGCCCGTGAGGTCCACGGCGCCGTCGGCCGTCTCCGGCACGGCGTCGTTGCGCACCACGGTGCACACGGCGCCCATCTGCTCGAGGTAGCCGACGATCGTGAAGACGAAGCTGTCGTAGTTGTCGATCACCAGCACGCGTGCGCCGCGACCGGGCTCAGCCGTTGCCATTGCCGTTGTTCCCGTTCCCGTTCCCGTTCCCGTTGCCGTTCCCGTTCCCGTTGCCGTTCCCGTTGTTGCCGTTCGACGTCGTGGTGGGCGCCTCAGTGGTGGTCGGGTCCTCCGTCGTCGGCTCCTCCGTGGTCGGGGTCTCCGTCGTGGGCGCCTCTGTCGTCGGCACCTCCGTGGTGGGGGTCGGCGTCGCCTCCGGGCCCGTCGAGACGATCACCGTGATCGTCGAGCCCGCGTCGACCTTCTCGTCGGCCTGCGGGTCCGTGCGGATCACGCTGCCCTCGTCGATCGAGTCGGAGGACTCCGTGTCCCCGCGCTCCACACCGAAGCCGGCGTCCTCGAGGATCGTCTTGGCGTCTTCGTAGGAGCGGCCCGTGACGTTCGGGACCGCGACCGGCCCGGGGGCCGTGGCGATCGTCAGCTGGATCGTCGCGCCGATCTTCGCGGAGGAGTCCTTCGGCGGGGTCTGGTCGGTGACCGTGCCGGCCGTCGCGTCCGAGGACTCCGCCTCGGTCGTCTCGACCTGGAAGCCGATGTCCTCCAGGCGCTTGGTCGCCTCCTCCTCGGTGAGACCCTCGACGCTCGGCACCGTGTAGCTGCCGGTCGCGACCCACACCTGGATCTCGTCGCCGGGCGTCGCGGAGGAGCCGGCCTGCGGGCTCGAGCGGGTGACCGTGCCGGCCTCCGCCTTCACGGCGTCCTCCTCGCCCGCGACGGTCATCGTCAGCCCGACCTCCTCGAGGGCCGCGCGCGCGTCGTCGCTCGACTTCCCCGTGAGGTCCGGGACGTCCACGGGGGCGGGGCCGGAGGAGACCACGACGTTTACCGTGGAGCCCTTCGCGACCTCCTGCCCGGCGCCCGGGTCCGAGGAGATGACGGTGTCCTCGTCGACGTCGGCGGAGGCCTCCTGGGTGTACTTCCCCTTCAGCCCCGCCTCCTCCAGGCTCTGCGCCGCCTCGTCCTGGGTCTGCCCCTGGAGGGTCGGCACGGCGACCGTGGCGGGGGCCTGCTGCGCCCACGGCTGCCAGAACCACAGCAGCACGCCGAGCACCGCGAGGACCGCGAGGACGACGAGCGCGATGAGCCACCACGGCTTGCGGCGCTCGTCCTCCTGGACCTCGTCCGCCGAGCGGGGCGCGATCTGCCCCGTCGCCGGACCGGTCGCGGCTCCCGCCGCCCCCGCGCCGGCCAGCGCGGCCCCCGCGGGGACCGCGGACTGCGCCGAGGTCACCGCGGGCAGCGCCTCGGTCTCGTCGCCGACGGGCCCGAGGACCGTGGTCGCCGGGGTGTCGTCCCCGGGCCCGGTCGCCGCGCCCACCGGGACGGCGCCGTCCACGAGCTTCGGCTCACGACCGGCGACGGCCGCGGCGATGTCCCGCGAGAGCGCGACCGCGCTCGGGTAGCGCTGCTCGCGGTCCTTCGTCAGGCCCGTGAGGATCACGGCGTCCAGCGCCGGGGTGATGCTCGGGTTGATCGCCGAGGGCGCCACCGGGTGCTCGCGCACGTGCTGGTAGGCGATCGAGACGGGCGTGTCCCCCGTGAAGGGCGGGCGGCCCGTGAGCATCTCGTAGAAGACGCACGAGGCGGAGTAGATGTCCGAGCGGGCGTCGACCAGCTGGCCGCGCGCCTGCTCGGGGGAGAGGTACTGGGCGGTGCCCATGACGGCCTGGGTCGCGGTCATCGCGCTCGTGGCGTCCGCGACGGCGCGGGCGATGCCGAAGTCCATGACCTTCACGGTGCCCGCGTCGGTGATCATGACGTTGCCGGGCTTGATGTCGCGGTGCACGATCCCCGAGCGGTGCGAGTACTCCAGCGCGCTCAGCAGCGCCGCCATGATCTCGCCCGCGCGGTGCGGGTCCATGGGGTGCTCGGGATCGATGTGCTCGCGCAGCGTGGTGCCGCGCACGTACTCCATGACGATGTACGGGATCGTCACCTCGGCGCCCGTGACCGTGGTGTGGTGCTCCTCGCCGGTGTCGTACACGGCGACGATCGAGGGATGGTTCAGTGCGGCGGCACTCTGCGCCTCGCGGCGGAAGCGCTCCTGGAAGGAGTCGTCGCGCGCGAGGTCCGAGCGCAGCACCTTCACCGCGACGGTGCGGTGCAGGCGCTTGTCCTCCGCCAGGAAGACCTCCGCCATGCCCCCCTGGCCGAGGATCCGCCCGAGGGAGTAACGGCCCCCCAGAACCAGACTCTCTCCGCTCACTCCACACCCGTCCTCGTGCCGTGGCCGCTGCGGGCCGATCGTCCCATCGTAGTGCGTGGGCGCTCCGCCCCCGGCCTGTTCAGGCCCGGTGCGAGCAGGCCCACTGCGGCGCCCTGCGCCGCCCCCGCGGCGGGGACCGGCAGCCAGCCCATGCCGCCCGCGACCGCGGCCAGCACCACGACGAGCAGGATGAGCAGCAGCACGAAGCCCGGCAGGGACATGCCCATGACCTTGCGGCCCGTGACCGAGCCGCGGCTCGTGCGCTCCGTGCGGTCGGTGCGCTCGCGCCGACCCGCCTGGTCCGGACCGGCGGCGGCTCCCGCCCCCGGCCGGCCGGCCCCTGCCGCCGGAGCCGCCGGCGAGGGCGAGGCCGCGGAGCGCAGGGCCGGCGCCGAGCTCGCCGAGGAGGCGGACAGCGCCGACGGCCCCGAGGCGCCCGAGCGGTGGCGGATCCCGCGGCCGCGGCCCGAGAGCGGCAGCGGCATCGCGGCGGTGCGGGTGGGCCCCGTCGCCTGAGGTCCCGTCCCCGGGGAGCCCGCGGGCGAGGCGGCCGAGCCGCCGCGACTGCGCGCCGCGGAGCCGGTCGGGTTCTCGCCCGTCCAGTCGTGGTCCTCGACATGGGTCACCGGGATCGCGCCGGTCGTGAAGCGGGGCTCCTCGCCGCGCTGGATCGCCTCGAGGATCCGGGCGACGGCCGCCGCCGAGCGGGGACGGTTCGCGGGGGCCTTCGCGAGGCACATCATCACCAGGCGGCGCAGGTCCGGGTGGATCCCCGAGGGGAGCTCCGGCGGCTGCTTCTTCACCTGGGCCATCGCGATCTCCACCTGGCTCGAGCCGGTGAAGGGGCGATGCCCCACGAGCATCTCGTAGGCGACGATGCCGAGCGCGTAGATGTCGGAGAGCGAGGTGGCCTGCTTGCCCATCGCCTGCTCCGGGGAGAGGTACTGGGCGGTGCCCATGACCAGGCCCGTCTTCGTCAGCCGCGCCTGATCGGAGCTGCGGGCGATGCCGAAGTCCGTGATCTTCATGGACCAGTCGTTCTTCTCGTCCACGAGCACGTTCTCGGGCTTCACGTCACGGTGCACCACGCCCTTGGAGTGGGCGGCGTCGAGCGCCCGGGCGAGGTCGATGAGCACGGGGATGATCCGCCGCTCGGGGAGCCCGCCGGGGTTCTCCTCGATGATCTCGGAGAGCGGCCGGCCGGGGCAGAGCTCCATGACGATGTACGCGCGGCCCTCGAGCTCGCCGTAGTCGTACAGCGCGGCGATCGCGTCGTGCGAGAGCGCGGCGGTGTGCCGCGCCTCCGCGCGGAAGCGCTTGAGGAAGCCCTCGTCGAAGGCGTACTCCTCGCGCAGCACCTTGATCGCGACCTCGCGGTCGAGCTCGGTGTCCACACCCCGCCACACCTGGCCCATGCCGCCGGTGGCGATCAGGCTCCTCAGCTCGTACCGTCCCTCGAGCACCAGTCCCGCTTCGGTCCTCATGGCTGGATCACCGCCTCCATCACGTCACGGGCGATCGGCGCGGCGGTCCGCGAGCCGTAGCCGCCCTCCTCGACCACCACGGCCACCGCGACCTTCCTGTCGTCCTGCTGCGCGTATCCCACGAACCACGAGTGGGCGGTGCGGCCGTCGCCCCACTCGGCGGTGCCGGTCTTGCCGCCCACCTCGGCGCCGTCGATCTGGGCGGCGGTGCCCGTGCCCTCGCTCACCACGCCCTCCATCATCTGCCGCATGAGCGCGGCGTTCGAGGCGCTCAGCGGCCGGCCCAGCTCCTTGGGCGTGAGCTCGGAGATCGTGGAGAGGTCCGAGGTGCTGACCTTCTGCACGAGCTGCGGCTGCATGACCGCGCCGTCGTTCGCCATCGCGGAGGCCACCATGGCCATCTGCAGCGGCGTCACGCGGTCCTCGTACTGGCCGATCGACGTCGTCGCGAGCTGCGAGGCGTCGAGGTCATCCCCGATCGTCGAGGGGGTCACCGAGAGCGGGATCGAGAGCTTCTGCCCGAAGCCGAACTCCTCGGCCGTGGTGCGCAGCTGGTCCTCGCCGACCTCCTGGCCCAGCAGGGCGAAGGAGGTGTTGCACGACTGCTCGAGCGCCGCCTGCAGCGTCGAGGAGTCGTCCGGCCCGCAGGCCTCGGTGCCGCCGCCCGCGTGGTTGTTCATCACGGAGCTGGACTGCGGGAGCGTGTAGGTGCCCGGGCCGGGGATCTGCGTCTCCGGCGTGTAGCCGCCGGACTCGAGCGCCGCCGCGGCCGTGACGAGCTTGAAGGAGGAGCCCGGCGGGTAGAGGTCGCCCGCGATCGCCCGGTTGGTCAGCGGGCGGTCGGGGTCGTCGTTGAGCTTTGACCAGGCCGCCTGCACGTCCTTCGTGCTGTGCGAGGCGAGGTCGTCGGGGTCGTAGCTGGGGGCGGAGACCATGGCGAGCACGGCGCCCGTCTCCGGGTCCAGCGCGACCGCCGCGCCCTTCTTCCCGTCGAGGGCGTCGTAGGCGGCCTCCTGGGCCTTCGCGTCGATCGTGAGCTCGACCGTCGCGCCCTGCCCCTGCTTGCCGGAGAGGATGTCGGAGATGCGCTGGTAGAACAGGGCGTCCGCGTCCCCGGAGAGGGTGTCGTTCAGGGCCCGCTCGAGGCCCGAGAAGCCGTAGACCACCGAGTAGTAGCCGGTGACCGGGGCATACATCGCCCCCGGGTCGTAGCTGCGCAGGTAGCCGTAGGAGTCGTCCGAGCGCGCGGAGGAGGCGATCGCGGTGCCGTCCACGACGATCGGCCCGCGGTGGCGGCCGAACTCGTTGTAGATCGTGCGGACGTTGCGGCCGTCGGCGTTCAGGCGGCCCTGGGCGACCACCTGGAAGTAGGTGGTGGAGGTGAACAGCAGCACGAAGAGCACGCTGACCACGAGCCAGAGATGGCGCAGGGGACGGTTCATGCGATCGCCTCCGCGGGGGAGCCGCCGGCCGGGGCCGGGGAGGGGGCGCCCGGCACCTGCCGCGCGGCCGGGCGGCGCGCGGCGTCGGAGAGCCGCACGAGGATCCCGGCGATGATCCAGTTGCACACGAGCGAGCTGCCGCCCGCGGCGAGGAAGGGGAGGGTCAGGCCCGTGAGCGGGATGACCCGGGTGACGCCGCCGATGACGACGAACACCTGCAGCGCGATGACGAAGCCGAGGCCAGCGGCGAGCAGCGTGCCGAAGCCGTCGGAGATGCCGACGGCGGCGCGGAAGGCGCGCTCGACGAGCAGCAGGTAGAGCAGCAGCAGGGCGAAGGCGCCCACGAGGCCCAGCTCCTCCGCGAGTGCGGAGAAGATGAAGTCCGACTCCGCGAAGGGCACCACGTTCGGGCGCCCCTCGCCGAGGCCGGCGCCCGTGATGCCGCCGTTGGCGAGGCCGAACAGGCCCGCGTTGATCTGACCGCAGCGGTCGAAGTTCTCGCTCGAGAGCGGGTCCAGCCAGCAGGTCAGGCGCGTGCGCACATGGCTCATCTGGGTCGCGGCGATGACCGCCGGCGGCAGGAACAGGACCGCGCCGATGACGAGCCAGGAGAGGCGGTCCGTCGCGACGTAGAGCATCGCGACGAACAGGCCGAAGAACATGATCGAGGTGCCGAGGTCCGTCTCGAACACGAGGACCGCCATGGCGAAGGCCCAGGCCACGAGGATCGGACCGAAGTCCGCCCAGCGGGGGAGCCGGATCCCGAGCACCTTGGGGCCCGCGAGCGCGAGCGTGTCGCGGCGCGAGACGAGGTACCCGGCGAAGAACACCGCGAAGCAGATCTTCGCGAGCTCCGCGGGCTGGAAGCTGTTGCCGGCGATCGAGATCCAGATCTTCGAGCCGTAGCGCGAGGAGCCCAGGCCGGGGACGAGCGGGGTCAGCAGCAGCACCGCACCGGTCACGGCCGCGATCCAGGTGTAGCGGCGCAGCCAGCGATGGTCCCGCAGGGCCACGAGCAGCGCGGCGCACAGGATCACACCGAGGCCCGCCCAGAGCATCTGGCGGTCCGCGACGGCGCTGCTGCGGTCCTGGTAGAGGATGCGCGCGGAGTCCACGCTCGCGATCACCGCGATGCCCAGCAGGTTCAGCAGCACGACGAGCGGCAGGATCACCGGATCCGCGTACGGCGCGCGCCACATGACCACGGCCTGCAGCACGACGGCGACCACGAGGGCGCCGACGGCGTGCTCGACCAGGCCCGGGGGCAGCTCGTCGAAGCGCCCCAGCCAGACGAGCGCGTAGGCGGTCACGCCGATCGCGACGGCGGCCAGCAGCAGGAGCGCCTGGGTGATGCGCCGCGGCCGTGCGGTGTAGGAGACGATCGTGGCCATGTCAGCCGGCCTCGCCGGAGTCGCTGCCGTCGGAGGGCGAGCCGGTGCCCTGCGGGTCCACCGGGATGTCCGTGATCGCGGACTGCTCGAGGCGGCCCACGATCTGCTCGGCGGCGTCGCGGTTCGCGGCCGTGATCGTCGCCTCGACCTGCTGGCGGGTCACCTCGGGGAGGTCCGCCATGGCGACGTCGGTGACCTCGACCTCGGAGGACAGCGAGATCGGGCCGAGGTCCTGAGAGAGTCCCTGGTAGACGACGACGTGCGTGCCGTCGGAGCCCACGTAGTACTGCCGCTGGCTCCACGCGTACCCGGCCCACAGGGCGCCGGCGAGCAGCGCGACGAGCAGGGCGACGGCGACGAGCACCGGCCACGGGCTGCGCCGCGGGGGCTCGTCCTCCGCGAAGTCCTCGTCGGCGTAGGGGAACTCGGGCTCCTCCCGCGTGAGCGCGGCGGCCTTCGCGGCCGGACCGGAGGCGGTCGTGGGGGCGTGGCGGGTGCGCGCGGCGGAGCCCACGATCTGCGGGGTCGTCGAGGGCGCCTCCTCGCCGCGGGGGAGGTCGTCGAGGTCGAGGACGTCCGCGATGATGCAGGTGATGTTGTCGGGGCCGCCGCCCTTGAGGGCGAGCTGGATCAGCGCGTCCGCGCACTCGCCCGGGTCCTCGATCTCCTGGAGGGTCGCGTCGATCGTGTCGAGGGAGACGAGCCCCGAGAGGCCGTCGGAGCACAGCATCCAGCGATCGCCCACGTGCGCGGGGCGCAGGGAGAGGTCCAGCTCCGGATCGGCGTCGACGTCGCCGAGCACGCGCATGAGCACGGAGCGCTGGGGGTGGCGCTCGGCCTCCTCCTCGGTGAGGCGGCCCTCGTCGAGGAGACGCTGGACGAAGGTGTGGTCCTTGGTGACCTGCGTGGTCTCGCCGTCGCGCAGCAGATAGGCGCGCGAGTCGCCGATGTGGGCGAGCGCGAAGCGGCTCTCGAGCCGCAGCAGGGCGGTGATCGTGGTGCCGAGGCCGGCGAGCTGGGGCTCGTCCCGGGCGCGGCGCAGGATCTCCTGGTTCGCCTCGAGGACGGACTCCTCGAGGGTCGCGACGATGTCCGAGGCGGGGGTGTCCGCGTCGAGGCGGGCGAGGTGGCCGATCGCGACGGAGGAGGCGACGTCGCCGCCGGCGTGGCCGCCCATGCCGTCGGCGACCACGAGGAGGTGGCTGCCGGCGTATCCCGAGTCCTGGTTGTTCGAGCGGACCAGGCCCACGTCCGAGCGTGCGGCATAGCGGAGGGCGACGGTCATCGGGGGCCTCGTCTCAGTTCGATCTCGGTGCGGCCGATGCGCACCTGGGCGCCGGGCCGGAACGGCACCGAGCCCTCGATGCGGCGGCCGGACACGAGGGTGCCGTTGGTCGAGCCGAGGTCCTCGACCACCCATTCGTCGTCGCGCTGGAACACGCGCGCGTGGCGGTTGGAGGCGTAGTCGTCGTCGAGCACGAGCGTGCACTCGGGCGCGCGGCCGATGAGGACCGGGGTCGAGCCGAGGGTCAGCGACGTCCCGCGCAGCGGGCCGGCGGTCACGACGAGCGTCGTCGCGGTCACGGCGGGATCGGTGCGCGTGGCGCCGCCGCCCGCGGTGGGCGGTGCGCCCGCCGCGGAGGGCCGCTGCTCACGGCGCGGGTCCTTGCTCGAGCGGGTCACGACGGTGGTGCCGAAGAGGTCCCCGCGCAGCACGATGACGACCGCGATGACGAAGAGCCACAGGGCCAGCACGAAGCCGAGCCGCAGGGCGACGATGGTCAGTTCGCTCATGCGTCGCTCACCAGCTCTCCGGCGCACCGGCCGGGAGCAGGACGGTGAGCCGGGTGCGTCCGATCTTGACCAGCGAGCGGTCGTGCAGGACCACGGGCGTGCGGATGCGCTCGCCGTCCACGTGGGTGCCGTTGGTCGAGCCGAGGTCGGTGACGACGAGCGTGCCGTCGGCCTCCGTGCGCAGCTCGATGTGGTGCCGGGACACGCCGGTGTCCTCGAGGATGATGTCGGCGTCGCCGCCGCGGCCGATCACGGTCACGGGACCGGTGAGCAGGTACTGCTGGCCGTCGATCTCGACGATCGGGTGGCCGCCGGCGCCCGCGCGACCGGCCGCCGTGGCGGGTGCGACGCTGCCGCGCTCGGTGCGGGACTCGGTCTCGAACCGGCCGGGACGCACGTCGTCGTCCTGCGCGAGGTCGACGTGGACGGGGCCGACGAACATGTAGCGCTGTTTCTCGGCGTGCTCCATGAGCACGCGCACGAGCTCCTCGACGAGGGTGTCCTGCCACGAGGAGAAGCGCTCGAAGTCCTGGCTGTGCAGGTAGACGGTGTAGGCGTTCGGCGCGAGGGTGCGCACGCGGTCCATGACCTGGATCTGGTCGTCGCACTCGCGCTTGAGACCCTGGGCGAGGTCCAGCGGCTTGAGCTGTCCGCGCCCGGGGGAGAACACGCTCGTCACCCCGCGGTCGAGCCCGCGCTCGATCCGGTCCAAGATCCCCACGGTGAACCCTCGCTGTCCTCGTGCCATCGGTGCTCCGCCGGCCCGTGCCGCGCGGGGCTGTTCGCCCCCCGATCGTAGCGTGCAGGTGGGGGCGCGGAGCGGGGGCCGCGCGGCAGGACGGCGAGGGAATCGTGCAGGCCTCGTGAAGGAGGGGCCTCATGGAGGAGGAGCCCCGCCGTGCGGCGGGGCTCCTCCGGGTGTCCCTCGGCCCGGACTGCCGGGGACGGGGCGAGGGACGGTCGTGGCGCGGTCAGCGCACGAGGACGCGGCGGTCCTTGACGATCCAGTTCTCCCGCCACAGCAGATCCGTGGCGGCGGTCGAGATGCGGGCGCAGCCGTGGGAGGCGGGGTAGGGCGGGATCGAGGTGGATCCGTGGATGGCCCAGCCGCGGTCGTAGTAGCCGGGGCGGTAGAGCCGGCCCAGGGAGCCCGTCTGCCAACCGGCGCTGTAGAGGCGGTACATGCGGAAGCTGCCCTTGGGCGTCGTCGCCGTCTTCCAGCGGCCTCCCGAGTAGTAGCGCTCGCCGCTGCCGGTGGAGGTGTTGAAGGTCCACTTCACGCGGCCGCCGGTGTAGCAGATGAGGATCTGCCGCTTGAGGTCGATGTCGAAGGAGGAGCCGCTCGTGACGGCGCTCCTCGGCTTCTTCTTCGCGGCGATCGCGGCCTGGGTCTTCGCGCCGACGACGCCGTCCTTGCCGAGCCCGGCGACCTTCTGGATGGCGTAGACGGCCTGCTCCGTGACGTGGCCGAAGCTGCCGTCCGCCGTGCCGCACCAGTAGCCGAGGGCGCTCAGGTTCTTCTGGAGCGTGGTGACGGCGGAGCCGCGGGAGCCCTTCTTGAGCACCGGGGCGGCGAGCGCCGTGCCGGTGCCGAGCGTGAGGCCCGCGCCGAGGGTGCCGACGCCGAGCAGGATCAGCCCGCGCCGCGACGTGACGGGGAGCTGGTCGACCGGCGGGGCCGGGTCGGACTCCGACGGCAGCGGCCGCGCGGAGAGATGGATGAGCGGACGGTTCATGATGGTCTTCCCCCTGTGATGCCGGTATTGCCTGGGTCGTCCGGTATCTCCGGCCCCCTGGGACATCATGCACGAGCCGCACTCGAGTCAACAAGGGGTAAAGAGTTCCTGGTCAGCAGGTTTCTGGTCAGTAGTCGAGAATCCCCCAGGTGCGGGGCACGGCCGGCCCCGGATCACGATTCGGCCACCCCTCGTCCCGGCGGGCGCTGTGCGATCATCGCCCGGTGGAGAACGTCGCGCCCCCGCCCCCCGAGCCGCTGCCCGCCCCGCACGAGCTCGGGCTGAGCGACGCCGACGCCGTGCTGCGCACGGAGGGCGACCCCGCCCGGGTCCGCCCCCTCGCGAGCGTCTCCAAGCCGATCACCGCGCTCGCCGCGCTCGTCGCCGTGGACCGCGCGCTGATCGACCTCGAGGACGCCGTGGACCGCGAGGGCGTCCCCGCCGGCGCGACCGTGCGCCACCTCCTCGCCCACACCGCCGGCCTCCCCTTCGAGGGCGCCGAGGCGATCGCCGAGCCCGGCACCCGCCGCATCTACTCCAACGCCGGCTTCGAGGTGCTCGGCGCGGTCCTCGAGGACGCCACCGGTCACGACCTCCCCGACTGGGTCGAGCAGACCGTCCTAGCGCCGCTGGGCCTCACCGACCTCGAGGTGGACGGCTCCCCGGCCGCCGGCTACCGGGGCAGTGTGCGCGACCTGCTCGCCGTGGGCCGCGAGCTGCTCGCCCCCACGCTCCTGCCCGAGGACCTCCACCGGGAGGCGACGACCGTGCAGTTCCCCGGGCTCGACGGCATCCTCCCCGGCTACGGCCGCCAGCGCCCCAACGACTGGGGCCTCGGGTTCGAGATCCGCGGGAGCAAGCACCCGCACTGGACCGGCTCCCGCAGCAGCGAGCGGACCTTCGGCCACTTCGGCCAGTCCGGATCCTTCCTCTGGGTGGACCCCGTAGCGGGCCTCACCGCCGCCTACCTCGGCGCGGAGCCCTTCGGTCCCGCCCACGTCGCCGCCTGGCCCGGCCTGACCGACGCCCTGCTCGCGGACGCCCTGCCCGGGGAGAGCGGCCCGTGAGCACCGCGCTCGACCTCCTCGACGGCTTCGGCTTCGAGGCCGCCGCGATCGTCATCGGCCCGGAGGGGGTGCGCGCCGCCCGCGGCGACCTCGACCTCGTGCGTCCCTGGCGCTCCGTGACCAAGACCGTCACCGGCACCGCCTGCGCGATCGCCCTCCAGGAGGGGTGCGCGGACCTCGAGGACCCGGCCGGCCCGCCCGGCTCCACCCTGCGCCACCTGCTCGCGCACGCCTCCGGCTACTTCTACGAGTCGGACTCGACGCTGCAGGCGCCCGGGCTGCGCCGCCACTACTCGAACTTCGGGATCGACGAGGCGGCCCGCCACGTCGAGCGCGCCGTCGGCCGCGACTTCGGCGACTGGGTGCAGGAGCGGGTCGCGGACCCCCTCGGCATGACCGGCCTCGACTGGACCGGCTCCGCCTCCGTGGGCGCCCACGGCGCGCTCACGGACCTCGCCCTGCTCGCGGGGGAGCTGCTGCGGCCCACCCTGCTCGAGGCGCCGTGGATGCGCGAGCTCACCACCCCCCAGCTGCCCGAGCTCGTGGGCATCATGCCGGGCTTCGGCAAGCAGGACCCGAACCCCTTCGGCCTCGGCATCGAGGTGCGCGGCCACAAGTCCCCGCACTGGACCGGGAGCGGGAACTCCCCGGAGACCTTCGGCCACTTCGGCATGCGCGGCACCGCCTTCTGGGTGGACCCCGTCGCGGACCTCGCGCTCGTGGTCGGCACCTCGCACGACTTCTGCGACGCCCACCGCGAGGTCATGCCGCGGCTGGCCGACGCCGTGCTCGCCGAGCACCGACGCTGACGCTGACGCCGACACAGACGCCGACGCCGGCGCCGGCGCCGACGCTGACGCTGACGCCGGCGCCGCCGTCGGCCTCACACGTTGTGCACGAGCGGGCCCTCCGGGTCCCGCCAGCCCCGGATCACCTCGAGCATCCGCACCAGGCGCACCGTCGCGGCGACGTCGTGCACCCGCAGCAGCCGGGCGCCGCGCTCGATGACCCAGGCGGCGGAGGCGAGCGACCCCTCGAGGCGCTCGGCCGCCGGGAGGCCCAGCGACTCCCCGATGACGTCCTTGCGCGAGAGCGCCGCGAGCACGGGATGGCCGAGATCGGCGAAGCGCTCCCAGCCGCGCAGCACCTCGAGGGTCTGCACGGTGGACTTGTTGAGGTCCGGGCCGGGGTCCACGACGATCCGCCCCGGGGCGATGCCCGCCGCGAGGGCCTGCTCCACGCGCACCGCGAGGAACTCCCGCACCTCGGCGACGACGTCCCCGTAGACAGGATGCGGGTGCGCCCGGCGGGGCTCGGCGAGCGAGTGGGTGATGACGAGGGAGGCGTCCGTGCGGGCCACCACGCCGGCCAGGCGCGGGTCGGAGAGCCCCGTCGTGTCGTTGATGAGATCGGCGCCCACGGCGATCGCGGCCTCCGCGACGTCGGCGTGGAAGGTGTCCACGGAGAGCAGCACATGGGGCAGCTCGCGGCGCAGGCGCTCGAGGACGGGGACCACGCGGTCGATCTCCTCGGCCACCGGGACCGGCTCGCCGGGCGCGAACTTCACGCCGCCCACGTCCACGAGGTCCGCCCCCGCCGCGCCCGCCGCGAGGCCCGCCGCGACCGCCTTCTCGAGGGAGTCGGTGCGGCCCTGGTCGAAGAAGGAGTCCGGGGTGCGGTTGACGATGCCCATGACGAGCACCCGGCGATCCGTGGGCGGCAGCGGCCGCGGGCGGAGGGGGCCGAGGAGGTCGAGGGTCGGTGCGGGCGCCGGCACGACGGTGACATCGGGGCGTCGGTCCTGGGTCATCGGTCATTCCTCTGCTGTTCATGACGGCGGGAGTCCGTCTTTGACGGCCTGTCGCCCTGCATTACGTTAAGAGCGGACGCTCTGATCCTCGATCCGGCCGAGGGCGTCCCCGCGAACGCCGGGAACCGACCTATCGGAGGTATCGAACCATGAAGATCGTCGTCGCCGGCGGAGACGGATTCTGCGGCTGGCCCACCGCCCTCTACCTCTCGCAGAAGGGCCACGAGGTCACGATCGTCGACAATCTGGTGCGCCGCGAGATCGACGAGGAGCTCGGCTCGAACTCCGTGACCCCCATCCTCCCCCTCGAGGAGCGCGTGCAGGTCTGGAAGGAGGTCTCCGGGAAGGACATCGCCGTCGTCATCGGCGACCTCACCGACTACGAGACCGTCTCGCACCTGTTCGAGGACCTCCAGCCGGAGGCCTTCGTGCACTTCGCGGAGCACCGCAGCGCCCCCTACTCGATGATCGACCGCGAGCACGCGATCGAGAACCACCGCAACAACGTCGAGGGCACCCTCAACGTGCTGTGGGCGATCAAGGACCACGCGCCGGACTGCCACCTCGTCAAGCTCGGCACGATGGGCGAGTACGGCCAGCCGAACATCGACATCGAGGAGGGCTGGATCGAGATCGAGCACAAGGGCCGCAAGGACCGCCTCCCGTTCCCCAAGGCCCCCGGATCGTTCTACCACCTCACGAAGGTGCACGACAGCGACAACATCATGTTCGCGTGCCGGGTCTGGGGCGTCCGCGCGACGGACCTCAACCAGGGCGTCGTCTACGGCCTCGAGACCGACGAGACCCGCCTCGACCCGCGCCTCGTGAATCGCTTCGACTACGACGCCGTCTTCGGCACCGCCCTGAACCGCTTCATCATCCAGGCGGCGATCGGCCACGACCTCACGGTCTACGGCAACGGCTCGCAGACCCGCGGCTACCTCGACATCCAGGACACGGTGCGCTGCATCGAGCTGGCCTGCCTGAACCCCGCCGACCGCGGCGAGTTCCGCGTCTACAACCAGTTCACCGAGCAGTTCTCCGTGCTCGAGCTCGCGCAGAAGGTCCAGAAGGTCGCCCGCGACCTCGGGATGCAGGCGGAGATCGCGAACACCGAGAACCCGCGCGTGGAGAAGTACGACCACTACTACAACGCGGTCAACACGAACCTCCTGGACCTGGGCCTGGAGCCGCACCTGCTGACCGACGAGCACCTCGCCGAGGTCCTGAAGGTCGCCCAGCAGAACACCGAGCGCGTCAAGCGCGAGCTCGTCATGCCCACCGTCACCTGGAAGTGACGACCACCCGGTGAGGATCGCGATCGTCACGGAGACCTTCCTGCCCTCCGTGGACGGCGTGGTGACGAGGCTGCGCCACGCCGTCGAGCGCTACGTGGACCTCGGTCACGAGGTCATGGTCATCGCGCCGGACCTCGGCGTGACCGAGCACCACGGGGCGCGGGTGGTGGGCGTGCGGCCGGTGACGCTGCCGTTCTACAAGCATCGGCGCTTCACCCTGCCGAGCCCCACCGTGGACGGCATCATCCGGGGCTTCCACCCGGACGTCGTCCACGCCGCCCAGCCGATCCTGCTCGCCTCCTCGGGGGCCTTCGCCGCGCACCGCCAGCGGATCCCGCTGGTCGCGAGCTACCACACCCACATCCCGCGCTACCTGGACC
This sequence comes from Brachybacterium rhamnosum, assembly GCF_039526185.1. Classification (NCBI taxonomy): domain Bacteria; kingdom Bacillati; phylum Actinomycetota; class Actinomycetes; order Micrococcales; family Dermabacteraceae; genus Brachybacterium; species Brachybacterium rhamnosum. The sequence continues at coordinate 1,239,923 of NZ_BAAAIS010000002.1, forward strand.
TGTACCGGGCGTGGCGGTGGGGCAAGCCCGCCGTGTGGTGGCAGATCCGGCGCAACCACGCCCTCGCGGACGTCAACATCGCGACCTCGGAGACGATGCGCGCCGAGCTCGCCGAGCACGGCATCGAGAACCTCCACGTGGTCCGACGGGGCGTGGACACCCGCACCTTCCACCCCTCCTTCGCGAGCGACGCGATGCGTGAGCGGCTCACGCAGGGGCACCCGGAGAAGAAGCTCCTGGTGTTCGTGGGCCGCCTCGCCGCGGAGAAGGAGATCCACCGGCTGCGGCCGATGATGGACCGCCGCGACGACGTGGCCCTCGCGATCGTGGGCGACGGGCCGTTCCGCGGGGAGCTCGAGCAGCTCTTCCGCGGCACCTCGACCGTCTTCCCCGGCTTCATGGAGGGGGAGGAGCTCGCGAGCGCCTTCGCGAGCGCCGACGCCTTCGTGTTCCCCTCCGTCACCGAGACCCTGGGGCTCGTCATCCTCGAGGGCATGGCCTCCGGGCTCCCGGTGGTCGCCGCCCGCTCCGGCCCCACCCTCGAGCAGGTGACCGACGGCCTGGACGGGCTGCTCTTCGACTCCGGCGACGAGGCCTCCCTCGACGCCGCCCTCGAGCGGCTCGGCGACGGGGAGCTGCGCACGCGGATCCGCGCCGCGGCCCGCGCCGAGGCGGAGAAGTACTCCTGGGAGGCGGCGTCGGACGACCTCCTGCGCTACTACGAGATGGCGATCGCGCAGCACGGCTGAGCAGGCGGGGGCACCCCGGCGGGATCACCCCGGCCGGATCGCGCCGGCGAGGCGGTGCAGGTAGCGCTGCTCGGGCAGGCTGCGCGTGCCCTCGGCGGCGCGGAGGAAGGCCTCCCGGGCCTCGTCGGCCCGGCCGAGCCGGCTCAGGAGATGCCCGGTGACGGCCTGACGCCGGTGGCTCCCCTCGGGGAGCCGGTCGAGGATCTCGAGACCGGCCTCCGGCCCCGCGACCTCGGCGGTCGCGACGGCGAGCCCGAGCGTGACCGACGGCGCCGGCTCCACGGCGTCGAGCATCCCGTAGAGCACGAGAATCTGCGCCCAGTCGGTGTCCTCCATCGAGCGGGCCTCCGCGTGGACCGCGGCGATCGCGGCCTGCAGCTGGAACGGCCCCACGGGCCCCACCGGCAGCGCCCGCTCGATCAGCGCGATCCCCTCGGCGATCAGCCGAGGGCTCCAGCGCGACCGGTCCTGCTCGGCGAGCGGGACGATTTCCCCGGCGGCGTCCAGGCGCGCCGGGGCGCGGGCATGGGTGAGCAGGAGCAGGGCGAGCAGGCCCGCGTTCTCCGGGTCCGAGGGCGCGAGCCGGTGGATCCTCCGGGCGAGGTCCAGCGCCGCCGCGGCGAGCAGCGGATCCGTGCCGCGCACCCGCTCGGTGAGGGCGTGGTCCTGGGCGTAGACGGCCGCGACGGCATGGCGCACCGCGTGCAGACGGGCGGGGAGGTCCGCGGCGGTCGGCGCCTCGAACCGGGCCCCTGACCGGCCAGGGTGCGCTTGGCGCGGCTGATGCGCTGCCCCATCGTGCGCTCCTCGACGAAGAAGCACTGCGCGATCTGGGCTGTGGTGAGCCCGCCGACGGCGCGCAGCATGAGCGCCACCTGCGAGGCCGTGGTCAGCGCCGGGTGCGCGCAGAGCATCAGCAGCAGGAGGGTGTCGTCGGGCGCGTCGGACTCGACGGGGTCCGCCGGATCCGACGCCCGCCCGGGCTCGCGCGCCGCCGCCCGCTCCTCCCGGTCGCGCCGGGCGGCGTCGGCACGGAGGAGGTCCACCGCGCGGCGCGAGGCGACCCGCGTCAGCCAGGCGGCGGGATTCCTCGGCGTCCCCTCGCGGGGCCACTGCTCGGCGGCCGCGATGAGCGCGAGCTGGACGGCGTCCTCGCAGGTCGTGAAGTCCCCGTAGCGGCGCAGCAGCGTGGAGAGGACGTGCGGCGCCTCGCGGCGCCACACGTCCTCCCACTCGGGACAGCCCGGGCCGGGCCGCTCAGGAGACGTCGGGCTCGCCGCTCATGACGGGTCGGAGCTCGATCGTCTCGCCCCGTGCCCCGAAGATCCCGGCGATCTCCTCGGCCCGCTCGGCGGTGTCGACGTCGATGAGGAAGAACCCGGCGAGGTGCTCCTTGCCCTCGGCGTACGGACCGTCGACGGCGACCTTGCGATCGCCCTCCCAGCGCAGCAGGCGGGAGCTGGACGGTGCGGCGAGGGCCTCGGCGTGGACGAGCTCGCCGCGCTCGGTGATCGCGGCGAGGCCTTCCTCGAACGCCCTGCTCCCGGCCTCGCGCTCCTCCTGGGGGAGCGCCTGGTGCTCGGGCAGGAAATCCGGTGTGGGGTGTCCCCAGGGCTGCGGGTTCGAGTGGATGAGGATGACGTACTTCATGACTGCTCCTTCATGGCCTGCTCGGCTGATCGGTCGGGGTGACCGCTCTCGTGCGCGGCGGTGGCGCGGTGCGCCTCCGCCGTCCTGCACCCACACGTCGGAGCTGCGGGCGAGTTCTCGACATGGTCGCACCGACGGCGAGGGATCTCCCGCCGGACGGCCGATGTCGCCGCCCGGGAGACGCCGAGGCCCGGCCCCGCAGGATGCGGGACCGGGCCTCGGTGGAGAGCCCAGGGCTCAGGCGGAGGAGCCGGGCCGGGGGAAGGATCAGCGGAAGGTGACGAACCCGGTGGGGTTGCCCCAGATCTCGCGCTCGACGACCTGCTGCTTGGAGCCGGAGGCGTCGATGATCTCGCCGTCGCCCGCGTAGATCGCGACGTGGCCGGGCCAGGTGACGAGGTCGCCCGGCTGCGCCTCGGACTGGGAGATGCTGCGGCCCTGGTCGGCCAGCTGGCCGGCGGTGCGGGGCACGTCGATGCCCGCGGCGCTGTACGCGTAGTTCACGAGGCCGGAGCAGTCCATGCCGCCGAGCGAGGAGCCGCCCCAGGAGTAGGGGGTGCCGATCGCGGAGCGGGCGGCGTCGACGATCGTCGAGCCGCTCCCGCTCGAGTCCGAGGAGCTCGACGGCACGGCGGTCGCGCCGGCTGGGGTGCCGTTCGTGGAGCCCGAGTCGGAGTCGGAACCGGAATCGGCGGAGCCGCCGTCGAGCGCGGCCCGGGTGTCGGCGCCCACGACGCCGTCGGTCGCGATGCCGGCCCCGGACTGGAGGTCGATGACCGCGTCGCGGGTCAGGGAGCCGAAGAAGCCGGTCTCGGGGAGGTCGGCGCCCTGCGCGTTGAGGGCCTCCTGGAGGTCCTCCACGGCCCGGCCCGAGTCGCCCCGGCGGAGGGTGTCGGTGGACGCCGCGTCGGAGGCCTGCTCGGCGGACTCGGCGGACTCGTCGGAGCCGGAGGCCTGGGCGGGGGCGGAGGTCGCGGTGACCGCGGCCTCGTCGGAGCCCGCGAGCGCGGAGTCGTCGGCCAGCGCGGCGGTGCCGCCGGCGAAGGCGGTGCCGACGAGGACGGTGCCGAGCACGGCGCTGCCGCCGATCGCGTGCGCCGCACGGCGGGAGGCGGTGAGCGGGGTGACCGCGCGGCCGGCGGCGCGGTGGGTGTTCTGGAGCGTCATGGGGGTGGTGATTCCTTCGTGGCGATGCTGTGGGTCTCTCGCGTCCCTCGACGCGATGCTCGCTCCGGTCACGGGCGACATGCGGTGACGTCGAGGGTGGGGCCCGGGCGTCCGGGGAGCGGTCATCGACGCTAGGAGCCGTGCCGGCGGACCTGAAGCGCGTTGAACGAGCCGCATCGAGCCGTTGAACGGGATTTGACCCGCAGCAGCCGCCATTGACGCGGCGGTGGTCCGGCTTGACCTCCCGGCATGGCGTGCGCCATACGGGGCGGCGTCCGCGCGGTGGGGGACAGGGGGAGGGGAGCGGCCCGGCCATGTGACGGGCGCCGCACGGCCGTCACCCTCACGTCACCTTCGCACGGGGCATATGACGGCTGATGACATGGCGGTGGATCGAGTCCGCCATGCGCCGTCATGATCGGCCACATGACCGCACCCGCCCCCGCCCCTGCCCCGACCCGGGACCCGGGCCCGGACTCCCGGCCCGCCCGCGGAGTGCGCCTGGACGGCGTCGCCCGCGGCTTCGACGGCCCCCAGGGCCGCCACGAGGTGCTGCGCGCCCTCGACCTCGAGCTCGCCCCCGGCGGCATCCACGCCGTCATCGGCCCCTCCGGCTGCGGCAAGTCGACCCTGCTGCGCCTCGTCGCCGGACTCGACGCCCCGAGCACCGGGCGCCTCACGACCCCCGGCGCCGAGCGCACCGCCGTCGCCTTCCAGGAGCCGCGGCTGCTGCCCTGGCGCACCCTCGAGGCGAACGTCGCTCTCGGCCTGCCGCGCGGCACCGCCCGCCGCGAGGGCCGCGACCGCGTGCGGCGGCTGCTGCAGCTCGTGGGACTCGAGCACGCCGCCGGCCAGCGCCCCCGCGAGGTCTCCGGCGGCATGGCCCAGCGCGCCTCCCTCGCCCGGGCGCTCGCCCGCGGCCCCGAGGTGCTCCTGCTCGACGAGCCCTTCGGCGCGCTCGACGCCCTCACCCGGCTGCGCATGCAGGACCTCCTGCTCGAGATCCACGCCGCGGAGCCCACCACGGTGCTCGTCGTGACCCACGACGTCGAGGAGGCCCTCTACCTCGCCGACCAGGTCCTCCTGCTGCGCAGCCTGCGCGGCGCGGAGGCCGGCGCCGCCTCCCTCGCCCGCCGGATCGACGTGCCCGGCGCCCGCCCGCGCGACCGCACCGACCCCGCCCTCGCCCAGCTGCGCGCCGAGCTCCTCGAGGGCCTCGGCGTTCCCACCCACCACCACACCGAGGATCCCCGATGACCCCCACCGATCCCTCCTCCCGCTCCCCGTTCCCCCGCCGCGGCCTGCTCGCCGCGGGCGCCCTCGCCGCGCCGCTCGCCCTCGCCGGCTGCGTGGCCGGGGAGAACGCCGACGCGGACTCCGCCGGCTCCGGCGGATCCGACGGCGGCGGCTCCTGGTCCACCGCGACCCTCACGATCGACTTCGCGACCTACAACCCGCTCAGCCTCGTCGTCCGCGACCAGCAGCTGATCGAGAAGGCGCTCGGCGACGGCGTGGAGGTCACCTGGGTGCAGTCCGCCGGCTCCAACAAGGCCAACGAGCTGCTGCGCTCCGGCTCCGCCGACGTCGCCTCCACCGCCGGCTCCGCGGCCCTGCTCGCCCGCGCGAACGGCTCCCCGATCAAGGTCATCGACATCTACTCGCAGCCCGAGTGGTCCGCGCTCGTGGTCCGCGGGGACAGCGACGTCACCGGCCCCGCGGACCTCGCCGGGCGGCCCGTCGCCGCGACCCCCGGCACCGACCCGTACTTCTTCCTCGTGCAGGCGCTCGCCGAGGCCGGCCTGGAGGTCGAGGACGTCGAGGTGCAGGCCCTCCAGCACGCCGACGGCCGCTCCGCGCTCGACGGCGGCTCCGTGGACGCCTGGTCCGGGCTCGACCCGATCATGGGCGCGGCCGAGGTCGAGTCCGGGGACGTGCTCGTCTACCGCAACGTCGACTTCAACACCTACGGCTTCCTCAACGCGACCGAGCAGTTCATCACCGAGCACGCGGACGTCGCCCAGGTCGTCGTCGACGCCTACGAGCAGGCCCGCGCCTGGGCCCTCGAGAACCTCGAGGCGACCGCCTCGCTGCTCGCCGAGGTCGCCGGCATCGCCCCCGAGGTCGCCACCACCGTCATCACCGAGCGCTCGAACCTCGACGTCTCCGGCGTGCCCGGCGACGACCAGACCGCCGTGCTCGAGCGGATCTCGCCCGTCCTCGCCGACTCCGGCGACGTCGCCGGCGGGGCCGACGCCGTCGCCGCGGCCCTCTCCTCGATCGTCCACGCGGACTTCGCCGAGGCGGCGTCCGCGGCAGCGGGGTCCGGGAAGTGAGCGCGGAGCTCCTGACCGGGCAGTCCGCCGACGCCTCCCGCAGCACGCCGCTGCTCGCGGCGCGGCCCCTCACACAGCGGCGCGGGGTGCGGCTCGCAGTCGGCGCGCTGCTGCCGCTCGTCATCCTCGTGGCCTGGCAGGTCGTCACCTCCACCGGCCTCGTGCCCGCCTACCGCCTTCCCGAGCCGCTGAGCGTGCTCACGGCCGCGGGACAGCTCGCCGAGGGCGGTGACCTCGGGCTGCACGTCGCGATCTCCGTGCAGCGCGTGCTCATCGGCTTCGCGATCGGCGCGACCGTCGGCCTCGCGCTCGCCGCGGTCGTCGGGCTGAGCCGCCTCGGCGACGCCCTGCTCGCCCCCACCCTCGCTGCGCTGCGCACCGTCCCCTCGCTGGCCTGGGTGCCGCTGCTGATCCTGTGGATGCAGATCGGGGAGAGCTCGAAGATCACGCTCATCGCGATCGGCGCCTTCTTCCCGGTGCTCACCACCGTCTCCTCCGCGCTGCGCCACGTGGACCCGCAGCTCGTCGAGGCCGGCCGCGCCTTCGGGCTGCGCGGATGGTCCCTGCTGCGCACCGTGCAGCTGCCCGCGGTGGTGCCCGCCGTCGTCTCCGGACTGCGCCTCGCCCTCGCCCAGGCGTGGCTGTTCCTCGTCGCCGCGGAGCTCATCGCCTCCTCGATGGGCCTCGGCTTCCTGCTCAACGACTCCCAGCAGAACGGTCGCGTGGACCGGATCCTGCTGGCCATCGTGCTGCTCGCCCTGCTGGGCAGCCTGACCAACGCCCTGCTGGGCGTCGCCGAGAAGCACCTGCTGAGGAGGTGGGCATGACCACCGCGACCCCCACAACCGCCACGAGCCCCACGACCACTGCCGCCCCGCCGGCGGACGAGTCCCGCCTGGTCGAGACCCGCAGCTACCCGGCCCCCGCGGCCGCCGCCGCGCGGGCGAACGTCGGCCCCGAGGAGCACGCCCGCGCCGCCGCCGACCCGCTCGCCTTCTGGGAGGAGGCCGCGCGCCGCCTCGACTGGGCCGAGCCGTGGCACACCGTGCTCGACTGGCAGGGCCCCGTCCCGGACCCCGCCACCGGCGAGGTGCCGGTGCCCCGCGCCCGCTGGTTCGACGGCGGCCGCCTCAACGTCGCCGAGAACTGCGTGGACCGCCACGTGCGCGCCGGCCGTGGCGAGAAGGTCGCCCTGTTCTTCGAGGGCGAGCCGGGGGACCGCGAGGCCGTCACCTACGCGGACCTCCAGGCGCGCGTCTCCCGCGCCGCGAACGCCCTGACCGCACTCGGCATCGGCCCCGGCGACCGGGTCGTCGTCTACCTCCCCGTGCTCGTCGAGACCGTCGTCATCGCGCTGGCCTGCGCCCGGATCGGCGCGGTGCACTCGCTCGTCTTCGGCGGCTTCAGCGCCGAGGCCGTGCGCTTCCGCCTCGAGGACACCGGCGCGAAGCTCCTCGTCACCTCCGACGGCCAGTTCCGCCGCGGCCAGGCCGTCGAGGTGAAGAGCCAGGCCGACGTCGCCGCCGCCGACCTCCCCGCCCTCGAGCACGTGCTCGTGGTGCGCCGCACCGGTCAGGACGTGCCCTGGACCGCGGGTCGCGACGTGTGGTGGCACGAGAGCGTGGACATCGCGAGCGAGATCCACGAGCCGCAGCCCTTCGACGCCGAGCACCCGCTGTTCATCATCTACACCTCCGGCACCACGGGGAAGCCCAAGGGTCTCGTCCACAGCTCCGGCGGCTACCTCACCCACGCCGCCTGGTCCCACTGGGCCGTCTTCGACGCCGAGGAGGAGGACGTCCATTGGTGCACGGCGGACCTCGCCTGGGTCACCGCCCACACCTACGAGATCTACGGGCCGCTCAGCAACGGCCTCACCCAGGTCATCTACGAGGGCACGCCCGGCGAGCCGCACCGCGAGCGGCACCTCGAGATCATCGAGCGCTACGGCGTCACCGTCTACTACACGGCCCCCACCCTCATCCGGACCTTCATGACCTGGTTCGGGGAGGAGCTCCCCGCGGGCCACGACCTCTCCACGCTGCGCCTGCTGGGCACCGTCGGCGAGGCGATCAACCCCGAGGCCTGGGTGTGGTTCCACCGCACCTTCGGCCGCGGCGAGCTGCCCATCGTCGACACCTGGTGGCAGTCGGAGACCGGCGCGGCGATGATCGCGCCGCTGCCCGGCGTGACGACCCTCAAGCCGGGCTCCGCGACCCGGCCGCTGCCGGGGATCGACGCCGCCGTCGTCGACGAGGCGGGGGAGGAGCTGCCCGCCGGCCGCTCCGGCACCCTCGTGGTGCGCCGCCCCTGGCCCGGCATGGCCCGCACCGTCTGGGGCGACCCCGAGCGCTACCGCGACTCCTACTGGAAGGCCTACGCCGGCCGCGGCGAGCACGGCGGCTTCTACGTCGCCGGGGACTCCGCGACCGTGGACGCCGACGGCTGCGTCTGGATCCTGGGCCGCCTCGACGACGTCGTCAACGTCTCCGGGCACCGGCTCTCCACCATCGAGATCGAGTCCGCGCTGGTCGCCGAGCCCTCCGTCACCGAGGCCGGCGCCGCCGGGATCGACGACCCCCTCACCGGCCAGGCCGTCGCGGTGTTCGTCATCGCGAGCGGCCGCGCCGAGGTGGACGCCGCCGCCCTGCGCGAGCGGGTCGCCCGGGAGATCGGTCCGATCGCCAAGCCCCGCCACGTGCTGGACGTCCCGGACCTGCCCCGCACCCGCTCCGGCAAGATCATGCGACGGCTGCTCGCCCAGCTCGTCCATGCCGAGCGCGACCGCCGCGCGGGCCGTGAGCCCTCCCCGCTGGGCGACGTGACGAGCCTGCAGAACCCCGAGGCCGTCGACGCCGTCGCCGCGCGGATCGCCGCCCTGCCTGCCGGCCACCCGGCCGTGTCCTGACCAGAGCCGTCCTGACCCGGCCCGACCAGCATCGACCCCCAGGAGGAACCATGACCCCCACCGTCCCCCGCTCCACCTACGAGACGCCGCTCAAGCTCGCCTACTGGGTCCCCAACGTCTCCGGCGGCCTCGTCGTCTCCACGATCGAGCAGCGCACCGACTGGGAGTTCGACTACAACCGGCGCCTCGCCCGCATCGCCGAGGACTCCGGCTTCGAGTACGCCCTCACCCAGGCCCGCTACGCCGCGAGCTACGGCGCGGACCGCCAGCACGAGGCGACTGCCTTCTCGCTCGGCCTGCTCGGCGCGACCGAGCGGCTGAAGATCATCTCCGCCGTGCACCCCGGCATGTGGCACCCCGGCGTGCTCGCCAAGTGGCTCATCACCGCGGACCACATCTCCGGCGGCCGCGCCGCCGTCAACATCGTCTCCGGCTGGCTCAAGGACGAGTTCGTCAACTTCGGCCTGCCGTGGCTCGAGCACGACCAGCGCTACGTGCGCACCGAGGAGTTCATCCGCGTGCTGCGCGGCCTGCTCACCGAGGAGGACTTCTCCCTCGACGGCACGTACTACCAGGTCTCCGGCATCGACCTCTCCCCGAAGCCGCTCGAGATCCCCGGCCGCGCGCACCCCGAGATCTTCTTCGGCGGCAACTCCACCGCCGCCCAAGCCACCGCCGGCCGCGTCGCCGACTGGTACTTCTCCAACGGCCGCGACCTCGAGGGCTACGCCGGGAACGTCGCCGGCGTCCAGGCCTCCGCCGCCGAGGCCGGTCGCGACCCGCGGTTCGGCCTGAACGGCTTCGTCATCGCCCGCGAGACCCGCAAGGAGGCCGAGGAGACCCTGCGCGAGATCATCGCCAAGGCCCACCGCCCCGCGGTCGAGGGCTTCGCGCAGTCCGTCAAGGAGGCCGGCCAGTCCACGATGGACGGCAAGGGCATGTGGGCGGACTCCTCCTTCGAGGACCTCGTCCAGTACAACGACGGCTTCAAGACGCAGCTCATCGGCACCCCCGAGGAGATCGCCGACCGCATCCTGGAGTACAAGAAGATCGGCGTGAACCTCCTGCTCACCGGCTACCTCCACTTCGCCGAGGAGGTCGCCGCCTTCGGCCGCGACGTGCTGCCGATCGTGCGCGAGAAGGAGGCGGAGCTCGCCCGCGCCCACGGCACCGAGCTGAACACCGACCTGCTCCCCGTCGCCCCCGGGGTGAGCGCCGAGGAGGCCGCCGCATGACGACCCCCGGCTCCGCGGCCCCCGCTTCCCCGACCCCCGGTTCTCAGGCTCCTGGTTCTGCGACTCCTGAGCGCAGCTTCGGCTTCCGCACCCGCGCCCTGCACGCGGGCGGCACCCCCGACGCCCAGCACGGCGCCCGCGCGGTCCCGATCTACCAGACCACCTCGTTCGTCTTCGACGACGCCGCGGACGCCGCGAACCTCTTCGCCCTCCAGAAGTACGGGAACATCTACTCCCGCATCGGCAACCCCACGGTCGCCGCCTTCGAGGAGCGGATCGCCTCCCTCGAGGGCGGCATCGGCGCGGTCGCGACGGCCTCGGGCATGAGCGCCGAGTTCATCACCTTCGCGGCGCTCGTCGGCGCGGGCGACCACGTCGTCTCCTCCGCGCAGCTGTACGGCGGCACCGTCACCCAGCTCGACGTCACCCTGCGCCGCTTCGGCGTGGAGACCACCTTCGTGGCCTCGTCGGACCCGGAGGACTACCGCGCGGCGTTCCGGCCGGAGACGAAGGTCCTCTACGTCGAGATGATCGGCAACCCCTCCGGGGAGATCGCGGACCTCGAGGGGCTCGCGGCCCTCGCCCACGAGCACGGCGTCCCGCTCGTCGTCGACGCGACCCTCGCGACCCCCTACCTCGTGCGTCCGCTCGAGCACGGGGCCGACGTCGTCATCCACTCCGCCACGAAGTTCCTCGGCGGGCACGGCACGACCCTCGGCGGCGTCGTCGTCGAGGCGGGCCGCTTCGACTGGGGCAACGGGAAGTTCCCGACGATGACCGAGCCCGTCGAGTCCTACGGCGGGATCCGCTGGTGGGACAACTTCGGCGAGTACGGCTTCCTCACGAAGCTCCGCTCCGAGCAGCTGCGGGACATCGGCCCCTCGCTGTCCGCGCAGTCCGCCTTCCAGCTGCTGCAGGGCGTCGAGACCCTGCCCCAGCGCATCGACGCGCACCTCGCCGGGGCGCGCGCCGTCGCGCAGTGGCTCGACGCGGACCCTCGCGTCTCCTTCGTGACCTGGGCGGGCCTCGAGGACCATCCCCATCACGCGCGGGCGCAGAAGTACCTGCCGCTCGGACCGGGCAGCGTCTTCGCCTTCGGCGTCACGCCGTCCGGCGAGTTCGCCGACGAGGCCGAGGAGGCCGCCGCGGCCCGTGCGACCGGCGAGGCCGTCATCGGGAACCTGCAGCTCGCCTCGCACCTCGCGAACATCGGCGACGCCCGCACCCTCGTCATCCACCCCGCCTCGACCACGCACCAGCAGCTCAGCCCCGAGCAGCTGCTCGCAGGCGGCGTGCGACCGGACCTCATCCGGGTCTCCGTCGGCCTCGAGGACGTCGAGGACATCCTGTGGGACCTCGACCAGGCGATCACCGCGGCCACCGGCCGCACCCGGGAGGAGCAGGCATGAGCGGCGCGAACGGCATCAGCATCGAGGGCGCCGGGGCGGCCTGCGCCGTGGGCGGCAGCGCAGGTGGCGGTACGGGGTCGGACGGGACCGACGGGCGCAGCTGGCAGGGCCCGACGGCCCCCGAGCGGCTCGCGATCCTCCGGCGCGCGCGGTCCATCGCGATCGTCGGCGCCTCCGCGAACCCCGCGCGGGCGAGCTACTTCGTGGCGACGTACCTGCTCTCCTCGAGCCCGTACGACGTCTACTTCGTGAACCCGCGGGCGGAGGCGATCCTGGGACACCCGGCCTACGATTCCCTCGCGGATCTCCCCGTGGTGCCCGACATCGTCGACGTGTTCCGCAAGGACGCCGACCTCCCCGGCGTGGCCCGCGAGGCCGTCGCCGTGGGCGCGAAGGCGCTGTGGCTGCAGCTCGGATCCTGGAACGAGGAGGCCGCGGCGATCGCCGAGGAGGCCGGCCTCGACGTGGTGATGGACCGCTGCGTGAAGATCGAGCACGCCCGCTTCCACGGCGGCCTGCACCTGGCCGGCTTCAACACCGGCGAGATCAGCTCGCGGAAGCAGCGCCTGGCCTGAGGCGGTGAGCTCGTGAGGCGGTGAGCTGCTGAGCCGGTGAGCTCCTGAGCGGAGGAGCCGCGGGTCAGTCGGCGACGCGGATCCCGAGCTGCTCGGCGAGCTGCGGGGCGAGATCCATCAGCTGCGCGGGGCCCACGGTGGCCCCGCGCAGTGCGTCCACCCCGTGCACCACGCCCGGGCGCACCTCGCGCAGGTCCACGTCGACGCAGGTCGCGCGGTCCATCGTGAGCTCGTCGATGCGGCAGTCCCGCAGCGCCACCCGGGTCAGCCGCGCCTCGGTGAGGTCGAGGCTCGTGATCGTCGCGTCCTCGATGACGACGTCGGTGAGCTCGGCGCCGCGCAGGCTCAGCCAGTCGACCTTGCCGCCGCTGATCAGCACCGAGCTGAGCGCGGCGCCGTCGAGGGCGAGCGCGCCCACCCGGGGCGAGAGCAGCTCGACCTCGCGCCAGGAGCCGTCGGTCGCCCGCAGCTCGGGCGCTCGGGGGCGGTCCAGGCGGCTGGCCACGATCCGGGAACCGCGCAGGTCGACGCCCGTGAGGTCCGCTCCCTCGAGGAGCAGGGAGTCGGCGAGCTCGTCCGGCCGCAGGGCCTCGGGGCCCGCCGGCTCGAGGGCGGCGGCGTCGAGGGCGGTGAGCGCGGGGGCGCGGAGGCGGGAGCGGGCGCGGCGGGGGAGCGGAGGCATGGGCCCGATCCTGCCATCCGGGTCCGACGGGACGCTCCGGCAGGATTCGAACCTGCGACGTACTCCTTATGGGGGAGCTGCTCTACCGGCCTGAGCTACGAAGCGATGCCACCACCGTGCCCGATACCGGGCTCCCGGGGCCAGCGTCGCGTCATCTTCTGTCGCGGGCCCGGCGATCGTTCCTCCCCATCGCCTGCTCGTCCACCGCCGGCGGTCATCCGCTGCGGGCGGGCGTGACCCGGCGGAGGCTGGGGACATGACCGAGCACGCACAGGACCCCGAGCACCCGGCAGGCGACCCGCCGCCGGATGTCGGCGAGAGCCTGCCTGGCCCCGCGCAGGGACCGGCGCCGCAGGAGCTCGCCGCCACCCTCGGCGACCACGCGCATGCGCTGCTGGGCGTGCTCCTGGACAGCGAGGGCACCTTCGACGCGGGCATCCACCCCAGTGCGCACTTCACGGCCCTGCTGCAGCGCATCGTCGAGCTCCGCGGCGTGCTGGACGCCCTGGCCCCCGCGGCGCAGACGGCGATCGCGGAGGCGACCCGACGCGAGGAGCGGGGCGCCCATGCCGCCGCCGAGGCCGATCATGATCAGCGCACGATGCGCAGCACCGACCGCGGCGCGGACCAGGCCGCCGCGCGGGAGGTCTCGATGGTCACGCGGCAGTCGCCCGCGCGGGCCGTCTGGTCCCTCTCCGCCGCGCAGCGCCTCGTCCGCTCCCTGCCCTCGATCCACGAGGCGGTCGCCGTGGGCGGCATCGGCGCGGAGGCCGCGCTGCGGGTCGCGCGCGCCGTCCGCGTGCTCGACGAGGACGGTCGCGCGCAGGCGGACCAGGCGCTCGCGGCGCGGCTCCCGTACCTCGACGCCGCCTCGACACGGCAGTGGGAGGACGAGGCCGCCGCCGCGGTCGAGGCCGCGGATCCGGAGGGTGCGGCCCGGCGCCGCCAGATCGCGCGCCGGCGGCGGCACCTGCGGGTGCACCGGCGGCAGGACGGCATGGCCTCGGTGACCCTGCACCTGCCCGTCGTGGACGGGGCGCTGATCGGCAAGCGGTTCGCGCTCGAGGCGGAGCGTCGGCGGGCGGCGGGCGACCGCACCGGGCACGGCGCCCTCATGGCGGACCTCGCCTCCACGGTGCTGCTGGGCGGCCCCGTCGCGGTGCCGAGCGTGATGCCGTCGTCGGAGACGGGACCGGAGACGGAGACGGCGCCGGAGCCGGTGTCCGCGCCGGAGCCGGTGTCGGTGGCAGATCCGGAGCCGGCGGCGGTGGAGGACTCGGCGCCGGGATCGGAGCCGTCACCGGAGGGGACGGAGAGCACGACGGAGGCCGAGGACGAGGCAGCGGCGCCGGGGGCGGGCCCGTCGGGCTCCCCGCCCCGGGTCACCCTGGAGATCGGCGTGCTCATCACCGAGCGCACGCTCCTCGCGCCCGAGTCCGGGGACGTCGCGCACCTCGAGGGCTACGGCGCCGTCCCTGCGGAGGCCGTGCGGGAGCAGATCCGACGGGCGCTCGACCCACCTCCACCCGGGGAGCCGGACCCCTTCGGGCTCGCGGGGGCGAGCGTGCGCACCGTGTTCCGGCGCTTGTTCACGCATCCCTCGACCGGCGAGCTGATCGCGGCCGACTCCCGTGCTCGAGCCTTCCCCGCGGGGATGCGACGCTTCCTCACCTGGCGCGACACGACTTGCCGCGGGCCGTTCTGCGACGCGCCCATCCGTCACATGGACCATGTGCTGCCGTATGCGGAGGGCGGGGCGACGAGCCTGGACGACGGCCAGGGCGGCTGTGCGTACTGCAACCTCGGCCGTGCGGAGCAGACGAGGTCGGTGGCGCGCGCGGAGGACGGCATGCCCGGGCACCGCGTCTCCTGGAGGAGCCGCAACGGGGTCACCCGGGTCACGGGACCGCGGGCGCTCACCCCGCCTGCACAGGCGCCCCCGCCGTCCGGCCCGGACTGACCCGTCCCCACCGGACCGACCCGTCCCACCCTGGCTGACCCGCCCCACCCTGGCTGAACCGCCCCCGGTGGGGGAGGCTCTCGTGAAGCTGCAACGTGTTTCAGGCAGACCATCGAGGGAAAGGGCTTGCCGGCGGGCGCGACGTATGGAAACGTTTGCAGTCCCAGGCTCCGCGGCACCACGCTGCACCCCGCGTCATCGAGGACACGAACAGACATGACCCTGCGCACCGCTTCCCTCACCGCCGACGTCACCCGCACCAGCGACGGCAGCAGGCTCCTGCTCCGCGCGAGCGACGCCGCCGCCCTCGCCGGGTTCGACGGCGAGCTCAGCACGGACGGCGGGGACCACCTGCTCGCAGGCCCGCTCTCCCACGAGAACGCCGTCGCCCTACGGGCCGCGATCCCCGCGCTTCGCCCGCAGCTCGTCACCGGTCACCGCACCTCCGTGGGCACCGGCGACCGGCTCGGCCTCGCCACCGCCGGCCAGGCCGCCGCCTTCGCCGCAGTCGGGGGGGACGTGCTGCCCGTGCTCGCCCAGCAGTCGATCCGCGAGATGGACCGTCTGGGCCGCAGCGCCCGCGAGGTCATGGACGAGGCGACCTTCGGCCTCGTCGAGGCGGGCTGGGACCGCGGCTACGGCGCGGACTGCGACCACATCAAGACCACCGAGGGCATCGACCGGGGCCTCGACGCGGGCTTCACGATGTTCACCCTCGACCCCGGCGACGCGGTCCAGGACGTCACCGCCGGGGCGACCCTCGAGCAGGCGCTCGCCCTGCCCTGGGATGTCCTCGAGGACACCTGGGAGGGCACCCTCGCCCGCTACGCCGGCATCCGGGTCGAGGTCGCGCCGGGCCTCGTCCTCGAGCCGGACGAGCAGGAGGTCCTCACCGCCGTCGTCAAGTACGCGGGCGCGGTCGCGGAGGCCATCGGGCTTTACCGCCACCTCCGCGAGGGCGCCGCGCGCGCCGGGTACGAGGTCGAGGCCGAGATCGCGGTGGACGAGACCGCGTGGCAGACCTCCTTCTTCGAGCACTACTTCCTCGCCGCGGAGCTCCGTCGGCTCGGCGCCGAGTGGTTCAGCTTCGCCCCCCGCTACGTCGACGGGTTCGAGAAGGGGCTGGAGTTCCTCGGCGACCACGAGGAGCTGCGCAGCAACCTCGCCGCGCACCACGCGATCGGCGAGCTGTTCGGCGGCTACAAGATCTCGCTGCACTCGGGCTCGGACAAGTACTCGATCTACCCGCTCGCCGTCGAGGCCACCGAGGGCCTCGTGCACCTGAAGACCTCCGGCACCAGCTACCTGTGCGCCCTCGAGGTCGTCGCCCGGCGTGATCCGGAGCTGTTCGCGGAGATCTGGCGGATCTCGCGGGCCGCCTACGCCCGCGCCGCCGCGTCCTACCAGGTCTCCGCGCAGGTGGAGAACACGCCCGAGTCCCTCGAGGGTGTGGACCTGCTGGCGCTGCTGGAGGGGGCCGACGGCAGGCAGATCCTCCACGTGGGCTACGGCGACTCGCTGACCACCGAGCTCGTGGACGGCACGCCGCTCGTGGAGCGTCTGCGCGCGGTGCTCCGTGAGCATCACGAGGACTACGTGGCCGTGTTGGTCCCGCACCTGAGCCGGCACCTCGAGGCCTTCGGGACCGTGGCCGTGCGCTGACCCTCAGTCCGAGGCGGCCGCTCGTGCCGCTGCGGGCAGGGCCTCGGCGATCCGGTCGATGACCTCAGGAGTGTGCGCCGTCGAGACGAACCAGGCCTCGAAGGCGGAGGGCGGCAGGTAGATGCCGCTGTCGAGCAGCGAGTGGAAGAACCGCGTGAAGGCGGCGGTGTCCTGCGCCTTCGAGTCCTCGTAGGTGCGCACCGGCTCGCTGCGGAAGAACACCGAGAACAGGGTCCCGGCGGTCTGGATCACGTGGGGAACACCCGCCGTCGTGAGCGCCTCGGCGACGAGCTGCTGGAGCGCCGCGGAGGCCCGGTCCAGGTGGGCGTAGGCGGCGTCGTCGAGGCCCGCGAAGGTCGCGAGCCCGGCGGCGGTCGCGAGCGGGTTCCCCGAGAGCGTGCCCGCCTGGTAGACGGGGCCGGCCGGGGAGAGCAGGTCCATGAGATCCGCCCGGCCGCCGAAGGCGCCCACGGGGAGACCGCCGCCGATCACCTTGCCGAAGGTCATGAGGTCCGGCGTCCAGCCCTCGCCGTCGATGCCGTAGTAACCCGCGGCGCTCGCCCGGAAGCCGGTGAGGACCTCGTCACTGATCACCAGGGCGCCGCCGCCGTGGACGATGCCCGCGAGCTCGCGGTGGAAGCCCTCCGGCGGGGTCACCACGCCCATGTTGCAGGGGGCGGCCTCGGTGATGACCGCGGCGATCTCGTCACCGCGGGCGGCGAACAGCTCGCGCACCGCGTCGAGGTCGCCGTAGGGCAGGACCACGGTGTCCTTCGCGGTGGAGGCCGTGACACCGGCGGAGCCGGGCAGGGCGAAGGTCGCGACGCCGCTGCCGGCCTCGGCGAGCAGCGCGTCCACGTGCCCGTGGTAGCAGCCGGCGAACTTCACGACCACGTCGCGGCCGGTCGCGGCGCGGGCCACGCGCAGCGCGCTCATCGTCGCCTCGGTGCCGGAGTTGACCAGGCGCAGCCGCTCGATCGGGCCCACGCGCCGGGCGATCTCCTCGGCGAGGGAGACCTCGCCCGGCTGCGGGGCGCCGAAGGAGAGCCCGCGGCCGGCGGCCTCGCGCACGGCCTCGACCACGGCGGGGTTCGCGTGGCCCAGGATCATCGGCCCCCAGGAGCCGACGAGGTCCACGTACTCACGGCCGTCGGCGTCGGTGAGCAGCGCGCCGGAGGCGGAGGTGAGGAACGGCGGGGTCCCGCCCACGGAGCCGAAGGCCCGCACGGGCGAGTTCACGCCGGAGGGGATCACGCGGCGGGCGCGGGCGAAGAGCTCCTCGGAGAGGCCGGCGGGGGTCGAGGTCATGGCGGGCTCCTGTATCAGGTGCGGTGGCGAGGTCAGGTGCGGTGGCGAGGGGGCGACGGTGGGGTCGGATGCGGGGTCGGATGCGGTGGCGGGGTGCGGTGACGATGCGTGGCGGAGGCCGGGCTCAGAGGAACTCGCGGAGCCCCTCGGGCAGGCCGTCGCGGAACCACCCGGCGACCTCGCTCGCGTGGTAGGTCAGCACGGTGCTCGCGCCGGCGCGGCGGAAGGCCAGCAGCGACTCGAGGATCGTGCGCTCGCGGTCCAGCCAGCCGTTCGCGGCGGCCGCCTCGATCATCGCGTACTCACCGGAGACCTGGTAGGCGCCGACGGGCACGGGGGAGGCCTGGGAGACCTCCTTGAGCACGTCGAGGTAGGGCATGCCGGGCTTGACCATGACGAGGTCGGCGCCCTCGGCGACGTCGAGCTCGAGCTCGCGCAGCGCTTCGCGGCCGTTGGCGGGGTCCTGCTGGTAGGTGCGGCGGTCGCCCACGAGGGAGGAGTCCACGGCCTCGCGGAAGGGGCCGAAGAACGCCGAGGCGTACTTCGCGGTGTAGGCGTAGACGACGGTGTCCTCGTGACCGGTCACGTCGAGCGCGTCGCGGATCGCCGCGATCTGCCCGTCCATCATCCCGGAGGGCCCCACGAGGTGCGCCCCGGCCTCCGCCTGGGCGACGGCCATGTCGCGGTAGCGCTCGAGGGTCGCGTCGTTGTCGACGCGGCCGTCGGCGTCGAGCACGCCGCAGTGGCCGTGGTCGGTGAACTCGTCGAGGCAGAGGTCCGCCATGACCACGGTGTCGTCGCCGAGCTCGGCGCGGAGCCGGGCGAGGCCCTGGTTGAGCACGCCGTCGGGATCCGTCGCGCCGGAGCCGATCGCATCCTTCTCGGTCGGGACGCCGAACAGCATGATGCCGCCGACCCCGCGCTCGACGGCCTCGGTCGCGGTGCGGGCGAGGGAGTCCAGGGAGTGCTGGGCGACGCCGGGCATGGAGGTGATCGGGCGGGAATCGCCGCCCGTGAGGTCCTCGGCGACGAACATCGGCAGCACGAGGTCCGCGGGGCGCAGGGTGTGCTCGCGCACGAGCGAGCGCAGGGCGGAGGTGGAGCGCAGGCGGCGGGTCCGCTCGACGGGCAGCGGGCCGGTGGGCAGGGAGTTGCGGGCATCCGACGGGGTGCGGGGCTGGGACGGGGTGGTCATCGATCCTCCTGGGGGTCGTCGGTGGGGGTCTGCGAGGCGGGGCCGGGCCCGTGCAGCGCCTGCTGCACGGCGGCGGCGAGGTGGGCATCGTCCGGGGCGTCGGCCTGCACGCTCACCGTGAGACCGGCCTTGCGCGCGGCCTCGGTGGTGGGTGCGCCGATGGTGACGACGGCGGTGCCGGCGCCCACGCCGATGCCGGCGACGTGGCGGGCGATCATCGGGCTGGTGAGGACGACGGCCGCGTAGCCGCCCTCGCGGAGCGCCGCCGCCACGGCGGGCGGCGGGGTGAGCGCCTCGGGCCGGTAGGCGGTGACCTGATCGACCTTCTCGACCAGGTCGCCGAGCGCCTCGAGCCCGCGGCGCACGGTCGGCGCGGCGGCCGCCGAGGTCGGGAACAGGACGCGAGCGGGGGCGGCGCCGCCACCGGTCGTCGACGAGCCGGCGATGGCCGGGCCGGCGAGCGTCGGGAACTCCTCGACGAGCGCGGCGCCGGAGCCCGCGGCGACGTGATCCACACGGATCCCCGCCGCTCGCAGCTCGGCGGCGGTGCCGGGGCCGACGGCGATGACCAGCGTGCCCGCGGGCACCACGATCCCCTCCGCCGCGCCCTGCCGCTCCCGGACGGTGAGCAGGGCGCCGACGGTGGTGCGGCTCGTGACGACGAGGTGGGTGTACCGGCCCGCCGCGAGAGCGTCCAGGGCCGTGCGCAGCGCGGGGGAGTCCTCCGCGGTGAGCGCGAGCAGCGGGTGGTGGTCGACGCGCACTCCCTGCGCCCCGAGCAGCGCCGCGAGATCCCCGCCCCGCCCGAAGGGGCGGGGGAGGAGCACCGGGCGGGGCGTCACAGCGCGGTCGCCTCCGCGAGGATCGTGCCGGCGCCGCGGTCGAGGAGGTCGCGGGCGAGCTCCTGGCCGAGCTGCGCGGCCGACTCGCCCTCGCGGGCACTCCGCTCGCCCTCGACGACGCGGGCGCCGTCGGTCGAGATCGCGAGCGCCCGCAGGTTCAGGCTGCCCGCACGCCGCTCCGCGAAGGCGGCGACGGGGGCGGAGCAGCCGGCCTCGAGGGTGCGCAGCAGCGCCCGCTCGGCCGTCACGGCGTCACGCGTGGCGGCGTCCTCGTGCCCGGCGAGGGCCGTGGCGAGCCAGGGCTCCGTGCTCTCGCGGGTCTCGACGGCGAGGGCGCCCTGGGCGGGCGCGGGGAGCATGACCTCGACGGGCAGCAGCTCGCTGATCGACTCCTCCTTGCCCACGCGGCGCAGGCCGGAGGCGGCGAGCACGACCGCGTCGAGGTCCGCGTCGGCGCCGAGCGCGCGGGCGAGGCGGGTCTCGACGTTGCCGCGGATCGCGACGACCTCGAGATCGGGGCGGGCGCGGAGCAGCTGCGCGGCGCGGCGCGGGGACCCGGTGCCCACGCGGGCCCCACGGGGCAGCTGGTCGAGGGTGCGGCCGCCCGCGGCGCAGAGCGCGTCGCGGGGGTCCTCCCGCGCGGGCACGCAGGACAGGGCGATGCCGGGCGCGGGGGCCGTCGGCAGGTCCTTGCAGGAATGGACGATGACGTCCACGTCCCCGTCCAGGAGCGCCTGGCGCACGGCGGTGACGAACACGCCCGTTCCGCCGATCCGGGCGAGCGGGCTCGTGCGGTCCACGTCGCCCTGCGAGCGCACGTGCACGAGCTCCACCTCGCGGTCCGTGCCGGCGACGAGGGCCTCGCCCACGAGCCCGGACTGCGTGAGGGCGAGAGCGGAGGCCCGGGTGCCGAGGCGCAGGGGTGATCGTGCTGGTCGCCCTGTCACCGCTCAGCGCCCGCCTGCTGCTGTCCGGCGCGCCGGACGTCCTCGGCGGAGTCCACGCCACTGGTGGTGGGACGACAGACCCGGCCCACGCAGCAGTTCGCTCCGCAGACATCGGGGGTCGATCCGAAGTCCGTCACCTCCTCGCGCGGGAAAGCGGGATCCAGGCGCTCCTGGACGAGATCCGCGAGGGCGGACACGAACCGAGGATCGGTCCCCGAGGTCGCCACCCGGCGGAACGCGAGCCCGTGCTCGGCGGCGGTCTCCTTCGCCTCGGTGTCGAGGTCCCACACCACCTCGACATGGTCGGTGACGAAGCCGATCGGGACCACGACGACAGCTTCGACAGGGTGCTCCGTCCCGCTGTCGCCGGTCTCCGCGAGCCTGGTGATCACGTCGTTGACGTCCGGCTCGAGCCACGGGATGTGGGGAGCGCCCGATCGTGACTGGTAGACGAGCTCCCACTGCGGCGCATGCGGCGCGTCGTCGTCGATCTGGTCCATGACCCAGCGGCACGCGGCGAGATGCTGCTCGACGTACCAGCCGCCCGAGCCCTCGACGCGCGTCTCCTCCGGGCCCGAGGCCTCAGCCATGGACAGC
This sequence comes from Brachybacterium rhamnosum, assembly GCF_039526185.1. Taxonomy (NCBI): domain Bacteria; kingdom Bacillati; phylum Actinomycetota; class Actinomycetes; order Micrococcales; family Dermabacteraceae; genus Brachybacterium; species Brachybacterium rhamnosum. The sequence continues at coordinate 1,261,142 of NZ_BAAAIS010000002.1, forward strand.
GGGACCGAATGCGTGGAGAACAGCACCCGGACGTTCTCGGCATCGTGGCCCTGGCTGGCGAGATCGTCGAGCGCGCTGCGCAATCCGTCGAGCACGGGCTCGAGGAACCCGGGGTGGTTGAAGTAGACGCGGGCCTTGTCGATGGTGACCTCGCCGGCCAGCCCGGTCTCCTGGAGGACCATCCCGAAGTCCTCGCGGTACTGACGGCACGAGGAGTAGGAGGAGTATGCGCTGGTGACCAGCGCCAGCGCATGGCGTCTGCCGTCGGCGTGCAGCGCGCGGACGGCATCGGCGTGGTACGGCTCCCAGTTGCGGTTGCCGAAGTAGACGGGAAGATCGATGCCTCGGCGCGAGAGCTCCTGCTCCAGCGCGGCGATGAGCTGCCGGTTCTGCGCCGTGATGGGGGACCGCCCGCCGAGCGCACGGTAGTGCCCCGCGACCTCTTCGAGCCGTTCGTCGGGGATGCCGCGCCCTCGGGTCACGTTGCGCAGGAACGGGATGACGTCGTCCTGGCCGTCCGGCCCGCCGAAGGAGGCGAAGAGGATCGCGTCGAAGTCGCGCGGCTCCGCCCGGCGGGTGTGCGTCGCGGAGCGCGGATCGACGGAGAGCGGGGTGGTCAGGTGCTGATCGGTCTGGGACGGAGTGGTCACGGTGTCCTCGTGGGGGGGTGCTGGCGGTGGGAGGTCAGGCGAGCAGGGCCGCGACGTCCGCGAGGGAGGCGAGGCGGCGACCGGCGTGGAAGGGGAGCTCGTCGCGCACGTGCAGACGGGCATCGGAGTAGCGCAGGTGGCGCATCATGTCGACGAGGTCGTGGAGGTCATCCGCCTCGAAGGAGAGCAGCCATTCGTAGTCGCCCAGGGAGAAGGCGGCGACGGTGTTGGCATTGACCTGAGGGTAGTCGCGGCCCAGGAGGCCGTGCTCGCGCAGCATGCGCTGACGCTCCTCCTCGGGCAGCAGGTACCACTCGTAGGAGCGGACGAAGGGGTAGACGGTGATCCACTCCTTGCGGTCCCGCTCGGGGTCGATGAAGGCGGGCACGTGGCGCGAGGCGAACTCGGCGCGGCGGTCCACGCCCACGGCGGCCCACGTGCGCTCGAGGAAGCCGCCGGCGGCGGAGGACTCGAAGACGCGGATCGCGGCCTGCAGGGCGGCGGCGTCCTCGGAGCGGAGCCAGATCATGACGTCGGCCTTGGCGCGGAAGCCGGTGAGGTCGTAGTAGCCCAGCAGGTGCGCACCGAGCTCCTCGATGCGGGCGGAGACCGCGGCGAGGGCGTCCTCGATGCGGGCGGCGGTGGTGGTGCCGTCCTGGGTGAGGCCCGCGAGACGGCGGTAGACGGTGTAGCTCGTGTAGTTCGTCGTCGTGAACTGGTCCGAGGGACCCTCGGCCGTGGGAGCCGTCGAGGAGAGGGGAGCGCTGGTCATGAGGGGTTTCCTTCCGCGGTGGTGGGCGTGGTGGACGAGGTCGGTTTCGAGGCGCGGATGATCGCCGCGATGCCGGTGCCGGCGCGCCAGGTACCGGCGAGGTCGAGGCCTGCGTGCTCGGGCCGGGCGAGCAGCGCGGTGACCTCGGCGAGGGCCTCGGCGTGGCCGGGACGGGCCTGGCGCATGGCGCGGTCCCAGTCGATCACGGCGCTGCCGAGGAGGTCCTCCCGGCGCAGCGGCGTCCCGAGGATGACGCTCGCGTCCGCGATGGCGAGGTCGACGATCCCCGACGGGTCGGGGAGGATCTCGCCAGGCCGGCCGTAGGACAGGCGCAGCACGTGCGGGGAGCGGGCCTCGGGCAGGGCCGCGCGGGCGGCGGCCTGCACGTGCTCCCATTTCGCGCTCACGTGGGTGAGCGCCTTGGCCCGCACTCCGCTCCTGCCGGCGGCACCGACGGTCCCGGGGGCCACCAGCGCGCCGGTGCCGGCGGGGAAGGCGTCGAGCGCGGGGGCGTCGACGACGAGGGCGACGAGGCGCACCGCTGCGGCGGGGGCCTGGGGGATCGCGGCGGAGAGCGTCGGGGCGGCCTCTGCGAGCAGATCGCGCGCGGTGTCCGGCGGGACGGCGAGCACGAGCTCCTCGGCGCTGACGGACTCGGTGCCGAGCGCGACCGTCCAGCCGCCGTCGGCCTTTCGGGAGATGCGGCGCACGGGCGCCTCCGTGCGGATCTCGCCGCCGTGCGCGCGGATCTCCGCGGCGAGGGCCTCGGGCAGCGCCCCCATGGTCGGCGCGAGCGAGCGCACCCGCGTGCCGGGGCTGCCGCGGCGCGCGGACTCCGCGGTGATCGCGCGCACGGCGGCGGTGAGCGAGCCGTGCCGCGCGAGGCCGGCCGCGAGCGGCTGGGACGCGCTCGCGAGCTCGAGCGTGCGGGGATCGGCGGAGTGCACGCCGCCGACGATCGGGGCGACCAGCCGCTCGGCCACGCGAGCCCCGCAGCGGGCGCGGATCACGGCGTCGACGCTCGCGCCGGGGCGTGATCCGATGCGGGCGGGGAGCAGCGGCTCGAGCGCCGCGCGCAGCGAGCCCACGAGGCCCAGCACGGCCCGGGCGTCCCGCGCGAGGGGGCGGGAGGGGACGCCGAGCACGGAGCCCGACGGGGCGGGATGGGTGCCGGCGTCGGAGACGATCCTGCTGCCGAGCCCGGAGCGCGGGGTGACGACCGTCGGGGACCCCGCGGCATCGGGCGCCGAGCCGTCGAGCCCCAGCTCGCCGAGCAGCGCGTCGACGTGCCCGCCGGCGACGGAGTACGCCTCCGCGCCCGTGCTGAGCGGGACCCCGGCGACGTGACCGGCCGCGATCGCCCCGCCGAGGGCGGGACCGGCCTCGAGCAGCAGGACGGAGCGGCCCGCGCGGGCGGCGGAGCGCGCGGCGAGCAGCCCCGCGAGGCCGCCGCCGACGACGACCGTGCGGGCCTCGCGGGTGCGGCCGGCCACCTGCCCCTGAACGGTCATCGCTGGGCGTGCAGGAAGGCGACGAGGTCGGTGAGGACCTGCGGGTCCGTCTCGGGCGGGACGCCGTGGCCGAGGTTCACGACGTGGCCGCTCGCGCCGGCGCCGGCCGCGAGCACCGCGCGGGCCTCCGCGAAGCGCACCTCCTCGGAGGTGAAGAGCACCGCGGGGTCGATGTTGCCCTGCACCGGGGTGCCCTCGGGGAGGATCTCGAGCGCTTCGTCGAGCCGCATCCGGTGGTCGACGCCGACGACGGTCGCGCCGGCCTCGTGCATCGGGCGCAGCAGGTGCGCGGCGCCCACGCCGAAGTGGATCCGGGGGACGGGGAGGTCCGCGACGGCGCCGAGCACCTCGGCGGAGTGGGGGAGCACGGCCTCGCGGTAGAGGTCCGCGCCGAGCGCGCCCACCCACGAGTCGAACAGCTGCACGGCGGAGGCGCCCGCGAGCACCTGCGCGCGCAGGAAGCGGCCGGAGAGCTCGGCGACCCAAGAGGCGAGGCGGTGCCAGGTCTCCGGCTCGGTGCGCATGAGCGCGCGGGTGCGGAGGTGGTCGCGGCTCGGACCGCCCTCGACCATGTAGCTCGCGACGGTGAACGGTGCGCCCGCGAAGCCGATGAGCGGGGTCGTGCCGAGCTCGGCGACGGTCAGGCCGACGGCCTCGCGGATGGGGTCGAGCGCCGCCTCGTAGTCGTCGCCGAGCTTGGGCAGCGCGTCGACGTCGGCCGCGGTGCGGATCGGGTGGTCGAAGACGGGCCCGACGCCCGGTCGGATCTCGACGCCGAGCCCGGCGAGGCGGGCGGGGACGACGATGTCGGAGAAGAAGATGCCGGCGTCCACGTGGTGGCGGCGCACGGGCTGCACGGTGATCTCCGCGGCGAGCGCGGGGGTGACGCACGCGTCGAGCATCGCGGTGGTCCCGCGGGCCTCGCGGTACTCGGGGAGGGAGCGCCCGGCCTGTCGCATGAACCACACCGGGGCGGAGGTGTCCTCACTCTCACCGCGCTCCCCGCGCAGATGCCGCAGGAGTGGCGCATCGCTCACGCCGCCGTCGGCGACGGGTCGCGCGGCGGGATGGGAGGCGGGCAGGAGGGACGGGGCGGCCGTCCGGGAAGACGCCCCCACCTGCGGGAGCGTCGGGACGGGGGTAGGTTCTGACGCGCTGTCGCGAAAAACCTGCTCTGACGTGCTGTTCTGTGCCATGACGCCTCTATTGTGCACACCTCGGGGCGAGCGTGCTCCCAGGGGCGCCCGATCCAGGCCGCGGGCCTAGACTGCGGCCATGCTCGCTGCCCTCCGCGCCTCCCACGAGCACCTCGATCTCGATGTGCTCGACGCCCTCACACAGGACGCGGACACCCTTCCCGCCCGCATCGCGGAGCTCAACGCCGCGAGCGGGGCGCTCGAGGGATGGGCCGTCGTCTCCACCTGCAACCGCCTCGAGATCTACCTCGACGCCGTGCGCTTCCACGACGGCGTGGACCTCGTGATCGACGCCGTCTCCGCCGCCTCGGGCCTGGACCGCGAGATCGTCTCCCTCTGCTTCGAGGCCGCGATGGGCGACGCGGTCGCCCGCCACCTCGACGAGGTCACCTCGGGGCTGCGCTCCGTCGTCCTCGGCGAGGCGGAGATCGCCGGGCAGGTGCGCGCCGCCTACGAGGCCGCGCGCCGCACCGGCCACACCACCTCCCTCCTGCACGACCTCTTCCAGCACGCCTTCCGCTGCGCCAAGCGCGTCGCCACCCAGGCGCCGATCGGCGCGTCCGGCCGCTCCGGCGCCGCCGTCGCGATCGACCGCGCTGCCGCGGAGCTCGGCGGCATGGAGGGGCGCAGGGCGCTCGTGGTCGGCACCGGCGCCTACGCGCGCCTCGGCGTCGCCGAGCTGCTGCGCCGCGGCGCCGAGCGCATCCAGGTCCACTCGCCCTCGGGCCGCGAGCTCGGCTTCGCCCGCCGCCACGGCATCGAGGCCGTCGGCGCGGAGAGCCTCGAGCAGGCGATCGCGGAGGCGGATCTCGTGGTCGCCTGCTCCGGCCGCGGCACGAGCCTGTTCCCGGACCGCTTCCTCGGCGCGGGCCGCACCGTCGTCCTCGACCTGGCCCTGCACTCCGACCTGCACCCCCTCGTGCGGCACCTGCGCGGCGTGACCGTGCTGGGCCTGCGCGACCTCGAGGTGGGGACGGACGACGCCGACCCGGCCCTGCTGCTCGCCCAGGACATCGTCGAGGAGACCGTCGAGGCCTTCCGCGTGCAGCAGGAGGTGCGTCGCGTGGACCCGGCGATGGCCGCCCTCCGCCGCCAGGTCGCCGACACGGCCGATGCCGAGATCGACCGCCTGCGCCAGGACGTCGACGGCGAGACGGCCGACGTCCTCGAGCGCAGCATCCGCCGGATCCTCGCGAAGGTCATGCACGACCCCTCCGAGCGCGCCCGGCACCTCGCGCAGACCGGCCAGGCCGACGCCTACGTCGAGGCCTTCCACACGATCTTCGGCATCGACATCTCGGGCGAGGGCGTGAGCGCCGCCGCGGTGACCGGTGGCGCCGGCGCCGCCGAGGACGACCCGATGCACACCGCGGGGTGGATGCGCGTGGACCTCACGGTCCCGCCGTCCTCCGCGCGCGATCTCGCCCAGGCCGCCGTGCGCCGCGGGATCTCAGCGACGACGCCGGAAGAGGCGACGACGGCCTGAGCGCGAGGGCGCCGCCGCGTGCGGCACCTCGGGCTCGTCAGCCCCTTCGGCCTCAACGGGCACATCGGGTTCGTCCGTCTCGATCCAGACGTCGGTCCAGCCCACGTCGCTCTCGTCCCGCGGGCGGTACTCGCCCCGCGGCGCCAGCTGATCGGCGACGTCCGCGATCTCGATCTGCTCGGGCGCCCGCACCTCCTCGCCGCGGTGCGGCACCGGGCAGGTCCAGAAGTAGGGGCAGCCGGGGCATCCGGCGGTCTCCTCGCCGGGCGTCGCCTCCCGCTGCTGCTGGACCGAGTCGACCTGCTGCAGCATCCGCAGCCGGGCGTCGTACGGGTTGATCTCCATGCTCAGGGCCTGCCCGTGACGGGGACGGCGGCGCGGACGGCCGCGTCGACCGCCGCGGCGAGCGCCCACGGGCTGGGCTCGGCCGCCTCGCCGTGGACGGTGAGGCCCTTCGCCTGGGCGGCGCCCGTGGCCTCGTGGTGCACGGTGACCACCCGGATGTCCCGGTGGATGCCGAGGTGCCCGGCGAGGGAGGCGAGCAGCGTCGTGGGCAGCACGACCGCGCTGTACCCCGCGAGCCGCAGGTCCCGGACGACCTGCGGGTCCAGGCTCGTGGTGCGGGGCCGGTAGCCGACGACCGTGGTCACCCGGTGCCCGGCGCGCTCGAGGGAGGTGCGCAGGGTCGGCGGGAGCAGGGCCGAGCCGAGCAGCAGCAGCTCGGACGGCCCGGCTGCCGCGCGGTCACCGGTAGCACCGCCGCCCGCAGGACCGACGGCCTGCGCGATCGAGGCCTCGGCGTCCGAGGCGGTCGCGGTGGGGGTGATGCCGCCCGCCCGGAGCGCCTCCGCCGTCTCGAAGCCGGCGGAGACGACGCGCAGCCCGGGCGGGAGCGCGGAGCCCGTCCCGAGCACGTCCTCCACGAGCAGCTGGGCGGAGAGCGGTCCCTCGACCACCACCACCGCGTAGCGACCCTCGAGGAGGTCCTCGATCGCGAGGCGGGTGTCCGCATCCCGCTGCGGACGCAGCTCGAGGAAGGGGCAGTGGTCGATCGTGTACCCGCGGGACTGCAGCGCCTCGATGAGCGGGACCCCGTGCCCCGCGGCGGAGGGGACGAGGACGGGGAGGGCGCTGGCGGCGGTCATGGCACCATTGTGCCGTGACCAGTCCCGCCCAGCGTGTCCACGACGCCACCCATCGCCTGCTCGAGCTGCTCGAGGCCGGCGAGTCCACGACCGAGGAGGCCATGGCCGTGCGCGGCGAGCTCGCCCTCGCCACCGCCGAGACCGGTCACCTCGAGGACGCCTGGTACCAGGCGGAGGAGCTCGTCAAGGACGCCCAGCGCCGCAGCGGCGGCGACCCGGACCACCCGGCGATCGCCGAGGCCCGCGCGGTGCGCGACGAGGTCGAGCGGATCGCGATCGCCCGGGACCGGGAGAGGAATCCCACCTGAGCCCGGCCGCCGCCGTCCTCAGCCGCGCAGGAAGGCCGCGCAGGCCTTCTGCAGCAGCAGCGGGTCCTCGACCGCGCACATCTCGCGCGCGGAGTGCATCGACAGCAGCGTGATGCCGACGTCCACCGTCGTGATCCCGAGCCGGGTCGCCGTGATCGGGCCGATCGTCGACCCGCAGGGCATGGCGTTGTTCGAGACGAAGTGCTGGTGGGGCACGCCCGCGTCGTCGCAGGCGGCGACGAAGGCCGCGATGCCCACGGCGTCGGTCGCGTAGCGCTGCTGGGCGTTGATCTTCAGCATCGGCCCCTCGCCCAGCCGCGGACGGGTCACGGGGTCGTGGCGCTCGGGGTAGTTCGGGTGCACCGCGTGGCCGGCATCCGCCGAGACCACGAGCGAGGAGGCGAAGGCGCGTCGGCGCGAGGCGTCGTCCCCGCCGAGCGCCGCGTGCATCCGCACGAGCACGTCCTCGAGGAACGGCCCGGCGGCGCCCGAGCGGCTCGCGGAGCCCACCTCCTCGTGGTCGTTGGCGACGAGGAGCGCGATCGGGTCGCCCTCCTCGCGGGGGCCGTCGGCGACGGAGAGCAGGGCCTCGACCTCCGCGTGCACCGAGGTGAGGTTGTCGAGCCGCGCGGAGGCGAGGAACTCCTCGTGGGCGCCGAACAGCGCGGGGGCCTGTGCGTCGACGGTGACGACGTCGAACCCGGCGACGTCCTCCGCGTCCACGCCGGCCTCCGCCGCGAGGATCGCCATGACGTCGAGCCCGCCCTGACCGCCCTGGCCCGCCTGACCCGCCTGACCCTCGAGGCCCAGGACCGGCTGCAGGTGGCGCTGCGGGTCCAGGACCAGCCCCTCCTTGTTCACGGCGCGGTCCAGGTGCACCGCGAGCTGGGGGATCCGCAGCAGCGGGCCGGTGGAAGTGAGCACGGTCGTGCCGTCCCAGAGCGTCAGCCGGCCGGCGAGGCGCAGCTCGCGGTCCAGCCACGAGTTCAGCAGCGGCCCGCCGTAGACCTCGACGCCCACCTGGGCGACGCCCTCCCCGCCGCCGTACCGGGGCGTGGGCTTGAGCTTGAGGGCGGGGGAGTCGGTGTGCGAGCCGACGATCCTCCACGCGCTGCGGGAGTCGGACCCCTCGGGGGCGGACCACGCGATGATCGAGCCGTCGCGGATCACGTAGCGCTCGCCGGCGACGTCCTCCGCGGTCCAGTCCTCGGTCTCCAGCAGGCTCCGGAAGCCGCCGGCCTCGAGCCGTCGGGCGGCCTCGGCGACGGCGTGGTAGCTCGAGGGCGAGGCGGTGACGAAGGCGCCCAGGTCGAGGGCGACGTCGCGGGCCTGCGAGGAGGGGCCGGAGGGGCCGGTGGAGCCGGACGGGCGTGCGGGATGCTCAGCGGTGGAGGTCACGACCTCATTGAACCATCGGTGCCGCGGCAGGGGAGCAGGCGCAGGAGCTTCGCGTCGCCCTCCTGCGCGACGATGACCCCGACGCCGGAGGAGGAGAGGTCCGTCATCCCGGACATCGTGTCGCGGCGGTCCCAGAGCTCCTCGGGCCCGAAGTCCAGGGCGTACTCGACGCCCTCCTCGTGCATCGCGTCGCACACCCGCGGGTCGTGCCGCGCCTCGTCCAGCCGGTCGTGCAGCAGCTTCGTGGAGCGCGGCACCTCCTCGGACATGTACAGGCTCGTCACCTCGCGGTCCGCGAGCGCGTAGACGAGGGAGCTGCCGTTCCAGGGGTTGGTCGCGACCACGGCGTCCGGAGGCACGATCCCCGGCACCTCCGCGAGCAGCGCGCGCTCGTCCGGGGAGAGCAGCTGTCGCCCCTGCCACTGCGGGAACGCGCCGCGCTCCGCCTGGCCGGTCGCGGGGGAGGCCCAGGAGACGGCGAGGACGAGCGGGGCGACGAGCACGCCGAGCGCCCCGATCGCGGTGAGCACGGACGCCGGCGCGCCGCGCGCCGCCGCCCGGTCCCGGAGCGCCCGCCCGATCGCCTCGAGGCCCACGGCGAGCAGGGGCACGGCGAGCACCACGGTCAGCGCGGAGACCCGGTGGTTGTCGCTGTAGAAGGGCCCGGTGAGCAGGTAGCGCAGGTCCCCCTCGGGCAGGGAGCGGATGAGGACGTCGGCGCCGGCGGCGACCAGCCACGGGGCGAGCAGCCAGCGCGAGCGGCTCCGCAGCGCGACCGCGAGCACCGCGACGAGCAGGATCAGCGCGAGCGGCAGGAAGGCCTGCGACGAGTTGGGGGCCAGGGAGAGCACCTGGCGCACCGCCTCCCCGGGACGCGCGGTGCGGTCCCAGGAGGAGGCGCCGCGGGACGGCCGCGCGATGCTCCACCCGACGAGGCCGGCGGCGAGGGCGAGCAGGGCGAGCCCCGCGGTCGCCGCGAGCCCCGCGGGGGCGTCCGCGTCCCCGCGGCGGAGCGAGCGCACACGCATCCCCACGGCGACGAGCGCCATCGGCAGCCCGAGCACGATCGCCGCGAGCGACCCCTGCGGGTGCGCGAGGGTCACGGCGAGCAGGGAGGCGATCAGGATCGCCGCTAGCTGCGCGGGATCGGGCCGGCGCGCGGCGGGGGAGAGGGCGAGCAGGTGCGCGGCCCCGAGCAGCAGCGTGGGCAGCAGGGCGATCGAGAGCAGGTAGGGCAGCAGCAGCCCCCAGCTCATGAGCTCGAGCGGGAAGGCGCCGCTGATCCCGGCGAGGGCTCCGGCGAGGCCGACGGCGGCCCGACCGCCCGAGGTCGCGGAGCCGACGAGGGCCATCATCCCCAGCGGCCACACGAGGCAGCCGGCGGCGAGCATGAGCACGTTCGAGGCGAGGGCGACGTCCTGCCCCGAGAGCTGGGCGACGAGGCTCGCCGCCTGGTGCCACAGGGCCGGGTAGTAGCCGGACTCCCCGGGCAGGCGGGTCATCCCGCCGACGACGCCGACGGAGGCGTCGTGCAGGCGCATCACGTGCCGCACGGCGCTGAGGTGGAAGACGTTGTCGAAGGTCTGGCTGACGGCGTCCACCGACCCCATGCGCCGCAGCTGCAGCACCAGCAGGCTCCCGCCGCCGAGGAGCAGTCCCGCGGCGGGCGCGAGCGCGGCCCGCAGGCCCTCGCGCCCCGTCGGCAGGAGCGGAAGCGCGGGACGGCCTGCGGCAACCAGGTGTCGGGGGCGCGGCCCCGCACGCCGACGGTGCAGCTCGCGCGCCCCGAGCACGACCCCGGCGAGCAGGATCCCGAGGGCCAGCGGCACGAGCAGCGACCAGTCCGCCCGCAGTTCGTGCCCGACCTCCGCGGAGAGCGCGATGACGGCGAGGGAGAGCACGGGCAGCACCGCGCACAGCGCGAGCCCGCGCATCCGCAGGGCGAGCGCGAGGGGCAGCCCCGGCAGGGCCAGCACCGCGATCGTGGCGATCGCGGCGAGGAGGGTCCCGGCGAGCAGGTCCATCTCAGGAGCCTCCTTCCGCGCGCTCCCGGACGCTGAGCGGGCCGGTGGGCCCGTCGAGGACCGCGGTCGCCGCGGGGGCGAGGGCCAGCTGCGTGAAGCGCTTGGTGAGGTGGTCGTCGTCCATGTACACGTAGGTGTCGCCGAGCACGGGGGAGCAGCGGCCCTCGGGGCAGATCTGTGCGCTGAGGTCCAGGAGCGTGAGGCTGCCGCCGCCCTCGGCGGGGGTGAGGCCCGCGGCCGGGTTCTCCGGGGCGAGCTTCGCGGAGGCGTCCGCGCCGCAGGCGGCGTCGGCCTCCACCGGGGTGCCGTCGGCCCCGATCACCGCCTCCGCGCACGCGTACTCGTCCTCGGTCCAGCGCGGGGTGTCGCGAGCGCTGATGACGTCGATGCCGCGCGAGGTGAGCTCCTGCACCGCGGTGACCATGCCCTCCGGCGTGGTCTCCTCGGCGGAGTCCGGGACGGTGCGCGTGGAGCTCGTGAGCACCACGTCGGGCTGCACCGCGTCGAGGTAGGAGAGCACGTAGTCGTTGTACCCCGAGCAGTACCGGCTCTCCTCGGTGCCGGGCACGAAGTCGCAGCTGTCCATGTGGAGGTTCACGACCTGCAGGTCGTGCTCCTGGGCCCAGGGCAGGATCGCGGGGATGTACTGGCGGGCGTGGGAGCTGCCGACGACGACGAGCAGCCCGGCGTGAGCGGTGCCGTCGGGCAGCAGCTGCTGGCAGGGGACGTGCCGGAAGGTCGTCGAGGGGGCGAGGTCCCCGGCGCAGGACTCGGGCAGGTTCGGCCACTGCGAGCCGAGCTCCCAGCCCTGCGGCAGGATCTGGGCGGGCGCCTCGGTGAGCACCTCGTCGGTGGGTTCGGCGGGGGCGGCGGTCGCCGCGGGCTCCGCGGCCGCCTCGCGCTGGAGCAGGCCCCACCAGGTGCCGGTGGTCCCGGCCACGAGCGCCACGCTGAGGCCGACGGCGGCGAGCGCGCGCCAGGGCCGCGCCTCGAGCCAGGCGGAGCGGCGGATCGGCGCGTCCACGAGCCGGGTGAGGCCCCAGGCGAGGAGCACCGCGGCGGTGAGCAGGACGAGCCCGTCCAGCAGACCGGCGCGCTGGTGGCCGCTCACGTGCAGCCACAGCACGAGCATCGGCCAGTGGACGAGGTAGAGCGCGTAGGAGATGTCGCCGACGAACGCCGCGGGCCGGGTCGAGAGCAGGCGGTCCGCGCCCCACCGCGTGCCCGAGTGTCCGGCGACCACGACCGCGCCCGCCGCGATCAGCGGCACCACGGCGATCCAGCCGGGGAACTGCGAGGACACGTCCAGGACGATGCCGACGGCGAGCAGCCCCGCGATGCCCGCCCATCCGGAGAGCGCCCGCAGCGACCGCAGCCGCGGGGCGGTCCCGTCCTCCGGCCGGGCCGCCCCGGTGAGGCGGTCGATCGCGGGCAGGGCGAGGGCGAGCAGGGAGCCGGCCGCGAACTCCCACAGCCGGGCCAGGGTGTCGAAGTAGGCGACCGGCTGCTGGATCGCCGTGGAGTGCACGGACCAGGCGAGGGAGGCCGCTCCGATCACGAGCATGAGGACTGTCAGGGGGCGTCGCACGCCGCGGCCGCGGCGTGCGAGCGGGAGCGCGAGGGCGAAGAGCAGGGGCCACAGCACGAACGCCTGTCCCTGCACGCTGAGGGACCAGAAGTGCTGCAGCGGCGAGGCGGCCCCGGCGTCCCGCGCCTGGTAGTCGACCTGCAGCTGCACGAGCACGAGGTTCTCGACGTAGGCGGCGGAGGCCACCGCCTGCTGCATGATCGAGGGCCAGGCGGAGGCCGGCAGCAGCAGGCCCGTCCCCAGCAGCACGAGCAGGATAGTCACCGCCGCGGGCGGCAGCAGCCGCTTGAAGGTGTGCAGCCAGTAGCGGGGCACGCCGAGCGGGCGGCCGCTCTCCAGGCGGCGCACGAAGGTGCCGGTGAGGAAGAAGGCGGAGAGGAACAGGAAGACGTCGACGCCGCCGGAGACGCGGCCGAGCCAGATGTGGTAGACCGCGACGAGCCCGAGGGCGACGGCGCGCAGGCCGTGCAGCTCGGCGCGGAACGCGGGCCGGGCGCGGGGCCGCTCGGGGAGACCCGCCGGCGCCGGGGCCGGGTCGTCCCCCGGAGCGGCTGCTCGGTCCGGCGTCTCCTCCCGCCCGGAGACCGACTCGCCCGTCGACCAGGCGTCCTGGGCCTCCTGCTCGACGTGCGCCTCGATCGGGCCCTGCAGCCAGTCCTCGAGCGCGGTGGCGCGCGGCGCGAGGGGCGGGCTCAGCCAGTCCCCGAGCCGCGAGCGGGGCGCCGTGCGGGGCTCGGGCTCCTGCTCACCCTGCGTCCAGTCCTCGAGCGCGTCACGCGGCGGGGCAGACCGATCGGGGCGCCCGCGCGGTGCGGGCGCCCTGTCGTCGTCGGGCGAGCGGATCGTCGGCTCTCTGGCGCGGGTCCGAGCTCAGGCGGGGCGGTGCCCGCCGCTCAGGGACGGCCCAGGGACTGGTAGGTCCAGCCGGCGTCGCGCCACTGCTGCGGGTCCAGGACGTTGCGGCCGTCGATCATGTGCGCCGTGCCGACGACCTCCTTGAGGGCGACGGGGTCGAGCTCCTTGAACTGTGTCCACTCGGTGAGCAGGAGGACGAGGTCGGCGTCCTTCGCGGCGGCGTAGGCGTCCTCGGCGATGGCGAGGTTGGGGCGCTCGGCGTGGACGCGCTCGTTCGCGGCGGGGTCGGTGACGACGACGTCGGCCCCGCGGCCGGAGATCTTCGAGGCGATGTACAGCGCGGGGGACTGGCGGGTGTCGTCGGAGTCGGGCTTGAAGGCGGCGCCGAGCACGGCGACCCGCTTGCCGGTGAAGCTGCCGCCGAGGGCCTTGCGGGCCATGTTCACGACGTGGTCGCGGCGGCGGTTGTTGACGTGGTCGACCTCGCGGAGGAACCCGAGGGCCTCGGTGACGCCGAGCTCGCCGGCGCGGGCCATGAAGGCGCGGATGTCCTTGGGCAGGCAGCCGCCGCCGAAGCCGATGCCGGCGCGGAGGAACTTCGGGCCGATCCGGTCGTCCAGGCCGATCGCCTCGGCGATGACGGAGACGTCGGCGCCGGTGGCCTCGCAGACCTCGGCGACGGCGTTGATGAACGAGATCTTCGTGGCGAGGAAGGAGTTCGCGGAGACCTTCACGAGCTCGGCGGTCGCGTAGTTGCCGATCACCAGCGGGGTCTCGACCTCGAGCATCGGCGCGTACATCTCGTCGAGGACCTCACGGGCGCGGGCGGCCTCGGCGGGGTCCTCGGGCAGGCCGTAGACGATGCGGTCGGGGTGGAGGGTGTCCTTGACGGCGAAGCCCTCGCGGAGGAACTCGGGGTTCCAGGCGAGCGGGGCGTTCGAGCCGCCGGCGCGGAGGCGCTCGCGCAGGGAGGCCGCGGTGCCGACGGGCACGGTGGAGCGGCCGAGGACGACGGCCGTGTCCGAGAGGTGGGGGAGGAGGGAGTCGACCGCGGCGTGGACGTAGGTGAGGTCCGCGCCGGCGCCGTCGATCTGCTGGGGGGTGCCCACGCAGATGACGTGCGCGGTGTAGTCCGCGGCGTCGGAGTAGTCGGTGGAGAAGCGCAGGCGGCCGGAGGCGAGCGCCTCGGCGAGGACCTTCTCGAAGCCCGGCTCGTGGAAGGGGGCGATGCCCTCGTTCAGGCCGTCGATCTTCCTCTGGTCCACGTCCAGGCCGAGCACCTCGTGCCCGATCGAGGCCATCGAGGCGGCGTAGACCGCGCCCAGGTATCCACATCCCACCGTCGTGATTCGCATGTCCAGAATGGTAGTCGCAGGCGGCGCCCGTACGATGACACGGTCCCGCGACCCGACCGGGCTCGCTCCGTCTCCGCCCCCGGGAGTCCCCGATGACCGCCCTCGACGCACCGCCCTCCTGGACTCCGTGGAGGGACGGGGACCGTGCCGACGACGCCCGTGCCGCGCGCCTCCCGTGGACGGTCCTCGCCGGGATCGCCGTCCTCGTCTGCGCGGCGCTGAACTGCTACATCGCGCTCGGCGCGGTGACCCCGTCGTTCCCCTTCGACGAGGTGACCCTGCTCGAGTACGCGAGGTACTTCGCGCAGGGCGGCGGGCAGATCACCCCCGTCGAGGGAGCCGGCTACTTCCCGGCGTGGTCGCTGATGATCGCGCCGCTGTGGTGGGTCACCTCCAGCCCGGCCGTGTTCTATGCCGCGGTGATCTGGGTCGGGGTGGGCGTGGCGATCCTCACGATCTGGCCGCTCGCCCTCATCGTGCGGCGCTTCGGCCTGACCCCCGCGCAGGCGGTGGTGGTCGGCGCGATCGTCATGAGCATTCCCTCACGCGCCGTCCAGTCGGACTACACGATGAGCGAGAAGCCCCTCTTCCTCGTCATCGCCCTGCTCGTGCTCGCCGCCATCCGGCTGTGGGAGAGGCCGACGATGCCGCGGGCGGCGGTGTTCTCACTGCTTGCCGTGCTGACCGGGTTCATGCACTCCCGCGCCACCGTGCTGCTCATCGCCTGCCTCATCTGGCTGGCCCTGTTCGCGCTGCGCAGCTGGAAGGCCTCGCTGGTGGGCCTCGCGGTCGCCGCCCCGCTGGGATGGCTCAGCTATCGCTACGCCATGCAGCTGAACGTCGACCTCCTGCAGGGCAGCTTCAAGCAGGGGCTGAACCTCACCGAGAACCTCTCCACCGCACGCCCGTCCATCATCCTGCGGGTCGTCCTCGGACAGAGCTGGAACCAGACCGTGGCCACGCTCGGGGTGTTCCTCGTCGGGGTGGTCGTCGTGCTGTGGATCATCTGGACCGAGCTGCGGCGGCACCGCGCCGTCGGCCCGGCGAGCCTGGTGGGGGCCATGTTCCTCGGGATCTTCCTGGTCTCGATCGCCTCCTGGGCGAACGAGGAGTCCCTGTACCTCGCCGACTGGCGACGCCTGGACGCCTGGATCTACGGACGCTACATGGAGCCCGTCACCGCCCTGATCGTCGCGGCGGGGCTCGCCGCGCTGGTGCGAGGACTGCGCACCTCCGTCCTCGTCGTCGCCGGCCTCGCCGCGCTCGCGGTCATCGTCCCCACCGTGCTGTGGGTCGCTCCCGACGCCCCCACCTGGGGCTACATCACGCCGGCGCACATCGGCGGGGTCATGCCCTGGGCCTCCCTGCTGCCTCACGCGGACGCGGCCACCTGGACCTGGGGACTCGTCCCCACCCTTACCAACGCCAACCGGTTCTGGGCCGTCGCGTCCGTGACCACTGTGGTCGCCATGCTCGTGCTGCTCGCGACGACCCTGGGGAAGGGGCGCCGGGTGCCCGCGATCGCCCTGGCCGGTGCGCTCCTCGCGGCGGCCGGGGTGGGCACCGTCGCCGCGGACCCCGCGACCGACAGCTTCCAGGAGCGCGAGGGCGGGGTGCCGGCGATCGCCGTCGAGGTGCAGCAGATCGAGAGCACCTACGGCCCGCAGGAGGTCGACTACGACCGCACCTGCAAGCCGGCGGGGGTCAACAACGCGGTCGTCCAGAACTACGTGGCCTACTGGATCACGCCGACCACCATGGACACGGTCTTCGACCCCGCCGACTACGACGCCGACGTGGTCCTGTCCTGCGAGGACTGGCCCGAGGCCGCCTCGCTCGGGGCGGTCGCCGCCCGCGGTGAGATCACCGACGGCTACCGGGTGTGGATCATGCCCGGGCCGCTGCAGGACGAGATGCGGGCCGCTGGGGCGCTGGAGGAGCCCTCCGCCGGCTGAGCGGGTGAGCGCGTCAGGCGCGGTGCGCTCTGCCCCGCTCACGCTGCGAGGCGACGACGACCAGCACCGTGGTCGCCGTCGCCGCGAGCACGGCCACCACGAGCAGCGGCAGGGCGAGGTCGGGCCGCAGCGCCGCCTGGTCCGGGGCCGAGATGCGCGGACGGTCCAGCAGATAGCCGACGACCTGCCACCAGGCCAGGACGGACCACGCCGTCAGCAGCACCGGCACAGCTCGGCGCAGCCCCCCGAGTCCCCAGGCGAGCAGCAGGCAGGTCGCCGCCAGGACCGGCAGCGAATAGCGCGGGAAGAGGTTTCCCGCCTCCTTCGAGACGTACACGAACTGCATGAGCAGCAGCACCGCGGTGACCACGGCGAGCATCAGGACCCCCGGCAGGACGAACGGCCGCGGGACGGTCTGCGCCGCCTCGCCCCCGACGACGGCGGTGCGACGGTCCCGCCGCGCGGCGACCAGGGCGAGCACCGCGCCGAACACGACCGGTGCGACCAGCAGGCCCCAGAGCGTGATCCCGCCCGGGGTGTTCCCCGGGGAGAAGACACCCAGCAGCTTCGCCCAGTACGTCGGGTCCGTGACCACCTCGGGCACCGACGGCGGATCGGTGCGGTCGGTGTGCGCCATCGCCCAGTCGGGGTGCCCGCCCGAGACCGACCCGGTCAGGCGCAGGTTGCGCAGGTAGAACCAGCCCGACGCCCCGATCATCGCGAGACCGATCACCGTGGGTCGCAGCAGCCAGCGCAGCCGCGACAGCGGCCCGGGCGCCGCCAGTCCGCGCAGCACGAGCGCGGCGAAGACCACGAGGACCAGCGGCATCAGAGCCAGCCGGGTGAGGGAGGCGCACACCGCGGCGATCCCGAGCACCCACCAGATCCTGCCGCGACCCGGCGCGGCGGGATCGCGCGGCACGGTGATCAGCCGCAGAGCCGCCCCCAGCACCACCGTGAGCTCGAGGGCGGCGATGTCGTCGTTGTAGATCGCGCTGCCCACGCCCATCACCCAGGGGGAGGCGCCCGCGGCGAGTCCGGCGATCCACGGGATCCAGCGCCGCCCGCCCGAGAGCGGCCGCACGGCCCACATGACCGCCGCGCAGAGGGCCGCGGCGAGCACCGTGTTGAGCACGCGCCCCGCCATGCCCGCGATGTACGGGTGCCCGGCGTCGTAGAGGGGCCCCACCACGGGGGCGAGCAGCAGGTAGAACAGAGGCGGGTGCTGCGAGGTCCACTGCACGGGCGGGCGCGTGCCCCAGGGCAGCTGCACCTGCAGGCCCTCTTCGAAGACCGGCAGGTCCCCGTGCCACACCTGCACCGCGTAGTCGAAGTGCGCCATCTCGTCCCCCGAGGAGAACAGCGGGGTGAGGAAGCTGCGGGCGGTGGTCGCGGCGAGCACCATGACCAGGATTCCCGCGGTCACGGCGGCGTCGGCGGACAGGAAACGGCGCACGGGGTGGCTCCTTGGGCGGTACGGGGCGGGACCGGCTCAGCGTAGCGAGCCCGGCGACCCCACTCGGTGGTGGCCGGGGTCACGACATGCGGGTGACGACCGCTACGGCGACCCCCTGGGGTGACCTGGATACACTGACCCGGTTCCGCGCAGTGCCGGGGGCCGTCGGCGGAAGCGTCCGCGGGACCCGGTCACGTCCACGACAAGGTGATGTCCCCATGAAGGTCTTCGTCCAGATCCCGTGCCTGAACGAGGAGCAGACGCTCCCGCTCGTCCTCGACACGATCCCCAAGGAGCTGCCCGGCGTCGACTCCGTCGAGGTGCTCATCATCGACGACGGCTCCACGGACCGGACGATCGAGGTCGCGAAGGCGCACGGTGTGAAGCACTTCGTCGTCCACGCCCGCAACATGGGGCTGGCGCGCTCCTTCCGCGACGGTGTGGACTACGCCCTCGCCCACGGCGCGGACATCGTCGTGAACACCGACGGCGACAACCAGTACAAGCAGGAGCGCATCGCGGATCTCGTCGCGCCCGTCGTCTCCGGCGAGGCGGACATCGCCATCGCGGACCGCCAGACCAAGAAGATCGCGCACTTCTCGCCGTTCAAGAAGGTCATGCAGCAGGTCGGCTCGCAGGTCGTGAACATCGCCGCGGAGACCGAGCTGCCGGACGCCGCCTCCGGCTTCCGCGCCTACTCCAAGGCGTCCCTGCTCCGCCTCAACGTCATCACGCAGTTCTCCTACTGCATGGAGACGATCATCCAGGCCGGCAACAAGCGGCTGCGGATCGCCTCGGTCGCGATCGACACGAACCCCAAGACCCGTGAGTCGCGGCTGTTCAACAACATCTTCCAGCACATGGCGAAGTCCGGCTCCGCCATCGTGCGGGCCTACCTCATGTTCAAGCCGCACCACGTGCTCGGCTGGATCGCTGCGGTCACCGGGGTCATCGGCCTCATCCCGTTCGTGCGCTTCCTGGTCTACGCGATCATGGGCGAGGGTGACGGCCACATCCAGTCGCTGATCTTCGGCCTGATGCTGCTCACCTGCGCGTTCATGACGCTCGTGCTCATGATCATCGCGGATCTCCAGCGCACGAACCGCGTGCTCGTCGAGGAGGCCCTCGAACGGATCAAGCTCGTGCAGTACGGGACGCCGAACAACCCGCTCGTCGGCTCCGGCGAGACCGTGCCCACCTCCACCGGGCCCGTCGCCACCGGATGGGTGGACGGGGAGCGCGTGCTCGACCCGGCGCAGCACACCGGACCCGTCACCGACGACGCGGTCGTGGACCAGTGGGCGACGGCCGTGGGCCGAGAGTCCACGGCTCCCCGCCGCGACGCATGAGCCGCCTGCTCGGGTTCGGCACCTACGACCGTGACCAGCACCCCCGCGTCGGGGTGCTACTGGACGGTCTGGCCGCGAGCGGCTGGGAGGTCACGGAGCTGAACCGCCCGCTCGGGCTGAGCACCGCGGAGCGGGTCGAGCTGCTGCGCAAGCCCTGGCTGCTCGGGAAGCTCGCGCTGCGACTGGGCTCCCGCTGGGCGGGCCTCGCGGCCGGCAGCCTGCGCCTGCGCGGCCGCCGGGCGCCCGACGCGATCGTCGTGGGCTACCTGGGCCACTTCGACGTGCTGCTCGCGCGGGTCCTGTTCCCGCGCACCACGATCGTGCTGGACCACCTCATCTTCGCGGCGGGCACCGCCCAGGACCGCGGCGAGAGCGGCGGCCTCAAGCTCGCCGTGCTGCGGGTCCTGGACCGCCTCGCGACCTCCGCCGCCGACCTCGTCGTCGTGGACACCCCCGAGCACGGCGCCCGGCTCGCCCCCGCCGTCGCGGACCGCGGCGTCGTGGTGCCCGTCGGCGCCCCCGAGGACTGGTTCGCCGCGGCGGAGGCTCCGCGAGCCCCCGCCGGCGAGGAGCTCTCCGTCGTCTTCTACGGCCTGTTCACGCCGCTCCAGGGCACGCCCACGATCGCCCGCGCCCTGCGCCTGCTCCACGAGGAGGGGGCGCCGGTGCGCGCGACGCTGATCGGCGGCGGCCAGGACCTCGAGGAGTGCGAGGAGATCCTCGCCGGCGTCGACTCGGTGACCTGGACCTCCTGGGTGCCCGCGGCGGAGCTCCCGGCCGTGGTCGCCGGCCACGACGTGTGCCTCGGCATCGTCGGCACCTCCGCGAAGGGGCAGGACGTGGTCCCCAACAAGGTCTACCAGGGCATCGCCGCCGGGTGCGCCGTGGTCACCTCGGACACCGCGCCCCAGCGCCGGGTGCTCGGCGACGCCGCCGTGCTCGTCCCCGCGGGGGACGAGGGCGCGCTCGCCGCGGCCCTGCGCCGCCTCGCGGGGGATCCCGCGGCCCTCGCGGCCGCGCACCGCGCCGCCGCCGCGGCCCGGGACGCCTTCCATCCCGCGGCCGTCGTCGCCCCGCTCCGGGACCGGCTCGCGGCGGAGGCCGCCCGATGAGCCGCGTGCTCGAGGTGCTGCGCTCCCGCGCCGTGAAGGCCGGGTTCCTCGTCGTCGCGCTCGCGCTCGCCGTCTGGGCGGTCGTCTCGCAGTGGGACGAGGTCTCCGCGGCGCTCGTCTCGATGGACCCGCTGCTGCTCGTCGCGGCGCTCGCCCTGGGACTCGTCTACGTGGTCCTGACGATGCTGTCCTGGCGGGCGGTGCTCGCCGACCACGGCACGCCGCTGCCCATGAGCTCCGCGGCGCCCGTCTTCCTCGTCTCGCAGCTGGGCAAGTACGTGCCCGGCGGCGTGTGGAACATCGTCGCCGCGGCGGAGATGGGTGCGGACCACAGGATCCCTCGCCGCCGCAGCGTCTCCGCGATGCTCGTGACGCTGCTGATCTCGATGGTCACGGGTCTCATGCTCGCCGCGATCTCGATGCCCTTCTCCCCGCCCGCCCTCGCGGACCGCTTCGGCTGGGTGCTGGTGCTGCTGCCGCTGTTCGTCATCGTGCTGCTGCCGCCCGTGCTGGGCCGGATCGTCGCGCTCGCGCTGCGCGTGACCAAGGGGGAGCCGCTCGAGCGGCCCCTGCGCTGGCGCGGCATCGGCGCGGCCGTGGGCTGGCAGCTGCTCGCCTGGATCGTCGCGGGTCTGCAGGTGTGGGTGCTCGCGGTCGGCGTGGGCATGGAGGCGGACGCCCGCTCGGTGCTCCTGTGCATCGGCGGCTACGGCTTCGCGTGGGTCGTGGGCTTCCTCGTCGTCGTGGTGCCCGCGGGCGCCGGGGTGCGCGAGTCGATCCTCGCGATCATGCTCGGTGCGAGCCTGTCCACGGGCGGGGTGCTGGCGGTCGTGCTGCTCTCTCGCGTGGTGCTCACCCTCGCGGATCTGCTCCTGGGCGGCCTGGGTCTGCTGCTGTCGCGCCGGGCGCGGGCCGCCCGTGCGGCGGCGGCGGTGGGGCGGACGGGACCGACGGAGCCGACGGGGCCGACGGGGCCGACGGGCGCGGACGTCCGCTGAGCCGGTCCGCGGCGGCGCCCGCCGCGAGCGCCCCCGCGGCGAGGAGCCAGCAGGCGGCGAGCACCGGCACTGCGGTGAGGGGCGACGTCGTCCCGGGGGTGGCCGCGGTGAGGGGAACGCGCCGCCGGCCCCCACCGCACGCTCCCCGGGCATGATCCCACGAGCCCGTGTCGTGGGACCATGTCCCGGTGACCCCTGCAGACGCCACCGCCCCCGCGGCCCCGACGGGCGCCGCCTCCGCCGTCCCTCCGCCCTCGGCGCATCCCGGGCGCGCGAGCACCGGCTTCGCCGTCACCGCGCAGGACGGCGAGAAGGCCCGCGCGGGGGTCATCTCCACGCCGCACGGGGAGATCGCGACGCCCGCCTTCATCCCCGTGGGCACCAAGGCGACCGTGAAGGCCGTGCTGCCGGAGTCGATGACGGAGCTGGGCGCGCAGGCGCTGCTCGCCAACGCCTATCACCTGTACCTCCAGCCGGGGCATGATCTCGTGGACGAGGCGGGCGGGCTCGGCGCCTTCATGAACTGGCCCGGTCCCACGTACACCGACTCGGGCGGCTTCCAGGTGATGAGCCTCGGCGCCGGCTTCAAGAAGGTGCTCTCGAGCGAGTTCTCCGGCGGGGAGAAGGCCCGCACGGCCTCCGGTGAGGACGATGCCGTGGCGGAGGGCAAGGAGCGTCTCGCGCACGTCGACGACGACGGCGTCACCTTCCGCTCCTTCATCAACGGCGACGTCCACCGGTTCACGCCGGAGATCTCCATGCAGATCCAGCACGGCCTCGGGGCGGACGTCATGTTCGCCTTCGACGAGCTGACCACGCTCATGAACTCCCGCGGCTACCAGGAGAGCGCCCTCGAGCGCACTCGGCTCTGGGCGATCCGCTGCCTCGCCGAGCACGCCCGGCTGAGCGCGGACCGCACCCATCGGCCCTACCAGCAGCTGTGGGGCGTCATCCAGGGTGCCCAGTACGAGGACCTGCGCCGGAAGGCGGCGCGCGACCTCGGCGCGATGGACGTCGAGGGCTGGGGCTTCGACGGCTTCGGGATCGGCGGGGCGCTCGAGAAGGAGAACCTGGGCACGATCGTGGGCTGGGTGACCGACGAGCTCCCGGAGGCGAAGCCCCGGCACCTGCTCGGCATCAGCGAGGTCGACGACCTCTTCACCGCGGTCGCGGCGGGGGCGGACACCTTCGACTGCGTCTCCCCGTCCCGCGTGGCGCGCAACAGCGCCGTGTACACGCGCACGGGCCGCGTGAACCTCACCGGCTCCCGCTACCGCCGGCAGTTCTCGCCGATCGACGAGACCTGCGACTGCTACACCTGCACGCACTACACGGCGGCGTACGTGCACCACCTGTTCCGGGCCAAGGAGATGCTCTCCTCGACCCTCTGCACGATCCACAACGAGCGCTTCGTGGTGCGCCTCGTGGACCGGATCCGCGCGGCGATCACCGCCGGCGAGCTCGACGCCCTGCGGGAGGAGACCACCGGCGCCTACTACGGCACCCCGCGGTGACCGAGGCCGACGTCCCGGACCCCGGGAGCGCCCGACGTCCCGGGAGCGCCGGAGCAGCCCCGGACGACGGGCCGTCGCGGCCGGACCCGGTCGCCTGGACGGGCGCGGCGGTCGTGCTCGGGGCGCTCGCCGGGGTGTGCGCCCTGCTCGGCGACCATCTGCTGCTGGGTGTGCTGCGCGTCGCCGCGGGCGTCCTCGTGGGGCTCGCGGCGGGGGCCGGCCTGGTGGCGCTGCGGCGGGGCCGGGGTTCGCTGCTCCTGCCCGCTGCGGCGGTGCTGGCGCTCGGGGTCGCGACGGCGCTCACGGCGCCGGCGCTCATCGCCGCCCGCGCACCGTCGCTGGACTCGGCCGCCCTCTCCCGGATCGCCCCGCTCGGCGACGGCGACACGGTGGTCGGCCTCGGCGCGACGGGCGCTCCCGTGCTCGTGCGCCGCGCCGCCGGGGGAGGGCAGCTGCTGAGCGGCACCCGGGTCCAGGCGGTGGGGTCCGGGGCCGACGAGGCGCTCGCCCTCTCCGCGGACGGGACCCGCCTGCTGCGGACGAGCGAGGCGGGCACCACCGTGCTCGACGCCGGCGGGGGCGGGGAGCCCGTCGCCCTCGCGACGCTCCCCGGGCCGGTGCTCGCCCTGGCCGGGGACGTGGCCGTGGCGCGCGTGTGCGAGGCGGGGGCGTGCCTGCTCACCGGGTACGACCTGGCAGAGGCGCCGTCGGCGGATGCCGCGCCGGAGCCGCTCTGGCAGGTCCTCGACGGGGACGCCTCGACGACGCCGCGCGGGCCGGACCCGGGCACGGGCGGCCCTGCCGCCCCGGCGATCGCGGTCGACGACGCGCCCGCGGGTCTGCTCGACGCGATCACGGACACCGGTGTGTTGCCCGCAGTCCCGCTGCGCTTCGACCCGGCCCAGGGGTGGGTGCAGCTGGACCCGACGACCGGCTTCCCGATGGGCCGGGTGCTCGCCGGGCCCGAGGACCTGTGCCGCATCGCCGCGACCGATCCCGCACCCGGCGACACGGAGCCCGTCGTGCTCACCGTGTGCGCGGGGGAGGACGGCGCGATCACCGCGACCGGGTTCCGCGACGGCGAGGAGCTCTGGACCTCGGACCCGTCACCCGCGGGGGAGTGGACGGTGCGGATGGAGGACGGCCGGGTCCTCGCGAGCGGGACCGAGGCGGGGTCCGGCGCGACCGGTGAGATCGTCGCCTCGGAGGCGGGTGGGGCATGGTCCCGCCCCGGCGGGGCCGGGGTGGAGCAGGCGAGCGCGTTCACGAGCCGGGTGGGCATCGACGGCTCCCGCATGGTCGTCACGAACGATCAGGGCCAGCTGCTCGCCTACGACACCGCGACGGGGGAGAACACGTGGAGCGCGCCGCTCGCCTCCCCGCTCGAGGACCTGCGCGGCGACCTCGCGGCGGGCACCGTCGCGGTGGTGACGCCGGCGCCGCGGGAGCGGTCGCTGGACCCGCGCTCAGGCGTGCGGGTGCGCACGATCGACGCGGCGAGCGGGCGGCTGCGGCTCGACCTCGTGGCGCTTGACGGCGACGAGGTCGAGAGCGTGCACGCGCTGGGTGACGGTCGGGCGCTCGTGACGACCGGGGATGCCGCCTACCTCCTCGGCCCGTGAGCGCGGGCGCGAGGGCGCCGGGTGTCAGGCGCGCTGGGCGACCCAGCGGCGGATCATGATCGCGCCGACGAGGAGCGCGCCGCAGATCACGAGCCAGCGGATCGCCTCGAGGACCGCCGAGATGATCGCGACGGCGGTGTACGCGTCGTATCCGGCGTTCGCGACGATCACCTGCGTGATGATGCGGAGGATCCAGGAGGCGACCACGCCCAGCAGGAGCGCCGCGACGATGACGATCGCGCCGGTGCGGCCGCGGCCGGTGCCCTGGACGATCGTCATGATCGCGAGGACCAGCAGCGCGATCGAGAGGATGCCGTTCACCGCGAGAGCGAGGAGTGCGAGGATCCCGCCGATCCCGGCGGTGACGAGGGCGGCGTCGGAGTCCCCTGAGGAGGCGCCGATCGCTCCGGCGGCGAATCCGGTCGAGAAGCCGATGATGTCGACCAGGGCGCGCACGGCGACCACGGCGATCGTGAGGATCAGGATCCACTTCGCGTAGGCGGCGACCTTCTCCTGCGGGCTGCGCGTCACCGGGGCCCACTGTCCCTGGGGTGCCTGGCCCGGCTGGGCCCACTGGCCCTGCTGCGCCTGGCCCTGCGGGGCCCACTGCCCCTGCGGTGCCTGCCCCTGCGGTGCCGGCTCCTGGCCCTGCGATCCGTACCCCTGGCCCTGCGAGCCGTACCCCTGCGTCATGGTGCTCCTCCGTGTCCCCGGGACACGAGCGCGCCCCCGCGTCCAGCCTATCGGCCGGTCACGGGGGCGCTGCACCCCTGTGGACGGGGCGCATGCCTGCTCGGGTCAGGCTCCCGGTGTGAGGCGGAAGCCGAAGCTTCGCTCGGAGGCGTCCAGCACGTACTCCGGGAGCGGCGCGGGGCCGCAGGCCGCGGAGCCCACGCCCTGCAGCGCCGCGGAGAGCGTCACCCAGGTGCGGCCGTCGGCCTCGAGCGCGCCGTCGTGGTCCTTGCGGTCGAGCTCCGCGGTGGACCAGGGCCGCACGGCGAGGCCCAGGCCCTCCGGCGCATGCAGCGCGAGGGAGCCGGCCTCGCCGCGCAGGTCCGCGGCGACGACGCGGGCCCGATTGCCGTTCTCCTGCGGGAACACGTACCGCACCTGCAGGTCCTCGAGGGTCGAGGTCCACAGCCCCACGGTCGCGCCGCCGCCGGTGTCCGGGTAGGACTCGTGCGGGCCGGCGCCGTCGTAGGCGACCTCGTCGAGGCCGCCCGGCAGGGCGAGGGTCCAACCCACGCGCGGCAGCGGGAGGCCCGCGGGCCAGTGCGCGGCCGGGGTGACGGTCACGGCCGCCTCGACGGCGGAGGCGTCGCCGCGCCAGGTGGTCGTGACGTCCGCGCCGAGCGAGCTGCCGTCCAGACCCAGGCGGGTGCGGACCACGAGCGCGTCGCCCTCCGCCGTGAGCGAGACGAGGCGGCGGCGGGGCACGTCCAGACCGATCCGCTTCCAGCGCGCCTCGAGCGGGTAGTGCGTGCGGGCGCGCTCGTTGTCGACGGGGGCGCGGTAGAGGTCGACATCGCTGTGCTCGACCTCGAGGCCGCCCAGGGCGACCAGGCGGCCGAGGTCGTCGAAGCGGGCCGGGCCGAGCGTCCAGGAGCCGTCCTCCGCCCGGACCGGCGCGGCGGCCGCGCCGAGGGCGGGCACCGCGGCCGCGCGGGCCGCGTCGTCCACGTGGTCCGCCGCGACGATGAGGTGGTCGGCGGGGACCGGACCCTCGGCCTCGCGGGTCAGCAGGCGCACCACGGTGACGCCGGCCTCCGCGGCGGGGAGCGCGAGCGTGCCGCTCTCGCCGGGGGCGAGCGCGGGCAGCTCGAGCTCCTGCCACTTCAGCTGGCCGTCCACGGAGACCTCGGCCCGCAGGTGGGAGAGGTCGCGGAAGGCATGGCGGTTGGTGAGCGTCGCCGTGCCGGCGCCCACCTCGAGCTTCACGGGGGAGTAGTGGTGCTTCGCGTCGAGCAGCGCGGGGGAGGGCGTGCGGTCCGGCAGCACGAGGCCGTCGGCCACGAAGTTGCCGTCGTGCAGGCGCTCGCCGAAGTCGCCGCCGTAGCCCCAGATACGGTTCCCGGCGGCGTCGGTCGTGACGAGGCCGTGGTCGATCCACTCCCAGATGAAGCCGCCCTGCAGCGAGTCGAACTCGTCGGTCAGCGCCATGTACTCCTTGAGGGAGCCGGCGCCGTTGCCCATCGCGTGCGCGAACTCGATCCACAGGAAGGGCTTGGTGAGGGCGGGGGCGTCGTCGAAGCCGTCGTCGGACGCGTCGAGCCCCAGGGCGCGCAGCATGCCCACGAGGCGCTCGCGGAACTCCGGGCTGAGGGACTTCTCGCCGATCTCGCGGCTCTCCTGCACCGAGGGGTACATGAGGGAGAAGAGGTCCGCGTCGTCGGTGCGGTAGTCCTGCTCGTAGAGCACGGGGCGGGTCGCGTCGGCGTCCCGCACCGCCTGGATCATCGCGGTGGTGACGGAGCCGGTCGCGGCCTCGTTGCCGATGGACCACAGGACGATCGAGGCGTGGTTGCGGTCGCGGCGCACGAAGCGGTCGCTGCGCTCGACGAGGGTCTCGAGGAAGCGGGGGTCGTCCGCGGGTCGACGGGCCGCGCCGGTGGGGTCCTCGCCCCAGGTGGAGTCGGCGTGGAAGCCGTGGGCCTCGAAGTCGCCCTCGCAGATCACGTACAGGCCCTGCTCGTCGCACACCTCGAGGAAGCGCTGGTGGGGCGGGTAGTGGGAGGTGCGCACGGCGTTGAGGTTGTGCCGCTTCATGAGCGCCACGTCGAGGTCCTGGTTCCCCGGGTGCTGGGTGCGGCCCACGTGCTGGTCGACCTCGTGGCGGTTCACACCGCGGAAGACGACGCGCTCGCCGTTGACGCGCAGCACGTCGCCGTCCACGACGACGCGGCGGAAGCCGAGCTTCAGGCGCACGGTCTCCGCGCCGGAGTCGGCGGTGACGGTCGCCTCGTACAGGGAGGGGACCTCCGCGCTCCAGGGGTCCACGGGGCCGACGGGAACGGGGGTGCCGTCCGCCGGGACCTCGAGGTCGAGGCCGGGGATCCGCACGGTCGCGGGCACGGGCGCGCCGTCGGCGTCGGTCGCGAGCGCCGTGAGGGTGCCCTCGCCGGTCGCGGGGTCGTAGTCGGCGTGGGTGACGAGGTCGTGGATGCCGCCCGCGGGGCGCAGCAGCAGGTCCACGCTGCGGAAGATCCCGGACATCCACCACATGTCCTGGTCCTCGACGTAGGTGTTCACGGACCACTGGACGACCTGCACGTCGAGCCGGTGCTCCGCGGCGCCGTCCTCGCCGGCACCGGCGAGGACGTCGGTGACGTCGAACTCCTGGGTGAGGCGGCTGCCGGAGGTCACGCCCACCTCGGTGCCGCCGATCAGCACGCGTGCGGCGGAGTCGACGCCCTGGAACCGCAGCAGCACGCGGCCGCCCGCGGCGAGGGCATCGGCCCAGTCGGCGGGAACGGCGACCTGGCGGGAGTAGTGCCCGGTGGGGTTCTCGTCCGGGACGTGGGGGACGTCCACGGGGATCGGGTAGACGACGTTCGTGTACTGCGGGGCGCCGTAGCCCTGCAGCTGCCACAGGCCGGGGACGGTGATCGGGGCGGGCTCGCCGAGGTCGGAGCCGTCGGCCCGGGTGCCGTAGCGGAAGTCCCAGGTGCCGTCGAGGCTCAGCTCGGGGGCGTCGGTGTGCAGGTGGGCGCGGCCGCGCAGGCGGTTCCGGCCGGCGGGGAGCTCCTCCCACCACGGGGCGGTCTGCGGAGTGGGGGTGGTCATCGTGCGGCTCCTCGTCGAGTGCGGTGGGACAGGATTCGTGAACGTTCCCGAGGGACAGCGTAGACCCTCGCGCCGCCCCGTCGGGCGACGCTGACCGCCCGCGCCGTTAGACTCGCTCCTCGTGACCTCGCCTGCGCCCGACGACCGGTGGACCGACCGCCGCCATGACGCCGTCGCGGCCCGCAAGGACGCCTACGAGCAGCTCCGCCGGGCGAGCACGTGGCGCCTGCTCGCCGCGACCAAGGCCCCTGCGGTGCTCTCGATCCTGCAGGCGACCTTCCCCCCCGGCGACCGCCGCCTGCCCCGCTCCGAGCTCGTCGCCCGCGTGGGCGCGCACGTCGGCCTGCTGCGCGACGAGGAGCCCGCTCCCGAGGACGGCGCCGTCACCGGCCGCACCGCCGGGGACTACGTCGACACCTGGGTGCGCGAGGGCTACCTCACGCGCCGCGACGACCAGCAGCACAGCGAGACGACCTTCGAGCCGAGCCCCGCCACGATCGACGCGATCCAGTTCATCGCCTCCCTCGAGGACCACCGGCCCACGACCACCCAGTCCCGCCTGACCCTCGTCATCCAGCAGTTCGACCGCCTCGCCCAGGAGACGGAGACGGACCGCGACGTGCGCCTCGCGGATCTGCAGCGCCGCCGCGAGCGGATCGAGCAGGAGATCCGCGACCTCGCCGAGGGGGAGCTGCTGCTGCCCAGCTCCGAGGCCTCCGCGGACCGCCTGCGCGACATCCTCCAGATCGCCGGCGAGCTCTCCGGCGACTTCCTCCAGTACCGCGAGGACCTCCGCGCCGTCGACCTCCACCTGCGCGAGCAGATCCTCTCCCCGGAGACCGCGCGCGGCGAGATCCTCGAGCAGCTGCTCGCGGGCGACGACCTCCTCGGCCAGTCCACCGTGGGCCGCACGTTCACGGCCTTCTTCCGCATGCTCAACGACCCCGTGCAGACGCGCGAGGCGCAGGAGCTCGTGGACCGCCTCCTCGAGCGCGACTTCGCCCGGGACCTCGACCGCACCGAGCGCGAGCGGCTCGCGAACGTGTTCAGCGACCTCTACGAGCCGGCGCAGGAGGTGCTCGACGTCAAGACCGAGCTCTACCGCTCCCTCGCCCGGTTCGTGCGCTCCCAGGACTTCCGCCAGCACCGCGTGCTGCTCGAGGTGCTCCAGGAGGCGCAGGGGCTCGCCCTCGCGCAGAAGGACGAGGTCCCCACGCGCACCCCGTTCCCGCTCGAGCTGGACCTCTCCCGCGTCCTGCTCTCCTCCGTGTCCCAGCAGCGTCTGAAGGACCCCACGGACCCGGGCGCCCCCGCGGAGGCCGAGGTGCACGACGCGACCGCGCTGAGCGTCGAGGTGCTCCAGGACCTCGTGCGCACGAACGACATCGACATCGTGGGCCTCACCGGGCACGTCAACGCCGTGCGTGGCTCGGGCGCGCAGGGAGGCCAGGCCTCGATCGGGGACGTGCTCCGGGCGCGCCCCGCCGAGCAGGGCCTCGCGAGCGTCATCGGCCTCATGTTCCTCGCGACCCAGCACGCCCAGCAGCGCGAGGGCTCCACGGAGATCGTCACCTGGCGGGAGCTGGACGGGAAGGACTACGCGGCGAAGGTCCCCGCGTACTACTTCCTCGAGGACGTCCCCGTCGACTGACGCAGCGAGCGCGCGAGCGCGGCGAAGACGAGCGCGCACAGGGCGTGCACGGCCAGCACGATGACCAGGGCGTGGTCCGCCGCGCCGCCGTCGGCCCCGGCGAGGCCCCGGAACAGCCCGCCGAGCACCGCGACTCCCAGGGTCAGGCCGAGCTGCTGCGCGGTCGTGAAGAGGCCGCTCGCGATCCCGGCGGCCCTCTGCGGCGCCTGCGAGAGTACCGTGCTCAGCAGCGGGCCGAACATGAGGGCCTGCGCGGCGCCCAGCGGCACGAGGCCCCACTGCAGGGCCATCGGCGAGGAGTGGCCGGTGAGCACGAGCGCCGCGAGGGCGAGGAGTGCGAGGGCCTGCGCCACGGCCGCCCGCGTCATGGCGCGCGGCCCCGCCCCGGGCAGGAGCCGCGGCAGCAGCGCGGAGGCGGTCACGAAGGCGATGCCGAAGCCGAGCACGAGCAGGGCCGGGCCGAGGGTCCCGCCGTCCGTCCGCAGCTGGGCGAAGGAGGTCACCTCGTAGAGGAAGGCCCCGTAGGTGACGAAGAACAGCAGGGCCATGAGCAGCCCGCGGTGCACGACCGGCAGGGCGAGGGCCGAGGGCGGGACCACGCCGAGCCGGCCGGCCCGCTCGGAGCGCCGCTGGAGGATCCAGAAGAGGGCGAGGGCGAGGACGCCGGCAGCGAGGGAGAGCAGGGTCCACAGCGGCCACCCGGCGGAGCGGCCCAGGGTGAGCGGGATGACGAGCAGCAGCAGTGTCGACCCGAGCAGCGCGGCGCCGCCCGCGTCGAGGGCGAGCGGGGCCGAGGAGCGGGTGCGGGGCACGCGGGGGAGCCCGGCCGCGCCGATCAGGGCGATGAGGCCGATGAGCAGCTGCACGGCCCGCCAGCCGAGGTGCTCGGGCAGGGCGCTCGCGACGAGACCGGCCATGAGCTGTCCGACGACGGTGCTCACCCCGGCGACGGCCGCGAAGAGCATGAGGCCCGTGGTGCGCAGCGGCTCGGGGGCCGCGGCGCGGATCGTGGAGAGCACCTGCGGGGTGAGCAGGCCCGCGGCGATGCCCAGCAGCACCCGCAGGACGACCGCGGTGTGCAGCGTGGGGGCGAAGGCCGTGAGGACGCTCACGAGCACCATCGACAGGGACCCCACGAGCAGCAGCCGACGGCGGCCCCAGCGGTCCCCGAGCCGGCCCGCGATCACGAGGCTCGCGGCGAAGGCGGTGGTGTAGGCGGCGAGCACGAGCTGCTGGCCGGAGGCGTCCGCGCCGAGGTCCCGCCCGATAGGGTCCGCGAGCACGTTCGCGGAGCCGAAGACGATGTTGACCGGCGCGTACGCGAGCAGCAGCACGGCCAGACCGCCGTGCGTGAGGGCGCCCGCGGCGGGGTCGGGGTCAGCGGCGGGGCCGGTGGGCGGGGCGTGCGCCGCGAGGGCCGGTGGGGTGGGCGCGGGAGCGCGGAGGGAGGACGACATGCCCCGACCCTCCGCCCGCGCGGGTCCTGGGACCAGGAGTGCGCTCATACGGGTACCAGCACCACCTGGATAGCGGGGCCCGTGGGGTCCAGACTGGTCCGGTGTCCGATGCAGAAGTCTCCGCCACCCGCCGCAAGGAGCTCGGTGCGTTCCTGCGCGCCCGCCGCGAGAAGGTGACGCCGCAGCAGGCGGGGCTCCCCGGCTCCGGCCGCCGGCGCACCCCCGGCCTGCGCCGTGAGGAGGTCGCCCAGCTCGCCGGGATCGGCACCACCTGGTACACGTGGCTCGAGCAGGGGCGCGCGACCGGCGTCTCGGACCAGGTGCTCGACGCGGTCGCCCGGGTGCTGCGGATGACGGACGCGGAGCGACGCCACCTCGCGGTGCTCTCCGGCCGGGCCCCCGCGAAGCGGACGCCGCTCATGGAGGTCCGCCCCGAGCACACGGCGCTGCTCGAGCAGCTACTGCCCTTCCCCGCGGCGGTGCAGACCGACGCCTACGACCTCATCGCCGCGAACCGCACCTACCGCCACCTCTTCGGCGATCTCGACGCGCTCCCCGTCGAGGACCGCAACTGCGCCTGGCTGCTGTTCACGGACCCCGACTGGCGCGGCGCCCTCCCGGACGAGGACGAGGTGCTCCCGGACATCGTGGCCCGCCTGCGCGGTCGGCATGCCGAGCACCGCGGCCGCGGCCGGGTCGGCGAGCTGGTCACGCGCCTGCAGGGCACGTCGGAGGACTTCGCACGGCTCTGGGAGCGCGGGGACGTCGCCGACGACCGCTCCCGGCTGCGCCGCTACCGCTCGCCGCGGGCGGGGCTGCTCACCGTGCACTTCCAGAGCCTGTGGCTCGACCCCGACCGCGGCTCCCGGATCGTGGTCATGGTCCCGGCGGACGACCTCACCCGCGAGCGTCTGGTGCGCCTCGCGGCGGCGGTCGCGGAGGATCCGGCCTGGACGGCCCCGCTCGCGGCGGTCGACGGCGCCTCCCTCGTCGGCTGAGCAGCGGCCGGGGAGTCAGTCCTCCTCGAGCTCGGCGAGCGCCGGTGCGGCGTCGGCACGGAGCTGCGCGAGGTCCGCGCCGAAGCGGCTCATCCGGCAGCCGAGCCCGTTGGGCTTGATCTCGATGCCCTCGGCCTCCCAGTGCGGACGCGCCCGGGCGAGCAGGGGATGGTCGCCGCTCGCGTTCGTCACCCGCCACCACGCGACCGACGATCCCCAGGTGCCCATGATGCGGCCCACGAGGCGCGGGCCCACGCCGACGATCGCCCCGACCTCGCCGTAGGCGACGACGCGGCCCGGCGGGATCGCCTCGACCACACGCAGCACCCGCTCGACGGTGAGGTCGTCCATGCGGGTGCGCGGGGTGGTCGGCCGACGGTCGCTGCGCATGGGGGAAGTCTGGCACGCGGGGGAGGACCGGACACGGACGAGCGGCACCCGTCCTGCCGGGGCAGGGCGGATGCCGCTCGTGGTCCGCCGGGTCCCGCGGTGCGGGCTCAGCGGTGTGGGATCAGCGCCGGGGCTGGTCGCCCTCCTCAGGAGGGATCACGCCGTCGGTGCCCTCCTCCGGAGCGCGGAACTCGGGCGATCGGTCGTCGGCCCGACCCTGCCCCTGACCCAGGTAGTCCTCGTCCTCCCGGAGGAACTCCGCCGGCTCGGCGCCGAACTGGCCCTCGCCGTAGGGGGAGACGCGGGGCTGGTGAGGGCCCTGGCCGGCCTGCTGGTCGCCGTAAAGCGGGGCCTGCTCGCCGTACCGCTGACCCTCTCCGTACTGCTGGCCCTCGCCGTACGTCTGGCCTGCCTGGGCGGTCTGGCCGTCCTGGGTGCCCTGGCCGTACTGCGGGGCCTGCTCGCTGTACTCACGGCTCACGCCGTCGTACTGCGGCAGCGACTCGGAGGAGCCGTCCGTGGCGGAGGTCCGCTCGGCACCGGTCGACGCATCCCACCGGGCCTTGTTGGCGGACGCCGTGCGGTCGTCGGCCGCGTAGTCCTCCTGCACGGTCTCGAAGACCGGGGTGGAGCCGGCGGACCCGCCGTCGTTCCCGTCGCCGTCCTCGCGCACCTCCGCCCAGCGCTGCTCGGCGCCGCCCTGCACGGTGGTGCTCCGGCCGTAGGAGCTCTGCTCGTACGAGCCCTGCCCGGCACCGTACGAGGCGGACGAGTCCGGCTCGGACCCGCGGACCTCGGCGCCCTGGCCCTCACGGGTGGACTCGCCGGAGGCGCCGGCGAGGCCGGCCCCGCCGACGGCACCGGCTGCCACACCGGCACCGGCGCCGGTCGTGGTCGTCCCGGACTCCACCGGGCGGGCCTCGCCGTACTCGGTGGAGCGCTCCTGTCCGTCCCGGCGGTCCCCGATCTCGCCGGAGGCGGTGGCGCCGCCCAGGTCGCCCTGCGGATCGCGGATCACGTCGGGGTTGTCCGCGGCGGAGCCGTACCGGGTCTCGTCGCGGTCGCCGTCGGAGCGCTCCTGGCCGTCCAGCGCACGACCCTCCTGCACGAGCCCGTCCTGCTCACGCCCGGAGCGGTCCTGAGGATCGCGACGATCCTCGAGGCCTTGGCGCGTGCCGTCGGCATCACGGTCCTCACGGTGGTCACCGTCCTCGCGGTGATCCCGGTCGGCGCGGTGAGAGGCGGCGGCACCGGCGGCGACGCCACCGGCGGCACCGGCGCCCACGGCGGCGGCGGTCGCGCCGCGGCCGCTCCCGTCGCGCTCCGACTCGTCACGGCCCGCACGGTCACGGTCCGTCTCGTCACGAACGGCGTCGTCACGAGCGGCGTCGTCACGACCAGCGCCGTCACCGACCGGCGCAGCGCGGCGGTCGTCCTGAGCCTCCGGACGGTCGCCGAGGGTGCGATCCTGCTCGGCGCTGCGGTGGCTGTCGACACGGTGGTCCTCGTCGGCACGTCGGTCACCCTCGAGCGAACGGTCGCCCTCCGCGCGGTGGCCGTCCTCGCGGTTCCCGAGGTCCCCCTGCGGGTCGCGGATCACGTCGGGGTTGTCCGCGGCGGAGCCGGGGTCGTAGCCCCCGGCAGCACCACCGGCGGCGCCTGCTGCGGCGGCGGTCCCTGATCGTCCCGCCCCGTTACGATCCGAGCCGACACGACCGGAGTCGTCGCGGAGCTCGGAGCCATCGCGGACGTCGGAGTCGTCCCGACGAGCGGTGTCGTCCCGGCGGTCCGTGCCGAGGCCCGCGCCCTCGTCGCGACGGAGGCCGTCGCGATCGGACGAGGCAGGGTGCTGCTCGGCGCTCTGGGCGCCCTCGGTGCTCTGGGTGCCCTGGGTGCCCTGGGTGCTCTGGGTGCCCTGGGTGCCCTGGGTGCTCTGGACACCGCCGTCGGCCGGACGGTCCTGCCCGCTGACGGCCCGGTCCTGCGTCGTGCCCTCGGCGACGGGCTCCTGGGCATGGCGACCGCGGTGCTCCTCATGTCGCGAGGCGGCGGTCCCGGCGGCGACGCCGCCCACCGCACCGGCACCGAGGCCCACCGCGGCGGCGGTCCCGGCGCCGCTGCTGCGGCGGTGCTCGTCCTGGTCCCCGTGGGTCTGCTCGGTCGTGCGGGACGCGTCGGCGGCGGTGCGGTCGTCGACGGAGCGGTCGACGGCGGCGTCCGCCGTGGTCTCGTGCCGGGTCCCGACCGTGCGGTCCTCCGCACGCGTGTCGCGGCCGTCGGCTCCGGTCACGCCGGCCTCGGAGCCCGTGGGAGCGGGCTCCGCGCGGTGGTCCCGGCCCTGCGAGGCGGCGACCGCGGTCGCGCCACCGGCGCCCGCCCCGGCGGCCGCCGCGGTCCCGGCACCCGAGCCGTCACGCTCGGTGCGGCCGGACGCCTTCTCGTGATCCTCGACATCGGGGTCCAGGCGATCAGCCTCGGCGAGCTGCTCCTGCACCGCCGAGCGGTCCTGCTCGACCGCGGTGCGCTGCTTCTCCGCCTCGGCGCGTCGGCGCTCGGCGTTGATCTGCTCCTGCTCGGCCTCCTTGGCCTTGCGCTCCGCCTCCAGGCGGGAGCGGTCCGCATCGAGCTCGGTCTCGCGGGCCTTGAGGTCGCGCTCCTTCACGGCGGCCTCGTCGGCGCGTGCCTTCTCGCGCATCTCCGCGGCCCGCTGGCGGTCCGCGGCCTCCTGCGCCTCGCGGCGCTTCCGGGCGCTGCGCGCACCCAGGACGATGAGGAGGATGATCAGGAGGATCACCACCACGGCGATCACGATGATCAGGGGGACAGAGACGTCTGACATGGCTGCTCCTTGCCGTCGGTCCCCGGCCCGGCCGGGACGGGGATTCCTGCGGGATGCCCCCTGATTCCACCAGATCACGTGGCCCGGGTCACGCTTTCGACACAATCGGCTTCTCATCCGCCCGGCGTGCACCCCAATGTCCGCCGGTAGGGTAGGGCGCTGTGACGAGCACCGGATACCGCCCCGAGCCCGGCGAGCAGGATGACCTCGACCAGGCCGTCGACGCCCCCACCGCCCCCGGCGGCGCCCTCGTGGACGAGTCCCGCCGGGTGCTCGTGCACCTGATGCAGGGGCCCTTCCTCGACGGCCGCCGCGACCCGAACCGCTACGGGCAGCTGCTGCGGGACCGCGCCGCGATCGAGCGGCGGCTCGCCGACCTCTTCCTCGAGCTCGTCGTGGACGACGATGCGCAGGTCGCCTTCGTCCGGCAGAGCGAGGACGACCCCGACGCCCCCAAGCTGCTGCGGCGGCTGACGGGCCTGAACCGCCTGGACTCCGTGCTGCTGCTCGTGCTGCGGCAGATGCTGCTCACCCAGTCCTCGCGCGGCCAGCGCACCGTCGTCTCCGAGGCGGAGATCCAGCAGGCCCTCGCCGCCTACCGCCGCACCACCTCGACGGACGAGGCCGGCTTCGCCAAGGAGGTGCGCGCCTCGATCGCGAAGGTCCAGCGCGCCGGCCTGCTCGACGAGCAGGGCACGGACTACGAGGTCTCCCCGGTGCTGCGGCTCATGATCGGACCGGACGTGGCGCGCGAGTTCATCGACCTCTACCGGCAGGCGGGCGTCGGCGGGCTCGACGACCCGGCCGACGCCGATGGCGCGGAGGAGGACGGGGACGGCGACGAGGACGCCTCCGCCCAGGAGACCCCCGCGGCGCCCTGATCGCCGGGGGCCGTCGCAGATCTCGCGGACGTGATCCGGGCCGCATTCCGCGTGGGGCCCGACGCTGTGACGGGCACCGATGCCCGGAACGGGTGCTGAGCACGGGTTTCCTGAACGAACTCCAATTGAGCGCATCGGGCGTTGCGTAATAAGGTCAGCCTCACCTCATCCTCTTCCCGAGGGTGCCGAGAGAAGGACCGTCCATGTCGCGCTCGCTCCCGCGCCGCTCCGTCGTGCTCACCGCCCTCGCCGTGCCCGCGCTGACCGCGCTCGCCGCCTGCAGCGGCGGCTCGACGACCACCTCCGCCGACGGCGGCAGCTCCCCCTCCGACGGCGGCTCGGCCGCGACCGGCAGCTTCCCCGCAACCGTCGAGCACATCTACGGCACCACCGAGATCGCCGCGGAGCCCACCCGCATCGCGACCGTCTCCTGGGTCAACGGCGACACCCTCCTCGCCCTCGACATCGTCCCCGTCGGCATGCCGATCGTCGAGTGGGGCGCCAACGACAACAAGTCCACCGACTGGATCGACGCGAAGCTCGAGGAGCTCGGCGCCGCCTGGGGCAGCGACAAGGCCCCCGCCACCTACTCCGAGGCCGACGGCGTCAACACCGACGAGATCGCCGCGCTCACCCCGGACCTCATCGTCGCCGCCTACTCCGGCCTCACGCAGGAGGAGTACGACACGCTGAGCAAGATCGCGCCGACCATCGGCCCGCTCGCCGCCGGATACACCGCCTCCTGGAGCGACGTGCTCACCGCCGTCGGCACCGCCACCGGCCGCAGCGACCGGGCGAAGGAGCTCGGCGAGCAGGTCACCGTCGATCTCGCGAAGGTCGGGACCGACAACCCCGAGGTCGGCGAGTCCACCTTCATCGCCTCGAGCCTCTCGCTGACGGACCACACGATCAGCATCTACTCGGGCGACGACACCCGCCCCCGCTTCTTCACCGCGCTCGGCATGACCCAGGCCGACGTCGTCACGGAGAACACGAAGGACGCGAGCACCTTCTACTTCGAGTGGTCCGCCGAGCGCGGCGACGAGCTCGTCTCCGACGTCATCTACACCTGGGCCTCCGCCGGGGA
Organism: Brachybacterium rhamnosum; assembly: GCF_039526185.1. Lineage (NCBI taxonomy): Bacteria > Bacillati > Actinomycetota > Actinomycetes > Micrococcales > Dermabacteraceae > Brachybacterium > Brachybacterium rhamnosum. The sequence goes on from NZ_BAAAIS010000002.1 coordinate 1,298,522, forward strand.
CACCGTCGAGACCTTCCAGAAGGATTCCCTGTTCCAGCAGATCCCGGCCGTCGCGAGCGGCGCCATGGTGCTCACCACGGACGACCACCAGACCCTCTCGATCTCCGCGGCGAGCGTGCTGAGCCTCCCGTGGGCGATCGAGAACGTCGTCCCCTCCGTCGTCGAGGCCGCGAAGACGGCGCAGGCCTGAGACGTGCCCTCCCGCACCACCGTGCTCGTGATCGCCGGGAGCGTCCTCGCCCTGGCGATCGCCTGCGCGCTCTCCCTCATGGTGGGGGCGCGGACGGTCCCCCCGGGCACGGCGTGGCAGGCCCTCGTGGCCTACGACCCGACGCTCGCGGACCACGCGGTGGTGCACAGCCGGCTGCAGCGGACCCTCGCGGGCCTCGCCGTCGGCATCGCCCTCGCCCTCGCCGGCGCGGGCCTCCAGGGCATGACCCGCAACCCGCTCGCCGATCCCGGCATCCTGGGGCTGAACAGCGGCGCCGCCGCCGCGGTCGCCCTCGGGGTGTACCTGCTGGGCCTCGGCTCCGTCACCCAGTTCATGGTCGCCGGCTTCCTCGGCGCCGCGGTCGCCGCGGTGATCGTCTACGCGATCGCCTCCGCCTCCCGCTCCGGCGCCACCCCCGTCACCCTCGCGATCGCCGGGGCCGCCGTCACCGCGGGGCTCGGCTCCGTCGTGAACGGCCTCGTCATCCTCGACCAGGGCGCCCTGGACCGGATGCGCGCCTGGCAGGTGGGCACCCTCGGAGCCCGCGACCTCGGCGACCTCGCCCGGGTGGCACCGTTCCTCGTCGCCGGCGTGCTCGTGGTGCTCGGATCCGCGCGCGCCCTCAACGCCCTCGCCCTCGGGGACGACGCCGCGACCGGGCTCGGCGTCCACGTGGGCCGGGTGCGGACCGTCCTCGGCATCGGGATCGTCCTGCTCGTCGGCTCCGCCGTGTCCCTCGCGGGCCCCGTCGGCTTCCTGGGCCTCGTCGTCCCGCACGCCGTGCGCCTCCTCGCCGGCTCCGACCACCGCCGCCTGCTGCCGATCTCGCTGATCGTGGGGCCCGCGGTGCTGCTCCTGGCCGACGTCGCCGGCCGCGTCGTCGCTCCGCCCGCGGAGGTGCAGGTGGGCGTCATGACCGCGCTGCTGGGCGTGCCCGTCTTCCTCGTCCTGCTGCGCACCCGGAAGCGGGTGGCCCTGTGAGCGCCCGCCGCCGCCTCCGCGTCCCTCTCGCCCTCGCGCTGGTCGTCGCGGGCCTCGTCGTCGTGCGCGTCCTCGTCGGCACGCCGATGGTCTACGCGGACCTCGCCGTGCGCGCCGTGCTCGGCGAGCAGATCCCCGGGGTCTCCTTCATCGTCATGGACGACCGCCTGCCCGCCGCCGTCGTCGGGGTCCTCGGCGGCGCCGCCCTCGGGCTCTCCGGCACCGTCTTCCAGACGATGCTGCGCAACCCCCTCGCGAGCCCCGACGTCATCGGCGTGACCCTCGGCTCCTCCGCCGCGGCGGTCGCCGGGATGGCGCTCGTCGACGCCCAGGGCCTCGCCCTGTTCTGGTGGACCCTGCTCGGCGGGCTCCTCACCGCGCTCCTCGTCCTCTGGATCGCGCAGGCGCACCGCCGCGGCGGGCACGGCGCCGGGGGAGCGGGAGCGGTCGACGACCGCTTCGTGCTCGTCGGCATCGGCGTGGCCGCCGCCCTCCTCGCGCTCGTGCAGTACCTGCTCAGCCGCATGGAGACGAAGAAGGCGGGCGACACCATGCACTGGCTGGTCGGCTCGCTCTCCGGGGCCACCTGGCCGCGGGTCGCGGTGCTCGCCGGAGCGCTCGTCGTCCTGGTCCCCGTGCTCGCGGCGCTCGTGGGCCGCCTGCGGATCCTCCAGCTGGGCGACGACACCGCCGCGAGCCTGGGCCTGCCCGTCCCCGCCACACGCATCGCGCTCGTGCTCGTGGGCGTGCTGCTGAGCTCCTTCACCGTCGCGGTCGCCGGCCCGCTGGCCTTCGTCGCCTTCCTCGCCGGGCCCATCGCGCGGCTCCTCGCCGGGCGTCCCAGCTTCGTCCTCGCCGCGCTGCTCGGCGCGGTGCTCGTGCTCGCGGCCGACGTCGCGGGCCAGAACCTCTTCGGCCGCGTCGAGATGCCGGCCGGCGTCATCACCGGAGCGCTCGGGGCGCCGTTCCTGCTGTGGATGCTCATGCGCTCCTCGACCACCGGCCGCGGAAGGTGATCCCATGGCCCAGCTGACCGCCTCCCACCTGCGACTCGCCTACGACCGCCGCGTCGTCGTCGAGGACCTCGACCTCGCCCTGCCCGAGGGGAGGGTGACGATGATCGTCGGCGCGAACGGCTCGGGGAAGTCCACGCTGCTGCGCGGGCTCTCCCGGCTGCTCCCACCGCAGAAGGGACAGGTGCTGCTCGACGGGCAGGACGTCCACGCCCTGCGCGGCAAGGACCTCGCCCGCCGCCTGGGCCTGCTGCCGCAGTCGCCGATCGCCCCTGACGGCGTGACCGTGCGCGAGCTCGTCACGCGCGGCCGCTACCCCCACCAGGGGCTGTTTCCCCAGTGGACCGACGAGGACGAGCAGGCCGTCGCCGAGGCGCTCACCCTCACCCGCACCGAGGAGCTCTCCGACCGCCTGCTCGACGAGCTCTCCGGCGGGCAGCGCCAGCGGGCCTGGATCGCCATGGCCCTCGCCCAGCGCACCGACGTGCTGCTGCTCGACGAGCCCACCACCTACCTCGACGTCACCCACCAGCTCGAGGTGCTCGACGTGGTCCGCGAGCTCAACCACCGCCGCGGCACGACCGTCGGCATCGTGCTCCACGACCTCCAGCTCGCCGCCCGCTACGCCGACCACCTCGTGGCCGTGCGCCAGGGCGCCATCCACTCCCAGGGCAGCCCCGCCGAGGTCATCACGGCGGAGACCGTCCGCGAGGTCTTCGCCCTCAACGCCCTCATCTCACCCGACCCCGTCACGGGCACCCCGATGGTGCTGCCGCTGACCCGAGAGACGCCCCCCGACTCCCAGGAGGACAGCATGACCGCGACCGAGAGCCCCGCCCGATCCGACGCCGCCGTGCGGGTCCCCGCCCTCGAGGCCAGCCCCCAGCTCGCCTTCTCGCTCACCGTCGCCGCCCGGCGGATGGTCGGCGCGAACCTCGTGCGCCTCACCTTCACGAGCCCCGACCTGCGCCACCTCGGCGTGGGCGGGCCGCTGCTGGACGTGCGCGTGAAGCTCATCGTCCCGGCGCCCGGGAGCACCACGGACCACTTCGCGGCGCTGCGGCCGACGGCGGTCTCCGATCCCTCCGCCTTCGACGGCTGGTACCGCGACTGGCTGCAGGTGGACCCCGCCGAGCGCGGCTGGATGCGCACCTACTCGGTGCGGGCGCTGCGCGGCGCGGGCCACCCCGGGAACGTGGGCCCCGACCCGGAGCTCGACATCGACATGGTCCTTCACCTCGAGGAGCCCGTCGTCGAGGGGACCGGCGTCGCCGCCCGCTGGGCCGCGTCCGCCCAGGTGGGCGACGAGATCACGCTGCTGGGCCCGAACACCCACCTGGTGGGCCCCGACTACGGCGGCATCGAGTTCCGCCCCGGCACGGCGCGCCGCCTCCTGCTCGCGGGGGACGAGACGGCGCTGCCGGCGATCTGCGCGGTCATCGAGTCGCTCCCGGAGTCGTTCACCGGTCACGCCCTCATCGAGGTGCCCGACGCGGCCGACGAGCAGCGCGTGCCCACCCGATCCGGCGTCGAGATCACGTGGCTCGCCCGCGGCGACGCCCCGCACGGCACCGTGCTGGACCCGGCCGTGCGGGCCCTCATCGAGGAGCGGCCCGAGCTCTGCCGGGACTGCACCGTGGGCGTGCCCTCGACCACGGGGGAGTTCGAGGAGGTCGACGTCGACGAGGCGATCCTCTGGGAGACCACCGAGGGCCAGGGACCGTTCTACGCCTGGCTCGCGGGGGAGGCGAAGGTCATCACGACCCTGCGCCGCCACCTCGTCAAGGAGATCGGCGTGGACCGCAAGCAGGTCTCCTTCATGGGCTACTGGCGCCAGGGCCGCGCCGAGGGCTGAACCCGTCGGTCGCGGCGGCACGGGGACGCGCGAGACTGGTCCCATGAGAGCCGTCGTCATCGAGCAGTTCGGGGTGCTCCCCGCCGTCCGCGAGGTCCCCGCGCCCGCCGCCCCCGCCGGGGCGGTGGTGCTCGACGTGGAGGCGACGGGCCTGTGCCGCTCCGACCACCACGCCTTCACGGGGCATGACGGAGACGTCACGCTCCCGCACGTGCCCGGCCACGAGCTCGTGGGCCGGGTCGCGGCGCTCGGCGAGGGCGTCCGGCGGGTGCAGGTCGGCGACCGCGTCACGACGCCCTTCGTCGAGGGCTGCGGCCGCTGCCGCTGGTGCCGCGAGGGCGCCTCCCAGGTGTGCCCCGACCAGACCCAGCCCGGCTTCACGCACGACGGCTCCTGGGCGGAGCAGGTCGTCATCCGCGCCGCGGACCACAACCTCGTGCCCGTCCCCGAGGACCTGCCCGCGGAGGCCGTCGTCACCCTCGGCTGCCGCTTCGCGACGGCCTACCGGGGACTCACCGCCCGCGCCGGCCTGCGCGCGGGAGAGGGCGTCGCGGTGATCGGCTGCGGCGGCGTGGGGCTCTCCGCGGTGATGATCGCAGCCGCGCTCGGGGCGCGACCGATCGCGGTGGACGTCGACCCGGGAGCGCTCGCGCTCGCCCGCGACCACGGCGCCGAGGTGCTCGTGGACACCTCGGGCCTCGACGCCGCGCAGGCCGCGGCGGCGATCGTCGAGGCCGCGGGGAAGCGTCCCACCGTGACCGTCGAGGCCCTGGGCCGGGAGCAGACCACCGACGCGGCCCTGTTCGCCCTCGCCCCGCTCGGCCGGCACGTGCAGATCGGCCTGTACGCGGCGCCGCCGCGGCTCGCGATGCCGCGGGTGATCGGGCAGGAGCTGACGGTGCTCGGCAGCCACGGCATGGCCGCCGCCGACTACCCGGGCCTGCTCGAGCTCGTGGTCTCCGGGGCGCTGCGCCCGCAGGACCTCGTCACGCGCACCCTCGATCTCGAGCAGGCGGGGGAGGCGCTGCTCGAGCTCGGTGAGCGCACGCGGCCCGGGGTGACGATCATCCGGCCGTGACCGGCGGGCGGCGTTCCAGCGCCGCGCGCAGGCTCTCCTCGAACGGGGTGCGGGTCTCGCCGAGCTCCTCGCGAGCGGGCAGCAGCGCGCGGTCGACGCCGCGGGCGCGGGAGCAGAGCGAGCCGGCGAGGACCGCGCGGTCCCTCGGCCTGCCCGGGGCCTGATCCGGACCGGTACCCTTCCAGGGTGACTTCCGCGACCGACACCGCCCAGGACGGGCTCGACCTCCCGGGCGTGCCCGAGGGTGCGAGCGCCCCGGACGAGGGCCCCACCGATCCCCAGCACCCGCACCCGGGCCAGTGGCGACTGACGCACCTGCAGGTCTCGAACTGGGGCACCTTCCACGGCACCCACGACCTCGCGATCTCGCCCAAGGGCTTCTTCCTCACCGGCGGGCCGGGTACGGGCAAGTCCACGCTCCTGGACGCGATCAGCGCCCTGCTCACGCCCCCGCGCACGCTGCAGTTCAACGCCGCCGCCTCCGATGCCGGCCCGGCGCGCTCGAAGTACCGCCGCACCGTCGCGAGCTACGTGCGCGGCGCCTGGGCGATGCACTACGACCAGGCCACCGGTGAGTTCAGCCAGGAGGTGCTGCGCGACCGCAGCACCCTGTCCGTGGTCACCCTGCGCTTCTCCGACGGCCGCGGCGGGACCGTGCAGCTCTCCCGCCTGCTGCTGCTCCACGCCGGTCACAGCGCGGACAGCGACGTCAAGAGCCTCTACGTCATCGCGCGGCAGCCGCTCGACGTCGCGGACCTGCGCCCCTTCGTCTCCACCCAGATCGAGGGCAAGGCGCTCGCCGCGGCGTTCCCCGGCACCGAGACCTACCGACAGTTCCGTGAGTACCGCGCCGCCTTCTGCCAGCTCCTCGGGATCCCCGACGAGAAGGCGCTCGGCCTGCTGCACAAGATCCAGTCCGCGAAGGAGCTCGGCGACGTCAACGCGCTGCTGCGCGACTACATGCTCGACGAGCCCCGCACCTTCGACCTCGCGGACCAGGCGCTCGCCAACTTCCACAACCTCTCCGAGGTCCACGAGGCCCTCGTGACCGCCCGCGAGCAGCGGGACCTGCTGCGCGGCCTGCGGGAGAACCACACCTCGTGGACCGAGATGCGCCGCCGCGGCGGGGAGCTCGTGGACCGTCGGGCGGACATCGACGTGTTCGCCGCCCAGCACCTCGTGCGCCTGCTCTCCGGCGAGGAGGAGCGGCTCCAGCTGGACCGCGACCGCCTCACCGCGCAGCAGCGCCGGCTCACCCAGGACGTCGCCGAGGCGCGCGGGGACCTGTCCCAGCTCAAGGAGCAGCGCAAGCGGGCCGGCGGCGGCGAGATCGACGACTGGAAGCAGCAGATCGCCGGCCTCGAGGTCGAGCGGGAGCGGCGCCGCGAGCGGGCCACCGAGTTCTCCGCCCAGCTCGCGACCGTCGAGCTGCGCTCCCCGGCCGGTGAGGACACCTTCCTCGCCCTCCAGCGGGAGGTGCAGGCGCTGCGCGCCTCCCTCGAGGAGGAGGAGCGCGGGGCCGACGCCGCGCGCTGGGAGGCGGAGGCGGCGGTGCGCGAGCTCGGCACCCAGCTCCAGCGCACCCGGGAGGAGCTCGCCTCGCTGAGCTCCCGCGCCTCGAACCTGCACTCCGAGGACGTGGCCCTGCGCGACGCGATCGCGCAGGAGGTCGGGGTCGCCCCCACCGAGCTGCCCTTCGCGGCGGAGCTGCTGCAGGTCAAGGCCGGGGAGGAGGAGTGGACGGCCGCCGCTGAGCAGGCGCTGCGCGGCCTCGCCCGCTCGATCCTCGTGCCGGACCGCGTCTACCGGCAGGTCGCGGCCGTCATCGACCGCACGAAGCTGCGTCGTCGCATCTCCTACAACCGCATCAACACCGACCTCCGTCGGCCCTCCCGCGGGATCGACGAGCGCTCCCTCGCCGCGAAGCTCGACGTCAAGGACGGCGAGTTCCACGCCTGGCTGAGCGGGGAGATCGCCTCCCGCATGGACTACACCTGCGCGGAGGACCTCGAGGAGTTCACCCGGCTGGGCCGCGCGGTGCTGCGCTCGGGCCAGATCAAGCACTCCGCCTCCCGCCACGAGAAGAGCGCGGACCGCCAGATCAACGACCGCTCGCAGTGGGTGCTCGGCTTCGACAACCGTGCCAAGCGCTCGGTCTTCGAGGCGGAGCGCACGCGCGCCGAGCAGGCCCTGTTCGAGGCGCAGGCACGCCGGAAGGACGTCGAGACGGAGGCCGGGCGCCGCCGCGAGCGGCTCTACGCCCTGCAGGCGATCAGCACCGTCTCCTGGGACGACATCGACGCCGCCTCCGTGGCCCGGCGCGTGGCGAACCTGCGGGACATGGTCCGCGCGGCGGAGGACGGCTCCGCGGCGCTCACCGAGCTGGCGCGCCAGATCGACGAGGTCGAGGCGAGCATCGCCGAGAGCGACGAGGAGCTGCTCGAGGTGGTCCGCACCGCCGGCCGCCTCGGCGAGCAGGCCGAGCGCGCCGCGGAGCGCCTCGCCGAGGCCCGCGAGCGCCTCGAGGGAGCGACCCTCGCCCCCGAGGTCGAGGAGGAGCTCTCCGAGCGCTTCGCCGCGATCGCGCCGACGATCGTCCTGTCCACGATCGACCAGGTCACCAAGGACGCCTCCGCGACGCTCGACGCGGAGCTCATGGACCTCACCCGGCGCACCTCGCGCGCGGAGGAGGACATGCGCACCGCTATGCGCGAGTTCGTGCGGCGCTGGCCCGCGCAGGCCGGGGACACGGTCGCGACCCTCGAGGGGGTCGACGACTTCCTCGCGATCCTGCAGCGGATCGAGGAGGAGAAGCTGCCCGAGGTCGAGGACCGCTTCTTCGAGTTCTTCACCGGGAACACGCTCGGGGACGTGCAGGCGCTCGCGACCGCGATCGCGCGCGAGCCCGCGGAGATCCGCAAGCGGCTGCAGCGCATCAACGCCCTGCTCTCGCAGGTGGAGTTCCACTCCGGTCGCTTCCTGCAGCTGTCGATGCGGCCCGTGCACCTCGCCGCGCTCGACGAGTTCCGCGCGGCGCTCGAGGACGCGGTCACGGGCTCCACGCTCAACGACATGAGCCGCGACCGTGACCTCGCCGAGGAGCGCTTCCTCTCGCTGCGCCACCTCATGGACCTCATCGGCGCCGCCCGCACGCGGGACGACCAGGTCTCCCGTGCGATCCTCGACGTGCGCCGCCACGTCCACTTCCACGCCGAGGAGGTCGACGCCGAGGGGACCGTGGTGCACGCGCACGAGTCCGGCGGTCCGCTCTCCGGCGGCCAGAACGAGCGCCTGACGACCTTCTGCCTCGCCGCGGCGCTGCGCTACCAGCTGGCCGGCACCGGCCAGGAGGTCCCGCGCTACGCCCCGATCATCATCGACGAGGCCTTCTCGAAGGGCGCCGGCAAGTTCATCACCGCGGCGATGGAGTCCTTCCGCCACTTCGGCTTCCAGGTGCTGCTCGCGAACCCGGGCAAGAACCCGCAGGCCCTCGCGCCGTTCATCGGCGGCGTCGGCGTGGTCTCGATCCGGCAGGACCGCTACTCGCAGGTGGCGCCCGTCGAGTTCGTGCCGGTCCCCGGGTGAGGCCGGGCGCTCGGGCGCCATGGGGAGAACTCCCCATGGCCCGCCCCGGCCGCCGTCGATACCCTGACCGCTTCCCCCTGCCCGGCGCCGCGCCGGGAGGGGGACGCGGCGCAGCGCCTCCCGGCGCCGGCCAGGAACGGATCACGAACGGAGTCGCCGCATGACGACCGCGCCGAGCACCGTCGGGACCCCTGCGCAGGCCGCGGTGCACGACCGGGTGCGGGAGCTGCTCACGGCGGCGGGCCGCGCGCTGCTCGCCGAGCAGCCGTCGCTCCAGGGCTTCGAGGACGCCCGCCCCGAGCGGGACCGTCCCTCGGGGGAGAGCGCCGAGGGAGCCCCGACCCTCGTGCACGTGAGCGCGCTGCTCGCCGCCCGCCGCGCCCCGGATCCGTCCCCGGCGGCGGCCGACGCGCTCGTCCGCGCGGTGGACGTCGTCGCCCGTCGGCGCCGCTCCGCCCCGGGCGCGTCCCGCACCCGCCACGGGATCCGCCACGTCGTGTGGGAGCTCGAGGACGGGGACCGGCTCGAGCTCGTGCTCGGCGTGCGGGCCGCGCTGCGCGTCATCAGCGCGCCCTTCCTGCCCTCCCCCGAGGAGGCGGCGCCGACGAGCCCGGCGGCGGTGCTCAGCCCTCGCGCACCGTCCCGCTGATCCTGGTCAGGGCCGCGAGCGGGATGTCGATCCAGTCCGGTCGGTTCCGGGACTCGTAGAGCGCCTCGTAGACGGCCTTGTCCGCCTCGAAGGCGGCGAGCAGCACGCGGGTCGCCGGGTCCTGCGGGGGGATGCCGGCGCCGGTGAGGTAGCCGTCGAGGAAGGCCTCCCGCGCCGCGTGCGCCCAGCCGGAGGCGTCGGTGCCGTGCTCGCGGGCCGTGACCGCGGCGGCGTAGTCGAGGCTGCGGAGCATCCCGGCGACGTCCCGCAGCGGGCAGTCCTCCCGGAGGCGCTCGGCGAGCGGGCGCAGCGGCTCGCCCTCGAAGTCCAGCAGCACCCAGCCGTGCCCGGGCGCGGCGAGCACCTGCCCGAGGTGCAGGTCGCCGTGGATCCGCTGCATCGCGGGCCAGGGGACCTCCGCCGCGCGGTGCAGCAGGGTCCCGAGCGCCTCGACGTGCGCGGCGACGGTCGGCACGGAGGAGGCGACGTCGGTGAGGCGGCCGCGCATCTGCGCGAGCATCCGCCGTGCCTCCGTGTCCCCCGTCGGCACGGTGCCCAGCGCGAGGGCGAGGTCCGCGTGGACGCGGGCGAGCACCGTGCCTAGCTCGCGGAGGGCGGCCTCGTCGAGCCGGCCGGCGGCGGCCTCGCGCAGCATCGTGCGCCAGGCGTCCTCGACGCCCGGCAGGAACTCCTGCGCCACGAGCGCATGGGTGCGCCGCTCCCCGAAGGAGATCTGTGCGGAGCCGAGCACTGCCGGCACGTGCGGGCTGCCGGCGGAGGTCAGCGCGGACTGCAGGATCACGTCGGGGTTCTCGCCGTCGCCCAGGAGGCGGAACACCTTGAGGATCACCGGGGTGCGGCCGGGCTGCTCGTGGATGAGGGAGGTGTTGGACTGCTCGCCGCTGAGCACCCGGGAGGAGGCGCCGGGCCCGGTCGGCGGTGCCGCCAGCGCCGACCGCACCATCGGCGCGGGGTCCGCGAGCAGCCGCAGCCCGGGGCCCAGGGCGCCCGAGCCCTCGGCGAGCAGGGCGAGCACGGCGTCCCGGCCGGCCGGGAGCGCGAGCGCGTCGGCGACGGCGACCTCGTCGGTCCTCGTCACGAGGGCGTCCTCGGCCACCTCGGCATCCGGGGCGAGCAGGGCGAGGGGCACCTGGTAGCGGGCCCGGCCCACGCGATGGTCGTCCACGGCGAGCACGGTCCACAGCACGGCGACGTCGGCCTGCACGCGGAGCCCGGCCCAGGCCTCGACCTCCACGTCGAGGGGCTGGGGAGCGGGGCCCGCGGGACGGTGCGCGAACCAGCGCCGCGTGGGCAGCCAGGCCCCGAGCGGGGCTCGGAGCCGATCGAGCAGCGTCTCCGGGGCGGGCAGCGAGGTGAGGTCGAGGCGTCCGCGAGCGGCATCGGTGGCGGAGGCGGCGGCCGAGGCGTCCATGCGGCCCATGCTAGGGCGGCGACCGGCCCGCGGGGTGCGAACCCCGCACACCGGCCGGTGCGCGCACGAGATCCGGGCGCGGCCCGGGCGCCCTTGCTACCCTGGGCCGGTGCTCGATCCGATGCCGTGCTCCCGGTCGTCCGCCCGGCCGCGCGGCGACCGGCGCGGCCCCCTGGTGCGCGTCGCCGCGACCGCAGGGGCGACGCTGCTGCTGGGCCTCTCCGGGATCCTCCCGGCCTCCGCGCTCGGCGAGGACGGCACCTTCCCCCTCCCGCTCGAGTCCTCGAGCATCTCCGTGCTGCCGGACGCCGTCACCTCGGTCCCGCTCGACGCGCTGATCGACGACGCGCAGCAGGACCAGCTCGACGAGTCCACCGCACGCCTGGTGGTGCCGCCCTCCCTCGGCGAGACCGACGCCGCGGCGATGGCGGTCTCCGAGGACGGTCGCACGCTCACCGTCTCGGGGGAGGGGACCTGGTCGCTGCTCGGCACGACCCTCGTGTTCACCCCGGACGACGGCGTCACGGCCCCCACCCTGCCCGTCGCGATCACCGTCGGCAGCATCCACGGCACCCGCTCGGAGCCCGCGGAGCTGAGCCCGACGGTGCTCGACGTCGCCTCCGTCGCGAACCACTCCGCCGCGGGCGTCGACGTGCCGGTGGAGCTCGGCCTGACGGTGCCCTCGGGCGGCGGGGTCCGGATGACGCTCGACGGGCTGACCGCCCGGTCGAGCCTCTCCTCCGACGGCAGCCGCCTCGTCATCCCCGAGCAGGGCGGCTGGCAGCTCTCCGCGGACGGCTCACGGGTCACCTACTCCCCGGGCTCCACCCGGCTCGGCTACCAGCCAACCCCGGTGCGCTTCGTGGCCCTCGACGCCGAGGGCGCGCCGGTCGGGGCGACGGAGGTCGAGCTGACCGTCCCGATCATCTCGGACCTCAACTGGTCGGCCCCCTACGGCCAGGAGATCCGCTACTCGGTCTCCGAGGGGCAGCAGTACGTGGACCTCTCGACCCTGCGGCTCGAGCCGCCCGAGGGCGGGGAGGGTGTCGAGCTGTCCCAGGACGGCACCCGCGCGGTGGTGCCCGGCCAGGGGGTCTGGACGCTCGACCGCAGCGCGGGGGCGGTGCGCTTCACCCCGGAGAGCGCGGACGTCCACGTCACCGTCCCCATGACGGTCACGGGCACCGACGACCAGGGCAACGACGCGTCCCCCGGGGTGCTCTCCACGGCCTACCCGATCCTCCAGGACCGCTCCCAGGCGGCGACCCCGGGCAGCCCCGTCGTCTTCGACCTCTCCTCCGGGACCCGCGACCTCAGCGCGGACTCCCTCCACCTGGACGAGGCGGCGCTGCCCGACGGCGCGACGCTCTCCGCGGACGGTCTGACGGCGCAGCTGCCGGGGGTGGGGACCTGGACCCTGGACCTCGACGCGCTGACCCTCACCTTCGAGGCGTCGGAGGAGAGGACCGGGGTGGAGAGCGCGGTGACGGTCGCCGGCACGGGCATCTACGCCGACAACACGGCGACCGGGCTGTTCACAGCGCGGATCGTGGATGCGGTGCCGGTGCTCCGCGACGACGCCGAGCGGACCGGCACGGGCGCCCCGCGCACGATCGACGTGCTCGCCAACGACACGGCCGGGACCGCGGCGGCCCCGCTCGTCGCCTCGAGCGTGCGGCTGCGCTCGCTCGACGCGACGAACCTGCAGGACCTCGACCAGTTCACGGGCAAGCGCCTCGTGATCCCGGGGGAGGCCACGTACACGGTCTCGGCCAACGGCTCGATCACCGTCACCCCGGTCCCGGGGTTCACAGGGGCGACGGAGGCGATCGAGTACACGGTCGAGGACGAGGACGGCGTGCCCGCGAGCGCGACCCTCTCGATCGAGGTGGATCCGGGCGGCGCGGTGGTCGACGGCGCCCGCACCGAGCCGAGCGGGATCAACTCGCTGCTGGTGGGTCTCCTGCCGAGCTCGCAGAGCACCTCGGTGGTGTTCGGGACGATCGTGCTGCTGCTGGTCTTCGGCGGCGGGGTGTCCCTCGCGATCGGCCTGCGCATGGAGCGGGACCGCCGCGACTGGGAGGACTGATCAGCCGCAGCCCTCGGGGGTCGCGACCGGCGTCCCGAGCGCCTTCTCCGCGGCGCCGCTGCCGGCGAGGTCGGAGAAGCCGTCGCCCAGCAGCAGGTCCACGCTCGCGTCGTCCCGACCGTCGAGCGTGAGCTCCGCAGTGCCGACCTGCGCGAGGACCGACTGCGCGGCGAGATAGCCGGAGGGCCCGTAGACGATCACGGCGGCGCCGGAGGCCTGCGAGGTGTTGCCGACCTTCCCCGCGGTGTAGCCGCGATCGGCGAGGGACTCGGAGACGCGGCCCGCGAGGCCGCTCCGCCCGGTGCCGTTGAGGACGTTCACGGTGACGTCCTCCGGCGCGGCGGGCACCGCCCCCGCCTCGGGGCAGGTCACCTCCGGCTCGGCCCTGCCGAAGGTCTTCGTGTCGATGACGCCCGGGGCGGGGTTCGGCGTCCGCAGCTGTCCGATCGCGTACGCACCCACCCCGAGCAGCAGGACGGCGGCGACGGAGAAGACCGCGATCTGGGTGATGCGGAACCGCCGGGTGCGGCGGGCGCGCAGGTCGCGGCGTCGGACGTCGTCGGCCGAGCGGCCGTAGGGGTGGGTGCGGTGCGGATCGGACATGGTGGCCTCGCGGGGTCCCGGGTCAGTCCAGCGGGCGGTACCGGATGCCGAAGGCGTCCAGCCGCGGGAGGTGGGCGCGCAGCCGCTCCTCGAACTCGTCCCAGCTCTGCTCGGGGGAGCCCCAGGCGCGCTCGGCGAGGGCGCACACGCGCGGGAACGCCATGTACTGGACCTGCTCCGCGTCCGGGAGGTACTCGGACCAGAGCTGGCCCTGGATGCCGAGGATCAGGCGCTCCTGCTCCTCGGTGATCTTCTTGGGCAGGAGGCGGCCGGTGTAGACGTCCTTGACCGTGGTGAGGCCGCCGATCGCGAGAGGCTCGTCCTCCGGATCGGCCTGGTAGTGGTCGAAGTAGAGCAGGTCCGAGGTGGACACGATGGTCTGGAAGCCTCGCGAGACGGCCTCGGTGACGCCCGCCGGGCTGCGCCAGTTCATGATGACGGTGTCGTCGGGCAGGTGCGTCTCGAGCACCTCGTCCCAGGCGAGGACCCGCTTGCCGCTCTCGGCGAGGACCTCGGAGGCGAACTGCGTGAAGCGCCCCTGGATCTCGGAGACCCGGGTGAGCCCCCACTCGTTCATGCGGCTGCGGGCCGCGCTCGAGCGCTCCCACTCCCCGCGCGGGACCTCGTCGCCGCCGATGTGCACGTAGGGGGCGGGGAAGATCTCCGCGACCTGCGTGAGCACGTCGCGGACGAAGTCGAAGGCCTCGTCGGAGACGCCGAGCACGTGGTCGGAGATCCCCCAGACCTGGCGCACCTCGAGCTCGCGGTCGGGGACGTTGCCGAGCTGCGGGTAGGCGGCGATCGCGGCCTGCATGTGGCCGGGCAGGTCCACCTCGGGGACGATCATGACGCCGCGGCGGCGGGCGTACTCGACGAGCCCGCGCAGCTCCTCCTGGGTGTAGGAGCCCTCGTGGACGGTCTCGTCGAACTCGAGGCCCTCGGCCATCTCGCCGTGGCGGCCGACGACGGTGCGGGTGCGGCGCGCGCCGATCTCCGTCAGGCGCGGGTAGCCCTTGATCTCGATGCGCCAGCCCTGGTCGTCGGTGAGGTGCAGGTGCAGGACGTTGAGGCGGTGCAGCGCGAGGGCGTCGATCATGGTCTCGACCTCCTCGACCGGCAGGAAGTGCCGGGAGACGTCGAGGTGGAGGCCGCGCCAGGCGTACTTCGGGGAGTCGGCGATGGTCACGCAGGGGATCGAGCCGCCCGCGCCGGTGACGATCTGCGCGAAGGTGTTGCGGCCGTCCGCGAGGGCCGCCTCGCTGCCCGCCGTGAGGCTCGCGCCCGAGGGGGAGATCGACAGCGTGTACTCGGTGCGGGGGAGCTCCTCGGACAGCCCCACGGAGAGGCCGTCCCAGGGATCGGTGGTCTCCCAGGTGCCCGCGCTCCAGATGACCGAGCGCGGGAGCGGGACGAGAGCGATGGGATCCGGCATGGACATGTCTCCTGAGACGGCGTCGTTCCTGGCGAGAGGCTTCAGTCTGCCACGTCGCGCGCGTGGTCGTGACGACGGCCACACGGGTGCGCCCCGGGCATGGCGGAGCCCCGGTCGGCGGACCGACCGGGGCTCCGGTCACGGCGTCCTGCTCCTTCCCGGTGACGCGTGCGCGTCGAGCAGGCCGTCGTGGTCCCGAGCGGGCTCGGGAGTCTCGTGGGACCTCCGCGTCAGCGGTAGGTCACGAAGACGTGGGGGGCGCTCCAGATCGAGCGCTCCATGACCCGCTGGCGCGAGCCCGAGGCGTCGATGATGGTGCCGTTGCCGGCGTAGATGCCGATGTGCCCGTAGTCGTTGCCGGTGAAGGCGACGAGGTCGCCGACCTTCGCCTCGGACTGCGAGATGATCCGGCCGCCGAAGGTGTACCCCTTGGCGGTCTTGCGCGACAGGTCGATGCCGGCCTGGTTGTACGCGTGGTAGACGAGGCCGGAGCAGTCGAAGCCGGTGGACGGGCTGGAGCCGCCCCACTTGTAGCCCACGCCGATCTGCGCGCGGGCGGCGGAGACGATGGCCTGGCCGTCGAAGCTCGAGCCGACCTCGTCACGGCTCGTGCCGCGATCCGAGCCCGTAGAGCCGATGCGGACCCCGCGGTCCAGGGCGGACCAGGTCTTCGGGCCCACGACGGTGTCGACGCGGAGCCCGGCGGCGGACTGCAGCGAGCGGACCGCGGAGGCGGTGCCCCTGCCGAAGACGCCGTCGACCTTGAGGTTCGCGCCGGCCTCGTTGAGCGAGGACTGGAGGGTGCGCACGGCCGATCCGCGCGAGCCCTGGCGCAGCAGGGACGAGGAGGAGCCAGCCGAGCTCGAGGAGGAGCCGCCCTTCTTCTCGGACCCGTTGAGGGCGGCCCAGGTCTGGGGGCCCACGACGCCGTCCACCGTGATGCCCGCGGAGGACTGGGCGCTCTTGACGGCGCGGAGGGTCTTCGAGCCGAAGACGCCGTCGGCGGAGATGCCGGCGCCCTGGTCGTTGAGGCTCCGCTGGAGGCTCGTCACGGCGTCGCCGCGGGCCCCGAGGCGGAGCTTCACGGAGGAGTAGGACGAGCTGGTGGCCGGAGCGGCGACCGGGGCGGTCACGGCGCTGCGGACGGTGCTCGCGGCCGGTGCCGGGGCGGCCTGGGCGGAGGGTGCGGACTGGAGGGCTCCGGTCGCGGTGACGGCGCCGAGGACGGCGACGCCTCCCACGCCCTTGCCCACCGGGACCGCGAGTCCTCGGTAGTCGATGACGGCACGGCCGGTCGCCCGGTGCGTGCCTCGTGATGCGGTGCGGAACATGTCCGTCGAGCTCCTTCTCCGTCGCCGCACAGGCTTCACCGGCACGGGGGAGCTGCCGGCCTGCGCCCGTCACCCAGGGAAGCGGAGGAAGCGTCCTGGGCGGTGACGGGAAGGCGGCACCCGGGACGGGTGCCCGGTCGAGGCGGCACCGCCACCTACCGTAGGTGGCGTTCTCAGGGTTCCCCCAGGGAGTTTGCGTCGCACGCGACCTTATTTGACGAAGCTTTTACTCGATTTCGCGAACTACCGCCGTGTCGTTCGGTCGAAACGGGCATCGTCGTGTTAATCACACCGGTGTCATTCGCTCGCGGTGAGAGGGGCGTGCTCGAGATGTGGAGGAGCTGCGGTCGCGAGCTGGGAGCGGGCTGACGGTGCTCGGCGACAGCATCGGGGCCGACGGGGTCATCGGGACGGTCGGGGCCGGGAGGGTTCCGGGCAACAGGAAGGCCCGGGGCTCGCATCCTCGTGGATGCGGGCCCCGGGCCTGGTGGTCGGGGTGACAGGATTTGAACCTGCGACCTCCTCGTCCCGAACGAGGCGCGCTACCAAGCTGCGCCACACCCCGGTGCGGATCCTCGCCTCAGCGAGTCACCGATCAGGAACATTACCAGTGCTCCGGGCGTACGCGGGACTCAGTCGGGCCGTCGGGCCCGCAACGTGAGCAACGTCGCCTCCGGTGGCGTGAACAGACGATAGTTCGAATAGGGGCTCGCCCCCATCCCGGCGCTCACCGTGAGCGGGACGCCCTTCCAGATGGAGAGGCCGCGGGCCTGCTCCCGAGGGATGTCGCAGTTGGTCACGAGGGCGCCGTAGCCCGGCAGCCGCAGCTGCCCGCCATGGGTGTGGCCCGCGAGCACCAGCTCCGCGCCGTCGGCCACGAAGGCGTCCAGCACGCGGCGGTAGGGCGCATGCGCGACGCCGAGCCGCAGCACGTTCCCGTGCTCCGGGGCGGAGGGCTCCACGGGCGCGGGATCGGGGAAGCGGTCGCGCTCGAGATGAGGGTCGTCGACCCCGGCGAGCCGCACCTCGAGCCCGCCGAGCTCGATCGTCGCCCGGGTGTTGGTGAGGTCCTTCCAGCCGAACTCCCCGAGTCGCCGCGCGAGCTCCTGCGTGGGCAGGTCGCCGTCCGTGCGCTCGGTGAGGCCCGCGGGGCGGGCATCGGGGAGGAAGTAGCGCAGCGGGTTCTTGCGCACGGGCGCGAACATGTCGTTCGAGCCCATGACGAAGGCGCCCGGCCGGCGCAGCAGCGGCTCGATCGCCTCGGCGAGCACGGGGACGGCCGCCGCGGAGGCGATGTTGTCCCCGGTGTCGATGACCAGGTGCGGCCGGTAGGTCGCGAGGTGGCGCAGGAAGTCGAGCTTGCGCGACTGGTCCGGCACGAGGTGGATGTCGCTGATGTGCAGCACGCGGATCGTGCGGGCACCGGGCGGCAGGATGCGCAGCTCCTGCTCGCGCACGGTGTACCTGTGGATCTCGACGTGGCGCGCCCACACGTGGGCGGCCGCCACCGTGGCCGCCGCGGCACCGGCGGTGCCCAGGGCGGCCAGGGGGAGGGCGCGCATCAGCCCTTCCCGCTGGACTGGCGGATGGTGACCGTGCTGCCGGGGGCGAGCTTCGTGCCGGGCGCGGGATCCGTCCCGATGACGTACCACTGGCCCACCGTCGCCGAGGGCTCCCGCACGACCTTCGTCGTGTAGCCGGCGGCCTGGAGCGTGGACTGCGCCGCGCTGAGGTAGTTCCCGGAGACGTCCGGGACCGTGCCGGTCTCGGCGGGCTTGCCCGCGGCCGTGTTCGGCGCCGCTCCCGAGGGGGCGGCGGGGAACGCCTCGTTGGGCAGACCCTCGGAGGCCTTCGTCATGTACTCCTGCCAGGTGGGCAGCGAGACCGTGTTGCCCCAGACCTTGCCGCTCTGGAGGACCTCGCCGTCCACCGAGAAGCCCGCGGGGCGCACGTTGGCGTTGGGGTGGCCGAACCACACGGCGGTGGACATCTGGCGGGTGAAGCCGACGTACCAGGTGTGGAACTGCGAGCCGGAGGTGCCGGTCTTGCCGCCGGCGTCGTGGCCCGGGATGACCTTGCCCTTGCCGGTCGCGCGGGGATCGGTGAGGTCCTGCTCGAGGGTCCAGGCGATCTCGTCCGCGACGGACTTGTCCATGACCTGGTCGCACTTGGAGCCCGTGGTCTCCATCTTGTCGCCGTTGCGGTCAACGACCTCGTTGATGCCGGTGGGCTTGCAGTAGGTGCCCTCCGCGGCGAAGGTCGCGTAGGCGGAGGCCATGTCGAGGGCGGAGATGCGCAGCTCGCCGAGGACCACCACGGAGGGGGCCAGCTCGGTGCCGTACATCTCGTCGATCGGCATGTCCCAGGTGGTCTGGTCGTACGGGTTGTAGGTCGCGGGGATCGCGCCGAGGTCGCGCGCGGTGTCCGCGATGTCGCACAGGTCGAGCTGTCGCGCCATGTTCGCGTACGAGGTGTTCACGGAGAACTTCGTCGCGTTGAGGACCGTCTCCATGGAGGAGAGCGGGACGGAGACGGCGTTGTCCGGGTTGTAGCCGGCGGTCTCGTACCAGCGGCCGCGGTTCAGGCACTTCGCGGGGAAGGTCTTCATGACCTCGCGCTTGGTGCCCACGGTGTCGTAGATCGACTTCCCGCTCTCGAGCCACTGGGCGAGCACGAAGGGCTTGAAGGTCGAGCCGACGGGGAAGCCGCTGCCGCCGCCGAGGGACTTCGGGACGTTGTAGTTGATCGCGGTCTCGCCGGCGCCGGCGTCTGCGTACGGGTTGAAGGTGCGGTTCTCCGCCATCGTGAGGATCTTGCCGGTGCCGGGCTCGACCGTGACGATCGAGTGGCCGAAGCCGCTCGCGGAGTCCGCGGGGACCTTCCGGTTGAGGATCTCCTCGGCGTCCTTCTGGAGCTTCGGGTCCAGCGTGGTCTTGATGGTGAGGCCGCCGCCGTAGAGCAGCTTCCGCCGCTCCGCGGCCGTCGGCGCGAAGGACTGGTCGTTGAGGAGGGTGCGCGTGACGTAGTCGCAGAAGAACCCGCTGCCGTCGGCGGAGGCGCAGCCGGCGCGCACCGTCTTGATCTTCAGCATGTCCTCGACGGGCTGCTTCGTGTACTTGTCGTAGTCCGCCTGGTCGATGTAGCCCTGGTCGAGCATCGTCCACAGCACCTCGTTGCGGCGCTTCTGGCCGGCCTCGGGGTGCTTCACCGGGTCGTACTGGTTGGGGCC
The DNA here is from genome assembly GCF_039526185.1 of Brachybacterium rhamnosum. Taxonomy (NCBI): domain Bacteria; kingdom Bacillati; phylum Actinomycetota; class Actinomycetes; order Micrococcales; family Dermabacteraceae; genus Brachybacterium; species Brachybacterium rhamnosum. The sequence continues at coordinate 1,318,010 of NZ_BAAAIS010000002.1, forward strand.
GTTCGTGATGCCCGCGAGCAGCGCCGCCTCACCGGGGTTGAGGTCCTTCGCGCTCTTGGAGAAGTAGTGCTGGGCGCCCGTCTCCACGCCGTACTGGGAGGGGCCGAACTGGGCGACGTTGAGGTAGCCGTTGAGGATCTCGTCCTTGCTCCACTTCTTCTCGAGCGAGATCGCGAGCTTCGCCTCGCGCAGCTTGCGGCCGTAGGTCTGCTCGGTCGCCGCGTCGATGTCCTCCTGGTCGCCGCGCTGGACGGCATCCATGAGCAGGGCGTTCTTCACGTACTGCTGGGTGAGGGTCGAGCCGCCCTGGGTCGAGCCGCCGCCCGCGTTGCTCGCGAGGGCGCGCGCCATGCCCTTGGGGTCGATGCCGCCGTGCTCGTAGAACCGCTTGTCCTCGATCGCGATCACCGCGTGCTGGATGTTCGGGGAGATCTCCTCGAGCGGGACCATGATGCGGTTCTCGGTGTAGAAGGTCGCCAGCAGCGAGCCGTCCGAGGCCTCGATCCGGCTCGCCTCGTTCAGCGGCTCGACCTCGAGCTCGCTCGGGTACGAGTCGAACAGCGTCACGCCGTCCTCGGCGACGGCCGAGGAGGCGGAGACCGCCGGGAGGAAGAACGCCGCCAGCAGGACTCCACCGAGGAGCGCCACGGCCACGAGGCCGAGGAGCAGGTAGAGGGTCTGGGCCAGGGCGACGGGGAGCGAGCGGGCTCCCTCGGGGCGCGAGGACGTGGAACGGGCCATGCTCCCTACAGTACGGCGGGCCCGTTCCCAGGTTCCATCTGCCATGCCCGCCTGGACGGAATCTTCACGAAGGCTCCCTGTCCTCGGGGAGCGGGTGCGGGGCCCGAGGTCGTGCCCGACGGACCGATCGCCCGGGGCCCGCTTTTGCGCTGTGGCATGGGTCTCCCTAGAGTGAGGGGGAAGCCTACGGATCGACGGAGATCCATGAAGGGGGAGGATCGATGATGATCGGGGCCACCGGGGCCGGGGACGACCAGAGCTGGGCCGCGCGCGGGGCGTGCGCGGGGATGGATCCCGACGAGTTCTTCGTCCAGGGGACGGAGCAGAACCAGATCAAGACTGCATGCGGGAGCTGTCCCGTGCGCACGCAGTGCCTCGCCGACGCGCTCGACAACCGCATCGACTTCGGTGTCTGGGGCGGCATGACCGAGCGCGAGCGCCGCCGCCTGCTGCGCCGGCACCCCGAGGTCAGCAGCTGGACCGCGCTGCTGCAGCGGGCCACGCGGGAGGCGGTCAGCAGCTGAGCCGCCCGCCGCGCGGGGCGCGGCGCCGGTAGGCTCGCCCCCATGAGCGCACCGACCCGCTGGGAGTACCTGACCGTCCCGCTGCTGATCCACGCGACCAAGCAGATCCTCGACAACTACGGCGAGGAGGGATGGGAGCTCGTGCAGGTCGTGCCCGGCCCCAATCCCGAGTCGCTCGTCGCCTACATGAAGCGGCCCCTCGACACGGCGGGGGCCTGAGCCGTGACCGCCGCCCCCGCCGGGCGCATCGCCGCACGCCTCGAGGCGCTGGGGCTCGCCCTGCCGCCCGTCGCCGCGCCCGTCGCGGCCTACGTGCCCGCGATCCGCACCGGTGACCACGTGCACACCTCCGGCCAGCTGCCCTTCGTGGACGGCGCCCTGCCCACGACCGGGAAGGTGGGCGCCGGGGTCGATCCGGAGGAGGCCGCGCGCCTCGCCGCGATCAGCTGCCTGAACGCGCTCGCCGCCGTCGCCGACCTGCTCGGCGGGGTCGAGGCGCTCGACGCCGTCGTCCGGGTCGTGAAGGTCACCGGCTACGTCGCCTCCGCGCCGGAGTTCACTGGTCAGCCGGCCGTCATCAACGGTGCGAGCACGCTGCTCGGCGAGATCCTCGGCGAGGCGGGCACGCACGCCCGCAGCGCCGTCGGCGTCGCCGTGCTCCCGCTGGACTCGCCGGTCGAGCTGGACCTCCACGTCGAGCTCGCGCCCGGGACCGCCTGAGATGGGCCCGGAGCCGCAGCGCGAGCCCGCGGCGCCTCCGGTCGAGCTGCGGCTGGTCCGGGCCGCGAACCCCGGGGCGATGACCCTGGACGGCACGAACTCCTACGTGATCGTCGACGGGGAGCGCAGCTGGGTCGTGGACCCCGGTCCCCGGGACCCGGAGCATCTCGCGGAGCTGCTCCTCGCCTCCGCGCCCCGGCCCCAGGGGGTGCTCGTCACCCACCGCCACCTGGACCACACCGCGGGAGCGGCGACCCTCGCCCGGCAGCTCGCCGCGCGCAGCGGCCTCGAGGTGCCGCTGTGGGCCGCCGATCAGGACGCGGTCACCGGCTCGCGGCCCCTGCCGTCCACCTTCGAGGGGGACCACGGGACCGTCGCGCACGTCATCCACCTGCCCGGCCACACCGCGGACTCCGTGGGCCTGCTCGTGGACGGCGGGCGGCTGCTCAGCGGCGACACGCTGCTGGGCGGCGGCTCCTCGACCGTCATCGTGCCCGACGACGGCGGCACGATCCACGAGCACCTGCAGTCCCTCGCGATCCTGCGGGCCATGGCGATCGACGGCCGGATCAGCGCGATCCACCCCGGCCACGGGCCCGCCGCCGAGGGACCGCTGGACGCGCTCGCCCTCGTGGAGACCGCGATCGCGCACCGCGAGGAGCGGATCGAGCAGGTGCGCCGCGCACGCCGCGCCGGGGTGCTGACCCTGGACCGCCTGGTGCGCGCGATCTACGGCACGGAGCTCCCGCCCGAGCTCGAGAAGGGTGCCCGCTGGAACCTCCGCGCGACCCTCGAGCACCTCGCCGCCGGGCGCTGAGGCCCCGCACCCCACACCTCTCGCATTCCCCTGTCCCCGTCCCGGACGGCACGAGCGCCCGCCCCCCGTGAGGAGGACGGGCGCTCATGCGTGCGAGGGGTCAGCGGGCGCGGCGGCGCAGGCGCTCCACGTCGACGATGAGCACGGCGCGGGCCTCGAGGCGGATCCAGCCGCGCGAGGCGAAGTCCGCGAGGGCCTTGTTCACGGTCTCGCGGGAGGCGCCGACCAGCTGGGCGAGCTCCTCCTGGGTGAGGCCGTGGGCGACCATGACGCCGTCGTCCGTCTGCCGGCCGAAGCGCTGCGCGAGGTCGAGGACGTTCTTGGCCACGCGGCCGGGGACGTCCGCGAAGACGAGGTCCGCGAGGGACTCGTTGGTCTTGCGCAGGCGGCGGGCGAGGGAGGCGAGCAGGTGGCGGCCCACCTCGGGGCGCTGCGCGAGCACCCGGTAGAGGTCCTGCTGGGAGAGCGAGTACAGCGTGGACTCGGCCACCACGGTCGCGGTCGCGTTGCGCGGGGCGGGGTCGAAGAGGGAGAGCTCGCCGAGGGTCTCGCCCGGGCCGAGCACGGCGAGCAGGTTCTCGCGGCCGTCGCCCGAGGCGTGGCCCACCTTCACCTTGCCGGCGCCGATGATGAACAGGCGGTCGCCGGGATCGCCCTCGCGGAAGATCACCGCGCTGCGGTGGTAGTCCTCCTGCTTCATCGACGCGAGGACGGCCTGCTTGCCGTCCTCGTCGAGAGCCGCGAACAGCGGCGACGACCGTACGATGTTCTCGTCCACGGGTCCTCCTGGTGATCGGGTCCCGGAGCCGCCGGGACCGTGCCTGTGCCGATCGTGACGGCGTTCCACCCCTCGGTGGTCGCAGTCACATCATGGGGGAACACTATCGCGCCTGGCGCCCCCAGACCCGCCGCCCCGCCAGACCGAGGAGCCGAAACGATGTCCCAGGCCGCCCCGCGCCGCACCCCTGCGGGCTCCCGGACGGTCCCTCGGGGAGCGGCCGATGCCGCCGCCGTGAGCCTGCGCCTGGCCGCTGAGCACCCTGGCGCACGCACCGAGCTCGACCATCGGGACGCCTTCGAGCTGCTCGTCGCGACGGTGCTCTCGGCGCAGACGACGGACGCGAGGGTGAACAGCCTCACGCCCGCGCTCTTCGGGCGGTGGCCCGGTCCCGCCGCCCTCGCGGCCGCCCCCGAGGAGGAGGTCGCCGCGCTGCTGCGCCCGCTCGGCATGGGCCCCACGCGCGCCCGGCGCGTCGTCGGCCTCGCCGCGGCGCTGCTGCGCGACCACGGCGGCGTGGTGCCGGACGACCAGGCCGCCCTCGAGGCTCTGCCCGGGGTGGGGCGGAAGACGGCGCACGTGGTGCGCGGCGCCTGGTTCGGGCACGAGCTGCTCGCCGTGGACACGCACGTGGGGCGTCTCGCGCGCCGGCTCGGCTGGACCGCCGCGACGGATCCTCGCGCGGTGGAGAAGGACGTCGTGGCCCGGGTCGCCGCCGACGGCGCCCCGGGCGAGCTCACCCGGCTGGGCCTGCGCCTCATCCTCCACGGCCGACGGGTCTGCACCGCCCGGGCGCCCCGCTGCGAGGACTGCGTGCTCGCGGACCTCTGCCCGAGCGCGGGAGCCGCCGCATGACCGGGGGAGCGGGGCTGCCCGCCTTCCTCTCGGGGATCGCGGAGCGCGCCGCCCGGGGCGACGAGGTGCTCGTCGCGGACGTCGGACGCCCCGACGCGCCCCTCCTGCCGCCGCGCGAGGAGGCGCGGCGCAGCGCCGTGCTCGTGCTGCTGAGCGGGACCACCGCGGAGGACGCGGAGCTCGTGATCGAGGAGCGCGGCCACCGTCTGCGCTCGCAGCCGGGCCAGTTCTCGCTGCCCGGCGGCGCCATGGACCCCACCGACCGCGACGAGGTGCACACGGCGCTGCGGGAGGCGCAGGAGGAGACGGGCCTGGTCGAGGGGGCGGCGCGCGTGCTCGGCGCGTTCGCCCCGATCGGCATGCCCTGGCGGCGCCAGTACGTCACGCCGGTGCTCGCCTGGGCGCCCGAGCGGCCGGTGCTCGGCGTGCAGGACCCGGTCGAGGTCGAGCGGGTCGTGTGGGCGCGGCTCCAGGGCCCCGGCTCCCTCGGCGACCCCGCCCGACGGCTGCGCGGCCGGCTCGACGGGATGGACGTCGGCCCCGCCTTCGACCTGCCCGAGCAGGCCTTCGTCTGGGGGTTCACCGCGCTGATCCTGGACCGTGTCCTCGTCGAGCTGGGTCTTCCGTCGGTGCCCCCGGACGCCCCCGCCCGGGAGGTCCCCGCCGAGCGCCGGAGGCAGCGTCCGGACCCCGCACCGGGACGGCGCGTCCCGGGGAGCGCGGGCCTGTAGACTCGATCGGCGGCGGCCCCGTGGGCGGCCCCGCCACGCCCGCGTCCCCGACGCGGGCCCCTCCAGTGACCAGCCCCCAGACCCCAGGACAGGACGGGATCAACGTGCCACGCGGCAAGGTGAAGTTCTACGACGCCGAGAAGGGCTTCGGCTTCATCCTCGATGACGAGGACGGACAGAGCGTCTACGTCCACGCGACCTCGCTCCCCGAGGGAGTGACGACGCTGCGCCCCGGCGCGCGCGTCGAGTTCGACATGGTCGACGGCCGTCGCGGCCCGCAGGTGCTGTCCCTGCAGCTGCTCGAGCCGGCGCCCTCCGTGTCCCGTGCGCGCCGACCGAAGCCGGAGGAGATGGCCACGATGACCGAGGACCTCATCCGGCTCCTGGACGACGCCTCCAACGGCCTGCGGCAGGGGCGCTTCCCCGACCGCGGCCATTCCCAGAAGATCGCCACCGTGCTGCGCGCCGTCGCGGACAACTTCGAGGCCTGAGACCCATGACCCAGCCGACCACCGCATCCCGCCGTCCCCGCACCGCGAAGCCGAAGCTCGACGCCGTCGCGGCCGCCGCGATCGAGCAGGCCCGGGAGGCCCTCGTGGAGGTCACCGAGCCCGGGCAGGTGGGCGAGCACCTGCGCGCCGAGCCCGCCGGTGAGCGGCTGGTCACGCACGTCTTCGACTGCACGATGCCCGGCTACCGCGGCTGGTCGTGGGTCGTCGTCCTCAGCCGTGCGCCCCGAGCGAAGGCGGCGACCGTCGCCGAGACGGCGCTGCTGCCCGGCGAGGGCGCGCTGCTGGCCCCCGCGTGGGAGCCGTGGGCGGAGCGTCTGAAGCCCTCCGACGTGGGCGCCGACGACCTCCTGCCCTTCCAGGAGCAGGACGTGCGCCTCGAGCAGGGCTACGAGGCCACCGGCGACGAGGACGAGGACCGCGTGGCCCAGTGGGAGCTGGGTCTGGGCCGGGAGCGCGTGCTCTCGCCCGAGGGGCGCGTCGAGGCCGCCGAGCGCTGGACCGAGGGCGAGTTCGGCCCGCGGCAGACCTCGCACCGCGGACGCCGCGGCACGGTCACCGCGACCTGCTCGAGCTGCGGCTTCCTGTCGCTGCTCTCGGGATCGCTGCGCACCGAGTTCGGGGTCTGCACGAACGAGTGGTCCCCGGCCGACGGTCGCGTGGTGCACCTGGGCTACGGCTGCGGTTCCCATTCGCAGACCGGCCAGGAGGAGACCGATCACGAGGCCGCGCGCGGCGCCGGCGTCGTGATCGACGAGCTCGAGGCGGACCTCGAGCTCCAGGAGCCCACCTCCGACGAGCAGGCTGCTGACGAGTCGGCTGCTGACGAGTCGGCGTCCGGCGAGCAGGCCGCTGACGAGCCCGTCGTCGTGGACGCCCCCTCGGAGACCGCGGCCGACGCCGAGAAGGCCGATGCCGAGGTGGCCGCCGCCGATGAGGCCCCCGCTCCCGGCGAGGATGGGGATCCCGCTTCGTCCGAGGACTCCGGTCGTCCCGAGAGCGCCTCCACCACCGAGGTCTGAGCCGGGCTCGCACCGGACCGTCCCGTCCCTCGTCCACTCCGGGCAGGACGTGCGTCGCCGTGCCGCCATCGGGCGTGCTCCCCGCGCACTCGACGGGCAGGGCACGGTGGTCGTCATGAAGTCGTCAGTGACCGTCACGCCACGTGCCCACTGGGTCAACGCCTGGTTCCTGAGGCCGTTCGCCCGCCCCGTCGTGCGTATGGACGGGAACGACCACGAGGCGCGGTGGGGCCGGCCGCTCCGGTTCGAGGTCGCCGCCGGCCCCCACGAGATCGGCGTCGGGGCACGCTATCGACGCTCGACCAGCGTCCTCGGCGTGGCGGGGACGCGCATCGAGATCCCGCCGGAGCAGAACGTGATGGTCGAGGCGAGGAACGGCGTCCTCAACCACCAGCCCTTCGTGCTGCGCACGGCCCCGTCGGCGCCGGACCGCGCTGCATGAGACGGAGGACGGCCGGCCGGTCGCCCTTGGCGGCGGGTCAGCGCAGCGAGACCGCGACCCGGGACAGGAGCGCCTCGATCGCGAGCAGCGGCGGCACGTTCCCCGCGATCCGTGAGCGCGCGCCCTGGACCGCCTCGAGCAGACCGAGCGTGGTGTGCGCCGAGCCGCCGGCCGCGGCGTGCTCGATCTCCGGTGCGACCTCGACGTTCACGAGATCGCTGCCCGACCCCAGCTGACGCGTGAGCACGTCCCGCAGCACCGAGTGGGCATCCAGCAGATAGCGGTCCAGCACGTCCCGCACGAGACGGGTCTGGCGGCGCTTCGCGTCCTCCTCGAGCTGGCGCAGCTGGCCGCGCAGCGCCGGCGGGACCTTGCCGTCCTCGATGCCCGCCGAGCGCAGGAACCGCTCCTTCTCCTCGGTCGCGACGAGGTCCGCATGCTCCTTCGCCTCGGCCGTGGCACGGTCCACGAGCGCCTGAGCGGCGAGCACCGCCTGGCCCGTCCCGCGCAGCCCCAGCAGGCTCCGGGCGGACTCCTCCCGCGCCGCGAGGGTGCCCTCCTGGGTCGCGTAGCGCAGGGCGAGGCCGATGTGCCCCTGGGCGGCGCGGGCCGCGCGCACGGCGAGGTCCTCGGGGATGCCGTCCCGTCGCTGCAGCAGGCCGGCGACGACCTCCGCGGAGGGGACGGTGAGGGTCACGAGCCGGCAGCGGGAGCGGATCGTGGGGGCGAGATCCTCCGCGGAGGGGGCGCACAGCATCCACACCGTCGCCGGGGGCGGCTCCTCGATGGACTTCAGCAGCACGTTGAAGGTGCCCGCGCTCATGCGGTCGGCGTCCTCGACCACGATCACGCGGTGCCGCCCCGTCGCGGGGGAGCGCTGCGCGGTCATGACGAGGGAGCGCACCTCCTCCTTCGCGATGGAGAGCTTGTCCGTCGCGACGACGGTGACGTCGGGGTGGGTGCCCGCGAGGACGGTGCGGCACGCGGTGCACTCTCCGCAGCCGACGCCCTGCTCGCACTGGAGCGCCGCGGCGAAGGCGCGCGCAGCCGTGGAGCGGCCGGAGCCGGGCGGTCCCGTCACGAGCCACGCCTGGGCGAGGGACGCCTGACCGGTGGCCGCGCGGTGGAACTGGGCGACGGCGGCCTCCTGGCCCACGACGTCCCGCCACACGGCGCCCACGGCCGGGGCGCTCACAGCTCGTCCCGGTGCTTCGCGGGGACGGGCTGCTCGAAGGTCGGCTCGAACAGCTGCAGCACGCCGGAGACCTTCTCGAGCACCTGGGCGTGCACCTCCTCCTTGGGCAGTGCCGCGTCGATCACGGCGAAGCGGTCGGGATCGTCGGCCGCGAGCTGGAGGAACTGCTCGCGCACCGCCTCGTGGAACTCGAGGCCGGCCCGCTCGAGGCGGTCCATCTCCCCGGGCGCGCGCCGCTCCGCGAGCGCCGCGGGGGGCAGGTCCAGCAGGATCGTGCGGTGCGGCAGCAGGCCGTCCACCGCCCACAGCGACAGGGCGGCGATCTCCCGGGCCTCCAGCTCGCGACCGGCCCCCTGGTAGGCGACGGAGGAGTCGAGGTACCGGTCGCCGAGGACGAGGCCGCCGCGCGCCAGGTGCGGGCGGACCCTCGAGGCGATGTGGTGGGCGCGGTCCGCGGCGTAGAGCAGGGCCTCCGCCCGCGGGTCCACGTCGTCCCCGTGCAGCACGAGCTCGCGGATCTGTGCGCCCAGCGGCGTGCCGCCGGGCTCACGGGTGGTGAGCACGAGGTCCTCGTCGACCATCCGGTCGTGGATGAGGTGGTCGCGCAGCATGGACATCTGCGTGGACTTGCCCGCGCCGTCGCCGCCCTCGAAGGAGATGAACACGCCGCGGCGCGGCGGCCGCGGGGCGGGGACGGTGAGGGCAGGGGGCAGGCCTCCGGGCATCATCGGGCGGCCTCCCCGGGGTAGACGACGCCCAGCTCGGCGCGCACCGCGTCGAGGGTGTTCATGACGGAGAGGGTGTCCGCCCAGCTCATGAGCGGGGACTCGAGATCCCCGGCGGTGATGCGGCGGGCGGCCTCCGCGATCTCGTAGGCCATGCCGTCCCCGCCGATCCCCGGCGCCTCGAAGGAGGCGCTGCGGCCGTCGAGCAGGGTCACGGTGAGCGTGGTGGGCGCGAAGAAGGCGCCCGCGAGGCGCGCCTGCCCCGCGGTGCCGCTGATCACGGCCTCGGTGGGCGTGCGGGCGCGCAGGGTGGTCCCCAGCCGGGCTCGGCCGCGCTCGCCGCGGGCGAGGATGCCGACGTATCCGTCGACGCCCGTGGGGGTGAGGTCGCCGCGCACGGCGAGGTCGGTGAGGTCGCCGAGCACCATCTGGGCGAAGGAGACGGGGTACACGCCGAGGTCGAGCAGCGCGCCGCCGCCCAGCTCGGGGTCGTTCATGCGGTGGGAGGGATCGGTGGGCATCGACTGCCCGTGATCGGCGGCGACCTCGATGATCTCGCCGAGCAGCTTGGACTCGAGCACCTGGTTCAGCACGTCGTAGTGCGGCAGGAAGCGCGCCCACATGGCCTCCATGGCGAAGACGCCGCGCTCCCGCGCGAGGTCCAGCAGCTCCGCGGCCTGGCCGGCGTTGAGCGTGAAGGCCTTCTCGACCACGACGGGGATCCCGGCCTCGAGCACGGGGCGCGCGAGCTCCGCGTGCTGGGCGTGCGGGGAGGCGACGTAGACCGCGTCGATGCCGCCCGCGGCGAGCATCTCCTCGACGTTCGTGAAGGCGCCGTCGGCCCGGTGCTCCGCGGCGAAGGCGCGGGCGCGCTCCGCGGAGCGCGAGACGACGGAGACCACCCGGGAGGCGGTCGCGCGGTGCGCGGTCTCCGTGAACTGGGTGCCGATGTGGCCGGGGGAGACGACACCCCAGCGCAGACCCGGCGCGGCCGCCGGCTCGGGGGTGCGGGGGGCGGGGAGCTCGAGCGGCTCCCCGGGCGTGTTCTCGCGCGAGCTCATGCCCCTAATCTACCGAGCCGTCCCGACGTCCGTGCGGGACGTGGGGACGGCTCGGTCCTGGGGAGGGGAGGCCCGGCTCAGCCCTTGACGGCGCCGGAGGTCATGCCCCGCACGAGGAAGCGCTGCAGGGAGAAGAACACGATCATCGGCACCACCATCGAGATGAAGGCGCCGGCGGTGAGCAGCTCCGTGCCCTGGCCCTGGGTGCCGAGCATCTGCTGGAGGTCCACGATGATCGTCTTGTTCGCCCCGCCGCCGATGAACAGCTTCGCGATGAGCAGGTCGTTCCAGACCCACAGGAACTGCAGGGTCGCGAACGCCGCGATCGCCGGGGAGGACATGGGCGCCACGAGCCGCCAGAAGGTCTGGAAGTGGCTCGCGCCGTCGATCTTCGCGCTCTCCACGACGGAGCCCGGCAGGGTCGCCATGTAGTTGCGCAGCGTGTAGACGGCGAGCGGCATGCCGAAGCCGGTGTGCAGCAGCCACACCGCGACGAACTGGCCGTTGATGCCCAGGCCGCGCGGCCCCAGGAGGTCCAGCATCGGCTGGAAGGCCACCTGGATCGGCACCACCATGAGCGCGACGATGACGATGAACAGGAGGTCCTTGCCGCGGAACTCCATGAAGGTGAACGCATAGGCGGCGAAGGCCGCGAACATGATCGGCAGCACCGTCGCCGGCACCGCGACCACGATCGAGTTCACGAGCGAGGTGCCCATGGAGGCGCTGCCGAGCACCTGGGCGTAGTTGTCGAGGGTCCACCCGCCCTGGGTGAGGGCGCTCCACCAGCCGCTCGTGGCGGCGGCCTCGCGGGTGCGGAAGCTCGTCACGAGCAGGCCGAGGGTCGGCACCGTCCACAGCAGCGCGAGCAGCGGCATGACGATCATCGCGAGCGGGGAGCGCCGACGGCCGTCGGCCATGGTGCCCCGGGTCGACGCCGTCGGGGCGGGGGTGCGGGTCGTCGCGCTCATCGTCCTGCCTCCTGGGCCCGGAAGCTGCGCACCTGGTACACGAGGATCGGCAGCACGAGGATCAGCAGCACGACCACGACAGCGGAGGCCTGGCCCGCCTGCTGGTCCGTGAACAGCTTGCGGAAGAACAGGTTCGCGATGACGTCCGTCGAGTACAGGCCGTTGGTCGTCACGTAGATGACGTCGAAGACCTTGAGCACGAGGATCAGCACGGTGATGAAGACCGCGAGCAGGGTCGCGCGCACCTGCGGGAAGATGATCTGCCAGAAGATCCGCGCCTCGCTCGCGCCGTCCATCCGGCCCGCCTCGATCGTGTCCTCGGGGACCGCCTTGATCGCGGAGCTGAGGAGCACCATCGCGAAGCCCGTCTGCAGCCAGATGAGGATCACCATGAGCAGCAGCGAGTTCAGCCGCGCCGTGTCGAGCTGGTACCACGGCTGCGGGTCCCCGCCGAGGGCGACGACGATCGCGTTGAGCAGTCCCGTCTGCTCGGTGCCGGGGGCGTTGTACGCGTAGACGAGGCCCCAGATGGTCGCCGCGCCCACGAAGCTGATCGCCATCGGCAGGAAGATCAGGGACTTCGTGATCTTCTCGCCCGTGGGGGAGAGCTTGTCCGCGAGCACCGCGACCCCGAGGCCCAGCGCCACGGTCGCGATCGGCACCACGATGATCCACAGCAGGTTGTTCAGCAGGGCGGACCAGAACTCCCCGCTGCCGAGCACGGCCGTGTAGTTCGACAGGCCCGCCCACTCCGTGGAGTCCGCGTTCGCGAAGGAGTACACGACGGTCTGCACCGTCGGGTAGAGCAGCAGCAGGGCGATGAGGCTGAACCCTGGCAGCAGGAAGGCGTAGGGGATCACGCCCTCGGAGAAGCGGGAGGGGAGCCCCTCGACGCACATGTTGAGGAAGCGGAAGAACAGCACGGACCCGCCGATGCCGACCACGAGCCCCAGCAGCCCGATGACGACGCTCGAATTGCCGAACCACTGCGGGTAGTAGGCGAAGGCGAGGAAGATGTTGCAGGCGAGCCACGCGGTGAGCACCATGCCCACCGCGCCGACCACGAGCCGCACGGGCCGGGCGGGGGAGCCGGCCCGCTCCTCGCGCGCTGCGACGGCGGTGGTCACTTCGGCCACCCCGCCTCGATCTCGTCGCACACCTGCTGCGAGTCCTTCGAGCCCTTGAGCCACTCGACCATGCCGGTCCAGAAGGAGCCGCCGCCCACCGCGCCCGGCATGACGTCGGAGCCGTCGTAGCGGAACACCTGCGCGCCGGAGGCGATCTCCGCGACCTGGCGGGTGATCTCGTCCGGGTACTGCGAGGCGTCGAAGGTGGTGTGGGGGCTGAGCCAGCCGCCCGCCTGCGCCCACGGCCCGCCGAACTCCGGCGAGCTCAGGAACCTCATGAGCTTCACGGAGTCGTCGTTGAGGGTGAACAGCGCCGCGAGGTCGCCGCCGCCCAGGATCGGCTGGCCGTCGAAGCCGCCCTCCCAGGTGGGCATCGCGAAGACCCCCACCTCGGAGTCGAGGTTCTTCTGCACGTCCTCCGGGAAGAAGCCCGTGACGAAGTTGCCCTGGCGCACGTACATGGCTTTCGGCGGGTCCTCGAAAAGCGGCAGCGGGGCCTCGGAGAAGGGCGTGTTGAGGATCGTGTCCGTGCCGCCGAGCACGTTGCCCTCGCCCTTGAGCAGGTCGCCGAGGAGGTCGAAGACCTGCACGACCTTCTCGTCGTTGAAGGGCATGCGGTGGTAGATCCAGTCGTCGTAGACGTCCGGGCCGTGGACGCGGAGCATGAGCTCCTCGATCCAGTCGGTGCCCACCCAGCCGGTGGCCTGGTCCGCGGCCCAGCCGTCGGACCACGGGGTGATGCCGTCGGCCTTGATCTCGTCCGCGATGCCGTACAGCTCCTGCATGGTCGCGGGCTCGGCGGAGTACCCGCCCTCCTCGTACGCGGCCTTCGGATACCAGATGAGCGACTTGCAGGCCATGCGCATGGGGGCGCCGTAGACCCGGCCCTGCAGCCGTGCCGAGTCGAGGAAGCCGGGGATGAGCGTGCCGTCGAGCGCGTCGTAGTCGAGGTAGACGTCGATCGGGACCACCTTCCCGCCGCGCGCGAGGTCGAAGAGCCCGCCCGGCTGCGGGAACAGCGCGACGTCCGGGGCGTCGCCGGAGCCGACCCGCTGGCGGATCGTGTTGGTGAAGTCCGTGTCCGCCGTGTACTGCACGGTGACCCCGGACTCCTTCTCGAAGTCCTCGAGGGAGGCGAGGAAGGCCTCCTGCTCCTGGCCGCCGAAGGCGCCGAGCACCGTCACGGTCCCGGAGCCGGGCACGTCGCCCTCGGTGTACTTCTCCGCCGTGGCGGTCGTGCCGCCGGAGGAGTCCGGGTTCTGGAGGCAGCCCGCGAGCCCTACGGCGGCGGCCGCGGTCGCGGCCCCCGTCATGGCCGCGCGCCGGCTGAGGCGTCGTTGCATCATCACTCCTTCGTGGGAGGGCCGTCGGTGAGGTCACTGTAACCGTGCCCGCGCTCGGAAGAGGTCTCGGATCGGCGACGATCCCGCAGGTCGCACGGACGCACGCAGGGCGCGGAGCCTCAGCTCCGCGCCCTGCGCACCGGGGAGGCGGCGACCGACCGGTCGATCCTCACCCCACCCCCGCCGTCACTTCTTGGCGGCGGTGCTCTTCTTCCTCGTCGTGGTCGTCCGACGCGCCGGCTTCTTGGCCGGACCCTTCGCACGCTTCTCCGCGAGCTTCTCGATCGCGACCTGCTCGGTGATCTCCTCGACCTTCTCGGTCGCGCGGAGGGACACGTTCGTCGTGCCGTCGGTGATGTACGGGCCGAAGCGGCCGTCCTTGATGACGATCGGCTTCTCGCTCGTGGGATCCGTGCCGAGCTCCTTGAGCGGCGGCTTCGCGGCCGCGCGGCCGCGGGTCTTGGGCTGCGCGTACAGCGCCTTCGCCTCGTCGAGGGTGATGGTGAAGATCTGCTCCTCGGTCTCCAGGGAGCGGGAGTCGGTGCCCTTCTTGAGGTACGGGCCGTAGCGGCCGTTCTGCGCCGTGATCTCCGTGCCGTCCGCGTCCGTGCCCACCACGCGCGGCAGGCTCAGCAGCGCGAGCGCCTCCTCGAGGGTGATCGAGGAGAGGTCCTGGGACTTCAGCAGCGAGCCGGTGCGGGGCTTGGGCTGCTTGGACTTCGGGACCTTCTTCTCGCCCTCCGCGGGCTCGGGCAGCACCTCGGTGACGTAGGGGCCGAAGCGGCCGTCCTTCGCGACGATCTCGTGCCCGCTCGCCGGATCGGTGCCGAGCACGCGGCCGTCGTCCTTGGCGCGCTCGAGGAGCTCCTTCGCGGCCTCGACGGTCAGCTCGTCGGGCGCGAGGTCGTCGGAGACGTTCGCGCGCTGGGGGTCCGCCCCCTCGATCAGCTCGCCGTCCTCGCCGCGCGCCGCCCGCTCGACGTAGGCGCCGTAGCGGCCCACGCGCAGGGTGATCCCCTCGCCGATCTCGATCGAGTTGATGGCGCGGGCGTCGATGTCGCCGAGGTCGTCGACCATCGGCTTCAGGCCCAGCGGGCCGTCCTCGCCGGTGCCGTAGTAGAAGGAGCGCAGGTAGTCCGCGCGGGAGAGGTCGCCGCGGGCCATGCGGTCCAGCTGCTCCTCCATCTGCGCGGTGAAGTCGTAGTCGACGTAGGTCTCGAAGTGCTCCTCGAGCAGGCGCACCACGGCGAACGCGACCCAGCTGGGCACGAGCGCGGTGCCGCGGCGCAGCACGTAGCCGCGGTCCTGCACGGTCGCGACGGTCGAGGCGTAGGTCGAGGGGCGGCCGATGCCGCGCTCCTCGAGCGCCCGCACGAGCGAGGCCTCCGTGTAGCGGGGCGGCGGGGTGGTCGAGTGGCCGTCGGGCGTGAGGTCGCGGGTCTCGAGCTCCTGGCCCTCGCTCATCTGCGGGAGGCGCTTGTCGCCGCCCTCGTCCTCGCCGCCGTAGCGGCTCGCGTCGCGGCCCTCCTCGTAGGCGGCGAGGAAGCCGCGGAAGGTGATGACGGTGCCGGCGGCGCGGAAGGTCGCCGTGCGGTCGTCCTTCGCGAGGGTCAGCTCGACGGTCGAGGTGGTGCCCTTCGCGTCGGCCATCTGCGAGGCGACGGTGCGCTTCCAGATCAGCTCGTAGAGGCGGAACTCGTCCCCGGAGAGCTGGCCGGCGACGTCCGCCGGGGTGCGGAAGCGGTCCCCGGCGGGGCGGATCGCCTCGTGCGCCTCCTGCGCGGACTGCGACCTGTTCTGGTAGACGCGCGGCGTGTCCGGCACGTACTGGGAGCCGTACAGCTCCGAGGCCTGGGCGCGGGAGGCCCGGATCGCCTCGGAGGACAGCGTCACCGAGTCCGTGCGCATGTAGGTGATGTAGCCGTTCTCGTAGAGCGACTGCGCCACCCGCATCGCCTGGCGCGCGCCGAGGCGCAGCTTGCGGCTGGCCTCCTGCTGCAGCGAGGAGGTCGTGAAGGGGGCGGCGGGGCGACGCGTGTACGGCTTCGACTCGAGGCTCGTGACCTGCGCCGGGGCGCCCGTGAGCGCCTCGACGAGGACCCGAGAGGAGTCCTCGGTGAGCACCACGGCGCCCTGCGAGCGGGGCTTGAGGGATCCGTCGTCGGCGAAGTCGGAGCCGGAGGCGACCCGCGAGCCGTCGACCGTCTGCAACTTGGCGGTGAAGGCGCTCTCCTCGGTCGCGAAGGTGCCGGTCACGTCCCAGTAGTCCGCGGCGACGAAGGCCATGCGCTCGCGCTCGCGCTCGACGACGAGCCGCGTCGCGACGGACTGCACGCGGCCCGCGGAGAGCGAGGGCTTGATCTTGCGCCAGAGCACAGGGGAGAGCTCGAAGCCGACGAGGCGGTCGAGGATGCGGCGCGTCTCCTGGGCGTCGACGAGGCTGCCGTCGATCTCGCGCGTGTTCGACAGCGCGCCCTGGATCGCGTCCCGCGTGATCTCGTGGAAGACCATCCGCTTCACGGGCAGGGACTTCTTGGGCTTGAGGGTCTCGAGCAGGTGCCAGGCGATCGCCTCCCCCTCGCGGTCCTCATCGGTGGCGAGGTAGAGGTCGTCGACGTCCTTGAGCGCCTTCTTGAGATCGGCGACCGTCTTCTTCTTGTCCGCGCTGACGACGTAGTAGGGGTCGAAGCCGTTCTCGACGTCGACGCCGAACTTCCCGTACGGCCCCTTCTTCATCTCCGCCGGCAGGTCGCGGGGCACCGGGATGTCCCGGATGTGCCCCACCGAGGCGAGGACGATGTAGTCGTCCCCGAGGTATCGGCCGATGGTCCTCGCCTTCGCGGGGGACTCGACGATCACCAGATGCCGTCCGCCAGTCACGGTTCGTGTTCCTTCCTCGCCGCGCTCAGGCGGCCCGTCGTCCCGGGAGCGGGATCCGTACCCACCGGGCTCCCGGCGAGTGCTCACGGTACACGCTCGCCCCGGGGGCGCCCCGGGACGTGCGGGACCCGCAGGACCAGCACGAGCGCGAGCCACAGAGCGGTCCCGCCGCAGACCAGCGCGGCCGTTCCCGTGTATCCGGCGGCCTGCTGGGCCGCGTCCTGGAGGTCCAGCGGCAGCGAGAGCGAGGCGAGGGTGAGCAGGCCGACGATCGTCGAGACGAGGCCCACGAGGGCCAGCAGCGCCGAGGCCGCGGAGTCGAGCACACCGTGGCGGGGCCGGCCCCCGACGGGCGGGGCGCCCGCGCGGCGGCGGCCGCGGGCCGAGGCTCGGGCGAGACGGGAGCGGCGCAGCCGGGAGTGGATGCCGTCGACGCACAGGACGAGGAACGTCCAGGTCGCGACCACGAGGATCGCGCCGACCACGTCGCTCGGGCGGTGCCAGCCGAGCACGAGCGTCCCGATGCCGGCGCCGGCCGTCCAGACCGCGCCGAGCAGCGCCACGAGCCAGCGCGCGGCGCCCGAGGCGAGCACGAGCGCGACCGCGGCGCTCGCCGCGAGGGCCGTGTGCCCCGAGGGGAAGGAGTTCGGCGTCACGTCGATGCCCGGGCCGAGCGCCTCCCGCACGACCACGAGGTGCTTGACCACCTGCGTGGTCACGTTCGCCCCCGCGACGAGCGCCGCGAGCGGCACGAGCAGGCCGGGCCGCCGCCGGATGAGGACCAGCACGACGGCGAGCACGAGCACGCCGATGATCACCGGCACGCTCACGCTGCCCACGGCGAGCTCCGCGAGGGCGGAGAAGCGGTCCTCCTGCGACTGCGCGCCGGAGAGGATCAGCTGGTCCAGCCGCTGCCCGCTCGCGGTGCCGACGGCGAAGCGGGCGAGCACGACCGTCGCGACGACGCAGGCGGCCGCGACGAGCAGCGAGAGGATCGGCGCGACGACGCCGCCGCGCACGCGGACCCGCTCGGGCGGCGCGGGCGGCGCCGCGACGGGCTCGTACGTGCTGCGCGCGTCCGGCCCGTGCGGCTCGGACGCCGTGACGGGCTCGTCGGGCGTCCTGGGGTCGGTGGGCTCGGCGGGTGTCGTCACAGGCTCAGCATCCCGGTCGTGACCAGCTCGCGGATCTGCGGGAACAGCGTCTCGCGGGCGTGGTCGGGGTCGGTGTCGGTGAGGGCGCAGACGGCGGAGACGGTCTGGCCCAGGGTGAGGGTGCCGTCGAGGGCGCCGACGGTGGCGGCGAGCAGCTGGTCCGCACGGACCGCGCGGGCGAGGCCGGCCCCCTGGACGAGCTCGATGAGCGTGGGGTCCCAGGCGCCGGGGGTGAGGTGGCGCCGCTCGACGACGTCCGCCGCGCGCACGGGGCGGGAGGCGGCGAGGGCGTCGTCGTCGATCCCGGCGAGGACGTCGATCATCGTGAGCGAGGTGCTCAGGTGGGAGGAGAGGGTGCCCGAGCCGGTGCCCGTCGCCTCCTCGCTGCGCAGGATCCCCGGTCGCGGTGCGGACCCGTGCTCGGGCCGGCGCAGGAGCAGGTAGCCGAAGCCCAGGCCCTCCACGCCGCGCGCGGCGAAGTCGTCGAGCCAGGCCTCCTGCATGTCCTGCCAGCGGGGGTCGCGCTCGGTGACGCCGCCGTCGCGGCCCCAGGTCTCGGCGTACTGGGCCGGGTCCTCGGTTTCGCGGAGGATCACCCAGGCGTCCACGCCGTCGGCGAGAGCGGGGTCGAGCCAGGCGCGCGGGTGCGCGTCCGTCGCCTCGCCCGTGGGCACCTCCCAGTTGCCGAGCATGACGGCGCGACCGCCGGGGGCGAGGTGCGAGGGCAGCGCGCCCAGCAGCTCGGCGAGCAGGGTGTCCCCGGCGCGGCCGCCGTCGCGGTAGGTCCAGGAGCCCTCGGCGCCCGCGGTGCGGTCGTGCGCGAGCGCCGTGTCCCGCGGGGTGATGACGAAGGGCGGGTTGGAGACGACGAGGTCGAAGGTCTCCCCGGCGACCGGCTCGAGCAGGGAGCCGTGGCGCAGCTCGATCGGGGCGGCGCCCTCCTCCGCGTTCAGGGCCGCGTTGAAGGCGGCGACGGCGAGGGCCCGCTCGGAGAGGTCCGTCGCGACCACCCGGCGGGCGTGGCGGGCGGCGTGCAGCGCCTGGATCCCGCCGCCGCAGCCGAGGTCGAGCACGGAGCCCACCTCGTCCCGGGGCGTGATCCGGGCGAGGGTGAGGGAAGCGCCGCCCACACCGAGCACGTGCTCGCCGCGCAGGGGCCGCCCGGTCGCGAGCTCGGAGAGGTCCGAGGCGATCCACCAGGCGATCTCGCCGGCGTCGTCCTGCGCGGAGTAGGGGGAGAGGTCGATCGCGGCGCGCAGCAGAGGCTCCCCGTCGGCCGCGTCCGCCCCCGCATCTGCATGCGCCTCGCCGTCGCCGGCGGCGGGGACGAGGATCCCCAGCTCGAGGGCGCCCTCCGCGCCGAGCGAGGGGAGGGCGGCGTCGATCAGCGGGCGGGGGACCGCGGCGCCCAGGGTCAGCACCGAGAGCAGCACCGCGAGCGGATCCGTGCGGCCGCGCAGGACCCGACGGGCAGGGACGGGGTTCTCGCGCCGCACGGCGGCCACGGCGAGCGGGCCGTAGAGGTCCTCGGTCGCGGCGATCGTAAAGGGCGCCGCGAGGAGGTCGGCGCGCAGGGCGCTGACCAGGGGTGGGATCACCCGCGGCGGGGCGTCCAGGACGTCGGTCTGCATGGCTACGATTGTGCCCCAGCGGGCCCGACCGGGACGTCCGGACATCGGGGGATCCCGCGAAGATCCTGTGAGGAGGAGCATGCGTGCAGGGCAGGCGGACGACCTCCTCCGCGACCTCTCCCTGCCGCTGACCCGTCGCGGCTGCCTCACCCACGTCGAGCACCTCCCCGAGCGGGAGGGGAAGCGCGGAACGTTCCCGGAGTGGACGGACCCGCGGCTCGTGGAGCATCTCGCCGCACGCGGCATCACCGCGCCGTGGACCCATCAGGAGCAGGCGGCGACGCTCGCCCACGAGGGGAAGCACGTGGTGCTGTCCACGGCGACCGCCTCCGGGAAGTCGCTGGCCTACCTGCTGCCCGTGCTGAGCGCCGTGGGGGCGCGCGAGCTCGACCACGCGGCGCCGCGGGCCACGGCCCTCTACCTCGCCCCCACCAAGGCGCTCGCCGCGGACCAGCTCACGAACATCACCGCGATGGCGGACGGCGCCGGGATCCGCGACGCCCGGGTCGCGGTGTACGACGGCGACACCCCGACCGAGCAGCGGCGGTGGATCCGCCGGCACGGCTCGGTGGTGCTCACGAACCCGGACATGCTGCACTTCGGGATCCTGCCGGGCCATGAGCAGTGGGCCTCCTTCTTCCGGGCCCTGCGCTACGTGGTGATCGACGAGTGCCACAGCTACCGGGGCGTGTTCGGCAGCCACGTGTCCCTCGTGATGCGGCGGCTGCGGCGCATCGCCGCCGCCTACCGGGCCGAGCCCACCTTCGTCCTCGCCTCGGCGACGACCGCGAACCCGGAGCTCTCCGCGTCCCGGCTCGTGGGGGAGGACGTCGTCGCGGTGACCGAGGACGGCTCCCCGCGGGCCGGGCTCACCGTGGGGCTGTGGGAGCCGGGCACGCGCGAGGCGGCGATCGACGGCCGCCCGCTCGGGGACGATGCAGGACCCCCCGCTGCCCCCGACTCCCCGGGGCGCCGTCGCAGCGAGGAGCCGCTGCGGCGCTCGGCGACCTCCGAGGCCGGGGCGCTGCTCGCGGAGCTCGTCGCGGCGGACGTCCAGAGCCTCGTCTTCGCGCGGTCGCGCCGGGGTGCGGAGCTCGTCGCGAGCGGTGCCCGGCGGCTGCTCGAGCAGCAGGCGGAGCAGCACGGATCCGGCGCCCTCGCGGATCTCGCCGGGCGGGTGAAGGCGTACCGCGGCGGCTACCTCGCCTCCGAGCGCCGCGCCCTCGAGGACGACCTCCGCTCCGGGGAGCTGCGGGCGCTCGCCTCGACCAACGCCCTCGAGCTCGGCATCGACATCGCCGGTCTCGACGCGGTGATGATCGCCGGCTGGCCCGGCACCCGCGCCTCCCTGTGGCAGCAGATGGGCCGCGCGGGGCGGAAGCAGACCGGGCCCGGGGCGCTCGCCCTGTTCGTCGCGCGGGAGGACCCGCTGGACACCTACGTCGTCCACCATCCCGAGACGGTGTTCGGGGCGGAGGTCGAGGCGGCGGTGTTCGACCCCGCGAACCCGTATGTGATGACCCCGCACCTGTGCGCGGCCGCCTCGGAGCTCGCGATCAAGGACGGCGAGGAGGGGATCTTCGGGCCCACGGCGCGGGAGCTGCTGACGACCCTCGCCGCGCGCGGCGTGCTGCGCCGCCGCCCCACCGGCTGGTACTGGACGCTCAGCGAGTCGGCCCATGACCTCACCGACCTGCGCGGCAGCGGCGGGGAGCCGGTGCGGATCGTCGAGGCGGGCAGTGGCGCGCTGCTGGGCACGGTGGACGCCGCGAGCGCCCACACCCAGGTCCACGACGGCGCCGTCTACCTCCACCAGGGCCGCTCCTACGTGGTGGACCACCTCGACGTGGACCAGGCGGTCGCGATGGTGCACCGCGAGGACCCCCTGCACTCGACGCATCCGCAGTCCCAGTCGACGATCCGGATCCGGCAGGCGGACCGCGAGGTCGAGTGGGCCGACGGCGTGCGGCTGTGCTTCGGCACGGTCGACGTCACGGACCAGGTCACCGGCTACCAGGTGCGGGACGTGTTCACCCAGGCGGTGCTCGCCCAGCATCCCCTGGACCTGCCCGCCCGCACCCTCACCACGAAGGCCGTGTGGTGGGTCGTGCCGAAGGCCCGCACCGACGCCGCGGGCATCCCCGACGAGGAGCTCCCGGGGGCGCTGCACGCCGCGGAGCACGCGGCGATCTCGATGCTCCCGCTGCTCGCGACCTGCGACCGCTGGGACATCGGCGGGGTCTCCTCCGCGCACCACGAGGACACCGGCGAGCCGACGATCTTCGTGTACGACGGCGCGCCGGGCGGTGCGGGCTTCGCCGAGCGCGGGGCCGACGACGCCGCGGCCTGGCTGCGGTCCACGGCGGACATGATCGCCGAGTGCCCCTGCGAGAACGGGTGCCCCGCGTGCGTGGTCTCCCCGAAGTGCGGCAACGGCAACGAGCCGCTCAGCAAGCCGCGCGCCGAGGAGCTGCTGGCCCTCCTGCACCCCTGAGGCCGCCGCGCTCACGGCAGCTCCGCGGGGCCGGGGCCCGCCCGGGAGCGGGCCCCCATCGCGCCGAGCGGTGCGGCGTCGACCTCGACCCGGACCAGCACGTCCCAGCCCTGCACCTCGCAGGAGACGAGACGCGCCTCGTTGCGGGCGGCGGCCTCACCGGCGACCGTGCACGGGTCGCCGCTCGCCGCGGCGAGGGAGTCCGCCCCGGCGAGGGAGGCGAGATCGGCGGCGGTCTCCGCCCGGGACTGGGCGAGCAGCCCCGCGCCCAGCAGCGTGAGGCCGGCGACCGCGGTCGTCATCGCCCCGGTCCAGGCGAGCACCCCGGCGGCGCCGGTGCTCACGGCTGTCCTCCGCCCGCAGCATCCTCGCCCGGTCCGGCCCCACCCGGCCCACCGCCTCCCGCGCCGCCCTCGAGCAGCTGCGGCTCGAGGTGGGCCTGCGCATCGGCGCGCAGCTCCCAGTGGGCGCCGCCGAGCAGCGGGGCGTCCGCGCGATAGGTGCGCCGCGCCTCGACCCGCACCCAGCTGCCGTCCCCGCCGATGCTCACCGTGGTGCCCTCGCCGCCCAGGCGCTGCGCGACCTCGGCGGCGGTGCTCGGGTCCTCCCCGCGCGCGAGCTCGCGGGCGGCGCCGCGGGCCGCGCTCTCCAGGCGCACCTGGGCCCCGATGCCGAGGCCCGCGACGAGCAGCACGGCGACCATCGCGACCACCACGGGCAGCACGATCGCCGTCTCCGCGGTGGCGGATCCCTGGTCCTCCCGCAGGCGGGAGGACCAGGGCCGCCGTGGCATCAGGACCCCTTGGACAGGGCCGAGGTGATGATGCCCATGAGCAGCTCGCGGACCTCGCCGGAGGCCAGCAGGGCCACCAGCACGGCGGCGAAGCCGCAGGCGGCGAGCACGGTGATGGCGTACTCGGCGGTCGAGGCGCCGGTCTCGTCCCGCAGGGCGCGGTCCAGTCGGGAGCGCAGGCGCTCCAGGGTGAGGGACATGGTGTCCTCCTTCTTCTCGGTGACGGCGGACGCCGTCGGGGTGACGCCGGCGGGTGCCGGCGCCGGGCGTGCCCGGGAAGGGCCCGCCCACCGGGGTGTCCCGGTGGTCGTGGGGGAGCGGTGCGGGCTCACAGCGCCTCGCCGCTCAGTCCGACGGTGCCGCCGAGCAGCGACATGACGGTGGGGACGATGCCGAGCACGACGAAGGCCGGCAGCAGCGTCACCCCCGTGGGGACGACGAGCGTGACGCCGAGCCGGGCCGCGCGCTCCTCCGCCGCCCGGGCCTGGCCGCGGCGGGCATCGCGAGCGGCGGAGCGGAGCACCGGGGCGAGATCCGCGCCGGACGCCTCGGCGAGCGCGGCGGACTCGCCGAGCGGGGCGAGGGCCGGGGGCAGGGCGCGGGCGGCGAGGTCGACGGGGATCCCGGCGCGCAGGGCGGTCGCGAGACGGGAGAGGGCCTGCCGCTCGGGGGACTCGGTGAGCGCCTCCGCGACGGCGGCGCAGGACTGCGCGAGCGGCAGACCGGCACCGAGGGCGCCCGCGACGAGCTCGAGCAGCACGGAGGGGTCCACCCCGGTGCTCCGCGCCGGGTCCGCGCGCTGCAGCAGGCGGCGCATCCACCACCAGCCGGCGGCGGTGAGCAGCACCCCGAGGACCAGCAGGACGCGCCCCGCGGCGGTCGTCGCGAGCAGTCGCAGCGGGTCGCCGCCCAGCAGCATGCCGAGGCCCAGCCCGGCGAGCGGCAGCACGAGCAGGATGCGCGCCGTGGAGCGGGGGCCCGCGAAGGCCGTGCGCCGTGAGGAGGCCGCGTCGTGGAGGTCCCGCAGCGCCTCCGCGAGGGAGCGCAGCACGGCCGCCGTCGGTGCGCCGGTGCGCTCGCAGACGGCGAGCGCCGCTCCGAGGGAGGCGACCGGGGCGGAGCCGCGCAGGGCACCCGGCGCGCTGCGGCGGGGGTCCGCTCCCGCGGCGGCCGCCCGGGCGAGATCGGCGAGGTCGCCGGGCGGGAGGCTCCGCGCGACGGCCGCCCAGGCTCCGCGGAGGCTCGCGCCGGTCGCGAGCACGGTGGCGAGCCGCTCCACGAGACGGGCGAGATCGAGCGTCCCGGCGCGGGTGGGGCGCGGGGTGGCCGGTGCCGCCACCTCGCGGACGACGGAGGAGGGCGCGGGCAGCAGCCAGGCGAGAAGCGCCATCGCCGCGATCATGAGTCCGACGACGATCACGGCTCCCGCCTCCCCACGGTGCCGGCCGGAGCAGGAGCCGGAGCCGGGGCGAGGCGGGCGGCGAGGGCCTCCGCTCCCGGTCCCTCGAGGATCCGCTCGCCCGCGGTGCGCAGCGCGGTGCGGGCGACGAGCACCCCCTGGTCGTCCCTCCCGAGCACGGCGATCTCCTCGAGACGCCGCACGCCCTCCCGCCTCCCGAGGTGGACGACGACCTCGAGGGCGCTCGCGACCTGGGCGGCGAGAGCATGGCGGTCGAGCCCGCCGAGGGCGCCGAGCGCCTCGAGACGCGCGGGGACGTCGGCCGCGGTGTTCGCGTGGACGGTGCCGCAGCCGCCCTCGTGCCCGGTGTTGAGGGCCTGCAGCAGCTCCCGGATCTCACCGCCGCGGCACTCGCCGAGCACGATGCGGTCCGGTCGCATCCGCAGGCTCTGGCGCACGAGGGCCGTGAGATCGACGCCCCCCGCGCCCTCGGTGTTGGCGTGCCGGGACTGCAGGTGCACCACGTGCGGGTGGGCGATCTCGAGCTCGAGGACGTCCTCGACGACGACGATCCGCTCGTCGGGCAGCGCCGCCTGCAGCAGAGCCGCGAGCAGGGACGACTTGCCGGTCCCCGTGCCGCCCGTGACGAGGAAGGGCACACGGGCGCGGACGATCGCGAGCAGCACCTCCTGCACGGCGGCGGAGAAGGCCCCGTGGGCCGCGAGCGCGTCGAGGTCCCAGCGGCGACGGCCGGGCAGGCGCAGGGAGATGATCGCGCCGCCGGGGGAGAGCGGCGGCAGGACGGCGTGGAAGCGGATGCCGGAGGGGAGGTGGGCATCGGCCCAGGGCACGGCGTCGTCCAGCCGGTGACCGCCGGCCGTCGCGAGGCGCACCGCGAGGTCACGGGCCTCGGTGGCGGTCAGGTGCACCGCCGTCCGCCGCAGCCCCTCCGCGTCGTCGCGCCAGACGGAGCCGTCCTCGTTGACGAGGAGGTCGGTGACGCCCTCCGCGGCGAGTCCCTGGAGCGGGCCGAGCCCCTCGACGTGGTCGCGCACGGTCTCGGTGAGCTCGAGCATGGTCGCCGCGCCCACGACGACGCCGGCCTCCGCGAGCACCCGGGCGATCCGGGGCACGTCCACCGGTCCGGGCGCGTGGACCAGATCCGCGCGGACCCGGCCCAGGAGGTCGGCGCTCGCGGCCGCGGCGGTCATCGCGCACCGCCGTCCCGGAGGTCCTCCAGGAGCTCCTGGCAGGCGCGGTCGGCGCCGCGGCGGCGCACGTCGAGCAGGGGGACGGCACCGCGCGGGGAATCGCGGAAGTCTGCCGCGAGGGGCAGGCCGAGGTCGGCGGCGACCTCGCCGGGAGCCAGGGGCCCGCGGCGGCGGACCACGAGCGCGGCGAGGCCGGGCGGCAGGTCCCACCGGTCCAGGCGCCGGGCGGCGGCGCGGACGGCGTGGTCGCTCGCGGGGACGAGCACCAGCAGCCGGTCCAGCTGCCGAGCGGCGGCGGGCACGAGGTCCGCGCCGAGGTCCACGACGACGGTCCCGCCCCGGGGTCGCAGCGCGGCGAGGACGCCCGCGAGTGCGGGTGCGCTCGCGCCGGCGCCGTCGGGCCCGCTCGTGAGCAGCCGGATGCCGTCCACCCGGGGCAGGGACTCGCGCAGCGCCTCACCGTCCTCGACGCGAAGGGCGGCCGCCTCCCGCCATCGCCCACCTTCCGTGGGCGGCGCCTCGACGAGCAGGTCGAGGCCCCCGCCCAGCGGATCGGCGTCCACCAGCGTCACGTCCCCCTCGGGCCCGGCGCCGCCGGAGCTCCGGGAGCGGCCGGCGGCCCCGGCGAGGCGGGCGGCGAGGCTCGAGGTGCCGGCGCCGCCGCAGCCCCCGGCGACGCCCACGACGAGCGCGGCGTCGTCGGGCCTGCTGAGGGCGGCGAGCTCGGCGAGGAGACGATCGGACCGGGCGGGGAGGGGGAGGACGGCGCGGGCCCCGGCGGCGAGCGCGGCCTCCCACACCGCGGAGGGCACGGCGGACTCGTCGACGGCGTCGACGACGACCAGCAGCGGGAGCGGACGATCGGCGCGCGGAGGCCCGGCGAGCAGCGCGGCAGGGTCGAGGACCTCACAGGCGGCGGCCGCGGAGTCGTCCTCGAGGAGCGGGGAGCCGACGGCGGTCGCATGGTCCCGCACGAGGTCGCGGAGGTGGGGGTCCGCGCCGCGCCAGCGGGTCCGGGCGCCGCCGGTGCCGGGGCGGGGGAAGCGCGCGGCGCGGCGCGGGTCGACGACGCCGGGGCCGTGGCCGGTGCCGGCGGTGAGGAGAGCGGATTCGCTGGTCATGGCGACATCGTGGGCGGCGGAGCGCCGCGATGGGGCCCGGTGGGCGTCGCTGTGGACGGCGGCGCGATGGGGAGGAACCGTGCCGCCGCGCCTCCCCGGCGGGCCCCTCGTCCCCCGTCCACGCGAGTGCTTGCGCCCCCGGCGGGCCGGGCGTAGTGTGACGTGGACAACGACGAATATCGGCACCGGAACCCACGTGCGACTGGTCCCCGCAAGCGGACCGGCTGTGAGGCGTCGACAGCGCCACCGCAGCCAGACGGTTTTCACGCCTGATCCCGGTGCCGGAACGTCGAGGAGCGGCGGCCGCACAGCGGACCGCCGCTCCGTCCTGTCAGGCCCCGGTCACGCCCCGTGGCGCTGACACCCCGCGACCTCGATATCCCGAGGACGCCCCGCTCAGAGGTCGAGGTCGACGACCACCGGCGCGTGGTCGGAGGCCCCCTTGCCCTTGCGCTCCTCACGGTCGATGAAGGAGCCCGTCACGGCCTCCTGCGCCGCCGGCGAGGCGAGCACGAAGTCGATCCGCATGCCCTCCTTCTTGGGGAAGCGCAGCGCCTGGTAGTCCCAGTAGGTGTAGGTGCCCGGGCCCGGGTGCTCGGGACGCACCACGTCGGCATAGCCCGCGTCGACGACCGCGCGGAAGGCGGCCCGCTCGGGCTCGGTGACATGGGTCTTCCCCTCGAAGAACGCCATGTCCCAGACGTCGTCGTCCTGCGGGGCCACGTTGAAGTCGCCCACGAGCACGGTGCGGGAGCGCGGATCCGCGGCGAGCTCGCGCGCACCCTCGGCGCGCAGGGCGTCGAGCCAGCGCAGCTTGTACGGGTAGTGCGGGTGGTCGAGCTCGCGGCCGTTGGGGACGTACAGCGACCAGATCCGCAGACCGCCGCCCTCCGAGCCGGCGCCCACGGTCGCGCCGAGCGCCCGGGCCTCGACCACGCCCGTCTCGTCCTCCGGCCAGGTCGGCACGTCGGGCAGCTGCAGGGCGACGTCCGTGAGCCCCACGCGGGAGATGACGGCGACGCCGTTCCACTGGTTCAGCCCGTGCGCCGCGACCTCGTAGCCGGCGGCCTCGAGCGGGGCGAGGTCGAGCTGGGCGGGCTTCGCCTTGATCTCCTGCAGGGCGAGCACGTCCACCTGATGGCGGCCCAGGAAGGCCACCACCCGATCCATCCGGGCTCGCAGGGAGTTGATGTTCCAGGTCGCGATGCGCATGGGCCGATCCTACGGGCCCGCCCCGACCGCCCGGCAGGCCCCGATCGACCCGTCGCGTCACCCGCGGGCGCGGGACGGCTCTAGGATCAGCCCATGGCGCGCGCACTCGTCACCGGATCCACCACCGGCCTGGGCCTGGAGTTCGCCTGGCAGCTGGCCGGGACCGGGCACGACCTCGTCCTCGTGGCGCGGGACGAGAACCGGCTGCACACGGTCGCCGAGCAGATCCGCGACGTGCACCCCGTGCAGGTGGAGGTCCTGCCCGCCGATCTCTCCGACCGCCCCCGCCTCGACAAGGTCGCGATCCGCCTGACGGACCCCGTGGAGCCCGTGGACCTGCTGGTCAACAATGCCGGCTACGGTCTGCGCGGCGGCTTCCTCGAGATCCCCGTCGAGGACCACGAGCGGCAGATGGACACCCTCATGCGGGCGGTGCTCGTGCTCTCCCACGCGGCCGCCGGGTCGATGGTGCAGCGGCGCAAGGGCGCCATCATCAACGTCAGCTCCCTCGCGGGCTACACGACGGCCGGTCCCTACGCGGCCTCCAAGAGCTGGGTCACCGTGTTCACCGAGTCCCTCGCCATGGAGCTGCAGGGCACGGGCGTCACGGCGACCGCGCTGCTGCCGGGGTTCGTCCAGACCGAGTTCCACGAGCGCGCGTCGATGCGGATGGACGGCCTGCCGCGGATCACGTGGCTGAAGGCGCCGTTCGTGGTCGAGCAGGCGCTCAAGGACGCCTCGAAGGGGGCGGTGCTGTCCATCCCCTCGGTGAAGTACCGCACCGCCGGGGAGGTCTCGCGGATTGCGCCGCGCTCCATGGTCCGGGCGCTGACCTCGCCGAACTGGTACGGCCGTATGCAGCAGAAGGCCGTGCGCAAGGCCCGGCGCCGCGCCTCGAAGCGGGACCTGCACGCGCCGTGGCAGCGCGACGACGTCCCCTGATCGGGGACCGACCGCCCGGCCGGGACCGTCTACCCTGGGGCGCATGTCCGAGCCTGCCGCCCCCGCCGCCCCCGCCCCTGATCTCGCCGCCGATCGCGAGCGCCTCCGCGAGCTGATCCGCGACCTCGCCGTGGTGCGCGGCCGCGTGACCCTCTCCTCCGGTGCGGAGGCGGACCACTACGTGGACCTGCGCCGCATCACCCTGCACCACGAGGCCTCGCCGCTCGTGGGCCGCATCATGCTGGACCTGCTGCGCCGTGAGGGCCTCGTCCCCGGCGTCGAGGCCGTGGGTGGGCTGACCCTCGGCGCGGACCCGGTCGCGACCGCGATCATGCACGCCGCCGCGGCCGACGCCGAAGCCGCGCCGATCGACGCCTTCGTCGTGCGCAAGGCGCAGAAGGCCCACGGCCTCCAGCGTCGCATCGAGGGCCCCGACGTCACGGGCCGCCGCGTGGTCACGGTCGAGGACACGTCCACCACGGGCGGCAGCGTCCTCACCGCGTGCGAGGCGCTCACCGAGGCCGGCGCGGAGATCGCCGCGGTCGCCGTGATCGTGCACCGGGCCGACGCCTCCCGCGAGGCCGTGGAGAAGGCGGGCTACCGCTACCTCTCCGCGTACGACATCTCCGAGCTCGAGATCTGAGCGCACGCACCCCCGACACGTCGGTGGGCCGCTGTGCTCAGACAGTGCTCGACCGTCTGATCTCCTACCGCTCGTTCCTCGCAGTACGTCGATCAGACAGAGTCCGCGCCGAAGGTGTCGCAGGCCTCGACGGTGCCCTCCTGGTAGCCCGTCATGAACCAGTTCTGCCGCTGCTCCGAGGAGCCGTGGGTCCAGGTCTCGGGCTGCACCTGCCCGCCGGAGACGTCACCCTGGATGTGGTCGTCGCCCACGGCGGAGGCCGCGGAGAGGGCTGACTGGATGTCCTGGTCCGTGAGCGGCTGCAGCATCGTCACGCCGTTGTCGTCGGTCGTGGTCGAGGCGTGGTTCGCCCAGACGCCCGCGTAGCAGTCCGCCTGCAGCTCGAGGCGCACGCCGCCGGACTGCGGACCGGTCTCCTGATGATCGACCTTCGACATCGTCCCGGAGAGGTTCTGGATGTGGTGGCCGTACTCGTGGGCGACGACGTACATCTTCGCGAACTGGCCGCCGTCGGCCCCGAAGCGGGACTGGAGGTCGCCGAAGAAGCTGTCGTCGACGTAGATGGTCTGGTCCGCCGGGCAGTAGAACGGGCCGACGTCCGAGGTCGCGGCGCCGCAGCCCGTCTGCACCTGATCGGAGAAGATGACCGCCTGCGGCTCGCGGAACTCGATGCCGGAGTCCGGCCCGAGCTGCGCCCAGAGGGAGTCCGCGGACTCGACGACGCCCTGTACGAGGCACTTGTCGTCGGTGTTCGCGTCCTCGCCCGTGCTGCACTGCTCGAGCGCGCCGCCTTCCCCGGAGGAGGCGGCCTCGGTCTGGGTGCCCCCGCCGCCCAGCAGGTCCATCGGGTTCCCGCCCATGAGGGTGAAGACGATGACGATCACCAGCAGCAGGCAGCCGCCGCCACCGCCCAGGGCGATGCGACCGCCGCCCCCGCCGCGGGGGAGCATGCCGCCCCCGCCCCCGCTGCGTGTGTTGCCGGACTGGATCTCGGCATCAGGATTGAAGGTCATGGGGGCAGGGTAGACGGCAGGGGCCCCCGAGGGGGAGCGTTCAGGCGCTCCACCTACCATGGGGACGGATCGCGGCGCCGACCCGTCGCGCGAGCATCGACCCTCGAGGAGAGGATCTCTGCATGAACATCGTGGACTGGGCCGTCGCGACGATGGACCGCCTGGGAGGTCTCGGCGTCTTCCTGCTGATCTTCCTCGAGAACATCTTCCCGCCGATCCCCTCCGAGGTGATCCTGCCGCTCGCGGGCGTCGCCGCCGCCGGTCCGGAGCACACCTTCGTGGTCATGCTGCTGTGGTCGAACGCGGGCTCCCTCGTCGGCGCCTGGGTGCTGTACGGGCTGGGCCGGCTGCTGGGGCCCGAGCGGCTGCGCCGGATCTTCCTCGCCCTGCCGTTCGTGCACGTCGAGGACTACGAGAAGACGGTCGCCTTCATGGACCGCCACGGGCACAAGGCGATCTTCTTCGGCCGGATGGTGCCGGGCGTCCGCTCCCTCATCTCGATCCCGGCGGGCCTGTACGCCATGCCGTTCTGGGTGTTCAGCCTGCTCACGGTGTTGGGCAGCGGGATCTGGAACGGCATCTTCCTCACCTTCGGGTACATCCTCGGCAATAACTGGCACATCATCGAGCCGTACACCGACGTCTTCTCCAACGTCATCTACGCGGTCATCGTCATCGCCGTGATCGTGGTGGTCGTGCGGATCCTGCTGCGCGAGCGCCGCCGCCGCGCACTCGGCCTGCCCGACCCCGACGACGCGGTCCGCGAGCAGGAGCACGAGCAGGGCAAGTGAGCACCCCGGCCCCGCGCGAGGTGGGCCTCGGCCCACATCCGGAGCCGTGGCCGGTGGACGACCGCCTCGACCCCGAGCTGCTCGCCCACGGCGACCGGCGCAACGTCGAGGACCGCTTCCGCTACTGGCGACGGGAGGCGATCGTCGCGGAGCTCGACGAGCACCGCCACCCCCTGCACGTGGCGATCGAGAACCTCGAGCACGACGCGAACATCGGCTCGATCGTGCGCACCGCGAACGCCTTCGCCCTCGAGGCCTTCCACATCGTGGGCCGGCGCCGCTGGAACCGGCGGGGCGCGATGGTCACCGACCGCTACCAGCACGAGATCCACCATCCGGATGCGGCGCACCTCGTGGCCTGGGCGCGGGAGGCGGGGAGGCCGCTCGTCGCGATCGACCTCGTCCCCGGGGCGATGCCGATCGAGCGCACGCCGCTCCCGCGGGACGCGGTCCTGCTCGTGGGGCAGGAGGGGCCGGGCCTGAGCGCGGAGCTGCTCGCCGCGGCGGACCTCGTCGTCGGCATCACGCAGTTCGGCTCGACCCGCTCGATCAACGTCGCCGCGGCCGCCGCGATCGCGATGCACACCTGGGTGCAGCAGCACGCGGAGATCCCCGAGGGTCCGTTGCGCTGAACCCGCTCCAGGGACGGACGCGCACCGTCCGTGCCAGGGTGCCTATGGGACACTGTGAGCGATAGGACGACTGTGCGCTGCGCCCTCTGCGCCGACCGTCGTCGCCAGTCGCTTCAGCGAAGGAGAATGCCTCATGGCAGTCGCAACCCCGGACCAGTACGCCGAGATGATCGACCGCGCGAAGGCGGGGAAGTTCGCCTACCCGGCCGTCAACGTCTCCAGCTCGCAGACGGCCATCGCCGCGCTGCAGGGCTTCACCGAGGCCGGCTCCGACGGCATCATCCAGGTGTCCTTCGGCGGCGCCGAGTACCTCTCCGGCTCGACCGTGAAGGACCGTGTCGCCGGCTCCCTCGCGCTCGCCGAGTTCGTGCACGCCGTGGCCAAGAACTACCCGATCAACGTGGCCCTGCACACCGACCACTGCGCCAAGGAGGTCCTGCCCACCTGGGTGGAGCCCCTCCTCGAGTGGGACCTCGAGAACCGTGTGAACAAGGGCCTGGACCCGCTGTTCCAGTCCCACATGTGGGACGGCTCGGCCGTGCCGGTCGACGAGAACCTCGAGATCGCCGAGCGCCTGCTCGAGAAGACCGCCGCCTCGAAGAAGATCCTCGAGATCGAGGTGGGCGTCGTGGGCGGCGAGGAGGACGGCGTCTCCGCCGACGTCGACGAGTCCAAGCTCTTCTCCACCCCGGAGGACGGCCTGAAGACCGCCAAGGCCCTCGGCCTCGGCGAGAAGGGCCGCTACCTCACGGCCCTCACCTTCGGCAACGTGCACGGCGTCTACAAGCCGGGCAACGTCAAGCTGACCCCGTCGATCCTCAAGGACATCCAGGACGCGGTGGGCAAGGAGTACGGCAAGGAGAAGCCGTTCGACCTCGTCATGCACGGCGGCTCCGGCTCCACCCTGGCGGAGATCCAGGAGGCCGTGGACAACGGCGTCATCAAGATGAACATCGACACCGACACCCAGTACGCCTTCACCCGCCCCGTGGTCTCGCACATGTTCGAGAACTACGACGGCGTGCTGAAGATCGACGGCGAGGTCGGCAACAAGAAGGCCTACGACCCCCGCGCCTGGGGCAAGAAGGCCGAGGCCGGCCTGGCCGCTCGTGTCGTCGAGGCCTGCGAGAACCTCCGCTCGGCGGGCACCCACGCCTGAGCCGGGCCGTTCGCGGCAGAAGGCCCCCGGAGCGCTGCTCCGGGGGCCTTCCCCGTTCGTGCGGGGTGAGCGTCAGGCGCTCACCAGCGGTTGCCCGCGGCGCGGCCCATGACCCGGCGCAGGGCCGGCAGGACGTCCGCGAGGAAGATGCCGGCGATGATGATCCCGCCGATCATGAACAGCATCGACGAGCCGCCCGAGCCGATCGGGTAGGGCAGGGACAGGAAGCCGAGTAGCACCGCGACCCCCGTCAGCACGCCCCAGAAGACCTTCGACCGCTTGTCCGCGGCGGTGTAGGCGTCCGCCCGGAAGCGCAGGGCGTTCACGAGCGCCCAGATCTCCACGAGGAACAGGAGCAGGGCGAGCACGGCGAAGATCCAGAGCTGGGCGGAGGCGATCATCGGCCCAGGATACGGTCCCTTCCCGAGCGCGGGCTCCGAGGGATCAGCGCCGACGGGACGGGTCGGAGCGGTCCGTGATGAGCAGCTCGAGCGCCTCGGTCGTGGCGGGGGGCTCGACGGCGCGCATCTCCCGGGTCATCGGCCGCGGGCCGATGGAGTCGCCGTCGGCGGCGATGAGCAGGCTCGGCAGGAAGCGCTTGGCATCCTTCGCCTCGAGCCCCGTGGCCTGCAGCAGGTCGATCGCGAGCGCGCGCAGCTGCACCACGAGGGTGACGCCCTCGAAGTGGCCGGCGCGGCCGGGGCGCACGCCCTTGTCGTTCTTCAGCAGCACCTCGGGCGTGAGGTAGGCGGTGAACAGGCGGAGGCAGCGGCGCACCTCGGTGAAGTCGACCTCCTGGTGGCCGACGGCGGCACGCAGCGTCGAGACGGCGTCCTGCGCGGCGAGCAGGGCGTCGGCGAGCGTGGAGTGCGGGTCGCCGTCGACCGCCTCGAGGAACTCGACCTCGTGGCGGGCGATCACCCGGATGTTGCGCATGGCCCGGTCCGAGCCGACGAGCAGGTGGCGCAGCCGGCCGATCTCGTCGGCGTGCCGCAGGCCGGTGGGGGAGAAGGTGGCCATCTCGTTGGCGGCGTCGTTCGCGAGCCGCCACTCGTCGGTGTACTTCTGGGAGGTGTCGCGCACGGAGCGCAGGGCGGCCCGCGCGACGCCCGTGTCCCCGGAGCGCGCGGCGAGCGAGAGCGAGACCAGGGTGTTCTCGAGCTCCCGGTAGAAGGAGCGCGCGGCGCGGCGCTGGGCCCGACGGGGATCGCCTGAGAGCAGCAGGTGGATGACGATCGCGACGGCGGCGCCGGTGAGCGCGTCGAGCACGCGGCCGCCCGGGGACATGGTCGGCGTGATCGGCATGATCATGACCAGCAGCGACTGGATCGACATCTGGAAGCCGAGCACGACGGAGCGGTCGATGAAGCGGGCGAGCATGCCCGCGACGAAGACGACGACCGCGATCTGCCAGGTGCCCGAGCCGATCGTCGCCCGGGCGACCTCGCCGAGCACGACGCCCATCATCACGCCGCACGAGATCTCGACGACCTTGCGCATCTTCTTCTCGGTGCTGAAGCCGATGATGATGAAGGCGACGATCGAGGCGAAGAACGGGTGGGCGTGGCCCCAGATGAGGCCGCTGACGAAGTAGGCGGTGGCCGCGGCGACGGCGGCGCGGCCGATGCTCAGCGCGTCGACCCGGCTGCGGCTGAAGCCGTCGTGGAAGTGGCGCTCGACGCCGCCGCGCAGGCGCTCGCCGAGCGGCAGCGCCTGGGTGGGGGTGTCCGTGCCGGAGCGGCGTGCGGTCATGGTCGCACCGGGTCCTTCCCGCGCATGTCGAGCAGCTCGTCGAGGTCGAAGGTCTCGCCGTCGCGGGCGCCGCGGCCCACGACGAGCGGGGCGGGGGAGGGGTTCGGGGTGACGCCGCGGAGGCGGCTCAGCAGCGATCCGTCCACCCGCATGACGTAGAAGCGGCCCTCGGTGTCCACGGCGATCGAGCGGTCGTGCTTGAGGTACCAGCCGTGCAGGGAGGTGCGCACGCTGCCGGAGCCGGTGTACGGCTGGGCGCGCAGCGGGAGCGGGGCGATGCCCGCCTCCTGCCAGCGGCCGATCGCGGCGCGGAGCTTCGCGGTGGCGCGCTCGTGCTCCTCCTGGCGGGTACGGCGCAGGGCGTCCTCCTGGGCGGCGAGCACCTCGCGCCGGTGCGCGCTCCACGCCTGCTGCCCGCCGTCACCGTCCATGGCTGCCATCATCCCTGCCTCACCGGGCCCGCGGGCCCGATCAGAGCTTCGCGGTCGCGGGGCGCTGCCCGTGCTCGCGGGAGACGACGATCGGCTCCTGGGTCGCGTCCAGCCAGAGCGTGGTGGCGTCCTCGCCGGTGCCCGCGAGGGTCACGGCGAGGTGCAGCGGGGCGTCGAGCGGGACGGCGCGGCGCACGACCGCGAGGGCGATCGGGCCGAGGTCCGCGTGCAGGGCGGCGGAGGTCACGGTGCCCACGACCTTGCCGTCGGTCCCGCCCAGGCGCACCTCGCCGCCGGGGGTGACGGGCACGTCCTGCGAGCCGTCCACGTGCAGCATGACCAGGCGCCGCGGCGGCTGGCCGAGGTTCATGACCTTCGCGACGGTCTCCTGGCCGCGGTAGCAGCCCTTGGCGGTGTGCACCGCGGTGCGCAGCAGGTCCAGCTCGTGGGGGATCGAGCGCTCGTCGACCTCGCGGGCCTGGCGGGCGCGGTGGTCGGCGATCCGCAGGGCCTCCCAGGAGGACATGCCGGCCAGGTGCTCCGCCTGCCAGGGCAGCGCCTCGAGGGCGGCCGCGTCGAGCACGGTGAGCATCGCGCCGGAGGGGTCCTCCGGGTCCGGGCCGTAGGCGACGCCGCCGGGCGCGACATGGGGCCAGCGGTCGTCCCACACGGCGACGGGCTCGGGCAGCTCGAGCCCGGAGCCGGCGAGGACCTCGCCGGCGGGGCCGAGCGCGCCGAGCACGCGGAGGTCGTCGCGGTCGATGATCTCGACACGGGCGGCGAAGCGCATCATCTCGAGGTACCGGCGCAGCCCGGCGCGGGCGCCGGCGTCGGTCACGAGGAGCACGGACTCCTCGCCCGTGACGACGGCGGAGGCGAGATGCTCGACGCGCCCCTGCGGGGACAGCACCGCGAGGCTCGCCCCGGTGCCGACGGGCACGCCGGTCAGCACCTGGGAGGAGATCGTGGTGAGCCAGCTGCGGGCGTCGGCCCCGCTCAGCTCGAGCACCTCGAGCTGGCCGAGGTCCACGACCGCGCGACGGCGCAGGAGCCGGCGCTGCTCGCGCAGCGGGGCGCCGTAGTGCTCGGGGACCGCGGCGTCCGGCCCCTCGCCGAGCACGGCGGAGGTCGAGAGCAGGGGGCGCACGGTGCGGTCGGGCACGGCGGGGTCAGGCACGGTCGAGCTCCAGGGAGAGGTACGGGGCGAGCTCGTCGCTCGCGCCGGCGCTCTCGTCGCGGCGCTCCCACAGCCACATGAGGCGGCCGCCCACGTACCCGAGCATGCGGGTCGCGGCGAGTCGCGGGTGGGAGACGCCCACGGCGGGGGCGGGCCCGTCGTCCCCCGCGAGGGCGAGCTGGATGCGCGGACCGCGCACCTCGCCGGCCCAGGGGCGGGCGTCGTCGCCGCTGTCGAGCTCCGCGGTGAGGGCGTAGGAGAGGGTCGCCTCGGGGGAGCCGGGCTTCGCGGTGCGGGCCCGCTCGAGGTCCTGGCCGGGGAGCGGCTCGCCGACGGTCCAGACGCCGCTCTCGCGCAGCAGCAGCGAGCGCTGTCCGCTGCCGGAGGGAGCGGGCGCGGCCGGCTCCTCCTTCGCGAAGGCGCTCGTGGGCGGGAGCGGGGCGGGGGCGTCGATCACGTGGATCACCGAGGTCCACGCGAGGGTGCCGTCCTCACGGGGCTCGCATCGCAGCTGCTGCTCCACACGCTGGTCCGCGGCGTCCTCGCCGTGGTGGACCGCGCCGGAGCCCTGCCACGAGCCCACGAGCCACGCGAGCGGGTAGAGCGACGGGGGGAGGGACGGGTCGAGCGTGATCGGCACGACGGCCTCAGCGGCGGTCGAAGAGGCGGGTGAGCACGAGGACCGTGAAGGCGAGCGTGCCGAGCCCCACGAGCACCACGAGCACCAGGAAGAACAGGGAGAGGAAGGACATGCCCCGCAGTGTATCGACTCCGCGGCCGCTCAGGGGTTCAGGGGCGGGTGCTCAGGTGAGCATCGCCGCGGCGAGGTGGGCGATGACGCCCGCGGTCGCGACGGGCCCCGCGGCGACGCCGAGGGCGGCGACCGGCTCCCGGGCCACGAGGGAGGAGCCCAGGAGCAGGTGGGTGCAGCTCGCGGCGACCGCGACCAGCGCGCCGAGACCGACGGCCGGGAGCGCGGCCATGGCACCGAGCTGCACGGCGAGCAGGGCGGTGATCCCCGTGCCCGCGAGGACGGCGAGGAGCGTGCGCGAAAGCACGGGCAGCGAGGTCGCGTCCAGGAGCAGGGTCGCGGCGAGGCCGGTGGCGATCGCGGTGACCAGGAGCGAGCCGCCGCCGGCCGTCGAGATCTCCTGGGCGATCGGCCAGCACGAGGCGACGGCGGCGAGGAGCACGCCCGCGACGGTGCCGGTGAGCGAGCTCGTGAGGTCGTGGCGGTCGCTGCGCAGCATCTGGTGGCCGAAGGAGGCGAAGACGCCCACCGCGGTCACGACGAGCAGGGAGGTCACGGGGGTGAGCCTCTCGGGCGCGAGCACCGTGAGCGCGGCGCCTGCGATCCCGGACCCCGCGACGACGATCCGGGTGCCGCGCGGCGAGGGCAGCTCGAGCAGGTCCGGCCAGGCCGCGCCGAGCAGCAGCGCGAGGCCCCCCGCGACGACCGCCATGAGGACGGGGGAGAGGGGGCCGGTGAGGGCGACCAGGGCGATGAGGAGCGCCAGGGCGGCACCGAGGGGTGCGCGCTCGGGTGCGGTCATGCGGGGCTCCTCAGCCTTCTCGGTGGCCTTCTCGGTCGTGCCCGGGACGTCGTCGGGACGCGCTCGGGGCGGGGTCGCGGTCGGCCTCCGGCGGGGCGGCGGTCGGGCGCTACAGTGGGCAGTCTACGAGCGCCCGCTCCCCGGGGCGGCATCGTGCGCATCGGAAGGACCACATGATCACGACGGATGCCCTGTCGGCCCAGCGGCGCGGCGCGATCGAGTCGCTGCTGACCGCCGTCATCGCACACGACGGGATCTCCCCGCTCGACGAGGCGGCCCGGCTCGCCCTCCGCGGCGAGGGGGCGACCCATCTCCTGATCGAGGACGGCGCCGCCGTCACCGGCTACGCGAGCCTGCTCGAGGACGGGACCGTGCAGGGCATGGTCCACCCCGCCCACCGCCGCGCCGGGCTCGGCACCGCGCTGCTCGCGGCCGTGCTCGAGCGGCGACCCGACGCCGGGGTCTGGGCGCACGGGGCGCTGCCCGGCGCCGTCGCCCTGCTCGAGGGCCGGGGCCTGCGCCAGGAGCGGCTGCTGCTCGTGCTGCGCCGCCCGCTGGACGCCGAGCACCCGCTGCCCCCGGTGCCCGCCACGGACCTCCCGGGGGTCGAGGTGACCTCCTTCGAGGCGGTGCGCGACGCCGAGGACTGGGTCGCCCTGAACGCCGCGGCCTTCGCCTCCCACCCCGAGCAGGGTGCGCTCACCCGGGAGGACCTGGACGAGCGCCTCGCCGAGCCCTGGTTCGACCCGGAGGACATGGTCCTCGCACGCACCCCGGAGGGCCTCGCGGGCTTCGTCTGGGTCAAGCGGGAGGAGACTGCCGACGCGGAGCTCCCTGACGCGGAGATCTATGTCGTCGCGACGGCGCCGTCCGCGCAGGGCCACGGGGTGGCCGGGCATCTGCTGGGCACCGCCCTGCGGCGGCTCGCGGAGCGCGGCGTCCCCGGCGTCGAGCTCTACGTCGAGGGCGACAACGCCCCCGCGCTGGCCCTGTACGAGCGCTGGGGGTTCGCCGTCTCGGGCCGGCACCTGCAGCTGCGCCGGGCGACGGAGGGCTGAGGGTGCGCGTCGCCCCCGGGACCCCGCCGCCCGTCCTCGCCGCCGGCGCCCTCGCCTGGCGCGAGGGCGCCTCCGGCGTGGAGGTCATGCTGGTGCACCGTCCCCGCTACGACGACTGGTCGGTGCCCAAGGGCAAGCTCGACAAGGGGGAGACCTTCCCCGCCGCGGCCGTGCGGGAGGTCGCCGAGGAGACGGGCTACCGGGTGCGGCTGCACCGCCCGCTCCCCGCCTCCGTGTACCTGCTGCCCGACGGCCGCACGAAGATCGTCCAGTACTGGACGGCGACGGTGCGGGCGAAGGTCGCGCCCGGCCCGGAGAACCCGCGCGAGATCGACGAGGTGCGCTGGGTGGACCTCGACGAGGCGACGGCCCTGCTCACCCGGCAGAGCGACGTGGTGACGGTCGAGTCGCTGCGCCGCCACCTCGACGCCGACGAGCTGCGCACGGTGCCGATCATCATCCAGCGGCACGCGGCGGCCGTCTCCCGTGCGAAGTGGCGCAAGGGGGAGAGCAAGGGAGAGAAGAGCAGGCCGCTGAGCGGCAAGGGGAAGAAGCAGGCGCAGGCCCTGCCGCCGCTGCTGGACGCCTTCGATCCGTCGCGGATCCTCTCGAGCCCCTGGAAGCGATGCCGGACGACGGTCGAGCCCTTCGCCAAGGAGGCGGGGCTGGACGTGCGCACGAAGGCCGAGCTGACCGAGGCCGGCCATGCGGACCGGCCCTCGCGCACGGCCGCCGTGGTCGAGCGGGTCATGCACGAGGCGCGCGCGACGGTCGTGTGCACGCACCGCCCGGTGCTGCCCACGATCATCGAGTCGGTGCGCCGGGTCTCCGCCCGCGGGGCGGCGCTCGAGCTGCCGCGCCAGGACCCGTACCTCGCCGCGGGGGAGGCGCTCGTGCTGCACACGACGCCCTCCGGCAGCGTCGTCGCGATCGAGCGACATCTCCCGAACATCGGCTGATCGGACGGGGCGGGCGTCCCCGCACGGCCGGTAGCATGCGGGGCTGGACCCCGGGGCACCACCGATCCGGGGACGAGGGGAGACGGGGCGACGATGAGCGACGGACACAGCGGCGGCCAGGGCGGCGACGGGAGCTGGGGGTACGGCACCTCCGATCCCTATTCCTCCTCCGACCCCTACGGCTCCTCGGATCCCTACGGCTCCACGTCCTCCGGCTCGGCCTCGGACCCCTACGGCGCGTACGACCCGTACGCGACGACGAGCTCCGCCACCGGCGGTGAGGACCAGCTCGCCTCGCCGGGCTTCGGGCCGGAGTTCGGCGGCTCGCCCGTCGCCGCGCCCGCCGACGCCGCCTACGCCACCCCCGCCTACGCGACGGCGGGCTACGGCATGCCCGCCTACGCGGTGGCGCCGCCCACGGCCGGCAGCGCGATCGCCGCGCTCGTGCTGGGGATCCTCTCCCTCACGCTGTGCCAGGGCATCGTCGGACCCGTCGGCCTGATCTTCTCGATCATCGCCATGCGCCAGACGGCACCCGGGGCGGTGCCCGTGCAGGGCGGTCGAGGTCTCGCGATCGCGGGTCTGGTGACGTCGATCCTCGGCACGCTGCTCCTCGCCTTCTGGATCGTCTACATCGTCCTCATGTTCGTGCTCGTGGCGACGGTCCCGACGGACTACTGACGCCCGCCGCAGGTCCTGTGACCGGACCGTGACCAAACCTGTGACGTAGACGATTCGTCCATCTGACCTGCGCATTCACGGAGACGTGGATCCCGTTCACCCAATGTTCATGCGCGTGGGGGAACCCCGTCACCTCCCCTCCCTACCGTCACTGCCGTCAGACCTCCAGACCTTCGACGGAACAGTCCGGGCTCCGGCCCCCGAAAGGACTCGCAGTGAACGTTCGCCAGAACAAGCTCGCCTCCCTCGCCGCGCTCGGCCTCGTGGGCGGGCTCGCCCTGACCGCCTGCGGCGGCGGGTCGGACACCGGCTCCACCTCCGGCTCCGGCTCGGACAACGGCGGCGCCGCGGCGTCCGGCGACTACGCCTCGCTCACCGGCAGCCTCGCGGGCGCCGGCGCCTCCTCGCAGCAGAACGCCCAGACCGCGTGGACCGAGTCCTTCATGGGCCTCGTCCAGGCGCAGGGCGGCTCGCTCAACGTCACCTACGACTCCGTGGGCTCGGGCACCGGCCGTGAGCAGTTCCTCTCCAACCAGGCCGCCTTCGCGGGCACCGACGCCGCCCTCACCGAGGAGGAGCTCGCCTCCTCCAAGGAGGTCTGCAACGGTGAGCAGGCGTTCGACCTGCCCGTCTACATCTCCCCGATCGCCGTCGTCTTCAACCTCGACGGCGTCGACTCGCTGAACCTCTCCCCGGAGACCATCGCCGGGATCTTCTCCGGCAAGATCACCAAGTGGAACGACGAGGCGATCACCAAGGAGAACCCGGACGCGACCCTCCCGGACCTCGACATCGTCCCCGTGCACCGCTCGGACAAGTCCGGCACCACGGAGAACTTCACCGAGTACCTCTCCGAGACCGCGGGCGACGTCTGGACCGACGGCCCCGTCGAGGAGTGGCCCACCTCGGGCGGCCAGTCCGGTGAGGGCACCTCCGGCCTCATCTCCACCGTCGAGGGCGGCAACGGCACCATCGGCTACGCCGACGCCTCGCAGGCCGGCAATCTCGGCACCGCCGCGATCAAGGTCGGCGAGGAGTACGTCCCCTACTCGGCCGATGCCGCCGCCAAGGCCGTCGACGCCTCCCCGCGCGAGGAGGGCCGCGAGGACCACGACATCGTCGTGAAGCTCGACCGCACGACGACCGAGTCCGGCGCCTACCCGCTCGTG
Source organism: Brachybacterium rhamnosum (assembly GCF_039526185.1). Lineage (NCBI taxonomy): Bacteria > Bacillati > Actinomycetota > Actinomycetes > Micrococcales > Dermabacteraceae > Brachybacterium > Brachybacterium rhamnosum. The sequence goes on from NZ_BAAAIS010000002.1 coordinate 1,359,426, forward strand.
CTCGTCTCCTACCTCGCGGTCTGCGGCTCCTACGCCGATCAGGCCACGGGCGATGCGGTGAAGTCCTACGCCTCCTACATCGTCTCCGCCGAGGGCCAGAAGGCCGCCGCGGACAACGCGGGCGCCGCCCCGCTCTCCGACGAGCTCTCCTCCGAGGCGCAGGCCGCGATCGACGCGATCGCCGTCGGCTGACATCCTGCACACAGCGCACACCGCCGTGGCGCCGGGCCGTTCCACGACCCGCCCCCACGGCCGCGCTCCCCGTCCCGTGATCCTCGAGGAAGGCCCATCGTGAGCAGCACCGACGTCGCCCCGGATGCACCGGAGGCGCCCGAGCAGTCCTCCCTGAGGAGCGGCGGCCGTCGCTTCGGCGACACCCTCTTCTCCACCCTGAGCGTCGGATCCGGGATCCTGATCTTCGTGACGCTCGCGCTCGTCGCGATCTTCCTGACCGCGGAGTCGATGCCCGCCTTCCGGGAGAGCAAGGAGCTCGCCGGGATCTTCGGCACCGCCGACCCCGCCTTCTCGCTGATCGGCGGGGTCGCGCCGTACATCTTCGGCACGGTGCTCGCGGCGCTCATCGCGCTCGTCATCGCGATTCCCGTCTCGATCGGCATCGCGCTGTTCATCTCGCACTACGCGCCCCGCCGCATGGCCGCCGGGCTCGGCTACATGATCGACCTGCTCGCGGCCGTGCCCTCCGTGGTCTACGGCCTGTGGGGCGGCGTCTGGCTCGTGCCCCGCCTCGAGCCGCTGTACGTGTTCCTCAACCAGACCCTCGTGTGGCCCTCGTGGGTGCCGCTGGTCCCCTCCGGCGAGGCGATCATCCCGCTGTTCGCCGGCGATCCCACCGCCCCCATGCGCAACCTGGCCTCCGCCGCCGTCGTCCTCGCCGTGATGATCCTGCCGATCATCACCGCCATGGCCCGCGAGGTGTTCCTCCAGGTGCCTCGGCTCCAGGAGGAGGCGGCGCTCGCGCTCGGCGCGACCCGCTTCGAGGTTGTCAAGACCGTGGTGCTGCCCTTCGGCCGCTCGGGCGTCGTCGCCGCGTCGATGCTGGGCCTCGGCCGCGCCCTCGGCGAGACGATGGCCGTGCTCATGATCCTCGCCCCGGGCGCCACCTTCTCGTGGCACATCCTCGAGGTCGGCATGCACAACACGATCGCCGCGAACATCGCCTCCAAGCAGGCGGAGTCCTCCGGGGCGGACATGTCCTACCTGATCTACACCGGCCTGGTGCTGTTCGTGCTCACGTTCATCATCAACGCGATCGCCCGGTGGATCGTCTCCCGCACGACCGTGAAGGGCTGAGGTCATGAGCACCGCCACCACCACTGCGAGCACCCTCTCCGGGGCACGGGCCGCCGAGCGCCGCCTGCCCCTCTGGCACCTGCTGCTGACGGGGGCCGCCTCCCTCGTGCTCGCCGCCCTGGTCCTCGCCACGTTCGGGAACCTGTCGATCGTGGGCGTGATCCTGCTGGGCTACGTCCTGCACCTGGTCGTCACCTACGTCTACTCGCGGGTCCGCGAGGGTCGGCGCTGGGCCGCGGACCGCGTGGTCATGCTGCTCGTGATCGGTGCCTTCGCGATCGCGCTGTTCCCGCTGCTCTCGCTGCTGTGGAAGGTCATCGTCGAGGGCGGCTCGCGGGTCGTGAAGGCCGCGCCGCACCCCTTCGCCTTCTGGACCTCGGACATGTCCGGGGTCATCGGCGGGGCCGACGCCGGCGGCGTGCTCCACGCCGCGATCGGCACCCTGCTCATCACCTTCTGGGCCTCGGTCATCTCGATCCCGATCGGCCTGTTCACGGCGATCTTCCTCGTGGAGTACTCCTCGACCGGCTGGAAGCGCACCCTCGCCATGGGCGTCACCTTCCTCGTCGACATCATGACCGGCATCCCGTCGATCGTCGCCGGCCTGTTCGGCCTGGCTCTGTTCCTCGCCTTCATGCCGGACCAGAGCGTGCGCATGGGCATCATGGGCTCCGTCGCCCTGTCCCTGCTCATGATCCCGACGGTGGTCCGCTCGAGCGAGGAGATGCTGCGCCTGGTGCCGCTGGACCTGCGCGAGGCGGCCTACGCGCTCGGCGTGCCGAAGTGGCTCACCGTGGTGCGGGTCGTGCTGCGCACCGCGATCGCGGGCCTCACCACGGGCATCACCCTCGCGATCGCGCGCGTGATCGGCGAGACCGCGCCGCTGCTGCTCACGGTCGGCATGGTCACCGGCGTCAACTGGAGCATGTTCGACGGCCGCATGGCCACCCTGCCGACCTTCATCAACCAGCAGTACCGTGCCGGCAAGGCCAACTGCATGAGCGACACCGTCACCAACGTGGTCAACGGCGACGTGTACTCCTGCTCGATCACGACGAACATCGACCGTGCCTGGGCCGCCGCGCTCACGCTCATCGTGATCGTCATGGTGCTCAACATCATCGCCCGCCTCATCAGCCACTACTTCTCCCCGAAGCTCAGCCGCTGAGGCGGCGGGACCGCGAAAGGACACACGAGATGGCAGCCCCCCAGCCCATCACCGTCGAGGACCTCAACATCTACTACGGCGACTTCCTCGCCGTGGAGGACGTCAACGTGACGATCCAGCCGCGCTCGGTGACCGCGCTCATCGGCCCCTCCGGCTGCGGCAAGTCGACGTTCCTGCGCACCCTGAACCGGATGCACGAGGTGATCCCGGGCGCCTACGCGAAGGGCACCGTCGAGATCAACGGCGAGAACATCTACGCCCAGGGTGTGGACCCGGTGAACGTGCGCCGCCGCGTCGGCATGGTCTTCCAGAAGGCGAACCCGTTCCCCACGATGTCGATCCGCGACAACGTGCTCGCCGGCGTGAAGCTCAACAACCGCCGCATCAGCAAGCGCGACGCCGACGAGCTCGTGGAGTCCTCGCTCAAGGGCGCGAACCTCTGGAACGAGGTCAAGGACCGCCTCGACAAGCCCGGCATGGGCCTCTCCGGCGGTCAGCAGCAGCGCCTGTGCATCGCCCGCACCATCGCGGTGCGCCCCGAGGTGGTGCTCATGGACGAGCCGTGCTCGGCCCTGGACCCGATCTCGACCCTCGCGATCGAGGACCTCATCCATGAGCTCAAGGACAACTACACGATCGTCATCGTGACCCACAACATGCAGCAGGCCTCGCGCGTCTCCGACCGCACGGGCTTCTTCAACATCGCCGGCACCGGCAAGCCCGGCCACCTCATCGAGTTCGACGACACCGAGAAGATGTTCACGAACCCGGAGAACAAGCAGACCGAGGACTACATCTCCGGTCGCTTCGGGTGAGCGGAGGCGGGACTCCCCCTGGGAGGAGCCCCGCCTCACACCACGGTCTGACGTCGGCCCCGGGAGATCGATCCCGGGGCCGACGCGCGTCCCGGTGGCCGCGACGGAAGCTCGTGCCATGACCACAGCGATCCCCTCCACCTACCGCTCCCCGTCCGAGCCCGACCCCTCCGCCGGCCCTGCCGTGCTCTCCGCCCGCTCCCTCGTCCGCGACTTCGGGGACTCCGGCCGGAAGGGCCCCACGACCCGCGCGCTCGCCGGGGTGGACCTCGACATCGCCCGGGCGGACTCCCTCGCGATCATGGGCCCCTCGGGCTGCGGCAAGACGACGCTCCTGCACGTCCTCGCCGGCATCCTCCGCCCCTCGGCGGGCACCGTGCACCACGACGGCACCGACCTCTCCTCGCTGCCCGACGCCGCGCGCACGCGGCTGCGGCGCGGCGCCTTCGGCTTCGTCTTCCAGGAGGGGCGGCTGCTGCCCGAGCTGACCGCGCTCGAGAACGTGATCCTGCCGCGGATGCTCGCGGGCACGCCGCGCCGCACCGCGACGGCGGACGCCCGCGGCTGGCTGGACCGGCTGGGTCTCGCGGGGATGCACGACCGCCGTCCCGGCCAGCTCTCCGGCGGCCAGGCGCAGCGCGTCGCGATCGCCCGCGCCCTCGCCGGTCGTCCCCCGGTCGTCTTCGCCGACGAGCCCACCGGTGCCCTGGACCAGGCCACCGGCCGGTCCGTGCTGGAGGTGCTCGTGGGCGCCTGCCGCGACTCCGGCGCGAGCCTCGTCATGGTGACCCACGACCCGCAGGTCGCCGCCGTCTGCCGGCGCACGGTCGCCATGCGCGACGGCGTCATCGTCCAGGAGTTCCAGCGCACGGGGGAGGCACGATGAGCGTCCTCGCCGCCGCGCCGCTGCTGCTGCGCCGACGCAGCGCCCTCGCTGACACGCTGCCCGTCCTCGCCTTCGCCGCCTCCACCGCGATCACCTCGACCGTCCTCGGCGGGCTGCTCGCCTTCGTGGGCCGCATGCCCGCGGATGCGCTGGGGCCCTCCGCCTCGGGGGAGGACTCGATCATGGGCATGCTCGCCTTCTGCGCGCTCACGGCGAGCGTGCTGCTGGTGCCGAGTGCCGTCGGCTTCGGCGGGGCCGCCGCGCGGCTGTCCCTCGCCCGCCGCGAGCGGGACCTCGCCGCGATGCGCCTGGTGGGCGGGACCTCCGCCCAGGTGGGCGGGATCGCGCTGCTCGACGTCGCCGCGCAGGCGCTGCTGGGCTCCGTGCTCGGCGTGCTCGCGCACCTCGCGGTGACCCCCGCGCTCACCGCGCTCGACTTCGGGATCGCCCCGTTCGCCGTGGGGGAGCTGCTGCTGCCCGTGTGGGCCTACCCGCTCGTGGTGATCGGCATCCTGCTGGTCGCCCTGGGCTCCGCGGCGGTCGCGCTCGCCGGGGTCGTGCTGAGCCCGCTCGGGGTGGCGCGGGAGTCACGCACCGTGCGGATGAGCCTGCTGCGGCTCGCGGTCTGGGCGGTGCTGATCGTGCTGCTGGTCGCCGCGACCCAGCTGGCCCAGGTCGTCTCCGCGGTCGCGGGTCTGGCCGGGATGCTGATCATCATGATCGTGCTGGTGGGCGGGGTCGTCGCCGGGGTGAACGTGGTGGGCCCGCTCGTGGTGTGGCTGCTCGGCCGAGCTCTCGCAGCCACGGCCCCGACCGCGGGGCTGCTCGTCGCCGCTCGCCGCCTCGCCGCGGATCCCCGCGCCGCCTGGCGCACCGTCTCCGGGATCACGATCGCCCTGGTCGTCGCCGGGCTGCTCACGGTGATCTCGAACCTCGGCGAGGCGTCGACACCGGAGGACGCGATCCTCATGACCGCGATGAGCACGGGCGGCCTGCTCACCCTCGCGATCGCCGCGGTGCTCGCCGCGATCTCCACGGGGATCACCCGCACCGCGCAGGTGATCGACGAGATGCCCGTGCTGCGGGCCCAGCACGTGGCCGGCGCGCAGGTGGGTCAGCTGCAGCGGGCGCGCATGCTGCAGGCGCTGCTGCCCGTGCTGCTGAGCTCCGTGCTCGCGGCGGGGACGGCGCTGCTGGTGGTCGTCGCGACCGTCGGCGCCTCGACGCCGGACCCCGCGGCGCTCGTGCAGTACGTGGCGACCGTGATCGGGGCGTACGCGCTCGTGCTCGGTGCGGTCGCGGTCTCGGCGCCGCTCGTCCGCCGCGGCGTGCGGGTCTGATCGGGAGGCGGGGAGGCGGGGATCCTCGCCTCCCCATCGCGCGCCCCGCCCCACTACGCTGGACGCCATGGAGATGCAGAACCAGGTCGTCACCCCCGCCGAGGTGCCCGAGGGCGCCCACCTGATCGACGTGCGCGAGCAGAACGAGTGGGACGCCGGGCACGCCCCCACCGCGACGCACCTCGCCGCGAGCGGGCTGCTCGAGAAGCTCGACGAGCTGCCCGAGGACGGCGACCTGTACATCGTGTGCCGCTCCGGCGGGCGCAGCGCCCAGGTGACCCAGTGGCTCAACGGCAACGGGTACGACGCGATCAACGTGGTGGGCGGCATGGACCTCTGGTTCGAGTCGGGCCTGCCGATGGTCTCCGACGGCGAGGGCGAGCCGTACGTGCTCTGAGCCCCGCCGTCGGCCGGCCGCCGGGCCGGACTACAGCGGGAGCACGTCCTTGACGAGGCCGTAGCCCACGAAGGCGAAGGCGTCGATGAGCGTGTGCGCGACGATCAGCGGCGCGGTGCGACGGGTGCGGCGGAACCACTGCGCGAACACGAGCCCCATGACGAGGTTCGCGACGCCCGGGCCGAGGCCCTGATAGGTGTGGTACGCCCCCCGGATCACCGCGGAGACCATGACGATGTGCCTCCCCGACCAGCCCAGGCGCTCGAGCCGCTGCACGAGATAGCCGACCACGACCACCTCCTCGATGATCCCGTTCTTCAGGGCCTGCAGGAGGAGCACCGGGATCGTCCACCAGTGCGCGTCGAGGGCCGCGGGGATCACCTCGACCGTGATGCCGAGGGCGCGCCCCACGAGGTAGAAGGCGAGGCCGGGAACGCCGATCGCCGCCGTGATCGCGACGCCCTGCCACAGGTCGCGGCCCGGCCGGCGCAGGTCCAGCCCCAGGTCGCCGAGCGCCTGGGCGAGGCTCCCCGCGGTGAGCGCGAGCAGCAGCACCGCGAGCGCCGCCGGCACGAGGGTGAAGCCGATCGAGAGCAGCTGGTAGAGCAGGTCGAGCCACGGGTCGCGCGCCTGCGAGGTGTTCAGCGAGGTCGACTGCCCGGCGAGCGGTCCCGCCGCGAGGGCCTGGACGAGCGCGATGAGCGAGTAGACGGCGCTGCGGCCCAGCGACAGCCCGAGCACGATGAGCAGCTCGGCACGGAGCAGCCCCCGGGTGGGGGAGACGGGTTCCATGGGGCACATGCTCCCACCCACCGTCTAGCGTCAGGAGCAGCGGCGGCACCGATGGCAGACTCGAGGCATGAACGACAGCACTGCCCTCCCGCGCGTCCTCGTCACCGGTGCGAACCGGGGGATCGGTCGCGAGATCGCGCTCGCCCTCGCCCCGGACCACCACCTCCTGCTCGGCGGTCGTGACGAGGCGGCGCTCACCGCGCTCGCCGCGGGGCTCCCCTCCGCGGAGACCTTCGTCGCCGACCTCGCGGACCCCGCCGCGACGGCGGCCGCCGTCGGCGCCCTCGACCTCCCCGGCGGGCTCGACGGCCTCGTGCACTCCGCGGGCGTGCTCGTCAGCGGCCGGGTCGAGGACCTCTCCACGGCGGACTGGACCCGGTCGCTCACCGTGAACGTCACCGCCGTCGCGGAGCTGACGCGGCTGCTGCTGCCGGCGCTGCGGGAGGCCCGCGGCACCGTCGTCACCATCAACTCCGGCAGCGGCTACACCGCCAAGGGCGGAGGCGGCGCCTATGCGGCCTCGAAGTTCGCGCTGCGTGCCCTCACCGACGCGCTGCGCGACGAGGAGCGCGCCCACGGCGTGCGCGTCAGCTCCGTGCACCCGGGCCGGGTCGCGACGGACATGCAGCGCCAGCTGCGGGACTTCGAGAAGGGCGAGTACCGCGAGAGCGACTACGTGGACCCCGCGACGGTCGCCGCGACCGTGCGGCTCGCGCTGGACCTGCCGGCCGAGGCGAGCATCGACGAGCTCAGCGTCCGCCCGCGCTGAGCTCGCGGGGCGGCGTCACTTCATGAGCCGCTTCACGGCGGCCATGATCTCCGCCATCTTGCGGTCCAGCTCCTCGGAGTCCCCGGACTCCGCGGCGTCGTGCACGCAGTGGTGGATGTGGTCGTCCACGAGGCCGAGCGCCACCGACTGCAGCGCCTTCGTCGCCGCGGAGACCTGGGTGAGGACGTCGATGCAGTAGGTGTCCTCCTCGACCATCCGGCCGATCCCGCGCACCTGCCCCTCGATGAGCCTCAGCCGTCGCAGGTAGGCGGCCTTGGAGTCCTGGTACCCGGGATCCCCGTGCGTGCCGTGGTCGCCGTGGGCGGCCGCCTCCGGAGCGGTCATGACGCGGTCGACCCCCCGGTGTCGCCCCCGACAGGGTCCTCGTCGAGGTGGCCGACGAGGCGCGCCGCGTAGCCGACGTAGGTCGCGGGGGAGAGGGCCAGCAGGCGGTCACGCTCGGCCTCCGGGAGCCCGAGGCCCTCGATGAACTCGCGCATGCCCTCGCCGGTGACGCGGTGACCGCGGGTGAGCTCCTTGAGCCGCTCGTAGGGGTTGTCCATGCCCGTGGTGCCCTGCACGCCGAGGGTGCGCATGACGGACTGGACGGCCTCGCCGAGCACCTCCCAGTTGCCCTCGAGGTCCGCCGCCATGGCGTCCGGGTCGACGTCGAGACCCGCGAGGCCCTTGCGCAGGTTCGCGATCGCGAGCAGCGAGTGGCCGAGCGCCGTGCCGATGTTGCGCTGCGTGGTCGAGTCGGTGAGGTCGCGCTGGAGGCGCGAGGTGACGAGGGTCTGCGACAGCGAGTCCAGCAGGGCACCGGAGATCTCGAGGTTCGCCTCGGCGTTCTCGAAGCGGATCGGGTTGACCTTGTGGGGCATGGTCGAGGAGCCGGTGCCGCCCTGCGCGGAGAGGCGCTGGCGGAAGTAGCCCTGCGAGATGTAGGTCCAGACGTCCGTCGCGAGGTTGTGGAGGATGCGGCCGGCGCGGGCGACGTCCGCGTAGATCTCCGCCTGCCAGTCGTGGGACTCGATCTGGGTGGTCAGCGGGTTCCACGTGAGGCCGAGGTGCTCGACGAAGCTGCGCGAGACCTCCTCCCAGTCCGTGCCCGGCACCGAGATCGCGTGCGCGGCGTAGGTGCCGGTCGCGCCGTTGATCTTGCCGAGGATCTGGTTGGCGGGGATCCTGCGGGCCTGGCGGCTCAGGCGGTGCACGAACACCGCGAGCTCCTTGCCGAGTGTCGTCGGGGTCGCGGGCTGGCCGTGGGTGCGGGAGAGCATCGGGACCTCCGCGGTGTCCCGGGCGAGCTGCGCGAGGTCGCCGATGACGGCCTCGTAGGCGGGCAGCCACACGTCGTGCACGGCCCCGCGCACCATGAGCGCGTAGGAGAGGTTGTTGACGTCCTCGCTCGTGCAGTAGATGTGCACGATCTCGGCGAGCGGCTCGAGGCTCGTGCCGGCGAGGCGGCGCTTGATGTAGTACTCGACGGCCTTGACGTCGTGGACGGTCTCGCGCTCGATCTCGGCATGCTCGGCGATGCCCTTGGCGCCGAACTCCTCGGGGATCGAGCGGAGCAGGGCGCGCTCGTCCTCGGTGAGGGTGCGCAGGCCCGGGATCGCCTCGCGGTCCAGGAGGTGGATGACCCACTCGGTCTCGACGACGAGCCGCGCCCGGTTCAGGGCCGCCTCGGAGAGGTGGTCCACGAGCGGGGCCACCTGCGAGCGGTAGCGCCCGTCGAGCGGGGTGAGGGCGATCGGGGGAGTGATGTCCGCGAAGGAGTGAGCCATGGGGGTGATTCTCCCAGAGATGCGGGCCGCCGTCGGCCCCTGCCCGGGGGTCGGGCCGGGCAGGGGCGGGATGCGCAGGGGAGGGCGGGCCTCCCGGGTCAGGCGTCCTCGCGGTCGCCGATCCCCGTGACGGCCTCCACGATCGCGGAGAGGATGCCGATGATGACGCCCGCGAGCAGCGCCCACCAGAAGGTGTCGAAGGCCAGCGTGAGCCCGAACAGGCCGGAGACCCAGCTGGTCAGCAGCAGGATCAGCGTGTTGATGACGAGCTGGAAGAGACCCAGCGTCAGGCACGTGATCGGCAGGGCGAGGAGGGACAGGATCGGCTTCACGATCGTGTTGAGGATCGCGAGGATGAGGGCGATCGCCGCGATCGTGAGCACCTGGGTGAGGATCGAGGCGGAGTCGTCGCCGAGGTGCATGCCGGGCAGGATCAGGGCGGTGACCCACAGGGCGAGGGACGTGACGATGATGTGGCCGAGGAATCGCATGCCCCCATCATCGCCGTCGGCCCGGGCGGGCGCACGGGGGATATCCCCGTGCCGGGCCCTCGATCGCGCTGCGAGGATCGGCGCATGAGCGCTCTCTCCCGCCATCTGGTCGTCGACGGCCGTCGTGTGCACCTGCTGGGGTCCGTCGGCTCGACGGACGGGACGGCGGTGGGGGACCCGGAGGGGGACCTCGTGCTGCTCGAGCCGGGGCTCGGGGCGGGGGCGGCGAGCTGGGGAGCGGTGCTCGACGGCCTCGCGGCGGCAGGGCCCGTCGGCCCGCTGCAGGTGCTCGCCCACGACCGTGCCGGCTACGGGGCCAGCGACCCGGCGGGCGGCCCCCGGGACCTGGGTGCGCTCGCCGCGGAGCTCGGGACGGTCGTCGCGGCGGTGCCGCACCGACGGCTCGTGCTCGTGGGCCACAGCTGGGGCGGACCCGTGGTGCGCACGCTCGCCGCCGACCTCGCCGCCCAGGGGCGCGCGGTCGCCGGCGTGGTGCTCGTGGACCCGGCGGACGAGCTCGCCGACCTGTACTTCACCCCGACGGTCGAGGTGATGAACCGCGTGCAGGGCCACGCGATGGTGCTGCTGGACCGGGCGCACCTGCTGCGTCGCCTCCAGCGTTCCGCGACCCGCGGACTGCCCGAGGCCCATCGCGAGCAGGCCGCCGCGTCCGTCGCGACCGCCGCCGCGGCGCGCACCGTGCGCGAGGAGGCCCGCCACATCACGCGCGGCCTGCGGCATCTGCGGCTCGACCCGCCGGACCTCCGCGGGGTGCCGCTCACGGTCATCTCAGGCAGGCGACCCGAGGGGCTCGGCCGGCGGCTGCGGGACGAGCTCACCGCGGCGCACCGCGAGCGCGCCGGGCCGAGACCGGGCGCAGGTGCGGGCCGGTTCGTCGCCGCGGAGCGGTCGGGGCACCTCGTCCCCGTCGACCAGCCCGAGCTCGTGGTCGAGGAGATCCTGCGGCTGCTGGGCTGAGCGACACTCTCCGCTCCTCGCGCCCCACGGACGCGGCGGTCGGCAGGGTCGGGACGGCATACCCTGACGGCATGCCCGACCAGCCCTCCCAGCCCCAGCCTGCCCAGCCCGTCGAGTCGATCCGCGTGCGGCCCGCCCTCGAGGCGCTCCCCGCCTACGTGGCCGGCCGGCCCCCGGCCGACGACGGGCGCCGCCGCTTCAAGATCTCCTCGAACGAGTCGCCGTTCCCGCCGCTGCCGGAGGTGCGGGACGCGGCGATCGCGGCGATGACGGGCACGAACCGGTACCCGGACGCGGCCGCGCTGCAGCTGCGCGAGGCGCTCGGTGCGGAGCACGGCGTGGACCCCTCCCAGGTGGTGCTCTCCACCGGGGCGGTCGCCGTGAGCGGCGACCTCGTGCGGGCGCTCGTGGGCGACGGGGACGAGGTGGTCTTCGCCTGGCGCTCCTTCGAGGCGTACCCGATCCTCGTGGGCTCGCACGGTGGGACCTCCGTCCCCGTGCCGCTCACCGACGCCCTCGAGCACGACCTCCCGGCGATGGCCGCGGCGATCACCGAGCGCACCCGGCTCGTGCTGCTGTGCACCCCGAACAACCCCACCGGCGTCTCGCTCACCACGGAGGCGATCGAGGAGTTCCTGGGGTCGGTGCCCGAGGACGTCGTCGTCGCGATCGACGAGGCCTACCGCGAGTTCCACGACCCGCGGACGGTGCTGGACACCGCCGCGCTGTTCCGGCGCCACGGGAACGTCGTGGTGCTGCGGACCTTCTCGAAGATGCAGGGCCTCGCGGGCCTGCGGATCGGGTACGCGATCGCGCACCCGCGCCTGGCGCGTGCGCTGTCCCAGGTGACGGTGCCCTTCGGGGCGAGCCTGCCGGCGCAGGCCGCGGCCCTCGCGACCCTGGAGCCCGCTGTGCGGGAACGGCTCGACGAGCAGGCGGCATGGATCCGCTCCGAGCGCGGACGGGTGCAGTCGGCCCTCGCCGCGCAGGGCTGGGAGCTCCCGGCCTCGCAGGGCAACTTCGTCTACTTCCCGCTCGGTGAGGACTCCGCGGCCTTCGCGGCCTTCGCCGAGGAGCGGGGGGTCGTGCTGCGCAGCTACGGCACGGACGGCGTGCGTGCCTCCATCGCCGAGGCGGAGGCGAGCGATCTGCTCATCTCTGCGGCCGCCGCCTGGCGGGAGCGCGCCGACCAGCGCTGAGCACCTCTCTCCCCGGGAGCGTCATCCCCGGGGAGGCCGGTGACCGGCGAGGAGCCTCTCGAGGGCGACCCCGAGAGGGTGGGCCGGCGCAGGCGGCCGGCGACGGCGACGGAGGTGCGTCCGCAGGCTCTCCTGGGTCGAGGAGCCGGGCGACGCCGAGACGGACGGCGCGCGCTTCGCGGGCAGGGGTCGGACCAGCGGGCGCGGCCCGGTGACGCGCGTGACGCCGCTGTGCCCGGTCCACGCCACGCGGTGCGCGGGCGGACTCTGCTGCGCGGTGCCGCCCGGCGGATCGGCATGCTCCGCCGCCGCACCGATCGTCTCGACCCGCGCGAGCTGCTGCTCCTTGTCGTTGCAGTGCGCGCAGAGCTCCTGGCCGTTCCTCGCGCTCGTGGGCCCGCCCCGTGCGTGAGGGTGCACGTGGTCGTGCTGGCGGGCGGCGGCGTTGCAGAACGGACCACGGCAGGAGGTGTCCCGCCAGGTGAGGAAGCGACCGAGCGCCGCGGGGAACGCCCGGCCCTGGGACTCCACCGCGACGAGCTCGCCGCTCGTGGGATGCGTGTACAGGCGTCGCAGCACCGCGCGCACCTCGGGGCCGTCGGCCCCGAAGGGGTCGGCGACGGGGTGGTCGACGGAGGACGGTGCGGGCGGCGTCAGGCAGGCGCGCAGCTGCTCGCGGATCGCCTCGGGCGGGACGGCTCCGTAGCCGGCGATGCGGGCGGGGTCCCCGGAGTCCGGCAGCAGCAGGGCGCGGTCGGTGATGATGACGCCGACGTCGAGCTCGACCTGCTCCATCGCGCCTTCGCGTCCCAGCACGGTGTCCACGAGGGAGTCCGCCATGATCGCCACGTGGCCGTCCGAGGCGCCGTCGGCGCGACGACGCTCCGCCTCGAGGGAGAGGCGCTTGTGCACGAGGTGCGCGTCGACTGCGGGCAGCAGGGCGGAGAACCGGGCCATGCCGTCCGCCCCCGGGGTGAGCGTGACGGAACGGGTGCGACGGGCCCGGCGATGGCGCAGGGTCGCGCCCTCGGGGTCGAGGCCCGCGATGATCCCGTGGGCCTCGTCCCTCCAGTCCCGCAGCCCGGCGCCGTCGAGGTAGGGCAGGCGCTCGCCGAGGGCCGCGTCCACCTCGCGACGCTGCGCGGAGGTGACCGTCGCGGTCGCCGTCGCGAGCGCGGTGGCGACCTCGGGGGAGAGGAGGTGGCGGGCGAGCGCGGTGCGGACCTGCGGCATCTCCTCGACGAGCCGGTGGGCCACGGCGAGGGCGCGCCCGGCGTGCGCGGGGGAACGGCTGGAGATCAGCGAGAGGTCGCGGCGCGCGATCGCGGCGGCGCGGTCGTCGAGCGCGGTGGGTGACGGGAGCGCGGCCTGCTCGTGCGCGGCCTCGTCCCGGGCGCGGGCCTCGACCTCCCGGCGGGTCTGCGTCTCGAGGGCCACGGCCGTGCGCGCCTCGAGCACCTGGAGCGCGGCGCGCAGGTCCTGCTGGACGGCGAGCAGGTGGACGAGGGTGCGGGAGCCCGCCTCCGCTGCGGTGGTGGGCGCCTCGGGGGTGAAGAGCTCACCCGGCTCCGCGGCGAGATCGGCGAGGCAGTGCGCCACGTCCCCGAGCAGGTGGCCGAGTCCCGCCAGGTCGCCGTCGCGCAGGCTCGCGGCCGTGGCCCGGAAGGGCGTGGGGCCCTCCTGGGCGGCGGGGGAGCGGGGCGTCGTCGACATGCCTCCATTCTCCCATGAGCGAGTCGATTTCGAAAGGGTGTACGACGAATCTGTGGACAGGTATCCGTGGACAGATGGTGACATCACTCGAGGTCAGTGGGTGTCCCCGATGTCAAGGACTGCACCGTGAATGTGGATGGATGGGCCGTGGGGAGGAAAGGTTGGACCTTGGGGTGCGGAGGGAGGGGCGTGCGGGAGCGGCGGGGTGGCGGAGGGTGACGCGGAGGTGGTCACCGGTGAGGTGCGAGCGGCTGCGCCGCTACCCTGGGAGCGTCGGACGAGGTGGATCGGCGCGCGCCGCGCAGGCCCTGCGCGGGGACGGCGCCGGCAGGGGAGGACTGCATGGTGCGGGGTGCCGCGACGAGTGCCCGGGAGCGGATGCCCGCACGGCTCGGGGGTCCGCGGGCGCATCTCGTCTGGATCGTCGCGATCCTCGCCTATGCGATCGCGGTCCTGCAGCGCACCACGATGGGCGTCTCCGGCCTCGAGGCGACCGAGCGCTTCGGCACCTCCGCCACGATCGTCTCCACCTTCGTCGTCCTCCAGCTCCTCGTCTACGCGCTCGCCCAGATCCCCGCTGGCCTGCTCCTGGACCGCTACGGCTCCCGCGTCACGCTCGTCGCCGGGGCGCTGCTCATGGGGAGCGGGCAGCTGCTGCTCGCCCATGCGGACGTCGTCGGCACCGCGATCCTCGCCCGCGTGGTCGTGGGTGCCGGGGACGCGCTGACCTTCTCGAGCGCGATCCGGCTCGTGCCCGCCTGGTTCCCCGCCTCCCGCGTCCCCGTGCTCACGCAGCTCACCGGCATCCTCGGCCAGGTCGGCCAGATCGCCTCCGCGGTGCCCTTCGTCGCCCTGCTCGGCGCGGCCGGGTGGACCACGGCCTTCACGGGCGCCGCCGGGATGAGCGCCGTCGCCGCGCTGCTCGTCCTGCTGATCGTGCGCGCCGTGCCGCCGGGTGCGCCGCGGCCGCGGGCCCGACAGGACCTGCGCCGGATGCCGCTGCAGGTCGCGCGGATCGTGCGCCATCCCTCGACCCAGCTGGGCTTCTTCTCCCACTTCACCGCCGGCTTCCCCGGGATCGTCTTCGCGATGATGTGGGGCTACCCGTACCTGACGGCCGGGGAGGGGCTCGGCCGTGCGGCGGCCTCGGGCGTGATGACGGTGCTCGTGGTGGTCTCGATCGTGGGTGGCCCGCTCGTCGGTGCGCTCACCCAGCGCCATCCGCTGCGCCGCTCGACCCTCGTGCTGCTCATCGTGCTCTCGATCGTGCTGCCGCTCACCGCGCTCGTGCTCTGGCCGGGGCCGGCGCCGCTGTGGCTGCTGCTGGTCATGGTCGCCGGGTTCTCCGTGGGCGGCCCCGCCTCCTCGGTGGGCTTCGACTTCCCGCGCACGGACCTCGCCCAGCACCGCCTCGGCACGGCGACGGGCGTCGTGATCATGGGCGGGTTCATCGGCGGGCTCGTGGCCACGCTGCTGATCGGCGTGCTGCTGGACCTCCAGCGCCCCGCGGGCGACTACGACCTCGAGGCCTTCCGCCTCGCCTTCGCCGTCCAGCTGCCGCTGCTCGCGCTCGGGGTCACGGGGATGCTGGTCTCCCGCTGGCGGCTGCGCCGACGGATGGCCGCGCGCGGCCTCCAGGTGCCGCCGTGGCGCGAGGTCTGGCGCAGCGGACGCTGGCGCCGGCTGTGAGCGCCCTCGCGGGATCGGCGGGATCGACGGGGCCGACGCTGCACCTCACCGTGGGGCTCCCGGGCACCGGCAAGACGACCTGGGCGCGGGCCTTCGCGGAGCGGCACCGGATCCTGCGGCTCGCCCCGGACGAGTGGATGAACCCGCTCTTCGGGGCGTCGGACGTCGACGGCAGCCGGGACGTGCTCGAGGGGCGCATGATCTGGACCGCCGTGCAGGTCCTGCGCGGCGGCTCCTCGGTCGTGCTCGACTTCGGCTGCTGGTCCGCGGAGGAGCGGTGGTCGCTGCGGGCGATCGCCGCGGCCGCGGGGGCCGGGTTCCGCCTGGAGTCCTTCTCCGTCCCCGAGCCCGAGCGGCGACGCCGCGCCGACGAGCGCTTCCGCGCCGCCCCGCACACGACCTTCGCGATGTCCGACGAGGACCACGACCGGTACCTCGCCCTGTTCACGCCGCCCACGGCGGACGAGATCGCGGGCACCCCGTTCCCTGCGCCGCCCGTCGGCCATGCGACGTGGACGGCGTGGGCGGACTCCCGCTGGCCGGCGCTGGGCGACATGGGGGCGGGAGACCCCTTGCCTCCGTCCCCGCACGTGCCGTAGCGTTCCTCCCGACACTTTATTTCAAGGAGGAAGTATGTCGTTCACGCTGGGCATCATCGGGATCGGACAGTTCGGGTCCCACTTCGCGGAGCTCTTCTCGGCCCATCCCGACATCTCCGCGGTCTACGCCGTGGACGACGTCCCCGAGCGCATCGACGCGCTCGAGCAGCGCCCCGAGCACGCCGTGAGCTTCGCCGGCCGCTTCGGCTCCGTCGAGGAGCTCCTCGCCTCCGACGTCGACGCCGTCGCGATCTTCACCCAGCGCTGGACCCACGGGCGCATCGCGATCGCCGCCCTCGAGGCCGGCAAGCACGTCTACTCGGCCGTGCCGATGGCGATCGAGGAGGCGGAGATCCGCGAGATCACCCGCCTCGTCCAGGAGACCGGGCTCGTCTACATGATGGGCGAGACCAGCCAGTACAACGCCGCCGTCGTGCTCGCCCGCCGGATCCACCGCTCCGGCGCGTTCGGCGAGGTCTTCTACGCCGAGGGCGACTACGTCCACGACATGGACCTCGGCTTCTACGACGCCTACAAGTACTCCGGCGGTGAGGGCTGGAGGTCGACCGCCTCCTACCCGCCCATGCTCTACCCGACCCACTCGATCGGCGGGATCCTCGGCGTGCTCGGCGAGCGCCACGCGGTGTCAGTCTCCTGCATCGGCCGGCCGGACACCCGCGGCGACGGCGTCTTCGACAAGACCGTCTCCCAGTTCGACAACGACGTCTCCAACGCCTTCGCCCTGTTCGAGATGGACAACGGCGGCGCCTTCCGCACCAACGAGCTGCGGCGCGTGGGCTACCCGAGCCACAAGCGCGAGTCCCGCTTCCGCTTCTTCGGCGAGGAGGCGAGCTTCGAGGAGACCGTCGACGTCACCTACTGGCACGACAAGGAGACCGTCCTCGAGGTCACCGAGCTCGTCGCGACCGGCAGCACGATGAGCCTGGACGACCCGCGCCTGGCCGACGTCTCTCCCACCCTGCGCGACGCCTTCGTCGCCGGCGCCTCGCCCGCGCACCACCAGACCCGCCTGCCCGCCGAGTTCCAGGGCATGCCCAACGGCCACGAGGGCGCCCACCACTTCCTCGTGGACGACTTCGCGCGCGCCGTCTCCGGCGGCCACCAGCCCGTCGTCAACGCCTGGCAGGCCGCGCGCTACACGCTCCCCGGCGTGATCGCCCACCAGTCGATGCGCGCCGGCGGCGCCCGCCTGGAGATCCAGGACCTCGGCGACTGCCCGCTGCCCGTCGTCGACCTCGACGCCGAGCAGGAGACCCTCGACAAGGCCGCGCTCGAGCGTGCCGTGGCGGAGGCGGGCGGCACGACGACGGGCGCCTGACCCGACACCGGCCCCCTGCGGCGCACGAGGGTCGGTGGCGTCGCTAGGCTTCACGGATGAGCCCAAGAACCCCTCTCGAGCAGCTCCGCCGTCGGCTGCTCGCCACAGGGCCGGGGCCCCGGCTGCTGGGTCCTCGTGCTGCGCTCGCCCACCAGCTCACGCTCTCGGCGTGCCTGCTGGTGGGCGTGCTGCTGGTGAGCGACCGGACGCTCGGCAACCCGGCCCTGTACTGGGGCGGCCAGGTCGCCGTCCACCTGTTCACCCTCGTCCTGCTCGTCACGGTCGTCGTCGGCCGCGCGGGCCGGGTGGCACGACCCCGCTCCGCGGACCTCCTGATCCTGCTCCCCGTCGCGGACCTGCTGGTCCTCGCCGTCTCGCGGTGGTCGCTCGCGAACGTCATGGGGTTCCAGGGTTTCCTCATGGCGGTGCCCTGCGTGTGGCTCGCCGCCCAGCTGCGCTACCGGGGCGCGATGCTGGGCATCGGCATCTCGCTCCTCTCCGTGCCGCTGGGCCTCGTGATCACCCCGGCGCTGGATCCCGTGGCCGTGCTCTCGAGAGGACTGGCCTCGAGCCTGCTCGTGGCCGCCATGGGGCTCGTGGTGGCGTCGGCGATGGTGCGGCTGGACGAGCACACGCGCCGCCTCGAGGCCGTGAGCGCGTCCCTCGGCGTGGTGAGTCTCGTCCTCGACGAGGACGGCCGCGTGCTCGAGTCCTCCGGCCGGCTGCGCGGCGCCTCCCGCGGCCTCGACGTCCACGACCTGCTCGCCGATCCCGTGTTCGGCGAGAGCGGGCGCAGTCCGTTGCCCCCGGAGCGTCACCCGCTGGCCCGTGCCGCCCGCGGCAGCGAGCTGGACGGTGAGGCGGTCTGGTCCTCGGGGGCGACCGGGCGCCGGGTCGCGCTCTCCGTCTCCTCCACGCGGCTCGACCCCGACCGCATGCTCGTCGTCGTGCACGACGTGACGGCCTCCCTGGGGGCGGTGCTCCAGGAGGAGCAGTTCCTCGCGAACATCTCCCACGAGCTGAAGACCCCGCTGACCTCGATCACCGGGTACGTCGAGCTGATCGAGGACGAGGTCGCCGAGGGGGCGGGCGGCGACCCCGAGACGATCCGCCGGCACCTGGCCGTGGTCAGCCGCAACGTCGAACGCCTCCAGCGTCTGATCCTGGGGCTGCTCGAGACCGCCCGCACCGTGAGCGGCGACCGGATCGGGTCCGGCGGGGGACCCCGTCGCGTCATCGCCCTGGACGAGCTCCTCCGCCGGCAGGTGGAGGCGCTCGAGCCGCGGCTGCGGGCCCGCAGGCTCCGCGTCGACCTTGCCGGGGTCGCCGCGTCCGTGGAGCTGGTCAACGCCGACCCCGAGCGGCTCGGGCAGGCCGTCGACAACGTGCTCACCAACGCCGTGAAGTACGCCCACGAGGGCGGGACCGTCACCGTGTCGCTCGGCACCGAGGGGCCCGATGCCGTCCTGGGTGTCGCCGACGAGGGCATCGGCATCGGCGCGGAGGACCTCGAGCGCCTGTTCACGCCGTACTTCCGGGCGCGCACGGCCACGGGCGCGGGCGTCGCCGGGTACGGCCTGGGGCTGATGATCACCCGTCGCATCGTGCGCGCGCACGGCGGGGAGATGGCGATCTCCTCCGAGGTGGGCGTGGGGACCCGGGTGGAGATGAGGATCCCGCTGGTGCGGACCTGAGGACAGGGGTCAGGAGGCGTCGAACCCGGAGCGGGTCATCTCGCCCCACACCGCCGTCCTCCCGCGCACCGCCTGCCACCAGCCCTGGAGACGCCACACCGCGGTGAGCTGACGGTAGCCGAGGTTCTCCAGCAGCGCGCAGCCCATCATGAGCAGGAGGTCCCCCGCGGTGGAGGCGCGTCGCAGGGAGATCTCCTCGAGGAGCACGGAGAGGATCGTGACCAGCACGCCGCATCCGATCGCGACGCCCAGCAGGGCGAGGGTCATCGTCGCGTTCACGGCACCGGTCAGCAGCGCGGCGAGGATGATCACCGCGCCGAGCACCTCGAACAGCGGCGCGAGCAGCTCGAACAGCCAGTAGTAGGGGAGCCCCAGCATGCCGATGCGCCCGTAGCGGGGGTTCAGCAGCATGCCGCGGTACTTCCACAGGACCTCCCACAGCCCGCGGTGCCATCGGGCGCGCTGGCGGTGCAGCACGGCCAGGGTGGAGGGCACCTCGGTCCAGCAGGTCGGCTCGGAGACGTACACGACGCGGTAGTCGCGGCGTCGCCGGCGGCACCAGCGATGGACCTTGAGGGTGAGCTCGAAGTCCTCGCCGATCGTGTCGGGGTCCAGTGCGCCGACGGCCAGCAGCACGTCCCGTCGGTAGACGCCGAAGGCGCCGGAGATGAGCAGCAGTGCACCGAGGCGGGACCACCCCGCCCGGCCCAGGCTGAACGCCCGGAGGTACTCGACCACCTGGAAGCGGGCCAGCCAGGGGCGCGGCATGCCCTCCGCGGTGACGCGGCCGGCGACGACGCGGCTGCCGTTGACGGCGCGGATGTTCCCCCCGGCGGCGACGACCCGCAGCGGGTCGTCGAGGAAGGGCTGGACCGCGAGGAGCAGGGCGTCGGGGTCCATGACGGAGTCGGAGTCCATGATGACCACGAGGTCCTTCGCGGCGAGGCCGATCCCCGCGTTGACGGCGTCGGAGCGCCCGGAGTTCTCGGTGTCGAGCACGACGAGCGGGATCGAGGGGTCGCGGGGCTCGAGCACGCCCCGCACGCGGCCGCGGATCTCCAGATGCGGCCCGGTGTCCACGACACGGCGGCTCTCGACGAGGTCGAAGGTCTCCCGGAGGACGGCGAGGGTCGGGTCCGTGGACCCGTCGTTGACGACGACGACCTCGTGGTCGGGGTAGTCGAGGGCGAGCGCGGAGCGCACCGACTCGATGATCACCGCGGACTCGTTGTACGCGGGGAGGATCACCGTCAGGCCCAGGGAGACCGGGGACGTGGCTGTCTCGGCGAGGTCGAGGACGGAGCGCCGTGCGGCCGAGCGCCGGGTGTCCGCGAACCCGAGCAGCACCAGGCACAGGTAGACGGCGTTGATCGCCACGAAGTACGCGAGGGTCGGCCAGGCGGTCCAGATCAGCACCGTCCGGACGACCTGGTGGGCGGTGGTGCCGGTGAGGTCCAGGAGCTCGATCACGGGTGGGCCTCCGGGGACGGTGGTGCGGGTTGCGCCGCGAGCAGCGGGGTGAGGAGGGGATCGGGCCGACGCGCCACCTCGGCGAGGGCCGCGGCGGTGACCTCGCGGGGCAGGGCGAGGAGGGCGAGCAGGCTGTGCGTGCGCACCGGGCCCCAGGGGGAGCGGGTCCCGTCCAGGAGCGCCGGCACGGCGGACGCCCGGCCGACCCGCTCGAGGGCGGTGGCGGCGGCGAGCTGCACCCCGGGGGTCGGGTCGCGGCGCAGGAGGCGGCCCAGCGCCGCGGCGTCGGCGGTGCTCGTGAGCTCCCCGAGCGTCTGGGCGCACGCGGCCCGCACGCGGCTCGACGGGTCGACGAGGCCTTCCCGGATCGCGGCCAGGGCGTCGGCGGACGCGGCACCCTGGGCGATGAGCGAGGTGACGACCACCAGCGCGGGGACCTCGCCGCGGCCGCGGAGACGCTCGAGCGCCGCGGCGACGGAGGCGCGGCCGGGGTACGACGCCGCCGCCCGGATCGCGATCGCCGCGACGACGGGTGAGGGGTCGGCGGTGGCCCCGCGGATCAGGTCCTCGTCGGTGGGGAGGGCGAGCTGTCCGAGCCGGCGGAGGGCGGCGGCGCGCACGGTCGTGCGTCGGGACCGAGCCCGTCTCCGCAGCCGGGGCGGGTGCCCCCGGTCCACGAGCAGGGCGACGATGCGCTCCCGGGAGTCGCCGCGGAGGGTCTCGAGCACGGAGAGGAGGCGCTCGTCCACCCGGTCGCCGAAGGCGCCGGAGGCGCGGGCGAGGGTGCCCTCGAGCGCGGGGTCGTCCTCCTCGGCGAGGGCGAAGCGCACGACGAGGGGACGGGCCCTGCGGTCCAGCTCCTCTCGGTGCCGGGATCTCCCCCGGCGCAGGGCGTGGGAGAGGAGGATGAGCAGGACCGTCGCGGCGATGAGTGTCCAGAGCGCGGCGAGGGCGACGAGGATCAGGTGCGGCGTGAGGAGCGTCATCGGCGGGCGAGCATCGCGCCGACCCGGGCTGCGAGCTCACGGGGCGAGAAGGGCTTGGTCATGTAGTCGTCGACCCCGGCGGTGAAGCCGTTCTCGAGGTCGCGCTCCTGGCTGCGGGCGGTGAGCATGAGGATCCTCAGCTGCGATCCCTCGGCGCGCAGCGCCCTCACGAGGTCCACGCCGGTCATCCCGGGCATCATGTGGTCGACCACCGCGAGGTCCACGTCGCGACGGGAGGCGAGCACATCGCGCGCCGCCTCGCCGGAGCCCGCGACGGTCACCTCGTGCCCACCCGCGCGCAGCTTGAGGGAGACGAGCTCCACGATGTCCGGGTCGTCGTCCACCACGAGAATGTGCGCCATGGGTCAAGCCTAGATGCCGGTGCGGCATGCGGTGCGACCGCCGGCGGGGCACCTCCCTGCACGGAGCCCTGCTTGGAACCTACGCCACCGTAGGTTAGTCTCTCCGCCGTGAGCGTGTTCCAGACGACGATCCCCGCCGTGGCCGACCAGGAGCCGATGATCCAGCTCCTCGCACCGGACGGCACACGGACCCCGCACGACGAGTTCGACGCCGTCCTCGACGGCAGCGCGGGCGGGGGCGGTGACGACGACCTCCAGACCCCCGAGCGCCTGCGCGGCTACTACCGCGACATGGTGATGATCCGCGCCGCGGACCTCGAGGCGACGAGCCTCCAGCGGCAGGGCCAGCTGGGCCTGTGGGCGAGCGCCCTGGGGCAGGAGGCCGCGCAGATCGGCGCCGGCCACGCGTCCCGCGCCCACGACTACCTCGTGCCCACGTACCGCGAGCACGGCGTCGCGTGGGCCCGCGGCATCGAGCCCTGGCGCCTGCTCGAGATGTTCCGCGGCATCAGCCACGGCGGCTGGGACCCCGCGGAGCTGCGCACCCACCCGTACATGATCGTGCTCGGCTCCCAGGCCCCGCACGCCGTCGGCTACGCGATGGGCCTGCAGCGCGACGGTCTCGTCGGCACCGGCGACCGGGACACCGACACCGCCGTGCTCGCCCTGTTCGGCGACGGCGCCTCGAGCGAGGGCGAGGTCGCGGAGTCCTTCACCTTCGCCGCCTCCTTCCAGGCGCCCACCGTCTTCTACACGCAGAACAACCAGTGGGCGATCTCCGTCCCCACCGCCGTCCAGTCCCGCGTGCCGCTCGCCCAGCGCTCCCGCGGCTGGGGCATCCCCTCGGTGCGCGTGGACGGCAACGACGTGCTCGCCGTCATGGGCGCCGTGCGCAGCGCCCTCGACGCCGCCCGCGCGGGGGAGGGGCCCCGCTTCATCGAGGCCGTCACCTACCGCATGGCCGCGCACACCACGAGCGACGACGCCTCCCGCTACCGTCCCGGCGCCGAGGAGCAGGAATGGGCGGAGAAGGACCCGATCCTGCGGCTGCGCCGCCACCTCGAGCAGCTCGGCGAGATCGGCGAGGACTACGTGAAGCGCTGCGACGAGGAGGGCCACGACCTCGCGATGCAGCTGCACCACCACATCCACGGCATGGAGGACCCGGACCCGGTGATGATCTTCGACCACGTCTACGCCGAGCCCCACCCCGTCGTGGACGCCGAGCGCGAGCAGTACCTCGAGTACGCCGCCCAGTTCGAGGACGAGGAGACCGCGCGATGACCGAGACCCGCTCCGGGCACGCCACGACGCTGCCCATCGCCAAGGCCATCACCGCCGGTCTCCGCGACGCCATGCGCGCCGACGACCACGTCATGCTCATGGGCGAGGACATCGGCCGCCTCGGCGGCGTGTTCCGCGTGACCGACGGCCTCTTCGACGAGTTCGGCGCCCTGCGCGTGGTCGACACGCCGCTCGGCGAGGCGGGGATCGTCGGCACCGCCGTCGGCCTCGCGATGCGCGGCTACCGGCCCGTCGTCGAGATCCAGTTCGACGGCTTCGTCTTCCCCGCCTTCAACCAGATCACCACGCAGGTCGCGAAGATGCACTACCGCACCGGCGGCCGCGTCACCCTGCCGATGGTCATCCGCATCCCGCACGGCGGCGGCATCGGCGCGGTCGAGCACCACTCCGAGAGCCCCGAGGCGCTCTTCGCGCACACCGCGGGCCTGCGGATCCTCGCCCCCGCCTCCGCGCAGGACGCCTACTGGATGACCCGCCAGGCCATCGAGTCCGAGGACCCGGTCATCATGCTCGAGCCCAAGAAGCGCTACTGGATCAAGGGCGACGTCGACCCCGACCACCGCCCCGAGCTGTCCCCGTGGCAGGCCCGCGTGCTGCGCGAGGGGACCGACGCGACGCTGCTCGCCTGGGGGCCGAGCGTGCCGCTCGCCCTCGAGTCCGCCGGCGCCGCGGAGGAGGACGGCACCTCGCTCGAGGTGATCGACCTGCGCTCCCTCGCGCCCCTGGACCTGCCCACCGTCACCGACTCGGTGCGCCGCACCGGCCGCCTCGTCATCGTCCACGAGGCGCCCGTGACCGGCGGCCTCGGCGGGGAGATCGCCGCCCGCGTCGCCGAGGAGTGCTT
The DNA here is from genome assembly GCF_039526185.1 of Brachybacterium rhamnosum. Taxonomy (NCBI): domain Bacteria; kingdom Bacillati; phylum Actinomycetota; class Actinomycetes; order Micrococcales; family Dermabacteraceae; genus Brachybacterium; species Brachybacterium rhamnosum. The sequence goes on from NZ_BAAAIS010000002.1 coordinate 1,383,360, forward strand.
CTACCACCTCGAGGCGCCCGTGACGCGGGTGGGCGGCTACTCCACGCCGTATCCGCCCGCGCGCACCGAGCACGCCTACCTCCCCGACCTCGACCGGGTGCTCGATGCGGTGGACCGCGTCCTGCAGCACTGAAAGGATCACCGCCATGAGCTCCCAGCCCACCCCGTCGCTCGTCACGATCGACCTCACCGATCCCGGTGAGGGCCTCACCGAGGCGGAGATCCTCGACATCAAGGTGAAGCCCGGTGACGCCGTCGCCATCAACGACCCGGTGATCGAGGTCGAGACCGCCAAGAGCGCCGTCGAGCTCCCCAGCCACGTCGCCGGCACCGTCACCCGCGTGCTCGTCGCCGTGGGCGACGAGGTCGCCGTGGGCGCCCCGCTCATCGAGGTCGACACCGCGGGCGGCGCAGCGCCCTCCGGCGCAGCGACGCCCGACGTCGACACCGAGGTGCCCTCGCCCGAGGAGCCCGCGGCCGCGGCGCCGGACCCTGCCGACGCCGAGCCGAAGAACCTCGTGGGCTACGGCGCGAAGGAGGCCCCGCAGCGCCGGCGCCGCCGCCCCGCGGCCCAGGAGGAGCAGGCGGGGGACGAGCAGTACCCGGCCGAGCGCGCCCTCGCGAAGCCGCCCGTGCGCAAGCTCGCCCGCGACCTCGGCATCGCCCTGTCCTCCGTGATCGCGACGGGCCCCGGCGGCACCGTGACCCGCGAGGACGTGCTCGGCGCCCAGCAGCGCGCGATCTCCGGCACGACCTCCGGCGAGAGCGACGCCGACTTCTTCCCCGAGGAGTCCCCGCAGGTCCCCGAGGGGCTCGGCGGCGCCATGAAGTCCGTCCGCGACCAGCCCTTCGCCGGCGTCACGAGCGACGAGCGCACCACCCGCGCGCCCATCCGCTCCGTGCGCAAGCGCACCGCCGAGGCGATGGTGGCCTCCGCCTTCACCGCCCCCCACGTCACCGTGTTCAACGAGGTGGACATCACCGCGACCTGGGACATCGTCCAGCAGCTGAAGGCGTCACGGGAGTGGAAGGACGTCAAGGTCTCCCCGCTCGTCGTGGTCGCGAAGGCGCTGCTCGTCGCGATCCGCCGCAACCCCGAGGTGAACGCCTCCTGGGACGAGGCCGCCGGCGAGATCGTCTACAAGCACTTCGTGAACCTCGGCATCGCCGCGGCCACCCCGCGCGGGCTCATCGTGCCCAACATCAAGGACGCGCACCTCATGACCCTGCGCGAGCTCGCCGACGCGATCGACGACCTCGCCCGCACCGCCCGCGCCGGCCGCACCCCGCTCTCCGCGACCCGCCAGGGCACGATCACCATCACGAACTTCGGCGTGTTCGGCATCGACTCGGGCACCCCGATCCTCAACCCGGGCGAGTCCGTGATCCTCGGCGTGGGCGCGATCAAGGAGAAGCCGTGGGTGGTGGACGGCCAGATCGTCCCCCGCCGCGTCGTGCAGCTCGCCGCGAGCTTCGACCACCGCCTCATCGACGGCGCCCTCGGCGCGGAGCTCCTGCGGGACGTCTCCGCGGTGCTCGAGAACCCGAGCATGGGCCTGGTCTGGGGGTGACCGGTGGCCGGTCCGGGGCCACCCTGGGTCCGGTCGGGACGAGCATCGGTACCCTGATCCGGTGACCTCGACCCCTCCAGCCCGCGACAGCTCCGCGCGCCGCGACGACCCGCGGATGCACACGGTCGAGATGGCCGCCCTGCAGCTCGACGAGGTCGAGGCTTCGCGGGTGCTCGGCTCCGGCCCCGTGCAGCCCGGCGGGCTCACCGCGCGGCGCACCGCCCTGCTCGTCGGCATCGGCGGCGCCGTGGGCGGCGGCCTGCGGTACCTGATCTCGGTCATCGCGCCGACCGTCACGACGCCCACCCTCGTCGAGATCCCGTGGGCGACCCTCTGGGCGAACGTCATCGGCTGCCTCGCGCTCGGCGCGCTCACCGGCGTGCTCGAGGTGCGCCGCGCCCCGGCCTGGACGATGCCGCTGCTGGGCACGGGGCTGTGCGGCGGCTTCACGACGATGTCAGCGGTGGTTCTCGAGGGCTCGGCGATGCTCGGCGCCGACTTCCCGATCCTGGCCCTCGCCTACGGCATGCTCACCGTCTCCCTGAGCCTCGGCGCGGTGGTGCTGGGCCTGCTGATCGCCCGCCGGATCGCCCGCCCCGTCGCGGACCCGGCCCTCCACGACGGCTCCCGCACGCCCGCCGCGCTGCCCGGCCCGGGTGCCCGGGTGCGCTCCGCCGAGTCGCCGGTGTCGCCGGTGGAGGGGGAGGCCCGATGACCACCGCGCTGCTGGGCCTCGGAGGCCTGCTCCTCGTCATGATCGGCGCCGGCATCGGCACCGTCGGCCGCTGGGCCCTCGCCGAGCACGGGCCGCGGCTCCTCGCACGCCGCCTGCCCGAGGTCGACCTCGCCGTCGTGCGCCCCTGGATGACCTGGACGGCGAACGTCGTCTCGAGCTTCCTGCTGGGCATCGTCGTCACCCGCCTGGGCGCAGCGACCGGCGGCGCCGGCTACGTGTTCCTGCTGCTCGGGACCGGGCTCTGCGGTGGCCTCTCGGTGCTCTCGACCGCCGCGATGGACGTCGTGGACCTCGTGCGCCGCGGCACCGCCTCGATCGCGCTCGGCTACCTCATGCTCTCCGTCGGCGTCTCCATGGCCTTCCTGTGGCTGGGGCTGGTGATCGGCTCGTGACCACCCGTCCCCATCCCGGCGCGCTCCTCGCCGCCGGCGGCGTCCTCGTGCTCGTCGCCGTCGTCTCCGTCCTCGCGGCCGACGCCGCGGGCGGCGGCGCCCTCGCCCTGGCCGACGCGGGCGCCGTCGCCCGGCACGGCGGCCCCGTCGCCTCCCTGATCGCCGATCTCGCCGCCGCGGTGCTGCTGGGCGGCGCCGTCGTCGCCGGCTGGCTGCTGCGCGAGGACGAGGACCGCGTGCGCGCCATGGCCCTCGTCGCGATCGCCGGCGGCGTCACGACCCTCGCCCGCGGCGTGTCCCTCCTGTTCTCCTACGCGGTCGCGACCGGGCAGCCCGTGGGCAGCGCACGCTTCGGCTCGGACCTGCTCGTCTTCGTCTCCACCGACCTCGGGGTCTGGCTGATCACGGCGGTGGTCCTCGCGGCGATCGCGACCACGGCCGCCGCGACCGGCTCCTCGGTGGGCCTCGCCCGCACGGTCGCCGTGCTCGCCGGGATGCTCGCCTTCAGCGCCGCGATGACCGGGCACGCGGCGGGGGACTCGAGCCACGAGGTCGCGACCTCCACGATGCTCGTGCACCTGCTCGCCGTGGGCGTCTGGCTCGGCGGCCTCGGCACCCTCCAGCTGCTCCCCGAGCGCTCCCGGGACGACGCCCGCGTGGTGCGCGGCTACTCGCACCTCGCCCTCGTGTGCTGGATCGCCCTCGCCCTGAGCGGCGTGTGGGCGCTCGCGGTGCGGATGAACGGCCCCGGCGACCTGCTCACGAGCGCCTACGTGCAGATCGGCCTCGCGAAGGCGGCCCTGCTGATCGCCCTCGGCGTGCTCGGCGCCCTGCAGCGCCGCGAGCTCGCGACCGCGGGGACCGTCTGGGCGCGGGGCTCCGTCGCCGCCTACCGCCGCCTCGCCCTCCTCGAGCTCGTGCTCATGGCGCTCGCCGTCTCCCTGGCCGCGGCCATGAGCTCCTCCCCGCCGCCCGCCGAGCAGTCCACGCCGCCCTCGGGCCCCGCGGGTCTGCTCACGGGCTACGTGCTGCCGCCCGCGCCGGAGCTCCCCGCGCTGCTCGCCCAGTGGCGCCCCGCGCCCTTCCACCTGGCGCTCTGCGCGGTCGTGCTGCTCGTGTGGTGGCGCGCCGCCGCCCCGGCCCGCCCGCGCCGCGCGACGGTGCGCCTGCTGCTGGGGCTCGGGGCGCTGCTCGTGCTCACGCAGGGCCCCTTCGAGGTCTACGCGACCGTCGCCTCCTCCGCGCACCTGCTGCAGCACGTGCTGCTCGCCGCGCTCGCCGGGGTGCTGATCGGCAGCGCCCTCACGGTGCCCGAGCGGTGGCGCGCCCTCACCGGGCGGTCGCAGCTGCTGCTCCTGCTGCCCGCCGCGGCGCCGCTGCTGCTGGTGGGCGCCGCCTATGCGGTCTCACCCGTGCTGCACCTCGCCCTGGACTCGCATCCCGCGCACCTCGCCCTGCAGCTGCTGTCGCTGCTCGCGGGGGTGCTGCCGGTGCTCGCCGTGCGGGCCTCGACACGGCCGCTCCTGCTGGCCGCCGTGCCGCTCGCGCTCACCGCGGCGGGCGGGGCCGCGCTGCTCGGCACCGACGTGCTGCTCGCGGCGAGCTGGTTCGGCGCGACCGGACGCACCTGGTGGGCCGACGCCCTCGCCGATCAGCGCCGCGGCGGCGCCGCGGTGCTGGGCGTGGCCCTGCTCACCGCGATCGCCGCCGTCGTGACGCTGCTGCTCCGCCGCTCGCGGATCAGGAGAGCAGCGAGCGCACCGTCCGCAGGCGCGCGAGGAGCTGCTCGCGGTCGGTGAACGGCACGAGCCGCTCACCGGTGCCCTCGACCGCGGCGGGCCGGCGCGCGCCGCCGCCCAGGAGCGACCCGAGCCGGCCGCGCAGGCCCTCACCGCCCGGGGCCGGGGCCGTCGGGACCGCGGAGTCCGAGCCCGCGCGCAGGCGGCGGAACTGCTCGATCCCCGTCGACCCTGCGGCGCCGTCGAAGCGGGCGCGCAGGAGGTAGGCGGCGACGTCGGCCTGCTCCACGAGCACCGGCAGCACACCGCCGGTGACCCGCTGCTGGCCGAGCACCACGAGGTCGTCGCGGCCGCGCGGGAACGCGCCGAGGAAGAGGTCCAGGTCGCCGTTCGCCGTGCGGGGCACGACGCCCTCGGGGAGGTGGCCGGCGCCGGTCTCGTAGCCGGTCGCGAGGATGATGAGATCCGCGGCGACCGGGCCGAGCCCTGCGACCACGGGACGGCCGTCCTCGATGCCGGTCACGGCGCCCACGGGGGTGATGCGGCCCTCGCGCACGCGGTCCAGGACGTCGTCGGAGACGATCACGGAGTCCTCGAGCAGCGGGGCGGTCGGGGCGGGCAGGCCGACGGAGGCCGGATCGCCCGCGGCGCGGGAGACGACCGCCTCGGCGATCCTCCCGTTGAGGCGGCCCAGCACTGCCGGCTCGCGCGCGGCGAGCACGTCGCCGGGGGTCCCGGCGATGCGGCGCGGCACCACCCAGTGGCCCGTGCGGACGGACCACTGCACCTCGAGGGCGCGGCGGGCGGCGTCCACGGCGATGTCGGCCGCGGACTGCCCCGAGCCGACGACGAGCACGCGCCGGCCCTCGAGGCCGTCCGCCCCGTTCCACTGCGAGGAGTGGATGACCGTGGTGCCGTGGCCCACCTCCGACGCCCACGCGGGGCGGTGGGGGCGCTCGGCGATGCCGTGCGCGGAGACGACGGCGCCGTAGACCTGGATCTCCCCGGTGGAGAGCTCCACCTGCCACACGCCGTCCTCGAAGGGGCGCGCCGAGCGCACCTCGACGCCGGGGCGGAAGTGCGCGGTGAGGTCATGGCGCGCGGCGTAGGCGCGCAGGTACTTCGCCATCTGCCCGGGCGTGAGGAACTCGGGGAAGGACACCGGCTGCAGCATGTCCTCGTACTGCGTGCTCTCGCGGGAGGAGACCATCTCGAGCGCGGGCCACACCGGGGAGTCCTCGCGCTGCAGGTTCCAGATGCCGCCCACGTCCTTCGCGCGGTCCACGAGGTCGAAGGGGACCTCGAGCGCCTTGAGCGCGGCCGCGGCGGCCAGTCCCGCCGGACCGGCACCGATGACGAGCACCTTCGCGCGCGTGGGGACCGGATCGTGCGGGTCGTGCTGCTCGGGCATGGAGAGCCTTTCGGATCGAGGAGCGGGCGGGCCCATCCTAGACGCCCGCGGTGGCCGCCTCCCGGGCCAGCTGGAGCGCGCCGGGGAGGCCGTCGATCGCCTCGCGGTGCTCGCGGCCCGCGGCCTCGAAGCCCGTGACGAGCTCGTCGTGGATCGGCCCCGGGGTCGCGAGCACCGAGCCGGCGAGCACCACCGGCAGGTCGAGCGCCGGATCGAGCTGCCGCACCGTCTCCGTCACGTGCCGCACCACCGAGTCGAGGATGTCCCGCGCCGTGGGGTCCTCGGGGACCGTGCCCGGCAGCGGCGCGAAGCGGCCCAGCTCGGCGAGGTTGCCCGGAGGGGCGATGCGGGCGATCGCCCGCGCGAGGTCGTCGCGCACGTCCCCGGTGGGCGAGGGCGGGAGCAGCCCGTCGCGCAGGTCGAGGTCGAGCATGTCGCCCAGACGCTCGGTGAGCAGCGTGCGACGGCCGCGGCCGTCGATGTCCGCGGCGACGACCTGCAGGGTGCGCCGTCCGATCCACACCGCGGAGCCCACGTCCCCCAGCAGGGGACCCATGCCGTCCCGCCGCGCGACGACCCGGCGGTCCTCGATGCGCACCGCGACGGCGCCCGTGCCGGCCCGGACGAGCAGACCCGAGTCGCCCACGCCGCCCGCGAGGAAGGACGTCAGCAGCCCGCGCCCCACGACGATCCGGGAGGCGGGGATCGCCGGGCGGGCGAGCGGGGAGAAGAGGCCCTCGCCGAGGGACTGCGCCTCCTCGAGCTCCGTGTGGGCGAGGCCGTGCACGCCGAGGGACACGGCGACCAGGTGCGGGGGAGCGCCCCGCTCCACCCGCAGCGCGTCGATCGCGCGATGGGCGGTCGCGCCGAGGAGGTCGAGCTTCTGCTCGGGGCGGGCCCCGGGCGTCGCCCCCGGGCCGTCGAGGTCGAGGACGGGCGACGTGCCCGCGGCGACCGGGGCGAGCACCACCCGGCTGCGGGTCGTGCCGATGAATCCCGCGAGCACGAGCGGGGCGCTCGACGAGGGGCCGGAGGAGGGGGTGACGGGGTCCATGGGCTCTCCCTGCGCAGTCCTATCCTGAGCGGGACGCACGTCCCGAGGAGGTGGGCACATGATCGCACGGTCAGCAGGGGATCCCGTGGCCGGGGAACCCGCTCCGGGGACGAGCCCGCTCCCGCTCGCGGCCCGCCTCCCCGCCGGCGATCCGCTCGGCACCCTCGAGCGGATCGCCGCCCGTCCCGTGCACCCGGCCGTGCTCGAGCTGCCGGCCGTGGACCCGGGCCCCTGGGCGGAGCTCGCCGCCGCGGCCCGGGAGGTCCAGCCCGGGGCGCTGCTCGCCGTGCGTGCGCAGGAGGACCCGACGGCGGGGGACCCGACGGGGGAGGGTCTCGCGGCGGGGGCGGGGCTCCTCCCCTCGGCCGCGGCGCTGGGCACCGTCGACGACGTGGACGCGACCCGCGCCCTCGGCGACGCGCTCGGCGACCTGCTCGCGGGACTCGGCATCGACGTGCTCCTCGGCCCCGTGCTGCACGTGGCGAGCGGACCCGACCCGCTCGTCGGCACCGCCGCCGTGGGCCGGGACGGGGACCTCGTCGCCCGGCACGGGCGCGCGCTCGCCGCCGGCGTGCGGGACGCCGGGATCGCCGCCTGCGGGCTCGCCCTGCCGGGACTCGGCGGGATCCCGTGGGCCGACGCGGCCGGGGACCGGCCGGGGGAGGGGGTGCCCCTCACCGGTGCCCAGTGGCGCGACCACCTGCTCCCGTGGGCGATCGCCCCGTGGCTCGACGCCGTCCTCGCCGCCCCCGTCGCGGCCTCCGCGCTCGGCGAGGGGACCGCCGCCCTCGCTCCCTGGCCGCTGCGGCTGCTCGAGGAGTCCGCCCACGCCCCCTTCCACGGCCTGCTCGTCGCCGGTGAGCTCGGCGTCGCCGCCGCCCGCGACGGCCTCGACCTGCCCGCGGCGGTCCTCGCCGCCGCCCGCGCCGGGGCGCACGTGCTGCACGTCGGCGACCCGTCGGCCCTGGCCCCCGCCGCCGCGGCGCTCCGGGAGGCCGAGCGAACCGGGGAGCTGCCCCCGGAGCTCGTCGCCCGGCGCACCGGGGCCGCCGCGGAGCGGCTCGCCGCGCTGCGCGCCCGGCGCCGTTGGCTGCCCACCCCGGATCCCGCGGCGGCCGCCGCGGTCCTCGCGGCGCGCTCCGCCGCCCTCGGCCTCCGGGCCGTGCGGGCGCGCCGCGCCGCCCTCGACCTGCGCCCCGTCGCCGTCGTCGACCTCCGCGCGCAGGCCGGCGCGGCCGCGCTCGTGGACGCGCTGCGGGCGCGCCACCTGCAGGCGGAGTCCCCGCTCTACGCGGCGGATCTCGAGGCCGCGCCGCAGATCCTCGCGGTCACCGGCCGCGGGACCCGGGACCCGGGGGAGACGGAGCGCCTGCGCGCGCTGCTCGCGGCGCGGCCGGACGCGATCGTCGTCCACACGGGACCGCGCGAGACCCTGCCCGAGGCCGAGCGCACCGTGAGCGCCCTCGGCGCCTCGAGGACCATGCTCGACGCCGCCGTCGCCGCCCTCCTCGGGGATCGACCGGCCTGACCGGGGAGTGCGCGCGGGTCACGCGGAGAAGCAGCGGAAAAGAAGTGGAGCGACGGGACGGACGGTCGTACCGTCGTCCCCATGCGTCTGTGACCCGCCCCCGTCCGTGCCCGCTTCCCGCACCCACCGGAGCTGATCCATGTCCCAGAACGCCTCCTCCCTCGCCGCCCTGCACCTGCGCGCGGAGGGCATCTCCCACGCCTTCGGCGACCGCCGCGTCCTCACCGACGTGAGCCTCACCGTGCCCGCGGGCGTCCCCACCGGCCTGCTCGGCGAGAACGGCTCCGGCAAGTCCACCCTGCTGCGGATCCTCGCCGGCGAGCTGCACCCCGACGTCGGCACGGTCGACGCCCCCGGCCCCGTCGGCATGCTCCACCAGGAGCTGCCCCTGGACCCCGAGCGCACCACCGTGGACGGCGCCGTCCAGGACGCCCTGCGCCACGCCCGCCGGCTCGAGCGTGAGCTCACCGCCGCCGGGGAGGCGCTCGCCGAGGTCGGCGAGGGCGGACCCGCGGGTGACGCGGGCGCCGCCGCGGCCGCGGCGCGCTACGACGAGCTGCTCGCCCGCGCGACCCTCGCGGACGTCTGGAACGCGGAGGTCCGCGCCGCGGAGGTCCTCGCCGGCCTCGGCCTCGCGGGCCTGCCGGGGGACCGGCTGATCGCCCGGGTCTCCGGAGGGCAGCGCGGGCGCCTCGCCCTCGCCCACCTGCTCATCACGCGCCCCACGACGCTCCTGCTCGACGAGCCCACCAACCACCTCGACGACGAGGCCGCGGACTACCTCGCGACCCTGCTCGGGGAGCATCCCGGGCCCGTGCTCATCGCGAGCCACGACCGCGCCTTCCTCGATGCCGCGACCCGCGGCCAGCTCGACCTCGACCCCGCGCCCCGCCCGCTCGAGGAGGAGCCCGGCGGGCTCACCGCGTACACCGGCACCTTCACCGACCACCTCCACGCCCGGCTCGACGCCCGCGAGCGCTGGGAGCTCCGCTTCCGCGACGAGCAGGAGGAGCTGAAGCGCCTGCGCACCCAGCTCCAGGACTCCCACCAGGTGGGCCACGAGGGCCGCGGTCCCCGCACCGAGGCGCGCGCCTCGAAGAAGTTCTACTCCGACCGCAACGCGACCGTCGTCTCCCGCCGCGTGCGCGACGCCGAGCGCCGCCTCCAGGAGCTCGAGCGCACGCAGGTGCGCAAGCCCCCGGCCGAGCTGCACTTCACCGGGGTGCCCGGGGCGAGCCGCGCCGACGGCGGCGTGCTGCTCTCCGCGGCCGACGCCGCCGTCGAGGGACGGCTCGCCCCGACCTCGGTGAGCCTCAGCGCGGGGGAAAAGCTGCTCATCGCCGGCCCCAACGGCAGCGGTAAGTCGACCCTGCTCGCCCTCCTCGCAGGGACCCTCGAGCCCACCTCCGGCACCGTCTCGACGACCTCCCGGCGGGCCCTGCTCGCCCAGGACGAGGAGGTCGACGAGGACACGACCGTGCGCGCCCTGCTCGGCGGCCAGCCCGGCGAGGCCGCCCCCGAGCTCATGGGGCTCGTCCACCCCCGCGACCTCGACCGGCCCCTGGGACTCCTCTCCCGGGGCCAGCAGCGGCGCGCCGCCCTCGCCGCCCTTCTCGCCGACCCGCCCGGGCTGCTCCTGCTCGACGAGCCGACCAACCACCTCTCCCTCGACCTCGCGACCCGCCTCGAGCGGGCCGTTCAGGACTGGGAGGGCACCGTCGTCATCGCCTCCCACGACCGCTGGCTGCGACGGCGCTGGCGGGGACGCACGCTCGAGATCGGCGACGACGCCCCGTCATGACCGTTCACGTTCCTGGCCGCTGAGCACCGGCGCGGGCGAGGCTGTGCCGCATCCGGCACCCCGCCGCCCAGCACCCCTGGAGGAACGATGACCGACACCGCCGCGCCCGGCCCGCGCTTCGAGACCCTCGCGATCCACGCGGGGCAGGAGCCCGATCCCACGACCGGCGCCCGCGCGCTGCCGATCTACCAGACCACGAGTTACGTCTTCGACAGCGCGAAGACCGCCGCGGACCGCTTCGCGCTCGCCGAGCTGGGCCCCATCTACACCCGCATCACCAACCCCACCCAGGAGGCCGTCGAGAACCGCATCGCCGCCCTCGAGGGCGGCGCGGCCGCGCTGCTCGTCGCCTCCGGGCAGAGCGCGATCACGCTCTCGATCCTCACGGTCGCCCAGGCGGGGGACAGCGTCGTCGTCTCCCCGAGCCTGTACGGCGGCACCTACAACCTCTTCAAGAACACCCTCTCCCGCCTCGGCATCGAGCCCGTGTTCGTCGGGGACCCCGACTCCCTGGACTCCTGGCGCGCCGCCGTGCGCCCGAACACCAAGGCCTTCTTCGCCGAGACGATCCCCAACCCCCGCCAGGACGTGCTCGACATCGAGGGCGTCTCCGGCGTCGCCCACGAGGCGGGCGTCCCGCTCATCGTCGACAGCACCATCGCGACCCCGTACCTGCTGCGCCCCCTCGAGCACGGCGCCGACGTCGTCGTCCACTCCGCCACGAAGTTCCTGGGCGGGCACGGCACCACGATCGCCGGTGTCATCGTCGACGGCGGCACCTTCGACTACGCGGCCGAGCCGGAGCGCTTCCCGCTGCTCAACGAGCCCGACCCGAGCTACCACGGCCTCGTCTACACCTCGCTGGTCCCCGCGCTCCCGCCGTACGCGATCCGCGCCCGCGTGGCCCTGCTGCGCGACCTGGGCCCCGCGATCGCCCCGCACAGCGCCTTCCTCATCGCCCAGGGCCTCGAGACCCTCCCGCTGCGCGTGCAGCGCCACGTGGAGAACGCCAAGAAGGTCGCGGAGCACCTGACCACGAAGAAGGGCATCGTCTCCGTCGCCTACGCGGGCCTCCCGGAATCGCCCTACTTCGAGCGGGCGCAGAAGTACCTCCCGCTCGGCGCGGGCTCGGTGCTGGGCTTCACCCTCGAGGGCGGCCTCGAGGCGGGCACAGCCTTCGTCGACGCCCTCGAGCTGCACTCGCACGTCGCGAACGTCGGCGACGTGCGCAGCCTCGTCATCCACCCCGCCTCGACGACGCACTCGCAGCTGAGCCCCGAGGAGCAGCGCGCGGCGGGCGTCGAGCCGGGCTTCGTGCGCCTCAGCGTGGGCATCGAGCACATCGACGACATCCTCGCGGACCTCGACCGCGGCTTCGCGGCGCTCGGGCTCTGAGGAGCGACCACCCGGGCCGCGCTGGGCGGGTGCCTCGGCACCCGCCCAGCGCGGTCGATACGCTGGGGACATCATGAGCCGACGCCCTGCCCCCGCCCGCCCGCAGCCGCTCCCGTCCCCGCTCGCGAGCTGGCCGCCCGCGTGGACCCCCGCGGCCGTCGTCTTCGACTGCGACGGCCTGCTCGTGGACACCGAGTCGCGCTGGGTCGTGCTCCAGGACGCGTACCTCGCCTCCCACGGCGCCGCCTTCGACGAGGCCACGCGCCGCGCGGTCACCGGGCAGTCCGCGGAGGTCGTCGTCACCACGATCGCCGAGCACGTCGGCAAGGAGCCGCTCCTCGTCGCCGACGAGCTGTTCGCCGCGCACCGTGAGGACGTGACCGAGCAGGAGCCCCCGCTCCCCGGCGCCGTCGAGATCGTGCGCGCCGCCGCCGCGGCCGTCCCCGTCGCCGTCGCCTCGAACTCCCCGCGGGACATGCTCGACGCGAAGCTCGCCGCGATCGGTCTGCTCGACGTGGTGGACGCGACCGTCAGCATCGACGACGTCGCCCACGGCAAGCCGGCCCCGGACCTCTACCTCACCGCCGCCGCGGCCCTCGGCGCCGCGCCGGGCGACTGCCTCGCCCTCGAGGACTCGGAGGTGGGCGGCCGCGCCGCGACCTCCGCGGGACTGCACCTCCTCGCCGTGCCCTCCGTCCCCGGCCAGGCGCCGGAGGCCCCGCGCACCCTCGCCTCCCTCGAGGACCCCGTGCTGAGGGAGTGGGTCGCCGGATGGGAGCGCCGCCGATGACCGCCGACGCCCCCCGCCCCGTCCCGGACCGCTTCCGCGCGGCCTTCGGCGACTGGACCCCGCAGGCCGTGGTCTTCGACTGCGACGGCCTGCTCCTGGACACCGAGACCGTCTGGCAGAGCGCCCAGGACGCCGTCGTCGCCCAGATCGGCGCCGTGCTGCTCCCCGAGGACGACGAGGTGCTCCACGGCTCGACGATCGAGGTCGCCGCCGAGGTCCTCGCCGCCCGCTCCGGACGCGAGGAGCCCGCCGTGCTCGCGCTGCTGCGCCGCGAGTTCGACCGCGAGCTCTCCGGCGGGATCCGCCTCATGCCCGGCGCCGAGGACACCCTGCGCGAGGCCGCGGCCCGGGTGCCGCTCGGCTGCGCGTCGAACTCGTGGCTCGAGGCGCTCGAGCACAAGCTCACCGCGGGCGGCCTGCGGGACCGCTTCACGGTGCTCGAGGCCTCCGACACCGTCGAGAACCCCAAGCCCGCACCGGACATGTACGCCGCCGCGGCCCGCGCCCTCGGCGTCGAGCCCGGCGCCGCCCTCGCCCTCGAGGACTCCGGCACCGGGGCCCGCGCCGCCCGGGCCGCCGGGCTGCGCCTCATCGCGGTGCCCGCCGCCGGCGCCACGGCGCCGCCGGCGGACCTCGTGCTCGGCAGCCTCGCGGACCCGGAGCTCGCCGCCTGGATCCGCACCTGGTGACCCAGGTCGCGTCCGGCGGCCCGCAGATGACACGGATGTGACGCACTCGTCCGCCCCCGGGCGCGTCGTGTCCGCTCCTGGTGGATGAGTTGGCCACCGTCCAGGCTCGCGGTGTTCACTGGTCCCCATGACGACCCCCGACGACGCCTCCCGGCCCCTCACCGCCCGTGCGCACGGTTCCGCCCTCCGGGGCCGCGGCTGGCTCAACACGGGCGGGGCGGACCTCAGCCTGGAGGACCTGCGCGGCAAGATCGTGCTCCTCGACTTCTGGACCTTCTGCTGCGTGAACTGCCTCCACGTCCTCGACGAGCTGCGGCCGCTCGAGGAGAAGTGGGCGGAGGAGCTCGTCGTCATCGGCGTGCACTCCCCGAAGTTCGAGTTCGAGAAGGACCCGGTCGCGCTCGAGGCGAACATCGAGCGGTATGAGGTCACCCACCCCGTGCTCGACGACCCCGAGCTGCTCACCTGGACCGAGTACGGCGCCCGCGCCTGGCCCACCCTCATGGTGCTCGACACACAGGGCCGCATCGCCGGCAACCTCTCCGGCGAGGGCCACGCCGCGAACCTCGACCAGCTGATCGGCCGCCTCGTCGCCGAGGGCGAGGCCGACGGCTCCCTGCGCCGCGGGCCCGCCCCCACCGTGCTGGCCGAGCGCGTGCCCCAGACCCTCCGCTTCCCCTCGAAGCTCGCCGCCCTGCCCGACGGCCGGCTCGTCGTCTCCGACGCGGGCCAGCACCGGCTCGTCGTCTTCGAGGTCGACGGCGCGACCGTCGACGAGGTCATCGGCGAGGGCCGGCGCGGCCGCACCGACGGCGACGCGGAGACCGCGCAGCTCGCCGAGCCCAACGGCGTCATCGCCCTCCCGGAGGAGATCGCGGAGGAGGTCGGCTACGACCTGCTCGTCGCGGACACCGCCAACCACCTCCTGCGCGGTGTGAAGGTGGGGCAGGACCGCCTGCTGCGCCCCCGCACCGCCACCGAGGTCACGACCGTCGCCGGCACCGGCGCGCAGTGGATGCAGGGCGAGCCGCTGCCCCGAGGCGAGGGCGACCCCCGCAGCTTCTCCCTCTCCACCCCGTGGGACCTCACCTGGTCCCATGCGCTGAACCGGGCCGTGATCACCATGGCCGGCATCCACCAGATGTGGACCTTCGACCCCGTCACCGGGGCGCTCATGGTGCTCGCCGGCACCACGCAGGAGGGCCTCGTCGACGGCCCCGTCGTCAGCTCCTGGTGGGCGCAGCCCTCGGGCGTCGACGAGCTCGCCGACGGCCGCATCGTCGTCGCGGACTCCGAGTCCTCGGCCGTGCGCGTCATCGACCCGCAGACCATGACCGTCTCGACGCTCGTGGGCAAGGGCCTGTTCGACTTCGGCCACGTCGACGGCCCGGCGGAGGACGCGCGCCTGCAGCACCCGCTCGGCGTGACCGCCCTGCCCGACGGCCGGATCGCCGTCGCGGACACCTACAACGGCGCGATCCGCCTGATCGACGAGCACGGCGCCGAGGACGGCTCCGCGACCGTCGTCACCGTCGCGACCGATCTCGACGAGCCCTCCGGCGCGATCGTCGGCCCGCCCGTGGACGGGATCGGCCAGCTCGTCGTCGTGGAGTCCGGTGCCCACCGTGTGACCTGGGTGCCCGTCGCGAAGGCCGCCGAGCGCGTCCTTGACCACGGTGCCCAGCGCTCCGAGCGCCCCGCGACCGAGGTGGGCCCCGGCCCGCTCACCGTGCGGGTCCTGTTCACCCCGCCCGAGGGGCACAAGCTCGACAACTCGCTCGGCCCCTCGACCCAGGTCACCGTCTCGACGACCCCGCAGACGATGATCACGGCGGGCGGCGGGGTCGGCACCGACCTCGAGCGGACCATCGAGCTGGACCCCGCGTACACCGAGGGCGTGCTGCACATCAACGCGCGCGCCGCCTCGTGCGATGCGGACCCGGCCGTCGAGTTCCCCGCCTGCCACATGCACCAGCAGGACTGGGGGGTGCCGATCCGCGTCGTCGAGGGCGCCCCCACCACCCTGGACCTCTCGCTGCTCGCCTGACCCCTCCCGGAAGCTGATCGTGGACCTCATCACCGACTTCCCGCTCGGCGACGACCTCGCCGTCGCGCTCCTCATCCTCGGCGTCCTCTCGATCGCCGCGCTCGTCGCGGGGGCCGTCGTGCCCTCCCGGCTGCGGCGCGACGAGGACGGCGCGGAGATCGACCCCGAGCTCGGCCTGCGCCTCGGGCGCGGGCTCAGCGCGGGCGGCTCCGTGATCCTGTGGATCGGCCTCCCGCTCGTGCTGCTCGCGCTCCTCCTGCCGGGGGACACGGACCAGCGGATCCTGCGCTCGGCCCTGATGCTCGTGGGGCTGCTGCTGGGGCCGCTCGCCGCGTGGCGCGGGACCGCCGTGCAGATCGCGGCGCTCGGCCTGGACGAGGAGCGCCGGGGGACCCTGCTGCCGCGCCTCGGCGCGCTGACCGTCGCCGGGGCCCTCGCGCTCGTGGTGCTCCCGGTCTCGCTGTCCCTGTGGTTCCTCCAGCAGGCGGCCTCCGCCCCGCTCGTGGCGCTCGCCGCGGGCGCCGCCGTCTCCGCCCTCGCCCTGCGCGCGACCGCCGTCACCGCGGACGCCGCGGGCGACGCGGCCGCCCTGCTCGTGGGCACGGACGAGCACGAGCTCGCCGCCGACGCCGAGGACAACCTCGGCGCCCCGCTGCTGCGCTCGGCGCGGATGGCCCGCCGCGGCGGCGGCCTCGCCGCGGACCTCGTCGCCGTCGCCGCCGCCCTCGCGGCCCTCGGCCTGCAGATCGGCCTGCCCGTGCTCGCGGGCGAGGCGGTGCTCGTGGTGCTGCTCGCGCTCGGCACGTCCGTGCTCGTCGCCCTCGCCTCCGCCCTCTGGCCGGTGGTGCGCGGGGAGGGGCCGATCGCCGGGCGACTGCGCCTGGGCGGTCTCGCGCCCGCCCTCGCCGGCGGCGTCGGCGCCGTGGTCGCCGCTGCGCTGTGGCTGCCCTCGGCGTACAAGAACCTGCGCTTCGACCAGGTCGGCATGGGCAAGTTCACCGACACCGCGATCGCGGGCAACGAGCCGATGGCCCGCACCGATCTCGAGCCGCAGATCGAGTCCGCGGTCACCGACATGTCGCAGTGGATCTCCGCGACCGACGACTCCCGGGACGCCGGCGCCTTCCTCGACGTCCTCACCCTGTACACGATCTCCCCGGCGACCGTGGTCGCGGGCGCCCTCGCGCTCGGCGCCCTCGTGGCCCTCGGCGTCGTGCTGCTCGGCGGGACGCTCGCGGACCGCCACGGCCGGAGCGTGCTGCGCGCGGCCCGCACGAGCCGCACCGGCGGGGCCCTCGGCACCGTCGCGGGCCTCGGCTCCGCGGCCCTCGTCGCCGCCTCCGCCCTGGGCCTCGTGGTCCTCGTCACGGCCGTGATCAGCGTGCTCTCCGCCGGGATCCCCGCGCTCGCCCTCGCCCTGCTCGTCCATGCGGGTCTCGGCGCCCTCGTCGTCGTGAGCGGCTTCGGGGCGTCCTTCCTCGCGACGACCCTGCTGGACCGTCCCGGCGCGGACCGCGAACGGCGCGAGGCGGCCACCGCCTCCGCGACCGGCCCCCGCCTGGCGCTGCTGCTCGCCGCCGTGCTCGGGGGCCTCGCGGCCGTCGGCCCCGTCGTCACGACCGTCCAGGTCGCCGCCCGCGCCTCCTCGGTGTGGGAGGAGCGGGCGCTGCACGCGGTCACCCCGCAGTCCGTGACCCTACTGGGCGGCCTCGCCCTCGGCATCATGGCCGTGCTGCTGGTCCTCGCCTCGCTCGCCGACGCCGCGCGCCGGGCGGGCGCCCTCGCCGTGGTCGCCGCGCGCGCCGCGCTGCTCGAGGACCAGGACCGTCTGAGCGTCGGCGACCTGCGTGACGGCTCGCGCCGCGCCGCCGTGCCGGCCCTCGCCGTCGCCCTGCTCGCCCCCGTCGTCGCCGCCTACGGGCTGGGGCCGAGCGCCCTGGCCGGCTACGTGGTCGGCGCGGCGCTCACCGCGGCCGGGCTCGGCGTCTGGGCGATCGGCTCCGCCGCGACGCTCGAGGGCGCCGCGGACACGATCGCCGCGGGCCGTTACGGCGGTCCCGGCTCCTGGGGCCATTCCGGCGCCCTCGGCGGCGCCGTGCTCACGGGCGTCCTGCGCTCGACGCTCGGCGCGACCGCCGCCCCGCTGCTGCTGGTCGGCGCGCTCGCGGGGGCCCTCGTGGTCTCCTCGCCGGTCGCGATGATCACCGGCGGCACGAGCCACTACCTGCGCTGGGGCGTGGCCGTCGTCGCGATCGCGATCGTCGTCGTCACCTGGGTGGTCGCCGCGACCGCTCCCGAGGTCGATCTCGAGGACGGGGAGGGCGAGGTCTCCGCGCCGCTCTTCGGCCGCCGGGACGACCGCGACGACGAGGAGCTCGAGACCATCGACTCGATGAGCTGGGAGAGCGACGAGGACCGTCGCTGACGGCCTGCGGGATCAGGCCGTGGGATCCGCGCCGAGACCGCGCAGGACGAAGTCCTCGAGCGCCTCGGGGGAGTAGCGCCGGGCCGTCGGTCCCACGACGAGGCCGTTGACGATCCGCACCGTCGCGTCGACGTCGAGCGCGGGCGAGAAGGAGCCGTCGGCCACGCCGTCCCGGACGATCGTGCGCAGCACCTCCTCGATGAGCACGACGTGCTCCCGCATCCGCGCCGCGTTCTCCGCCGTGAGGGCGGTGCGCATCGTCGAGGACTGCGGCATGTGGAAGGTGAGGGACAGCTCGAGCTGGGTGCGCACGTAGCGGCGCACCGCCTCGACGGGGGAGGGGGCGCCCGCGGTCGAGGCGCGGAGCTGCTCGATGTATCCGGCCGTCTCGTGCATCGCGTACGCGACCAGGAGCGTGTCCTTGTCCGGGAAGTGGTTGTACATGGCGGTGCGACCCACCCCGGCGCGCTCGGCGATCGCCGAGAAGGTCACCGCGTCGAAGTCCTGCGCCTCGAGGAGCTCGCCGAGCGCCGCGAAGATCTTCTCCCGAGTGCGCTCGCGGTGCTCCTCGAGCGAGCCTCCGATGATCTTGGGCATCACGCCTCCGGGGTCGTGGGGCCCACGCCCCCGTGTACGCAGGAACCGCAGGCCGATGGCCTGCGGTTCCTGTCCGAGAGCGGGTGACGGGAATCGAACCCGCGCTGTCAGCTTGGGAAGCTGAAGTTCTACCATTGAACTACACCCGCATGCGCCGGCATCGGCCGACGACCTCCGAGAGCATACCCCGTGCCCAGGCCGCGGCGCGAATCGGACGCCGGCTGACGACCACGACGGGGCGGGCTAGGCTGGCACGCGTGCTGCTGAGCGACCACGACATCCGGACCGAGATCGAGGGCGGGCGCGTGCGCCTGGACCCCTTCGACGCGCAGATGATCCAGCCGGCCTCGGTCGACGTGCGCATCGACCGCTACTTCCGGCTCTTCGACAACCACAAGTACGCGATGATCGACCCGTCGGTCGAGCAGGGGGAGCTCACGCGCGAGGTCGCCGTGGACCCCGACGAGCCGTACATGCTCCACCCCGGCGAGTTCGTGCTCGCCTCCACCTACGAGCAGGTGACCCTGCCGGACGACGTCGCCGCGCGGCTCGAGGGGAAGAGCTCGCTCGGGCGCCTGGGCCTGCTGACCCACTCCACCGCGGGCTTCATCGACCCGGGGTTCCAGGGGCACATCACCCTCGAGCTCTCGAACATGGCGACGCTCCCCGTGGCGCTGTGGCCGGGCATGAAGATCGGGCAGCTGTGCTTCTTCCGGCTGTCCTCCGCCTCGGACAGCCCCTACGGCAGCGAGGGCAACCTCAACCGCTACCACGGGCAGCGCGGCCCCACCGCCTCGCGCTCGCACCTGAACTTCCACCGCACCCGCATCCCCCTCCAGGAGGAGCAGTGACCGCTCGCACCTCCCACCGCCTGCAGCTCCCGCGGGACACCGCGCCGGAGGACGTGCTGACGATGATCACGAACGTGCGCCCCGCGGCCTCCCGCCGTGAGGACGGCGCGCTCGATCTCGGCGACGCGGCGCTGCTCGTCCCGGACACCTCGCCGCGCGGCGCGGGCCGCTGGACCCTCGAGGTCGACCGGGACCGTGAGGACCCGGCCCCCGAGGGCGGCGACGACCTCCGCGGCTACGGCCGCGCCTTCCCCGGGGGCCTGCCCTTCGGTGCGGAGCGCGAGGCGCTGGACCTGCTGTGGTCCCTCGCGCGGCGCCTGCACGGCGCGGTCGTCACCGACGGCGGCGTGCGCCTCGAGCCGCACCCCTTCCACGTCCGCGACCTCACCGTGGTGAGCCCGCACGCACTCGCCCCGGAGTCCCTCGCGCAGCTCATCGCGCCGCTCGAGCCCGAGGCGGAGCTCGACGAGGTGCCGGACGGCGCCTCCGCGACCGGCTACAGCGTCACGATCCCGGTGGGGGAGGGCGAGGAGATCGCCCTGCGCGTGGGACGCAGCTCCGCTCCCACGGCCCTCGCACGGCTGGGCTGGATCGACGGGGCCGTGGACTACGCGATCGTGCACCTGCCCGCGGATCCCGACGAGGAGGAGACCGAGCTGCCCGACGCGGCGACGGGGGAGCGCTGGATGGCGGCCTACCGCCGGATCGGGCTGCTCGCGGGCCTGCTCGTCGAGAGCGTCGGCGGCTACGTCGTGGACCTCGAGGGCTTCCTCGTCGATCCTGCGGATCTCGCCTGAGCTGTCCTCGCCCGAGCGGGGCTCAGACCGAGGCGGAGGCCGCGCGCCCCGCGCCGCCCAGGCGGATCGGCACGAAGGCCAGCAGGCCGATCGCGATGACGACGACGATCCCGAGGATCCCGGTGCGGGTGTCCTGCGCGATCCAGACCACGAGCGCGAAGGCCGCCGTGCCGAGGAAGCCCAGCGCCCGGCCCGTCGTCGCGTAGAGGCCGAAGTTCTCCGTCTCCCGGCCGGGCTGCGAGAGGCGCGTGAGCAGGTTCCGCGAGGCGGACTGCACCGGGCCCACGAAGAGGCAGATCGCGAGGCCGGCGACCCAGAACACGGCCGTCGCCGGCAGGAACAGGACCACGAGGCCCAGCACCACGATCGCCGCGCAGCCGCCGATGATCACCGGCCGCGGCCCCACGGCGTCGTCGATCCGGCCGCCCAGGAACACCCCGATCCCGGCGACGAGGTTCGCGGCGATGCCGAACACGATCACCTCGACGGTCGTGAAGCCGTACGCGTTCGCCGCGAGCACGCCCGCGATCGAGAACACGGCGCCCAGGCCGTCGCGGTAGATCGCCGAGGCCACGAGGTACTGCAGCATGACGGGCTCCTCACGCACCGCCCGCACCACGCGACGGACGATGTCGGCGTAGCCCTGCCAGGGCGTCCACCGCGCCACGGGCTCGAGGGCCTCGTGGCGGGGCGCCCACAGCAGCAGCGGCAGGGTCAGGGCGAGGATCCACAGCGCGACGAACACGGGGATCGCCCGCAGGTTCCAGCCCGCCTCGCCCGTGATCCCGAGCAGGCCCGTGCCCGGCATGACGAAGCCGACCAGCACCACGCCCAGGCACACGATCGAGCCCCAGTAGCCCACCGCCCACGCGGTCCCCGAGATGCGGCCGCGGTTCGCGGGCGTGGAGATCTCCGGCAGCACCGAGTTCACGAACACCCCCGCGAGCTCGCTCGTCACGACGCCGAGCGCGATGAGGACCGCGCCCCAGACCAGGAAGTCCGCGTCCCGGGCGACCGTGGGCATGAGGGCGACGATCGCGACGGTCGCGAGCGTGGTGATCCGCAGCAGGGCGTTGCGCACCCCGCCGCGGTCCGCGAGGTTCCCCAGGAGCGGGGCGAGCAGCGCGATCGCGACCGCGCCGACGGCCTGCCAGGTGGTGAGGACCTGCGAGCCGTGGTCCTGCGCGGCCTTCACGGCGGCGTCGCCCACGGCGCCCTCCGCGGCGACGGCGCTCGCGACGTAGGTCGAGAACACGAAGGTGAGGATCACCGAGCTGAAGGCGGACATCCCGCCGTCCCAGAGCGCGAAGGCGGTGACCGCGCGGCGCAGGGAGCGGGGGGCGGCGGGGCGCGAGGTCGCGGGCATGGGGTCACTGTACGAAGCCCGCGGGCGCCGGCGCAGGATGCCCGTGTTCGCCGAGAGTGAGAAGTGTCCCGGACGGCGGGAGGGGGCGGACCCCGGACAGTAGACTGGACGAGGCCCTTTCCCCCGCGATGGACGGAGACCGCATGCTGTTCATGCTCCTCGCCCATCTGCTCGCCGCGCTCCTCGCGCCGCTGCTGGTGAGGATGCTGGGCCGCAACGCCTTCTACCCGCTCGCGCTCGTGCCCGCGGGCTCCGCGCTCTGGCTCGCCACGGCCTTCGACCCGGCGTCCCTCGCGAGCGCCCCGGTCGACATCTCCGCGGACTGGATCCCGGCCTTCGGGATCGGGCTCGCCTTCCGTGTGGACACGCTGAGCTGGGTGCTCGCGCTCATCGCGACCGGGATCGGCGCGATCGTGCTCCTGTACTGCGCCCGCTACTTCAAGGACACCGAGCCCGCGCTGGGGCGCTTCGCCGGGGTGCTCACCGCCTTCGCCGGCGCGATGGTGGGCCTCGTCCTCGCGGACGACGTCATGGTGCTCTACACCTTCTGGGAGCTCACGACCGTCTTCTCCTACCTGCTCATCGGGCACTACCAGGAGAAGCAGTCCTCCCGCCGCGCCGCGATGAACGCGCTCGTCTCGACCACCGCGGGCGGCCTCGCGATGTTCGTGGGCCTGCTGATGCTGGGCCAGGCCGCCGGGTCCCTCCGGCTCTCCGCGATCCTCACCGACCCGATGTGGTCCGCCCCCGGCCCGTACCTCGTCACAGCCGTCGTGCTCGTGCTCGCGGGCGCCATGTCGAAGTCCGCGCTCGTGCCCACGCACTTCTGGCTGCCCGGCGCGATGGCCGCGCCCACCCCCGTCTCCGCCTACCTCCATGCCGCCGCGATGGTGAAGGCCGGCGTGTACCTGATCCTGCGCCTCGCCCCGGCGCTGTCCGTGCTCGACGTGCTGCAGGTCGTCGTCTCGGTGATCGGGGCGGCGACGATGCTGCTGGGCGGGTGGCGCGCCCTGCGGCAGACGGACATCAAGCTCCTGCTCGCCTACGGCACCGTCTCCCAGCTCGGCTTCCTCGCCGCGATCGGCGCCCTCGCCACGCAGGACGCGGTGCTCGCGGGGCTCGCGATGCTCGTCGCTCACGCCGTGTTCAAGGCGCCCCTGTTCATGGTCGTCGGGATCATCGACAAGAAGTTCGGCACCCGTGACCTGCGCGTCCTCTCCGGGGTGGGGCGCGCCGTGCCCGTCGTCGCCGTGATCGGCATCGTCTCGGCCGCCTCGATGGCCGCGGTGCCGCCGCTGCTGGGCTTCGTCGCGAAGGAGTCCGTGTACACGGCGCTCTGGTACGGCGGCGCCTACCAGCGGGGCCTGCTCGTCGCGCTCGTCGCGGGCTCCGTGCTCACCGTCGCCTACTCGTGGCGCTTCGTGCAGGGCGCCTTCGGTCGCTCCGCCGGTGCCCCGCGCGCCCGCACCCCGCAGATCCCCGTGCTGTTCTGGCTGCCGCCTGCCGCGATCGCGGCGCTCTCGGTGGTGCTCGTCGCCCTCGCGGGGCCGCTCGAGGACCTGCTGACCGGCGCGGCCGCGGTGCTGCCGGAGCAGGAGACCCACGCCCACCTGCTCGTCGTGCCCCACCCGGGGGTGCCGCTCCTGGCGTCCGTGGTCACCCTGGGCCTCGGCGCGCTGCTCGCGGTCGCCGCCCGCCCGGTGCAGCGGCTCCAGCGTGCGGTCTCCCCGATGACCTGGGCGCGCGAGGGGCTCCAGGAGTTCCTCGACGCGGAGCGCCTGTTCCGCCGCACGATGCGCGGCGTCGACGCGCTCGCCGTCGCCGTGACCCCGCTGTTCCAGCGCGGCTCCCTGCCGTACACGCTCGGCACGATGCTCGTCGTGATGATCGCGCTGACCGTCCCCGTCGCGCTCACCCAGGCCCCGCTGCCGCAGAACCTCGTGCCCTTCCACTCGCCGGTCGAGCTGCTCGTGCTCCCGGTCGCCGCGCTCGCCGCGATCGGCGCGGCCCGCTCCCGGCGCCGGCTGCGGGCCGTCTTCCTCATCTCCGTCACCGGCTACGGCGTCGCCGTCCTGTTCCTCGTCTCCGGTGCCCCGGACGTCGCCCTCACCCAGGTGCTCGTCGAGACCGCGATGACGGTCGTGCTCGTGCTGGTCCTGCGCCGCCTGCCCCTGCACTTCTCGCGCCGACCGCTGAGGATCGGGGCGATCGGGCGCTGGGGGATCGCGATCGGCACGGCCGTCACCCTCTGCGGCGCGGCGCTCTACGCGGCCGACGCCCGCTACCTCGACCCGCTGGGCCCCGAGCTCATCGAGCCCGCCTACACCTCCGGCGGCGGGCACAACGTCGTCAACGTGACCCTCGTCGACGCCCGCGTGTGGGACACCTTCGGCGAGATCACCGTGCTGCTCGTGGTCGCGACCGGCGTCGCCTCCCTCATCTTCGTCACCCGCCGCGAGCAGGGCATCTCCCGCGTGCGGGACCTGACCGCGGGCGCCTCGATCTGGCGCCGCCACCCGGACACCCCGCTCCCGCAGAACGTCCTGAACTTCGACGCCCGCACCGACGAGGTCACCGGCGCGAACCGCTGGCGCACCTGGCTCTCCGCGGGCCTGACCCTCGCCCCCGAGCGCCGCATGGTGATCCTCGAGGTCATCACCCGCCTCGCCTTCCCGGTGATGATGATGTTCTCCGTGTACCTGCTCATGGCGGGCCACAACCTGCCCGGCGGCGGGTTCGCAGGCGGCCTCGTCGCCGGTCTCGCTCTGACCCTGCGCTATCTCGCGGGCGGCCGCTACGAGCTCACCGAGGCCGCGCCCGTCCAGGCGGGCCTCGTGCTCGGCACCGGCATGGCGATCGCCTCCGCCGCCGCGGTGCTGCCGCTGCTGTTCGGCGGCACGATCTTCCAGACCGTCACCCCGGTCCTGCACGTGCCGCTGCTGGGCGAGGTCCACCTGCCGAGCGCCCTGCTCTTCGACGTGGGCGTGTACCTCGTGGTCCTCGGCGTGATCCTCGACTTCCTGCGCACCCTCGGCGCGCAGATCGACCAGCAGCAGGAGGCGGAGTCCGATGTCCGTTAGCCTCGCCCTCCTGCTCACCGCCGGCGTGCTCATCGCCTGCGGCGTGTACCTCGTCCTCGAACGCACCCTCACCCGCGTGGTGCTCGGCTTCGTGCTGCTCGGCAACGGCGTGAACCTGCTGTTCGTCGTCGCGGCCGGCCGTCCCGGCACGCCGCCCTTCGAGGGCACGGCGGAGCCGTCGGAGATGACGGACCCGCTGCCGCTCGCGATGGTGCTCACCGCGATCGTCATCTCGCTCGGCGTGACCGCCTTCGGCATGGCCCTCGCCTACCGGGCCTGGCAGCTCTTCGGCCACGACGAGGTCCCCGACGACGTCGAGGACCGCCGCGTGCTGCGCCGCAGCCGCCGCCGCAGCGGGGACGCCGACGACCTCCCGTGGTCGCAGGCCCTGAGCGAGGAGGCGCGCCGCGGTGCGCTGCGCCGCTCGCAGGAGGCGGGCCGGCCCGAGGACCCGCTGGGCGACGACCTCTCCGGCGCCGAGGACGTCCCGCAGGACGCGACCGAGGCCGACGAGGGCGAGGCGCAACCCGCGCGCCGGCCCGCCGGGGCCGCGGGTGCGCGCGACGAGCCCGACGGACCCGAGGATCCCGGCGGCCCCGACGAGACCGACAGCGCGCCGACCACGGGGGATCCCGCCCAGGCGCCCGGCGCCGGGCCCGCCGTCGAGACCGACCACCACCACCGCGACGGCAGAGGGGAGGCCTGAGACATGGAGCTGCTCCTCGCCCTCCCCGTCGTCCTGCCGCTCGCCGGGGCGGCCGCGACCCTGCTGCTGCGCCACCGCCACAAGGTCCAGCTGTGGCTCGCGATCCTCACCCTCGCCGCGATCCTCGCGGTCGCGATCGCGCTCATCGCGCTGGTCCCCGGGAGCGGCGTGCTCGTCCTCCAGATCGGCGACTGGACTCCCACCCAGGGGATCGTGCTGGTCGCGGACAGGATCACCGCGCTCATGCTGCTCGTCTCGAGCGCGGTGACCCTCGCGGTGCTGCTCTACTCGAGCGGGCAGACGGTCGCCGAGAACTCCGAGCGCACCCCGGTCGCGATCTACCACCCCACGTACCTCGCGCTGGTCGCGGGCGTGTCCATGGCCTTCCTCGCGGGGGACCTGTTCAACCTCTACGTGGGCTTCGAGGTGCTGCTCGCCTCGAGCTACGTGCTGCTCACCCTGGGCGGCTCCGCGAGCCGCGTGCGCGCCGCGACGACCTACGTCATCGTCTCGCTGCTGAGCTCCGTCATCTTCCTCTCCGCGATCGCCGCGATCTACGCCGCGACCGGCACCGTCAACATGGCGATGCTCGCGGTGAGGCTCGACGGCCTGCAGGAGGGCACGCGCATGGTGCTCGAGCTGCTGCTGCTCGTCGCCTTCGCGATCAAGGCCGCGATCTTCCCGCTGAGCGCCTGGCTGCCGGACTCGTACCCCACCGCGCCGGCGCCCGTCACGGCGGTCTTCGCGGGCCTGCTCACCAAGGTCGGCATCTACGCGATCCTGCGACTGGAGACGCTGCTCTTCCCCGCCTCGCAGCTGTCGAACCTGCTCCTCGCGGCCGCCGCGCTGAGCCTCGTGATCGGCATCCTCGGCGCGGTCGCGCAGACGGACCTCAAGCGCGTGCTGTCCTTCACCCTCGTCTCCCACATGGGCTACATGCTGCTGGGCCTCGGCGTGAGCACCCGCCTGGGCATGACGGCGACGATCTTCTACGTCGCCCACCACATCACCGTGCAGTCCACGATGTTCCTCGTCGCGGGTCTCATCGAGCAGCGCGGCGGCACCACGAACCTCGCGCGGCTGGGCGGCCTCGCGAAGGCCGCTCCCGTGATCGCGGTGCTGTTCTTCATGCCCGCCATGAACCTCGCGGGCATCCCGCCGTTCTCCGGCTTCATCGGCAAGGTGGGGCTCGTCGAGGCCGGCATCGCCTACGACCGGCCCGCCGGCTGGATCCTGGTGGGGGCGAGCGTGCTGACGAGCCTGCTCACCCTGTACGCGATCGCGAAGATCTGGAACCGCGCCTTCTGGCAGGCGCCCTCGGAGGACGTCGTCGCGAACGACCATCCCGTGCCGCGCGTGATGACGGGGGCGACCACCGCCCTCGTGGCCTTCTCGGTGGGGCTCACGCTGGTCGCGGGCCCGCTCATGACCTACTCCGACGAGGCCGCCCGCGCCGTTCTCGAGCGCACCCCGTACGTCTCCGCGGTGCTCGGTGACGAGGCCGCCGGCGAGCTCCAGTACCGCATCGACGACGCCGGCGAGAAGGTGGTGGAGCGATGACCCGCACGTCCGGCGACCTGCGCCGCTCCTGGGTGGGGCTGCTCCTGGCGGTCGTCGTGTGGTGCCTGCTCTGGGGCGCGGTCGACCTCAAGACGGTCCTCGGCGGCCTGCTCGTCGCGGCGCTCGTCATGGTGCTGTTCCCGATGCCGCCCGTCGGCCACGAGCTGACCCTGCGGCCGCTGCGCTTCGCGTCGTTCCTCGTGCGCTTCCTCGCCGACCTCATGGTCTCCGCGGTCCAGGTGGGCTGGTACGCGATCCGACCCGCGGGACAGCCGCCGAGCTCGGTGATCGCGGTGACCCTCGCGAGCCGCTCCGACTTCTTCCTCACCATGACCGCCGTGCTCGCGACCCTCATCCCCGGCTCCGTCGTGGTCGAGGCGCAGCGGGCCACGGGCACCCTCTTCCTCCACGTCATCGGCGCGGCGGACGAGGAGCAGGCGGAGGCGCAGCGCGAGGCGACCCGGGCGCAGGAGCGGCGGCTGCTGCTCGCCCTCGCCCGCCGCGAGGTGCTCGAGGAGGCGGGACTGCGATGACCCCCGTCGACATCGCCCTGCTCGTGCTCGGCGGCGTGCTCGCCCTCACCGCGATCGCGGTCGTGGTGCGCATGATCATCGGCCCCACGATCCTGGACCGCGCCGTCGCCACCGACATGCTCGTGGTGCTGCTGGTGCTCGCCCTCGCCCTGTACACGGCGCACGCCCACGCCGCCTGGGCCGTGCCCTCGATGCTCACCCTCACGGGCCTCGCCTTCATCGGCACCGTCACCTTCGCGCGCTTCGTGGCGCGCGAGGACCCGGCACGCGCGGGCCGGCGCACGCACGGGGAGGCCTCCGCGACGGGCGGATTCCGGGCGCTCGACCTCGAGCAGCCCGGGAGGGTCGCCGGCGGGGACGACGGGAACGGTCCCGAGGGGGCCGACGGCGGTGCGGCCGACGGCGCGAACACCTGGCAGGACGTCGAGGTGGGGGAGGAGATCCCCGTCAACGCCCACGAGGACGCCGACGGCGGACCGGGGCCGGTGGACGAGGACGACGAGCTCGTTGAGGGCTTCGGCCGTGAGGAGGGCCCGCGATGACCGCGCTCGAGATCCTCGCCGTGGCGCTCATGTCCCTCGGCGTGCTGCTCACGGTCGTCGCCGCCGTGGGCCTGCACCGCTTCGACGGCGTGCTCGCCCGCATGCACGCGACCTCGAAGCCGCAGACCCTGGGGCTCATGCTCGTGTTCGGCGGCGTCGCCCTGCTCGTGGGCTCCTGGGCGCTCGCGGGGATGCTCGTGCTCGTGCTCGTCGCGCAGATGCTCACGGTCCCCGTGGCGAGCACGATGGTGGGCCGCGCCGCGTTCCGCCGCGGCTTCGTGCGCGGGGGCGAGTACGCGATCGACGAGCTCACCCCGCGCCTCGCGGACGCGGGCGACGAGGACGACGACGAGGACGGCTTCCTCGACGAGGGCGACGACCCGCACGAGGGCCTCGCGGCGCAGGCGGAGGACCACCGCTTCCCCGAGAACGTCGTCGCGGCGGAGGACGCCGCGGGCGCCGTCATCGACCGCAACTGGGACGAGCCCGAGGACGAGGACGACGACCTCGGCCCGGACCCCGAGAGCTACGACCTCGACCTGGGCGACGAGACCGAGCGCGAGGCCGAGGAGGTCGCGGAGCGCGACGCGCGCCGCTGACCCCCTCCCGGCGCGGGATCGATGAGGTCCGTCAGAAGAGCCCGCGGGCGGTGCCGTCGGCCTCGACCCCCATGCGCAGGGCGGCCGGCTCCTTCGGCAGCCCCGGCATGGTCATCACCGCGCCGGTGAGCGCGACGACGAAGCCCGCGCCGATCCGCGGCACGAGGTCGCGCACGTGGAGCGTGTGGCCGTCCGGGGCGCCGAGCGCGGTCGGGTCCTCGGAGAAGGAGTACTGCGTCTTCGCCATGCACACGGGGAGCGTGTCCCAGCCGTGGCGCCGCAGCATCCGCAGCTGGGCGGGGGCGCGGTCGGTCAGGAGCACCTCGCCCGCGCCGTAGACCTCGGTCGCGATCGTGCGGATCGAGGCCTCCACGCCGTCGGCGGGGTCGTAGAGCGGGCGGTAGTCCGAGCCCTCCTCGAGCACGGCGAGGACCTCCTCGGCGAGGGCGCGCCCGCCCTCGCCGCCGGAGGCCCACACCTCGGAGAGCGCCGCCCGGCATCCCTGCCCGCGGGCCCAGTCGAGCACCGCGTCGATCTCGGCCTCGGTGTCCGTGGGGAAGCGGTTCAGGGCGATGACGGGCTCCAGGCCGAAGCGCCGCAGGTTCTCGACGTGGCGGCGCAGGTTCGCGGTGCCGCGCAGAGCGGCGTCGACGTCCTCCGCGGCGAGGTCGTCCTTCGCGACGCCGCCGTGCATCTTCAGCGCCCGCACCGTCGCGACGAGCACCGCCGCGTCGGGGTGGAGGCCGCCCAGGCGGGCCTTGATGTCGAGGAACTTCTCCGCCCCGAGGTCCGAGCCGAAGCCGGCCTCGGTGACGACCACCTCGGAGAGGTCCAGGGCAAGGCGGGTCGCGGCGAG
This sequence comes from Brachybacterium rhamnosum, assembly GCF_039526185.1. NCBI lineage: Bacteria > Bacillati > Actinomycetota > Actinomycetes > Micrococcales > Dermabacteraceae > Brachybacterium > Brachybacterium rhamnosum. The sequence continues at coordinate 1,412,425 of NZ_BAAAIS010000002.1, forward strand.
GGAGTTGCAGCCGTGGGCGATGTTCGCGAAGGGGCCGCCGTGCACGAGTGCGGGGGTGCCGCCGAGGGTCTGCACGAGGTTCGGCAGCAGCGCGTCCTTGAGCAGCAGCGTGATCGCGCCCGCGACGCCGAGGTCGCCGGCGGTGACGGGGGAGCGGTCGTAGCGGAAGCCCACGACGATCCGGGCGATTCGGCGCTCGAGGTCGGCGACGTCGGTCGCGAGGCACAGGATCGCCATGATCTCCGAGGCGACGACGATGTCGAAGCCGTCCTCGCGCGGCACGCCCTGGGTGGGGCCGCCGAGGCCGACGACGACATGGCGCAGGGCGCGGTCGTTGACGTCGACGACGCGCCGCCACTGGACCCGACGGGGATCGATGCCGAGCTCGTTGCCCTGGTGGAGGTGGTTGTCCACGAGGGCGGCGAGCGTGTTGTTCGCGATCTGGATCGCGTGGAAGTCGCCCGTGAAGTGCAGGTTGATGTTCTCCATCGGCACCACCTGGGCGTGGCCGCCGCCGGTCGCGCCGCCCTTGACGCCCATCACGGGGCCGAGCGCCGGCTCCCGCAGCGCGACCATGGTCCGCCTCCCGGCGAGGGAGAGGGCGTCGGCGAGGCCCACGGTCGTCGTCGACTTCCCCTCGCCCGCGGGGGTGGGGGACATGGCGGAGACGAGCACGAGCTTCCCGGTGCCGCCCGACGGGGTCACGCGCGAGCGGTCCACCTTCGCGATGTGGTGGCCGTGGGGGATCAGCGCCTCCTCGGGGATACCCGCGCGGGCGGCGATCTCGGCGATGGGGCGCAGCGCCGCGGCCTGGGCGATGGCGAGATCCGGGTTCTCGGACGGCATCGGTTCCTCTTTCTCGGGACGGAGGTGGTCCTGGGACGGCGGCGGCGCCGGCGGGTGGCCGGCAGTCCTCACCCTAGGGTCGTGGCGCGGGGCGCGCGGCGGCTTCGCCGGGTTCCGGCCCGGTGGTCCCGGTGGCCCCGGAGGCGGCGACGGTGTCGGGTGCGCCGCATCGCGGCGGGGACGTCTCGCACGCGGGTCTCGGGCATGGGTATGCTCGGCCCGGGCAGCTCGCTGCCCCGGGCCCCCATCGTCTAGCGGCCCAGGACACTGGCCTTTCACGCCGGCGACACGGGTTCGAATCCCGTTGGGGGTACTGCTCGCAGGACTGCGAGGGGCGTCACAGCGAAAGTGGTCATGACCCCCCGCGGAGGTCCGGTAGAGTTATCCGAGTCGAGAGGCCGCGAGGCGGAACGACGAATGGCCCTGTAGCTCAGTTGGTTAGAGCGCCGCCCTGTCACGGCGGAGGTCGCCGGTTCAAGTCCGGTCAGGGTCGCACCGCACAGAAGGCCCCGGAGCATCGCTCCGGGGCCTTCTGCATGCCCGCCGGTCCTCCGAGCGCCCGAGGGTCGCGCTCGCGCATCGGCCGAGGCCTGAGTGCCGCTCACACCCCTGTCACAGCGTGCAGGGGCAGGCGGCTCCTAGGGTTGAGGGATGAGCACCCCCGTCAACCACCGGATCCGTCTCGCCTCCCGTCCCCACGGCGTGCCCGCGCCGGAGGACTTCGTCCACGACTCCGCCCCGCTGCCCGTCCCCGGCCTGGGGGAGGCGCTGCTGCGTACCCTCCACATCTCGCTGGACCCGTACGTGCGCGGCCGCATGAGCGACGCCCGCTCCTACGCGGCCCCCATGGAGATCGGGGACGTCATCGTCGGCGCGACCGTCGCCGAGGTCGTCGCCTCGGAGGCGGAGGGCCTCGCGCCCGGCGAGATCGTCCTCGGCTACGGCGGCTGGCAGGAGTACAGCGTCGAGCCCGCCGCGACGCTGCGCCGCCTCGACCCGGCCGTCGCCCCCGTCACCACCGCCCTCGGCGTGCTCGGCATGCCCGGCTTCACCGCCTATGCGGGCCTGCGCGCCATCGGCAAGCCCCAGCAGGGCGAGACCCTCGCCGTCGCCGCCGCCGCCGGGCCCGTCGGCTCCGCCGTCGGCCAGATCGCCCGCCTGCGCGGCGCCCGAGCGATCGGCATCGCCGGCGGCGAGCGCAAGGTCGAGCACCTGCGCGGCCTCGGCTTCGACGAGGCCCTCGACCATCGCGCCCCGGACTTCCCGGGCCGCCTCGCGGCCGCCTCCCCGCGGGGCATCGACGTGTACTTCGAGAACGTGGGCGGCGCCGTGTGGGACGCCGTGCTGCCGCTGCTGAACGAGTACGCTCGCGTGCCCGTGTGCGGCCTCGCCGCCCAGTACAGCGCCACCTCGCTGCCCGAGGGGCCGGACCGCTCGGGGCAGCTGCTGGGGCAGGTGCTCTCGCGGAGCCTGACCCTGCGCGGCTTCATCCAGCGGGAGTTCCGCGAGGAGATGCAAGAGGACTTCCTGCGGGAGATGACCGCCTGGGTGCAGGACGGCTCCGTGCGCTACGCGGAGGACGTCACCCGGGGCCTGGACCGGGCGCCGGAGGCGTTCGTCGGCATGCTGCGCGGGGACAACCTCGGCAAGGCCCTCGTGACCCTCGGCTGAGGCGCGACCGGCACTCGACCGGCCGGCGCGGGGCGACCGTCGAGTCCGTGAGGGTGGTGTGCCTTACACCGGCGGCCGTCGGTTGGGAGCGGGGCGTGAGCCCTGCTAGCCTATTCCTCGGTCGCCCCGCGACCACGGCCTGACGGCCACGGCTCTGTAGCTCAGTTGGTAGAGCGTTCGACTGAAAATCGAAAGGTCACCGGATCGACGCCGGTCGGAGCCACCGCGGAAGGCCCCCTGCATCGCAGGGGCCTTCGTCGTGTCGTGGCCAGGTCATGTCCGGGCCCGATCGTGCAGGGCGGTCGTCGGGCACCGATGCCACGTCTCGGGTCGCCGTCGTCCCCCGGGGGTCCGGCCAGGGGGTCCGGTGCCGCACGAGCTCGAGGTCCTCGCGGGTCGCCGCGACCCCGTGCGCCGTCGTGTCCAGGGGGAGAGCCCGCGGCGGCCCCGGGGGTCCTGCCTCGGGACGGCCCGCGTGAGGATCGGCCGGAGGAGCACGGAGTGCCGGCCCCATCGTGCTCCCACCCGGACATGCTTCGATGACCGCATGATCGAGATCAGCCGCGCGGACTTCGAGGAGGCGGTGGACGACGCCCTCGACTCGCTGCCGGACGAGATCGCCCGCACCATCGCGGAGTCCAACGTCGTCATCCTCGTCGAGGAGGAGCCGGAGCCGCGCGGCGACGGCACCGAGCTGCTGGGCCTGTACGTGGGCATCCCCCTGGACCGTCGCAGCGTGTTCGACGGCTTCCGCGAGCCGGACCGGATCTTCGTCTACCGCGGGCCCCTGCAGCGTCACGCCCGCAGCCGCGAGGACCTCGTGCGGCAGATCGCGGTCACCGTGCTGCACGAGCTCGGGCACCTCTTCGGCCTCAGCGAGAAGCGGCTCCACGAGCTCGGCTGGGGCTGAGCCCCGGGCCGCGCCGTGACGGCTCAGTCGGGCAGGTCGACGTCGAGGTCGCTGAGCCCCGCCTCGTGGGCGATGATCGCGATCTGCACGCGGTTGGTGCAGTCGAGCTTCGAGAAGATCTTCGAGACGTGCGCCTTCACGGTCGCCTCGCTCATGAACAGGCGCATGCCGATCTGCGCGTTCGACAGCCCCGCGCCCACCGCGCCCAGGACCTCCGTCTCCCGCTCCGTGAGCTGGTCCAGCCCCGGGTGGCGGTCCTGCCGGGAGCCCGGGTTCGCCTCCGAGAAGTGCGAGAGCATCCGCTTGGTGACCGTCGGTGCGAGCATCGCCTCGCCGCCCGCGACCACGTGCACGGCGCGGGCGAGGTCCTGCGGCGGGGTGTCCTTGAGCAGGAACCCGCTCGCCCCCGCCTCGAGCGCCTGGAAGACGTACTCGTCCATGTCGAAGGTGGTGAGCATGATGATCTTCGGCGCCTCCGCGAGCGCCACGACCGCCTTCGTCGCGGCGATGCCGTCCATCTGCGGCATCCGCACGTCCATCAGCAGCACGTCGGGCCGGTGGCGGTGCACGAGGGTCACGGCCTCGGAGCCGTCCTTGCCCTCGCCCACCACCTCGATCCCGGGATCGGCGCCGAGGATCATGGCCAGCCCGGCGCGCACCAGGGAGTCGTCGTCGATCAGTCCCACGCGGGTCACGTCGCCGGCCATGGGATCACCGCCCTCACTTCGAATCGTCCGTCGTCGGTGGGGCCGGAGGTGATGGTCCCTCCTGCGTGCAGCACACGCGTCTCGATCCCGGACAGGCCCATGCGGGCGCCCGGCAGATCCGAGGTGAACCCCTGGGGAAGAACATTACTGACCTCGATGATCAGCTCGGTCCCGGGCTCGCCGATGAGCGCCACCCGGGAGTCGGTGAGCCGCGCGTGCTTGTGGATGTTCGTCAGCCCCTCCTGCACCACCCGGTAGGCGGTGCGCGCCAGGGCGTCCGGCACCGGGTCGTCGATGAAGTCGAACATCTCCACGCTGATCCCCGCCTCGCGGGAGCCGGCGACCAGGGCGCGCACGTCCTCCCAGGTGGGCTGCGGGGCGAGCGGCGCCTCCTCGCCGTCGCCGCGGAGCACGCCGAGCACCTCCCGCAGCTCGTTGAGCGCGGAGGCGGCGGTCTGCCGGATGAGCCCGGCGGAGGCCTGCACCTGCTCCCGCTCGAGGTTCGGGTTCACCTCGAGGGCGCCGGCCTGCAGGGCGACCAGGGAGATCTTGTGGGCGACGATGTCGTGCATCTCGCGGGCGATGCGGGTGCGCTCGGCCCGACGGGCCTGCTCCTCCGCGAGGCCGCGGCCGGACTCCGCCTGCTCCGCGCGCTGGCGGAGCTGCCCCAGCAGCAGGCGCCGGGTCGCGGTGTACATGCCCGTCGCGGTCGCCGCCGCGACGACGAGCACGCTCGTGAGCGCACCGGTCACCGAGAGCATCGTGTCGCCGAGGAACAGCGTGGGCATCGCGCCCGCGACCCCCGCGACGGCCGCGATGAGCACCGTGCGCAGCCGCGAGGCGCTGCGCGTCGCGTAGGCGTAGGTGCCCACGACCATCACCACGAGGGAGCCGGCCAGGGCGTTGAGGGCGAGCACGAGCGGCAGCAGCCAGGTCCAGCGGGGCCAGCGCCACAGCAGGGCGGCGCCGAGCACGAGCGTCACCGCACAGGCCAGGAGATCGGCGCGCCCGGTGCGCAGCACGAAGGTCAGCATGGTCTCGAGGAGGACGAGGAGGGCGAGGCCCACCTCCTGCCACCGGCGTCTGACCGGCATCCCCAGCTCGTCCATCCGCCCAGCCTATCGGCGCTGAGAGCGGTGCGGCGCGCCCGGCGCCCTAGGATGTGCGGGCCCGCAGGACGGTCCTCGCGACCGCCCCGACCCCCGCCCGACCCCCGCCCGACCCCCGCCCGTCCCTCGCCCGTCGACTGCGCCGGCTCGTCCCCGCCGGCGCGCAGGAGCCTCCATGAGCAGCACCCTCCCCGCGTCCCGCCGCCCCCTCGCCCGGCTCGGCGTGCTCGCCGCCGCCGCGCTCCTCGCGGTCACCGGCTGCACCCCCGGAGGGGGGTCCGACGGGGCCGACGCGTCCGACGGCGGCGCGGACCAGGGCGCCGCGAGCACCGGGACGGCCGCCGCGGAGCTCGCGGACCTGGGCACCTCCCACGCCGCGGATCTCGACGTCGACCCGGCCTCGGACCCGGCCTACGCGCAGTACTACGACCAGCAGATCGACTGGGGCGCCTGCGAGGACGTGAGCGGCTCCGTCGGGCTCGAGTGCGGCACCCTCACCGTGCCGCTCGCCTGGGACGACCCCTCCGCCGGGGACGTGGAGCTCGCCGTCGCCCGGCAGGGCGCGACCGTCGACGCGAAGGGCTCGCTCGTCGTCAACCCCGGCGGCCCCGGCGGGTCCGGGGTGGACATGGCCGCCCAGGCGGATGCGTACTTCTCCGCCGACGTCATGGCCTCCTACGACGTGGTCGGCTTCGACCCGCGCGGCGTCGCCCGCTCCCAGGGCATCGACTGCCTCACCGACGAGGACCTCGACCAGATGCGCGCCGATTCCTTCGACCTCCTCACCGAGGGCGGCGAGCGGGCGCAGCACCCGTGGGTCGAGCGCCTCGCCGAGGGCTGCGAGGACGATCCCGGCTCCGCGGAGCTGCTCCCGTACCTCGACACGGCCTCCTCGGCGCGGGACCTGGACGTGCTCCGCGCGGCCGTCGGCTCCGAGCAGCTCGACTACTTCGGCTACTCCTACGGCACCTTCCTGGGCTCGACCTACGCGGGCCTGTACCCCGAGCGTGTGGGGCGGATGGTGCTCGACGGCGCCGTGGACCCGACGCTCACCGCGGACGACTTCAGCGCCGGCCAGGCGGGCGGTTTCGAGCAGGCCACCCGCACCTTCCTCGAGGACTGCCTGAAGCAGGGAGAGGGCGAGTGCCCCTTCACCGGCGACGTCGACGCCGCCTCCCAGCAGCTCCTGGACCTGTTCGAGAAGGCCCAGTCGGACCCCCTGCCCACGGACGACCCGGATCGCCCGCTCACCGGCGCCCTCGCCCGCTCCGCCGTGCTCATGCTCATGTACGACGACAGCTCCTGGCAGTACGGCCGTGAGGGGATCGCCGCCGCGCTCGACGGAGACGGCCAGATCCTGCTGAACATCGCGGACCAGTCCGCGAGCCGCAACCGAGATGGCAGCTACAGCGGCAACGGCAACGAGGCCATCACCGCCGTGAACTGCCTGGACCGCCCGGGTCTCGCGAGCGAGGAGGAGGAGACCGCCCTCGCGCACCAGCTCGCGAAGGACGACCCGGTGTGGGGCTCCTCCTTCTCCTACGCCGCCACCACCTGCGGCTACTGGCCCGAGAAGCCGGTGCGCGAGCCCGCCCCCGTCACGACCGACGGCGCCGCCCCGATCGTCGTCATCGGCACCACCGGCGACCCGGCCACCCCCTACACGTGGGCCGAGTCCCTCGCCGACCAGCTCTCCTCGGGCGTGCTGCTGACCTTCGAGGGCAACGGGCACACCGCCTACGGCCGCTCGGGCGGCTGCATCGAGGAACAGGTGGACGCCTACCTGCTCGAGGGCACCACCCCCGCGGAGGGCACCCGCTGCTGACCCCGCGCGGCGCCGGGTGTGACCTGCGGCGGGATCCGCCCCGGCGTTTTGCGCCGGGGGCCGGGAGTCGCCTACAGTGATCCGGTCCGCCGTGATCGGCGGTGACGCCGCCTTAGCTCAGTCGGTAGAGCGATTCACTCGTAATGAATAGGTCGCCGGTTCGATTCCGGCAGGCGGCTCCACAGGTCAGGACCCGAGACGACCCCCACGGTGTGTGCGCCGTGGGGGTCGTTCGCGCTCGTCGTGTGTTCGTCTGGTCCAGGGGGTTCGCAGGGGAGACCGTGCGACGCACCCCCGGCCTCCCGGGATGCATGCAGGCCTCCACCGTCCCGTCGGGAGTGAGGGCGCCCTCGCGACGGTCAGCAGCGGCTGTGTGCGCGGCGGGTGGTGCGCGAGCGTCGACGGCGGCGTCGCACGACCGATGCCGCCACCAGGACGAGCAGTGCGACCGATATGCCGATCAGCAGGATCCAGGGGGGTTGTCGCCGGTGAGCGGCGAGGCGCCGATCGCGAAGGCGATGGCGGCGACGGCCAACGGGCACCGCGGGAGCAGCTCGGACCTCGTCGACGTGGGGTCGGGCTGATGCCTGCTCAGGTGCCGGCTGGGGTCGGGCCGCCCGGATGGCGGTCGGTCGACCGCCCGGTCGATCCCGCCCTCGCCGGAGCCGGACAGCTCGTGATGGCAGTAGCCTCGACGCCACGCGACCCCAGGAGGCCGACATGGACCGAGAGAAACTCACGCTGGCCGTCACCCAGGCCATCGACGCACGCAGCAGCGAAGGTTCGCACGACCCCGCCGACTTCGACATCGACGCGATCGTCGACGAGCTGATCCGACGGGCCCCTGAGGGCACGGTCCAGGAGCTCGACGGCGCTGACTACTGGGACATCATCGCGAAGCATCGTCGCCGACCATGATCCCGGACCCGATGGACGTCACCGACACCCGTCACGAGCAGGCCGGCCGGTGCAGGTTCTTCACCTGTGAGAACCGCGCCGTCGCCGAGGTCGAGCTGCCCTACGCCGACGGCTTCCGACGAGTTCCGCTGTGCGCGTTCCATCATGACTGGGTGCTGAAGATGGACCACGGTTCGCCGTCCTGAGCCCCACGGCCCGAACTGCCGGCGCTCGCCCGGGCGCGTCTCGGACGCCCATGGTCTCCCCGTCGACACTGACCGCAGACGCAGGGACGTGCCCCACCCTCCGTGAGGAGAGCGGAGCACGCCCCGCGAGTGCGATGAGGTTAGATCAGGAACGAGTTGCCCCTGACCAGCCTCCGCCACCGGCGACCGAGGCCCACATGGTCACCCGCGGCGAGGCCGGCCATGGCGATGAGCACCGCCGCCATGATGACGTGGTCGTCGTAGAGCGGGTTCGTCGTCATCGGAAACGCCGCCAGGTACATCAGCAGGTACATGGCCGTGCCGCTCACGGCGGCGATGCGCATGCCGATGCCAAGCAGCAGCGCGACGCCGATGCCGAGCAGGCCGAGCATGAAGAGGGCGTCGGTGAAGGGGTTCAGGCTCAGCCAGAACGTCCAGAATCCGGCGAACGGATTACCTGCCTCGATCGACCCGCCCAGGAATCCTGAGGTGGGGGAGCCGCCGTTGAGCCACGCCCTCTCCGCGGGAGTCGAGAAGCCCAGACCGAACAGCTTGTCCAGGAACGCCCACAGGAAGGTGAAGCCGAGGAGGATCCGAACGATTCCCAGTGCGGTGAAGCCCCAGGGCGACGGCTCGGTGTGGAGAGCCTGAGTGGTGGAGGCGGGGATGGTGGGGGTCGGGGATGCGGTCACAACGGACTCCTTGAGAGGTGGCCGAGGGCGGTAGCTCCGCTTCGGATACGTCGAAAGTACCGGTCAGGGCAACTCCCGACAGGGCCTTAGGGCCCGTCGAGCGCTCACGCGGCGTCCTATCCTGAGGAGGGTCCTCATGCATCGCAGGGCGAGGGCCGTGCATCCCTGCCAGCTCGGCACCCTCGCGTCCCCCCGTGCCCCGGCGGCGTCCGGGCGGTGCGTCCTCCTGACGCGGCGCGGAGCGGTGGCCGGGTGATCAGTCCCGGCCGCCCTGCTCGCGGCGGTCGGGAGGCAGGGCCACGAGGCCCAAGGTGAAGGCGCGCACCGTCAGCGCGACGCGCGACCGGCATCCGAGCTTCGCGTTCAGCGCGGTGACGTGCGACTTCACGGTGGACTCGGTGACGCCGAGCTCCTGGGCGATCTCAGCGTTCGAGCTCGCCCGGCACACGGCGGCGAGCACCTCCTGCTCGCGCTCGCTGAGGCCCAGGGCCGCGGCGGCGTCGCCGTCGGCGTCCCGGTCCTCGGGATCGGTGGGCGCTGCGGCGGCGATGTTCGCGGCGATGACCGGCGAGAGCACCGTCACCGCCTCCTGTCGGGCGGCGCGGACGGCCGCGACGATGGCCGTCGCCGTGGTCGTCTTCAGGAGGAACCCGGCGGCGCCCACGCCGAGCGCGGCGCGGGCCTGCTCCTCGGTGCCGAAGGTGGTCAGCACGAGCACGGAGGTGTGCGGTCGGCGCTCGACGATCGCCGACGTGGCGGCGATCCCGTCCATGCCCGGCAGGACGAGGTCCATGAGCACGACCTCGGGCTCGAGCTCCTCGATGCGCGCGAGGGCGGCCTCCGCGGTCTCCTCGACGGCGACGACCTCGAGGTCCTCCTCCCGGTCCAGGTAGGCCGCGAGCGCCTCCCGCACGATCGGGTCGTCGTCGCACACGAGCACCCGGGTGCGCGGGGCGGGGGAGGAGGCGCTGCGCTGCATCAGGCGGCGTCCGTGAGCGCCGGGATCGCGAGACGGGTGAGGAACATGCGGCCGTCGCGCTCCGTGTGGAGGGTGCCGCCCACCGCGGCGAGGCGCTCGGTGATGCCGGTCAGTCCGTGGCCGCCGGAGAGCGCCGAGGGCCGGTGGTCGTCCACCGCGTTCAGGACGATGATGTCGACGCCCGCTCCGAGGCCGGGCGGAGCCGTGGCGGCGCGCGGTGCGTGATCCGGGGCGTCCTCGATCTCGACGAAGATCGCGACGGGGGCCTCGCGGTCACCGTGGCGCAGCACGTTCTCCTCGATCTCCGTGAGGCAGCGGCGCACCACGGCACCCGGCCCACCCGGGATCGCCTCGGCGCCCGCGGCGTGGAGGTGCACGGTGAAGCCGTCGCCGGCGAGCCGCCCGCGCAGCGTCTCGAGGGCCTCCGCGAGCGGGGCCTCCTCGGCGACCGTGGGGGACGGGGTCCCCCGGGTGGCGACGGCGGGTGCCGTGGCGGAGGCGGGGCCGGCCTGCTCCTCGCGCAGCTCCTCGAGGAGCGAGCGCAGCTGGTCCGTGCCCTCGCGCGCGGTCGCGGAGATGCGGCGCAGGGGCGCCCGGTGCTGCTCGCCCGGCTCCCGCGGGGCGGACTCGGCGAGCATGACGACGCGGGCCATCGCCCGGACCCCGGTGTCGTGGAGCTCGCGGGCGATCGCGCGGCGCTGCTCGGCGAGCTCGAACTCGGCCCGAGCACGCTCGGCGACCTCGCGCTGCACCTGCGCCCGGCCCCAGCTGCCGCCCAGCAGGGCGGTCACCTGGAGCGTCATCCAGCCGATCGTCTGGGCGAGGACGGCGTCGAGGTGCACGCCGCGCAGCACCTCGGCCACGGCGGGCGAGGCGACGTGCCACAGCGCGACCGCGACCGCGAGACGGGGGCGGCCGTGCGCGGCGAGGGCGGCGATCGCGAGCGGGCTCGCGAGGATGCCGGTGCCGATGTGCGCGGGGCCGAGTCCCAGGGCGAGCGTGAGGACGCCGCCCGTGAGAGCCGCGGCGGTGACCGGGCGGCGCAGGGCGAGGCCGCCGGAGACGCTGAGCGCGCCGGCGACGGCGAGCGAGGCGGGGCCCATGCCGTCGGCCACGGGGAGCGTGCCGCCGAGCAGCAGGAGGGTGACGACGACCGCCGCGGCGCGGCTGTCGAGGCGCGGGAGGCTGCTCACCGCCTGCGCGTCCCGGCCGTCGGGGGAGTCCGCACCCGGCCCCGTGCGGGGGCGTGCGGAGGCCCCGACGGGTCGTAGTGTGTGCTCGATCACTCGGCAAGGGTAATGCTGATAGAAGTCTGATCGAAGTTTGTGTCTGGACTGTGGATGAACGCCGCTGTCTGGAAGATGCCCGTTTCTTGATCAAGTCCAGAGAGCTGGGTACAGTCGGGGTCATGTCCACCGCTGACCACTCCACCGCCCTGCGCGCCGCGGGACTGCGGGTGACGGCGCCACGGCTGGCCACGCTCGAGGCCGTCGAGAAGCTGCCTCACGCCGATGCCGACGCGGTCGCGCAGTCCGTGCGCTCGACCCTCGGCACCATCTCCCGTCAGGCCGTCTACGACATCCTCGGCGCCCTCACCGAGGCGGAGATCCTGCGTCGGGTGTCGGTGGGAGGCCGGAGCATGCTCTACGAGATGCACCGCCACGACAACCACCACCACCTCGTCTGCACGCGGTGCGGCCGGCTGGAGGACGTCCCGTGCGCCGTCGGCCACGCCCCCTGCCTCACCCCGCAGGAGGACCACGGCTTCGAGATCGAGGTCGCCGAGGTCGTCTACCGCGGTGTGTGCACCCGCTGTCGGAGCGAGCGCTCCGTGGACGCTCCCCCGGCCGCCGCCCCCGCAGGCGCCACCCCCCGCGGCTGAGCGCCGCCCCACAGACCTGCCCTCCGGGGCAGCCCTTCCCGACCACCGTCCGACCGAAGGAGAAGCCCATGACCCACCTGGATCCCACGGCCCACCACGATTCGTCGCTGCCCTCGACCACCGAGTCCGGCGCCCCCCGCGAGAGCGACGCCCATTCGCTCAGCGTCGGCGCCGACGGCCCCCTGCTCCTCCACGACGTCGCCCTCGTCGAGAAGCTCGCCCGCTTCGACCGCGAGCGCATCCCGGAGCGCAGCCCCCACGCGAAGGGCTCCGGCGCCTTCGGCGAGCTCGAGATCACCGAGGACCTCTCCCAGTACACGAAGGCCGGGCTCTTCCAGAAGGGCGCGAAGACCCCGATGCTGGCCCGCTTCTCCACCGTCGCCGGTGAGCTGGGCTCGCCCGACACGTGGCGGGACGTGCGCGGCTTCGCGCTGAAGTTCTACACCGGCGAGGGCAACTTCGACATCGTCGGCAACAACACCCCGATCTTCTTCCTGCGCGACCCGATGAAGTTCCCCGACTTCATCCACAGCCAGAAGCGCCTCCCGGACTCCGGCCTGCGCGACAACACCATGCAGTGGGACTTCTGGACCCTCTCCCCGGAGAGCGCCCACCAGGTCACCTACCTCATGGGCGATCGCGGCCTGCCCAAGTCCTGGCGTCACATGAACGGCTACTCCTCCCACACCTACCTGTGGGTCAACGAGGCCGGCGAGAAGTTCTGGGTCAAGTACCACTTCCTCACCGAGCAGGGCCTGGAGTTCCTCACCAACGAGGAGGCCGGCGAGCTCGCTGGCTCCGACGCGGACTACCACCGTCGCGACCTCTTCGACGCGATCGCGGGCGGCGAGTTCCCGTCCTGGCGCGTCGAGGTGCAGCTCATGCCCTACGACGAGGCGAAGGACTACCGCTTCAACCCCTTCGACCTCACGAAGACCTGGTCGAAGAAGGACTACCCGCGCATCCCGCTGGGCCGGTTCACGCTGAACCAGAACCCCACCAACCACTATGCGCAGATCGAGCAGGCCGCGTTCAGCCCCTCGAACACCGTGCCGGGCACCGGCGTCTCCCCGGACAAGATGCTGCTGGGCCGCGTCTTCTCCTACCCGGACGCGCAGCGCAACCGCCTCGGCACGAACTTCAACCAGCTGCCCGTGAACCGCCCGCTCGTGGACACGAACTCCTACGACAAGGAGGGCGCGATGGAGTTCCTGCACAGCGGTGACGCCCCGGTGTACGCGCCGAACTCCTTCGGTCGCGCCTACCAGGAGGCGCAGGGGCCCGTGGACAATGGCTGGGAGGCCGACGGCGCGCTCGTGCGCTCCGCCTACTCCCTGCACGCGGAGGACGACGACTTCGGTCAGGCGCACACCCTGATCCGCGAGGTCATGGACGAGGCCGAGCGCGGCCGTCTCGTGGAGACCGTCTCCGGTGCCCTCTCCACGGTCCAGGAGCCCGTGCTCTCGAACGCCTTCCAGTACTGGAAGAACATCGACCAGGAGGTCGGTGCGGCGATCGAGGCGGCGGTCAAGGCCGGCCTCGAGGAGCAGGTCCCCGGCGCCGATCCCGTCGACGAGTGATCTGACCTCACGGCCCGACGCGCAGCGGCCCGCCTCCGGAAGGAGGCGGGCCGCTCGCGTTCGTCAGGGTCGGGCGCTCAGACGACGAGCACCTCGGAGGGGGAGGAGAGGAGCAGCTTCTGCACGGTGAGGCCCATGAGGTGCCGGCCCAGCTCCCGCTGCCGGCGGATCCCGAGCACGAGCAGCTCGGCCCGCTCCTGCTCGACGACCCGCAGCAGCACGTCGGCGATGTCGTCCTCCGTGCGCTCCTGGCGCACCTCCACGCGCACCGCGGCGCCGCGCAGGTGATCGGCGGCGATGTCCAGCTGTCCCTCGTCGGCGTGCCGGGGATCGTCCTCGACGCCGTCGCGCACCACGTTGACCAGGATCAGCGGGCCGCCGCGGCGCTCCGCCTCGGTGCGGGCCGCGTCGAGCGCCGCGAACCCCACGTCGGTGGGGATGAATCCGACGACGACTGCCATGACCACTCCTGGGGTGCTGCTCGGGGACCGGGGCGCCGCGACGGTGCGCGATCTGCCCCGATCCTACGGCGTGCGCGGGGGCGGGCGGTCCGGGGTCCGCTCCCTTCCCGCCGGAGCCGCGGGAGCCGGGCTCAGACCTCGGCGTCGGGGAGGACGACGTCGGAGCGGGTCTGGCCGGAGAGCTTCTGGATCTCGTCCATGATCCGTGCCGTCAGCAGGCGGCGACGGGCGCCCTTGCTCAGGCTCGGATCGATCTCGGCGACCTCGATCGGACGGCCCACGCGCACGGACACCGTGCCGCGCACCTTCCGCCACGGGACGGAGAAGATCGACGGGGTGTTCTTCACGCCCACCGGCACCACCGGGCAGCCGGACTCGATCGCGAGCCATGCCGCGCCCTGCTTCCCCGGGTGCAGCAGGCCGTCCTTGGAGCGCGTGCCCTCGGGGTAGATGCCGAACCCGTGCCCCTCGCGCAGCACCTCGAGGCCCGCCTGCAGTGCGCCCTTGCCGCTCGAGAGCGCCTCACGGTCCAGCGGCACCGCGCCCACCTGCTCGAAGAAGGTCTTGAGGATCCAGCCCTTGAGGCCGGGCTTCTTCCAGAAGTCGTCCTTGGAGACGAAGTGGACCTCGCGGTCGAACACGACCGGGATGAGGAAGGAGTCGACGTTGGCGAGGTGGTTCGCCGCCATGACGTACCCGCCCTCCCGGGGCACGTTCTCGAGCCCGGTCACGCGGGGCTTCCAGAACAGGCGGACATAGGGGCGCACCAGGGCGCGGGCCCCGTAGTAGAACGCGGTGGGCACGGTACCTCCAGGAGGGGTCGACGATCGGGGACACCGTACCGCCGCGGGCGCTCCCGGGCCGTGCGGGACCGCCCCGTGAGGGCCCCGGTGTGTGTGGTAGAACAGGCGCAGCGCCCGCGCCGGCCGTGCGCGGCGCCCCGGGCCGGTGAGGCCCCACGGCGACCGCACGCGGTCCGGGCGCCCGCCCCGCCCAGCCCGAGGAGCTCCCCCGACATGCCCAAGACCCTGAACATCGCCGTCATCGGCGCCGGGACGATGGCCCAGGCGGTCCATCTGCCGGTGCTGCGACGGCGCTGGGACCGCTTCGCCGTCACCGCGCTGGTGGACCACTCCGAGCGTCGGCGCCGCGAGTCCGCGGAGGTCTGGGGCATCGCCGAGGAGAAGCGGTACGCGACCGTCGGCGAGCTCGTCGACGCGATCCGCTCTCGCGCGATCACCGTGGACGCCGCACTGCTGTCCACCGACGGTCTCCACGTCGACGACCTCCTGCAGCTCCTGCGCCGCGGTGTGCCCGTGCTCGTGGAGCCGCCGCTGGGCTACTCCGCCGCGGAGATCGCGAAGATCGCGGACTTCGAGCGGATGACCGGCCGGAACCTCGTGATGATGGCGTACCCCCAGCAGTACGACGACTCCGTGGGGCGCATCGCCGAGCAGATCGCCGTCAAGGACGTGCGGATGATCGAGCACCGGGTCCTCATGCCTGCGAGCCAGCCGCTGTTCGGCGGCGCCCACGTCACCACCTCGGCCTACGACCTGCCGGCGGAGCAGCGCAGCGAGCGCCGCAACGCCCTGCAGGAGGCCGTGGTCGCCGGCAGCGGCGAGAGCGCCACCCAGCGCGACCGCGACCTCTACGTCAAGGGTCTGCTGACGGGCGTGGCCCATCAGCTCTCCGTCATCGAGTCCGTCTACGGCCCGCTCACCGAGCTCACCGCCGTGCGCCACTGGCCCAAGGGCGTCATCCCCGGCTCGATCGAGCTGCTCGGCGAGCTCGAGGGCGGCGCGCACGTGCACCTCGTGTGGCACTACCTGCCCTTCGCCCCCGAGTACTCCGAGACCCTGCAGATCCTCTCCGCGCGCAAGCGCCTGGACCTCGAGCTGTTCGCCCCCTCCCACGGGGACCGTCGCTCCACCCTGCACCTGCGGGAGAAGAAGTCCGGCGTCGTCACCGAGGTCGCGACCGTCGCGGGCCTGGGCTCGGCGGAGTCGATGTGGGAGGCGTTCCACGCCTTCGTCGAGAAGGGCGAGGCGCCGATCTCCGGCCCCGCCTCCGCCCAGCAGCAGGTGGCGCTCCTGCGCAAGGTGCTCGCCGCGATCGTCGAGGCCGACGGCCGCGACATCGACGCGGTCGTGGAGAAGGAGGAGCCGGAGGCCGACGCCCCGGTGGCCGCGGAGGAGGGGACCGGGATCGAGGTGGTCGCCCCCGCCGCTGCCGCCTCGACCGTCACGGAGCCTGCCGAGCCCACCGAGGCTGCTGAGCCTGCCGAGCCCCCTGCTCCTGCGGAGCCCGTCGTGCTCCCGTCGGAGCCGGCCCCGCTCGCGGGCGAGCCCACCGAGGTCCTCCCGGACCTCTCCAGCGAGGCCGAGCCGTCCACGCGCACCGACGGCATCGTCGATGCCTGGTCCGTCGAGGGCGTGCCGAGCGAGGGTGAGCCGGTCGAGGGCGAGCCGGTCGGGGACGACGTCGCCGCCTCCTCGTCGTCCGAGGATCCCGCGCTCCCGCACGAGTCCACCGGTCCGATCCGCTCGAGCTGGCCCCCGGCCGCCGCCGGATCCGCCGAGGGCCCCGCCTCCGATGCCGCCGAGCCGTCGACGGGGGAGGGGTCCGCGCCGGACGCCGGCCGCTGACCGGGCACCTTCCCCACACCGTCACAGGGCGCCGCACCCCCGGGTGCGGCGCCCTGCGACGTGTCGGCCCCGCGCCGTCGACGGGGCGTGCTGGGGACGGTCTGGGGACGGCCGGGGGAGCCCGGGGGACGACACGCCGGGACACGCCGAGCGGATCACGATCCTCGCCGGGCGACGGACCTCACGTCGAGCCCCGGGGTGCTGCTCCCGGAGGGGTCCGTCCCCACCGGCGGAGGGCCGCCCGGACCCCCGTCCACAGGCCCTCAGGGCCCGCATCCTCGGGGTTCGTGCGTGGTGGGCGGCGCGCTGTCGTCCTCGTCCACCGCCGTCCCCCGCCATCCACATCCCCTCCACAGGAGTGCTGTGGATGACAGACATGTAGTTCAGTACATCTTGTGGTCTCCCCAGCCGGGCACCACTAGGTGTAGTGTTGGAGAGGTCGCGGTGATCCACCGCAGAACCGCCGGACGGGCCCCTGATCAGGGGTCCTCGCCGGAGGGATCCCACCCCGCTCACCGCATGAACACCGCTCCTCGCGCCGCCTCGGCGCGGCGCTCGAGAAAGGCCCTCTTCCCGTGGACATCACCGTGTACTCCAAGCCCCTCTGCGTCCAGTGCGACGCCACCAAGCGCGCCCTGAACAAGGCCGGCGTGGCCTACGACGTCGTCGACGTGACCGAGGACGCCGAGGCCCTCGCGCACATCAAGTCGCTCGGCTACGTGCAGGCCCCCGTCGTCATCACCGGTGAGGACCACTGGTCCGGCTTCCGCCCGGACAAGATCAAGGCGGTCGTCGCCTCGGCCGGCGCCGCGGCGCCGCGCCGCACCGCCGCCGTCTGACGACCCGGAGGGAGGAAGGCGTGTCCGCCCTCGTCTACTTCTCCTCGGTGTCGGGCAACACCCACCGCTTCGTCGAGAAGCTCGGGCTCCCCGCGCAGCGGATCCCGCTCTACCCCAAGGAGGAGCCCCTCGTCATGGACGAGGAGTTCGTCCTCATGGTCCCGACCTACGGCGGGGGCAACGGCCGCGGAGCCGTCCCCAAGCAGGTCATCAAGTTCCTCAACGACCAGCGCAACCGGACCCTGATCCGGGGCGTGATCGGTGGGGGGAACACCAACTTCGGCGAGACCTACTGCCTGGCGGGGGACATCATCTCCGCCAAGTGCCAGGTCCCCCACATGTACAAGTTCGAACTCCTGGGCACGCCGCGCGACGTGCAGCGGGTCCACGACGGATTGGAAGAGTTTTGGCGACACTGACCGAGATGCCAGCGGTCGAGCACCACAAGCAGCTCGACTACCACGCGCTCAACGCGATGCTGAACCTGTACGGACCGGACGGGAAGATCCAGTTCGACAAGGACCGCCTCGCCGCGCGGGAGTACTTCCTGCAGCACGTGAACCCCAACACGGTGTTCTTCCACTCCCTCAAGGAGAAGCTCGACTACCTCGTCGAGAACGAGTACTACGAGCAGGCCGTGCTCGACCAGTACGACTTCTCCTTCATCGAGTCGCTCTCCGAGCAGGCGTACGCGAAGAAGTTCCGCTTCCCGACCTTCCTCGGCGCGTTCAAGTACTACACCTCGTACACGCTGAAGACGTTCGACGGGAAGCGCTACCTCGAGCGCTTCGAGGACCGCGTCCTCATGGTCGCCCTCGCCCTCGCGCGCGGTGACGAGCAGCTCGCCCGCGACCTGGTCGACGAGATCCTCGACGGCCGCTTCCAGCCCGCGACCCCCACCTTCCTCAACGCCGGCAAGGCCCAGCGCGGCGAGCTCGTCTCCTGCTTCCTGCTGCGCATCGAGGACAACATGGAGTCGATCGGCCGCTCGATCAACTCCGCCCTGCAGCTGTCCAAGCGCGGCGGCGGTGTGGCCCTCCTGCTCTCGAACATCCGCGAGTACGGCGCGCCGATCAAGCACATTGAGAACCAGTCCAGCGGCGTCATCCCCGTGATGAAGCTCCTCGAGGACTCCTTCTCCTACGCGAACCAGCTCGGCGCGCGCCAGGGCGCCGGTGCCGTGTACCTGCACGCGCACCACCCGGACATCCTGCGGTTCCTCGACACAAAGCGCGAGAACGCCGACGAGAAGATCCGCATCAAGACCCTCTCCCTGGGCGTCGTGATCCCGGACATCACCTTCGAGCTCGCGAAGAAGAACGAGCCGATGTACCTGTTCTCCCCGTACGACGTGGAGCGCGAGTACGGCAAGCCCTTCGCGGACGTCAACGTCACCGAGAACTACCGCGAGATGGTCGACAACCCGCGCATCGCGAAGAAGAAGATCAAGGCGCGCGAGTTCTTCCAGACCCTCGCCGAGCTGCAGTTCGAGTCCGGCTACCCGTACATCATGTTCGAGGACACGGTGAACCGGGCCAACGCCATCCCCGGCAAGGTCACCCACTCGAACCTGTGCTCGGAGATCCTGCAGGTCGCCACGCCGTCCACGATGAACGACGACCTCAGCTACGACGAGCTGGGCCGCGACATCTCCTGCAACCTGGGCTCGCTGAACATCGCCAAGGCGATGGACTCCCCGGACTTCGCCCGCACCATCGCGACGTCGATCCGCGGCCTCTCCGCCGTCTCCGACACCTCGGACATCGAGTCGGTGCCCACCATCGCGGAGGGCAACCGGAAGTCCCATGCGATCGGCCTGGGCCAGATGAACCTCCACGGCTACCTCGCCCGCGAGGCGATCCACTACGGATCCGAGGAGGGCCTGGACTTCACCAACATGTACTTCTACGCGGTGACCTACCAGGCGATCCGCGCCTCGATGGAGATCGCCAAGGAGCGCGGCGAGGTCTTCTACGACTTCGAGAACTCCGCCTACGGCACCGGCGAGTACTTCGACAAGTACATCGACGGCGAGTGGGTCCCCCGCACCGAGAAGATCCGCGCGATCTTCGAGGCCTCGAGCGTGCACCTGCCCACCCCGGCGGACTGGACGCAGCTGCGCGAGGACGTGAAGAAGCACGGCATGTACAACGCCTACCTGCAGGCGGTGCCGCCCACGGGCTCCATCTCCTACATCAACGGCTCGACCTCCTCGATCCACCCGATCGTCTCCAAGATCGAGATCCGCAAGGAGGGGAAGATCGGCCGCGTGTACTACCCGGCGCCGTACATGACGAACGACAACCTCGAGTACTACGAGGATGCGTACGAGATCGGCTACGAGAAGATCATCGACACCTACGCCGAGGCCACGAAGCACGTGGACCAGGGCCTGTCGCTGACCCTCTTCTTCCCGGACACCGCCACCACCCGTGACGTCAACAAGGCGCAGATCTACGCCTGGCGCAAGGGCATCAAGACCCTCTACTACATCCGCCTGCGGCAGATGGCCATCGAGGGCACCGAGGTCGAGGGCTGCGTGAGCTGCATGCTCTGAGGTCCCCCCTCCGCCGACGGGCGGGTCTCCCTACGGGGAGGCCCGCCCGTCGGCGTCCATGGCCACCGTCCACAGCGTGCGAAGCACCGAGGCGTCCGTGCTGATACCGGTCGCGGTGATCGGGGAGCTGATCCTCTGGGGCGCGGCCCTGCTCGCGACCGGCTATCGCCGCGTCATGCCGTTGTGGGCCCGCCCGTCCTGGCTGCGCCCGCACCGTCGCGCCGAGCGGGAGCGGCTGCGCGCGGACGACCGCTGAGCCCCGCGCGAGCGCCGGCCCTGCGGGCGCGGCGCGCTCAGCCCTCCTCGCGGGCTCCGGACCGACCGGCGGTGAAGCGTCGCGTGGCCGCGAGATCGCGGTCGCCGAGGCCCGCGTCGACGAGCTCGTCGTAGGCGGCGCGCAGGGCCGGGAGCAGAGTGCCCTGGGTGCCGGTGGCCTCCGCGGTCTCCGCCGCGAAGCGGAGGTCCTTGACCATGTACTTCGCGACGCCGCTCGGGGAGTCGTCGCCGGTCGTGAACTTCTCGCGGCGCGCCCGGAGGAACGCGGAGCCCGCGTAGCCGCCGCCCAGCACGTCGAAGAGGGTCTCGAGGTCGATCCCGCTGCGCTCGGCGAGCACGGTCACCTCGCCGAGGGCGAGCGCGGTCGCGCCGACGATGAGCTGGTTGCAGGCCTTGGCGACCTCGCCGGCGCCGAGCGGGCCCAGGCGCACGGGAGTGCCGCAGGGGGCGATCAGGCGGGCCGCGAGGGCCGTGTCCTCCTCGGCGCCGCCGAGCATGATCGACAGGGTGCCGGCGCGGGCGCCGTCCTCGCCGCCGGAGACGGGGCAGTCCACGACCCGCACGCGGCCGTCGGTGCGGGAGCGGAGGTCCGCGTCGAGGGCGCGCACGGCGACGGGGGAGGAGGTGGAGCCGATCATGAGCAGGAGGTCGCCCGCGCCGGCGAGCAGGCCGTCCTCGCCCTCGAGCAGGGGCTCGAGCTCGGGGAGGTCCGGGAGCATGACGAGCACGGCGGTGCTGGCCGCGGCGAGCTCGCGCGGGGTGGCGGCCCAGGCGGCGCCCTGGTCGGTGAGCTCGGGCCGAGGCCGACGGGAGCTCACCGTGAGCGCGCCGTGGGCGGCGAGGAGGTGCTCGGCCATGGGCAGGCCCATGGCGCCGAGGCCCAGCACGCCCACCGTCGGCGCCGGGCCGTCCGGAGCGGAGGCGGGTGACACCGGCTGGGGCGTCGGGGCGGGGAGCAGGACGTCGTCGTGGCTCATGGCACGAGGTTACCGCGAGACCAAACAGTAGAACAGTGTCCAATATGTTGAACACGCGCTAGGGTGGAGCCGACCCTGTTGCCGAACCGGCCTCGCCGCAGAGGACCGGGCGAAGGAGCTCCCGTGTCCACCACCTCTCCCGCCCCCGCCGTCGGTGATCGCGCCGCCGCGCCCACCGACCGGCTCCGCGTCGTCATCGCCACGGACCTCCCCGAGGACCTCTGCCGCCGCATCGAGGAGGCGCAGCCCCGCGTCGAGGTCGTCCGCGATCATGCGCTCTACCGCCCCCGCCGCGGCCCGGCCGACTGGTCCGGCGACCCCGCCCACGAGCGCACCGCCGAGCAGCAGGCCGCCTTCGACGCGATGGTGGACTCCGCCGACGTGCTCTTCTCCCTGCCCGACGTCGACCCCGCCGCGCTCGCCCGCACCGTCGCCGCGAACCCGCGCCTGCGCTGGGTGCAGGCCATGGCCGCCGGCGGCGGCTCGCAGGTCCTCGCCGCCGGCCTCGACCGCGAGGCCCTCGACCGCATCACCTTCACCACGACCGCCGGCGTGCACGGCCGGCCGCTCGCCGAGTTCGCCCTCTTCGGCGTGCTCGCCGGCGCCAAGACCCTCCCGCGCCTCGGCGCCCAGCAGCGGGCCCACGAGTGGACCGACCGCTGGGAGATGCAGCATCTCGACGAGATGACCGTGCTCGTCGTGGGCCTCGGCGGCATCGGCCGCGCGTGCGCCTCCCTCTTCCGCGCCGCGGGCGCGCGCGTGCTCGGCACGACCCGAAGCGGCGTGGCCGTCGAGGGTGTCGACGAGCTCGTCCCGATCGACGACCTCGCCGCCGCGGCCGCCCGCGCGGAGGCGATCGTCGTGACCCTGCCCGGCACCGCCGCGACCGAGGGCCTCGTGGGCGAGGAGGTGCTCGGTGCCCTGCGTCCCGGCACGATCGTGGTGAACGTCGGCCGCGGCACCGTGATCGACGAGGTCGCGCTCCACGCCGCCCTCGAGGACGGCCGTGTGGGCTTCGCCGCCCTCGACGTCTTCGCGACCGAGCCGCTGCCGGAGTCGAGCCCCCTGTGGGATCATCCCCGTGTCCTGGTCAGCCCCCACACGGCGGCGCTGTCCTCGCGCGAGGAGGAGCGGATCGTGCGGCTGTTCGTGGACAACCTCGACCGCTTCCTCGACGGGCGGGAGCTGCGCAACGTGGTGGACACCGTCGAGTTCTACTGATCGACCAGGAGTGCCCATGAGCGCCAGCACCACCCCCGAGGGGCGCGACCCCTCACCCGCCGTGAGCCGTGCGATGGGGGTGCTGCGGGCGCTCGAGGCCGCCGGCGCCCCGCTGACCCTCTCCGAGGTCGCCCGCGGCCTCGGGATCGCGAAGTCCTCCGCCTCGAACATCTGCCAGGCCCTCGAGGCGGAGGGCATGATCCAGCGTGCCGAGAGCGGCTACCGCCTGGGGCTGCGCACCGCGGAGCTCGGCGGCGCCTTCGCCGCCCAGTTCAACCAGGTGCGCGAGTTCTACGCCGTCGTCGAGGCGGATCCGCTGCTGCGCGGCCAGGTCGTGCAGGTCGCCATGCTCGACGTGCCCGACGCGATCTACCTCGCCCGCCACGAGGGTCGCCGCGAGCGCCTCGGCACGCCGCTCGGCTCGCGCCTGCCGCTCGTGCACTGCGCGGTCGGCAACGCCATGCTGCTCGCCATAGGTGATGCCGAGGTCGAGGAGGTCCTCGGGGCCTCGACCTTCACGCCCTCCACCGAGCTGTCCGTGCGCACCCCGCAGCAGGTACGCGAGAAGATCGCCGCCGCCCGGGAGCGCGGCTACGCGATCGACCGCGGGGAGTCCTTCGCCGGCGTCCACGGCGTCGCCGCGCCCCTGGATCCCTGGCAGCCCGGTGACCCCCGCATGGCCGTCGGCGTCGCCCTCAGCGCCGCCGAGGCGGACGAGGGCACCGTCGCGGGCATCGGCGAGGCCCTCGTGGGGATCGCCGCCCAGCTCACGAACCCGCTCTCGCGCCGCCCGTCCTGACCTCCGGCCGGCCCTCCGGCGTCGCGGCCGTGGATCCACAGGAAACCCGTTCGTTCAACCTGTTGCACAGTGTTCAGAATTGAGTACAGTGGGCGTCACCCGCGGCGCACGCCGCCCGCATCCGACGCCCTTGCCCGCTTCGGTCGCATCGAAGGAGATGCCATGAGCTCGACGACGAACTCCCCTCACCCCACGGGGGCCCCGCAGCCCGACGCCACGGACCCTGCTGCCGCCGCTGCGTCCGCTGACTACGCCGCGAACCTCCGCCGCGCCACGCTCTCCTCGAGCATCGGCAGCGCGATGGAGTACTTCGACTTCGCGATGTACGGCCTCATGACCGCGCTCGTGTTCAACACACTGTTCTTCCCCGAGGGCAACCCCGCGATGAACACCGTCGCCGCCTTCGGCATCTACGGCGTCGGCTTCGTCGCCCGCCCCTTCGGCGGACTCATCTTCGGCACCCTCGGCGACCGCCTGGGCCGCAAGTGGGTCCTCGTGATCACCGTGCTGCTGATGGGCGGCGCCTCCACCCTCATCGGCGTGCTGCCCACCTTCCACCAGGCCGGCTACCTCGCCCCGATCATGCTCGTGGTGCTCCGCCTCCTGCAGGGACTCGGTGCGGGCGCCGAGCAGGCCGGGGCCACCGTGCTCATGGCCGAGTACTCGCCCGTGCGCCGCCGCGGCTTCTTCTCCGCCCTGCCGTTCATCGGCATCCAGGGCGGCACGCTCCTCGCCGCGCTCGTCTTCTCCCTGCTCACCCTCATGCCCGAGGAGTCCTTCCTCGCCTGGGGCTGGCGCCTGCCCTTCCTCGCCTCGTTCGTGCTGATCATCATCGCGCTGTTCATCCGCTCCCACCTGCGCGAGACCCCCACCTTCGTGCACCTCGAGAAGCACGAGCAGGTCGCCGAGCGTCCCCTGCGCGAGATCTTCACCCGCGGCCGCGCCGGGGTCGTCGTCGGCATCGGCCTGCGCATGGCGGAGAACGGCGGCAGCTACATGTTCCAGTCGCTCGCCCTCGCCTTCGTGACCTCCGCCGCGATCGGCATGGACCGCGGCACCGTCACCTGGGGCGTCACGATCGGTGCGCTCATCGGCACGATCACGGTCCCGCTCTCGGGCCACCTCTCCGACCGGTTCGGCCGCGTGCCCGTCTACCGCGCCGGCGCCGTCTTCATGCTCGCCTACACCTTCCCGGCCTGGTACCTGCTCTCCTCCGCAGGCGAGGGCGTCGCGGTCGCCGTGATCGCGATCGGCATCGGCGTCGCCGTGAACACCATGCTCGGCCCGCAGTGCGCGATGCTGCCCGAGCTCTTCGGCGCCAAGCACCGCTACCTCGGCGTGGCCATGGCCCGCGAGATCTCCGCGGTGCTCGCGGGCGGCCTCGCCGGTGTGCTCGGCGCGGCGATGCTCGCCTGGACCGGCGGCAACTGGACCGTGCTCGCCGTCTACATGGGCACGCTCGCCTCGATCACCGTCGCCTCGACCTTCCTGGTCCCCGAGACCCGTGGCCGTGACCTGCTCCGCACGGAGGACGCCCTGCGCATCTCCTGCGACGAGCACGACCACGACGTCCCCGACGTGCCCGCCGCGGCTCTCGCCCAGGTCCCCGCACAGGATGCGGTGCCGACGGACGGCGCCGTGGACGGCGGCCGCGCGTCCGTCGGCCCCGAGACCGCCGGGGCGGGCCGGACCCCGCTGCCGACGACCGCCGGCTGACGGCACCTGCCCCCTGGGGCGCAGGAACGCCGGAGGGCGCTGGGAGATCTCCCAGCGCCCTCCGGCGTTCGTCGTGCACCTCGAGGGTGCTCCGCTCAGGAGCGGCGGCGGTACCGCTCGGAGCTGCGGGTCGTGGGCAGCAGGGTGTCCGCCTGCTCGAGGGACAGCCCGTTCGTCTCCGGCAGGAACAGCTTCACGAACAGCAGCGAGATCACCGCGAAGGCCGTGAAGATGCCGTACGCGAGCCCCAGCGACACGTCCGCCACCACCGGGAAGGAGGTGCTGACGATGAAGTTCGCGATCCAGTGCATGCCGGTCGCCACGCCCATCGCCTTGCCGCGCAGGCGGGTCGGGAAGATCTCGCCCAGCAGCACCCACAGCACGGGGCCCCAGGTCGCGCCGAAGAAGACCACGTAGAGGTTCGCGGCGACCAGCGCGATCGGGCCCCACGCCCCCGGCAGGGACGGTGCGCCGTCGACCTCGACGGACTGCGAGAAGGACAGGGCGAGCGTCGCGAGGGTGACGATCATGCCGCTCGAGCCGATCAGCAGCAGCAGCCGACGGCCGATCCGGTCCACGAGACCGATCGCGATGAACGTGACGGCGATGTTCACCAGACCCGTCACCACGGAGATCGTGAACGAGTCGGACTCGGTGAAGCCCACGGACTGCCACAGGGTCGTGGAGTAGTAGAAGATCGCGTTGATGCCCACGAACTGCTGGAGCATGCCGGCGGCGATACCGACCCACACGATGGGCTTCAGGCCCAGCAGGCTGCCCTTGAGGGAGCCCGAGCGGCCGATCTCCTCGTCCTTGAGCGCCTCGCGGATGTCCCGCAGCTCGCGGTCCATCTCCTCGGGCGCGACGATCGTCGCGAGCACCTCGCGAGCCTTCTCCTCCTTGCCCTTCATCATGAGGAAGCGCGGGGACTCGGGGATCACGAGCGCGACCACGCCGTAGACGACGGCGGGCACGGCGCCCACGAGGAACATCCAGCGCCAGGCCGGCAGGCCCAGCCAGAGCTGCTGGGCGGCGCCGCCGGCGCTGTTCGCGAGCACCGCGTTGGACAGCAGCGCCGCGAAGATGCCGATCGTGATCGCGAGCTGCTGGAGGGAGGCGAGGCGGCCGCGGATCTTCCGCGGGGCGATCTCCGCGATGTACGTGGGTGCGGTGACCGAGGCGATGCCGATGCCGAGGCCGCCGATGATCCGCCAGATCACGAGATCCGCGACGCCGAAGGCGAGGCCCGCGCCGATCGAGGAGGAGAGGAACAGGACGGCGCCCACGAGCATCACCGGGATGCGGCCCCAGCGGTTCGCGAGACGACCGGCGAAGTAGGCGCCCACCGCGCAGCCCAGCAGGGCGCTCGCGACCGCGAAGCCGGTGATCGCGGGGTCGAGGCCGAACTGCCCCTCGATGGCGCCGACGGCGCCGTTGACCACGGAGGAGTCGAAGCCGAACAGGAACCCGCCGAGGGCTCCCGCGAGGGCCAGCGCGAGCACGCGCGCGCTCAGCGCCTTCGCGCCGGGGGCGGGGGAGTCGGGCGGCTCCGCGACGGTGCGGCGGGGTTCAGTGGACACGGAGGGCTCCGATGCTCGGGGACGTCTGGCACGACGCCGGATCGGGGCGACCATGCGGATTCCCCCGAACCGACTGTGGCGGCGACGAGGATAGACCCTCCGACGGGGGCTCGGCGAGACGGTGTCAGCGGGCCGACAGAGGGGGCCGGTCCACTCCGTGGCCGTGAACGTGCACATCCGCGCGCTGCGGGGGTAGGTTCGAGCGAGCGGTCCCTGCCCCCGGCATCCCGTGTCCCCTTCCCTCCCCTCGATGTGAGATCACCGATGACTGCGCCCGACGACGACCGCACCCCGTCGCAGCCCACCCCCGCACCCGAGACCCGCCGGTCCGGCGCCTCCCACGAGGACGCCGAGCCGCGCACCTTCACCGGCCCCATCCCCACCACGATGACCGGCGGCATCCCGGTGCTCGAGGACCTCGCCGACCGCGACCTCGCGCACCTCCCCAGCGAGGCCGAGTACGCCCGCACCCGCTCCAAGGTCACCGTCATGGTGATCGTCGTGCTCACGACGCTCAGCGCGATCGGCCCGCTCGCGACCGACATGTACATCCCGGCGTTCCCGGACGTGACGAGCGACCTCGGCACCACGGCCGCCCTGCTGCAGCTGACGATCACCGCGTTCTTCGTCGGCACCGCGGGCGGTCAGATCGTCGCCGGCCCGCTCTCCGACCGCCTCGGCCGCCGCGGACCGCTGCTCGTCGGGATCGTGCTGTGCCTCGTCGGTTCGATCGTCTGCGCGCTCGTGCCGAACATCCAGGTGCTCCTGATCTTCCGCGTGCTGCAGGGGATCGGCGGCGGCTTCGGCATGGTGCTGGGCCGCGCGGTCCTCATCGACCTCACCGACGGCCCCGAGCTGTTCCGCACCATGAACATCATGCAGGGCGTGGGCGGCGTCGCCCCGATCGTCGCCCCGCTGCTGGGCGGGCTGATCCTGCTGGTCGGCCAGTGGCGCGAGGTGTTCCTCGTGATCGCCGCGATGTCCCTGATCTCGCTGATCGGCGTGCTGCTGCTGATCCCCGAGTCGCTGCCGCGCTCCCGGCGCCACAGCGGCGGGTTCCGGCTGTTCCTCACGAGCACCGGGGACCTCCTGCGCCGCCCCCAGTTCACCTCGTACATGATGGTCAACGCGTTCTCCGCGTTCTCCCTCATGGCCTACGTCGCCGCCTCCTCCTTCGTCATGCAGGAGATGCTCGGCTTCAGCTCGCAGGAGTACTCGGTGCTCTTCGCGATCAACTCGGTGGGCATGATGGCGATGTCGCTCACCTCCGCGCGGCTCTCCGGCCGCGTGGCCCCGCGCACCCTCGTGAAGGTCGGCCTCTCGGTGACGTCCGTCGCCTCCGTGAGCCTGCTGATCGGCGCGCTGCTGCTGGGCACCCCGGCGTGGATCGTCATCCCGGGCTTCTTCCTCATGGTCGCCCCGCAGGGCCTCATCTTCGGCAACGCGGGCGCCCTCGCCTCGCGCGAGGCGCTGGACCGCGCGGGCACCGGCTCCGCCCTGCTGGGCCTCGGCTTCTCGTTCTCCGCCTCGATCGCCTCGCCGCTCGTGGGTGTCGCGGGCACCGAGTCCGCCGTGCCGATGGGCATCGTCATGGTCGTCGGCGTCGCCGCTTCGGTCACGTGCCTCGTGATCGCGGGCCGCACCCGGCACCGCGCGACGGCCTGAACCGCCCCGTCCCTCAGCGGGCGGGGCGCCGCTCCTCGGGTCGCTCGAGCGCGGAGTTCAGCGCCCACAGCGCCGCGTAGAGCACGCCGGCCACGGGCCAGATGATCCAGGTGCGATCCCAGTCGCCGGTGAAGAAGCTCCATCCGAGGTAGACGCCCGCGAAGACCGGCCAGTACACCGCGGCGATCGCGCGGACGGCGGGCGACGAGCTGTTCTCGAGCGACTCCTCGCCGGTCTCGGTGGCGAGCAGCGTCTCGGCGACGTCGGAGGACCAGCTCGTGGAGAACATGAAGGCGATGCCGAGCGCGACCATGACCAGCGTGCCCACCACGCCGTAGAGCGGCAGCACGCTGCTGCTGTCGCCGTCCGCCGCGAAGGCGGTGAGCACCACCGGCGCGGCGGCGAGGATCCACAGCGTGGTCGCGACGGCGCCGCCGATCGCGCGGGTGCGGGCGTGCTCGGTGCGGAGGTCCGCGGCGTAGCGACGCACCTCGGGGGAGGGGCGTGACGTCATCTCGGTCACGTCCTCGAACCCGGCGAGCCGGGCCCCACGGACGGTCATCAGCACCACGCCGGCGGCGACCACCACCAGCAGCAGCACGAGTCCGATCCCGATCGCCCAGGGGGCCGGCTCGGGGACGACCGTGCCGTGCACGGCGATCGCGAGCATCAGGGGGACGGGGCACAGCACGAACAGCACGATCGAGGCTGCCGAGAAGCCCTGGACCCCGCGCGCGGCGGCGGCGTACTCCTGCGCCCGCGGGAGGTCGAGGGTGGGACGGTCCTCGGTGTCGGAGTGCGCACCGTGCGCGGCGCGGCCCAGCTCGCGGTCGATGCCGAGCTCGCCGGCGACCTCCTCGAGGCTGCCGAAGTCCGCGATGACGCGGCCCAGGGCCTGCGACTCGGTCAGGCCCTCGCCCATGAGGCCCTGCACGGAGTCCTCCATCATGTCCCGCAGCTCGATGCGCGCCTCCCGCATGCGGGCGGTGTCGGGGTAGGGCGCGAAGAGGGTGTCGAGATAGGAGTCGATGACGCTCATGACGGGACCTGGTCCTGTTCGTGGGAGGGCTGAGCTGCGGAGGAGGGCTGCGCGTCCCCGGTGGGGACGGCGAACTGGTCGACGAGGTCGCGGGTGCTGCGCCATTCGTCGCGCTTCAGGGCGAGCTGCTCGTGGCCCTCTACGGTGAGGGCGTAGTAGGTGCGGGGCTTGCCTGTCTCGGAGAGCTCCTCGTGCGCATCGAGGAGACCCTGGGCCTGCAGACGCTTGACCGCCGTGTAGAGGGTGGTCTGCTTGATCGTGTACTCGCCGGAGGAGCGGCGCTCGAGCGTCTTGGAGATCTCGTAGGCGTAGGAGCGCCCGTGCTCGATGGTCGCGAGCAGGATCAGATCGATGTGCCCGCGGATCGCGTCGGCTCCGATCATCGGTCCTCCTCGTCGTGACGGCGGGGAGGACGTCTCCCTGCTACGGCCACCGTACTACGGCAGACGTACTACGGCAAGGGGTGCGTCGAACGAGGGGCTTCGGACCCTTTCGACGCCCGCGCCCGGCTCGTCCGGCTCTCCCGCCGCAGCCGGGAGGTCCAGGCCCTCGCCCGGGCGTCGAGCATGAGGTCGAGGGGGAGTGGGCCCGCCACCCCGGCGCCCGGCGCCGGCGGGCGCCGCGCGAGGCGCTCGTCGCGCGGCGCGGGATCGCGGACCCCTGCGCCCGAGCGGCGCGCCCTCACGCCGCGCGCTCTCGCATCGCGCGCCTGCACGACTCGCCTTCACGCCGCGCGGCCGCACGACTCGCCCTCGAACCGCGTCCTCGCGCCGGAGCTCGCGGGCTCCGCGGTCGGCCGCGGACGCTGCTCCGCGCCCCCGACCTCGGTCTTCCCGTGGGGCGCCCTGGGGCGGGTGGGAAGCCCCACTGCGTCACGGCCCGGCGGGCCCGCTCCGGGCCGCCGCGCCCGCCTAGACTGGCCACGATCAACTCCCAGACGTGACAGCGAGGCTGCGGTGAACGACCACCTGAAGACGACCGTCCAGGCGATCAACTGGAACCGGATCCCGGATCCGAAGGACCAGGAGGTCTGGGATCGCCTGACCGGCAACTTCTGGCTCCCCGAGAAGGTGCCGCTCTCCAACGACATCCAGTCGTGGGGCCGGCTCACCGAGCAGGAGCAGACCCTCACCATGCGCGTGTTCACGGGGCTCACGCTCCTGGACACGGTGCAGGGCACGGTGGGCGCGGTCTCCCTGATCCCCGACGCGGTGACGCCCCACGAGGAGGCCGTGTACACGAACATCGCGTTCATGGAGTCCGTGCACGCGAAGTCCTACTCGCAGATCTTCTCGACGCTCTCGAACACGAAGCAGATCGACGACGCCTTCCGCTGGAGCGAGGAGAACTCCGCGCTGCAGAAGAAGGCGTCGATCGTCATGGGCTACTACCAGGGCGACGACCCGGAGAAGCGCAAGATCGCCTCGACGCTGCTCGAGTCCTTCCTCTTCTACTCGGGCTTCTACCTGCCCATGCACTACTCGAGCCACGGCCAGCTCACGAACACCGCGGACATCATCCGCCTGATCATCCGTGACGAGGCCGTGCACGGCTACTACATCGGCTACAAGTTCCAGAAGGCCTACGAGCAGGCCTCCGCGGAGCGCCAGGCCGAGCTCAAGGACTACACCTTCTCGCTGCTCTTCGAGCTGTACGAGAACGAGGAGGAGTACACGGAGGACCTCTACGACCCGGTGGGCTGGACCGAGGAGGTCAAGACCTTCCTGCGGTACAACGCGAACAAGGCGCTCATGAACCTCGGCTTCGAGGCGCTCTTCCCGGCGGACCAGGTCGAGGTGAACCCCGCGATCCTCGCGGCGCTCTCCCCGAACGCGGACGAGAACCACGACTTCTTCTCCGGCTCCGGCTCGAGCTACGTCATGGGCAAGGCCGTCGACACGGACGACGAGGACTGGGACTTCTGATCCCCCGGTGATCACCACCTCGTGCACGGACGGCGTCGGACCAGCGGGTCCGGCGCCGTCCGTGCATGTGCGCCTGCTCCCGGTGGCCACCGACGCCGACAGGGCCCTGCGGGCGCAGGTCGCCGATCTGCTCACGGACGCCGGGGCCGACGTGGCCGGTGTGCCGGCCAGGCGGATCACGGCGGCCGACGTGCGCACCGGGCGGCTGTGCCCCGCCTGCGGCTCATCCGCGCACGGGCCTCCCTGGGCGCGGGTGGCGGGGCAGGCCGATGGGGACGGCGTCCGGATCGGGGTGAGCCTGTCCCGGTCCGGTCCGCATCTGCTGACCGCAGTCCACCTCGGAGGCGGGATCGGCGTGGACATCGAGGAGATCGCCGCGGTCGATGCCCGCTGGGACCCGTCGCTCGTCCTCGCGCCGGGGGAGGAGCACCTCGCCCGCACGTCGGAGGGCCGGGCCCGGCTGTGGGCAGGCAAGGAGGCAGTGCTCAAGCTGCTCGGCACGGGCCTGCGCACCCCGATGCCGGATGTGCGGCTCGCCGACGTCGACGTGCGCCGGATCGCGGCGCCACCCGGCTTCGTCGCCGCGATCGCGCTGCCGGGCGGGCCGCCGGGCTGAGTAGCGGCCCGCGGTTGCGTTGCCCGTCGGCCCGCCGGGCTGAGCCGCGGCGGGGTCGGGACGTTATCGCGCAGATGCGGCCCGTATGCGGGGGACCTGCGCGATGACGTCCCGTGAGCTCCTGGAGTGCGGGACCTCTTCGTACGGGTCGAGCTCCAGGAGCGGACATGCGGTCGAGGAGGTCCCGCAGCCCGGCCGACGGAGCGGCGGGGTCGACGGGGGCGACCCGGCAGGGCAGGCCCGGCCGACCGGGCCGACGGGGCCCGGCACGTCGTCAGGAGCGGCTGAACAGTCCGCGCAGGCCGCGGTGGGTGGGCTCGCGCGGCGCGGGCTCCTCCGGCAGCTCCGGCAGCTCGCGCTCGTGCAGCCAGGCGCCGAACAGGTCGGAGAGGTCGTCGTCCCCGGCGGCGGCCTGCGCATGCTCCTCGAACATCTCGGTGGTGACGGAGCCGCCCGAGTGCTCCGCGATCCACGAGGAGACCAGGGCGAAGAAGGCCTCGTCGCCCACGCGGCGGCGCAGCGCGTGGACCGTGAGGGCGCCCCGCTTGTAGACGCGGTCGTCGAACATGAGCTCGGGGCCCGGATCCGCGAGCAGCAGGTCCTGCTTCTTGCGGGCGAGGCCGGCGTGGTGGCGGAGCGCCTCCTCGGCGACGCTCGCATGCCCCGTCTCCTCCGCCCACAGCCACTCGCAGTAGCAGGCGAAGCCCTCGTGCAGCCAGATGTCCTGCCAGCGGGCGAGGGTCACGGCGTTGCCGAACCACTGGTGGGAGAGCTCGTGGGCGACGAGCCGCTCGGACTCCCAGTCCTCGCCCACGAAGTTCTTCCCGAAGGTGGACAGGCCCTGCGACTCGAGCGGGATCTCGAGGTCGTCGGCCGTGATCACGGCCGTGTACGAGGCGAATGGGTAGTCGCCGAACAGGCCCGCGAAGAAGGCGATCATCTCGCCCTGCCGGCCGAAGGTCGGCGCGAGGTCCCGCTCGCCCACCCCGGAGGGGACGAGCGTGCGCACGGGCACCGGGCCGCCCTCGTGCTCGACCGCCGTGTACCGGCCGATCTGCACGGTCGCGAGGTAGGTCGGCATCGGCACGTCCTGGCGGTAGGACCAGGTGGTGACGGCACCGCTGCGGTGCTTCCCCTCGAGCTCCCCGGCGAGGGCGACCCAATGGCTGGGCGGGGCGGCGACCCGCATCGTGTAGGTGGCCTTGTCGTCCGGCCGGTCGTTGCACGGGTACCAGGAGGGCGCGCCGTGGGGCTGCGCGGCGACGATGACGCCGTCCGTCAGCTCCTCCCAGCCGGCGCTGCCCAGCACCTTCGAGGGCACCGGGTGAGGCTTTCCCGCGTACTTCACGTGCACGGTGAGCTCCTCGCCCTCGCGCACGGGGTGCTTCACGGTGAGCGCGCCGCCCTCGTGGGTGTGCTTGGCGGGCTTCCCGTCGACCTTGACGGCGCGGACGGTGAGGCCGCGCAGGTCCAGGCGCAGCGACGGGGCGTCGGCGAGACCGCGGCAGGTGAGGGTCGCCTCGGCGTCGAGCCGGTTCGTGTCGACCTTGTAGACGAGGTCGAGGTCGTAGTGGAGCACGCCGTAGGAGGCATCGCCGTGGCCGGGGACGTACGGGTCGCTGCCGCCGCGACCGCCGTGGTGGTGGTTGCTCTGCGAGCTCATCCGCTCTCCTCTTCCGCCCAGGGGCTGATGGGGTTGCCGGTCCAGCGGGTGCCCGGGGGCACGCGCTCGCCGCGCATGACCAGCGAGACGGGCCCGACGGTCGCGTGGCGGTCGATCCGGGCGGCGGGGAGGATCACGCTGCCCGGACCCAGGGTCGCACCTGCGTCGAGGGTCACCGTGTCCATGCTCAGCACGCGGTCGTGGAAGAGGTGGGTCTGGACGACGCAGCCGCGGTTCACGGTGGCGCCCGCGCCGAGGGTGACGAGGTCCGTCTCGGGCAGCCAGTAGCTCTCGCACCAGACGCCGCGGCCGATGCGGGCGCCCATCGCCCGCAGCCACCACACGAGCGCGGGGGAACCGGTGGTGACGCGGGCGAACCAGGGCGCGGCGAGCACCTCGGTGAAGGTGTCCGCGAGCTCGTTGCGCCACACGAAGGAGGTCCACAGACCGTGCTCGCCCTCGCGGTGGCGGCCCACGACGAGCCACTTCGCGAGCACCGCCATGAGGGCCGCGGCGACCGAGCCGGCGAGCAGCACGGGCCCGCCGAGCAGCAGGGCCGCGGCGAGACCGTCGCCGGGCCGCACGAGCAGCGCGAGCAGGGTCGCGCCGACGGCGGCGTACAGGAGCACGGCGAGCAGCAGCGGCACGATCCGGCAGGTCTCCACGAGGCCGCGATACACGTGCAGGCGCCGCGCGGGCGCGTAGGTGCGGGACTCGTCGGCCTCGCCGCCGGTGCGGCGCAGCCTGCGCGGCGGGCTGCCCATCCAGGAGCTGCCGGCCTTCGCGCCCTTGCGCCGCGGCGCCGCGGAGAGCACGGCGACGAGGGACTTCTTGGGGACCTTGCGGCCCGGGGCGAGCATGCCGGAGTTGCCGACGAAGGCGCGGCGGCCCACCTTCACGCGCTCCACGCGGATCCAGCCGCCGCCGAGCTCGTAGGAGCCCACCATGGTGTCGTCCGCGAGGAAGGCGTGGTCGCCCACCTGGACGAGGCTCGGGATGAGCAGCACGGTCGAGGCCTCGACGCCCTTGCCGACCTTCGCGCCGAGCAGGCGCAGCCAGATCGGGGTGAGCGCCCCGGAGTACAGCGGGAACAGCCAGTTCCGGGCCTCGTCGAGGAGGCGCAGGGTGCCCCAGATCTGCACGCCGGCGGCGGAGCGCACGGGATGGTGGCCGGGGCGGATGCCGAGGGCGAAGAGGCGGGTCAGGACGAGCACGCCGACGCCGAGCAGCAGGTAGCCGGCGAGGGCGGCGAGCGGCAGCCAGGGGAGCGCGGCGAGGATCGCCTCGCGCAGGGACGCGGTGCCGTTCGCGGCGGGCAGCAGCACGGCGGCCCCGGCGAGCACGGCGAGACCGGGCAGGGAGCCGACGAGGAGCGCGACGAGCGCGTAGGCGGCGAGCCACAGCGGGCTGCGGGAGGGGTGCTCAGGGGACCAGGGGCCGCGGGCCCGGCCGCGACGGGACGCGGGGGAGCCGGACCAGAACTCGCCGGCGGGCACCTCGCCGAGCACGGCGCTGCCGGGGCCGACCTCCGCGTCGTGGCCGATGCGGGCTCCGGGGCCGAGGGTCGAGCGGGCGCCCACGCGGGCGTGCTTGCCGATGCGCACGGTGCCGATGTGCAGGGTGTCCCCGTCGATCCAGGTCCCCGCGAGGTCGACCTCGGGCTCGACGCTCGCGCCGGTGCCGACGTGGAGGCGACCGGTGACGGGCGGGAGGGAGTGGAGGTCCACGTCGCGGCCCAGGCGCGCCCCGAGCAGTCGCGCGTAGAACGGGATCCACGGGGCCCCGGTGAGGTGGGTCGCCCCGAGCTCCTCCTGGACCCGTTCGGCGACCCACAGCCGCAGGTGCACGAGGCCGCCGCGGCGGTGCGTCCCCTCGCGGACCCCGGCGAGCAGCAGACGGGCGAGCAGGGCCGCGATCGTCATCCGCACCGGCGGCAGCAGCACGGCGAGGGCGAGCGGGATCGTCACCGCGAGCGGGACCGCGGGCAGCCACGGCAGGTCCAGGACGGGCGCGGCGAGGGCGGAGGCGACGAGCAGCCAGGCCACCCAGCGCAGCGCGCCGAGCGCCCGCAGCGGCAGCAGCGCCACGAGCTGGGCGAGCTGGAAGCCGCGGCGCAGCGGCGGGACCTCGCGGTCGCTGCGGGCGGTCGCCACGCCCATCGACTCGACCGCGGCGGCGAGGCCGGCGAGGGTCGGGTGGGTGTAGACGTCGGCCACGGCGACCTCGGGGTGCTGCTCCCGCAGGCGGCCCACGACCTGCGCCGCGGTGAGGGAGCCGCCGCCCAGGTCGAAGAAGTCCTCCGTGCCGGAGGTGACCCCCGCGCCGAGGACGTCCGCCCAGATCTCGGCGATCCAGGCGGCGGTGCCGTGGAGCGCGGAGCCGCCGTCGGCCCCGCCCGCGGACTGCGGCAGCGGCCAGGGCAGTGCGTCGCGGTCCACCTTGCCGGAGGTGCGGGTGGGCAGCTCGTCGACCACGGCGAGGCGCGGCACGAGGGCGGCGGGCATGCGCTCGCGCAGCAGGGCGCGCGCGGCGGAGGCGTCGTAGGCGGCGTCGACGGTGAGGTAGCCGACGAGGAGCTGGTTGCCGGAGGCGGTGCGGCGCACGGCGGCGGCCGCGGAGACGACGCCCGGCAGGCGCAGCATCTGGTCGTCGATCTCGCCGAGCTCGATGCGGCGGCCGCCGAGCTTGATCTGGTCGTCGGCGCGGCCCGCGAAGAGCAGGCCGGCGGGATCGTTGACCACGCGGTCCCCGGAGCGGTACGCGCGCTCCCAGCCGAGGGTGGGCATCGGGGCGTACTTCTCGGCGTCCTTGGCGGGGTCGAGGTAGCGGGCGAGGCCCACGCCGCCGATGATCAGCTCCCCGGTGCCGCCCTCCGGCACGGGCACGTCCTGCTCGTCGACGACGGCGAGGTCCCAGCCGTCCAGCGGGAGGCCGATCCGCACGGGGCCCTGCCCGTCGAGCTGCGCGCCGCAGGCGACGACGGTCGCCTCGGTGGGCCCGTAGGTGTTCCAGACCTCGCGGCCGGGCGCCTGCAGGCGGGCGGCGAGCTCGGGCGGGCAGGCCTCGCCGCCCATGATGAGCAGTCGCACCTTCTCCAGGGAGGAGTTCGGCCAGAGCGAGACGAGGGTGGGGACGGTGGAGACGATCGTGATGGCGTTGGCCGTGAGCCAGGGGCCGACGTCGACCCCGGAGCGCACGAGGGAGCGCGGAGCGGGCACGAGGCAGGCGCCGTAGGCCCAGGCCAGCCACATCTCCTCGCAGCTCGCGTCGAAGGCGACGGAGAGCCCGGCCATGACCCGGTCCCCGGGGCCGATGGGCGCGTCCTGGAGGAACATCCGCGACTCGGCGTCCACGAAGGCGGCGGCGCTGCGGTGGGAGACGGCGACGCCCTTGGGCTTGCCGGTCGAGCCGGAGGTGAAGATGATCCAGGCGTCCTGGGCCGGGGTGACCGCGGCCCGTTCGCGGGCGGCGCGGCCGGCGCCGACGTCGGTCGCCGTGATCGCGAGCTCGTCGCCGATGACGGCGACGGCGGCGGACTCCTCGAAGACCACGCGGGCCCGCTCGTCGGGGTCGTCGGCGTCGACCGGCACGTACGCGCAGCCGGCGAGCAGGATCCCGATGATCGCGATGTAGAGGTCCGTGGTGCCGGAGGCGATGCGCACGCCCACGGCGTCGCCGGGGCCCGCGCCGATCGCGGCGAGGCGGTCGGCGACCTCGTCCGCGGCGTCGTGCAGCTCGCGGTAGGTGAGGGAGGTCAGTCCCGTGTCGAGGGCCGGGGCGTCGCCGTTCGCGGCGACGGTCCGGGCGAGGACGTCGACGAGGGTGCGCGCGGCGGGGGCGCGGTCACCGGCGAGGAGCTCGGGGAGGAGGGAGGGCACGGGGTCTGTCACCTCGTGATTGTCGCCCGTCGCGCGCCCCGGGGACAGGGAGCGTCCACGGGACCTGCCGTGCGGTGTGACCTGCGCGTCCTCCGCTGGGGACCTCAGCCCTCGGCGCGGAGCGGCCAGCCCTTCTCGGCGAGATGGGAGGCGAGGCGCGCCATGTCCTGCTCGGCGGGGAGCTCGTCGGTGTAGCGGGTGATGAGCGTGCCGGCGTCGACGGTGTCGATGTCCCCGGCGCGCGCGTCGTCGATCAGCCGCGCGGCGACCTCCTCGACCTCCTTGTCCGTGAGCCGGCGGCGCAGCAGCGCCATGAGCGGCACGCGGTCGGTGGCGGGGATGCCGTCGGGGTAGCCCTCGGTGAGCCAGGAGATGACCCGCTGGGCGGCGTTCGGGGAGGGGACCCCGAGCGCGGCGCCCTCGGCGGCGGGATCCGGGGGCGGGATCTCCCCGGTGGTGCCGGTGGTGACGGCGGCCGGGCCGACGGTGCCGCCGTCGGCGCCGCTGCCGGTGCTCGTGCCGGCGCCCGCGGCGGCCTCGTGGGCGCGGGCCACGGCGCGGAGCTCGTCGTCGTCGGGGGAGTCGCTGAGCGGCCAGCCGACGGCCGCGAGTCGACCGGCGACGCGGTGCACGTCCTCCGGGGTCGCGGCGGCGCGCTTGCGCTGCTCGATGCTCTCGTGGACCGCCTCGGGGGCGATGCGGCCGTCGGGGTTCTCGGTGATGACCGAGGCGACGAT
Source organism: Brachybacterium rhamnosum (assembly GCF_039526185.1). Lineage (NCBI taxonomy): Bacteria > Bacillati > Actinomycetota > Actinomycetes > Micrococcales > Dermabacteraceae > Brachybacterium > Brachybacterium rhamnosum. The sequence continues at coordinate 1,450,326 of NZ_BAAAIS010000002.1, forward strand.
CTCGTCGACCTCGGACTCGCTCAGGGTGCGGGTGAGCAGCGCGAGGAGGGGGGTGTAGTCGCGGGGCGGGATGCCGTCCGGGTAGCCGGCGTGCAGCCAGTCCAGGACACGGCTGACGGGGTTGGCCATGGTCGGTCCGTTCCGGCTCAGAGGGGGAGCTCGATGCCCAGGTAGTGGCTGATCGAGCCCTTGGTGATGAACAGCAGGCCGTAGAGCACCACGAGCGCGACGACCGCGAAGACCGCCCAGGAGGCGTAGCGCGCGGCGGGGTTCGGCGCGGTGATGCTGCCGTCGGCGTGCTCGCCGCCGGCGCCGCGGTCCTGCAGCACGATGCCGAGGCTGAACAGGAGGGGGAGACCGGCGCCCAGCAGGATGCCGACGACGATCACGCTGAGGGTGCTGGTGGCGATCGAGGTGAGGTCGATGTCCATGGTCAGGCGTCCTTCCCTGCGGTGGCGAGCTCGGGCGCGAGCTCGGTGCCCTCACCCTCCCACTCGGCGTTGACGTTCGTGTGGTCGACCTTCTGCTGCTGCGAGCGGCGGTAGATCGCGCCGCCGGCGACCACGAGGATCCCGAAGACGAGGAAGGCGCCGCCGACGCCGCCCACGAGGTGGCCGACGAAGTAGGTCACGGCGCCGACGATCGCGGCGGCCGGGAGGGTCATGAGCCAGCCGACGACCATCCGGCCGGCGACGCCCCAGCGCACCTTCGCGCCGGGTCGGCCGACGCCGGAGCCGATGATCGAGCCGGTCGCGACGTGGGTCGTGGACAGCGCCATGCCGAGGTGGCTCGAGGTGAGGATGATCGCCGCGGAGGAGGCCTCGGCGGCCATGCCCTGCGGGGAGTCGAGCTCGACGAGACCCTTGCCGAGGGTGCGGATGATCCGCCAGCCGCCCAGGTAGGTGCCGAGCGCGATCGCGCCGGCGCACAGGACGATGATCCAGACCGGGAGGCCGTTGGCCTCGATCTCCTGGTCGGAGAGGGTGCCGTGGGCGATGAGGCCGAGGGCGATGACGCCCATCGTCTTCTGCGCGTCGCCCGTGCCGTGGGCGAGGGAGACGAGGGAGGCGGTCGCGATCTGGCCGTAGCGGAAGCCGCGCTCACGGCGGGCCTCGCGCACGCCACGGGTCACGCGGAACACGAGCCACACGCCGATCGCGGCGACGAGGCCGGCGATGAAGGGGGAGAGCAGGGCCGGGATGATCACCTTCGCGGTGAGGCCGGACCAGTTGATGCCGGCGGTCCCGAGCGCCGCGAGGCCCGCGCCGAGCAGGCCGCCGAACAGGGCGTGGGACGAGGAGGAGGGCAGGCCCAGGAGCCAGGTGAGCAGGTTCCACAGGATGCCGCCGACGAGGCCGGCGAAGATGATGAACATCGCCGTCTCCGCATCGAGGCCAGCCATGAGGGCGCCCGTGTCGGTGTCCTGGATCTTCAGCACCGAGGTGGTCACGGTGACCGCGACCTCGACGGAGAGGAACCCGCCGACGAGGTTGAGGATCGCCGAGAGCGCGACGGCGACCTTGGGCTTCAGCGCGCCGGTCGCGATGGAGGTCGCCATCGCGTTGCCGGTGTCGTGGAAGCCGTTGGTGAAGTCGAAAGCGACTGCCGTGACGATCAGCAGCAGGAGGATGACGAGTTCTCCGGTCATGACGTCAGGATGCGACCGGGCGCCGCCCCCGTGCCACCCGCCGATCGAGCCGTTCATCTGCCGTTCACCTTCCACGTGCGGGGATGCCCGCGGGAGTTCGCGAGATCACACGCGCCGTCTCCGCGCCTGCCGGCGTCGGCCCTCCCGCGCGTTGCACAGGAGGGGTGCGCTCTACCGCGCGGTCGCGATGACCGGCGTGTCCGTCCGAACTCCAGGCATTCCGGCTCGTCGGAGGGCATTATGAGAACGGAGGCGTCTGCGCCTCCGCCCTTCCCCCGAACGTAAGGAGAGAACGACATGGGTCTCATCGGCCTGATCATCTCGTGGCTCATCATCGGCGCCATCATCGGGCTGCTCGCCCGCGCCGTCATGCCGGGCAAGCAGGCCATGGGCCTGGGCATGACCATCGTCCTCGGTGTCGTCGGCGCGGTCGTCGGCGGCTTCATCGGCAGCCTCTTCGGCGGTGACGGCATCTCAGGGATCATGAACAACCCCTGGAGCATCGGCACGATCCTGCTCGCCGTGGTCGGCGCGATCGTCGTCATGGCGATCTACGGCCTGGCCACGCGCAACCGCGCCTGAGCCTCCCCGCGCCGGCCCCGTGCCGGCCCCCGGGAACGACGAAGCCCGGGACCGATCCGCCGATCGGTCCCGGGCTTCCGCCGTCCTGGGCGCGGGTCAGACGACCGAGGCGATCCCGAACAGCACGAGCGAGAGCGCGAAGCCGACGACGGCCATCGCGGTCTGGATGAGGGTCCAGCTGGCGAGGGTCTGCTTCATCGAGAGGCCGAAGAAGCGGGAGACCAGCCAGAAGCCCGAGTCGTTGACGTGCGCGACGCCCACGGAGCCCGCGGACATCGCCATGACGATCGCCACGACCTGCAGGGCGTTGAAGTCCCCGGCGGCCACGACGGCCGTCATGAGGGAGGCGGCGGTGGTCAGCGCGACCGTCGCCGAGCCCTGCGCGATGCGCACGATCTGGGCGATGAGGAACGCCGCGACGATCACGGGCATGCCGAGGCTGTTGAGCGAGCCGGCGACCGCGTCGCCGATGCCCGTCAGGCGGAGCACGCCGCCGAACATGCCGCCCGCGCCGGTGACGACGACGACGGAGCAGATCGGGCCGAGGGCGGAGTCCTGGATCTTCTCGATGAGGGTGCCGCTCTTCCCCGCGCCCCAGCCGAGCACGACCATCGAGACCAGCACGGTGATGAGCAGCGCGATCGGGGTCTCGCCGAGGACGCGCAGCACCTGCACGACCGGCAGGGCCTTGAAGGCGTCGGGGTCGTCCTTCGTCGCGGCGAGGGTGTTCAGGCCGGTGTTGAGCAGGATCAGGACGAGCGGCAGCAGCAGCATGGAGATGATCGCGGGGACCGACGGGCGGGACTCGAAGCCCGTCTCCTCGGAGTTCGAGTCGAGGATCGTGGGGACGGGCACGCGGATGTGGTCGCCGAAGACCTTGCCGGCGAGCGGCGCGACGGTCGCCCAGATGATGAGCGCGAACACGAGGCCCACGAGCAGCACGAGGCCGACGTCGGCGCCCATGATGTTCGAGGCGGCGACGGGGCCGGGGTGCGGCGGGGAGAAGATGTGCATCGCCGAGAACGCCACGGCGCTCGGGAAGGCGATCGAGAGGAACGAGGCGCCGGTGCGGCGGGCCACCGCGTAGATGATCGGCATCATGACGACGAGGCCGGCGTCGAAGAAGATCGGGAAGCCCATGAGCAGGCTCGCCACGGAGAGGGCCATGCCCGCGCGGCGCTCGCCGAACAGGTCGATCATCTTCTCGGCGAGGACCTGGGCGCCGCCGGAGGCCTCGATCATGCGGCCGAGCATCGCGCCGAGGCCCACGAGCAGCATGACGTTGCCCAGCGTCGAGTTGAAGCCGAAGCCGATCGCCTCGAGCAGGCGGTTGGCGGGCACGCCGGCGATGACGGCGGTGAGCAGGCTCGTGATGAGCAGGGCGAGGAAGGCGTGCATGCGCAGCGCCATGATCATGACGAGCAGGCCGGCGATCGCGGCGACGGCGAGGATCAGCAGACCGCCCGTGCCGAGATCCCAGTTCAGGACGAGATCGTCCATCGTCGGACTCCTTTGTCGAGGTGAGGGGTGAGGGGTGAGGGGTGTGGTGGGACGCGGAGGCGGGGCCTCCGGGGGATCAGATGACGGCGGTCATGCCGCCGTCGACGTACAGGGTCTGGCCGTTGACGAAGGCGGCCGCGTCGGAGGCGAGGAAGACGAGCGGGCCCACGAGGTCCGCGGTCGCGCCCCAGCGGCCGGCGGGCGTGCGCCCGGCGACCCAGGCGGAGAACTCCTCGTCGGCGACGAGGGCGGCGGTCAGCTCGGTCGCGAAGTACCCGGGGGCGAGGGCGTTGACCTGGACACCGTGGGGCGCGAGATCGGCGGTGAGGCCCTTGGTGAGCATGACGATGCCGCCCTTGGTCGCGCTGTAGGCGGCGATCGAGGGGCGCGCGAGCTGGGACTGCACGGAGCCGATGTTGATGATGCGGCCGGAGCCGCGGGCGATCATGCCGGCGGCGGCGCGGCGGGCGCACTTGAAGGCGCTCGAGAGGTTCGTGGCGACGAGGTCGTCCCAGTCCTCGTCGGTGAACTCGGTGAGCGGGGCGCGGCGCTGGATGCCGGCGTTGTTCACGAGCACGTCGAGGGCGCCGTGCTCCGCCTCGAGCGCGGTGAGGGCCGTGTCAATCTGGGCGGTGTCGGTGACGTCGAAGGCGGTCGCGAGGGCCGGGGTGCCGGTCGCGGCGGTGATCGCGGCGGCCTCGGCGGTGGCCTGCTCGAGGCTGCGGCCGTGGACGACGACGGTCGCGCCGGCGGCGGAGAGCCCCTCGGCGAGGGTCCGGCCGATCCCGCGGGTGGATCCGGTGACGAGGGCGAGGCGACCGCTGAGGTCGAAGGCGGCGACGGACATGGGGCGGCTCCATTGGCGAGGCGATGTCGGTGGTGCTCGTCGACGGGTGACGAGGACCGGCGCCAGACTACGACACCCGGTCCTCTCTGGGGAACACGGTTCAGCATCCTGAACCGTGAGGCAGTGTGAGACAGGTCGCCCTCATCCTCTCCCGGAGGAGCGGCGGAGGCGGGGGAGACGGGGAGAGTGCTCAGCGGCGGCGCGAGGCCGCGCCGAGCGGATTCGTCAGTGCCGCGGCGACGCGCAGGATCGCCGCGGAGATCGTCTCGATGCGCGCAGGGTCGAGCTCCGCGGAGGGGATCGCCGTGCCCACCGCGAGCATCGGATCGGCCGGGTGCCACGGCGGCAGCGGCGCCGCGATCCCGGTGACGCCCACCGTCGAGGCGCCCTCGTCGATCGCGACGCCCCGCTCGCGGGCCTGCTCGATCTGCGCGCGGATCGCCGCGGAGGAGGTCGACGTGCGCGACGTGAGCGCCGGGATCTCCGTGCGGGCGAGGACGTCCTCGACCGCCGCCTCCGGCATGGCGGAGAGCATCGCGAGGCCGGTCGCGGTGAGCACGAGCGGCAGGCGGGTGCCCAACGGCGATCCGAGGCGCCGCTCGCGCCCCTCGTAGCGGACGAGGTACAGGGTGTCGAGGTCGTCGTGCGCCGCGATCTGCACGAGCTCCCCGGCGAGCTCCGCCTCCTCCTCGACCACGGGGAAGAACTCCCGGATCTGGTGGAACTGGAGGGCGAACTGGCCGCCCAGCTCCGCCGTGCGCATGCCCAGCACGTAGCCGCCCTCGACGCGTCGGATCATCCGGCCCTGCTCGAGGGCCGCGCACAGGTTCGAGGTCGAGGACTTCGCGATCCCGAGCTCTCGGGCGATCGTCGTCAGCGTCATCGGCTGCGCGGGGGAGGCGCCGAGCACGGTGAGCACGCGCAGGGCGCGGCTGACGGCCGGGGCGGGATCCTTCACGTCGGGCATCGGTGCCTCTCTCCGGGGTGGGGACTGCAGGGATCCTAGCGGCGGGAGGGCCATGTCCCCGGACCGTGCGGCCCGTCCCGGACCGGGCCGCCCCGATACCGTGGGGGCATGGCCGCCCGCCGACGAGCCCCCGCCCCCGAGGAGCAGCTGGAGCATCTGTGTGATCGCTTCGGCCTCACCGCGCGCCCGGAGGCGACGCCCCTGGCCCGCCGGGAGCACGCGGACCCGGCGCTCCTCGAGGCCCTCGAGGTGCCCCACTACGCGTGGCTGTACAACGCGAACGTCGTGCCCCGGGAGGCGTACGCCCAGCGCGGCCGGCTCGAGGGGGCGCTCGCCGTGGACGTCGGCGTGCCCTGGCGTGCGGGCGTGCCCGGGGCGGCCGCCGCGATCCAGCGGTCCCAGCTGCTGGCCCGCGTGCTCATGGAGCAGTTCGACGCTCCCGGCGCGGTCTACTCGATCCAGGCCCTCGCCTGGGAGGAGGAGGCCGCCTCCGGGACGCTCGTCGTCGAGGTCGCGAGCGGTCGCGGCAGCGGGGACAGCCTCGCCCGGGTCGAGGACGGCGACCTGGGGCCCGTGCTCGAGGCGGTGCTCGACGCCGTGCGACCGCCCGGCACCGCCTTCGCGATCTCCCGCGATCCCGTGGACCTGCGCGACGAGCCTGCCTCCCACTGGCGCTGGGTGCACCCCGTGGTGCCGGAGGAGCGGATCGAGGAGTTCGCGACCCTCGCCCGGGACACGGCCTTCGAGGTGCTCACGCTGCTCGTCGGCTCCGCCGAAGGATCGTGCCGGCCCCTGAAGACCGTGCCGGACTGGTACGTCGACGTGCCCGGGCTCTGAGAAGCAGGCGTCAGGATCGGGCGAGCGGGACGTCCGCGAGGCGCGACCCGGCCTCCTCGACCCGTGCCCGGCCCGCGGACCACCGCGCGGCATCGGCCCGCAGCTCCTCCAGCAGGGAAGGCTCGACGAGCACCGTCAGCACGGCCGTGCGGGACCCGTAGGTGGTGGGCTCCATCGCGGCGCCGTGCGCCTCGGCCCAGGTCCGCACCGCATGCTCCGCCGCGCCCGCATCGGCGTGGCCCACCTCGATCCGCGCGACGCTCAACGTGGTGCGGCGCAGCAGCGTCGCCGCGGCGACCGCCTGCTCCACGCCGGCCGTGTACGCGCGCACCAGCCCGCCCGCACCGAGCTTCACCCCGCCGAAGTAGCGGATGACGATCGCGAGGGTGTCCGTGAGCTCCGCATGCAGCAGCGACTGCAGCATCGGCATCCCCGCCGTGCCCGACGGCTCCCCGTCGTCGCTCGAGCGGTGCACCACCGCCGCGGTCTCCGTCTCCCCGATCACGAGGGCCGTGCAGCGGTGGCGCGCGGAGGGATGGTCCCTGCGCGCCGCGAGGATCCGCTCCTCGGCCTCCTCCACCGAGGTGACGCGGTGCAGACGCGTGAGGAACTGGGACCGCTTCTCCACGAGCTCCGTCTCGACGTCGGCGGCGAGGACCAGCGGATCAGGCACGGTGACCGGCTTCAGACATGGTGGAGAGTCTAGGACGGGCGACAGCCTGGGCAGATCCTGGACGGACCGATGAAGGAGCCGCTCATGACCGCCGGATACCCCGGTGCCCCGCCGGGCGGCCAGTGGCAGCCCGGCCCCGCCGCCCCTCCGAAGCGCCGCTCCAAGGGGCCCGTGGTCCTCCTTCCTGGTCATCGGTGCCCTGATCCTCGTGCTCAGCGTCGTCGCCGGCATCCCCGTCGCCCTCGGCCCGCCCCTCTCCATCGGCGGCATCGTCAGCGGCGTCGGCGGCGTGCTGATCGCCGTGCTCGGCGGCGTCCTCGGCTTCCTGCTGCTCCTCGCGGGCATCAGCTGGATGGTCGTGCAGCGCCGCCGCACCGCCTGACCGGCCCCTGCCCGCACCGCAGGCTCGTGCCCGCCACGGCCCGTCCCGCCGCTACGATGGGACGGCCCGCCTGGCGGGCACGGGCCTGTAGCTCAGTCGGCAGAGCATCGGACTTTTAATCCGCGGGTCGTGGGTTCGATCCCCACCGGGCCCACCCTGGTCGAAGCCTGTCGTCGGCGACATGGCCGCGTCCTGTGGGGAGTCGACGGGAACTTGGTCGCACACCCGGCCCGTATGGCGGGGAGTGCCTGCCGGCTGCGTCCGCGGGACGAGCAGGGTGTACACGGTGCGAGAACCATGTCGGCGACCGATCGGTGTCGAAGCGCGGTCTCGCCTGCGCGAGTGCCCAGGCGGAGGCGCTGGTAGGCGCCGCTCTATTGACGGGTCCGGCATCCGGGGCAAGGAGCCGAGAGCCGCGTTCTCAGAGGTGGGCGGCAGCGGCCGGGCCGATGGGACCAGGGTCGATGACGACCAGGGAGGCGAGTTCCATGCGGTGGCGAGGTCGGGCCGTGTCGCTGCAAACGTGGTCAGTTCGCGGTAGGGGTGAGGTCGTTCAGGAGTGCACGGACGCGGGCGTCGATGTCGTCCCGCACCAGGCGCATGCGCTCCATCCCTTCGATGCCCCTCAGGGAGGGCTCATCGGTGTGCCAGGTGGTGACCGGCGCGGTCATTCCCTCGACGGGTTCGATGACGGCTTCGCCGCCGATGACGATCACGTGATCGACGCTGCGCAGCAGCTCGGAGGTGACCGGCTGCGGGACGGCGGAGGACATGTCCGCGCCGACCTCGGCAATCGCCTCCGCGGACTGGGCATTGATGGCGGTGCCGGGGCGGGTGCCGGCGGAGTGCACCTCGACGGCATCTCCGGCGTGATGGCGCATGAGGGCGGCCGCCATCTGGGACTTACCGCCGTTCTTCACGCACACGAACAGGACTGCGGGGCGTTTCGCGGTCATGGTGACTCGATCTCTCTGCTGGTTCATCGTGTGGGAACGGTCGCGTCGCCGGGGAAGAGCCGGCGGCCCATCGCGAGAGCGACGTAGACGAGGGCGACGAGGACCGGGACCTCGATCAGGGGGCCGACGACACCGGCGAGGGCCTGGCCGGAGGTGACGCCGAAGGTGCCGATGGCGACGGCGATGGCGAGCTCGAAGTTGTTGCCCGAGGCGGTGAACGCGACGGTCGCGGACTTCGCGTAGTTCAGGCCGATCGCCCGTCCGAACAGGAAGGACCCCAGGAACATGACCACGAAGTAGACCAGCAGCGGCAGAGCGATGCGGGCCACGTCGCCCGGGGCGGAGAGGATCGCGTCGCCTTGGAGGGCGAACAGCAGCACGATGGTGAACAGCAGCCCGTACAGCGCCCACGGGCCGATCCTCGGGAGGAACCGCTCCTCGTACCAGGTCCGGCCCTTCGCCCGCTCGCCGAGGATGCGGGTCAGGAACCCGGCGACCAGAGGGATCCCGAGGAAGATCAGCACGCTGAGGACGATCGCGCCGATCGAGAACTCGGCCGACGTGGTCGGCAGCCCCAGCCACGACGGCAGCGCCTGGAGGTAGAACCAGCCCAGGGCACCGAAGGCGATCACCTGGAAGACGGAGTTGATCGCGACCAGCACGGCGGCAGCTTCGCGATCACCGCAGGCGAGGTCGTTCCAGATGAGGACCATCGCGATGCAGCGCGCGAGACCGACGATGATCAGGCCGGTCCGGTACTCCGGCAGGTCGGCAAGGAAGATCCACGCGAGGCCGAACATGAGGGCCGGTCCGACGATCCAGTTCAGCACCAGCGAGGTCACCAGCAGGCGTCGGTCAGCTCCGATTCTCCGGGTCTCGTCGTAGCGGACCTTCGCCAGGACCGGATACATCATCACCAGCACTCCGATCGCGATGGGCAGGGACACGGATCCGATCTTCACCGCCTCCAGCGCGGTGTTCAGGCCGGGGACGAACCGCCCCAGCAGGAGTCCCACGGCCATGGCGGCCAGGATCCATACCGGGAGCCAGCGGTCGAGAAAGGACATCTCCTTCATCACGCGCGGCTGCTCCACGTCCTTGGTGGTCGTACTCATCAGACCTCGGAACCTTCCATCGACGGCTATCGATGAGCACGCTATGGTCCACATCGATGACTGTCAATGTAAGGTGAGGGCGTGACCACGACGACCGACGCCACAGCCACCGGATTCGCGGCGAGGACCGGCTCTGGCGAGTGCTGCACGCTGTCCGCAGGCCCTGTCGACACTGTCGACGCCGAGCGGATCGCCTCTCTCCTGAAGGCGCTGTCCGACCCCACGCGCCTCCGGCTCCTGTCCCACGTCGCCGCCCAGGGCTGCGAATCGGTCTGCGCATGCGATCTCACCGAGCCGCTCGGCATCAGTCAGCCCACCGTGAGCCACCACATGAAGAAGCTCGTCGACGCCGGCCTGCTCACGCGCGAGCAGAAAGGCCGCTGGGCCCACTACTCCGTCGTCCCGTCAGCTTTCGCCGAGCTCCGTGCGTTCCTCGACATCGCCTGAACCTCACCCCCGGTCGGGAGGCTCTCCTGACCGTTCGCCCCAGCGTCTTGTTCGTCTGTGTCCACAACGCCGGTCGAGCTCGGATGGCAGCCGGGTGGCTGCGAGAGCTCGCCGGGGACCGCATCGAGGTCCCCTCCGCCGGGTCTGCGCCCGCCGACTCGATCAACCCCGCAGCGGTGGAGGCCATGGCGGAGGTCGGCATCGAGATCTGCCACCAGAAGCCGAAGATCCTCACTCCCGATTCCGTCCAGGCCTCCGATGTGGTCATCACCATGGGATGCGGCGACGCCTGCCCCTACTACCCCGGCAAGCGGTACGAGGACTGGAAGCTCGAGGACCCAGCCGGCAAGGGCGTCGCGGAAGTCCGCTCGGTGCGCGACGAGATCCGTACCCGCATCAAGGAGCTCATCGGCAGCTTGCTGTCCCGCGAGCCACTCGACATTCCAATCCAAGGTCGAGGAAAGCCGAGCGCACGTGTGACGAGGGCTTCTGGAGACACCATCCCCAAGGAACAGATGCCGACTCGTCTCGAACACCTCTTGACAGCAACGCGATGGTGTCCGTCGCGCTTCGGGTAGCAGTACCAGCCCTCTGACCTGCTTGTACACGCTCTGCGGCCGATGCTCTGGCGGACTTTTCATCCGCGGGTCGAGGGTTCGATCCCCTCCGGGTTCACCCTGGTCACGCCACGATCCCGGGGTCCGCGAGCACCCCGTCGGCCCGCTCCGGACTGGTTCATGGCCGGAGAAGACTGGTCATCATGTACATGATGACCAGTCTTTTCGCGGGAGGCCCTGGCCCTGCCGCCCTCGATCCGCCCCTCGGCCCCGTCCCGCGGCGATGATCGAGTGCCACCCGACGGTCGCGACGGCGCAGGCGCCGGCTTAGCGCCCGGCACCGAACGGCCGGTCACCCGGCCTCGGGATCGTCCCCACCCCCGGATAAACTCCCGCTCGGGGGTACATCACCGCGCCCAGAAGAGTCAGGCACGTGAGAGGGACGCAGATGTCGGAGTGGAATCAGTCCTATGGCGGCAACGGGAGCCCGGCGCAGCCGGGCGGGGTGCAGCCGGGACAGGCGCCCGGGCAGCACGGCGCGCTGGTGCCCAGCGCCTCGGCACCCAGTGCCGCTGTGCCGAGTGCCGCAGTGCCCAGCGCCCCGGAGCCGCAGCCAGCATGGCAGCCGGCGCCCGGCTCGAACCTGTCGACGGCGCAGCTCGGCGCGACCCTGAAGAAGATCGGCATCGGGAACCCGCTGCCCACCTTCATCGCCGGGGCCGTCGCCTACATCATCGCGCTGCTGGCCTCGCTGGTCGTCATCGCCTCCGCCGTCGCCGCCGCGCTCACCGCGGACACCGGCGACGTCACCGGCGGCACCCTCGACCCCACCGGCGGCAGCACCACACCCTCGAGCAGCGACGGCGCGTTCGAGTCGATCGTGGGACTCCTCGGGATCCCCTTCCAGCTGGTCTCCCTCGCCTCCTTCGGCTCCTACGAGATGCACATGGACCTCGGGTTCTTCGGCAGCTTCAGCTTGAGCTGGCGCGGTCTCCCGCTGCTGATCACGATCGCGATGGCCGTCGCCGGCTTCGTGCTGGCGCGCCTCGCGCAGCGCCGCTGGAGCAGCAACGGCGTGCTCGGCGCGGCCCTGTGGTCCGGCATCTCCGGTCTGGGCGTCGCGATCGTCGCCGTGATCATCGTGCGCCTCACCGCGTTCTCCTACGCCGACGAGTCCCTCGGGATGTCGCTGTCGATGCACTCCGCCGGGGCGGACATGTTCTTCGGGACCTGGGCGCTGATCACGGTGCCGCTGTTCCTCGGCCACATGGCAGGGCTGACGAAGCCGCGCTGGTGGCCGCTCGTCGCGGACCTCGCCGCCGGCTTCCGCCTCGCCCTCGTCCACGCGCTCACCTTCGCGATCCCGGTCGGGATCCTCGGCGTGATCGGCGGCGCGATCGGCCTCGCCGTCGACGGTGACGGCGGCTCCGTCCTGCCCCTGCTCCTCTCCCTCCCGATCTGGGGGCCGACGGCCCTCGCCCTCCTGCCCGGGCTCGGGATGCTGGTCGTGCCGGTGCGCGTGAGCACGCAGGGCGACGTCGAGAGCCTCGGGCTGCGCCGCGACGGCGAGTACGTCTGGTTCTTCGACCTGCCCTGGTACGTGTGGGTCCCGATGGTGCTGATCGCCCTCGTCGTGCCGCTCCTGGTCGCCGTGCTGTGGAACCGGGGCCGCGAGATCGAGAAGGGGAACGTCATCGCCCTGGTCGCCTCGTGGGCCGCCCTCCCGCTCGCCTACACCGCGTGGTCGATGGTCCTGCTCGCTCTGGTGTGGACGAGCGCGCAGGCGCACCTGGGGATGATGGGCTCGATCGTGGTGCACATGGGCCTCGCCCTCTGGATGCCCCTGCTCGCCTTCGTCATCGGCGCGGTGATCGAGGCGATCTCCCGGTTCGGCGCACCGTTCGTGGACCGCTTCGTGCCGGGATTCCTCGTGAACTGGTTCCGCCGCTCCGCCCGGGCGCGCCGCACCGAGCAGGGCCTGGCCGACGGGCCGGCCGCACCCGGCCAGGCGCCGCCGGCGCCGTTCTTCCCCGGGGTGTGAGCGCGGGGTGGCCCGCCGCCTTCGAAAGCGCGGGCGGCCGTCGGACGGCTGAGCTCTCGCCGCCGATCTAGCATGCGGCCATGCCGTTCACCCCGAGTCACGCGATCGTCGCGCTGCCGTTCGCGCGCCGCGCCCGGGTGGCCGCGCCGCTCGCCGTCGGTGCGATGGCCCCGGACCTCCCGCTGTTCCTGCGCGGGATCGTCCCGAATGTCTACCCGTTCACCCATGACCAACGCTGGATCCCCGTCACCGCGCTGCTCGCCCTCGGCCTGCTGCTGATCTGGCGCGGCCTGCTGCGGCCCGCCGCCCGCGCGCTCGCACCGCCACGGGTGGGCGAGCGGCTGCCGTCGTGCTGGGACGGGAGCGGCGACGGCGCGATCCGGGAGACCTTCCCCTCGGTGAGAGCATCGGTGGTCCTGCTGCTCCTGCTCGCCGCGGGCGTCGGCAGCCACCTCCTGTGGGACGCGTTCAGCCATGCGCACCGCGCCGGCACGCAGTGGGTGCCGGAGCTCGCGGCGATGTGGGGGCCGCTGCCCGGCTACAAGGTCGTGCAGTACACCTCGGGCATCGGCGGGCTCGTGGTGCTCGCCGTCTGGGGCGCGCTGCGCCTCAGCAGGCAGTCGATCGCACCGGTCCGGCCGGCACCGGGCGTGGTCCGGTGGGGCTGCTGGCTGTCACTCCCGCTGCTCATGGCCGGCGCTCTCGTCCTGGGTGCGGCGCACTCGGGGGTGCCCGGCACGGGTGGTGAGGCCTACCGCCTCATGGGGGTCCTGCCCACCGCCTGCGGGCTCTGGGGACTGCTCGTGCTCGCCCTCGCGATCGCCCTGCGAGGGCGCTCCAAGCGCTTTCCCCAGCAGGTTTCCGACGGGTCACAAAAACGCGGGTGACCTGCGAAAACGATTCACAGCGGTGAAAGCGGAAACCTTTACATTCCCGAGACCTGTCGGGGCTTCGGGCGTGCGTACTATCCGTCCATCCGGTGCCGCCGTTTCATCGACCAACGACGGCCACCGGCGGAGGATCCGGAGCGATCATGAACCATCCCGCACTCGAGCTGACCGACGTCGACACCGACGCCCTGACCCTGCACGCCGACTCCGCAGGGATCTGGGTCACCTGCACCAGCGGGGAGACGGAGGTGACCGTCGGCCCGCTCCCCGGGAAGAGGCTCGCCGACTGGATCGCCGCGGTCGCGGCCCCCGCCGCTCTCACCGCGCCGACCGTGCTCGCCGCCCCGCCCGTTCCCGCCTGACCGGGCCCTCCCGGCCGTCGGCCGGAAAGTAGAGGACAGCCCGGAGATCGAGCGACATCCTGGTGGCATGAACGAGATCGAGGTCGTCGTCGCCCACAGCGAGCGGGCGACGCTGCGCGTGGGGGACGTGTTCCTCAAGGTCGACGCGGATCCCGCCCACGCCGCCGTCGAGATCCGCGGGGTGCAGCTCGCCCCCGTGCCGACCCCGCCCGTGCTCTGGCACCGGCCGCCCGTGCTCGCGATCGCGCGCGTCCCGGGCCGTGCGCTCGGCGTGCCGGGCGAACCCTCCCCGGCCACGGCCGGCGCCTAGCACGCTGCCGGGCGGGTGATCCGGCGGCTGCACGAGGCGCCGCTTCCACCCGGCACGATGCGCCTGGCCGCGGAGCTGCAGGCGGAGCTGGACCGCGAATGCAACTGGCTGCTGGCGAGCGCCGTGATCCCCGCCGAGCTGGTGCACCGCAATCGGGCGATCGCCGAGCAGGCGCTGCGGCCCGTGGCGCCGGCATTCATCCACGGGGACCTGCAGATCACGCACGTGTTCGTCGATGGTGACGAGGTCACTGGGATCATCGACTGGTCCGAGGCCGCCCCGGGCGATCCGATGATGGACCTCGCCGTGCTCACCCTCGGCCACGAGGAGCGCCTCGAGGATCTGCTCGCCGGCTACGACGGCGACGGCCGGGAGCCCGCGGACCGCACCGCGATCCGGGCCTGGTGGTCGCTGCGCAGTCTGACGGCCGCGCGCTGGCTGCTCGAGCACGGCTTCGACCCGGGCGCGCCGGGCTGCGAGTTCGACGTGCTCCGCGCCCGGATGGACGATCCCGCCCCTTGAGCCGGGTGCCCGGGGCGCGGCCGGGAGGACGTGGCGCGACACACCGTGTCGGCCCGAAGGGGAGCGCTCGCGGCGCACGGACCGTACCGTGGACGACCATGTCCACGCCTGTCACCGATCGCGCCGCCGATCTCGTGCCCGTGCCGCGCGCCCGCCATCACTGGATGGACCTCGTGCGCGGGACGGCGATCCTGCTCGTGGTCCTGCTGCACCTCGAGATCCTCCAGGGGATCTGGGACGGCGACACGCCGCGCGCGCTCGTGGTCATCGCCCAGGCGGCGACCCCGTTCCGCATGCCGATGCTGCTGTTCGTCTCCGGGATGCTGCTGCCCCGCTCGCTGAGGAAGCCGCCGGGCCGCTTCCTCGAGGGCAAGGCCCGCAACCTCCTGTGGCCGTGGCTCGTGTGGTCGCTCGTCCTCGGTGCCACCCAGCTGTTCGAGTCCTCCGCCGAGCCGCTGTGGTGGATCAACGGGATGTACACGTGGTTCCTCATGGCGCTGCTGAGCTACTACGTGGTGGGCCTGGTGCTGAAGCGCGTGCCGCCGGGCTGGGTCGCGATCGCGAGCATCGTGGTCTGGACGGCCGCGCCGCTGTTCGGTGTCTCCCCGGACCTGTACGGGCTGCGCCCGGACAAGTTCGTCTACTACGCGGTGTTCTTCTTCGCGGGCGCGGCGCTCGGCCGGACCCTGCTCGCGCGGAAGGTCCCGCTCGCGGTGGCCGTGCCCGGGATCGTCGTCGCGATGATCTGGGCGGTCCTCGCCGTGCGGGCGGACGGCGAGCCGCAGATCCCCGTGCTCGACCAGGTCGTCGTGGTCATCGGGATCCTCGGCGCGATCGGGGTGGCGCAGCGCCTCCCGCGCGTCGCCCCCGTGCGGGCGCTCGAGTGGATGGGCCGCAGCTCGATCGTCATGTACGTCGTGCACCTGCCCGTGCTCGAAATCCTCACCCGCTACCTGCCGCTGCCCGACGGTCTGCCGGGCGCGCTGATCCTCGGCACCGTCACCCTCGCCGCGTGCATCGGCGCGGTGCACCTGCGACCGCGCACCCCGTGGCTGTACGTCTTCCCGGACCTCCGGCGCCGTCGCATCGCGGCCGGCGGGGGAGCGGCACGGGGCACGGCCCTGCACCGCCCCGATCCCATCAGCCCGTGACGATCCGGATCCCGACCAGCAGCCCCGGGTCGTTCTCCGCGAAGGGGCCCGGCGCGACGGTGAGCGGGTAGCTCTCCCCGCTCTCCGTCGCCGCCTCGCAGGTGACCGGCTCGAGCGCCTGGAACTGCTCCGAGCTCATGCCGTCCTCGCAGGTCACCTCGCTGAAATCGGCGTCCGTGAGCGGGACGTAGGCATTCTCCGAGGTGAGCACCTCGAGGGTGTCCTGGGCGAGCTGCTCGGCGCTGAGGTCCGAGGCGCCGAACATGGAGCCGAAGCCGAGTCCGGTGAGCACGTCCCGCTCGTCGAGGATCGACTCGAGGCCGTCGGGGGCGCTCTCCCCGCGCACGAAGAGCAGCGCCGTGGTGCTCCCGTCCGGGAACGCGCCGTCGGCGGGCACCATGACGGGGTAGGCGGTCCAGGGGACCGTGTCCACGGTGCCCTCGGAGCTCGCGGGCCCGTTGCAGGTGGCGGCGTTCCCCGGCTCCATATCGAGGTCGTCCTCGCAGGTGGCGTCGCCCCCGAGGGTCGCTCCGAGGGTGGCGCCGAGTTCCTCCGCGGAGACGACCGCTGCCCCGTCGGCGTGGCCGGAGGAGTCCTCCGGCACGTCGAGCTCGAGCACGATCGAGGCGCGGTCGCCGCCGGATGCGGCGGCCCCGTCCCCGCCGTCGCTCGCGACCGGCGTACCGCCCCCGTCGGATGCGTCCATCCCCGTGCTCTCCTGGGCGTCCGTGGTGGTCGCCGCGATGCTCGTGGTGGCCTCGCCGTCCGTCCCCTCGGCGGTCGCGCTGCCCGAGCTGCAGGCCGCGAGGCCCAGCAGGGCCGTGCTCGCGGCGAGGGCCAGGACGGCCCGCGGGATGCGTGTGGTGGTGCCCATGCTTCTCTTCCCCCTTGCGCGGCAGGGGAGGGGCGTAGCGAGCGCCCGCGGCTCCCCCGGCCGCGGTGCCCCACGGTTCCAGAGGGTCAAGAAAAGGTCAAGCATTCGTCAAGTCGCGTCGCCGGGGGCGGTCACCAGGGCAGCGCCTCGGGGATCGGCTCGCCTCCCCGCACGTGCTGGTCGAGGAAGGCGAGCACCGTCTCGTTCCAGGTGAGCGCGTTGGACGGCGTGAGCACCCAGTGGTTCTCGCTCGTGAGCTGCAGGAAGCGGTGCGGCATGTCCTCCGGGGCGCCGTCCCAGTGCGAGACCAGGTCCCACCACAGCCGCAGCGCCTCGCTGATCGGCACCCGGAAGTCGCGGCTGCCGTGCGTGACGAGCATCGGCGTGGTGATCGCGGCGGCCGCCGCGTTCGGGGAGTAGGCGCGGTACCACTCGGGATCCGCGTCCTCGTGTCCGTGCACCCGCATCTTCGAGGCGGCCGCGTCGGTGGTGCGGTGCTGCTGCGGCAGTGCCCACAGCCCCGCATGGCTCACGATCGCGTCGAAGCGGTCCGTGTGCCCGGCGATCCAGTTCGCCATGAACCCGCCGAAGCTCGCGCCGAGCATCGCCGTGCGCGTCCCGTCGAGCTCGGGCCGCTCGAGCACGAGGTCCAGCAGCGCCTCGCACTCGGCGAGGACGACGTCGGGCCGGCGCGGCCAGCCGCGGTTCAGCCCCGCGTCCCCGTACCCGGTGGACATCGCCGGATCCGGCATCAGCACCGCGTAGCCGCGGGCGGTGAACAGCCACGGGCACCAGCGCCAGCTCCACGCGTTGTAGGAGGAGTGCGGGCCGCCGTGCACCCACAGCAGCGTGGGCGCGGGATCCTCGGCGCTCGCCCCCACGGGCGTGCACAGCCAGCCGGGCACCTCGACACCGCCCACGGTGGTGGTCACCTTCTCGAGGGTGTCGGGCAGGGGGCCGACGGCGCCCGGCGCGGGCAGCTCCACGACGCCCTCCGCGGTGATCCGCACCGGGCGGGCCGGCGTCGCCACGTCGCTGCGCAGGGCGAGCACGGAGCCGTCCTCGGCGGGGGAGAGGGAGGAGAACACGCCGCCGTCGGCGAGCGTGGAGACGGCGCCGGTCGAGGGGTCGACCGCGAGCACCGCGCCGGAGGAGTGCAGGTCCCCGCTCACGAGCAGCGTGCCGCCGTCGGCCTGCCACACCACCTGGCCGGCGGTGAGGTCGCCGAGGTCGACCGCGACCACGCCGTCGCCCTCGAGGTCGTGGATCTCCAGGCGCCCGTAGCTCGTGTCCGTCGGGGTGGAGACGGTCGAGCGGGTGACGGCGAGGAGCCGGCCGTCCGGGGACAGCACGGGGGAGTCGTAGCCGTGCTCGTCCGTCGCCTCGAGCAGCGGCGTGCGCTCGCGGGTCGCCCCGTCGATGCGGACCAGGCTGGTGCGGGTCTCCCCGCGGGCGATCCGCTCGGTCCACTCGGTGACGACGGTGCGCCCGTCGCGCGCGAGCACGGCGGAGGCGGTGTGCAGCGGCAGGGTGCCGGCGTCCGGCGTGAGGTCCCGCAGCTCGCCCTGCGCGGTGACGATCAGGAGGTGGCGGGAGGAGTCGCCGCGCTCGTGGTCCCACTGCCGGATCGGCATGCCCGTGTGCCAGATCGTCGTGCGCTTCGCGTCCTTCCGTGCCGCGCGGGCCTCGGCGTCCTCCTCGAGGCTCACGCCGGGCAGCACGCTCGTCGCGGCGAGGATCGTGCCGTCGCCGGCCACGTCGAGCAGCTCGAGCCCGCCCGGCGCATGCGCGAGCACCTGCGCCTCGCCGGCGAGCGGCAGCCGCCAGATCGCCGTCGTCCCCTCGGGCGCCTCGCCCGTGGGATCGGGTCGGGAGGAGGTGAACAGCAGCGAGCCGTCCGGCGCGAAGCACGGCGAGGACTCGCCCTTCTCCGAGACCGTCAGCCGCCGGGCGGGTCCCTCCGCCGTGAGCTCCCAGAGGGCGGGGACCAGACGGGAGAGGTGCTCGTCGGCCTCTTGCACCACAGCGGCCGCCCGGCCGCCCGGGCCCGCGGCGATCGCGGAGACCCGCGGCACACGCAGGAACGCCTCCACGTCACGGAGGTCGAGGGACGGGGAGGCGGGAGCGTCAGCGGTCATCCCTGCACGCTATCGAGCCAGGCCACGGCAGGTGCACGATCACGGTTGCGATGCGGTCACGGGCCTCCTCGACGGTGCCCGGCGGGTGCACGATGTGCCCATGGTCCGCCGACGCACTCTGCTCGCCGCGCTCGCCGGAGCGGCCGCCCTCAGCGGCTGCGACGGCCCGGCGACGCGCCCGGAGGACGAGACCACCGCCGCGAGCTGCATCGACTGGATCGAACTGGAGACGCCTGCGGACGCGGCGGCGGAGTCCGACGCCGTCGTGCGCGGCACAGCCGACGGTCCGCCCGCGACGGGACGCTACGAGCTGTACGACGTGCCGCTGTGGACCGTTCAGGTTGCCGAGTGGGTCTCCGGAGCCCCGGCCGACGGCGAGGGGTCGAGCATCGAGGTGCTCTCGTTGCCGTACAGCTGCGGGGAGAGCCGGGACGCCCTCTCGGGCATCGAGGACGCCGGTGAGGTCTACCTGTTCCTCCGTGCCCGCGGAGACCACTGGGAGACCGTCACCGGCTACCGCGGGATGGTGCCTGTCGCCGAGGACGGCTCGATGCCGGAGAGCTGGCCGGACGAGATCGGCTGAGGGCGGCGCGCCAGCAGGAGTGGATCGGCCGACGGCGGTCGGCGCGCCCGGGCTTCGGCGCGAAGACGGCGGTGTCCCGTGGACACGTCGGCCTGCTGCGCCCCGCACCCGGGATACTCGATCGCGGACACGGGGTGCGCCGTCGGCGCTGAGATCACACCCGTGGAACCTGATGCAGCTCGTACTGACGAAGGGATGTCCGCCATGCGCTCGCGCCTGCCCGCGACCGATGCACCCACCATCGACGAGGTCGACCGCCCCGGCCCCGTCGGCCCGCCGGACCGTCTGCCGCCCTCGGGGCGCGCCGCGCTCCGCGCCGGTGTGGTCGGGAACTTCATCGACAACGTCCACGTGTTCCTGCCGCTCACCGCGCTCACCCCGGCGCTGGCCACGGTCGCCGGGCCCGGCGTCGCCGCGGCGACCGGTGCGATCGTCGTCATCGCGATGATGCTCGGTCGGCCCGTCGGCGGGGTCGTCTTCGGCCGGATCTCCGACCGCCTGGGCCGCACCCGCACCACGCAGGTCGCGATCGCCGGCACCGCCGGCTGCGCGCTGCTGATCGCCGCGATGCCCACCCACGAGCTGCTGGGCGCCGGGACGATCGCGCTGATCCTCGGCCTGCGCTTCCTGGGCGGCATCTTCGTCGCCGGGGAGTACTCCGCCGCGATCCCGCTCGCCATGGAGTGGTCGCCGCCGCGCCGCCGCGGCCTCATGAGCGGGCTGATCCTCTCGATGGCGCCGTGGGCGCAGGGGGCGATCGCCTTCGCGACCGCCACGCTGCTGCTGGTGCTCGGGCCGGAGGAGTACGCCGTCTGGGGCTGGCGACTGCTGTTCGTCGTCGGCGCGCTGCTCTCGCTGGGGATGCTGCTGTACTACCGCTCGCACGTCGTCGACGCCCCCATCACCCGCCGCGCCGGGAGGGACGGGAATACGACGCCGGTGCGGGGCGGCGTCCGGCAGGTGCTCGCAGGCCGCTGGTCCGGCGCCTTCCGGCAGGCCTTCGTCATGATGACGGGGCTCTGGCTGCTCACGAACACGACGGTCCTGCTGCTCACCGCGCGGCTCGGGGAGGGCGGTGCCCTCGCCGCCACCGAGGTCGCGCTCGCCATGGGCATCGCCTCCGTCGTCCAGGCGCTCGCGATGGCGCTCGCCGGGCACCTCTCCACGGTGATCGGCCGGCGCCGACTGCTCACGCACTGGGGGATCGCCGCCCTGCTCCTCGGGCCGCCCCTGTGGTGGGCGGCCGTCGGCTCCGGGAGCCTCGCCCGGGCGGCGCTCTGCGCGGCGCTGCTGCAGGTGGTGACCGTCGCCGCCTACGGCCCGGTCTCCGCGTATCTGTCCGAGCGTTTCCCCACGGCCGTGCGCTCCACCGGGTACGGCTCCGCCTACAGCCTCTCCCTCGTGCTTCCGGCCCTGTACCCCTTCTACCTCCCGCTGCTCGCCGGGATCACCGGACCTCGCGGGTCGGTGCTGCTGCTCATGGTGCTCGGGGCGGCGCTGCTGATCCTCGGCGCCCGGCTCGGCCCGCGCCTCACGCCCGCGGACCTCGACGGGGACCTCGACGCGGTCGCGCTCGCCGGGGAGCGGTGAGAGATGGATGTCCGTCCTCGGCGGCCTCCGATCGGGCGCTTCCGAGCGGTCGGGACCGAGCGATCGGTCTCCTTCGATGAACAATCGGGGAATCATGCTCGCATCCGGGGCGAAAGTCTGCGAACCTAGTGCTCGGCACGTCGTCCGCGGCGTGCCGCCGGACCCTTCTCGGGGTCCACGTCGTCGGCGGAGCGTCTTCCGGCGGCAGGCATCATTGGCCGAGACTCGGCCGACGACATCGAAGGATTACAGGAACATGGCAACTGGCACCGTGAAGTGGTTCAACGCCGACAAGGGCTTCGGCTTCATCGCCCCCGACGACGGCTCGGACGACGTCTTCGCCCACTTCAGCAACATCTCCGGCACCGGCTACCGCAACCTCGAGGAGAACCAGAAGGTCTCCTTCGAGGTGGAGCGCACCGATCGCGGCCTCACCGCCGTGAACATCCAGGGCGCCTGAGCCCCGGAGCCCCACAGCTCACGGAGCGCCCGTCGGAACGATCCGGCGGGCGCTCCGTCATGTCCGGAGGGAAAACTTCCGGGCCTTGTCTTTCCCTGATCGCCGGGGCAGGCTGGCCGGCGAGGGTCCCGTGCTCGCGGGTCCCGCGGCACCGGACGCCCGGTGCGCTCGCGGTGCCGCTCGTCAGTGGTTCCACGGAAGGACGATGATGTCTGAGAACAGAGCTGTGGCGTACAAGGGAGCAGGCCACGTCGAGGTGGTCGACACCCCCTACCCCGAGTTCGAGCTGAAGGACGGTCCGGGGGTGAACCCGGCCAACGTCGGCCGGAAGGTGCCCCACGGCGCGATCCTGCGCACCGTCGCGACCAACATCTGCGGCTCCGACCAGCACATGGTGCGCGGCCGCACCACCGCCCCGGAGGGGCTCATCCTGGGCCACGAGATCACCGGCGAGGTGGTCGAGGTCGGCCCGGACGTCGAGTTCATCAAGAAGGGCGACATCGTCTCGGTCCCCTTCAACATCGCCTGCGGCCGCTGCCGCAACTGCAAGGACGGCAAGACCGGGATCTGCCTGAACGTGAACCCGGACCGCCCGGGCAGCGCCTACGGGTACGTCGACATGGGCGGCTGGGTCGGCGGCCAGGCCGAGTACGTCCTCACCCCGTACGCGGACTGGAACCTGCTGACATTCCCCGACAGGGACCAGGCCCTCGAGAAGATCCTCGATCTCACGATGCTCTCGGACATCTTCCCGACCGGCTTCCACGGCGCCTACAGCGCCGGCGTGAAGCCGGGCTCGACGGTGTACATCGCGGGCGCCGGTCCGGTGGGCCTCGCCGCCGCCGTCGGCGCGCAGCTGCTCGGCGCCGGCGTCGTGATCGTCGGCGACCTCAACTCCGACCGGCTCGAGCAGGCCCGCTCCTTCGGCTGCGAGACGGTGGACGTCTCGCAGGGGGACCCGCGCGACCAGATCGAGCAGCTGCTCGGCGTCCCGGAGGTCGAGTGCGGCGTGGACGCCGTGGGCTTCGAGGCCCGCGGTCACGGATCCGACGCCGGCCACGAGGCGCCGGCGACGGTGCTGAACTCGCTCATGGATCTCACGGAGGCGGGCGGCGCGCTCGGCATCCCCGGGCTCTACGTCACCGGCGACCCCGGCGGTGTGGACGCCGCCGCCCAGGAGGGGTCGCTCTCGATCCGTCTGGGGCTCGGGTGGGCGAAGTCGCTGTCGTTCACGACCGGGCAGTGCCCCGTCATGAAGTACCACCGCCAGCTGATGCAGGCGATCCTCCATGACAAGGTGCAGATCGCGAAGGCCGTGAAGGCCACCCCGATCCCGCTGGACGAGGCGCCTCAGGCCTACGCGGACTTCGACAAGGGTGCGGCGAGGAAGTACGTGCTGAACCCCAACGGCTACATCAAGTAGTCGGCCGCGCCGCCGGACGCCCGGACCGTGGGCGGTCCGGGCGCCCGGCGGCGTCAGGGACCCGCAGTACCCTCGGCACATGACCGCCGCCCCTCGCCCCACCACCTGCGTGCTGGGACGCCTGGCCGGTGGCCGGGTGGCGCTGTGCGAGATCGGCGGGGACGGCGAGCCCGGCCCGCGGCAGGAGTTCGACGAGGAGCGGCTGGCGGAGGTCGTCGCCGGGCACGAGGCTGCGGGGACCCCGCGCTGGGTGTGGAGCGACACGGCCACCTGGTACCCGGGGCTGCTCGCCGCCGGGGTGCGCGTGGAGCGATGCCACGACCTGCGCCTGGTCCACACGATCCTCCAGCACGCCGCCGCGGTCACCGACGGCGCCGCGCTGCGTGCCGCCACCGCCTGGGAGACCGGCCCCGTCGTCCCCGCGGAGGGCCGACCCCCGGCCGCGACGCTGTTCGATGTCGCCCCCGCGGCGGGCTCCGCCGTGCCCCATGACCTCGAGGAGACGCTCGCCGAGCACGCCCGGCAGCAGGCGGCGATCGCCTCCGCCGCGGATCCCTCACCGCTGCGCCTGCTCGCCGCGGCGGAGTCCGCCGGCGGGCTCGTCGCGGCGGAGCTGCAGGCGGCGGGCATGCCCTGGGACGTGGTCGAGCACGATCGGATCCTCGCCGAGCAGCTGGGCCCCCGGCCCGGGCACGGCCAGCCGCCGGCCCGCATGGTCGAGGTGGGCGCTCAGGTGCGGACCGCGCTGGGTGATCCGATGCTGTCCCTGGACTCGCCGCCGCGGGTGCTGAAGGCGCTGCGCCGCGCGGGGATCGACGTCTCCTCGACCTCGCAGTGGGAGCTCGCCGAGCACGACCACCCGGTGATCGAGCCGTTGCTGCGCTACAAGAAGCTCTCGCGGCTGCTCACGGCGAACGGGTGGGCGTGGATCGACGAATGGGTGCACGAGGGCCGCTACCGGCCCGTCTATCTGCCGGGCGGCGTCGTCACCGGGCGCTGGGCGTCCAACGGCGGCGGTGCGCTGCAGATCCCGCGGCAGCTGCGGCCCGCGCTGCGCGCCGATCCCGGCTGGATGCTCGTGGGAGCGGACGTCTCCCAGCTGGAGCCGCGGGTGCTCGCCGCGATGGCGGGAGACCGGGCGATGGCCGACGCCGGCCGCGGCAAGGACCTCTACTCCGGCATCGTCGAGGCCGGGGTCGTCGCGACCCGGGCGGAGGCGAAGGTCGCCGTGCTCGGGGCGCTCTACGGGTCGACGACGGGGGACGCGGGGCGCCTCGTCCCGCGGCTGCGGCGCACCTTCCCCCGCGCGATGGCGCTCGTGGACGAGGCGGCGGCGACGGGGGAGCGGGGCGGGACCGTGCACACCTGGCTCGGGCGCACCTCCCCGCCGCCGGGCCCGGAGTGGGCGGCGGTGCAGACCCGCGGCGGGGTGGTCGACGCGACGACCGCCGACGAGGAGCGGGCCCGCCGTGCCGGCCGTGACCGGGGCCGCTTCACCCGCAACTTCGTGGTCCAGGGGACCGCCGCGGAGTGGGCCCTCGCGTGGCTCGCGGACCTCCGCCTGCGGCTGTCGCGGATCGCCCCTGTTCCCGAGGAGCATGCGGCGACCGCCTCGGGGCCGGCGCTCGGGAACCGTCCCCACCTGGCGTTCTTCCTGCACGACGAGGTGATCGTGCACGCCCCGCGCGAGCATGCGGAGGAGGCCGCGCAGGCGGTCCGCGACGCCGCGGACGCCGCGGGAAGGCTGCTGTTCCCCGGCAGCCCCGTCGACTTCCCGCTGGACCTGACGATCACGGAGCGCTCCGCGAAGTGACTCGGGCGGAGTCGGTGGCCGACGTGGCCGACGGGCCTCAGGCCTCCTCGCGCCGCGCCACCATCTCCGTGATCCAGATCGGGGCGAAGGGCGAGATGCAGCCGACGGCCGTCGGGTAGTCCCGCAGCACGCCGAGCCGCTCACCGATCGTGAGGGCGCGCTCGCGCAGCTCCGGATGCTCGATGCCGATCGTCGCGAGGGTCTGGTTCATCGCCCACTGCAGGCGCTCCGGCGCTGTCGCCATCCGCGCCTCGACGTCGTCGAGGAGGGCGGGCAGGTCGAGCACCTCGGGGCGCTTCGCGACGGCCTCGGAGGTGAGCGCCCAGCCGGCGCTCTGCACGACCGGGTCCGGGTCCTCCATCCAGCGCCCCCGCAGCTCCTCGGTGTGCTTGGACTTGCGGACCATGTAGTTGACCAGCCAGTCCTGCACCTTCGGGGTGCCCGCCTCGCGGAGCATCGCATCGAGCTCCTCCGGCGAGAGCAGGCGCGGCTTCGCGATGAGCAGGGCGAGCAGCCGGGCGTCCACCTGACCGGTGGCCCACAGCGCGAGGGCGAGCTCGTGGTCCGAGCGCAGGCGCTTCGCGACGGCGCGCAGGGCGGAGAGGTTCACCGCGTGCTCGTCGCCGTGGCGCCGGTTGACCTCGAGGATCCGCGGGTCCGCGAGGCCGTCGAGCTCCTCGAGCAGGGCGGGGACGGTCCGGGCGGGGTCGTCGGTCGCGGTCATGTCGTGCTCCTCCGGGGCGGACCGCCCACGATATGGCTCGTGCCAAGAGCGGGGGCGGCAGGCGGCTACGGTGCCTCCATGATCCGCCATACCGTCTCCTTCACGCTCGTCCACGCCGAGGGCTCCGCCGAGGAGCGCGACTTCCTCACCGCCGGGCCCGCCCTGCTCACCGCGATCCCCGGCGTGCAGGACTTCACCGTCTCCCGCCAGGTGAGCACCAAGAGCCCCTTCCGCTTCCAGTTCGCCATGACCTTCGCGGACCAGGCCGCCTATGACGTCTACGACGCCCACCCCGACCACCGCGGCTTCGTCGCCTCCCGCTGGGCCACCGAGGTCGCGGACTTCGCCGAGCAGGACTTCGTCCCCGTCGCCTGAGCCGGAGCCCCGTCGGTCGGCCCGTCGACGGTGCACCGCGAGCGCCGTCGCCGGGGCGGCGGTCCCGGGCACCGACCCGCCACGGCGCGGGGGCCCCGCAGCCACTAGGGTTGCCGGGCGCCTCCACCGACGAAGGGACCTCCCGATGACCACCGCCACCCCCGCCACCTCCGCCCCGCGACGACTCCGCGCCGGCGTGATCGGCCTGGGCTGGGCCGGCCAGCAGCACGTCGCCGCCTACGCCGCCGATCCCACCGTGGATCTCGTCGCGCTCTCCGCGATGGAGGACCATCTGCTCACCCGCTTCGGCGACGAGCACGGCGTCGAGCTGCGCTACCCGGACTGGCAGGAGATGCTCGAGAAGGCCGATCTCGACATCGTCTCCGTCGCCACGCCCACCTTCCTCCACGCGCCCATGGCGATCGCCGCCCTCGAGGCCGGTGTGCACGTCCTCACCGAGAAGCCGATGGCGCAGTCCGCCGAGGCCGCCCGCTCGATGGTCGAGGCCTCCCGCCGTACCGGGCGCATCCTCGAGGTGTCCTTCAACCATCGCCGCCGCGGCGACGTCGCCGCCCTCGCCCAGGTCATCGAGTCCGGCGTGCTGGGCGAGATCCACTACGCGAAGACAGGCTGGGTGCGCCGCGCGGGCATCCCGGGCCTGGGGACCTGGTTCACGCAGGCCGAGAAGTCCGGCGGCGGCGCCCTCGCGGACATCGGTGTGCACATGCTCGACATGACCCTGCACCTGCTGGGCGAGCCCGCCGTGCGCACGGCCTCCGCGAGCACCTACGCGGACTTCGGCCCGCGCGGGCGCGGCGGCTCCGGCTTCGGCATCTCCGACGTGGCCGACGGCGTCCCCTTCGAGGTCGAGGACCTCGCGACGGCCTTCCTGCGACTCGAGGACGGGGCGACCGTGCTGCTCGAGGCGAGCTGGGCGCAGATGATCCCCTCGGACCGCTGCTCGGTGACGCTGTACGGCACCGAGGGCGGCGCGGAGCTCGTCTTCGGTACGCCGGAGGGGGACCACCTCACCGTCTGGACCGAGGTCGCGGGGCTCCCCGCGGAGGTCAAGCCGGCCATCGGCCCCGACGGCCGCCATGCCGCCGCGGTCGCGGACTTCATCGAGGTGGTGCGCAATGGCGATCCCGCCGAGCACACCGGGGAGATCGCGCTGCGCCGCGCCGAGGTCCTCGAGGCCTGCTACCGCTCCGCCGCCGCGGGCGCCGAGGTGGGCATCGGCGCCTGAGCCCGGTCCCTGCCGCGCGCAGGGATGCAGGGAGAAGCCGCGAGCGGTGGACCGCCCAGGGGGAAGGGCGGCCCACCGCTCGCGGTGGTGCGGAGACGGGGTGGAGCATGCTCCGCCCCGTGCCGTCAGGCGGAGCGCCTGTCCTGGAGCTCCTCGGAGACGGAGCGGCGGGAGCTGCCGGCAGTGCGTGCGATCAGGTCGGCGTCGCTGTCGACCGTCTCCTCCGCCAGGTAGTCGAAGTGCTCGGCTGCGGTGTCATGCGTATCGGTGATCTTCATCGAGTCCTCCTCGGGAAGCAGGGGGCTGTTCATCGCCGGTTCACCCGGTGTGATCCACAGCATGGCACCGGAACCTCGGAGATTCGGGCACGACACCTGGAATGTGCATGACAGACCGTTCGGGAGGAACGATCCGCGCTCCCGCCCCCGCTCAGTCGTCGCTGCGAGGATCCCGCCGGCGGGCGGCCTCGCGCTCGGCCGCGTCGATGATCGCGTCCTCGCTCTCCTCGGCGCTCGGACCGCGCCGGCCGCGCAGGCCCAGGGCGATCCCGATCGCGAGGCCCAGGCCCACGCCCACCGCGCCGCCGGCCCAGATGTTGCCGAGCAGCTCGATCCCCACGCCGATCCCGAGCATCGTGCCGATGAGGATGCCGAAGGGCAGCCAGGTGGCGTCGAAGGGGCGGCGCGGTCGGTCGGTCACGGGTCTCCTCAGGGCGAACGGTCCCGGACAGCGTAACGGGGGACGCCCGGCCCACCACCGCGCGGGTGATGGGCCGGGCGTCCCCGTCGGCCGTCGAGGGGATCAGCCGTTGAACTCGGCCGGGTGGGGGCCGGTGCGGCCGTCGCGCTCCAGGGCGTCGATCGCCGTGAGCTCCTCCGGCGAGAGGTCGAAGCCGAACACGTCGAGGTTCTGGGCGATCCGGGCCGGGGTCACGGACTTCGGGATGACCACGCGACCCTGCTGGAGGTGCCAGCGCAGCACCACCTGGGCGGCGGTGACGCCGTGGGCCTCCGCCGCGTCGAGCACGGCCTGGTCGGAGAGCACGGCGCCCTGCGCGAGGGGGCTCCACGCCTCGGTGACGATGCCGTGGCGGGCGTTCGCCGCGACGGTCTCGCGGTTCTGCAGCGCCGGGTGCAGCTCCACCTGGTTGATCACGGGCAGCTCCCCGCCGAGCTCGGCGAGTCGGTCCAGGCGCTCGGGCAGGAAGTTCGAGACGCCGATCGAGCGGGTGAGGCCCTCCGTCCGGAGCGCCTCGAGGGTCTGCCAGGCGCCGAGGTAGGCATCGGTCGCGGGGGCCGGCCAGTGGATGAGGAAGAGGTCCACGTGGTCCAGGCCCAGCTTCTCGAGGCTCGCCGCGAGCGCCGCGCGCGGGTCCTCGAGGTCGGCGACCCACAGCTTGGTGGTGACGAAGAGCTCCTCGCGGGGGAGGCCCGCGGCGGCGATCGCCCGGCCCACGCCGCGCTCGTTGCCGTACACGGCGGCCGTGTCGATGCTGCGGTAGCCGGCCTCGAGCGCGTGGCCCACGGCGGCGGTGGTCTCGTCGTCCGGGACCTGGAAGACGCCGAAGCCGAGCTGCGGGATGGAGCTGCCGTCGCGGAGGGGGACGGTGGGGACGGAGGTGGTCATGAGGGGTCCTTCCGGGTGGTGGTGCCGGCCGGGGTCGGCCGACGGGAGGTGGGTGAGGTGAGGGGAGCGGGTG
Source organism: Brachybacterium rhamnosum (assembly GCF_039526185.1). Taxonomy (NCBI): domain Bacteria; kingdom Bacillati; phylum Actinomycetota; class Actinomycetes; order Micrococcales; family Dermabacteraceae; genus Brachybacterium; species Brachybacterium rhamnosum. Next base: position 1,479,038 of record NZ_BAAAIS010000002.1, read on the forward strand.
GGGGGGGCCGCTGGGGTCACCGGGTCGCGAGCGCGGGCTCGGCGGCGGGGGTGACCTCCGCGGTGCCCCGTCGGCGCAGCTCGCCGCCGGGGGCGAGATCCGCGACGAGCAGGATCGCGAGGCCCGCGAGGGTGATCGCCGCGTCGGCCCACAGCGGGGAGGTGTAGCCGAGGCCCGCGGTGATGGTCACGCCGCCCACCCAGGCGCCGAAGGCGTTGCCGAGGTTGAACGCGGCGATGTTCGCGCCGGAGCCGAGCGTGGGCGCCGCGGACGCGTGGCGCATGATCCGCGTCTGGAGGGCCGGGACGGTCGCGAAGCCGAGGGCGCCCATGAGCACGAGCGCGACGATGGTCGCGACCTTGCTCTGCGCGGTGAGCGCGAAGATCACGAGGACCGCGGTCAGGGCGGAGAGCGCGACGACGAGGGTGAGGCTCACGTGCTTGTCCGCGGCGCGCCCGCCGAGGATGTTGCCGATGAAGAGCCCGCCGCCGAAGAGCACGAGCAGCCACGGCACCGAGGAGGAGGCGAAGCCGGAGACCTCGGTGAGGGTGAAGGCGATGTAGGTGAAGGCGCCGAACATGCCGCCGTAGCCGAGCACGGTCACGAGCATGGAGGCCCACACCTGGCCGGAGCGGAAGATCGTGAACTCGCGCAGGATGCTCCCGCCGTTCCTCTGCGGGGCGGCGACGCCGCGCGGCACGAGGATCGCGATGCCGATCAGGGCGAGGATCCCGATGAGGGTGATGGCCCAGAAGGTGGAGCGCCAGCCGGCGGCCTGGCCGAGCAGCGTGCCCAGCGGCACGCCGAGCACGTTGGCGATGGTGAGACCCGCGAACATGAGCGCGATCGCGCCGGACTGCTTCTGCGGGGCGACCAGGGAGGCCGCGACGACGGAGCCGATGCCGAAGAACGCGCCGTGGGTGAGGGCGGCGATGATGCGGCCGGCGAGCATGGTCGCGTAGTCGGGCGAGAGCGCGGAGAGCAGGTTGCCGGCGATGAAGAAGACCATCAGGGCCAGGAGGGCGCGCTTGCGGTCCACGCGGGAGAGCGCGACGGTCATGAGGATCCCGCCCACCGCGACGGCGAGGGCGTAGCCGGAGATGAGGCCGCCGGCGGTGGCCTCGGAGACGCCGAGGCTCGTGGAGACCTCGGGCAGGAGGCCGGCGATGACGAACTCGGTGAGTCCGATGCCGAACCCGCCTGCGGCGAGGGCGAGGAGTGCGAGGGGCATGAGGGGTGATCCTCCTGGTGTGCGGCGCGGGATAACCTGCGCCAGACGATGAAGCGCGTCTGCAGTAGTTGCAGACGCAAAGGAATCTGACGGACGAGATCGTTGCACACGCGCGCTATCGGCGCAAGGAGGGTATGCTGGGTGCGTTCGTACGAGTAAGGGAGGCCACATGGGCATCGCGGACGACGCCGTGGAGATCCGGGCACGGGGATGGCGCACGCTCGCCGCGCTCCACGGGCTCATCGAGGGCGAGCTCGAGCAGGCGCTGCAGAAGGAGCACCAGCTCTCCGTCGTCGAGTTCACCGTGCTCGACGCGCTGAGCAGGCAGGACGGCTGGCACATGCGCATGCGCCAGCTCGCGCGCGCCGCCGCGCTCTCCAGCAGCGCCACCACGCGCCTGGTCACCCGCCTCGAGGACCGCGGCCTGCTCGTGCGCATCCTCTGCACCCATGACCGCCGCGGCATCTACACCGAGCTCACCCCGCCCGGCCGCGCGCTTCTCGAGGCCGCGCACCCCACCCACGACCGGGTGCTCGAGAGCGCCCTCGCCGAGGCCGCCGAGATCCCTGAGCTCTCCGGCCTCGCCCGTGCGCTGCACGAGCAGGTGCCGGAGCCGGCCCCGGCCGGCTAGGTGGGCGGTGACCGGAGGGAGCCCGGTGGGTCCGGCGCTCCGCGGCTGAGCCTCGCGGCCCGCCTCATGCCGGCCGCCATGCGCGTGCGCCGCGCGGACCGCCACCACCGCACCCGCGAGGACGTGCGGCGCCGCCTCGCGCAGCTGACCCTCCGGCCCGAGCGGACCGACCGCCGCCCCGGCCCACTGGCGGCTCGCCCAGCAGCTCGCCGTCGAGGCGCGGGTCGAGGTGCTGCTGCCCGTCTACCCGCTGGTCCAGCACGGCGGCACCGCGGAGACGGTCGTCCCCGTCGTCGCCCGCCTCGCCGAGGAGGCGGCGCGCCCGCTCGTGCTGCACGGCGATACCGCGGGCGGCACCATCACGCTCTCCGCGGCGCTCCTGCTGCGGGACAGGGGGAGGGCGGCGGATCTCACCGTCCTCATCGCCCCCGCCCTTGACCTGTGGATGCAGGACCCGGAGATCGACGCCGTGCAGCCCCACGACCCCTGGCTCGTGAGGGCCGGGCAGCTCGAGCTCACCGAGCGCTGGATCGGCGAGCACGGCGAGGATCCGGTGCTGAACCCGTTCCTCGGCGACCTCCGAGGACTGGGCCCGCTGCTGCTCTTCAGCGGCACGCGGGACCTGCTGAACACCGACACGCGGCTGTTCGTGCGCCGCGCACGGCGCGAGGGGGGCCGATCGAGCACCACGAGGCGCCGGGCCAGATCCACGTCCATCCGCTGCTGCCGACCCCGGAGGGCCGTGAGGCGCGGGCGAGGATCGTCCGCGCGGTGCGGGAGGTGACAGGCCGGGAGTGAGGTAGGCCCTGCCGGCTCTCAGCTGACCGGACGAGGCTGTCCGACGACGACGGCCACGCCGCGAGCGCGCAGCAGCTCCGACGTCCCTCGATGACCCGTCCTCGAGACGGTCGCGGACCGGGATGTCTTGCGGGGGCGACGCCGCAACGGAACGCCGCCACTCATCTCATCGACGTGCGCACCGCTCGGGCGATCACCGCCCCCGCCAGTGCGAAGAGCGAGACCGCGCTGACGCTGTGCAGGATCGTCGCCCATGGAGCGTGATCTGCGCCCCCGACCATGAAGGTGTGGGCCAGGGTCATCCCGGCCGGGAAGGACGCCACCAGGTAGGCGAGTGAGCCGAGCGAGAGCAGGCCGAGCATGATCATCGCGACGGTTCCGGCACTCACTCGCCCGCGCACGCCGAGGATTGCCACGATCACCGCGGTGACAGGTCCGATGAGGAGGGTGACCGTCATCAGTCCCCAGCCCATGGTGTCCTCGGAATCCCTCCCGTCGATGACGTCGTGGATCTCCTCCAGCGTGAGGTCGGGCATCGTGGCGAGCGGGTTGAGCACCTGGATCTGCAGTGCTGCGAAGGCCGCATAGGCCAGCACGGCTGCCGCTCCGACCGGGCCGACGAGGCGGGCGGGGAGCGAGGCGGAGGAGGTCATGCGGCGAGTATGCCGCCGCCGATCATCCAGTTCGTGGGGGTTCTGTGTCGAAAGCGGGGAGGTCCGCGATGGGTGTGGTGATGTCGCGCGTGCTCGTCATCGTCGACGGCTTCGCTCGCGGTCTGCTCGGTGGACCCTGACTCCTGGGCGTCACCCTCGCCGCGCCGCCGACGGCGTCATCCGGTGGGCCCCGTCGGGGAGGAGCAGTACGGCCGTGATGGTGCCCCCGGGCAGATTCGAACTGCCGACACCCGCTTTAGGAGTCCTGGGCAGGCTGTCACCTGCGCCGTTGCAGGTGGTGCACAGGGTGTCCGAAGGGAGCTGATCGCTGCCGAGTGCGCCGTCGGGGGTCACCAGGGGGTCACGTACCGACGTGCCCAGCATGGTACCGAGGGCAAGGACGCGGAGCGTTCGCGGCAGCCCCACGCCCACGGTGAATCGATGGGAGCGCCCGAGTACGGCCGCGCGACGAGGTCCTGTGGTCTACCTACTGTCCGCGCTCCACCTGTAGCTGGAAGGCGGAGGTCGTGATCGTAACCAGTTCTAGTGGAGGAAGTCGTGATGAACAAGGAAGACCGAGACGCCGAGGCTGCGGACGAAGCGCGGCTTGCAGAGTTCGCGGAGCGGTTCGAGGCGGGAGAAATTGAGGTGGACGGCACGGCCGTCGTTCGGCTTCCGAGGGAGGCGTTCGGGATCCACACCGGGCTCTGGCGGCTTGTCATGGGGGACAGACCCGCTCCTGCGCTCTACGGACGTGCGGTGAAGGAGGCCGTAGCGGTCGCGTACGAAGTGGACGGTGTGCTTCGGGGAGTGGTGTTGACTCCTGCGGGCGCTCTAGTGGCTGAGGACCTCGAAGAGCTGAACGAGCAGATTCGTGCGTACGCAGCGAAGGCTTGGGAGCTTGATGCTGAGGACGTTCAGGTGACGGTCCGTCTGGTCCAGGGATCGGAGTTGGAGGCGGCGCTGTTGGACGACTTGTCCGGAGACTGAGCGCCCGTCCTGGCAGTGGCCGGCTTCTTCCTGATCGGAGGGGGCCGGCTCTTGCTATGCGGCGGCGCAGCGACGGAGCACCGCGGCCCGCAGCGGAGCGAGGACACGCGGGCGCACGGCGCAGCGCTGCCGCGCGGCGGCGTAGCCGCCGCCTTGAGTCAGTAAGGAAAGTTCTCACCCGACCTACCCAAGGCGGAGGGAACAGTCCGCGGCCGCGACGTCCACGCATGGGCAAAGTACGCGTGGAGGAGAGCTGAAGTTCTGTGAATATGTTAGAAGTACGTCGTAGGTCTGGGCATCCGTGGCATCATGTGGAACAGACGTCGCCCGCTCTGTGGCGAAGACACGGATGTTTGGGACGGAGTGGCGATGAAGATTTCTGATGTGACAGTGGGTAACTATCGGTCGATCGGCCGCCAGACACGTTTTGATCTTGCAGACCTTACAACTTTGGTTGGGCCAAACAATGAGGGCAAGAGCAATCTATTGCGTTCCGTCGCATTGGGGCTCCGTGTCATCGATGCCTGGGGAAGCCTGCCGGACGAGGCAACCCGAACTGGAGAACTCACGGGCCGCCAAGTCATGATGGTATACGAGTCCTATCGCCCACGAAGGAGACCCGATAGGCATCGTGATGTTAACTATGAGTGGGTCACAGACTTCCCGTTGCACAAGCAATCGGCATCAAGTCCCAAGCCGACGGTCATTCGCATTAGATTTAAGCTAAGCGAAAACGAGATGATCGCCTTCAAAGAGGCAACGGGTCTTTATAATAATGGGGACCTGCCGATCGAGCTTCGATTTGGTCGCACAAGAACGTCTCTCCAAGTAGTCAAACCGGGTAAGGGCGCCGCTGGGTACAGCAAGAAAGCTCCTGCGATTGCTCGTTTCGTAAGTGAGCGGATTGACTACGTCATGGTGCCTGCGATGCGTACCATGGAGCAGGCTATCTCGTTGCTCAATGAACTCGCTTCAATCCGCCTAGCTGAGCTCGCGCGCACCGAAGATTACCAAGAAGCACTCCGCAAAGTTAATGAGCTTCGAGCAGACGTAGTTGAGGGCGTTCAATCCGACCTTAAGTTGACTATTTCAAGCTATCTTCCTGGCGTTGAGTCGGTTGAACTTGAGCAGCGCGACGTGCGATCCTCGCAGAGCATAAATCGCGTCACTATTGATGACGGATCGGCGACTTCGCTCGAGCAGAAGGGGGACGGCATTAAGAGCCTGTTCTCTCTGGCGCTGATTCAGCATCTTGCGCGTGAGCGGGCGAGCGGCGCGGAATCAAACTTGGTCCTCCTGGTGGACGAACCCGAGGCGCACCTACACTCGCGCGCGGTGCATGACCTACTCACACTCTTCACGAAGATTGCTCGTGAGCAGCAAGTGGTTCTGGCCACGCATAATCCTATTTTTGTGAACCGTGAGAAGGTTTCAGCGAATGTTCTCGTTAGGGGCAATACGGCTTCGGCCGCGCGTTCGGTGAAGGATATCCGAGAGGTTCTAGGGGTCGAACTGCACGACAATTTGAACTCGGCCGAGGTCGTCATCATTACCGAGGGGCTGACGGACGCTGCGATCCTACCCGTCGCGCTCAGCTTTCTCAGCGTGTCAGATGCGACAGATATTGCGGCTGGTCGCATTGTTTTCAAGGCCGCGACAGGCAGTGGTAAAATTGCACGGCTAATACAGCAAGAACGATCTACCGCCTGCCGCATTCTTGTGGTGCTCGATGGCGACAAAGCCGGGAGCATGGAAGCCGAACGACTCCACGATGAGGGAATAATAGATCGCAAGAGTATTTTCGTGCTGCGCGACGCGGGCCGGATACAGTCGGAAATTGAGGATCTTCTGAATCCTGAAGTTTACCTTGACTCACTCGCCGAGACCTTTGGGCGAACATTCAAAGAGAATCAGTTCAAGAACCCACGGAAGAAGTGGTCAGAGAATTTTACTGCCGCCGCATCCGTGCTTGGTGTTTCGGGTGGCGAGGCGGACAACCTGACGACGGCAAAAAGGACTATCAGTGATGCCGTAAAGCACGTCACCGAGCAGCCTTTTAAGGATTCTTCGCTTCCTGTCCTTGAGGCACTTGGTGAAGCGGTCTGGGGTAAGGGCGCCACGGACTAGTCCACGCGATGGTTACTTCCTGAACCTTCGGGGAGGGGCGGCCCTCCATCGAGGCGTTTTCCCGCGTGATCTTCGCGCGATTGGATTTTCGGCTACTAGAACGGGGGAGTGTCGGGGTCTTCGTAGTTCTCTTGAGGTGGAGGTGCCGTCCATTGCTTCCAGATCTGTGTCAGTACCGCGTTGCCCGATATGGCATCGCGCATGATATTCTCATTGTAATCTGTTAAGAGGCGGCGGCGTCGCCTTGGGTGAAGGATATTGCGCTCGAAGACGGGATCTAGATAGTAGGGGTTTTCTTCATCTGCGTCCGGTATGGACGGTCCTAACTTTCGCGCGAGCGAGACCTCAACGACTTCGTAGGCTTCGGCTAGCTGGTCTCGAATCGCGATCTCCTCGTCACGTGCTTTTGAAAGTCCGGCGAGGTCGAGGTCGAATAGCATGTCGAAGGGGCCAAGTATGTCATCGATTTGACCCGTGCCTTCGATGAGATGCTTGATTGCTGCAACGTGATTAGGAGTGTATCGCCGTCTCAAAGTCGTGGGTGAGATTGATTGGGCTTTAGCTACTTCTGTCATTGAGGGCCTCGGGTCGGCAATCTCCCGGAAGTAGGCAGTGAGTAGTGAACGCGCATCCGAGAGTGCAAGCATAGAGAGGGAGGCGTGGTTTATTTCCGATATTGCCCAGTCGTATCCAATATCGCTTGGTTCCGGGACTTGAAACTGCCGGCTGTGCTCGATGAGGCGGACCGCGGCTTGTGCTACGGCTGGAGGGACCGCGCCGTGGAGCTCGCGTAGCTCTTCGAAGTAGTCGTTCGGTGCCATCCAGCCATGCTACTGGCAGGCACGGAGTGCCGCACGGCAGGAGATGCTTGCCAAATGGCACGCTGCGTGCGACGCTTGCAACCACGACACCGGAAGGGGTGGTTGAGATGGCGACGTTCGCCGTGGACAGCAGCAAGCAGCAGATGATCGGCACGGGTGTGGTGGAGCCCGTCATGGAGTGGGTCGAGGTCGATGGCAAGCGTCGGCCTGGCGACAACCAGGCTCGTCACGGGGACACGGGGATGCCCCTCTGGGCGGTGGAGTGCGTCTACCGGTCGGAGGAGTGGGGGAGAGCGTCGACGCTCTCGGAGAAGGTGACGGTCGGTGCGATGAGCAAGCCGAGCGTGCAGCCCTTCCGACCGGTCTCGTTCGACGGCTTGTCGGTCTCAGTCCGTGTGGATCGTCGCACGAACTCGATCGCGTGCTCGTGGTCGGCTGAGTCCATCGCTGGCAGTGAGGACGCGAAGAAGGCGGCCGCCTGATGTCGGCCCGGAAGGATGACGACTGGGCTGCGGCTCTCGCCGGGGGCTGCCTGGCGGTGCTCTTCATCTCCGCGTCTTGGCTGTTCCGGCGATTCTGGGTCGCGCTCGCTTGGTTAACGGTGTTCGCTATGGCCTGGTCGGCGGATGCTGATGCTTACGCGTCATGGCCCGTGCGCACCGTCGTGGTTGCGGGTGTGCTCGTGGTTCTGGCGATCCTGTCGCGGCGGTTCCCCTGGGTGACGAAGGCGCTGCCGGTTGCGTCGGAGCTGCGGCGGCGCCGTGAGGCTCGGGAGCGCAGTGCAGGTAACGGGTTGCTACGGAAGTTCGGTTTCGTCACTTCCGATGACACCACCCTTTATCGGACGAGCTTCGCGCGGGGAGTGTGGACGATCGATGCTCCTTTGGCCTCGCTGACGGACCCTTATGCGGTGGAGGCGGTCCTGTGGGATCGGCTCGCGATCATCGATGGTGCACAGGACGTGAGTGTGGAACAGACTGCCGTGGGCGGGCACTTCCGAATCACGTTCTTGAGTGAGCCTCGACGTGACGCGCGGGCTGAGCTTGCGCTTCTCGACCGGCCGTTGCCGTGGTCCGGTGACTGGGACGCAGTTCCCTACGGTGTTCGGGCTGACGGAAGTCTTGCTACCCACAGGCTGCGAGAGTGCAGCGGGACGGTCGTGGGCGGGCTCCCTGGTGGAGGGAAGACCGGTGGTCTCGCGACTCTGCTGAGTGGGCTCGTCTCTTCTCCTGCGGTGCAGTTCTTCGTCTGGGACGGCAAGGGTGGGCACGACTGGGGATGGCTCGCCCCGCGGGCAGCTCTCTACAACCGCGATGACGAGGACCGGGAGCGAGTGGCCCTCGAACTCGAGGCCGTGGTGCAGGTGATGCGTTCCCGGCTGGACGGGATGGTCCAGATGCGCGGTGGCCCTTCGATCTGGGAGACGGGTGGGCCGTCGCCCGATATCCCGCTACTGGTGGTGGTAGTTGACGAGTGCCAGACCGTGCTGGACAAGGAGATGATCCCGAGGGCCGATAAGGACGCCCTGGCGTACCGGCAGCGCACGGAGGCGGCGCTCTCGGTTCTCGTGCGGAAGGGGCGTTCGGTCGGGATCTGGGTCATACCGACGACTCAGAAGCCAACGAGCGATTCGCTCCCGACGACCATCGGTGCGAATGCCGCCAGCGCCATCGCTTTCCGTGTGAAGACCCATGAGGCGGAGCGCGCGATTCTGGGCACGGCGCCGGGGCCCGATGAGCCGTCAGCAACCTCGTTGCCTGCCGTTCCCGGGTATGCGGTGGTCGCGTCCGAGAACGGAGACCGAGAAGTCGTACGATTCGGCTACCTGTCCAGTGAGGTGGCTGGGCAGATTGCCGCCGAGCATGCAGACCTTCGTCGGTCGGTGATTGGACCGATTGTCCGTGAGTCGAAGAAGGACCAGGAAGAGAACACGGACTCACCGTCGCCGACGCGACGCACGGAGGCCTCCTCACGGTCGCGAAGTTCGAGGAGCTCGCGGAAGCCACGGAACGAGGCCGCGTGATGACGCAGACGTGCGGGCAGGCTGTGGCTCGCCATGGATGAGGCTCTGCTCACTGGCTTTGTCTCCTCTCGTATGCCGGGTGCAGGTGCGTTGCCTGACCTTGACATAGCGCAGCTTTCCCCGGCGGCCCGACAGGCTGCGGAACGGTGTGTCCGGACGGGCCAGTGGTCTCAGTGGAGCGAGTCGGCATCGCGTTTGGGGTGGTGTTCGCATCCGGTCCGGCTGCGTGGTTCGTCAACGGCAGTGGACATACGGACTGGAGCTGTCGAGACGTTCAGCTCCTCGCAGGCGCACGATGGAGTGGTCCGAGTTCCCTGCGGGAATCGACGCGCGGACAAGTGCCCGGCCTGCTCTCGCATCTACGCGCGGGACACCTTCGAGCTGATCCGGACGGGCCTGCTGGGTGGCAAGCAGGTTCCCAAGGCGGTGGCGAACAATCCACTGGTGTTCGCGACCATGACCGCTCCATCATTCGGCCACGTTCATGGGCTGCGAGGCGAAGGGCGCTGCCGTCCTCGGAGCGACGCAGAGGCCTGCTCCCACGGTCGTCTGCGGGGCTGCCATGCATCGCATCCGGAAGGGGATCGCCTGCTGGGCTCGCCGTTGTGCTGGGAGTGCTACGACTGGACATCGGCGGTGGTTTGGCAGTGGCATGCTCCCGAGCTGTGGCGCCGAGCCACTATCGCGCTGCGGCGCGTTCTTGCCGCGCACCTGGGAATGACGAGCGCGGGTCTGCGGAAGGTCGCGACGGTGCAGTACGCGAAAGTCGCGGAGTTCCAGGCTCGAGGTCTCGTGCACTTCCATGCGCTGATCCGCCTGGACGGTCCGGATGGTCCCGGTTCCCCATCACCCATCGACGGGCGGATGCTGGCGATCCTGGTGGAGAAAGCCGTGCGAAGCGTGCGAGTGGAGGCACCTCCCGTGGACGGTGATGACGTGCTGCGGGTTCTGCGCTTCGGGAACCAGTTCGACGCCAAGGTCGTCCGTGCGGGGCGCTCGGGGGACATGCTCGATGACGCACAGAGCAGCGACGAACTGCACGCGGGCCAGGTCGCGGGCTACCTGGCGAAGTACGCAACGAAGTCCACCAGTGGAGATGCGGTGCCGAGTCCCCACCACCAGCGGATGGAGCGGGAGTGCTGGGCACTGTCGAAACGGGCCTATGCCTTCGCGGAGGACTCGCCGTACGTGCTGCTCGGGAAGTGGGCGCGGATGCTCGGGTTCCGGGGGCACTTCTCGACCAAGTCGCGGGCCTACTCCGTGACCTTGGGTAGGTTGCGCGCGGCGCGGCGCCGGTTCGCTCGGCTGAAGGCTGAGGCAGTGCGCGCGGGTGAACCGCTCGATGTTGCTGATCTGGAGGCGTACCTCCTCTCGGACGAGGAAACGACGTTGGTGGTCGCGTCGTCATGGGAGTTCGTCGGCAGCGGCTGGGGGAGCCAGGGAGACAAGGAGCTGGCGGAGGCTGCGGCTGCACGAGCCCGCGAGTACGCACAGCTGCGGTCGGAACGTCATAGAGAGCAGAGATTCAAGAAAGGAACGGGAGATGGATGAGTACATGACGAGCGCGGAGGTCGCTCAATGGCTGCGGGTCGACAAATCGACACTGTGCCGGTGGCGCACAGCGGGGATCGGGCCGCGGGTGACCTGGTTGGCGCCGTCGCTTCCTCGGTACGCGCGCGCAGACGTCGAGGCCTGGCTGCGCGAGGTCGCGGCGTGAGCGTGGACAAGCTTCCCTCGGGGAGGTTCCGGGCCCGGGTCAAGCGTGGGCGGCACGTGGTCTCGACGAAGACGTTCGACCGCAAGAAGGACGCTTTGGCGTGGGAAGCTGCTGAGCGCGTGCGTCTTGCTGGAGGGTTCGATCCCCGGCTCGGCAAGAGCACGACCGTTGCCGCTGCGGTGGCAGAGTTCTTGTCCGACCGCGAGGGGCGAGTTGCCGCCTCGACGGTGGCGACGGACCGTCGGTTCCTGAATGCTCTCCCGGTCTCGGTGTCGCGGTCACCGGTGGGGGAGCTTACCCATGCGGAGGTTGAGCGCTACATTCACCGGCTCCGTGTCTCGGCGGGGACGAAGAGGCGTGCCCTGATCTCGCTCTCGGCGTTCTTCGGGTGGGCCGTACGTCGTGGTTTTCGCACCGACAACCCGGCAAAGGGTGTGAAAGTCGCAGGGGAGGCCCCGAATCATGCCGCGACCATGGCGACGTGGGACGACGTGGAGATGATCGCGGCGCAGATCAACGACCCGGGGTACCGCCTGTACGTGCGGGTAATGGCGTACACCGGTCTCCGCCCGGGCGAGATGAGAGCTCTCCGAGTCGGTGACGTGTCCGGGGGGCGCCTCCGGGTGCTGCGGTCCCATCCTGAGGGGCATCCGGAGAAGGACGTGAAGAACCACCAGGCGCGGTTCGTCCCCGTCGCTGCTGCGGTGCGCGGCGACCTGGAGCAGCACATGTCGGAACGTTCCCCTCGGGAGCGCGTCTTCACAGCTCCCGGGGGAGGTCTGATCGCATCGCGGAACCTGCGTCGAGACGTGCGCTGGTCAGTGATCGCCCCGGAGCTGCGGCTGTACGACCTTCGGCATGTAGCGGTCTCAGAGTGGGTGCGTGCCGGTGTGCCGCTGGCGACGGTGCGGACCTGGGCCGGGCATTCTTCGCTGTCGGTCACATCGCGCTACACCCACGTGGCGGGTAGCGAAGATGTCGCGGCGCTGGAGCTGGTGAACGGCAGGGCGGGTGTCACGCGGGGGTCACAGGCGACCCAGGGATCGCAGGAGACCGTCCGATGACGGCCGTCCTCGCTGGTCAGTGCAGTGCCCCCGGCAGGATTCGAACCTGCGACACCCGCTTTAGGAGAGCGGTGCTCTATCCCCTGAGCTACGGAGGCGTGGGCGCCGGCCCCGAAGTCGGGGCGTGACGCGGACCTCGGTCATCGTAGCGGGCCGTGGCAGGATCGCCGCATGCCGCACGCACACCGGGACCACCCTCACACCCCTGCGCCGAGCACCGCCGCGATCGTGGTCGCGGGCGGCGCCGCGCGTCGGCTCGCCGGCCGCGACAAGACCCGCCTGCCCGTCGGTGGCGTGCCCACCCTCGAGCGGGTGCTGCGCAGCGCGCCGGTGCAGCGACGGATCGTCGTCGGCCCCGAGGGGGAGGACGGCGCCGGCATCGCCGAGCGCCACGGAGCACGGTTCGTGCGGGAGGAGCCCGAGCTCGCCGGCCCCGCCGCGGCCCTCGCGCGCGGCGTCGCGGAGCTCGGGGATCTCGGCGACACGGCGCGGGTGCTCGTGCTCGGCGGGGACATGCCGCTGCTGCGCACGGAGACGCTCCACGCCCTGCTGGATCGGGCGGCGCTGGGCCGGGTCGCGGCGCTCGCCCGGGAGGACGGCACCGCCCAGTTCCTCACCGCCGCCTGGCCGCTCGCCCTGCTGCGCCAGGCGCTCGCCGCCGTCGAGCGGCCCGGCACCGGCTGGCAGGACCTCGCCCTGCGCGCGGTGTACGCCCAGCTCGCGCCCGAGCAGCTCGAGCTGGTCCCCGCGACGGGCGCCGAGGCCGCGGACCTCGACACCCCGGAGGACGTCGCCGCCGCGGAGCGCGCCGCCGGGCCCCGCATCGCCCTCGCCCAAATCGAGGTCTCCGAGGACGTCGACGCGAACCTCGAGACCGTGCGCCGTGCCGCCGAGCGCGCCGCGGGGGAGGGGGCGCGGGTGCTCGTGCTGCCCGAGGCGACGCTCACCCCCTTCGGCACGGACCTCCGCGCGGCCGCCGAGGCCCACCACGAGCGCTTCGCCGCCCTCCTCGAGGCGCTCGGCGAGCAGCACGGGCTGACGATCATCGCCGGCTCCTTCTCCCCGGCGGACGGCACCCGTGTGCACAACACCCTCCTGGTGCGCGGGGGCGGCGTCAGCGCGGAGTACCGCAAGATCCACCTCTACGACGCCTACGGGTCGCGGGAGTCGGAGACCGTCGCGCCGGGGGAGGAGCTCGTCGTGATCGAGGTCGACGGCGTGCGCATCGGCCTCGCGACCTGCTACGACGTGCGCTTCCCGGCGCAGTTCCAGGCGCTCGCCAGACGCGGCGCCCAGGCGATCGTGCTGCCGCTCGCCTGGGGGGACGGGCCAGGGAAGAGCGATCAGCTGCAGGTGCTGCTGCGCGCCCGCGCTCTCGACGCGACCTGCGTGCTGCTCGCCGCGGACCAGGCCCCGCCGGCGGCGTGCGCGGGCCGGGCTCCGCGCGGGATCGGCGAGAGCGCCGTCATCGGTCCGCTCGGGCAGGTCCGCTCGCGCCTGGGCCGTGAGGAGGGCATGCTCCTCGCCGAGATTGACCTCGAGGAGATCGCGCAGGCGCGTCGAGCGCTTCCCGTGCTCGAGCACGGCGCGGGCGACTCCGCCCTGTGAGGCCGCGCGGGCCCCGCTGTGAGGCCCGCGACACCCCGCCGAGGTCCTGGACCCCGGGTGGGTAGAGGCCGGACGTAGCCTGCCGGGTATGACCACTCCTGTGCACCTCGCGCGCCCGCACGCGGCGTCGCCGCTCCTGCTCCGGCTCGCCCCGCTCGCGGCGCTCGTCGCCGCGGCGCTCCTGCTGCTGCTCACCGCGGCGCCGGCCTCCGCGCACGACTCGCTCGTCTCCTCCGATCCCGAGGACGGCGCGACCCTCGAGACCTCGCCCGAGCAGGTCACGCTGGACTACTCGGCGGACGTCCTCGACGTGAGCCCCGTCGTGCGGATCACGGGGGAGGGCGGCGAGGTGGTCGCCGAGCTCGATCCGGAGGTCGACGGGTCCACCGTCACCGCGGCGCTCGACGAGCCGCTCGCCGCGGGCGACTACGAGGTGCGCTGGCGCGTGGTCTCCTCCGACGGCCACCCCATCGAGGGAACCCAGTCCTTCACGGTCGAGCAGGGTGCCGCCGGCGCGCCGTCCGACGCCGGCGGGCGGACCTCCGCCCCGGCGAGCGACGCGACGAGCGCTCCCGCGGAGACCACCGCTCCCGCCGCGCAGACCGAGGACTCCGAGGGCGGGGCCCCCGTGGTCCTGATCGTCGTCATCGTCGTGGCCGTGCTCGCCGTCGCCGGCGGGGCCGTCGCCGCGCTGCGCCGGAAGAGGTGACCCCGGCCCCGCGGCGCAGGGAGCGAGCGAGCTCAGCGCCGCGGTGCGGGACGAGAGATCCGTGGCGCGGGCCCGCACATGACGGAACCCCCGGCACCCTTGGGTGCCGGGGGTTCCTGCGGTCACGCGCGCCGCGAGGGCGCGGGACTCACTTGTTCTCGTCGCCGCCGAGGCCGAGGTGATCGCGAGCGGCGTCGCCCGCCTGATCGACCCCGCCGTCGACCTGATCCGGAGTGCTTTCCTTGATCTGATCGCTGGCACCGTCGATGCCCTGCTCGACCTGCTCGGAGTTCTCTCCGGCGACGTCCTTGGCCTTGTTCAGCGCGTCATCGAAACCCATGGTGAGACATCCTTTCGTCGCTGTACTCGCCCCAGCCGGGGCGACAGAACCCAACGTAGGCCCGTCCCTCCTGTGACACAAACGTGATCAGAAAAATGACGCTGGAGTGACCGAATCTGAGCGGGCGGGCACGTGGGATGGGCGGTCCGCGCAATACTGACTGCGTGAATGCGAGCAGTCCCGACTCCCCGGCCGTCGCCGGCACCCCCAGTGCCGCTGCGCCCGACTCCCCCCACCCCGCCTCCGGGATGCACAAGTCCGCCCGCTGGGACCACGTGCTCTCCCTCCTCGCCCAGGAGCGGCGGCTCAGCGTCTCCGAGGTCGCCGCGGATCTCGGGATCAGCGAGTCCACGGTGCGCCGCGACTTCGTCGAGATGGAGCGCGCGCAGCTCGCGCGGCGCACCCACGGCGGGATCGTCGCCGTGGACGTCGCCTACTCCCTCGCCGCCTCTCCGCGCTCCACCGACCAGGACGGCGCCGATCGCGAGCGCGTCGCCGCGGCCGCCGCGACGCTCGTGACGCCCGGCCAGATCATCGGAGTGAACGGCGGCCGCTCCACCACGTCGACCGCGCGGCGGATCGTCGCCCGCCCCGACCTCGACTCCAAGGACGGCGTCCCCGGGCTCACCGTCGTCTGCGCCGCGCTGAACATCGCGCTCGAGACCGTGCTGCGGCCCTCGGTGCGCACGGTCGTCCTCGGCGGCGTCGCGGAGCCCTACTCCTTCGAGCTCACCGGCCCGCTCGCGACCGCGACGATGCGGGACCTGTGGCTGGACATGATGTTCGTGGGGACCGTCGGCCTCGACGTCCATGCGGGTCTCACCTGCAACTCCGACGCCGAGGCCGGGGTCACCCGGACGATGATCGGGCACGCGAGGAGGGTCGTCGGCCTCGCGACGGCGGACAAGGTCGGTCACCGTGCGCTCGCCGGGATCTGCCCCGTCTCCGCCCTCACCGACCTCGTCATCGCGGGCCCCGTCCCTGAGGAGCTCCGGGCGCACCTCCAGGAGACCTCGGTGCGCCTGCACGAGGTGTGAGCCCGCCCGCGTCCGGGCGTCCGCGCGCGGCACGCCTGCACGTGCGGGAGCCCTGCTCCCGGTAGCGTGAGCGACCATGTGGAGTTTCCTGCGCGGGAAGAAGCGTTCCGAGGTCACGGCATCCCCGGCGGAGGGTGATCAGGCCCTGTCCGCCCTCGCCGATCGCGCCCGCGGTCGGCAGCAGGACGGGCAGCAGGAGCAGTCGGCGGGGGACCGCCCGGCGTCCTCACGCCCCGGTGGTCCCGTGAGCCCCGGCAGCCCCTCCGCCGCGCCCGCTCCGCGATCCGCGCAGGACGGCGTGGGCATCGTCGTGCAGCACCGCCTGGACGCCGCCGGCAGCGTCGGCGCCGGCATCGCCCCGGAGCAGAGCGAGGACGACCAGCTCACCGCGCCGCGCGAGCACCGCCCGCTCAGCCGTGAGGACCTCGTCGCGGACGCCCTGGACCGCTGGACCCACCGGATCACCGGCGGGCGCACCGCCCCGTCCTTCCTCACGCAGATGCGCGCCGGGGCGACCGTCCTGGACCTCTCGCACTCCCATCCCTCGGGCCTCGCGCAGCTCCTCGCGGGCCGCGGGCCCACGCGCCTCTCCTCCCTCGTGCGCGAGGTGGGCGCGCTGGCCGACGCCCGCGCCCACGCCCGCTCGATCCGCGAGATCGCCGAGCGCCACGCGGAGGAGGTGGGCCTGACCACCTGCCATCTCGGCATCGGCGAGGCCACCTGGAACCCGGAGGACGGCTCCGCGCCGATCCACGCGCCCGTCCTCGTGCGCCCCCTGACCCTGCGCCTGCGCGGCAACGCCCGCGAGGACGTCGAGCTCGAGATCGACGCGACCGCGGATCTGAACCCCGTGCTGCTGCGCGCCCTGCGGGACGCGGGCGTCGCGATCGACGCCCGCTCGCTGCTCGCGACCACCGACTCCACCCACGGCTTCGACCCCACTCCGGTGCTCGACGCGTTCCGGGCGCTCGGCCACCCGCTGCCCGGCTTCCGGATCAGCCACGCCCTCGTGGTCGGCAACCTCATGGACGCCGCCGGCTCCGTCGCCACCGACCTGAGTACCGACCCCGCCGACTGGACCTCCTCCGACCTCGTCGCGGCCCTCGCCGGGGACGCCGAGGCCGCCCGCACCCTGCGCGAGGCGCGCGACGCAGAGGTCCCCGCCCTCGACGAGCGCGAGCTCGTCGCCGCCGTGGACCTCGACCACCAGCGCGTCGTCGAGCGGGTCCTCGCCGGCCAGGACCTCGCCGTCGCGGCCGGCCCGGGCGCCGGCACCCTGGACCTCGTCGTCGACCTCGTCGAGGAGCTCGGCGCGCGCGGCAAGAGCGTGCTCGTCGTCTCCCAGCGCCGTCGCAACCTCGCCCAGCTCGTCGAGATCGCCCGCCGCCGCGGGATCGACGAGCTCGTCTTCGACCTCTCCCCGGACCCGTCCCTGCAGCGCAACGCCTCCGCCGCGCTGCTGCGCAGCCTGCGCCGCGCCGGCAGCCACGTGCTCGGTCCCGAGGACGCGGACACCGAGGAGCTCGAGCGCACCCGCGAGATCCTCACCGGCCACGTCGAGGCGATGCACCGGGTGCAGGAGCCCTGGCAGGCCTCCGCGCACGACGCGATCTCCGCCCTCGCCGCGCTCACCCGCCGTCGCCCCGCGCCGCGCACCGTCGTGCGCCTGCGGGCGGACGTCGCCCAGCAGATGATCGGCGCGGACCGCGAGCGCTACGCGGACGCCCTGCGCGAGGCCTCCGAGGTGGGACTGCTCAGCACCGGCCCCGAGGAGACCGCCTGGTACGGCGCCCCCATCAGCACCGACACCCAGGCGCAGCGGGCCGCCGAGCTCGTGGACCTCCTGCGCGGGGAGCTCCTCCCCGCGCTGCAAAAGGCCTCCGTGGACACGGGCGTCGAGATCGGTCTCGAGCCCGCGGACTCCGCCGCCGCGCTCGTCGAGCGGATCGCCCTGCTCGACCGCGTCGCCGAGCTCCTCGACACCTTCCAGGGCGCCGTCTTCGGCGCCGAGCTCGCGGACCTCGTCGCGGCCACGGGGGACAAGTCCTGGCGCGCCGAGCACGGCGTGACCATGGGCTGGGGCGTCCGACGCCGGCTGCGCCGCGAGGCCGCCGCCCTCCAGCGCCCCGCGACCCTCTCCCCGGACCTGCACGGCGAGCTCCAGAAGGCGCGCCGCGTGCGCGAGGACTGGCGCCGCGCCGCGGCCGGGAGCGGCTCCACGCCCACCGTGCCCTCCGGCCTCGAGGACGTCCGCACGCTCACCGCCCGCACCCAGAAGGTGCTCGACGAGCTCGGCGTGCTGCTCGCCGGCATGCCCGCCGGTGCGTCCCTGCAGACCACGTCCTTCACCGTCCTCGGGGAGCGCATGGACGCGCTCGACGCGGACCGCGCGGACCTCGTGCCGCTGCCGCGCCGCACCGAGCTGCTGCGCCGCCTCGAGTTCGACGGCCTGGGCGAGCTCGTCGAGGACCTCCGCCGGCGTCGCGTGCCCGCCGCCCAGGTGGGCGCCGAGCTCGAGCTCGCGTGGTGGCGCAGCGTCCTCGAGCTGATCGCGGGCGCCGAGCCCACGATCTCCGAGTACGACGGCACCTCCCTCTCCCAGGTCGCCGAGCGCTTCCGCCGGCTCGACGCGGAGCACCTCGCCGGCGCCGGCGCGCGCGTGCACGCCGCGGCGGACGAGGTGCGCGTCGAGACCATGAAGTCCTACCCGGACACCTCCCGGGCGGCGATCGCCGAGCTCGCCCGCGCCTCGACCGTCTCCGTGCGCGACCTCGCCGCGAAGTACGAGGACATCCTCTTCCGCGCCCGACCGGCCTGGCTCGCCTCGCCCTACCTGGTCCCGCAGGTCATCCCGCGCGGCCGCCACTTCGACGTGGTCATCGTCGCGGACGGCGGGCGCCTGCCCACCGCGGCGGCGCTCCCCTCGATCGTGCGCGGCACCCGCACCGTGGTCGTCGGCGACCCGCTCGAGTACGGCGGCGACTCCGAGCCGAGCCTGCTCGACGACATGCTCCGCATCGCCCCGCACGTCGAGCTCGCCCGGGACCCGCAGCCGGCCCGCGAGGGACTGCGCGCCTTCGCCCGCCGCCGCGCGCTCGGCGCGGGCACCGTCGCCGTGCCGAGCCCGATCCCGCCGGAGGACGACCGCCTGGTGCGCGTCGAGAACGGCCGCGGCCCCGTCACCGAGTCCATGGAGTACGTGGAGTCCACCGAGGCGGAGCTGCGCAAGGTCACCGACCTCGTCATCGAGCACGCCCGCTCCCGCTCCGAGCGCTCCCTCGCGGTGCTCACCTTCACGCCCGAGCACGCGCGCCGGCTCATGGAGCGGATCATGAGCACCGTCTCCGTGGTCCCCGCGCTGCGCTCCTACTTCGACCCGGGCGCGACGGAGTACTTCACCGTGCTGCCCGCCGCGCAGGCCAGCAGCATCGTCCGCGACGACGTCATCGTCTCGGTGGGCTTCGGCAAGACCCCGCACGGCCGCCTGCTGCACCGCTTCGGGCCGCTCTCCGAGGCGGGCGGCCGCAAGGCCCTCGCCACGGTGATCACCCGGGCCCGCGGCCGCACCACCGTCGTCTCCGCGATCGACGTCGAGGATCTCGATCCGGCGCGGCTGCGCACCGAGGGCGCCGAGGACCTGCGCGCGATGCTGTGGGTGCTGCGCGGCGGCCAGGACGTGCCGGTCGTCCCGCACGTCTCCGCTCTCGCCGGGAGCACGGAGCCCGTGCCGGCGCCCCTCGCGCCGAGCCCCGCACCGGCGCCCACGGAGGAGCCCCGCAAACCCGCCGCCCCGTCGGACGACGCCGAGGTCCCGGCCGCGGACCTGTCCGAGGAGGACATGGACGCCGCGATCGAGGCGGCTCTCGCGCGGAAGTCCTCCGCGGACGAGGCCGCCGAGGCCGTCGTCGAGGACGGCGCCGACGAGCCCGTCGAGGAGACCGCCCCGGCGGCGGAGGACGCCCCCGAGGGCGCGCAGGCCGAGGCCGCCGAGGCCGACGCCGTCGATCCCTCCGGCGATCCTGCCGACGCGGAGCCCGCAGATCCCGCCGACCCCGCCGACCCGGCCGACGAGCCCGTCGCGGAGCCGGCCGACGAGCCCGCGGCCGCGCCCACCGCGCCGCGCGAGCTCGAGACCGACGCCCTCGTGCGCGACCTCGCCGACCGCCTCTGGCGGATGGGCCTGCAGGTCGAGCGCGAGTTCGGCCCCACCCCGGACCGGATCGAGCTGGCCCTCGGGCACCCCGACCTCCCCGGCCGGCTGCTGCTCGCGGTGGACACCGACGGCGCCCGGTACGTCGAGACCGCGAGCCAGCGCGAGCGCGACCGCCTGCGGGCCGAGCGCCTCGAGGCCGCGGGCTGGGCGACCGAGCGGGTCTGGTCCTGGGCGCTGTTCATCGATCCCGACGGCGAAGCCGAGCGGATCCGCCGTGCCACCGAGCGCGCGCTGCGCATCGTGCAGGCCGAGGAGAGCACCGACTCCCCGACGGGCGTGGGTACCATCCGCCACCGCCTGCCGCGCCCGCAGATCCCCGCCGGCCACCCCCTGAGCTTCTACTCGAGCGAGGACTTCGACGAGGTCGTGGAGTACATCTGCTCCGACGGCCGCGCCCGCCTCGAGGAGCACCTCGCGACCGAGGTGCGCAGCTTCCTCGGCTTCGAGAGCCGC
This sequence comes from Brachybacterium rhamnosum, assembly GCF_039526185.1. Classification (NCBI taxonomy): domain Bacteria; kingdom Bacillati; phylum Actinomycetota; class Actinomycetes; order Micrococcales; family Dermabacteraceae; genus Brachybacterium; species Brachybacterium rhamnosum. Next base: position 1,499,453 of record NZ_BAAAIS010000002.1, read on the forward strand.
TCGGTGCTGCTGGACGTCTCCGTCTCGAGCGCGATCCGCCGCTACCAGGAGCGCCAGTGAGCGGCCGCGTCGTCATCTCCTCGCTGACGGGCCGCCCGATCCCCTGGGAGGACCCGGAGGACCACGCCGGTCCCGCCGGGGCCGCGGCGCGCGGCGAGGAGCCCAAGGTGCTCCCGGACCGCGTCCGCGAGGACGCCCCCGAGCCCGGCGCCGACGAGTCCAACGACTCCCGCCTCGCCCGGGACCGGCCCCCGCACTGGGGGACCGGCGCCTGAGCGGGTCGTTACGCTGGTCGGCATGACTTCCAGCGCAACCACCGTCCCCGCCCCCTCGACCGCCCGCGTCGCCGTGATCGGCGCCGGGAACATGGGCGGCCCCGTCGTGCGCACCTTCCTCGCCGCCGGCGCCCGCGGGGAGAACGTCCACGTCGCGAACTCCACCCCCGGGAGCAGCGAGCGCGCCGCTGGCGAGCTCGGCGTCACCGCCGCCGCGAGCCGCTCCGAGGCGCTCGCCGGTGCGGACCTCGTCGTGCTCGGCGTGAAGCCCTACCAGGTGATCGACCTGCTCGGCGAGATCGCCGACGAGCTGCCCGTGCAGGCCGTCGTGCTGTCCCTCGCCGCCGGCGTGACCCTCGAGGCGATGGAGGGCGCGCTGCCCGCCGGCCGCCCCGTCGTCCGCTCCATGCCCTCCACGCCGATCGCCGTGGGCGAGGGCGCCGTCGGCCTCATGCGCGGAACGAGCGTCACCGACGAGCAGTACGGCCTCGTCGAGGAGCTCTTCTCCCGCGCCGGTGTGGCCGTGACGATCACCGAGGACCAGGTGCACGCCTTCATCGGCGCCGCCGGCTCGCTCGTCGCCGTCGTCTACGCGCTGCTCGAGTCGATGACCGACGAGGCCGTGCGCCAGGGCCTCAAGCGCGACCTCGCCGCGCAGCTCGTCCAGCAGACCGTCCGCGGGGCCGCGACCGTGCTCACGGAGACCGGCGTCCACGCGGCCGTCGCGAAGAACGCCGTCACGAGCCCCGGCGGCACCACCGCCGAGGCCCTCGCCGAGTTCGAGCGGCAGGGCGTGCGCGGGTCGATCGCGAGCGCCATGCAGGCCGCCGCGGACCGCTCCCGCGCCATGACCGGGAACTGATCCCGCCTCCCTGCAAAATCGAGACCCGGCCCCGTCGCCCCGCTCCTCCTCGAGCCGGGGCGGCGGGGCCGATCGGTGCTACTTCGCCTGGTGCGTGAAGCGGTCGATCTTCGTCGTCTCGCCCGCGACGATCACCACGTCGTGCGCCTCGACGACCGTGTCAGGGCTCGCGTACCGGAACTCCTTGCCGGGGGACTTCACACCCACCACGGTCACGCCGTAGGTGCGGCGGATGTCCGCCTCGGTGAGGGAGAGGCCGTGGATCGAGCGCGGCGGCCGCATCTTCACGATCGCGAAGTCGTCGTCGAACTCGATGAAGTCCATGAGCCGGCCGTTGACCAGGTGGGCGACGCGGCTGCCCGCATCCGCCTCCGGGAACACCACGTGATGGGCGCCGATGCGGCGCAGGATCTTCCCGTGCGCGGTGGAGATCGCCTTCGCCCAGATCACGGGGCCGCCCAGGTCCACGAGGTTCGCCGTGATGAGCACGCTCGACTCGATCGAGGAGCCCACCCCCACCACGGCGACCTTGAAGTCGCTCGCGCCGACCTCCGCGAGGGCCTCCGCCTGCGTGGCGTCGGCCTGCACCACATGGGTGAGCTGAGCGGCATGCGCCTGGACGAGGTCCGCGTCGGTGTCCATGGCGAGCACGCGGGTGCCCAGCCGCTCGAGGGTGAGGGCGAGCGCGGCGCCGAAGCGGCCCAGGCCGATCACCAGCACGCCGCTGGCTTCCGCACGGGATCGGGGCACGGGATTCCTCCTGGGGGATGGATGGATCGGGGCGGACTATCGGGAGGCTGCCCGTCAGCCGACGATAGGACGTTCGGAGGGGAAGCGCACCATCCGGGTGCGCGAGCGCAGCGCGAGCGCCGCACCGAGGGTCACGGGACCCACACGGCCGATGTACATGCACGCGGCGAGCACGAGCTTCGCCCCCGTGGAGAGCTCGTCGGTGATCCCGTAGCTGAGGCCCACGGTGCCGAAGGCGGAGAGCACCTCGAACAGCGACTGGTCCAGCGTGAACGAGGTCAGCCGCAGCAGCGCGAAGGTGCCCGCGAGGACGACCGCGGAACCCATGACGAGCACGCCGATCGCCTGGCGGATCGTCTCCTGCGGGATGCGGCGCTGGAACACCTCGACGTCCTTGTTGCCGCGCATCTCCGCCCAGATCGACAGCACGAGCAGCGCGAAGGTCGTCACCCGGATGCCGCCCGCGGTCGAGCCGGAGCCGCCGCCGATGAACATGAGCACGTCCGTGAGCAGGCGCGACTCCCCGGTCAGGTGGCCCACGTCGAGGATCGCGAAGCCGCCCGAGCGCGGCATGATCGCCGTGAACCCCGACGCCAGCAGCTTCTCGCCGATCCCGAGCGGCCCGAGCGTCATCTCGTTGGACCACTCCATGACGAGGTAGCCGAGCCAGGCGACGGCGAGCAGCAGTCCCGAGGTGGCGAGGGTCAGCTTCACGTGCACGGACCAGCGGCGCGGGCGGCGCCACTTCTTCACGACCACGAGGATCACGGGGAAGCCGAGGGAGCCCACGAGCACCGCGAGGCCGATCGGCACGAGGAACAGCGGATCGCTCGCGTACTGGGTGACGCCCTCCGCCTCCGGCACGAAGCCCGCGTTGTTGAAGGCGCTGATCGCGTAGAACATGCCGAGGAACACCGAGCGCCAGAACGGGTGGTCGGTGATGATCATGTAGGGCGTCAGCGCGATGAAGGTGAGCACCTCGAAGCTCGTCGAGGTGATGACGATCGTGCGCAGCACCCCGCCCACCTCGGCGATGGACTCCGAGCGGGTCTCCGTCGCCGTGCCGATCCGCTGCGCGAGGCCGATGCTGCGGGCCACGGAGAGCGTGAGCAGCGAGGCGAGGGTCAGCATGCCCATGCCGCCCAGCTTCACGGCGACCATGATCACGGTGAGCCCGCCGTCGGACCAGTGCGCACCCGTGTCCACGGTGGACAGGCCCGTCACGCAGATCGCGGAGATCGCGGTGAACAGGGCGTCGACGAAGGGGGTCGTGGTGCCGTCGGCCGTCGCGAAGGGCATCATCAGCAGCACGGTGACGATCGCGATGAGGCCCGTGAAGGCGCCGAGCGCGAGCCGGGCGGGGGTGGGCTTCGTGAGGCCGCGCAGGGTGGCGCGCCAGCCGCTGTGCAGCGGGGTCGGGGCGAGCGTCCCGGGCGGGGCCTTCACGGCACGGGAACGGCCTCGTCCCATGTCACGCCCCTTCCCTGTGCACTGTCCCGTGCGCCCCGGCGGCGCCCGACGCGGGGGAGTCTACGTCGAGCAGTGCGCTGACCTCGGTAGGCTTCGAGGCATGCATGACGGAGCGATGGCGACCGGGGTGGTGTGGGACGACGCGCTGCGCGACTACGACTTCGGCCCGTACCACCCGATGTCCCCGATCCGGCTCGAGCTGACCCGCACCCTCGCCGCGGCGACCGGGCTGCTGGACCGTCCCGGGGTGGTCACCCTGCCCGCTCCCGTCGCGACCGACGAGCAGCTGCTGCGCGTCCACGAACCGGAGTACCTCGCGGCCGTGCGCCGCGCCTCGGAGCCCGGCGCCGAGTGGGAGGACCTGCTGCGCTTCGGGATCGGCGGTGACGACGTCCCGTCCTTCCCCGGCATGCACACCGCCTCCGCACGGATCGCGGGCGGGGCGATCGCCGCGGTCGACGCGATCCTCGACGGTCAGGTGCGCCGCGCCGTGCACGTCGCCGGCGGGATGCACCACGCGAAGCCCGGCGCCGCCTCCGGCTTCTGCGTCTACAACGACGCCGCGCTCGCCGTGCTCCATGCGCTGGACCGCGGGGCCCGTCGCGTGCTCTACGTCGACGTCGACGTCCACCACGGGGACGGTGTGGAGCGCGCGCTGTGGGACGAGCCCGCCGCGATCACCCTGTCGATCCACGAGACGGGGGAGCGGCTGTTCCCCGGCACCGGGTTCGTGCAGGACACGGGCGGTGCGGGCGCCCTCGGCTCCGCGATCAACGTGCCGCTGCCGCCCCGCACCGACGCCGACGGCTGGGTGCGCGCGATCCGCGCGGTCGTCCCGGCGCTCGCCCGCGCGATCGGCCCGGACCTCCTCGTCACCCAGCATGGCGCGGACACCCACCGCTCGGATCCGCTCGCGGATCTCGGCGTGACGCTCGAGGCGCAGAGGGAGGTCATGCTGCTGCTGCGGGAGATGGCCGACGAGGTCTGCGAGGGCCGCTGGCTCTCCCTCGGCGGCGGCGGCTACGCCGTGATCGACGTCGTGCCCCGCTCCTGGGCGCACCTCGTGGCTGTCGCGACCGGCGAGGCGATCCCGGCGGAGGCCCCGCTGCCCGCCGAGTTCCTCGAGGCCGCCGCTCGCGCCCGCGAGGAGAGCGGCCTCTCCCCGGAGCCCGGCATCCTCACCTTCGGCGACGGCCGCCCGCTCGCGGTGCGCGACTGGGCGGGTGGCTACGACCCCGAGGACGACCTCGACCGGGCGGTCCAGGCGGCCCGCCGCGGCGCCTTCCCCGAGTGGGGCCTGGACCCCTTCCTCGACTGATCGCCCCGCCCGCCCCGGACCGGGACGGGCGGCCTGCCACAATGGCGCCGAACCGCACGCCGAGGGGGAGACATGACCACCACGCCCGCCGCCGTGCTCGGCACGTTCGCCGAGCACCTGCGCACCCTCGAGCTGCCGCTGCCCGTGGAGGGCGCGGAGGACGCCCGCCGTGAGGTCGCCGCGGCGCTCACCCAGCTCGACGACCACGTCATCCCACGCGTGGAGTCCCTCGACGCGCCGCTGCTGGTCGTCGTCGGCGGGTCGACGGGCGCCGGGAAGTCGACGCTCGTGAACTCCGTCGTGGGGGAGGCGGTGAGCCGCTCGGGCGCGATCCGCCCGACGACCCGTCGGCCGGTCCTGCTCCATCACCCGGCCGACGAGCCCTGGTTCACCGGCACCCGGATCCTGCCCGGCCTCGCGCGCGTGACCGGCAGCGGCGGCGGCACCACGGCGGAGGCGGAGGACGCCTCGGTCGCGGCGACGTCCCTCGAGCTGCGCTCCCTGCCCGCGATCCCGCAGGGCCTCGCCCTGCTCGACGCCCCGGACATCGACTCGGTCGCCGCGGGCAACCGCGAGCTGGCCCGGCAGCTTCTGCGCGCCGCGGACCTCTGGCTCTTCGTCACGACCGCGAACCGCTACGCGGACGCCGTGCCGTGGGAGGTGCTGCGCACCGCCGCCGAGCGCGACGTGACCGTCGACGTCGTCATGAACCGGGTGCCGGAGGCGCCGGGCGTCGCCGAGGAGCTCGCCGGGGACCTCCGCGCCATGCTCGAGCGGCAGGGCATCGACGCGGACCACCTGCTGCTCGTCCCCGAGACCCGGCTCGACGCGGAGGGCATGGTCCCCGAGGAGGTCATCGCCCCGCTGCGCGAGCGCCTCGTCTCCCTCGCGGAGGACGCCGAGACCCGCGGCCGCATCGCCCGGCGCACCCTCGCGGGCGCCGTCGGCGGGCTCGCCGCCTCCGCCCGGGAGATCGCCGCCCACGCCGCCGCCCAGCACGAGGAGGCGGAGCGGCTCGAGGGCGAGGTCGACGCGGCCTTCGCGGCGAGCCGCGAGCGCATCGACGAGGCCGTCGGCGACGGCTCGCTGCTGCGCGGCGAGGTGCTCTCCCGTTGGCAGGACGTCGTCGGCACGGGGGAGTTCCTGCGCGGCGTGGAGAGCCTCGTGGGCCGGCTGCGGGACCGCATCGGCATGGCGCTCACCGGCCGCACCGCCCCCGCCGTGAAGGCCGAGCAGGCGCTCGGCGCGAGCCTCGTCCACGTGCTCATCGACGAGACGGCGCGCGGCGCGGAGCGGGCGGACACCGCCTGGCGCCGCAGCCCCGCCGGCCGCTCCCTCGCCGAGGGCCACGACCTCTCCCGCCTGCCCGACGGCTTCGGAGAGGAGGCCGCCGCCTCGATCCGCGCCTGGCAGGGGGACGTGCTGGACCTCGTGCGCACCGAGGGCGCGGACCGCCGCACGAAGGCGCGCGTGCTGTCCCTCGGCGTCAACGTGCTCGGCGTCGCGCTCATGGTGATCGTCTTCGTCTCCACCGCCTTCATCCCGACCGGCCTCGAGGTGGGCGTCGGGGCGGGCGCGGCGGTCGTGGGGCAGAAGCTGCTCGAGTCGATCTTCGGCGACGAGGCCGTGCGGCGCATGGCGACCGTGGCCCGGGAGCGGCTCACCGCCCGCCTGGACGCGCTCGTGAACAGCCGCACCGCCCCGTTCCGCGAACGGCTGGACACCCTCGGCGACCTCCGCGGGGGAGAGCTGCTGGGCGGGGACGCCGACGCCCTCGAGCAGCTCGCCGCCTCGATCCGGGAGCAGGCATGAGCCCCCGCGTCGGGCGCCGCGGCAGCCGCGCCGGCGTGGGCCTCGCCGAGCGCATCGAGGCCCTGGACCGGGCCGCCGCGGTCATCGCCCCCGTCGCCCCCGAGTCGGAGGGGAAGGCCGTCGCCGCGGTGCTCGAGCGGATCGACCGCCGGCGCGCGCTCTCCGCCGAGCACACGATCATCGGCGTCTTCGGGGCGACCGGCTCCGGGAAGTCCTCCCTCGTCAACGCCGTCGTGGGGCGTGAGGTGACGCGGGCCGCCGTGCGCCGCCCCACGACGGGCCACCCGGTCGCCGCGGTCGTCGGCGAGACGGGCGCCGATCCGCTGCTGGACTGGCTGGGCGTCGAGGACCGCCACCTGCTGGACGGCACCGGGGCCGCGCTCGAGCAGGCGGCGCTCGCCGTGCCCAGCTCGCGCCGCGCCCGCCGCGAGGACCCGGGCGCCCCGGGGATCGTGCTGCTGGACCTCCCGGACATGGACTCCGTCGAGGCGGCGAACCGCGCGATCGTCGAGCACATGACCGGCATGGTGGACGTGCTCGTCTGGGTCACCGACCCCCAGAAGTACGCCGACGCCGTGCTCCACCAGGAGTTCGTGCGCCCCCTCGCGGGGCACGACGCGGTGACCGTGCTCGTGCTGAACCAGATCGACCGCATCCGCGAGGACGAGCGCCGTCCCGTGCTCGCCTCCCTCGAGGGGATCGCCCGCGCGGACGGCCTCACCTCCGCCCCGGTGCTCGCGACCTCGGCGACGACCGGGGACGGGGTCGAGGAGCTGCGTGAGCGGCTCGTGCAGGTCGCCCGTTCCCGCGGGGCGATCGCCGAGCGGCAGCGGGCCGACGTCACCGCCGCCGCGACCCGTCTGCGCACGGCCGCGGACCCCGCCGGCATGGCGGCGCAGAGCTCCGCGGGGGAGCGTGCCGCGCTCACCGCCGACCTCGCCGTCGCGGCCCGCGTCGAGCCGGTCGCGACGGCCGTGGGTGCCTCCTACCGCCACCGTGCGGCGGGGAAGGTGGGCTGGCCGCCGCTGCGCTGGATGCGCCGCTTCCGCCCGGACCCGCTGCGCCGCCTGGGGATCGGCCAGGAGAGGGACGCGAACCGTCTCGAGCGCACCTCCCTGCCCGAGCCCGATGCCGCGACCCGGGCCCGCGCCTCCGGCGGGGTGCGCCGCTTCGCGGACTCCGCGAGCGCGGGCGGCAGCGACCCCTGGCGCTCGGCCGTGCGCCGCGCGGCCCGCTCGCGCGAGGAGGAGCTCCCGGACGCCCTCGACCAGGCGGTCGCGGAGGCGGATCTGCGGGCCCGCTCGGGCTCGTGGTGGTGGCCCGTGCTCGACGTGCTGCAGTGGCTCGCCGTCCTCACCTGGGTGGTGGGTCTCGGCTGGCTGGCCGTGAACGCGGGCCTCGCCTTCCTCGGCATGCCCCCGCTGCCGGTCCCGATGCTCGAGGACCTCCCCGTCCCCGTCCCGCTGCCCACCGCGCTGATCGTGCTGGGCGTGGCCGTGGGGGTGCTGCTCGCCGTGCTCGGCACGGCGATCGCGGCGGCCGTGGGCGCCTGGCACCGTCGCCGGGCGCGGCGGATCCTCACCGACCGGGTCGAGGACGTGGGCTCCGGGCTCGTCGTCGCGGAGGTCGACGCGGAGCTCGAGCGGGCCCGCGCGGCCGATGCGGACCTCGCCCTCGCAGCCGGCACGGCCCGTTGAGTCCGATCTCGCATCGGCGGCCGTGGCCGCCCGGGTGATCCGCGTGTAAAATGGGTGGTCGACCGTGGCGCCGGACCCGCGCGCACCCGGTGCATGAGCACCGGCGTGGTGCATCCGCGGGCCGCGCATCCCCGATCCGTCGATCCGCACGCAGGCTCATGCCTGCAGAACAGAGGCACCCATGGGTTCTGTCGTCAAGAAGCGTCGCAAGCGCATGTCGAAGAAGAAGCACCGCAAGCTCCTCCGGAAGACCCGCCACCAGCGCCGCAACAAGAAGTGAGCGCTCGCTGAGCGACATCGGGGCCCCCGTCGGATTCGACGGGGGCCCTGATGCGTCGGTGCGTCGTGGGGAGGGGTAACGGCTCAGCGGCGCAGCAGGCGCCGCCACAGGGGCCGCTTCGCGAGCGCGGTGCGCAGGGCGGCGGCGTCGACCCGGTAGCGGGCGTGGACGGCGCCGTCCACGATGATCACGGGAACGTCGTGGTTCCAGTCCGCGAGCAGAGCGGGGTCCTCGTCGATGTCGCGCACCTCGACGGCGCTGCCTGCGCGGTCCGCCTCGGCGCGCACCACGGGGAGCGCCTCGTCGCACAGGTGGCAGCCCTCGCGGGTCAGGTACAGCACCCGGGCGTCCGGGTCCGTGGGGGAGGGGATGCGAGAGGTCATGGGGAGCACTGTAGCCATCGCCGGGACGCGGCAGGGGCCGCTCGCCGCCGTGGCGGGAGCGGCCCCTGTGCGTATGAGGGGAGGGCTCGGCTGCGGGTCAGGCCGCGGTCGGGGCGGTGAACTCCGCCTCGACGACGATCTTCACCGAGTCGCTGACGAGCACGCCGCCGGCCTCGAGCGCGGCGTTCCAGGAGAGCCCGAAGTCCTTGCGGGAGATCGTGGTCTCGCCGGTGAAGCCGGCGCGGTAGGTGCCGAAGGGATCGGTCGCGGCGCCCTCGTAGGTGAAGTCGAGGGAGATCTCGCGAGTGGTGTCGCGGATCGTGAGGTCGCCGACGAGCTGGTCGCCCTCCACGCGGGTGGAGACGAACGTGATCGTCGGGTAGGTCTCGGCGTCGAAGAAGTCCGCGGAGCGCAGGTGGCCGTCGCGGTCCGCGTTGCCGGTGGAGATGGAGGCGACCTGGAGGGTCGTGGAGAACGCGAGGTCCTTGTCGGACTCGCCGACGGTGAGGGTGCCCTCGAGCTCGCCGAAGGTGCCGCGCACCTTGGAGATGCCCGCATGGCGGACGGTGAAGCCCGCGGAGGTGTGGGCGGCGTCGAGGGTCCAGGTGCCGGGGGTGAGGTCGCTCATGCGAGATCCCTTTCTGTCTGTCGATCTCCTGACCCGGGGCGAGCGCCCCGGGCTTGTGCTTGAAATCTAAACTGTTCTGGCGGAGAATGCAACCGGGACTCGTCCCGATGAATAGGAGAACGTGATGCACACCACCCCGTCAACCGTGGAGACCGCCTCGACCCCCGGGGACCTCTGGCTCTCCCGCGAGGAGCAGGAGGCCTGGCGGCAGTACCTGTACGCCACCACGCTGCTGAGCGAGAAGCTCTCCGAGGCGCTCGAATCCGCCCCCGGGATCGATCTGACCCTGGGCGAGTACGAGATCCTCGTGCGCCTCTCCGAGGCCGACGGCGGCGCCATCCGCATGTCCGACCTCGCCGACCAGGTCGTCCATTCGCGATCGCGCCTCACCCACACCGTCACCCGCATGGAGCGCCGCGGCCTCGTGGAGCGCGTGCGCTGCGCCGCCGACGGCCGCGGCCGCGAGGCGCACCTCACCGCCGTCGGCCGCCGCCTCCTCGAGCAGGCCGCCCCGGTCCACGTGCGCTCGGTGCGCGACCGCCTCGTCGACGTCATCGGCCACGACGACCTCCTCGAGCTGGGCCGGATCCTCGCCCGGACGCTGCCGGAGGACGCCCCCGTCGCCCTCGGGTGTCCGGCACCTCACGCAGGGGCTCCCGCGGCCGACTGATCCGCAGGTTCCGTTGGTACCGTGCGGGCGAACGGACCGTAGGAGGATCCTGCCGCCATGACCACGACCACCGTCCACCTCGTCCGCCACGGCGAGGTGCATAATCCCGAGCGCATCCTCTACGGGCGCCTGCCCGGGTACCGCCTCAGCGAGCGCGGGGAGCGGATGGCGCAGTGCGTCGCGGAGCACCTGGCCGGCAACGACGTGACCCTCGTGCGGGCCTCCCCGCTGCTGCGCGCGCAGCAGACGGCCGCGCCGATCGCCGCCGCCCACGGCCTGGACGTCTCGCAGGACCAGCGCCTCATCGAGTCCGCGAACCACTTCGAGGGGCAGCGGATGGGCCACGGCGACGCCAAGCTCACCGACCCCCGCAACTGGCGCTGGTTCGCCAACCCCCTCCGTCCCAGCTGGGGCGAGCCGTACCGCGAGCAGGTCTCCCGCGTCACCGCCGCCATGCACGCCGCACGCGCCGAGGCGGAGGGTCACGAGGCCGTGCTCGTCCTGCACCAGCTGCCCATCTGGCTCACGCGCCTGAGCGCCGAGGGCCGCCCGCTCGTCCACGACCCGCGCCGCCGCGAATGCGGCCTGTGCTCGGTGACCAGCTTCCGCTTCGCGGGGCCGCACCTCGCCGGCGTGGACTACACCGAGCCCGCGCAGGAGCTGTACGCGGGCGCCGTCGACGCCACCGGAGGCCGGCTCACATGACCCGATCCACCAGGCGCCGGTTCCTCGCCGGCTCCGGGGGGCTGCTCGGCGCGGCGCTCCTGGCCGCCTGCGGCGACACCGACACCTCCTCCCGCTACGACTCCGGCTACGTCTCCGGGGACGGCGTGACCACCGAGATCCCGGCCGCCGACCGCGCCGAGCCGCTCACCGTCACCGGCACCACCTACGAGGGGGACGCCTTCTCCTCGGAGGACGCCCGCGGGCACGTGCTCGTCATCAACGTCTGGTACGCCTCCTGCCCGCCCTGCCGCAAGGAGGCCCCGGAGCTGGAGAAGATCCACCAGGACTACGCCGACCAGGACGTCCAGCTCATCGGTGTCAACGTGCGCGACGAGGAGGGCCCCGCCGCGGCCTTCGAGAAGAAGTACGGCATCACCTACCCCTCGATGCCCGATCTCGACGCCCAGATCATGTACTCCCTGCGCGGCCAGGTCGCCCCCAACGCGGTCCCCTCCACCCTCGTTCTCGACACCGAGGGCCGGGTCGCCGCGCGCATCTCCGGCGCCGCGGACCCCTCCGTGCTGCGGGCCATGCTCGACCGGGTGCTCGACGAATGAGCGCGGCGGACATCGGCCAGGCCTTCCAGGCCACCGCCCTCTCGGGCTCCCTCCTGCTCGCCCTCGCGGTCGCCGCCGCGGCCGGGCTCGTCGCCTTCCTGTCCCCGTGCGTGCTGCCCGTGGTCCCCGGCTACCTCGGCTACGTCTCCGGCCTCGCCGGGCAGGGCTCCACCACCGGCACCGGGCCGGGCGTCGTGCGCCCGCCCGCCCGCCCCAGCACCGGGCGCATGCTCGCCGGCAGCGGCCTCTTCGTCGCCGGTTTCACGATCGTCTTCATGGTCCTCGGCGGCTTCGCCGGCACCCTCGGCTACCTGCTGCAGGCCCACGCCGTGCTCATCAACCGCATCGCCGGCGTCGTCGTCATCCTCATGGGCCTCGTGTTCATGGGCGTGTTCCCCGGCCTCAGCGGCACGAAGTCCCTCACCGGCCGCCGCCCCGACGCCGGCCTGCTGGGCGCCCCGCTCATGGGCATCGTCTTCGGCCTGTCCTGGACCCCGTGCATCGGCCCCACCTACGCCGCGATCCTCGGCCTCACGCTCGACGGCTCGGGCGGCGGCGCCGCGACCCGCGGTGCCCTCCTGTCCCTCGCCTACGCCCTCGGGCTGGGCATCCCCTTCGTCCTCTTCGCCCTGCTGTTCGAGAAGGCGCTCGGCCTCAGCCGCGCGCTCTCCCGGCACCGCCGCAGCATCGGCCTCCTCTCCGGAGCGCTGCTCATCGCCATCGGCGTGCTGCTGCTGACCGGGCAGTGGGCCCAGTGGACGGCCGCCCTGCAGGGCGCGATCGCGACCTTCGAACCGGTGGTGTGATGACCCGCAAGCGAACGACGGACACGACGCCGGAGGGCGAGAGCGCCGGCCCGGACCGCTCCGACTCCTGGAGCAGCAAGCAGGAGCCCGTGGGCGTCCCCTCGCTGGGGCTGCGCGGCACCCTGCTGTTCCTCTGGCGCCAGCTCACGAGCATGCAGACCGCCCTCGTGCTGCTCATGCTGCTCGCCGTCGCCGCCGTGCCAGGCTCGCTCTACCCGCAGCGCAGCGTGAACCCCACCCTCACCGAGCAGTTCCTCGACGAGAACGGGAAGTGGGGGGAGATCCTCGACACCCTCGGGTTCTTCGACGTCTTCTCCTCGCCGTGGTTCTCCGCCATCTACCTGCTGCTGTTCATCTCGCTGATCGGCTGCATCATCCCTCGCGTGCTCGTGCACCTGCGCCAGCTGCGCTCCCGGCCCCCGCGCACCCCGTCCCGGCTGGACCGCTTCGTGGGCCACACCCGCATCGAGCTGCCCGCCGCGGATCCCGAGGAGCTGCTCGGCGCCGCCCGCAAGCGCCTGCGCCGCTCCCGCTACCGCACCGACCTGCGCGAGGAGAAGCGCTCCTCCTCGGTGAGCGCGGAGCGCGGGCTGCTGCGCGAGACCGGCAACCTCCTGTTCCACATCGCGCTCGTGGGCGTCCTGATCTGCGTGGCCGGCGGCCAGCTCACCGCCTACCGCGGTCAGATCACCGTGATCGAGGGGGACGGCTTCTCCAACTCCCTCACGCAGTACGACTCCTTCGACTCGGGCGCCTGGTTCGACTCCTCCTCGCTGCCGGACTTCCGCTTCACGCTCGACGACTTCCGGGCCACGTACGACACGACCCAGACCGAGGAGAACTTCGGCAAGCCGCTCTCCTTCGAGGCGGACGTCTCCGTCGACGCCGACGGCGACCAGTTCTCACAGACGCTCCAGGTCAACAAGCCGCTGCACGTGGACGGCTCCTCGATGTACCTGCTCGGCAACGGCTACGCCCCCGAGATCACGCTCACCGACCCCGAGGGCAACGTCGTCGCCTCCGGCCCGCTGATCACCGTGCCGCTCGGCGACACCGGCTACACCAGCCAGCTCGTGCTCAAGGCGCCCGACGCCTCCCCGGAGCAGACCGCCGTCGTCGGCTACTTCCTGCCCACCGGCACGATCGACGACACCGGCCCGCACTCCTCGTACCCGGACCTCGTCGACCCGCAGGTCGTCGCGACCGTCTACCAGGGGGACCTCGGCCTGGACTCGGGCGTCCCGCAGAACGCCTACGAGGTGGACCTCTCGACCCTCACGCCGCTCACCGCGGAGGGCTCCGACGACCCGCTGCTCCTGCGCCTCTACCAGGGGGACTCCACGACGCTGCCCGACGGCTCGACGCTGAGCTTCGACGGCGTGAAGCGCTACGCGGCCTTCGACGTCGCCCACGACCCCTTCGAGCGGTGGGTGCTGATCTTCGCGCTCACCGCGGTCGCCGGGCTGATCCTCTCGCTCTTCGTGCCGCGTCGCCGCGTCTGGGTGCGCGTCACCCCGCGTGAGGGCGGCGGCGCCGTGCTCGAGGTCGCGGGACTCGCCCGCAGTGACGACCCGTCCCTCGCAGATGACGTCCGGGCCCTGGCCCGCACGCTCGGGACGGAGCAGGATAGGGGAGCCGGTCCCGGCTCCACGAACAGCCCGGAAGGGGAAGCGCAGTGATCGACCAGCAGCTGGCGGAGGTCTCCCACCTCGCCCTCGTCGTCGCGATCGTGCTCTACGTGCTCGCGCTCATCGGTTTCGCGGCGGATCTCGCCGGGACCTCCCAGCGCCGCAGCGACGAGCGCCTCGCGGCCAAGGACCGGGCGCGCGCCGCGGTCCCCGCGGGCGTCGGCGGAGGAGCCGGGGGAGTCGCCGTCGCCGAGCCGCCGTCGGCGGAGGTCGCCGCCCCCGCCGCGGCTCGCGGCGGCATGAGCGCCCAGACCTTCGCCTTCGGCGTCTCCGCCGTCGGCGCCCTGCTGCACGTGGCCGGCGTCGCCATGCGCGCGATCGCCACCGAGCGCGTCCCGTGGGCGAACATGTACGAGTTCGCGACCACGAGCTCCGCGGTCGTCATGGTCGCCTTCCTCGTCTTCTCCGTGCGCCGCACGGAGCTGCGGGCCCTCGGCACCTTCGTGCTCGGCCCGATCCTGCTGCTCATGCTCGCCGCGCAGACCTTCTGGATCGTCCCCGCCGCGAAGCTCACCCCGAGCCTGCAGAACTCGCACTGGATCTACATCCACATCGGCGTCGCCATCCTCGCCACGGCCCTGTCGATCCTCGGCGCCGTCGTCGCCGGGCTGCAGCTCGCCTCCGCCCGGCACGAGAAGGTGCTCGCCGCGAAGGTCGCCGCGGGCGAGGAGGACCCGGAGCACTGGGGCCGCGTGGGCCACGTCCTGGACCGCCTGCCCCGCTCGGTCTCCCTCGAGGCGCTGAGCTTCCGCATCCACTCCGTCGCGTTCGTGTGCTGGACCTTCACGCTGATCTTCGGTGCGATCTGGGCACGCGAGGCGTGGGGCCGCTACTGGGGCTGGGACCCCAAGGAGGTGTGGACCTTCATCATCTGGGTCATCTACGCCGCCTACCTGCACGCCCGCGCCACCGGCGGCTTCCGCGGGACGCGCGCGGCCTGGCTGGCGCTGGCCGGCTTCACGGCCGTGGTCTTCAACTACACGATCGTCAACACGGTGATCAACGGCCTGCACTCGTACTCGGGCCTCGGCTGAGCCGTCGCCGCACGCGAGGCCGACGGTCCACCCGACCTCGGCGTGACCGCCCCCGCGGTCTGCATCGGCCCCGGCTGATCAGGCCTCGGGGGCGTCGTCGTCCCCGGGGGTCTGCTCCCGGCGCTCCCGGTCGCGGCGCTCGCGGCGGATCTGCTCGTCGAGGTCGCGCAGGAACTCCGGGTCGTCGTCCGGGGCGAGGGGCCCCTCCCGGCGCGGACCGCCGCGGCGGGCGGTGCCGGTGCCCGGGGTCCGGTCCCGGCCCACGAGCAGCCAGGTGATCGGCCCGATCCACGGGATCAGCACGACGAGCACGATCCAGGCCCACTTCGGGATCCCGCGCACCTTCGCGTCCTCCGTCTGCACGCAGTCGGCGAGGGCGAAGATCGTCAGACCGATCGAGAGGACGGCGGCGAGGGCGCGGAGCATGGATCGAGTCTAGGCGGCGACGCCGCCCACTGGTCCGCGCGGAGGTCCCGGCCGCAGTGGAGGTCCTGGCCGCACCGGCACCGCGGGCCGGGGAGTGACCTCCGCCCCGGAGCGGGCCGCTCCCGAGGCTCCTCGGAGGTGGGCGTCCTACGCTGACCCCATGCGCAACGTGCTCGGCTACGCCCTGATCCGGATCGCCCTGTGGCTGGTGATCTGGTACCTGCTGACCCTGGTGGGCGTGGGCGTCATCCTCGCGGGGCTGCTCGCGGTGCTCATCGCGATGATGATCTCCTTCCTCCTGCTGGGAGGCCGGCGGCAGAAGGCCGCGGAGGGCCTGCAGCAGGTCGACGAGCGCCGGCGCGAGAAGCGGGGCCCGGTCGTGGACGAGGACGCCGCGGAGGAGGACGCGCTCCTCGACGAGCGCGACCGCGACTGAGCGTCCGCACCCGACGCCGCGGGCCGGCTCAGGGCCGGCGCGGGCTCAGAGGCAGAGACCTGCGAGCAGCAGCAGCGCGAAGACGAGCTCGAGGCGCCCGGCGGCGCCGAGCACGGGAATCAGGGCCCGGCCCTGGGCGCCCCGGAGCACCACCCGCGCGGGGCCGATCGCGAGCGGCAGCGCGAGCAGCACGAGCGCGGCCGGCCAGTGCTGGACCATGAGCGGCACCACGAGCACGAACGGCGCGATGACGGTGACCGCGAACAGCAGCCGGGTGCCGCGCTCGCCCAGGCGCACCGCGAGGGTCGTCTTCCCCGCCTCGCGGTCCGTGGGGATGTCGCGCAGATTGTTGGTGAGCATGATCGAGACCGCGAGCAGCCCGATCGCGCAGGAGACCAGCAGCGCGGAGAGGGAGAATCCGCCGGTGATCGCGTAGGCGGTGCCGTTCACGGCGACGAGGCCGAAGAACACGAACACGAACAGCTCGCCGAGGCCCAGGTAGCCGTAGGGGTGCTTCCCGCCCGTGTACATCCACGCGGCGGCGACGGCGGCCGCACCGACCACGAGCATCCACCAGACCCCGGCGATCGCGATGAGCACGACGCCCAGCAGGGCGCCGAGGGCGAGGGCGCCGATCGCGGCGCGCTTGACGGTCGCGGGCTCCGCGGAGCGGGAGCCCGTGAGGCGGAACGGCCCGACACGATCATCGTCCGTGCCGCGGATCCCGTCGGAGTAGTCGTTGGCGTAGTTCACGCCCACCTGCAGCGCGAGCGCGACGCCGAGGGCGAGCAGCACCCGCGGGAGCAGCAGGCCCCAGCCGAGGCTCTCCCCGCTCGCGAGGATCTCGCGCACGGCGACCCCGGTGCCGGCGGCGACCGGGGCGACGGCCGCCGGGAGGGTCCGGGGGCGCGCCCCCTGCACCCACTGGGAGAGGCTGGCCATGATGCTCCTGTCGCCGTCCGGTCCCGCGCTGCGCGGCCCCGTCGAGGATACGCCGCTCAGGCGCGCCGATCGCCCGCGGAGGTCCCGCGCGCGGCCGTGTCATCGCCGACGTCGACAGCGGTGGTGGCCTCCTCTGCCCGGCTCCGGGCGAGCGCGGCGGCGGCCGCCCGGTCGATCTTCCCGATGCCCCGCAGCGGGAGCTCGGCGACCACGTGCACGCGCTTGGGGATCGACCACGAGGGCAGCTCCGCGATCCGCAGCGCGGAACGCACGAGCGCCGTCGCCTCCTCCGGGGCGGCGCCCGCGCCGAGGGTCACGAGCGCCTCGACGCGCTGCCCCCACTCCGGGTCCGGCACGCCGACGACGGCGCAGCCGGTCAGGAGCCCGCGCAGCACGAGCGAGGCCTCGGCGGCGCGCTCCACGTCCTGCGGGAGCACCTTCCGGCCGCCGGTGACGATGACGTCGTCCGCGCGTCCCAGGACCGTGAGCGAGCCGTCCGCCGCGATCCGGGCGAGGTCGCTCGTGACGAGCACGCGCCGACCGTCGACCTCGGCGAAGCCGTCCTGCACGCCGGCGCCGTCCGCGCCGAGGTAGCCGGTCGCGAGCGTGGGGGAGTCGACGAGCAGGCGCCCCTCGCCGTCGTGCGCATCGGCGAGGAGGAGGTGCACGCCCGCGAGCGGCGCGGCGTCGTACACGCATCCGCCCGCCGTCTCCGAGGAGCCGTAGGTGGTGCGCACGGCGATCCGGGCGCCGCGGGCGCGGGCGAGCACGTCACCCGGGGTCGCCGCGCCGCCCACGAGCACCCCGGCGAAGCGGCGCAGCAGGGCGCGCGCCCGTGCGTCGTCCCCCGTCGCGCCCGTGACGATGCGGGCCAGCTGCGTGGGCACGAGCGAGGTGAAGGCCGGCAGGCCCGCGGCCTCCGCCTGCTCGAGCGCCGGAGCGGCCGCACGCACGAGCGCGGCCGCGTCGAAGTGGCCGCGCAGGTCCGGCAGGTCCTCCGGGAGGGCGGCGGCGTCGAGCCCGAGCACCTGGGCGGTGCGATGGGCGCGCGCGATGACCTGCACGCCCGCGATGTGCGTGGGCGGCAGCAGCGGCAGCCAGAAGCCGTGACCGCCGAGCGCCGCGGCGGTCGCGTCCTGCGAGGCGAGCAGCGTGCGCAGCGGATGCGCGACCGACTTCGCGGTGCCCGTCGAGCCGGAGGTCGGGACCACGAGCACCGTGTCCTCGAAGCCGGCGGGCAGGGACGACGGCGGGTCCCCGGCGCCGAGCCACAGCCGGGAGCGGCCGGCCATGACCTCGCCGATCGCCGCGACATGCTCCGCGAGCGAGGCCGCTGAGGCGTCATAGGGGGCGGGCCGGGTCCAGGGCGCCGCCGGGGAGATCGTCGCGGTCACTGCGGGTGCGGGAAGGAGGACCACTCCGGGGCGCGCTTCTCGAGGAACGCGTCGCGGCCCTCCGCGGCCTCGTCGGTCATGTACGCGAGTCGGGTGGCCTCCCCGGCGAACACCTGCTGGCCCATGAGGCCGTCGTCGGCGAGGTTGAAGGCGAACTTCAGCATCCGGATCGCCTGGGGGGACTTCGTGGCGATCGTCGCGGCCATCGCGAGCGCGGCGTCCTCGAGCTCGGCGTGGTCCACGACCCGGTTCACGGCGCCCCACTCGTACGCGTCCTGCGCGGAGTACTCCTCGGCGAGGAAGAAGATCTCCCGGGCCCGCTTCTGCCCCACCTGCTTCGCGAGATAGGCGGAGCCGTAGCCGCCGTCGAAGGAGCCGACGTCCGCATCGGTCTGCTTGAAGCGCGCGTGCTCGCGCGAGGCGATCGAGAGGTCGGCGACAACGTGCAGGGAGTGCCCGCCGCCCGCGGCCCAGCCGTTGACGACCGCGATGACGACCTTGCCCATGGTGCGCATGAGGCGCTGCACCTCGAGGATGTGCAGCCGTCCGGCGGAGCGGGTGCGCACGGAGGCGGTCGCGTCGAGCTCCTCGGCGTCGTCGTACTCGTAGCCGGAGCGGCCGCGGATCCGCTGGTCGCCGCCCGAGCAGAAGGCGTGGCCGCCGTCCTTGGGGGAGGGACCGTTCCCGGTCAGCAGGATCACGCCGATGGAGGGGTCCAGGCGGGCGTGGTCGAGCGTCCGGTACAGCTCGTCGACGCTCTGCGGCCGGAAGGCGTTGCGCACCTCGGGCCGGTCGAAGGCGATCCGCACGGTGGGGAGGTCCCGCACGGTGCGCTCCCCGTCGGGGCTCTCGATCCGCTCGACGGCGCGGTGGTAGGTGACGTCGGTGAGCGCAGGGCCGCCGAGCTCCTCGAGTCCCACCTCCCGCCAGCGCGTGGGGTCGAAGGTGTCGGACACCTGACGGGGCAGGGGAGCGGGGTCGACGGTCATCTGCTCAGGGTATCGCCGGGGCGGAGGGCCGGGGAGGCGGTCGGCGGGCGGCGCCCGGGCCGTCCGTCCGTGGGGCGACCACGGCGTGGCGCTCGTGCGAACGGTCGATGACCGAGGAGTAGCCTCGCGCGGTGACCTCAGACACCACCTCCCGCACCACCCGGCAGGGCGGCGACGGCGACCCGTCCTCCCCGCACCTGGACCGCGCCCTCGGCAACCGCCACATCCAGCTCATCGCGATCGGCGGCGCCATCGGCACCGGGCTCTTCATGGGCTCCGGCAAGACGATCTCCGTGGCCGGCCCGTCCGTGCTGCTCGTCTACCTGATCATCGGCTTCATGCTGTACTTCGTCATGCGCGCCATGGGGGAGCTGCTGCTCTCCCGCCGCGAGTACCGCAACTTCGCCGACTTCACCGGTGACCTGCTGGGCCCCTGGGCCGCCTACTTCACCGGATGGACGTACTGGTTCTGCTGGGTCGTCACCGCCGTGGCGGACGTCATCGTCATCGCCTCCGTGTACGTGCGCCACCTCGTGCCCGTGCTGCCGGCCTGGGCCACGCCCGTCATCGCGCTCGTCGTGATCGTCGCGCTGATCGGGCTGAACCTGCCGACGGTGCGCGCCTTCGGCGAGACCGAGTTCTGGTTCGCGATGGTGAAGATCGTCGCGATCCTCGCCCTCATCGTCGTGGGCCTCGTGCTCGTCCTGACGAGCTTCGACTCGGGCCACGGCGCCGCGAGCTTCGCCCACCTGTGGGACCAGGGCGGGTTCTTCGGCAACGGCTTCACCGGCTTCGTCGCCGCCTTCCAGATCGCGACCTTCGCCTTCGTCGGCATCGAGCTCGTCGGCACCACCGCCGCGGAGACCAAGGACCCCGAGCACAACCTGCCCCGGGCGATCCGGTCGATCCCCGTGCGCATCCTGCTGTTCTACATCGGCTCGCTCGTGATCCTCATGTCCGTCATGCCGTGGACCGTCTACGACGCGGACAACTCCCCGTTCATCCAGGTCTTCGACGCGGCGGGGCTGCCCGCGGCCGCCGCGATCGTCAACCTCGTGGTGCTGACCTCCGCCATGTCCTCGGCGAACTCGGGCATCTACTCGACCTCACGGATGGTGTTCGGCCTCGCCACCCAGAAGGACGCCCCGGCCCTGTTCGCGAAGGTCTCGCGTCGCCGCGTCCCCCAGAACGCCCTCTACCTCACGGGCGTGATGCTGCTCGCCTCGGTCGTCCTGCTGGCCTTCGGCCTCGGCGAGTCCGCGGCGTTCTCCGTCGTCACGACCGTCTCCTCGCTGTGCTTCATGTTCGTGTGGACGATGATCCTGCTGAGCTACCTCGCCTACCGCCGCCGGCGGCCGCAGGAGCACGCCGCGAGCAGCTTCGCCATGCCCGGCGGGCGCGCCATGGTGGGCGTCGTCCTCGCCTTCTTCCTGTTCCTGCTGTGGGCGTTCACCGGTGACCCGGACACGCTCGCGGGCATGCTCGCCACGCCGGTGTGGTTCGTCGTGATCGCGGTGGGCTACGTGCTGCTGCGCCGCCGCCCCGAGCACGTCGCCGCGCGCGCCGCGTTCCGCGAGCAGGTCGCGCGGGAGCAGGGGGAGGCCGACGCCTGGAACGCCGCGCCGCAGGCCCCGTCCGCCGGCCCGGGCGCGGACCGCTGAGAGAGTCGCACTACCCTCGAGGGATGCAGATCCCCGCCTCCCTCCGAGACCTCGGCATCGACCGGGCGCACGCCTGGGCGATCGCCATGACCACCCGTTTCCGCCGCATCGAGGTGCGCGACGGCGTGCTCCTGCACGGGCCGGAGGGCTGGGCGGAGTTCTCCCCGTTCTGGGACTACGAGGCGGAGGAGTCCTCCGCCTGGCTGCGCGCCGCGATCGAGGACGCGACCCGGCCCCGCCCCTCCGCGATCCGCCAGGAGATCGGCGTCAACGCGACGATCCCCGTCGTGCAGCCGGCGCTCGCCGCCCGGCTCGCGGGCGTGGGCGGCGCACGCACCGCGAAGGTGAAGGTCGCCGATCCCGGCGCGGGCCCCGAGGAGGACCTCGACCGGGTCGCCGCCGTCCGTGACGCGCTGGGCCCGGAGGGCCGCATCCGCGTGGACGCGAACGCCGCCTGGACCCTCGAGGAGGCGCTCGACGCGCTGCCCCGCCTGGACCGCGCCGCCGGCGGGCTCGAGTACGCGGAGCAGCCCTGCGCGAGCATCGAGGACCTCGCCGCCCTGCGCCGTCGCCTCGACGTGCCGATCGCGGCCGACGAGTCCGTGCGCCGCGCCGAGGACCCCCTGCGGGTCGCCCGCGCCGAGGCGGCGGACGTCCTCGTCATGAAGGTGCAGCCGCTCGGCGGGGTGCGCCGCTGCCTCGACCTCGCCGCCGAGGCGGGGCTGCCGGTCGTCGTCTCCTCCGCGATCGAGTCGAGCGTGGGGCTCTCCGCTGGGCTCGCGCTCGCCGCCTCCCTGCCCGAGCTCGCGCACGACTGCGGCCTCGGCACCGCGAGCCTGCTCACCGCGGACCTCACCGCGCGCCCACTGCACGCCCGCGGCGGGGTGCTGCCCGTGGTCCGGGCGGAGCCGGAGGAGGACCTCCTGGACCGGCACGCCGCCGCCCCCGCCCTCGAGGCCGCCTGGGAGCAGCGTCTCGCGGCGTGCGCGGCGCTGCTCTGAGGCCCGCACCGCCGGCGGGCACCGGCCCCCGGGGCGCTGACTACGCTGGGCCCATGCCCGCTCTCCCCGGCCCCACCACGATCCCCGTCCCGGCACCCACCGGATCGGGGGCGGTGGACGCCTCGGTCACCCTGTGGCGCACGCTCGCCGCGCTCGGCGTGCGGCACGTGGTCGCCGCGCCGGGCTCCCGCTCCGCCCCGCTCGTCCACGCCCTCCACGAGGGCGACCTCCCGGAGCTGCTCGAGGCGCACGTGCGGATCGACGAGCGCGCCGCGGCCTTCACCGCCCTGGGCCTCTCCCGGGAGGACCCCGCGCACCCCGCGGCCGTGCTCACCACCTCGGGCACCGCGACCGCGCACCTGCTCGCCGCCGTCATGGAGGCCCACCACTCGCGGGTGCCGCTGATCGTGCTCACCGCGGACCGCCCCGCGGAGCTGCGCGGCACCGGCGCGAACCAGACCACCCGGCAGGCGGACCTGTACCGCGACTTCACGCGACTGCGCGCGGACCTCCCCGCGCCGACCGCCGACGGCGCGACCGCGACCGAGCTGCGCACGCTCGTCTCGACGGCCGCCCGCGCGGTCGCCGCCGCGACGGGCGAGCATCCCGGCCCCGTGCACCTGAACCTCGGGTTCCGCGACCCCCTCGCACCCGCCGCCCCCGCACAGCGCCCTTCCCCGGCCGCCGAGGCGCCGGGGATCGTCCTCACGCATCGCGTGCCCGCGGGGCCTCCCGCCCCGGTCGCCGTGCCGATCGACCCGAGCGCTTGCGTCGTCGCCGGGGACGGCGCCGGTCCCGCCGCCCGGGAGCTCGCGGAGGCGCAGCTGCTGCCGCTGCTCGCCGAGCCCAGCTCCGGCGCCCGCTGCGGGAGCTCCCTCGTCCCCGGCTACCCGGCGCTCCTCGCGCGGGTCATGGCCGATCCCGCGCACCCGCTGCGCCCGCGGCAGGCGATCGTGCTGGGGCACCCGACGCTCTCCCGCCCCGTGATCGGCGCGCTCCTCGGTGCGGCCGACGTCGACGTGGTCGTCGTCGATCCCCATCCGGACTTCGCCGACGCCGCCCGGCGGGCCCGTCTCGTGGTCCCGGCGATCACCGCGCCTCTCCCGGACGCCGCCGAGGCCGCGCGGCGCCGCGAGCACCTCGCCGCCTGGCAGGAGCCCGATCCTGAGCCGGAGAGCGCCGCGGCCCCGCTGCCGTGGCAGGCACGCGCCGCGCTCGCCGTATGGAGCGCGACCGGTGAGCAGGACGTCCTCGTGCTCGGCTCCTCGAGCCTCGTGCGGGACCTCGAGCAGCACGCGGGACCCGTCGCGGGCACCGTCCTCGCCAACCGCGGCCTCGCCGGCATCGACGGCACCACCTCCTTCGCGGGCGGCGTCGCTCTCGCCCGTTCCGCCTCGGGGCAGGGGAGCACGGGCCGCGTGCGACTGCTCGTCGGCGACCTCACCGCCCTGCACGACCTCACCGGGCTCGTCATCGGGCCCGAGGAGCGCCGCCCCGACCTCGACGTCGTGGTGGTGGACGACGACGGCGGCAGGATCTTCGGCGGGCTCGAGCATGCCTCCGCGCCGCCAGCCCTGCTGCGGCGCTTCTTCACCACCCCGCACGGCACCGATCTCGCCGCGGCGGCGGCCGCGCTCGGCGCCGAGTCCCGCACCCTCGCGCCCGAGGAGCTGCCCGCCGCCCTCGCCGCACCGTCCTGCGGCCTGCGGGTCCTCATCGCACAGGAGATGCACAGCCGCTTCCAGCCGGACTCCGGGGAAGCTCCGCTTCACTGACTCCCGTGAACGAGCAGAGCACGCCCCCGCAGCCGCAGCAGCCCCAGCAGCCCCAGGCCCCCCAGGACCCCACTGTGTCCCCGCCGCAGGGCTGGTACGCGGCGCCGGACTCCCGGCCGGGCGCTGAGCAGCCCACCGACACGCTCGCCCCGCAGTGGGGTGAGCCGCCCACGGAGCAGCTCGGCACCGCGCCCACCGCCCAGCAGCCTGCCCAGGCCGACGCCGCGCAGGCCTCCGCCGACCCCTGGTGGGCGGCGAGCCGCGAGGCGCCGACCTACGGCGCCCCGGCCCCCGGCGGCTCGTACGGCGCACCGGGCGATCCCGGGTACGCGGGACCGGTGCCGGTCGACACGTCGGCGGCGGTCGCCCCCGCTCCCGCCCGCACCCGCCGCGGTCCCGGCTGGGGAGGTGTCGTCGTGCTCGTCGGCGCGGGGATGCTGCTCTCGAGCGGCGTGACCCTCGGCGGCGTCGTCGCCTACGACCAGCTGCTCGGCTCCGACGGCGCCTCCACCGCGGCGACGTCCTCGTCCTCGACCCAGGGCCCCGTGAGCACCGCCTCCTCGACCTCGGACCCGGACTGGTCCGCGGTCGCCGCGGCCGTCACCCCGAGCACCGTGGAGATCCAGGTCGCCGCCCAGGGCGGCACCTCCACCGGCACCGGCGTCGTGCTGGACACCAAGGGGAACATCCTCACGAACAACCACGTCGTCGACGGCGGCCAGCAGGTGCAGGTGACCCTCTCCGACGGCTCCGTCTACGCCGCGAGCATCGTCGGCACCGACGCCTCCACGGACCTCGCCGTGCTGCGCCTCGACGACCCGCCGAGCGACCTCCAGCCCGCGACCTTCGGCGACTCGAGCTCCGTCGCGGTGGGCCAGGACGTCATGGCGATCGGCACGCCGCTCGGGCTGCAGAACACGGTCACCACCGGCATCGTCTCCGCGACCGCCCGCCCCGTGACGACGACGGGCCAGCAGCCCGACGGGTCCGACTCGACCTACACCTCCGCGATCCAGACCGACGCCTCGATCAACCCCGGCAACTCCGGCGGCCCGCTCGTGGACGCGACCGGCGCCGTGATCGGCATCAACTCCTCGATCGCGGGCGTCGCGAGCGGCCAGGAGACCTCCGGCAGCATCGGCCTGGGCTTCGCGATCCCCGCGAGCACCGCGAAGCTCATCGCGGACCAGCTCATCGACGGCGGCACCGCCCAGCACGCCTACCTCGGCGTCACCACGACGGACGGCAGCGCGGAGGCGAGCGGCACCACCCGCACCGGCGCCGAGGTCGTCTCCGCGGAGGACGGCACCCCGGCCTCGAAGGCCGGGCTGCGCAAGGGCGACGTGGTCGTCGCGGTCGACGACACCCCGGTCGACGGGGCCGCCGCGCTCACGGGCGTCGTGCGCGGCCTCGCGGTGGACTCGGAGCACACGCTCACGGTGGTGCGCGACGGGAGCGAGCAGCAGCTCACCGTGACCCTCACGGCCGCCTCCTGACGGTGCCGCTCCGGGGCCGGGGCTGAGCGCCGGCGGGGCTCAGCCGCGCAGGGCCCGCAGCATCGGCCGGCACTTCGCGAGCACCTCGGCGTGCTCGGAGACCGGGTCGGAGGCGGCGACGAGCCCGCCGCCCGCCTGGAGCCGCACGCCGCCGTCCCCGAGCAGGTGACCGCCGCGCAGGGCGATCGCCCACTGGCCGTCGCCGCGCGCGTCCATCCAGCCCACGGGCGCCGCGTAGCCGCCGCGGTCCCGCGCCTCGAGCCGGGCGATGATCTCGTCCGCCGCCTCGCGCGGGGTCCCCGAGACGGCCGCGGAGGGATGCAGTCGCGCGGCCACGTCGAGGCTCGTGACGCCCTCGGAGAGCTGCGCGGTGACGTCGGAGGCGAGGTGCTCGAGCCCCGGCAGGCGCAGCACGAACGGCTCGGGGGAGCGGTGCTCGACCTCCGCGATGCCCGCGAGCCGCGCGAGCACCGAGTCGATCGCGAAGGTGTGCTCGGAGCGCTCCTTCGCATCGGCGAGGAAGGCGCGGCGGTCGTCCGCCGCGAGCTCCCCGTCGTCGGCCACGGAGCGCGTGCCCGCGAGCACACGGGAGAAGAGGCGGCCGTCCTGGACCTGGGCGAGCATCTCCGGGCTCGCCCCGATCATGTCGGCCACGTGATACGTCCACGTGCTCGGGTAGGCGGCGGTGAGCCGGGCGAGCAGCGCGCCGGGCACGGCGGGCTCCGCGGTGCGCACCGTCGTCGTCTCGGAGAGCACGACCTTCTCCGCCTGCCCCGCCCGGATCGCCCGCACGGCCTCGCGCACGAGCGCCTGGTACTCGTCGGGGGAGTGGTCCGCCTCGATCGTGAGCCGCCCCGGGGGGAGCGGCGGCTCCGCGGGGGCGGCGGGGAACAGCGACGTGAAGTGCGCGGGGGCCGACGGCTCCTCGTCCCGGGAGACGAGCGTGAGGAACGCCTCGCCGTCGTGCACGCCGAGCACGGCCTCCGGCACCAGCAGCGTCGAGGGGCGCTCGGAGGCGGCGGCGTAGGAGAAGGAGCCGAGGGCCACGAGGCCGCTGCCGCGGGTGAGGACCTCGTCGACGACGTCGGCGCGGGCGGCGAGCGCCCGGAAGGCGGCGGAGGCCGCCGTGAAGCGGTCCGGCCCGGCGGAGGTGAACTCCCAGGCCCGGCCCAGGGCGACGAGCCCCTGACCGTGCCGCAGCCACGCCCCCGAGGGGGCCGCCGGCAGGTGCGCCGCGAGGTCGACGTCCTCGTCGATCCGCCAGGTGCGCACCACGAGCCGCGGCTGCTCCGCAGCGGGGTCGGGGTTCAGGTCCGTGGATGGCATCCGTGTCATTATGCGACACCGGACGGCCCGTCCCGGGTGCGACCATGGACCTCGACCAGCACACCCGGCGGATGGAGCAGAGCGTGAGCAGCAGCGGCGGCGGAAGCATCGCGACACCCCTGGTCCGGGGGGTCGTCGCCGCCGCAGTGAGCCTCGGCACGGTCCTCGCGATCACCGTGGTCCCCGCGCTCGCCGCGCAGATCGCCGGGAGCGGCTCGAGCGCCACCGCCCTGGACGCCGTCCTCATCGCCCTGAACCTGCTCGTCCTCGGCCACGGCGGCGGGGTCACGCTCGGCACAGGCGTCATCGAAGGCGCCACGACCCTCACGCCGCTGGGCCTCAGCCTGCTGCTCGTCGCCGTCTCCGCTCTCGGCATGCGGCGCGTGGGCCGCGGCCTGGACCTCGTCCGCGACGACGGCGTGCTGCGCACCCGGGCGCTGCGGGACGCCGGCGGGGCGCTCGGCGCGTACACGGCGGTCTACGCCGTCGGCATGGCGGTCGTCGGCGCGCTCGGCCGCAGCGGCGAGGCGAGCCCCGTGATCGCCTCCGCGCTCGTCTCCGCCGCGCTGATCGCCGTGGTGGGCGGGCTGCTGGGCCTGCTGTGGTCCGTGCGCCGGGAGGCGACCGCGACGATCCCCGCGGTGCGGGTCCTCGCCCTGCTGCCCTCGCCCTTCGACGCCGTCGCCCGCGCCGTGCTGCTCGCGCTGGGCGGGCTCGTCGCCGCCGCGACCGCGCTCGTCGTGGTGCTGCTGGTGATCTCGATCCCGGGCCAGTCCGCGCTCTTCGACCAGCTCGCCCCGGGCGTCGTGGGCGGCGCGGTGCTGACCCTGCTGCAGCTCGCCCTGCTGCCGCTGCTCATCGTGTGGGCGATGGCGGTGCTGCTGGGCGGGACCGTCTCTGTGGGCAGCGGCACGGCCCTGTCCCTGCACGGCGTCGAGAGCGGTGTGCTCCCCGCGCTGCCGATGCTCGCGGCGATCCCGCAGCCCGGCGCCGCCCCCGTCTGGGTCTGGGCGCTGCTCGTGCTGCCGATCGCGGCGGTGGTCCTCGGCGCGTACCGGCTCGTCCGGGACACCACGGGGCTCGCGCTGCGGGACCGCGTGACGGCCTGGGTCGCCTACCCGGTGCTCGTCGTCGTCGCGGTCCTGCTCGTCGCGGGCCTCTCCACGGGGCGCATCGGCGAGGGCCGCCTGGTGCACCTCGGCCCGGTGATGTCCACGATGCTGCTGCCGCTGCTGGGGATCGTCGTGCTGAGCACCGCCGCCGTGATCGGCCTGCTCGCGACCCCGGCGGTGCCGTGGGTGCGCGGTCTCGTGGGCTCCCTCCGCGAGCGGGTCGAGCGCGCG
This sequence comes from Brachybacterium rhamnosum, assembly GCF_039526185.1. Classification (NCBI taxonomy): domain Bacteria; kingdom Bacillati; phylum Actinomycetota; class Actinomycetes; order Micrococcales; family Dermabacteraceae; genus Brachybacterium; species Brachybacterium rhamnosum. Next base: position 1,527,198 of record NZ_BAAAIS010000002.1, read on the forward strand.
GAGGAGGAGGAGCGCGGAGTCGGCGCCGCTCGCTCCGAGGTCATGGACGACGACGCCGCTGACGCGGACAGCACCGGATCCGGCGCCTCGACCGCGTCCGATGCCGCCACCGCTCCCGATGCCTCCACCGCGTCCGATGCCGCGTCGGCGGAGGAGAGCGGGACGAGCCTCGCGGCGGGCTCGCCCTCGGAGCGCTAGGTCCCCGTCAGCTCCCTGTCAGGTCCCCGAGCCAGGTCGCGACGGAGTCCTCGACGTCCTGGCGGCACTGTGCCTCCGCACGCTGCGTGAGCGCCGTGTCCCGGCACTCCTCGAGCTCCGACATCGGGCCGTAGAACAGCACCGAGACGAGCGAGCTCGTGATGATCATGAGCGTCGCCGGCATCCCCACCACGGCGGCGAGCACCGCCGAGCCGCGCCGGCCCCGGCGGAACGCGGAGACCGTGACCGGGACGAGCACCACGAGCGCGGCCGCGGCGACGACCCCCGCGAGCAGCGACCACGGCAGCGGCGCGATCAGCAGGATCCAGGCCAGGAGCATGAGCACCGTGAGCAGCGCGAGCCGCCGCGTGTGCCGGCGGCTGTCGTCGGGGGAGGGGTCGCTCGCGGGACTCATCGCCCCATTGTGCCCGCTCGTCGCTACCCTGGCCCGGTGACCCCCGCGACCCCCCTCCCCGCGACCCCTGCGACCACCGGGACCGCCGGGACGGCGCCCACGCGCGTCGTCGTCCTGCTCTCCGGCGCCGGCTCCACCTTCGCCGCCCTCCTCGAGGCCTCCCGCGCCGCGGACTCGCCCTACGAGATCGTCGGCGTCCTCGCGGACAAGCCCGCCGCCGGCCTCGACATCGCCCGGGACGCGGGGATCCCCACCGCCGTCGTCGCCCTGCGCGACTTCCCCGACCGCGCCGCGTGGGACGAGGCGCTCGCCGCCGCCGTCGCCGCCCACGACCCCGAGCTCGTGGTGCTCGCCGGCTTCATGCGGCTCGTCGGCTGCCCGCTGCTGGACGCCTACGGCGGCCGTATCGTCAACACCCACCCCGCCCTGCTGCCCTCCTTCCCCGGCGCCCACGGCGTGCGCGACGCCCTCGCCCACGGGGTGAAGATCACCGGCGCGACCATCATCGAGGTCGACGCCGGGGTGGACACCGGGCGGATCCTCGCCCAGGTCGCCGTCCCCGTCCTCGAGGACGACACCGAGGACACGCTCCACGAGCGCATCAAGGCCGCGGAGCAGCCGCTCCTGGTCGACGTGGTGCGCACCCTCGCCGCCCGGTAGGCTGGCCCCACACGACTGGCGCAGGTGGGAGGACCACCGGGGAGTGAACCGCGAGCATCGACCGCCTGGGTGCTCGTCGCAAGGACCGCACCCGCCCTCGAACAGGAGCCCCCTCGTGATCGCCACCGATCGCCGCCCGATCCGCCGCGCCCTCCTCTCCGTCTTCGACAAGACCGGCATCGTCGAGCTCGCCACCGCGCTCGCCGAGACCGGCGCCGAGATCGTCTCCACCGGCTCGACCGCCGCGACCGTCCGCGACGCGGGCATCGCCGTCACCGAGGTGGAGACCGTCACCGGCTTCCCCGAGATGCTCGACGGCCGCGTGAAGACCCTCCACCCGCGCGTGCACGGCGGCATCCTCGCGGACCTCCGCGAGGAGACCCACCGCGCCCAGCTCGCCGAGCACGGCATCGAGCCCTTCGACCTCGTCGTCGTGAACCTCTACCCGTTCTCCGAGACCGTCGCCGCCGGCGGCAGCTTCGACGAGATCATCGAGAAGATCGACGTGGGCGGCCCCTCGATGGTGCGCGGCGCGGCGAAGAACTTCGCGAGCGTCGCCGTCGTCGTCGAGCAGGACGGCTACGCCGACGCCGCGCGCGCCGCCCGCGCCGGCGGCTTCACCCTCGCCGAGCGCCAGGAGCTCTCCGCGATCGCCTTCACCGTCACCGCGGACTACGACACCGCGATCTCCGAGTGGATGACCGCGCGCCTCGCCGAGGACGCCGGCGAGGAGACCGACGGCGCCGAGGAGGGCCAGGACGTCTCGCTGCTCGACCTCCCCGAGGACGAGGCCGCCGCCTTCGGCATCACCGCGACCCTCCGCTACGGCGAGAACCCCCACCAGCGGGCGCGGCTCGCCGTGACCGATCCCGAGGCCCCGGGCCTCGCGGGAGCGACGCTCCTGGGCGGCAAGCCCATGAGCTACAACAACTACGTCGACGCGGACGCCGCCGCGCGCGCCGCCTTCGACCACGACCAGCCGTGCGTCGTCGTCATGAAGCACAACAACCCCTGCGGCATCGCCGTCGTCACCGAGGGCGAGGACCTCGCCCTCGCCCACGCCCGCGCCCACGCGACGGACCCGCTCTCCGCCTACGGCGGCGTCATCGCCGCCAACCGCACCGTCACCCTCGCGATGGCGCAGCAGGTCAAGCCGATCTTCACCGAGGTCATCCTCGCCCCCGGCTACGAGGAGGACGCCCTCGCGCTGCTCCAGGGCAAGAAGAACCTCCGCATCCTCCAGGTCGAGGACCGCACCCGAGGCGGCGTCGAGGTGCGCCCGATCTGGGGCGGCACCCTCATCCAGGACGCCGACGCGGTCGACGCGGACGGCGACGACCCCGCGCAGTGGACCCTCGCCTCGGGCGAGGCGGCGGATGCCGCGACCCTCGCGGACCTCGCCTTCGCCTGGCGCTCGGTGCGCGCCGCGAAGTCCAACGCGATCCTGCTCGCGAAGGACTCCGCGGCCGTCGGCATCGGCATGGGCCAGGTCAACCGCCTGGACTCCTGCCGGCTCGCCGTGACCCGCGCGAACACGCTCGGCGAGGACGGCGAGGAGCGGGCCCGCGGCGCGGTCGCCGCGTCGGACGCCTTCTTCCCCTTCGCCGACGGCGCCCAGATCCTCATCGACGCCGGGGTGCGGGCGATCGTCCAGCCCGGCGGCTCCATCCGCGACGAGGAGGTCGTCGAGGCCTGCCGCGCGGCGGGCGTCACGATGTACCTCACGGGCACCCGGCACTTCGCCCACTGAGCCCCGTCGGGGCTCGCGACCGGTCCCTCGCGCACGCCGTGCGACGGACCGGTCGGTCCCCGCTCCGAGCAGGCCGTCCGTTCACCTGGACGTCATGCACGCCCCCTACAGTGGTGCCCAACATGAGCATGTGTCGAAGGAGTGACCGTGAGAATCCCTGACAACCAGTCCCTGCGCGAGTACATCGAGCACCTGCGCGAGGAGGGCTACACGGTCCAGGACGGTCACACCCCCGACCCCGACCTCATCGATCCGCAGGGCAACCCCGTCTACACCTGGCAGGAGGGGTACCCCTACGAGACCCGCATGGACCGCGAGGACTACGAGCTGGAGAAGTACAAGCTCCAGGTCGAGCTGCTGAAGTTCCAGTACTGGCTCGAGGACAACGACCAGAAGGCCGTCATCATCTTCGAGGGGCGGGACGCGGCCGGCAAGGGCGGCACCATCAAGCGCTTCACGGAGCACCTGAACCCGCGCACCGCGCGCGTCGTCGCGCTGAACAAGCCGAGCGACCGCGAGCGCGGCCAGTGGTACTTCCAGCGCTACGTCCAGCACCTGCCCACCGAGGGCGAGATGGTGCTCTTCGACCGCTCCTGGTACAACCGCGCCGGCGTCGAGCGGGTCATGGGCTTCGCGAGCCCCGAGCAGTACGAGACCTTCATGAACCAGACACCGTCCTTCGAGCGCATGCTCGTGGACTCCGGCATCCACCTCACGAAGTTCTGGTTCTCCGTCTCGCAGAAGGAGCAGCGGACCCGCTTCGCGATCCGCCAGCTCGACCCGGTGCGCCGTTGGAAGCTCTCCCCGATGGACCTCGAGTCCCTCGACCGCTGGGAGGCCTACACGCAGGCCAAGGAGGAGATGTTCCGCCGCACGGACAAGAAGTACGCGCCGTGGACGATCATCCGCAGCAACGACAAGAAGCGCGCCCGCATCAACGCGATGCGCTACTTCCTCTCGCAGTTCGAGTACGAGGACAAGGACCACGACGTGGTCGGCCAGCCCGATCCGAAGCTCGTCATGCGCGGCAAGATGGAGGAGGCCGACGAGTGAGCCGCTGAGCTCGCCGTCCCGCCGTCCCTCGTGACGTGCGGAAGGGCCCGGTCCCCTCGGGGCCGGGCCCTTCCGCGCCCCGGGCGGGACGGGCCGACGGCGGGTCGGCGGGGCGGCTCAGACTGTGCCGCCGTCCGGGATCGGGAGCTCCTGCGGGTCCTGCTCGAGCGGACGGCCGATCTCCCCGGAGTCGGGTGCCTCCTCCGTCAGCGCGGGGATCGTGCCCGTGGCCGTCGCGCGCACCGGGCGGGTCATCGAGGCGGGGGAGAGCAGCAGCTCCAGCCGGTGCTCGTCGATGAGGCCCCGCTCGAGGACGAGCTCGCGCACCGGCCGTCCCGTGGTGAGCGCGGTGCTCGCGATGTCCGTCGCGGCGGCGTAGCCGATCACCGGGACGAGCGCCGTCACCACCCCGATCGAGCGGTGGATGTAGTCGTCCACGACCTCGCGGTTCACGGTGATCCCGCGGATGCAGCGCTCCGCGAGCGTGTCCATCGCCCGGGTCATGACCCGCGTGGACTCCAGGATGTTGAAGCAGATCACCGGCTCGAAGGCGTTCAGCTGCAGCTGGCCGCCCTCCGCCGCGAAGGTCACCGTGAGGTCGTTGCCGATCACCTCGAAGGCCACCTGGTTGACGACCTCGGGGATCACCGGGTTCACCTTCCCCGGCATGATCGAGGAGCCCGGCTGCACCGCCGGCAGGGTGATCTCGGCGAAGCCCGCGCGCGGGCCGGAGGAGAGCAGGCGAAGGTCGTTGCAGATCTTCGAGATCTTCACGGCGATGCGCTTGAGCACCCCGGAGAAGGTGACGAAGGCACCGGTGTCGCTCGTCGCCTCGACGAGGTCCGCGGCGACCGTGAACTCGACCCCGGTGAGCTCGGAGAGCTCGCGGGCCGCGAGCTGCGCGTAGCGGGGGTCGGTCGTGATGCCGGTGCCGATCGCGGTCGCGCCGAGGTTGATCTCCTGGAACAGCCGCGCCGTGCGGGTCAGCCGCTCCACGTCCTCGCTGATCGTCGTCGCCCAGGCGCGGAACTCCTGGCCCACCGTCATCGGGACCGCGTCCTGCATCTGCGTGCGACCCATCTTCAGCACGTCCGCGTACTCGTCGCCCTTGTCCCGCAGCGCGCCGATGAGCGTGTCCATGGCCTCCGCGAGCGCGGGGAAGGAGAGCATCATCGCGAGCCGCACGGCGGTGGGGTAGACGTCGTTCGTGGACTGCGCGAGGTTCACGTGGTTGTTGGGGTGGAGGTGCTCGTAGTCGCCCTTCTCGTGCCCCAGGATCTCGAGCGCGCGGTTCGCGATGACCTCGTTCGCGTTCATGTTGGTGCTCGTGCCCGCACCGCCCTGGATCATGTCCACGACGAAGTGCTCGTGCAGCGCACCGCCCGCGATCTCCTCGCAGGCCTGCTCGATCGCGGCGGCACGCTCGTCGTCGAGCGCCCCGAGAGCATGGTTGGCCCGGGCGGTGGCCCGCTTGACCTGGGCGAGCGCCTCGATGAGGCGGGGGAAGTGGGACAGGGGGACTCCCGTGATGTGGAAGTTCTCCTGCGCCCGCAGGGTCTGGATCCCGTAATAGGCGTGGGCGGGGACCTCGCGATCGCCGAGCAGGTCGTGCTCGCGGCGGGTGGCGGATCCTGTCGTCGCACCGGGATGGGTCATGGGTCTTGTCCTCCGGGTTCTCGGACGGCCGGCGTCGTCGTCGGCCGCTGACAGCCTATCCATCCCGGCCCCGTAGCATGTGCCCGTGCCGGAGCCCAGATCACCCTTCACCGCCGGGGCCGCCGTGCGCCGCCAGGCGGTGCTCACGGGGGCCCTCCTGGCGCTCGCGGTCATCGCCCTGCTCGGCATCGCCGGGCACGCCCCGCTCGCGGGGATGCTGCTGAGCGCCGAGCTGCTCGTCCTCGCCGCCCTGCGGCTGCTGCTGCCCACCCGCGCGGTCGGCGCGCTCGCGGTGCGCTCCCGGCTCGTCGACGTCGTCTGCCTCGTCGCGCTGGGCATCGCGATCGGCGCGCTGACGGGCTCCCCGAACCTCTGATCCGGGAGTGTGCCGAGCGCCTCCCCGGAGGCCCCGCCGGCACGGTTCCGAGCAGGCCCGCGGGTATGGCACGATCGCGGCGTGCCCACCGATTCCGCCCGCCTGCACGCCGTCTTCGACCTCGCCATGAGGGTCGGCGAGGGCCTGCTGACCAACGGCGCCGCGGCCTCGGAGGTCACCGCGACCGTCCTGCGGATCACGAGCTCCTCGGGCCTGCGCAACGTGGCCGTCCAGGTCACCTTCGACGAGGTCACGATCTCCTACCTGCCGGACGAGCTCTCCGCCCCCTTCACCCGCGTGCGCGCCGCGAGCGAGCGCGTGCAGGACTTCGCGCGGCTCGCCGCCTACGAGGACGTCACCTTCGGCTACATCAGCGGTGACCTCTCCCTCGAGGAGGCCCGCCACCAGGCCGCCGCGATCCCGCAGGAGAAGCCGCCCTACCGCCTGTCCCTCGTCTGCGCGGGCTTCGGCCTGCTCGGCGGCGGCGCCGCGCTGAGCCTCGGGGCGAACTGGCTCGTGGTGATCGCCGCGACCCTCGCCGCGGCCCTGATGATCCTGGTGGACACGGTCCTCACCCGGCGGCGCATCCCGCGCTTCTACAGCCAGGCCCTCGGCGGCTTCCTCGCGGTGGGCGTCGCCGTGCTGCTCGGTGCGCTGGACCCCTCGCTGAACCCGTCGATCGTCGTCGTCGCGTGCATCATCGTGCTGCTCGCGGGCCTCACCTCGATCGGTGCCATGCAGGACGCCGTCACCGGCTGGTACGTGACGGCCGCCGGGCGGATCCTCGAGACCCTCATGCTCACGGTCGGCATCGTCGCCGGTGTGCGCGGAGGGCTGCTCGTCGCGGACCTCGTGGGGGTGGACGTGTCGATCTCCTCCGCGACCCCGGTCTCCCTCGCCTCCGTGCTCGTCCTCGTGGTCGCCGGAGCCGTCATGGGCCTCGGGTTCGGGGTGGGTGCCCAGGTCCCCATGCGGATGCTCGCCGCGGTCGCGCTGGTCGCCGCGGGCTCGGCGGGGCTCTCGCACCTGCTGAGCGACGTCGTGGACCGGGTCTACGCGGTCGGCGTCGCCTCCTTCCTCGTCGGCGTCGCGGCCGTGGTGCTCGGCGACCGCATGCGCGCCCCCACGCTCGTGTTCGTCATGGGCGGCGTGGTGCCGCTCGTCCCGGGCAGCCGGATCTACCGGGGCCTGCTCGCCCTCGGCGACGCCGTGCCCGACGGCGCGCTCGAGCTGTTCAGCGCCGGGGAGATCGCAATCGGCATCGCCGCCGGCGCCGTGCTGGGCCAGCTGCTCGCCTCGCGGGTCGTCGGCGCCCGCCAGATCGCCTACACGCCGATGATCTCGGTGCCCTTCACGACGATGCGCCGCCGTCGCCTCTCCGTGGGCACGCGCCGCCGCGCCCGTGGTCGTGACGGCGTGGCCCTCGTCGAGCCGTCTACGATGACCGGTGAGATGACAGCGCTGTCCCCCTCGATGCTCGAGGAGCTCGACCCCACCTCCGCCGCGGGGGACCGCCGCACCGATCCCGAGGAGCGAGCATGACCTCTCCCGCACTCGTCGCCGTCGGCGGCTACTCCACGAGCGGCTCCGGCCGCGGCACCGGCATCGCGCTCCTGCGCGTGACCCCGGACGACTCCGGCGCCGCCGCGGAGACCCTCTGGGAGGTGGCCGCCGCGGATCCCTCGTTCCTGCTCTGGAGCGCCGACGGCTCCCTCCTGCACGCGGTCACCGAGACCAGCCCCACGCACGTGCTCACCCTCCGCGTCGCGGAGGACGGCTCGAGCGGGGAGATCATCGGCGACCTCGAGCTCGCCGGCTCCGGGGGCTGCCACCTCGCGCCCGGCACCCGACCGGACACCCTGCTCGTCGCGAACTACGGCTCGGGCTCGGTCGAGACGGTGCGTCTGGACGCCGAGGGCCTGCCCGTCGAGCTCCTCGACCTCGACGACCACCACGACTACGCGGAGGACCGCGACCCGCACCCGCACCAGGTGGTGCGGCTGCCGGGCACCGAGCTGATCGCCGTGCCGGACCTGGGCCTGGACCGCGTGGTGCTCTACCGGCAGGTGCAGACCGGCCACATCGAGCCGGCCGGGGAGATCCCCTTCAGCCGCGGCAGCGGGCCCCGGCACCTCGCGGCGGACCACGAGTCCTCCCAGCTCCTCGTGAGCTGCGAGCTCTCCGGCAAGGTCGGCGTCGCCGTGCGCGGCGAGGTCCCGCAGGACGTCGGCGCGCTGCAGGTCATGCGCGGCCCGGAGCTCGAGTGGTCGGTGCGCTCGATGGTCCCCGCGTCCGGACGCCCCGAGGAGTCGGCGCTCTCGCACGTGGAGCTCGCCGCGGACGAGCACCACGCCCTCGTCGCCAACCGGGGCCCGGACACGATCGCGCTGTTCAGCCTCGCCGGCATGCGTCCCGAGCTCGTCGCGGAGGTGCCCGTCGGCGCCCACCCGCGGCACTTCACCCAGCTGGGGACGACGATCCTGGTCGCCGCGCAGGAGAGCGACCGCATCGACGTGCTGCGCCGCCACCAGGACACCCTCGAGGTGGCGGGGGACCCGATCCCCGCCCCGAGCGTCTCCTGCCTCGCGCCTCGCCCCTGATCCTCGGCGACGGCCCGCCGTCCTCTGGCCGGTCCTGGACGCCGCGGCGGGCTGGCCCTGGCTAGACTCTGCCGGGCGCCCGCCCCCCTGCCCCGCTCTGGAGGACCCACCATGACCCCTGCCACCACCGCCGGCACCCCCGTGCTCTCGGCCGCCCCGGACCGCGCGGCCGCCGCCGCGCGTGCCGAGCAGCTGTTCGTCGAGTCCTACGGGTACCGCCCCGACGGCGTGTGGTCGGCCCCGGGCCGGGTCAACATCATCGGCGAGCACGTCGACTACCAGGACGGCCTGTGCCTGCCGATGGCGATCTCGCACCGCTGCTTCGCGGCCGCCGCCCGCACGCCCACGGACCGCGTGCGCCTGCGCTCCGCGCAGGACGACCTCCAGCTCGACCTCGACGCGGCGGCCCTCGAGCCGGGCGCCGTCGAGGGCTGGCCCGCCTACGTCGCCGGCGTGCTCTGGGCGCTGCGACCCTTCATCTCGGGCGCGCACACGCAGGGCATGGACATCCTCATCGATGGCCAGGTGCCGCTCGGCGCGGGGCTCTCGAGCTCCGCGGCCCTCGAGTGCGCAGCGGCGGAGGCGATCGACGCCCTCCTGACCCTGGGCACCGCCCCGCTGGACCGGGTGCGCGCGGCGATCACCGCGGAGACCGACTTCGCGGGCGCCTCCACCGGCGGACTGGACCAGTCCGCCTCGGTGCTCTCCCGTGCCGGCCACGCGCTGTACCTGGACTGCCGCGACTTCTCCACGCGCCCCGTGCCGTGGGACCTCGCCGGCCAGGGCCTCGCGCTGCTCATCACGGACACGCGCGCCGAGCACTCCCACGTGGACGGCGAGTACACGGCCCGTCGGGCGGACAGCGAGCGGGCCGCGGAGGCCCTCGGCGTCGCGACCCTGCGGGACGTGGACGCCTCGCGGCTCGAGGAGCTGCTGCCGCGTATCGAGGACGATGTCGTGCGCCGCCGTGCCCGGCACGTGGTCACCGAGATCCAGCGGGTCCGGGACGTCGACGCCCTGCTCGCCGAGGGCACCGTGCGGGAGCACGTCGCGGAGCTCGGCGCGCTGCTGAACGCCTCGCACGACTCCCTGCGGGACGACTACGAGGTCACCGTCGAGCAGCTCGACGTCGCGGTGGACGCCGCCCGGGCGGCCGGGGCGCACGGCGCCCGCATGACCGGCGGCGGCTTCGGCGGCTCGATCATCGCGCTCGTGGAGGCCGATGCCGCGGGCGGTGTCGCCGCGGCGATCGCCGAGGCCTTCGCCCAGCGCGGGTTCACCGCCCCGGAGTTCTTCCTCGCCCTGCCCTCGGAGGGCGCGGGTCAGGACCGCTGATCCACCGTTGCTGCCGCTGAGGGCGGGGGAGCGGCGAGCCAGTCCGCGACCCCGGCCCGCAGCCGGGCGGCGGTGGCGGGATCCGCCGCGGAGATCCCGATCGAGGAGAGGGCCAGCGCGGCGAGCTCCTCGTCGGTGAGGCCGACCCGCCGGGCGATCGCGTACTGCTCCACGAGCCGGGAGCCGAACAGCAGCGGGTCGTCGGCCCCCAGGGCGATCTGCGCCCCGGCCCCGACGAGCGCCCGCAGCGGGACGTCCTCCGGCTCGGCGACGACGCCCAGGGAGGCGTTCGAGGCGGGGCACAGCTCGAGGCCGATCCCCTGCTCGACGATCCGCTCGAGCAGGCGCGGGTCCTCCGCGGAGCGCACCCCGTGGCCCAGGCGCCGCGGGGCGAGCGCGTCCACGACCGCCTCGACGTGGGCGGGCCCGAGCAGCTCACCGCCGTGGGGGAGCGACCACAGCCCCGCCTCGCGGGCGATCCGGAACGCGGGGGCGAACTCGGCGGTCACCCCGCGGCGCTCGTCGTTGGACAGCCCGAACCCGATGACGCGGCCGGCGTGCCGGGCCGCGAGCCGCGCGAGGGTCCGCGCGTCGAGGGGATGCCGCGTGCGGGAGGCGGCGACGACGATGCCGACGCTCACGCCCGTCGCGCGCTCGCTCGCCTCGGCCTCGTCGAGCACGATCTCGAGGGCGGGGGAGAGCCCGCCGACGAAGGGGGCGTAGCTCGTGGGGTCCACCTGCAGCTCGAGCCGGCCGGAGCCCTCGGCGGCGTCGTCCTCGACGGCCTCCCGCAGGATCCGCCGCATGGCCGCCTCGGAGTCCACCACCGCACGGGCGGTGTCGTACTCGCGCTGGAAGCGGAACCAGCCGCGGCGGGTCGGCTCGACCTGCAGCGCGACGTCGTCGGTGAGCGAGCGCGGCAGCCGCAGGCCCCGCTCCTCGGCGAGCTCCCGCAGCGTCCCCGGGCGCATCGACCCCGTGAAGTGCAGGTGCAGATGCGCCTTGGGCAGCGCCGCGAGGTCGCGGCCCGTGCTCATGCGCGCCGCCCGCCCGCCGTCACTCGGAGAGCAGGGCGATGACGCGGTCGATGCCCTCGGCGAGGTCCTCGTCGCCGAGCGCATAGGAGAAGCGCAGGTGCCCGGGGGCGCCGAAGGCCTCTCCCGGCACCGCGGCGACCTCGGCGTGCTCGAGGATCGCGGAGGCGAGGTCGGAGCTGGTCTCCACACGGGTCCCGCGGATCTCCCGGCCCAGCGCCCCGGTCACCTCGGGGAAGGCGTAGAAGGCGCCCGTGGGGGTGGGGACCGAGAAGCCGGGCACCGCGGAGAGCTTCTCGACGATCGTGCGACGGCGGCGGTCGAAGGCCTCGCGCATCTCCTCGACGGTCTCCATCGGACCGGTGAGCGCGGCGATCGCCGCGCGCTGGGCGACGTTGTTGACGTTCGAGGTGAGGTGGCTCTGGAGGTTGGACGCGGCGGCGATGACGTCCTTCGGGCCCACCATCCAGCCCACGCGCCAGCCGGTCATGGCGAAGGACTTCGCGACGCCGCCCAGCAGCACGGTGGTCTCCGCGAGCTCCGGGACGGCCTTCAGCACCGAGGTGAAGGCGACGCCGTCGTAGGTGAGGTGCTGGTAGATCTCGTCGGTGATCACCCACAGGTGGTGCTCGAGCGCCCAGCGGCCCAGCTCCTCGACCTGCTCCGGGGTCATGACCGCGCCGGTCGGGTTCGAGGGGGAGCACACGAGGATCGCGCGGGTGCGCTCCGTGCGGGCCGCCTCGAGCTGCTCGATCGTGGGGAGGTAGCCCTGGTCGGCTCCTGCGAGGACGGGCACCTCGACGGCGCCGGCGAGACGGATCGCCTCGGGGTACGTGGTCCAGTACGGCGCGGGCAGGATGACCTCGTCACCCGGGTCCAGGAGCGTCGCGAAGGTCTGGTAGACGGCCTGCTTGCCGCCGTTGGTGATGAGCGTCTGCGCGGGGGAGAACTCGAGCCCGGTGGAGGCGGCGACGCTCGCGGCGACGGCTGTGCGCAGCTCCGGGAGGCCGGCGGAGGCGGTGTAGCGGTGGTTCGCCGGGTCCTGCGCGGCGGCCACGGCGGCCTCCACCACGTGCGCGGGCGTCGGGAAGTCCGGCTCCCCGGCGCCGAAGCCGATGACCGGCCGGCCGGCGGCCTTGAGGGCCTTCGCGGCCTGGTCGACGGCGAGCGTCGCGGAGGGGGCGATCGCGGCGATCCGCTGGGAGATGCGGTGCTCGCGTGCGCTGAGGGACGGGGCGGGAAGGGCGTCGTCGGTGCTCACGGGCCTATCGTGGCAGAGCGGGCGTCGTCCCGCCAGGATGACCGGCGATCGGCCGCCGGCGCGCGATCGGGCGGGGCGCGACGGGGGAGCGGGACGACGAGTGTGACGTGGGTCCGGTCCGCCGCGGACGGATTCGCCCCGGGTCCCGGCTGCTTGTATGCTGGTCCTCGGCCCTCGGGCCCACGGGGTTCGCCCCGTGAAGGGTAGTGGCGCAATTGGTAGCGCAGCGGTCTCCAAAACCGCAGGTTGCAGGTTCGAGCCCTGTCTACCCTGCCCGTCCGGCCGGGTTCGTCCGGCTGGATGCGGATGACGACGACCAGATCGGACCCTGCAGACGTGAACTCCAGCCGGAACGACGAGGCCCAGGCCTCACGCAACCCGTTCGTGGCGATCGGTCTGTTCGTGCGCCAGGTGATCGCCGAGCTCCGCAAGGTCGTCGTCCCCACCCGCAAGGAGCTCGCGGTCTACACGCTGACCGTGCTGCTCTTCGTGGCCGTGATGATCGCCTTCGTCTTCGGCGTCGACGCCCTGTTCAGCTGGCTGTCCCGGCTCACCTTCGCGGTCCCTGACTGAGCGGGATCCGCAGCAGTCCCACCGGACCACGGTCCGATCCGATCCCCAGCTGTCAGGAAGGCAGGTTCACGACGGTGAACGAGCAGACCTCCACCCCCGAGGACTCCTACGACGACGTCGACGACTCGCTGTCGTTCTCGTCCTCCCCCGAGCAGGGCGCCGACGACGCGACCCTCGAGGCCTCCGAGGAGCCCGCCGCCGTCGAGTCCGTCGACGTGGACCCCGCCGAGGCCGTCGCGGCCGACGAGGCCCCTGCCGACGACTCCGCCGAGGAGCCGGTCGAGGGCGCGCCCGCCGAGAGCACCGACGCCGAGGACGCCGACGAGGACGCCGCCGCGTCCGAGGGCTCCGAGGAGCCCGAGGAGGAGGACCCGGTCGCGGTCCTCAAGCGCCACCTGCGCTCCGCGCCCGGCGACTGGTACGTCATCCACTCCTACTCCGGTCACGAGAACCGCGTGCGCACGCAGCTGACCACGCGCATCGAGACGCAGGACATGGAGGAGTACATCTTCCAGGTCGAGGTCCCCATGGAGGACGCGACCGAGATCAAGAACGGCCAGAAGAAGATCGTGCGCCGCGTGCGCATCCCCGGCTACGTGCTCGTGCGCATGGAGCTCGCCGAGGAGTCCTGGCGCGTCGTCCGCGACACCCCCGGCGTCACCGGCTTCGTGGGCAACGCGACCGATCCGACCCCGCTCTCCTTCGACGAGATCTTCTCGCTGCTGTCCCCGTCCGTGGGCCTGCCCGAGAAGAAGCGCTCCGGCTCCGGCGCGCCGTCCAAGGCCGCCGCCAAGGCCGTGCCGGCTTTCGAGATCGGCGAGTCCGTCACCGTCATGGACGGTCCCTTCGAGACGATGCCGGCGAGCATCTCCGAGATCGACAGCGAGCACCAGAAGCTGCAGGTGCTGGTCTCGATCTTCGGCCGCGAGACCCCCGTCGAGCTCGCCTTCGACCAGGTCGCCAAGATCTGATCCCCCGGACCCCGGCGTCGGCCGGACGAAGATCACCCTTCGTCCCGCTCGACGGCGGCGCGGCGCACAGGTAGCGTCGCATCCGGTCCTCGCGCGCCCCGGCTCGCAGGGCCAGTGGGAGGAGCGCTTGATGAGCTCCGCCCGGACCACGACACAGTAAGGAAGAGCAATGGCTCCCAAGAAGAAGATCGCGAGCATCATCAAGCTCCAGATCCAGGCCGGCCAGGCCACGCCTGCGCCGCCCGTGGGTCCCGCGCTCGGCGCTGCCGGCGTGAACATGATGGAGTTCGTCAAGGCCTACAACGATGCGACCGCCGATCAGCGCGGCAACATCATCCCGGTCGAGATCACGGTGTACGAGGACCGCTCGTTCACCTTCATCACCAAGACCCCGCCGGCCGCCGAGCTCATCAAGAAGGCCGCCGGTCTTCCCAAGGGCTCCGCCACCCCTCACACCGTGAAGGTCGGCAAGATCACCCAGGCTCAGGTCCGCGAGATCGCGGAGACCAAGATGCCTGATCTGAACGCGAACGACATCGAGGCCGCTGCGAAGATCGTCGCCGGCACCGCTCGTTCCATGGGCATCACGGTGGAGGACTGACGACATGGCATTCCGCAGCAAGGCTTACAAGGACGGCGCCGCCAAGATCGAGGCCGGCCGCCAGTACTCGCCGCTCGACGCCCTGCGCCTCGCGCAGCAGACGAATCCGGCGAAGTTCGATGCCTCGGTCGAGGTCGCGATGCGTCTCGGCGTCGACCCCCGCAAGGCTGATCAGATGGTGCGCGGCACCGTCAACCTGCCCAACGGCACCGGCAAGACCGCCCGCGTGATCGTCTTCGCGACGGGCGCGCAGGCCGAGGCCGCTCTCGCGGCCGGCGCCGACGAGGTCGGCGACGACGAGCTCATCGAGAAGGTCGCCGGGGGCTGGACCGACTTCGACGCGGCCGTGGCCACGCCGAACCTCATGGGCAAGGTCGGCAAGCTGGGCCGCGTGCTCGGCCCCCGCGGCCTCATGCCGAACCCGAAGACCGGCACGGTCACGATGGACGTCACGAAGGCTGTGAACGACATCAAGGGCGGCAAGATCGAGTTCCGCACCGATCGTGCGGCGAACCTGCACTACATCGTGGGCAAGGTCTCGTTCTCCGACCAGCAGCTGGTCGAGAACTACGTCGCCGCCCTCGAGGAGATCCTGCGGCTCAAGCCGTCCTCCTCGAAGGGTCGCTACATCACGAAGATCACCGTGTCCACCACCATGGGCCCGGGCATCCCGGTCGACGTGAACCGCACCCGCAACCTCCTCGAGGACACCGACGAGGCCTGAGCCCCGTCGTCCTCCTGCGACGAGCCCCCGCATCCCTCGAGGACGCGGGGGCTCGTCCGCTTCCGCACGGCCCCGGCCGGGTGGGCCCTCGTCCGCGTCGCGGGTGTGACGTGCGTCCGAGTGCTCCCTGATCCGTGGCGCCGGGGGAGGGGGCTGGTCTAGGCTGGACCTACCGAAGACCGCCGGTCGTCGCCCTCCATCCGGAGGACGACCGAAGGATTCCCCCACGGGATGGCCTGCGCAGGTGAATGAAGCGACCCGCACGGTCGCGCCCTCCGCGGGGAGGAATCCCCCGGTGAGCCGGATCGTGCGTCTGGCCTCGACACCTGCGTGTCGAGGCCTTTTCCCGTTCCGGGACTCCTTCAGCCGGCGGCGAGAGACCTCTGGAAGGAGGGCCATGGCGAACCCCGAGAAGGTGGACGCCGTCGCCGAGATCGCGGAGCTGTTCCGCGAGTCCGACGCCGCCGTCATCACCGAGTACCGCGGGCTCAGCGTCGGCCAGCTCAAGCAGCTGCGTCGTTCGCTCGGCTCCGACACTACCTACGCCGTGGTGAAGAACACGCTCACGGAGATCGCCGCCCGCGAGGCCGGCATCGACGCCTTCGATGGCACGCTCAGCGGTCCCACCGCCATCGCGT
This sequence comes from Brachybacterium rhamnosum, assembly GCF_039526185.1. NCBI lineage: Bacteria > Bacillati > Actinomycetota > Actinomycetes > Micrococcales > Dermabacteraceae > Brachybacterium > Brachybacterium rhamnosum. The sequence continues at coordinate 1,543,043 of NZ_BAAAIS010000002.1, forward strand.
TCATCAAGGGTGAGCCCGTGGAGCCCGCGAAGGCTCTGCGTGACTTCGCCAAGGATCACGACGCGCTCGTGATCAAGTCCGGCTACTTCGAGGGCAAGGCGCTCTCGGAGGACGACGTCAAGAAGCTCGCGGACCTCGAGTCCCGCGAGGTCCTGCTGGCCAAGGCTGCCGGCGCCATGAAGGCGTCGATGTCCAAGGCCGCTGCCGTGTTCCAGGCGCCGCTGTCCAAGGCAGCGCGCACCGTGGACGCGCTCCGCGCCAAGCAGGAGGCCTGAGCCCCCCGGCTCAGCCCGTAGAACCTGGCGCGTGAGCGCCGTCAACACCACCGGGACACCGTCCCACCGACAGGAAGGAACGCCACCATGGCGAAGCTCAGCAACGACGAGCTCATCGAGGCTTTCAAGGAGATGTCCCTCATCGAGCTCTCCGAGTTCGTGAAGCAGTTCGAGGACGTCTTCGACGTGACCGCCGCCGCTCCCGTGGCCGTCGCCGCCGCCGGCGGTGCCGCCGCTGACGCCCCGGCCGCCGAGGAGAAGACCGAGTTCGACGTGGTCCTCGAGTCCGCCGGCTCCGCGAAGATCGGCGTCATCAAGGAGGTGCGCGCGCTCACCTCGCTCGGCCTCAAGGAGGCCAAGGAGCTCGTCGACGGCGCGCCCAAGGCCGTCCTCGAGGGTGTCAAGAAGGAGGACGCCGACGCCGCCAAGGAGAAGCTCGAGGCCGCCGGCGCCACCGTCACCGTCAAGTGATCCGAGGCGCCCTCGCGGCGCCGTGCATCGCTTCGTGAGGAGCCGTCCCGCTGTGCGGGGCGGCTCCTCCGCCGTTCCCGGGGGAGCGCGAGGCGGGGTGCGTGGCCGGCCGTGACCAGCGCGAGCGCGCGAGCCGAGGCTCTATGGGGAGCGCCGCGCCGCGCCGGGGGAGCGGCGCGTGCTTGACTCCGAGGCCGCCGAGGTCCAGAATCTTCCCCGTAACAACGCTGCTGTTCCTGCCGCAGGACCCCCGGGGCACCGGGTGCGGTCACGTCGAGAGAGACGGGCAGGAGGCAGGCCTTCCGCGCCAGGCATATGGTGGTCGACGCGGATGGACCGGGCTCTGGTGGCCCTTGCGTCCATCCGTGCATTTGTGTATGCTCGGTCCTTGCGCTGTGCGTCGTCCACGGGTCCCGCTGCTTCACGCTGCTCCACCTGTGCCTCATCGCCCCCGGAGGACGCTCGCCGCGCCTGGGAACCCGTCATCGGCCTGTGGAAGGACCCCACCCTTGGCTGCCTCGAGCACCGACCTCACCACTGACATTCAGCTGCGCACCGCTTCGCCGCGAGTCACCTTCGCGAAGCTCGGAGACCCGATCGAGGTCCCTGATCTGCTCAGCCTGCAGACCACGTCCTTCGACTGGCTGCTGGGCAACGAGCGCTGGCAGGAGCGTGCCGCCGAGGCCGCCGCCGCCGGCCGCGAGGACGTCCCGCAGACCTCCGGTCTCGCGGACATCCTCGAGGAGATCTCCCCGATCGAGGACTTCGCCGGCAACATGTCGCTGTCGTTCCGCGACCACACCTTCGACGACCCGAAGTACACGGTCGACGAGTGCAAGGAGAAGGACCTCACCTACGCCGCTCCGCTGTACGTCATCGCGGAGTTCATGAACAACGAGACCGGTGAGATCAAGACCCAGACGGTCTTCATGGGCGAGTTCCCGCTCATGACGGACAAGGGCACCTTCATCATCAACGGCACCGAGCGCGTCGTCGTCTCCCAGCTCGTGCGCGCCCCCGGCGTGTACTTCGAGGAGAGCATCGACAAGACCTCGGACAAGCACATCTTCTCGACGAAGATCATCCCGTCGCGCGGTGCGTGGCTGGAGTTCGAGATCGACAAGCGCGACCAGGTCGGCGTGCGCATCGACCGCAAGCGCAAGCAGTCGGTCACGACCCTGCTGCAGGCCCTCGGCATGTCCCACAGCGACATCCTCGAGGAGTTCGGCGAGTTCGAGTCGATGCGTTCGACCCTGGAGAAGGACCGCGTGTCCTCCCAGGACGAGGCGCTCATGGACATCTACCGCAAGCAGCGTCCGGGCGAGCCGCCGAGCCGCGATGCGGGCGAGGCCATGCTCAACAACCTGTACTTCAACCACAAGCGCTACGACCTCGCGAAGGTCGGCCGCTACAAGATCGGCAAGAAGCTCGGTCTCGAGGGCAGCCTCTCGGAGTCGACCCTGCGCCTGCAGGACATCGTCGCCGCGATCAAGTACATCGTCGCGCTGCACGACGGCGTCACCGAGTACACGAGCGTCGACGGCCGCACGGTGCGCGTCGAGACCGACGACATCGACCACTTCGGCAACCGTCGCATCCGCGCCGTGGGCGAGCTCATCCAGAACCAGGTCCGCACGGGCCTGTCCCGCATGGAGCGCGTCGTCCGCGAGCGCATGACCACGCAGGACGTCGAGGCGATCACCCCGCTGACCCTGATCAACATCCGCCCGGTCACGGCGGCGATCAAGGAGTTCTTCGGGACCTCCCAGCTCTCGCAGTTCATGGATCAGAACAACCCGCTGTCGGGCCTGACCCACAAGCGCCGTCTCTCCGCGCTCGGCCCGGGCGGCCTCTCGCGCGACCGCGCCGGCATGGAGGTCCGTGACGTCCATCCGTCGCACTACGGCCGCATGTGCCCGATCGAGACCCCTGAGGGCCCGAACATCGGCCTCATCGGCTCGCTCGCGACCTTCGCGCGCATCAACCCGTTCGGCTTCATCGAGACCCCGTACCGCAAGGTCGTCGAGGGTCGCGTGACGGACGAGATCGTCTACCTCACCGCCGACGACGAGGACCGCCTGGTCATCGCCCAGGCGAACGCGAAGGTCGGCGAGGACGGCACGTTCCTCGAGGACGCCGTGCTCTCCCGCACCACGGGCGGCGAGCCCGAGCTGGTCCCGCCGGCCGAGGTCGACTACATGGACGTCTCCGCGCGTCAGATGGTCTCCGTCGCGACCGCGATGATCCCGTTCCTCGAGCACGACGACGCCAACCGCGCGCTCATGGGCTCGAACATGCAGCGCCAGGCCGTGCCGCTCCTCAAGACCGAGATGCCGCTCGTCGGCACCGGCATGGAGCGTCGCGCCGCCGTGGACGCCGGCGACGTCATCGTCGCCTCCAAGGCCGGCATCATCGAGGAGCTCTCCGCGGACCTCATCGTGGTGATGGCCGACGACGGCACCCGCCAGACCTACCCGGTGCCGAAGTTCGAGCGCTCCAACGCGGGCAACTGCTACAACCACCGCGTGCTCTGGAACGAGGGCGACCGCGTCGAGGCCGGCTCCGTCCTCGCCGACGGCCCCTCCACCGACGAGGGCGAGCTCTCGATGGGCAAGAACCTGCTCGTCGCGTTCATGTCCTGGGAGGGCCACAACTACGAGGACGGCATCATCCTGTCCTCGCGGATGGTCCAGGACGACGTCCTCACCTCGATCCACATCGAGGAGCACGAGGTCGACGCGCGCGACACCAAGCTCGGCAAGGAGGAGATCACCCGCGACATCCCCAACGTCGGTGACGACGTCCTCGCGGATCTCGACGAGCGCGGCATCATCCGCGTCGGCGCCGAGGTGCAGCCGGGCGACATCCTCGTCGGCAAGGTGACCCCGAAGGGCGAGACCGAGCTGACCCCGGAGGAGCGCCTGCTGCGCGCGATCTTCGGCGAGAAGGCCCGCGAGGTGCGCGACACCTCGCTGCGCGTCCCCCACGGCGAGACCGGCACGGTCATCGGTGTGCACGTGTTCAACGACGAGGAGGACGGCGACATCCTCCCGACCGGCGTGAACGAGATGGTCCGCGTCTACGTGGCCCAGAAGCGCAAGATCACCGACGGCGACAAGCTCGCCGGCCGCCACGGCAACAAGGGCGTCATCGCGAAGATCCTGCCCGTGGAGGACATGCCGTTCCTCGAGGACGGCACCCCCGTGGACATCATCCTCAACCCCATGGGCGTGCCCGGCCGCATGAACATCGGCCAGGTCATGGAGACCCACCTCGGGTGGGTCGCCAAGTCCGGCTGGGACATCGACCCCGAGAGCGAGACCGCCGCGGAGCTCCCGGCGTCGGCGCTGCACGGCGAGCCCGGCACCCCCGTCGCGGTCCCCGTCTTCGACGGTCTCTCCGCGGAGGAGGTCACCGGCCTGATCGCGAGCCACCGCCCTAACCGGGACGGCGAGCAGATGGTCAAGGCCTCCGGCAAGGCGCAGCTGTTCGACGGCCGCTCCGGCGAGCCGTTCCCGGACTCGATCTCCGTGGGCTACATGTACATCCTGAAGCTCCACCACCTCGTGGACGACAAGCTGCACGCGCGCTCCACCGGCCCGTACTCGATGATCACGCAGCAGCCCCTGGGCGGTAAGGCCCAGTTCGGCGGCCAGCGCTTCGGCGAGATGGAGGTGTGGGCCCTCGAGGCCTACGGCGCCGCGTACGCCCTGCAGGAGCTGCTGACCATCAAGTCGGACGACATCTCGGGCCGCGTGAAGGTCTACGAGGCCATCGTCAAGGGCGAGAACATCCCCGAGCCCGGCATCCCGGAGTCCTTCCGGGTGCTGCTCAAGGAGATGCAGTCGCTGTGCCTGAACGTCGAGGTCCTCTCCTCCGACGGCACCGCCCAGGAGGTGCGCGAGAGCGACGAGGAGGTCTTCCGCGCCGCGGAGGAGCTCGGCATCGACCTGTCCCGCCGTCCCCACGAGGGCGTCGGCTCCATCGAAGAGGTCTGAGCGACGGGGTGGGACGGGAGCGCACCTCGCGCCCCGCCCCACCGCCCCCGCCCTGATCCCTCAGACCACACGACTTCAGATTCGAGAGAAGGACACCTGTGCTCGACGTCAACACCTTCGACGAGCTGCGCATCGGCCTCGCGACCGCCGATGACATCCGCGCCTGGTCGCACGGCGAGGTCAAGAAGCCGGAGACCATCAACTACCGCACCCTGAAGCCCGAGATGGACGGCCTCTTCTGCGAGCGCATCTTCGGCCCCACCCGGGACTGGGAGTGCTACTGCGGCAAGTACAAGCGCGTGCGCTTCAAGGGCATCGTCTGCGAGCGCTGCGGCGTGGAGGTCACCAAGTCCTCCGTGCGCCGTGAGCGCATGGGCCACGTGGAGCTCGCCGCCCCCGTCACCCACATCTGGTACTTCAAGGGCGTGCCGAGCCGTCTCGGCTACCTGCTGGACCTCGCGCCGAAGGATCTCGAGAAGATCATCTACTTCGCCGCCTACATGGTGACCTCCGTGGACGAGCAGGCTCGCCACGAGGACATGCCCGATCTCCAGGCCCGCCACGACCTCGAGGTCAAGGAGCTGGAGAAGGAGCGCGACGCGGCCCTGAACGACCGCGCCGTCTCCGCGGAGAAGGACCTCGCCCAGCTCGAGGAGGAGGGTGCCAAGGCCGACGCGAAGCGCAAGGTCCGCGACTCCTCCGAGCGCGAGCAGGCCCAGATCCGCAAGAAGTACGACGCCGAGATCGACCGCATCACCCGCGTGTGGGAGCGTTTCAAGGGCCTCAAGGTCGCCGACCTCGAGGGCGACGAGCAGCTCTACCGCGCGATGAAGCTGCGCTTCGGCACCTACTTCGAGGGCGGCATGGGCGCCGAGGCGATCCAGAAGCGCCTCCAGGACTTCGACCTGGACGCCGAGGCCGAGCTGCTCCGCGAGATCATCGCGACCGGCAAGGGCCAGAAGAAGGCCCGCGCCCTCAAGCGCCTCAAGGTCGTCTCCGCGTTCCGCTCGACCACCAACTCGCCCGTCGGCATGGTGCTCGACGCGGTCCCGGTCATCCCTCCGGACCTGCGTCCGATGGTGCAGCTGGACGGCGGCCGCTTCGCGACCTCCGACCTCAACGACCTGTACCGCCGTGTCATCAACCGCAACAACCGCCTCAAGCGGCTGCTCGACCTCGGCGCCCCCGAGATCATCGTGAACAACGAGAAGCGCATGCTGCAGGAGTCGGTCGACTCGCTGTTCGACAACGGCCGCCGTGGTCGCCCGGTCACCGGGCCGGGCAACCGCCCGCTGAAGTCGCTCTCCGACATGCTCAAGGGCAAGCAGGGGCGCTTCCGCCAGAATCTGCTCGGCAAGCGCGTGGACTACTCCGCCCGCTCCGTCATCGTGAACGGCCCGCAGCTGAACCTGCACCAGTGCGGTCTGCCCAAGACCATGGCCCTCGAGCTCTTCAAGCCCTTCGTCATGAAGCGCCTCGTCGAGCTCAGCCATGCGCAGAACGTCAAGGCCGCGAAGCGGATGGTCGAGCGCGCCCGCCCCGAGGTCTGGGACGTGCTCGAGGAGGTCATCACCGAGCACCCGGTGCTGCTGAACCGTGCGCCGACCCTGCACCGCCTGGGCATCCAGGCCTTCGAGCCGCAGCTCGTCGAGGGCAAGGCCATCCACCTGCACCCGCTCGTGTGCGCCGCCTTCAACGCGGACTTCGACGGCGACCAGATGGCCGTGCACCTCCCGCTCTCCGCGGAGGCGCAGGCCGAGGCCCGCATCCTGATGCTGTCCTCGAACAACATCCTCAAGCCGTCCGACGGTCGCCCGGTCACCATGCCCGCACAGGACATGATCATCGGTCTGTACCACCTCACGACCGTCCGCGAGGACGCCGTGGGCGCCGGGCGCCAGTTCTCCTCGGTCGCCGAGGCGATCATGGCGAACGATGCCCGCGAGCTGCACCTCAACGCGCCCGTGAAGATCCGCTTCGAGGACATCGTCCCGCCGAGCGGCTGGGAGGCTCCGGAGGGCTGGACCGAGGGTGACCCGATCATCCTCGAGACGACCCTGGGCACCGTCTACTTCAACGAGACGCTGCCGGTGGACTTCCCGTTCGTGCAGGGCCAGGTCGGCAAGAAGCGCCTCGGCTCGATCGTCAACACGCTCGCCGAGCGCTACGACAAGGGCCAGGTCGCCGCGTCCCTGGACGCGCTGAAGTCCTACGGCTTCTCGTGGTCGACCCGCTCGGGTGTGTCCTTCGCGCTGTCCGACGTCGTCGCGCCCCCGAACAAGGGCGAGATCATCTCGAAGTTCGAGGCGAAGGCCGCTCAGGTCCAGGAGAACCGCGACCTGGGTCTGGTCTCCGAGGCCGAGCGCAACATCGAGCTCATCGACATCTGGACCGAGGCGACCAACGAGGTCGACAACGCCATGCGTGAGAACTTCGAGCGCTCCAACACCATCTTCCGGATGGTGGACTCGGGCGCCCGAGGCAACTGGATGCAGATCCGTCAGATCGCCGGTATGCGCGGCCTGGTGAACAACCCGAAGGGCGAGATCATCCCGCGCCCGATCCTCTCCAACTACAAGGAGGGTCTCTCGGTCCTGGAGTACTTCATCGCGTCGCACGGCTCCCGCAAGGGCCTCGCGGACACCGCGCTGAAGACCGCCCAGTCCGGCTACCTCACGCGTCGTCTCGTCGACGTCTCGCAGGACGTCATCGTCCGCGAGGCCGACTGCGGCACCTCGAAGGGCCTCACCCTCGCGGTGACCGTCGAGGAGGCCGGCGCGATCGTCCCGGCGGAGAACCTCGAGACGACCATCCACGGACGCATCCTCGCGGCCGCCGCCCTCGGTGCGGACGGCCAGGAGGTGCTGCCCGCGGGTGCGGAGATCGGCGACGTGCAGATCGAGCAGCTGGTCGCGGCGAACGTCCGCGACGTGAAGATCCGCTCGGTGCTGACCTGCGACTCCGCGGTGGGCACCTGCGCGAACTGCTACGGCCGCTCGCTGGCCACCGGTCAGCTCGTGGACATCGGCGAGGCCGTCGGCATCATCGCGGCGCAGTCGATCGGCGAGCCCGGCACGCAGCTGACCATGCGTACCTTCCACACCGGTGGTGTGGCGAGCGCGGACGGCGACATCACGCACGGTCTGCCGCGTGTGCAGGAGCTCTTCGAGGCCCGCACCCCGGCCGGCTTCGCGCCGATCACCGAGGCCGCAGGTCGCCTGGAGATCGAGGAGAGCGACAAGCAGCGCAAGCTGACGGTCACGCCGGACGACGGCACCGACCCGATCACCTACACGGTCTCCAAGCGCGTCACCCTGCTGGTGGCGGACGGCGATCACCTCACGGTGGGCCAGCAGCTCTCGCAGGGCTCGGTCGACCCCAAGCAGGTGCTGCGCATCCTCGGCCCGCGGGCCGTGCAGAAGCACCTGGTGGACGAGGTCCAGAAGGTCTACGTGTCGCAGGGTGTGGACATCCACGCCAAGCACATCGAGGTCATCGTGCGCCAGATGCTGCGTCGCGTCACGGTCATCGAGTCCGGCGACGCGGATCTGCTGCCCGGCGACTTCGCCGAGCGCGTGATCTTCGAGCGGGAGAACCGTCGGGTGCTCTCCGAGGGCGGTCAGCCCGCCTCCGGTCGCCCGGAGCTCATGGGCATCACGAAGGCGTCGCTCGCGACGGACTCGTGGCTGTCGGCGGCCTCCTTCCAGGAGACCACCCGCGTGCTCACCGAGGCTGCCCTGAACCGCCGCAGCGACTCGCTGGTGGGGCTCAAGGAGAACGTCATCCTCGGCAAGCTCATCCCGGCCGGCACGGGTCTGTCCCGCTTCCGCAACATCGCGGTCGAGCCGACCGACGAGGCGAAGGCGCAGATGTACCAGGTGCCGGGCTACGACGAGCTGGACTTCTCGGGCTTCGGCTCGACCGGCTCCGTGAACCTGGACGACATCGACTACGCGGATCCGTTCCGCACGGACTTCCGCTGAGTCGAGCCTGCTGAGGGCCCTGCGGCCCGCACGCTCCTGACGGGGCGGTCCCACCTCCGGGTGGGGCCGCCCCGTCGGCGTTCCCGGGGCCGGTGACCTCGCCGCGCACGTCGGCCGGACTCGCCCGCGCGGGCCTCGACGCCGGGCGCCCGCGCCCCGGCGGGCGATGGGCCGGACGGGACGGGCGAGCTGGGATACTGACCCGATGGGACGGGGCGGACAGGCGGCGCGCGCGGCGGGGGAGCGGCGCATGCGCCCGGGCGAGCCCCGCGGGGCCACCCGCCGCCGGCTCACGTTCCCACCTCGGCTGCGCGAGCGGCTGCTGGGGCCGCGCGTGATCGATCCTCCGCTGCGCCTGTTCGCCGGGCTCTTCGCGGTGGCCATGGTGCTGCCCTCCCCGGGGACCGATCTGCTGCGCGCCGACTACCTCACCGAGGCCGCGGCGGCGGCGCTCCTGCTCGTCGCCACGGTGCGGCCCACGTTCGCGCTGGTGCTGATCCTGCCGGGCGAGGCCGTGCACGCCGTGCTGGCCCCCGCGGACCCGACCCCGTTCCTCGCGACCTGCGCGACGGTGGTCGCCGTCTCGGCCGCCGGCCGTCGCTGGCGCCTGCTGCTCGCCGCGACGGGCGTGTACGTGGCGCTCATGCTCCTGGGCGGCATCGTGAGCCCGGACCGCACCTTCGGCATCGACCGGACCGAGCTGATCCTGTGGCTGCTGACGATGATCCTGGGGCTCAGCGCGGCCGTGCTCCAGGCACGGATCGACGCGGAGATCCGTCGCCGCGAGCGGGCGGCCCGGCTGGCCGAGCAGGAGCTGCAGCGACTGCGGGTCGAGCTCGCCACTGACACCCACGACACGGTCTCCCACGCGCTCGCGACCGAGGCCGCGATCATCCGGATGATGGGGCGGTCGCGGGAGGAGGGGCTCGACGAGCGGGTGCTCTCGGAGCTCGCCCTCGTCAACGCCCGCGCGCAGCGTCAGCTGCGGCAGCTCCTCGCGCGTCTGCACTCGCCCCGGGACTCCGACGACGTCGTCGACCTGAGGCGGGAGATCCCGGCCTCCCTCGAGGCGATCCGCTCGGGGGCGCGCGCGGGAGGCTTCGACCTCCTCACCGCGCGCGGCGACCTGCCCGGACGGGTCGAGGCGCGATTCGCCGCGGAGGTGCAGCTGATGCTCTTCGAGCTCGCCACGAACGTCCTCAAGCACGCGTGCTCGCCGGACGGCGCCTCGGTGCGGGCAGGCCTCGCGGAGGGTCCCGGTGTGCAGGCGCTCCTGCTCGTCTCCCGGAACGTCGTGGAGGGGACGGATCCGGTCTCCCCGCGCACCCTCACGCGCCGCGCCCGGGCGCTCGGCGGGGACTGCTCGGTGGGGCACGGCCCGGGGAGCACCCTCGAGGTGCGGGTGCTGCTCCCGGTGCCCGCGCTCCCCGAGACGGATCCCCCGGGGGCGGAGGGCGAGGAGGTCCTCGACGGGCCCGTGGCGGTCGGTGCCCTCGGCCCGGACACGTCGCCCGAGGGACGTGCGGCGGAGGGCCGGGGACCGGGTCGTCCCCGCCGCCGGGAGCATCTCCTCCGCGCGGGGGAGGCCGAGGATCGCCGTGCCGGGGTGGAATGAGGCCATGCGCCTCCTCGTCGCCCTCCTCCTCGCCGCCGGGTCGTTACTGACGACCTCGCAGCATGCGGACGCGCTGGTTCCGTGCTCGCCCGGAGCGCAGCGGGCGGAGGGGGCCGGCGCGCCGGCGACCGTCGGCGTCCCCGAGGGCGGTGTCCCCGCGGAGGGGGCCGTCGTGCTGCTGCGGCTGCCGGGGGAGATCCGGTGGGGATGCCTCTACTGGCGGTTCACCGACCACGAGCGCTTCCAGAGGGACTGCACATGAGCGCCGACGCGCCCGTCGTCCGGGTGCTCATCGTCGACGACGACCGCTGGACCACGCGCGCCGTCGCCGCCGTGCTCGGCGACGACCCGGGGCTGACGGTGCTCGAGCCCGAGCACAGCGGGGAGGACGCGATCGCCGCGTACCGCGCGCTGCGCCCGGACGTCGTGCTCATGGACGTGAACATGGCGCCCGGGATGAACGGCATCGACGCGACCGCCGAGATCCTCCGCCTGGACCCCGCGGCCCGGATCGTGCTGCTCACGACCGTCTCCCCGGGCCCGGGGATCGCGCGTGCCCTCGAGGCGGGGGCCATCGCCGCGGTCGCCAAGACGGCCGCGGAGGAGGTGCTCGTGGACACGGTGCGCCGGGCCGCGGCGGGGGAGGCCCCGCTGCGCCTGGGCACCCTCGCGGAGGACATCGTCATCAGCGGGGACGTGCTGCCGGAGGCGCCGGCGACGGCCCCGCGCCTCACCGAGCGCGAGCGGGAGACCCTGCGCCTGCTGTGCCAGGGACTCGAGTACGAGCAGATCGCGCAGCAGCTGTGCGTCGAGGTGAGCACCGTGAAGAGCCACGCCCGCAGCCTGCGCGAGAAGCTGGGCGCGGCGAACCACGCGCAGCTGATCATCCAGGCCGTGAAGCACAAGTACTTCACCCCCGCCTGATCCTCGTCGCAGCGCGCAGGCTCGACGATCCTCCCGGGGACCTCCTCCGTACGGGGGAGGACACCCCGCGGCGGATCTCCGTACGGTGGACCGGTCAGGGCACGGGTGCCGGTGACGGCGGGGAGGAGCACGTGATGTCGGGGGAGAGGTCACGCCGCTGCCTGCTCCCCGTCGTCACCCTCGCGGCGACGGCCGTCCTGCTCCTCGCCGTCGATCCGCTGCTCGCGGGCGCGCCGTGGTGGCGTGCCGAGGCGGCCCTGCTGCGCCCCGCGCTGCTGCCCGCGCTCCTCGCCTGGCTCGTGCTCTGCACGGGCGCCCTCACGGCCGTCGCGATGCGTCCCACGCGCGGCGCCTCGACCCTCGCGGCGACCGCGGTGCTCGGCGGGGCGCTGCTGCCGGCCGTCGTCGGCTCCGTCCTGCTCGGCAGCGTCTTCCCCGCGTCCAGCCCGCTCTGGGGGAGCGTCGTCCTCGGTGCGGCGGCCGCGACCTGGAGCGTGCTCTCCGTCTCCCGTCGTGCGTGGCAGGGAGCACGCGGCGGGTCGTCCGAGGTGACGGAGACCGCGCCGAACCTCAACGCTTCGTAAAGACTCCCTGGGCGTCTCCCCAAAGTCCGCTGGCGGCCCTTCCGCCGCGCCGCGCGCGCCCGGGAGGATCGACCACGGCGGAGAACACCGCGCGAACTTCCCCCGCAGCACCTCGTGACCCGAGGACGCGCTCGCGCCCGCCCCGCACCTCCGCCCCCGGAGCGTGCGGCTCCGGGAACGAGCACCGCCGGCCGACCGCCGGCGGCGGAACAGGTGGATGCAGTGAAGAAGACCCCGTGGATCATCGGCGCGGCGACCGTGGCCGTGCTCGCCGTGGGCGGCGGCGGCACCGCCTACGCCGTCTCGAGCGAGGCCGACGTGACCGTCTACGGCAAGGCGAGCAGCGTCCGCACGTTCTCGAGCCCCACCGTGGCCGAGCTCCTCGAGAGCCAGGGCATCACCGTCCAGGAGAACGATCTCGTGACCCCCGGTCTCGACGAGACGGTCACCGACGGCATGGACATCCAGGTCGTCCAGCGCCACCTCGCGACCGTGACGATCGACGGCGCCGAGAAGGACGTCCTCACCGCCGGCACCACCGTGCAGGACGCGCTCGACGAGCTCGACTACAAGGCCGAGGGCGCGAAGGTCACCCCCGCGCCGGAGACCGAGCTCTCCGCGACCGAGGCCACCGCCGTCGACGTCTCCACGCTCAAGACCGTCACCTTCACCGGGCAGTACGGCTCCGCGACCTTCGAGACCACCGCCAAGACGGTGGACGAGGCGATGACCTCGCTCCTCACGAACATCGAGGACTCCGACACGGCCTCCGTGGAGCGCGATGCGCTCCTCGAGGACGGCGCCACGATCGAGGTGCACCGCACCCGCGAGAAGGAGCGCACGGAGACCGAGGAGATCCCCTTCGAGACCACCACGAAGAAGGACGACACCCTCCTCGAGGGCACGACGAGGACGACCACCGAGGGCAAGAAGGGCTCCAAGGAGATCGTCTACAAGGACACCGTCGTCGACGGGAAGACCACCGAGTCCGAGAAGGTCTCCGAGAAGGTCACCGCCGAGCCCGTCGCGAAGGTCGTCGTCGAGGGCACCAAGAAGGCCCCCGTCGAGGAGAAGACCGAGGAGAGCGCCGCCTCGAGCAGCTCCGCCTCGACCTCCCGCAGCACCACCGAGTCCTCGCGCAGCTCCGAGCGCTCCTCGTCCTCCGAGAAGGAGAGCTCCTTCGTCGAGAAGAAGAGCTCCTCCTCGAAGAGCGACGACTCCTCCTCCGAGAAGGAGGAGAGCTCCTCCTCGTCGAGCTCCTCCGCCCCCTCGGTCTCCGGCGGCTCCGTGTGGGACAAGCTCGCCAAGTGCGAGTCCGGCGGCAACTGGTCGATCAACACGGGCAACGGCTTCTACGGCGGCCTGCAGTTCACCAAGTCGACCTGGCTCGCCTACGGGGGCGGCCAGTACGCCTCGAACGCGCACCTCGCCACCCGTGAGCAGCAGATCGCGATCGGCAAGAAGGTCCAGGCCGGCCAGGGCTGGGGCGCGTGGCCGTCCTGCACCTCGAAGCTCGGCATCCGCTGACGAGGTCCCTCGACGGGTCCCGGAGGACCCTGGCGACATCCGGTGCGTGAGCGCGCCGCGGGAACCCGCGGCGCGCTCTCGCCGTCCCCGGGGGAGGGGCGGAGTCGCCGCGACCGGGCGCACCGGGCATCCCGTGTGATCTGCGTCGGATGGAGCCGGATCCTTTGACCGTTCACACGCGGTCTCACTAGACTGTCGCGTGCGTCCGGAGTGCCCTCCGGTCGTGACCCGGGACGAGATCCGGACCTGACGCCCGTGCGGCGGAGGGGACGGAGGGTGTCCCCCGCGAGGAGCGGATCCTCGCGGCGTGCCCGAAAGACGGGGAGAAGGCCATGCCCGGCCCCTCCCCGCGGGCACCGATCACGGTCCTCCGGACGCCCGAGCGGTGCCATCACCGCACGGGCGGGTCGCCATCCGTCATCCCGGGCATGGGAGCGGATCCGCGGGTCGCCGGTCGTCTCGACGACCGAAGCAGTTGATCCTCGTTCAGCAATACTGATCGGGGCCGAACAGGAAGAGAAGCTGTGCCTACTATCCAGCAGCTGGTGCGCAAGGGGCGGCAGGACAAGCCCTCTGCGTCCAACACGCCGGCGCTCAAGGGCTCGCCCCAGCGCCGCGGTGTGTGCACGCGCGTGTACACCCAGACCCCGAAGAAGCCGAACTCCGCGCTGCGCAAGATCGCGCGTGTCCGACTCTCCACGGGCGTCGAGGTCACCGCGTACATCCCCGGTGAGGGCCACAACCTCCAGGAGCACTCCATCGTGCTCGTGCGCGGCGGTCGTGTGAAGGACCTCCCGGGCGTGCGCTACAAGATCATCCGCGGCTCTCTGGACACCCAGGGCGTGAAGGGTCGTCAGCAGGCTCGTTCCCGCTACGGCGCGAAGAAGGAGAAGAAGTAATGCCTCGTAAGGGAGCAGCTCCGAAGCGCGACCTCGTGGTCGACCCGGTCTACGGGTCCCCGATGGTCACCCAGCTCATCAACAAGATCCTGCTCGACGGCAAGAAGACCGTGGCCGAGCGCATCGTCTACGGCGCGCTCGAGGGCGCCCGTGAGAAGAACGGTCAGGATCCCGTCGCGACCCTCAAGAAGGCTCTCGACAACATCCGCCCGACCCTCGAGGTCCGCAGCCGCCGCGTCGGCGGTGCGACCTACCAGGTGCCGGTCGAGGTCAAGCCGGGTCGTTCCACGACCCTCGCGCTGCGCTGGCTCGTGGGCTACTCGCGCGCCCGTCGCGAGCACACGATGACCGAGCGTCTGATGAACGAGATCCTCGACGCCTCGAACGGTCTCGGCGCCGCGGTGAAGCGTCGCGAGGACACGCACAAGATGGCCGAGTCCAACCGCGCCTTCGCTCACTACCGCTGGTGAGTCCGGTCGGGGGGCCGCCCACCCGGCGGCCCCCCGCCCCGCACCCCCCGGCCGCTCTTCCCGCTTCAGCCCAGACGAAAGGCAAAGCCCGTGGCACTCGCAGTGCTCAGCGACCTCACGAAGGTCCGCAACATCGGCATCATGGCCCACATCGATGCCGGCAAGACCACCACGACCGAGCGCATCCTGTACTACACCGGTGTCAACTACAAGATCGGTGAGACCCACGACGGCGCGGGCACGATGGACTGGATGGAGCAGGAGAAGGAGCGCGGCATCACGATCACGTCTGCCGCGACGACCTGCTACTGGAACGACAACCAGATCAACATCATCGACACCCCGGGTCACGTGGACTTCACCGTCGAGGTGGAGCGCTCGCTCCGCGTGCTCGACGGCGCCGTCGCCGTGTTCGACGGCAAGGAGGGCGTGGAGCCCCAGTCGGAGACGGTCTGGCGCCAGGCTGACAAGTACGACGTCCCGCGCATCTGCTTCGTCAACAAGATGGACAAGCTCGGCGCGGACTTCTTCTTCACCGTCAAGACCATCATCGAGCGCCTCGGCGCGAAGCCCCTCGTCATGCAGGTGCCGATCGGCGCTGAGAGCGAGTTCAACGGCATCGTCGACCTCGTGAAGCAGAAGGCCTTCGAGTGGCCCGAGGTCTTCCCGGACGACGCCTCCGCCGCGCCGTTCGGCAAGAAGGGCGGCGACGCCACCCTCGGTCAGCTGCAGGTGGAGATCGCGATCCCCGCCGACCTCCAGGACACCGTCGACGAGTACCGCGCCAAGCTGGTCGAGGACGTCGCCGAGTCCACCGAGGAGCTCATGGAGGCGTACCTCGAGGAGGGCGACCTCACCGAGGAGCAGCTCAAGACCGGCATCCGCAAGATGACCGTGAACTCCGAGGCCTACCCGGTGTTCGCCGGCTCCGCGTTCAAGAACAAGGGCGTCCAGCTCATGCTCGACGCGGTGATCGACTTCCTCCCCTCGCCCCTCGACGTGCCGCCGATGATCGGCCACGACCCGAAGGACGAGGAGAAGGAGCTCACCCGCAAGCCCGACTGGGACGAGCCCTTCTCGGCGCTCGCCTTCAAGGTCGCGGCGCACCCCTTCTTCGGCGCGCTCACCTACGTCCGCGTGTACTCCGGCCAGGTGAAGACCGGCGACCAGGTCCTCAACGCCACCTCCGGCAAGAAGGAGCGCATCGGGAAGCTCTTCCAGATGCACTCCAACCAGGAGAACCCGGTCGATGAGGCCTTCGCGGGCCACATCTACGCGTTCATCGGTCTCAAGGACACCAACACCGGTGACACGCTGTGCGACCTCCAGGCCCCGATCGCGCTGGAGTCCATGACCTTCCCCGAGCCCGTGATCTCCGTGGCCATCGAGCCCAAGACCAAGGGTGACCAGGAGAAGCTCGGCGTCGCCATCCAGAAGCTGGCCAAGGAGGACCCGACCTTCCAGGTCGAGCTCGACGAGGAGACCGGTCAGACGGTCATCCGCGGCATGGGCGAGCTGCACCTCGACATCCTCGTGGACCGCATGCGCCGCGAGTTCAAGGTCGAGGCGAACATCGGCAAGCCGCAGGTCGCGTACCGCGAGACCATCAAGCGCGCCGTCGAGAAGTTCGACTTCACGCACAAGAAGCAGACCGGCGGCTCCGGCCAGTTCGCGAAGGTCCAGCTGACCTTCGGTCCGCTCGAGGGTGCCGAGGAGGGCGTGTTCTACGAGTTCGAGAACGCGGTCACCGGCGGTCGCGTCCCGCGCGAGTACATCCCGAGCGTCGACGCGGGCATCCAGGACGCGCTGCAGAGCGGTGTCCTGGCCGGCTACCCGGTCGTGAACGTGAAGGCCACCCTCACCGACGGCGCCTACCATGACGTCGACTCCTCGGAGATGGCCTTCAAGATCGCCGGTTCCATGGCCGCCAAGGAGGCCATGCGCAAGGCGAACCCTGTCATCCTCGAGCCGCTCATGGACGTCGAGGTGCGTACTCCGGAGGAGTACATGGGAGATGTCATCGGCGACCTGAACTCCCGTCGAGGTCAGGTCCAGTCGATGGAGGATGCGAGCGGGGTCAAGATCGTCCGCGCTCTCGTCCCGCTGTCGGAGATGTTCGGCTACGTCGGCGACCTGCGGTCCAAGACCCAGGGTCGTGCGATGTACTCGATGCAGTTCGACAGCTACGCGGAGGTCCCGAAGAACATCTCGGACGAGATCGTCGCGAAGACCCGGGGCGAGTGAGGGTCGGGGGAGCAGGTAGCATTCCTGCCTGCTCCCTCCGCCTCCGTCGGAGAGCCACCGCAAGGTGGGGACCCGATCCCGACCAGAAGTACCCAGAGATTACGAAGTCCTAGGAGGACACACCATGGCGAAGGCCAAGTTCGAGCGGAACAAGCCGCACGTCAACATCGGCACCATCGGTCACGTCGACCACGGCAAGACCACGCTGACCGCTGCCATCTCGAAGGTCCTGTACGACCAGTACCCGGACATCAACGAGAAGCGGGACTTCGACCAGATCGATAACGCGCCTGAGGAGAAGCAGCGCGGCATCACGATCAACATCTCGCACATCGAGTACCAGACCGAGAAGCGTCACTACGCCCACGTCGACGCCCCCGGCCACGCCGACTACATCAAGAACATGATCACCGGCGCGGCTCAGATGGACGGCGCGATCCTCGTGGTCGCCGCCACCGACGGCCCGATGGCCCAGACCCGTGAGCACGTTCTGCTCGCCCGCCAGGTGGGCGTCCCCTACCTGCTGGTCGCGCTGAACAAGTCCGACATGGTTGACGACGAGGAGATCCTCGAGCTCGTCGAGATGGAGGTCCGCGAGCTGCTGGGTTCGCAGGAGTTCGACGAGGACGCCCCCGTCGTGCGCGTGTCCGCTCTCAAGGCGCTCGAGGGCGACGAGAAGTGGGTCAAGTCCGTGCAGGAGCTCATGGAGGCCGTGGACGAGAACATCCCCGACCCGGTCCGTGACATGGACAAGCCGTTCCTCATGCCCGTCGAGGACGTCTTCACCATCACCGGTCGCGGCACCGTCGTCACCGGCAAGGTGGAGCGCGGCAAGCTCGCCATCAACTCCGAGGTCGAGATCGTCGGCATCCGCGAGCCGCAGAAGACCACGGTCACCGGCATCGAGATGTTCCACAAGCAGATGGACGAGGCGTGGGCCGGCGAGAACTGCGGTCTTCTCCTCCGCGGCACCAAGCGCGAGGACGTCGAGCGCGGCCAGGTCGTCGTGAAGCCGGGTTCGATCACCCCGCACACCAACTTCGAGGCGCAGGTCTACATCCTGTCCAAGGACGAGGGCGGCCGTCACAACCCGTTCTACTCGAACTACCGTCCGCAGTTCTACTTCCGGACCACCGACGTCACCGGCGTCATCTCCCTGCCTGAGGGCACCGAGATGGTCATGCCCGGCGACAACACCGAGATGACGGTGGAGCTCATCCAGCCCATCGCCATGGAGGAGGGCCTCGGCTTCGCCATCCGTGAGGGTGGCCGCACCGTGGGCTCCGGCCGCGTCACCAAGATCACCAAGTGATCACCGCGGGGGTGACCCCGCAGCCGTGAACGGCGCTCGAAGGACCCCTGACCGGGAGACCGGTCAGGGGTCCTTCCGTCTGTCCGGGGCCGGCTAGCGGGACGGCAGGGCCGACGGTGGTCGCCGTGGTTGCAGCGGTCCCTGGAGCGGCGGTCCCCGGAGCAGCGGTCCCCGGACAGGGCCCGGTGCCCGGCTCGTCCACGGTGGTCGACCGGCACCGACACCGGCACTGGCACCGGCCGCGGCACCGGTACCTGCACGCGGCCGGCGGCCGACCCGGGTGCGGCACCGGCGACCAGCCGGCGGCGGGTGCACGGTCCGTATGCAGGACGGGCGCCCACCCGGAGGTGGACGCCCGTCCTGTCGGCGTCGGGAGGTGGCGGTTCAGCCGTCCCGACGATCGTCCTCGCCCCAGCGCGGTGCGTCGGCACGCTCGGTCGGCGCGGGCGGCGTGGCGTCGTCGGGCCCCGACGCGGTGGAGGGGGCGTCGGCCGCCGACGGGGACCCGGTGGCCGGGGCCGTCCCCTGCTCGGCGGGCCGGCCGTAGCTGGGCCGGGGGGCGGCGGCGCCGCGCTGGGCCTCCGGCGTCGTGGGTGCGGGCTGCCCGTAGCTGGGGCGGTGGCTCGCGCCCGTGCCCGCGGGGGAGCCGGGAGCGCCGTACCCGTAGGAGCCCGCGGGGGAGTCCGGTCGGATGGGTGCCCCGCCGGAACCGGACGCGCCGTGCGCACCCGTCCCGCCGACCGCCGGACCGGAGGCGCCGTCGCCGACGCCGTTCGCGCCCGCCCCGGGGGCCGGGGCGCCGCCGCCCTGGGAGCCGAGGCCCGGAGCCTGGGCCGGGGGGACCGAGGAGCGCCCGGTCGCGGGGCCGGGGTTCACGCCGGCCTCGGCGAGCACGCGGCGGGCCTGCTCGGCATGGCTGTGCTCGACCATGAGCTCGTACTGCATGGGGATCGTCGCGGTCATCGACGTGAAGTCCCGCTTGCCGCCGGTCATCGCGTAGCCGATCACGGCCCAGACGGTGAAGAAGATGATGCCGAGCAGCACGCTCGAGACGACGGCCGCGACGCTGCCACCGGGGTTGAGGAACATGAGGATGAGACCGATGAACAGGCCCATCCAGACGCCGGAGAGCACGCCCTGGCCGATCACCTTGCCCCAGGTGCGGCGGCCGGTGACCCGCTCGATGAGCTTGAGGTCCGTGCCCACGATCATGGTGTTCTGCACGGGGAACTGGCGGTCCGCGAGCGCATCGACGACGGCCTGCACCTCGGCGTAGGTGCTGTACACGCCGAGGGAGCGGGGGTACTCGAGGTCGTAGAGCCGCTGGGTGAGCGGCGAGTGCTGCGGTGAGGTCATGTGCTGAGCCTAGGACAGGAGTCCGGATGCTCCCAGGGAGTGACGCCGATCTGCCTGGGAGTCCCCTGACCCCGTGCCGGGAGACGGCGCCGGAGGGGGCTGCGAAGGGGCCTGTGGAGGGCCGTCGGGACGGGCGCGGAGCGGCCCGTCGGAGCGGGGGAACAAACTTTCATGTCACGACACGGTGTCGAAACTGCCAGAAGTGATCTGCGCCTCCCCGTGCGCGGTAAGGTCCCGGGGACAGCGTCGTCGACGAGGAGTGAGGACCCACCATGACTGCACGTGATCAGCGCCCTGCGGAGGACCCCGCCGCGCTGGAGACCCCGCTCGACCGGCTGGGCGCCAGCCGTCGACGCTTCCTCTCGCTCGCGGGCGTCTCCGCGGGTGCCGCCGGGCTCGCGGCCTGCGCCGCCGGGGGCGGCGGCGGGGACGATGCCGCCTCGAGCGACGGCGGCGGGGCCGCGGTCGCCGAGGGCGGCGGCGAGGTGAGCGACGAGAACCCCTTCGGCGTGGACGCCTCCGCACCGGTGGACGTCGTGATCTTCAACGGCGGCTTCGGCGACCAGTACGGCAAGGACGCCGGCAAGAAGTACGCGGAGCTCTACCCGGAGGCGGACGTCAAGGTCTCCTCGACCGTGAACATCCAGCCGGATCTCCAGCCCCGGTTCATCGGCGGCAACCCGCCGGACCTCTTCGACAACTCCGGCGCGCAGAGCATGAACACCTCGGCGCTCATCAGCGACGGCAGCCTCGGGGAGCTCGGCGCGCTGATCAAGGCCCCGAGCCTCGACGGGGGCACCATCGAGGAGTCCCTGCTCCCCGGTGTGCTCGTGCCCGGCACCTACTCCGGCAAGCTCTTCGCGCTGAACTACACCTACACCGTCTTCGCCCTCTGGTACTCCGCCACCCAGTTCGAGAAGGAGGGCTGGAAGGCCCCCGCCTCCTGGGACGAGGTCATGGCGATCGGCGAGTCGGCGAAGTCCGCGAAGCTGCCGCTGTTCGCCTGGGGCGGTCAGAACGCGGCGGACTACTACCAGGAGCTCGCGCTCTCGATGGCGATCAAGGAGGGCGGCAAGGAGGTCGCGACGAAGCTCGACAAGCTCGATGCCGACGCCTTCTCCCAGCAGACCGTGGTCGACGCCCACAAGGCGATCGAGGAGGCCGTGAAGGCCGGGTACTTCATGTCCGGCGGCGCCGGCATCAAGCACACCGAGGCCCAGGCGGAGTGGGTGACCGGCAAGGCGGTCATGTACCCCTCCGGCTCCTGGATCGAGAACGAGCAGCGGGACGTCACGCCCGAGGACTTCAAGATGACGGGCCTCTCCACGCCGGTGCTCAGCGACGGCGCGAAGCTCGGGGCGGCCGCCATCCACGGCGCCGCGGGCGAGCCGTTCATGGTCCCCTCCAAGGGCAAGAACGGCGCCGGCGGCCTCGAGTTCCTGCGCATCATGCTCTCCAAGGAGCAGTGCCAGAATTTCTCCAAGCTCACGAGCTCCATCACGATCGTCAAGGACACGGTGCCGGAGGACGCCTTCGGCTCCACCGCGCTCGCGTCCGTCAACGAGCTCATCCAGGGTGCGGGCGAGGACGTCTTCACCTACAACTTCAAGGACTGGTATGGGCTGGGCCCTGACATCAAGCCCCTGTGGACGGAGTTCCTGGGCGGCGACATCACCGCCGACGAGTGCCTCGAGCGCACGCAGGAGATCGTCGACAAGGTGCGCGAGGACGACAGCATCGAGAAGTTCGACGTCGAGTGATGGCAGCAGTCCCCACGTCCACCACCCCGGGGGCGGCGCCGGCCCGCCCCCGGGGGGCGCGCGGCGCGCTGCGTCGGCTGACGCCCGCCCGCATCCTCTTCTTCCTGATCTTCCTCGGGGTGCCGCTCGCGATCTACGTCGTCTTCGTGGTCTCCCCGTTCCTGCAGGCGTTCTACTACTCGCTCACGGACTGGCGCGGCCTCTCCCGCGCGCCGCAGTTCATCGGGCTCGAGAACTACGTGACGCTGTTCCACGACCCGGTGTTCCTCAAGGCGCTGCGCAACAACCTGATCCTGCTCGTCACCCTGCCGCTGATCACCATCACCCTCGCGTTCACCCTCGCGGTGCTCGTGACGGTGGGCGGCGACTCCCGCGGGGCGATCCGCGGCGTGCCCGGGGCGACGGTCTACCGCGTCGTGAGCTTCTTCCCGTACGCGATCCCCGCGGTCGTCGTCGGCATCCTGTTCGCCTTCGTCTACTCGCCCAACGGCGGCCTGCTCAACGGACTCCTGCAGGCGGTCGGGCTGGACGTGTCCATCGGCTGGCTCGGTGAGCGACGCTTCGCGATGGCGGCGATCATCGCGGCCGTCGTGTGGAGCCTCGTGGGCTTCTACATGGTGCTCTTCGTCGCGGCGATCAAGTCGATCCCGTCGGAGGTCGTCGAGGCCGCGCGCATCGACGGCGCCGGCCGGCTGCGACTCGCGGTCCAGGTCGTCCTGCCGATGGTGCGGGGCAACGTCTCCACCGCCGCCGTCTACATGGGGATCATGGCGCTGGACATGTTCGTCTTCGTCAACGTCATGACGCCGACGGGCGGCACGGGCAAGAGCACCGAGGTGGTCTCGCGGTACCTTTACGAGACCGCCTTCTCCGAGTCGAGGTTCGGCCTCGCCTCCGCGATGGGCGTCGTGATGGCGCTGCTGACGATGGCGATGGCCGTGCTGGTCCTCGTCATCAGCCGCGGGAAGGACGAGGCATGAGCACCACGACCACCGGGCGGGCCACCGAGCCCGCGCCCGCACCGGCCGCCGCGGGCTCCTCGCCCCCGCGCCGACGTCGGCCGCGCCGCAGCGTCGGGGACCGCGTCTTCGGCGGGGTCTCCCAGATCGTCCTCGCGCTCTGGGCGCTGATCGTCGTCATCCCGCTGCTGTGGACGGTCTTCAGCTCCTTCAAGTCGACCCGCGGGATCCTCACCTCCCCGTTCGCCCTGCCGGAGCACTGGAACCTCGACAACTTCGTGCGGGCCTGGAACCAGGCGGGGATCGGCCGGTACTTCTTCAACACCGTGCTCGTCGTGGGCTCGGCGCTCGTGCTCGTCATGGTCCTCGGCGCGATGTGCGCCTACGTGCTCGCGCGCTACGAGTTCCCGGGCCGGCGGGTCATCTACTACGCGCTGATCGCCGGGCTCACCTTCCCTCTGTTCCTGGCCGTGGTGCCGCTGTTCTTCATCCTCGAGTCGATGGGGCTGCGGGGCACCTACCTCGGGCTCATCCTGAGCTACGTGGGCTTCGCGCTGCCCTTCACGGTCTTCTTCCTCTACGCGTTCTTCCGGCAGCTGCCGGAGGAGATCGCCGAAGCGGCCGCGATCGACGGCGCGGGGGACTTCCGCACCTTCTTCCAGGTCATGCTCCCCATGGCCGGGCCGGGGATGGCCAGCGTCACGATCTTCAACTTCCTGGGGCTGTGGAACCAGTTCCTGCTCCCGGTCGTGCTGAACACCGACGAGTCGAAGTTCGTGCTCGCGCAGGGCCTCGCGAACCTGCAGGCCCAGCAGGGCTACCGCTCGGACTGGGCGGCGATGTTCGCCTCGGTGACGATCACGATCCTGCCGGTGCTCGTCGTCTACCTGATCTTCCAGCGCCAGCTGCAGGGCGGGATCGGGCCCAGCACGAACAAGTAGGGACCTCGTCCGCGGGTGCGGGGGAGAGGGGCGGGTGCGGCCGGTGTGACTGGCCGCACCCGCCCCTCCCTTGTGGGGGTGAACGCGTCCGGGGCATACTTGGGGAGTTGTCTGCGTGGGCCGCCATGCCCGGTTCCGTTCTCCGTGGGTCCTCCCGCGGCGAATGATCACCGGAGGAGGTCCATCCCCAGGACGCGAACGATGCCTCGCATCGACCGCGCGTCGGAGGAGGGAGAAGCGCAGACGCAGCCGTCACGCGGCGGCATCCGCACGCGCTCGCGCGCTCCGCGGAGGCCGACACGCCCGTCCTCGGGTACCGGGGCGGCTGTTCCATGACAGACGAAGAAGAGAGACAGGACGCCATGGCGGGACAGAAGATCCGCATCCGGCTCAAGTCGTACGACCACGAGGTGATCGACTCCTCGGCGCGCAAGATCGTCGACACGGTCACCAACGCGGGCGCGACGGTCGTGGGCCCGGTGCCGCTGCCGACGGAGAAGAACGTGTTCTGCGTGATCCGTTCTCCCCACAAGTACAAGGACAGCCGTGAGCACTTCGAGATGCGCACGCACAAGCGACTGATCGACATCGTCGATCCCACGCCGAAGGCCGTGGATTCGCTCATGCGTCTCGACCTGCCGGCGGACGTCAACATCGAGATCAAGCTCTGAGGCAGGTCGACATGAGCAACGAACTGACGGGACAGCGTGCCCACGCCGTGTCCGGCGTGCTCGGCACCAAGCTCGGCATGACCCAGGTCTGGGACGAGAACGGAAAGCTCGTCCCCGTGACCGTGGTCCACGCCGGTCCGAACGTCGTCACCCAGGTGCGGTCCGTCGAGTCCGACGGCTACGACGCGGTCCAGATCGCCTACGGGCAGATCGATCCCCGCAAGGTCTCCAAGCCGCTGAAGGGCCACTTCGAGAAGGCCGGCGTCACCCCGCGCCGTCACCTCGCGGAGCTGCGCACCATCAACGCCTCGGACTTCACCCTCGGCCAGGAGATCGACGTGTCGGTCTTCGAGGCCGGCCAGAAGGTCGACGTCGTCGGCACCTCCAAGGGCAAGGGCACCGCGGGTGTCATGAAGCGTCACGGCTTCTCCGGTGTCGGCGCCTCCCACGGTGCGCACCGCAACCACCGCAAGCCGGGCTCCATCGGCGGCGCCTCCACCCCGGGTCGCGTGTTCAAGGGCCTGCGCATGGCGGGCCGCATGGGCAGCGACCGCACCTCTGTCCAGAACCTGACCGTTCACGCGGTCGATGTCGAGAAGGGCTACGTGCTCGTCAAGGGAGCCGTCCCCGGCCCCAAGGGCGGCCTCGTGCTGGTCCGCTCGGCCGTCAAGAGCCCCGCGAAGGAGGCCTGAGCCCGATGGCAGACAACCTGACCGTCGACGTGCTCGACCCGGCCGGCAAGAAGGCCGGGACCGTCGAGCTCCCCACGTCGATCTTCGACGTGCAGACGAACGTCCCCCTGATCCACCAGGTGGTCGTGGCCCAGCAGGCGGCCGCCCGTCAGGGCACGCACAAGGCCAAGACCCGTGGCGAGGTCCGCGGTGGCGGCAAGAAGCCGTACAAGCAGAAGGGCACCGGCCGTGCGCGCCAGGGCTCGCTGCGCGCTCCGCAGTTCGCCGGCGGCGGCACGGTCCACGGACCGGTCCCGCGCGACTACTCGCAGCGCACCCCCAAGAAGATGAAGGCCGCCGCCCTCCGCGGTGCCCTCTCCGACCGCGCGCGCAACGGCCGCGTGCACGTGGTGTCCTCCCTCCTCGAGGGTGACGCCCCGTCCACCAAGGCCGTCCGCTCGACCCTGTCGAACGTCTCCGACCGTCGCCACCTGCTGGTGGTCGTGCGTCGCGACGACGACCTGGGCGCCCTGAGCTCGCGCAACCTGCCGACCGCGCACGTCCTGTACGCCGATCAGCTGAACACCTACGACGTCATGCTCTCCGACGACGTCGTGTTCACCTCCGGTGCGCTCGAGGACTTCGTGGCCGCCGCAACCCTGTCCCTGCCCACCTCCGGCTTCGCGAAGGCCCGCACCGAGGCGTCCGCCCCGGCCGCTCCGGTCGCCGCTGCCGCGCAGGATGCCCCCTTCGGCGAGGGATCGGCGGCCCCCCTGGCCGACGGCTCCGCCCCCGAGGGCTTCAGCATCAAAGGCAAGAAGGACTCCATGAAGTTCCACACGGTGGACTCTCCGTGGTACGGCCGCACCAAGGCCGAGGTCTGGTTCGCGACGGAGGAGGCCGCCAAGGCCGCCGGGTTCGTGAACGCCGTCAAGGAGTCCGCCTCGTCCGATGAGGAGGCCGCCAAGTGAGCGCGCTGAACAAGGATCCCCGCGACGTCCTGCTGGCCCCGGTCGTCTCCGAGAAGAGCTACGGGCTGATGGACGAGGGCAAGTACACCTTCCTGGTGGCTGCCGACGCCAACAAGACCGAGATCAAGATCGCCGTCGAGAAGGTCTTCGACGTCAAGGTCTCTTCGGTCAACACGATCAACCGTCAGGGCAAGGCGCGTCGCACGCGCTTCGGGATGGGCAAGCGCAAGGACACCAAGCGCGCCATCGTCACCCTGACCGACGGAGCCATCGACATCTTCGGAGGGTCGGTCGCCTGAGCGCGGCCGACGTCCGAGGAGCCGAAGAGAGTCTGAGGGAAACCCACCATGGGAATTCGCAAGCACAAGCCGACCACGCCGGGCCGTCGCGGCTCGAGCGTCGCCGACTTCGTCGAGATCACCCGCGACACGCCTGAGAAGTCGCTGGTCCGCCCGCTCTCCAAGAGCGGCGGCCGCAACGCCAACGGTCGTGTCACGTCCCGTCACCGCGGTGGCGGCCACAAGCGGGCCTACCGCGTCATCGACTTCCGTCGTTCCGACAAGGACGGCGTGAACGCGAAGGTCGCGCACATCGAGTACGACCCCAACCGCACCGCGCGCATCGCGCTGCTGCACTACGCCGACGGCGAGAAGCGCTACATCCTCGCCCCGGCCAAGCTGCGTCAGGGTGACTGGGTGGAGAACGGTCAGGGCTCGGACATCAAGCCCGGCAACAACCTGCCGCTCAAGAACATCCCGCTGGGCACCGTGATCCACGCGATCGAGCTGCGCCCCGGCGGCGGTGCCAAGATCGCCCGCTCGGCCGGCGCTTCCGTGCAGCTGGTCGCCAAGGAGGGCCGCTTCGCGCAGCTGCGCATGCCCTCCGGCGAGATCCGCAACGTCGATGCGCGCTGCCGCGCGACCATCGGCGAGGTCGGCAACGCCGAGCAGTCCAACATCAACTGGGGCAAGGCCGGCCGCATGCGCTGGAAGGGCAAGCGCCCGCACGTCCGCGGCGTGGTCATGAACCCGGTCGATCACCCGCACGGTGGTGGCGAGGGCCGCACCTCCGGTGGTCGTCACCCGGTCTCGCCCTGGGGTCAGCCCGAGGGTCGTACCCGTCGTCCGGGCAAGGAGAGCGACAAGCTCATCGTGCGCCGTCGACGGACCGGCAAGAAGCGCTGATAGGGAGAACCGCACATGCCTCGCAGTATCGCCAAGGGCCCGTTCGTCGACGACCACCTGCAGAAGAAGGTGGACGTCCAGAACGAGAAGGGCACCAAGAACCTCATCAAGACCTGGTCGCGCCGCAGTGTCATCACTCCGGACTTCCTGGGTCACACCTTCGCAGTGCACGACGGTCGGAAGCACGTCACGGTGTTCGTCACCGAGTCGATGGTCGGCCACAAGCTCGGCGAGTTCGCCCCCACGCGGACTTTCAAGGGCCACGAGAAGGACGACAAGAAGGGCCGCCGCCGCTGACCTCGGTCAGCACGGCAGCACTTCTCGAATTCGAGAGAAAGCAGGAAACGATGGAAGCCAAGGCGCAGGTGCGGTACCTCCGCATGTCGCCCATGAAGGCTCGCCGCGTTGTCGACCTGATTCGTGGCAAGAGCACGGTTGAGGCCCTGGACACCCTGCGGTTCGCCCCGCAGGCCGCCAGCGAGCCCGTCCTCAAGCTCGTCCAGTCCGCGATCGCCAACGCTCGCGTCAAGGCCGACCAGGCGGGTGAGCGCTTCGACGAGCGCGAGCTCGTCGTCTCGGCCGCCTATGTCGACGAGGGCCCGACCATGAAGCGGTTCCAGCCGCGTGCACAGGGTCGAGCCTTCCAGATCAAGAAGCGCACCAGCCACGTCACCGTGGTGGTCGCTCCCGTGAACAAGTAAGGAGTCCCGAATGGGCCAGAAGGTCAATCCGAACGGGTTCCGCCTCGGGATCACCACGGAGCACACCAGCCGTTGGTTCGCCGATTCCACCAAGGACGGCCAGCGGTACCGCGACTACGTGAAGGAAGACGTCGCGATCCGCAAGCTCATGTCCGATGGACTCGAGCGAGCCGGCATCTCCAAGGTCGAGATCGAGCGCACCCGCGATCGTGTCCGCGTGGACCTGCACACCGCCCGCCCGGGCATCGTGATCGGTCGTCGCGGCGCGGAGGCCGAGCGCCTCCGCGGTGAGCTCGAGAAGCTCACCGGCAAGCAGATCCAGCTGAACATCCTCGAGGTCAAGAACCCCGAGGCCGACGCCCAGCTGGTCGCACAGGGCATCGCCGAGCAGCTCGCCGCCCGTGTCTCCTTCCGCCGTGCGATGCGCAAGGGCATGCAGTCCGCGCAGCGCGCCGGTGCGAAGGGCATCCGAGTGGCCGTCGCCGGCCGCCTCGGCGGCGCCGAGATGAGCCGCAGCGAGTTCTACCGCGAGGGTCGCGTGCCTCTGCACACCCTCCGGGCGAACATCGACTACGGCTTCTACGAGGCCCGCACCGCCTTCGGCCGCATCGGCGTGAAGGTGTGGATCTACAAGGGCGACGTCACCGCCAAGGAGCTCGCGGCCCAGCAGGCCGCCGCACAGGGTCCCCGCTCCGGCGGTCGTGGCCCCCGTGCCGAGCGTCCCCGCGGCCGTCGCAACGAGCGCAACGCCGCCGCGCGTCGTGAGGGCACCGAGTCTGCGCCGCAGACCGCCGCCCCCGCGGAGCAGGCAGCACCCGCGCAGCAGCCCGGAACGGAGGCCTGAGCGACATGCTGATCCCTCGCAGGACCAAGCACCGCAAGCAGCACCACCCGACCCGCAGCGGCATGGCCAAGGGCGGCACCGAGCTGGCGTTCGGCGACTACGGCATCCAGGCGCTCGCGCCGGCCTACGTCACCAACCGTCAGATCGAGGCGGCTCGTATCGCCATGACGCGCTACATGAAGCGCGGCGGCAAGGTGTACATCAACATCTACCCCGATCGCCCGCTCACCAAGAAGCCCGCCGAGGTCCGCATGGGCTCCGGCAAGGGCTCCGTGGAGTGGTGGATCGCCAACATCAAGCCCGGTCGCGTCATGTTCGAGATCGCCGGCGTGGATGAGGCGACCGCCCGTGAGGCCCTCCGCCTCGCGATCCACAAGCTCCCCATGAAGTGCCGCATTCTGACCCGAGAGGGTGGTGACATCTGATGGCAGCGACCAAGCTCACCGCCGACGAACTCGACAAGCTGGACGACGTCAAGCTGGCCGAGGAGCTGGCCAAGGCCAAGGACGAGCTGTTCAAGCTCCGTTTCCAGAACGCCACCGGTCAGCTCGAGAGCTCCGGCCGCCTGCGGTCCGTCAAGAAGGACATCGCACGGATCTACACGATCCTGCGCGAGCGCGAGCTGGGCATCCGCCAGGCCCCCGGCTCCGCCGAGTGACCGCGAAGCGAGGAACTGAGAGATGAACGAGAACACCCCTGAGGTCGAGGCCGCTGCGAAGGAGGGCGCTCACGCGTCGTCCCACGAGCGTCCCTACCGCAAGACGCTCCGCGGCTTCGTGGTCTCCGACAAGATGGACAAGACCATCGTGGTCGAGGTCGAGGAGCGCGTGAAGCACGCGCTCTACGGCAAGGTCCTCACGAAGACCAACAAGTTCAAGGCCCATGACGAGGACAACGTCGCCGGCATCGGCGACCGCGTGCTCATCATGGAGACCCGGCCGCTGTCCGCCACCAAGCGGTGGCGTCTGGTCGAGGTCGTCGAGAAGGCCAAGTGATCGATCGGTCCTCGTGACCGTCGACCGCATCCGAGAAGGGCCGGTCATCCCCGCGAGGGGGTGGCCGGCCCTTCTCCGTGCCCTCGAGCGGACGCCCGAGGGGGCCCGCCGGACGCGCCGTCGATGCTGTTGGAAGACGCTCCTGCGACCTGGGTCACAGGGTGGATTCAGGCTCCGCTTCACCTGGTCAGCACCGATTTCTGAGCATCGATGCAGGTCATGGGCGTGACATCCGCTGCGCAACGTGGTTGTCTATATGGCCGTGCCCAGGGTCCGGGCGCCGCAGAGCCCCCGGTCGGGGACACCGCGCGCCCGTGACCGCGAGGTAGGAAGCGTCGCTCGTCGGCCCCTCGTGCACCCGCCTCACGAAGGCAGGTCCATGTCCTCTTCATCCGAATCGACCACCCCGCCCGCAGCGCGCCGCCCCCGCAAGGGCCGCCGCTCACCGAAGCCGCCCCGTCTCGAGGTCGACGACGTCCTCGTCGTCAAGGGGCGCCGCATGCGGACCGCCATCGGCGGCACCGTGGTCGGCAACGTCATGGAGTGGTTCGACTTCGGCGTGTACGGCTACATGGCCATCATGCTGTCGCAGCTGTTCTTCCAGACCGGCAGCGAGAGCCTCGACCTCATCCTGTCGCTGCTCGCCTTCGCGGTGAGCTTCCTGGTGCGTCCCTTCGGCGGTCTGGTCCTCGGCCCGCTCGGTGACAAGATCGGGCGCCAGAAGGTCCTGTTCTTCACGATGGCGATGATGGCGATCGCCACCGCCCTGATCGGTGTGCTCCCCACCTACGCCGACATCGGCGTCTGGGCCGCCTTCCTGCTCTACGCCCTCAAGCTCGTCCAGGGTTTCTCGACGGGCGGCGAGTACGCCGGCGCCACGACCTACGTCGCCGAGTTCTCCCCGGACCGCAAGCGCGGCTTCTACTCCTCGCTCCTGGACGTGGGCTCCTACCTCGGCTTCGCGATGGGTGCCGGTGCGGTCGCGCTGACCCACCTCATCACCGCGGAGGTCTGGGGACCGGACGCGATGCTCAACTGGGGCTGGCGCGTGCCGTTCCTGCTCGCGATCCCGCTCGGCGCGGTCGCCATCTGGTTCCGCGCCCGAATCCCCGAGACGCCGGCCTACGAGGCCACCGAGTCCGAGCAGGCCGCGGAGGCCCAGGGCCACGGCGCCGCCGCCCAGGCCGGGGAGGACGACTCCTCGCTGCACGCCCGCAAGGGTCCCCGTGCGATCGTCAAGCACCACTGGCGCGAGCTGCTCATCGCGATCGCGATCGTGGCCGCGACGAACACCGCCGGCTATGCGCTGACGAGCTACATGCCCACCTACCTGGGCAGCGAGTTCGGCTTCAACGAGATGGCGAGCGCCGCCGCGACGATCCCCTCGCTGCTGATCCTCTGCGCGATGATCCCGTTCGTCGGCATGGCCTCGGACAGGTTCGGGCGCCGCAACCTGTACTTCGCCGCCGCGATCGCCGCGGTCGTCCTGCTGCTGCCGGCCTTCTGGCTCATGCACCAGAGCTCCTTCTTCGCGATCCAGGCCGCGATGGTGATGGTCGCCGTCCCGGTGGCCCTGTTCATCGGGCCCTCGGCCTCGGCGCTGCCGGCGCTGTTCCCGACGGCCGCGCGCTACGGCGCGATGGGCATCGCCTACAACGTGTCCGTCTCGCTGTTCGGCGGCACCACGCCGCTCATCTCGCAGACCCTCATCGAGCTCACGGGCAACAGCTACATGCCGGCGATCTGGATCATGGCGTTCGCCGTGATCGCGGGCATCGCGGTGATCTTCATGCGGGAGAGCGCGCAGCGGCCGCTGCTGGGCTCGTTCCCCGCGGTGGAGACCACCGAGGAGGCGATCGACCTGGTCGAGCACCAGGAGGAGAACCCCCTGCTGAACACCTCGGAGATGCCGATCGTGGTGCCCGAGGAGCTCGAGCGGGAGATCGAGGACGCCCTCGACCAGCCCGGTGCCGGGCTGCCGACGGGCGCCGCGGGCGCGGGCGACGCGGAGGCCTCCGCGAAGGCCTGAGCACAGCGCTCCCTCACACGACCGACGGGCCGTCCACCTCCGGGTGGGCGGCCCGTCGTCGTGCGCGACGGGGGGCGTCCTCGCTCAGCCCTCGCTGAGGTGCACGAGCAGTGCTCCCGCGAGGGCGTCCTCCGCGTGCGGAGCGGTGATCGCGCGGCTGTCCGTGCCACGGGCGAGGTCCACGACGAAGCCGGTCCCGGCCGGGTCGCGGCGCAGGGCGAGGAACGCCTCGCCGAGGGCCTCACGCAGCTGGTCCTCGCGGGGGATCCACACCACCTCGCCCTCCTCCACGGAGTCGAGCGCCCACTCGGTGGTCCCGTTGAAGCGGAGCACCTTGCCGCCGCTGCGGCTGATCCCCGGTTCGATGACCATGGAGGAGAGCAGGAAGGTCTCCTCCCGCAGGTCCTCGGTGTCGATAGCGAAGCGGTCCCCGTCGCGGGGCTCCCAGTCCAGGCCCGCGGCGCGGAGGCGGCGGGCGACGTCGATGTCGATCATGCGGCGAGTCTAGGGACTGCGCCGCCGTCGCGGTCCGTCACGGTCCGATGCCGATCGGCCGGGGCCGCTGGCGGTGGCGGGCGGTGGCGCGGAGCATCGGGGCATGGGCCACGGGGGCGGTGCGACGGGGGAGCGGCGTGCGGATGCTCGGCGCCGCCGGGATGGTGGCGATGGTGGTGACGAGCTGCGGCTCCGCGATGCCCCCGGGACCGTTCGGGCCCACGTGGATCACCTCCTGGGCCGGGGTCAACCAGGCGATGGATGCCGCACTGCACGGCACCGTCGGGGAGGTGGACGGGTGTCTCGTGATCGTCGACGACACGGGAACAGCCCACTACCCGGTCGTCGAGCAGGGTGACGGCAGGCCGCACGGCTGATCCGAGAGGGACAGGGTCGACGTGGGAGGCGGAAAAGTCAGCCTCCCCGCCGGCGGGCCGTATCCCGACTCGTGGACCGTCCCGGAGGCCTGCCGCGGCGCGGAGGAGCTCTGGGTCGTCGCCCCGGAGTGAGGGCTCGGGAGGGTCGCGGGGCCCGGCGCGACCGGGGCGGCCGCGCTCCGAGAGCAA
This sequence comes from Brachybacterium rhamnosum, assembly GCF_039526185.1. Taxonomy (NCBI): domain Bacteria; kingdom Bacillati; phylum Actinomycetota; class Actinomycetes; order Micrococcales; family Dermabacteraceae; genus Brachybacterium; species Brachybacterium rhamnosum. The sequence continues at coordinate 1,575,488 of NZ_BAAAIS010000002.1, forward strand.
GGACACACGGGGGCGGCCCGGGAACTCCCTTCCCACGGTGCACGCGGAGCGCCTATGCTGGGACGGTTGCGAATCCGGGTGAGAGCCCGGATCTCGCGGACGGCAGCGTCCATCCCCCGACGGAGACCTCGCACCGCCCGTCCCCACGGCCCCGGCCGAGGGAACGGTCCTTGTGCCCGAGTCCGCCGGAGGGTTTTTTGATGCCCGTGGCTGTCCGCGCCGACGATCCGCCCCTCCGGGGGCGCCTCGCCGGGCAGCGGTCCACCATCCGTTCCGCCAGGCTCGGCCCGCTCATGCGGGTGAGAACCGGTGAGACGACAGGAGTACGGAGTGATTCAGCAGGAGTCGCGACTCAAGGTCGCCGACAACACGGGTGCCAAGGAGATCCTCTGCATCCGCGTTCTCGGTGGCTCCGGTCGCCGTTACGCCGGAATCGGCGACACCATCGTGGCGACCGTCAAGGACGCCATCCCCGGTGGCAATGTGAAGAAGGGCGACGTCGTCAAGGCCGTCGTCGTGCGTGCGACCAAGGAGCGCCGTCGTGCCGACGGGTCGTACATCCGTTTCGACGAGAACGCCGCGGTCATCCTCAAGACCGACGGTGAGCCGCGCGGAACCCGCATCTTCGGGCCCGTCGGTCGCGAGCTGCGCGACAAGCGGTTCATGAAGATCGTCTCGCTCGCGCCGGAGGTCGTGTGACATGGCAAAGATGAAGATCAAGAAGGGTGACCTCGTGCAGGTCATCTCCGGTCGCACCGGTGACGCCGATGCGGCCGCCAAGCGCGGCCTCGAGGCCGGCGACAAGGGCAAGCAGGGCCGTGTGCTCGAGGTGTTCACCGACACCGAGCGCGTCCTCGTCGAGGGCGTGAACCGTCGCACCCACCACCTCAAGCCGAACCAGGCCGGCGGTGCGGGCGGCATCGAGCAGCGCGAGGCCCCCATCCACGTCTCCAACGTGGCTCTGGTGGACCCGGAGGACAACAAGCCGACCAAGGTCGGCTTCCGCGTCGAGACCGTCGAGCTCGAGAACGGCCGCACGAAGCAGGTCCGCGTGCGGTACGCCAAGCGCTCCGGGAAGGACATCTGATGTCGGAGACGACCACCACGCAGGCGCCCACCCCGCGCCTGAAGACCAAGTACCGCGAGACGATCAAGGGCCAGCTCACCGAGCAGTTCGGCTACGAGAACGTCATGCTGATCCCGGGCCTGACCAAGGTCGTCGTGAACATGGGCGTCGGCGACGCCGCTCGCGACTCCAAGGTCATCGACGGCGCGATCAAGGATCTCACCGCGATCACCGGCCAGAAGCCGCAGGTCACCAAGGCCCGCAAGTCCATCGCCCAGTTCAAGCTGCGTGAGGGCATGCCGATCGGTGCGCACGTCACGCTCCGCGGCGATCGCATGTGGGAGTTCCTGGACCGTCTGCTCTCGACCGCGCTCCCGCGCATCCGCGACTTCCGCGGCATGTCGCCGAACCACTTCGACGGCAACGGGAACTACACCTTCGGTCTCACCGAGCAGGTCATGTTCCACGAGATCGACCAGGATCAGATCGACCGCGTCCGCGGTATGGACATCACGGTCGTGACCACCGCGAAGACCGACGACGAGGGGCGCGCGCTGCTGAAGCTGCTCGGCTTCCCCTTCAAGGAGAACTGATATGGCCAAGACCGCCCTGATCAAGAAGTCGGAGCGTACGCCGAAGTTCGCCGTGCGCGGCTACACCCGGTGCCAGCGCTGCGGCCGCCCCCACTCCGTGTACCGGAAGTTCGGGCTGTGCCGTGTGTGCCTGCGCGAGATGGCTCACCGCGGTGAGCTGCCCGGCGTCACCAAGAGCAGCTGGTAAGGACTATCGCCACAGGTCCCCGTCCCGCGAGGGGTGAGGGAAACCAGGTGAGGAAGAAGCTACAGACATGACCATGACCGACCCGATCGCGGACATGCTCACGCGCATCCGTAACGCCTCCGGCGCTTACCACGAGACCGTGACCATGCCGTCCTCGAAGCTCAAGGTCCGCATCGCGGACATCCTCAAGGCCGAGGGCTACGTCCTCGGCTGGACCGAGGAAGAGGCCGAGGTGGGCAAGACCCTCTCCCTCGAGCTCAAGTACTCCGACAGCCGTGAGCGCGCCATCTCCGGTGTGCGCCGCATCTCGAAGCCCGGCCTTCGTGTGTACGCCAAGTCCACCAACCTGCCCAAGGTCCTCGGCGGACTGGGCGTGGCGATCCTGTCCACGTCCTCCGGCCTCCTGACCGACAAGCAGGCTGCCAAGAAGGGTGTGGGTGGGGAAGTCCTCGCCTACATCTGGTGAGCGGGAGAGGAGCCTTCATATGTCCCGCATCGGACGCCTGCCGGTCACTGTGCCGGCCGCAGTCAGCAACGTTTCCATCGAGGGCGGCACCGTCACGGTGACCGGCCCCAAGGGCGAGCTCACCCACGAGGTGCCCGCCCCCATCACCGTCGCGCGCGCTGAGGACGGCTCGATCGTCGTCAGCCGCCCCGACGACGAGCGCGAGAACCGGGCCCTGCACGGCCTGACCCGCACGCTCATCAACAACATGGTCCTCGGCGTGACCGAGGGCTTCACGAAGAAGCTGGAGATCGTGGGCACGGGTTACCGCGTGACCGCGAAGGGCACGGACCTCGAGTTCGCCCTCGGCTTCTCCCACCCCGTCGTGGTGAAGGCCCCCGAGGGGATCTCCTTCGCCGTGGAGTCGCCGACCAAGTTCGCGGTCAACGGCATCCGCAAGCAGCAGGTGGGCGAGGTCGCCGCGAACATCCGCAAGCTGCGCAAGCCCGAGCCCTACAAGGGCAAGGGTGTGCGCTACGCGGACGAGACCGTGCTCCGCAAGGCCGGAAAGGCTGGTAAGTGATCATGGGGTACGCACTCAAGCACACCAAGGGCAAGGCCGGCTCGAAGCTGCGCTCCCGCGGCCGTCGTCACCTCCGCGTCCGTCGTCGCGTCATCGGCACCGCCCAGCGCCCGCGCCTGGTGGTCACCCGGTCGTCGCGCCACGTGTTCGTCCAGGTCGTCGACGACTCCCTGGGTCGCACCCTGGCCTCGGCCTCGACGATGGAGGCCGACGTCCGCGCCGCCTCCGCCACCAAGTCGGACAAGGCCAAGACCGTCGGCACCCTGGTCGCCGAGCGCGCCAAGGCCGCCGGCATCGAGGCTGTCGTGTTCGATCGCGGCGGCAACAAGTACCACGGTCGTGTGGCCGCCGTCGCTGACGGCGCTCGCGAGGCCGGCCTGGCGCTGTGACCGCCCCCCGGACACAGGACGAGAAGAGGATCTGAACATGGCTGCACAGCAGCGGAACAATGGTCCCGCGGCCACCGGCCGGCGGGGCGAGAACTCCACCAACGACAGCGGCCGCGGCGGCAACGATCGCGGCGGGCGTCGCGGCGAGGGCCGTGGGCGCAACAACCAGGAGGCCGAGAAGTCGGCATTCCTCGAGCGCGTGGTCAGCATCAACCGCGTGTCGAAGGTCGTCAAGGGCGGCCGTCGTTTCTCCTTCACGGCCCTCGTGGTCGTGGGTGACGGCGACGGCACCGTCGGCGTCGGCTACGGCAAGGCCAAGGAGGTGCCCTCGGCGATCTCCAAGGGTGTCGAGGAGGCGAAGAAGAACTTCTTCCGCGTCCCCCGCATCCAGGGCACCGTCGTGCACCCGGTCCAGGGCCACGACGCCGCGGGCACCGTCCTGCTGCGTCCGGCTGCCCCCGGCACCGGTGTGATCGCGGGCGGTCCCGTCCGCGCCGTGCTCGAGTGCGCGGGCGTCCACGACGTCCTCTCGAAGTCGCTCGGCTCGACCAACGCGATCAACATCGTCCGTGCGACGGTGGACGCCCTCCAGCGTCTCGAGGAGCCGGAGGCCGTCGCGGCCCGTCGCGGTCTCCCCGTCGAGGACGTCGCTCCTGCGGCCCTGCTGCGTGCGCAGGCCGAGGGTCGCGCCGCCGCCCGCGCCGAGAAGGTGGGTGCGTGATGCAGCTCAAGGTGACCCAGGTGCGCTCCAACATCGGCGGCACTCAGTCCCAGCGTGCGACCCTGCGCGGCCTCGGCCTCAAGCGCATCGGCCACACGGTGGTGAAGGAGGACCGCCCCGAGATCCGCGGCATGATCCGCGCCGTCACCCACCTGGTGACGGTCGAAGAGGTGGACTGATCCATGATCGACGACAACCAGAACCCCCTGAAGCTCCACGACCTTCGCCCCGCGCCGGGCTCCAAGACCGCGCGCACCCGCGTCGGCCGTGGTGAGGCGAGCAAGGGCAAGACCGCGGGCCGCGGCACCAAGGGCACGAAGGCCCGCTACCAGGTGCCCGTCGGCTTCGAGGGCGGGCAGATGCCGATGCATATGCGCCTCCCGAAGCTCCGCGGCTTCACCAACCCCTTCCGCGTCGAGTTCCAGGTCGTGAACCTGGCGACCCTGCAGGAGCTCTTCCCCGAGGGCGGCTCCGTCACGGTCGAGGACCTCGTCGCCAAGGGCGCCGTGCGCAAGAACCAGCCCGTCAAGGTGCTGGGCACGGGCGAGGTGAGCGTCAAGCTCGACGTGACCGCGCAGAAGTTCTCCGCCTCGGCGGAGCAGAAGATCACCGCGGCGGGTGGGACCGTCACCACCGCGTGACCTCTTTTGACGGGGCACCGCGGCGCAGAATACTCTGTGCCGCGGTGCCCCGTCGTCGTGCATCAGCACCTACGGGACCGGTCCGACGACCGTGCCGCCATGGCGGCCACGGGCTCCGCCGGCAGGACCGGCGGTCTCCGTCCCCGGACCTCCAGGAGGAATTTTCGTGAACGCGATCGTGCGTGTGCTGCGCACACCGGAGCTGAGGGCGAAGATCCTCTTCACCCTGGGCCTGCTCGCCGTCTACCGGCTCGGCGTCTTCATCCCCACCCCGGGCTTCGACTACACCAACGTCATGGTGTGCTCCGACCAGGCCTCCGCCGCCCAGGGCGGCAGCGTCCTCGGGATGGTCAGCCTGTTCTCCGGCGGGGCCCTCCTGCAGCTGTCGATCTTCTCCCTCGGCGTGATGCCCTACATCACCGCGTCGATCATCATCCAGCTGCTGCGCGTGGTCATCCCGCGCTTCGAGGCCCTCCACAAGGAGGGCCAGTCCGGCACCGCCAAGCTCACCCAGTACACGCGCTATCTGACGATCGGCCTCGCCGTCCTCCAGGCGACCACGATCATCACCCTCGTGCGCTCGGGCAACTTCTTCACCGGCTGCAACCTCACCCTGATCCCGGACGAGTCGATCGTGACCCTCGTGCTCATGGTCCTCACCATGACCGTCGGCACCGTCCTCATCATGTGGATGGGCGAGATGATCACCGAGCGCGGCATCGGCAACGGCATGTCCCTGCTGATCTTCACCTCGATCGCGGCCTCCTTCCCGGCGGCGCTCGGCCAGATCTGGCAGCTCCAGGGCTGGATGACCTTCGCCCTCGTCATCGTCATCGCCCTCGTGGTCATGCTCGGCGTGGTGTTCGTGGAGCAGTCCCAGCGGCGGATCCCCGTGCAGTACGCGAAGCGGATGGTGGGCCGGCGGATGTACGGCGGCACCTCCACGTACATCCCGATCAAGGTCAACCAGGCCGGCGTGATCCCCGTGATCTTCGCGAGCTCGATCCTGGCCCTGCCGCAGATGGCCGCCTCGTTCGGCGACCCGAGCGCCGGGTGGGTGCAGTGGATCAACACGCACCTCGTCATGGGCTTCACGTTCTCGTGGATCTACGCCGCGGTGTACGTCGCACTGATCGTCTTCTTCGCCTTCTTCTACGTCTCCATCACGTTCAACGCGGAGGAGATCGCGGACAACATGAAGAAGTACGGCGGCTTCGTGCCCAACGTGCGCGCGGGCCGACCCACGGAGAAGTACCTGACCTACGTCATCAACCGCATCCAGACGCCCGGCGCGATCTACCTCGCGGTGATCTCCCTGATCCCGCTGTTCGCGCTCGTGTACCTGGGCGCCTCGCAGAACTTCCCGCTGGGCGGGGCGTCGCTGCTCATCATCATCGGCGTCGGTCTCGACACCGTGAAGCAGATCAGCGCCAAGCTCCAGCAGCACCACTACGAAGGGATCCTCCGGTGACCGACACCTCCACGAGCACCTCCGCGAGCGACACCGCGCCGACCGCCCGCCGCCTGCTGATCGTCGGCCCTCCCGGCGCCGGCAAGGGCACCCAGGCCGCGCGCCTGGCCGAGGGGCTCGGGATCCCCGCGATCTCGACCGGCGACATCTTCCGGGCGAACGTCTCGCAGTCCACGGAGCTCGGCGTCCTCGCGAAGTCCTACATGGACAAGGGCGAGTACGTACCGGACTCGGTCACCAACGACATGGTCCGCGACCGCCTCGCGCAGGACGACGCCCGCGAGGGCTTCCTGCTCGACGGCTACCCGCGCACCCTCGCGCAGGTCGAGGCGCTCGACGGCATGCTCGCCGAGCTCGGCACCGCGCTGGATCGCGTGCTGCTGCTCGAGGCGGACGACGACACCGTCGTCGAGCGCCTCATCGCTCGTGGCCAGGAGTCCGGCCGCAGCGACGACACCGAGGAGACCATCCGCCACCGCCTCCACGTGTACGCCGAGCAGACCACTCCGCTGGTCGAGGTGTACGAGGGCCGAGGCGTGCTGCGCCGCGTCGACGGCATGGCCTCGATCGACGAGGTCTCCGCGGCGCTGACCGCCGCGCTGCAGGGCTGAGCGGGCGCGCCGTGGGGATCGTCCGGGAGAAGGTCGAGCTCAAGACCGCCGAGCAGATCGCGATCATGCGCCGCAGCGGACTGCTGCTCTCGCGCGTGCACGACATGCTCGCCCGCGAGCTGCGCCCCGGGATCACCACCGCACAGCTGGACGCCCTCGCCGAGGAGATGATCCGCGACGAAGGCGCCCTGCCGAACTTCAAGGGGTACCAGGGCTTCCCCGCCTCCCTCTGCATCAGCGTCAACGAGGTCGTCGTGCACGGCATCCCCGGTGAGCTCGTGATCGAGGAGGGGGACGTCGTCTCCATCGACGGCGGCTGCATCGTCGAGGGCTGGCACTCCGACGCGGCGCGCACCCACATCGTCGGCGCCCCGCGGCGTGCGGCGGACGAGGAGCTCGTGCGCATCACCGACGCCGCGCTGTGGGAGGGCATCGCCGCCCTCGCCTCGGCCCGCCGCGTCGGTGAGGTCGGCGCCGCGATCGAGGACCTCGTGGCGATGGAGGCGGGGGAGACCCTCTCCCACCTCGAGGGCTTCGGCGGCCACGGCATCGGCACCGCGATGCACCAGCCGCCGGACGTCATGAACTACCGCACCCGCTCGCGGGGCGCGAAGGTCGTCCCCGGTCTGTGCCTCGCGATCGAGCCGATGCTCATCCAGGGCTCGGGGGAGTGGGAGATGGACGAGGACGACTGGACGGTGCGCGCCACCGGCGGCGGCCGGGCCGCCCATGCCGAGCACTCCGTCGCCGTCACCGAGCAGGGACTGATCGTCCTCACCGAGGCCGACGGCGGCGCCGCCCGCCTCGCCGCCGCGGGCATCACGGCCGCACCGGATCCCGCGGCCTGACGCCTCGCCCCGGCGCGTCGCACGACGTCCCGGGAGCCCTCCGGGCGCCGGCCCGTCCGGTCACGTGACGGGGGTCATCGGCACATTCCCTCGCGGGTCCCGCGGATGCCGTGTACGCTGGTCGATCGGGTGTGCTCCGCGCGTGAGCGCCGTGCCCTGCCCCGATCCGGATGCGATTCCCGGTCGGAGCCGAGCCGGTCCGCGGGCCCGTCAGCCGCCGTCCCAGGACGGTCGGCCCGGGTGCTGAGCAGCCTGCGTCGTCCACCGTACCGCCGTCAGGCGGCAGGGGACGGCGGACACCGAATGCGGAACTCAGCCACCGGGCGACCGGGGGTGAGAGATTGGGGAGGCATGGCCAAGAAGGACGGCGTGATCGAGGTCGAGGGCACGGTCACGGAGGCGCTCGCGAACGCGCGCTTCCGCGTCGAGCTCGACAACGGGCACAAGGTGCTCGCGCACATCTCCGGGAAGATGCGCCAGCACTACATCCGCATCCTTCCCGAGGACCGCGTGGTCGTCGAGCTGAGCCCCTACGACCTCGACCGGGGCCGCATCGTCTACCGCTACAAGTGATCGTCCTGGGAGAAGGAAGACATGAAGGTCAAGCCGAGCGTCAAGCCGATCTGTGACAACTGCAAGGTGATTCGTCGCCACTCGCGCGTCATGGTGATCTGCTCGAACCCGCGTCACAAGCAGCGCCAGGGCTGATCCCGGGGCCTCCGGGCCCCGCAGCCACGGTCCTGCCGTGACCCCGCCGCCATCGAGCGGCACACACAAATGAAGAGTCGACATCACCGGCCTCGGCCGGTCACCCGCAGTCGGAGGCTGCGGCGCCACGGGAGCAGCCCGTCGGCGAGATGTCGGATCAGGCCTCCGGAGGAACAAGGAGAAACTGCACATGGCACGTCTGGTGGGAGTCGACCTTCCGCGCGAGAAGCGCCTCGAGGTCGCCCTGACGTACATCTTCGGCGTGGGGCGCACCCGTGCGCTCGAGACCCTCGCCGCCACCGGGGTCTCCGGTGACACGCGAGTGCGCGATCTGAGCGACGACGAGCTCGTCAAGCTGCGCGACCACATCGAGGCGAACTACCGGGTCGAGGGTGACCTCCGCCGCGAGGTCGCCGCCGACATCCGCCGCAAGGTGGAGATCGGGAGCTACGAGGGCCTGCGTCACCGCCGCGGCCTTCCGGTGCGCGGTCAGCGCACCAAGACCAACGCCCGTACCCGCAAGGGCCCCAAGCGCACCGTCGCGGGCAAGAAGAAGGCCCGCTGACCCACGGCACCGCCGTGGTGATGCCGGTGCCCGCGCTCCGGCGCAGCCCCGCACACACTTCGCGCCGCTGAGGGATCCGGCGCACCCGATACCCACCAGAGGAGTTCCGCCGCATGGCAACCAAGACCCGCCAGGCCGCCGCGCGCAAGCCGCGCCGCAAGGACAAGAAGAACGTCGTCAACGGCCAGGCCCACATCAAGAGCACCTTCAACAACACCATCGTGTCGATCACCGACCCGACCGGTGCTGTGATCTCCTGGGCCTCCGCCGGCCAGGTCGGCTTCAAGGGCTCGCGCAAGTCCACCCCCTACGCCGCGCAGATGGCCGCCGAGGCCGCCGCGCGCCGCGCCCAGGAGCACGGCCTGAAGAAGGTCGACGTCTTCGTGAAGGGCCCGGGCTCCGGCCGCGAGACCGCGATCCGCTCGCTCACCGCGACCGGCCTCGAGGTCGGCTCGATCCAGGACGTCACCCCGCAGGCGCACAACGGCACCCGTCCGGCGAAGCGTCGCCGCGTCTGAGCCTCGTCGGCCGTGAGCCGTGATCCCGCGGAGCATCCGTGCTCCCGGTTCGCGGCCTGCGGCCGGCACCGGTGCGTCCGGGCGTCCGCCCACCTCCGCCGCACCTGTTGGACCACCACCCTTCTCAGACCATCGCCCCCTTCTGAGCGTCATATGGCGGACGCTCACGGAAAGGACCCACAGTGCTCATTGCACAGCGCCCCACGCTGACCGAAGAGGTCGTGTCGGAGTACCGCTCCCGGTTCGTCATCGAGCCGCTCGAGCCGGGCTTCGGCTATACGCTCGGCAACTCGCTGCGCCGCACCCTGCTCTCCTCGATCCCCGGTGCCGCGGTCACCTCGATCCGCATCGACGGCGTGCTGCACGAGTTCAGCACCATCGCCGGTGTGCGCGAGGACGTCACCGAGATCATCCTCAACATCAAGAACCTCGTCGTCTCCTCGGAGAACGACGAGCCCGTCGTGATGTACCTCCGCAAGGAGGAGGAGGGCCCGGTGACCGCGGCCGACATCACCCCGCCCGCCGGCGTGGAGATCCACAACCCCGACCTCCACATCGCGACCCTCAGCCAGAAGGGCCGTCTCGAGGTCGAGCTGATCGTCGAGCGCGGCCGTGGCTACGTCTCCGCCGCTCAGAACAAGTCCCTCGACGGGGAGATCGGCCGTGTGCCGGTCGACTCGATCTACTCGCCCGTCCTGAAGGTGACCTACAAGGTCGAGGCCACCCGTGTCGAGCAGCGCACCGACTTCGACAAGCTCATCGTCGACGTCGAGACGAAGCCCGCCATCTCCCCGCGCGACGCCGTCGCCTCCGCCGGCAAGACCCTGGTCGAGCTGTTCGGTCTGGCGCACGAGCTGAACCAGGAGGCCGAGGGCATCGACATCGGCCCGTCCCCGACGGACCAGGCCCTGGCCGCCGATCTGGCGCTGCCGATCAACGACCTCAACCTCACCGTGCGGTCGTACAACTGCCTCATGCGCGAGGGTGTGCACACCGTCGGCGAGCTCACCGCTCGCAGCGAGGCGGACCTGCTCGACATCCGCAACTTCGGGCAGAAGTCCATCGACGAGGTCAAGGCGAAGCTCGCCGACCTCGGTCTGTCGCTGAAGGATTCCCCGGCCGGGTTCGACCCGTCCGCCCTGGACTCCTACTCCGACGACTTCGGCGACCAGTACTGACCTTCATCTGAACCTCTAGGAGAACGACCATGCCTGCTCCCACCAAGGGCGCGCGCCTCGGAGGGTCCCCCGCGCACGAGCGGATGATCCTCGCCAACCTCGCCACCGAGCTGTTCCGGCACAAGGCGATCACGACGACCGAGTCCCGTGCGAAGCGCCTGCGCCCGTACGCCGAGCGTCTCGTCACCCACGCCAAGAAGGGCGATCTCGCCTCCCGTCGTCGAGTGATGCGCACCATCCGCGACAAGGGCGTCGTCTACTCGCTCTTCGAGGAGATCGCCCCGACGTTCACCGAGCGTCCCGGCGGCTACACCCGCATCACCAAGATCGGTCCGCGCAAGGGCGACAACGCCCCCATGGCGGTCATCGAGCTGGTGCAGGAGGAGTACTCCCCGAAGCAGGCCGTGGTGAAGGAGGCCGAGGGCGCCGCGAAGGCGAACGCCACCGAGGCCCCCGCCGCCGCGACCGAGGAGACCACCCCGGAGGCGACCGAGGAGGCCTGAGCCCCCTCGCGCCACGCGCAGAGGCCCCGTCGAGCATCGCTCGGCGGGGCCTCTCGCCGTCCGGAGACCTGGGGACGGTCGGGCGCCGGGAGCTGATCGGGCGCCGCGAGTGATCCTGGGAGGCAGGTCGCGGTCGGGCAACGATCCGCTCCCGATGGCACGTGTCCAGCGATTCGGCGACGGGACCGGCCTACGGTGTGGGGGAGGGCCTCGGCCGGCTCTCCGTGTCCCGTCCCCCCTCCTGCATCGGAGCAGCGCATGCTCGAGCCGACCCGCCACCACGACGCCCCCGCCCCGCACGATCCGCCCCGTGACCGGCGGACGGGACCGAGTCGGCGCCGCCTGCTCGCCCTCACCGCCCTCGGGCTCCCCGCGACCGGCGCCGCCCTCGCCGTGGGGACCACCGCCCCTCCCGCCCATGCGGACCCGGCCGTGACCGGCGGCGAGACCCGGATCGTCGATGTGCCCCTCGCGGGCACCGACCCGGTCGACGTGGGCGGTGCGAGCGCCGGGGCGTCGGACGCGGGAGGCGCCGACGCCGCGGGGGTGCCCGCCCGTGACCTGCCCGAGCACACCGCGACGATGGTCGGTGTGCGCTGGGAGGAGGGACGAGAGGCGCCGGCCGTGACGGTGCGCGGCCGTCTCGCGGGCGGCGGCTGGACGGACTGGCACGCGCTGGACCCCGCGACCGATCCGAGCACCGGCGACGAGGTCCCCGCCACCGAGGCCGGCTGGCTCGGGCCCGTGACCGGCGTGCAGATCTGCGCCGAGCGGGACGGCGAGGACGTCGCGGACGAGCTCACCGCCCACCTGCTGACCACCTCCCCGCTCGAGGCGGACGCCGAGGTCGGCAGCGACAGCGGCCCCTCGGCGAGCCTGGGCCTCGAGGACCGGCCCATGCTGCGCGCCGCGGCGGTGACGAACCCGGCGACGCCGCCGATGCCCGGGGCGCCGGCGTTCGTCTCCCGCGCCGCCTGGGGAGCGGACGAGTCTCTCGTGCGCTCCACGAGCGCCGCCGATCGTCTGAAGGCCGTCGTCGTCCACCACACGGCCGGGTCCAACGCCTATTCCGCCCAGGACTCCCCCCAGCTGATCCGGGGGATCCTGAGCTATCACACGCGCACCCTGGGCTGGGCGGACCTCGGCTACAACATGCTCGTGGACAAGTACGGGCAGGTGTTCGAGGGGCGGGGCGGCGGCCTGCACCGCAACATCGTCGGCGCGCACGCCCGCGGCTACAACACGGGCTCCTTCGGCATCTCGCTGCTCGGCGACTACGACGTCGCCTCCGTCCCCTCCGCGGCGCAGGACGCGATCACCCGCCTCGTCGGCTGGAAGCTGCTGAGCACCTTCACCACCTCGACCCATGCGACCGGGACCTGGGACGTCACCACTCCGGACACGAACTACCCGATCGGCACCCACGAGCTGAAGGTCGTCATGGGGCACCGGGACGTCAACGCCACCGAGTGCCCCGGCAGGAACCTCTACGGGAAGCTCGAGAGCATCCGCGACGCGGCGCAGCGGAGGATCGACGGCGGCTGGCGCAAGCATCTCGGCGCCTTCTCCCGGGCCGGCGGTGGGGAGGCGCTCGGCACCGTCGTCCGGAGCGCCCACATCGCCGGGGACCTCGAGGCGACCGTCCTCACCTCCGGGCTCGTGCTCAGCGGTCGCGGAGCGGCGACCGCGACGGGCTGGCGCAGCGAGGTCTCCCGCCAGTGGAGCGCTTCCTGGGGACGACCGCTCGGGAACCCCCGCCGCGAGGGAGGCCGGACCCTGCAGGGCTTCGCGGCGGGACAGGCCGTGGGCAGCGGCGAGGAGGCCGTGTTCCTGAAGAACCGGTTCCGCGACGTCACCGGGCAGCACATGTACTTCCCGGAGATCGACGCCCTCGCCGCACGCGGCATCACCACCGGCTGGCCCGACGGCACCTACCGCCCGCTCGCGGACATCCACCGCGACGCGATGGTCGTCTTCGTGCACCGGGCGCTCGGCGCGCCCGCCTCGACCCCGCCCGCGCGGTCGCCCTTCCGGGACATGAGCTCCTCCACGATGTACTACGAGGAGATCTGCTGGGCTCATGCGCAGGGCATCGTCGAGGGCTGGCCGGACGGCACCTTCCGGCCCACGGCATCCGTGCAGCGGGGAGCCGTCGCCGCCTTCCTGTACCGTGCTTCGGGGAGTCCCTCCACGGGGACGACCAGCGGGTTCCGCGACGTGCCGGCGAACCACCAGTTCGCCCGGGAGATCACGTGGCTCGCCTCGACGAAGATCACCACCGGCTGGAGCGACGGGACCTTCCGTCCCACGCTGCCCATCGCCCGCGACGCGATGGCGGCGTTCATGATCCGCTGGATGGACCATCGCGGGCTGTGACCACCAGGCACGCCCGCCGGAAGGAGCACCCCGCGTGAAGGTCGCCCTGCTGTGCGATGTGGACCAGACCGTCTACCACGTGGGGGACGAGGCGATCGCGAGCGCATCGGCCCGGCGCCTACGCGAGCGGGGGCACGAGGTGCTGCGCATCAGCCGCCTCGAGAAGTTCGGCCCGGCGGGGGAGCGGCCCGACCCGTCGTTCCCCGCGCTCGTCTTCCCCTGGGAGCTCGAGCGCCGCGCCGCCTACCTGGGGGAGATCCGGCGGGTCCTCGACGGTGACGTGGGCGCCCTGCCGCGCGGCGACAAGCTCCACGCCTTCGTGGACCGCCTGCGGGAGGCGGACGCCCTCGTGATCGGCGGCGGCGGTGCGCTCACCTCCCGCTACGGCTGGCTGCTCGATGAGCGCCTCGCGACCGCCCTGGTGGCCCGCTCGCTCGGCCTGCCGGTCGTGCTGAGCGGCCAGAGCCTAGGCCCCGAGCTCACCCCGCAGGACCGTGACCGCATCCGGGAGCTGCTGGACCTGTGCACGCTCGTGGGGCTGCGGGACGCGCACAGCGTGCGCCTCGCACGGCAGATCGCCCCGGAGCACCCGGCGATCCTCCACACCCTCGACGACGCGATCGGGCTCGTCCCCGTCAACGGCTCCGATCCCGACGGCCCCGCCGGTCCCGCCGGCTCCGTCGGCCCCGCGGGCACGGAGGGCTCCGCCCCCGGTGACGGGACCGGCGCCCTCTCCGTGACGCTCGGGGCCGACGGCGATCCCTTCCCGCGGGAGGACTACGTGCGGGTGCTCGCCGCCGTGGTCGACGGCCTCGCCGCGCGCACCTGCGCCGACGTCGAGCTGCTGCCCCACATGGCCGATCCCGACACCGGCGGCGCCGACCTCGCGATCCACGAGGAGCTCGCCGCCCTGCTCACCGTCCCCGCCCGCGTGCTGCCGATCGAGACGGACACGGCGGCCGTCGCCCGCACGCAGCGGGCCGCCTGGGTGGTCTCCACGCGCTTCCACCCCGTGGTGCTCGGCGCCCTCGGGGGAGCGGGGGTCCTCGCCCTGCCGCTGAACCGCTACGGCGCCTCCCGCATGGACGGGGCGCTCGCGAACATGGGCGTGGGCGGCGGGACGGTGCCGCTCGCGGCGCTCTGGGACCCTGCCGCGCGCGCCCCCTCCGCCCTGGTCGAGCCGGTGCTCGACGCCCTCGTGGCCGGCCGCGAGGCCGAGCGTGAGCGGCTCGAGGCGGCCCGCGGGCCCGTCCTCGCCGCCGCCGAGGAGTGGTGGGACCGGATCGACGCCGTGCTGCGCGGTGCCGACGACGCCGCCGGGCTCCCGGACCCGCGCGGCGCGGGCCTGCCGCGGGAGGCCCGCTGGCCCGCGGAGCTCGAGGCCTCCCTCGCCCCGTTCGTGCCCCCGCTGCACCGGGGTCGTCCCCGAGCCGTGCCGCCCGAGGTCTCGATCGTCATGCGCACGCAGCGGCGCCCGCTGATGCTCGACCGCGCCGTGCAGGACGTGCTCGGCCAGAGCCGGCAGGACTGGGAGCTGCTGGTCGTGGACGACGCCGGCGACGCCGCCGCGGTGGATGCCGTCCTCGACCGCCACCGCGAGGAGGCCGCCGGTCGCCTCGCCGTCGTGCACCGCACCGCCTCCGAGGGCATGGAGGCCGCGAGCAACGCCGGGCTCACCGCGACCTCCGCCCCGCTGATCGCCGTCCACGACGACGACGACACCTGGCACCCGACCTTCCTCCAGGAGGCCGCCGCGCACCTCGCGGAGCACCCCGCGCGGGACGCGGTGGTGGTGCGCACGCTCGTCGTCCACGAGCACGAGACGGAGGACGGTTTCGTGGAGGACGGCGTGCACGTCTCCTGGCCGGAGGTGACCGGGGTGCGCCTCGTGGACTACCTCGAGATCAACCGCCACACGCCGATCGCCATGCTGCACCGCCGCGCGATCCACGAGGCCGTGGGGCTCTTCGACGAGTCGCTGCCCGTGGTGGGGGACTACGCCTTCCACCTCGCGCTGCTCGAGCGCGCGGAGGTCGGCTTCCTCGAGCGGCCGCTCGCGCACTGGCGGCAGCGGCCCCGGGCCACGGGGTCGGGCGGCAACTCGATCACGACCCGCCGGGACGAGCACGTCGCCTTCGACGCGGTGCTGCGCGAGCGGCACCTGCGCTCGTGGACGCGGGACCACGGCCTGGGCCTGCCGCTCTACCTCACGCACAGCACGGGCACGATGCTGCAGCGCAGCGAGGACCGCCTCGTCGAGGAGCTGCACTCGCTGCACGAGGAGCTCCGGGCCACGCGTGAGGAGCTCGCCGAGGTGCGCGAGAAGGTCGCGCGGCTGGACGCCCTGAGCCTCGGGGCGCGCGCGGTGCGACGGCTGCGGGGGCGGCGCGAGCGCTGAGCAGCGCGTCGGGCCCCGCCCGGGAGGGCTCCTCCCGGGCAGGGCCCGTCGTCGTGGGCGGGGCGCTCAGCCGAAGTGGCGGGGCAGCGTGCCCTCGCGCAGCTCCCGCAGCTCGGCCGCCTCGAAGGAGCCGACGCCCTCGAGCTCGAGGGCGGTGCCGCCGGTGGTGCCGAGGCGCAGCACGGGCACACCGTGCTCCGCGGCGAGGCCGGTCAGCTCCTGCTCGCGCGCCGCGGGGACGGCGACGATCGCACGGGCCTGCGACTCGGAGAACAGTGCGGAGAACAGGTCCACGCCGTCCCGCTCGAGCAGCGCGGCGGGATCGACCTGCACGCCCGTGCCGAAGCGCGTCACGGACTCCACGAGCGCCTGCGCGAGGCCGCCCTCGGAGAGGTCGTGCGCCGCGGTGGCGAGCGAGGCGTCCCGCGCGGCGATGAGCACGCGGCCCAGCGCGCGCTCCGCCTCGAGGTCCACCTGCGGGGGCAGACCGCCGAGGTGGTCGTGGGCGACCTGCGCCCAGGCCGAGCCGGAGAGCTCCTCGCGGGTGGTGCCGAGCAGCAGCAAGGCGAGGCCGTCCTCGTGCCAGCCCGAGGGGGTGCGGCGGGTGACGTCGTCGAGCACGCCGAGCACGCCGACGACCGGGGTCGGGTGGATCGCGGAGTCGAGTCGCCCGGGCTCTCCGGTGGAGTTGTAGAGGGAGACGTTGCCGCCGGTGACGGGGACGCCGAGCGTCTCGCAGGCCTCGGCGAGCCCGCCGATCGCCTCGACGAGCTGCCACATGGGGCCCGGGTCCTCCGGGGAGCCGAAGTTCAGGCAGTCGGTGACGGCGAGCGGGCGCGCGCCCACGGTGGCCACGTTCCGGTAGGCCTCCGCGAGGGCGAGCTGGGCGCCGGTGCGGGGGTCGAGCTTCGTGTAGCGGCCGTTCGCGTCGGTCGCGATGGCGACGCCGCGGTGCGTGGTCTCGTCCACGCGGAGCACGCCGGCGTCGTCCGGCATGGCGAGTGCGGTCTGGCCGCCCACGTAGCGGTCGTACTGATCGGTGACCCAGGCGGCGGAGGCGAGATTCGGGGAGGCCACGAGCTCGCGCAGGGTCGCGGCGAGCTGCTCGGCGCCCTCGGGACGGGGGAGGTCCTCGGCCCGGTCGGCCTGGAGGGCGTCCTGCCAGTCGGGGCGCGCGTAGGGGCGGTCGTAGGTGGGGCCGCCGTGGGCGACCGTCACCGGGTCCACGTCGACGATGCGCCGGCCGTGGTGGTCGATCGTGAGGCGGCCGTCGCCGGTCACCTCGCCGATCACGGCGGTCTCGACGTCCCACTTCGCGGTGATCGCGAGGAAGCGCTCGAGGTTCTCCGGCGTCACCACCGCCATCATGCGCTCCTGCGACTCGCTCATGAGGATCTCGCCCGCGGTGAGGGTCGGGTCGCGCAGCAGCACGGTCTCGAGGTCCACGTGCATGCCGGAGCCGCCGTTGGAGGCGAGCTCGCTCGTGGCGCAGGAGATGCCCGCGGCGCCGAGGTCCTGGATGCCCTCGACCACGCCGCCGTGGAAGAGCTCGAGGCAGCACTCGATGAGCACCTTCTCCATGAAGGGGTCGCCCACCTGGACGCTCGGGCGCTTGACGGGGCCTCCCTCGTCGAAGGTCTCCGAGGCGAGGATCGAGGCGCCGCCGATGCCGTCGCCGCCGGTGCGCGCCCCGAAGAGCACGACCTTGTTCCCGGTGCCGGTCGCGGAGGCGAGGTGGATGTCCTCGTGGCGCATGACGCCCACTGCGAGCGCGTTGACGAGCGGGTTGGTCTGGTAGGCCGCGTCGAAGACGGTCTCGCCGCCGATGTTCGGCAGGCCCAGGGAGTTGCCGTAGCCGCCCACGCCGGAGACGACGCCGTGCACCACGCGTGCGGTGTCCGGGTGGTCGATCGCGCCGAAGCGCAGCTGGTCCATGACGGCGACGGGGCGCGCGCCCATGGCGATGATGTCGCGGACGATGCCGCCCACGCCGGTCGCGGCGCCCTGATGGGGCTCGACGTAGGAGGGGTGGTTGTGGGACTCGACCTTGAAGGTCACCGCCCAGCCGTCGCCGATGTCGACGACGCCGGCGTTCTCGCCGATGCCCACCAGGAGGTGCTCGCGCATCTCCTCCGTGATGTGGTCGCCGAAGGTCTTGAGGTGGATCTTGGAGGACTTGTAGGAGCAGTGCTCGGACCACATGACGGAGTACATGGCGAGCTCGGCGTTGGTGGGGCGGCGGCCCAGGATCTCGCGGATCGAGGCGTACTCGTCCTCCTTGAGGCCGAGCTCGGCGAAGGGCTGGGCCTGCTCCGGGGTGCCCGCGGCGTCCTCGACGGTGTCGATCTCGGTGCCGGGCTGCGGGGCCGACGGGGTGGGGGCGGAGGCGGTCATGCGCGGTCGGATCCGTTTCGTGGCGGCGACAGAGGGGGCGGGCCGGTCGTGACCGGCCCGCCCCATCCTACGTCGGCGCCCGCTCCCGGGGCCGGGTCGCTCAGCGCCGGGCGCCGCGGGCGGATGCGCCCGCCCCGCGGGCCGCCTTCTGGCGGCGACGCTCCTGGTCACGCAGGACCTTCTCGCTCACGGGGGCGTCCGCGCTGGCCCGCTGTGCACGGAAGTACGCGGCGGCCTCGTCCTGCCGCTCCTTCTCCCCGCCGAGGGCGATCGGGGCCCGGACGTGGCCGGGGCGCACGTCGAAGGCGGCGACCAGGTCGAGCACGTGCGGGCGCAGTCGCCACAGCAGCCGGCGCTGGTCCGCGGCGATCTGCCGGCCGCGCTGGGTGGAGATGAGGCCGTTGAGCAGGAACCAGGCGAGATCGTCCCCGATGACGGTGAGCCCGAAGAGGTCGCGGACCTCGGTGAGCACGGCGCGGGAGCCCTCGCTGTCGATCGCCTCGATCCCGTCGGTGAAGGCGCGCCAGCGTACGAGGTCCGCATGGGCACGGGCCGCGTCGAGCATCTCGACCTGGTGCTTGTTGACGTGCGCGGCGGCGTCCTCGGGGGACATCCTGCCCGCGGGCCGCAGCGCGAGCGCGACCTCCTCGACCTTGATCCGGGCGCGGCCGGCGAGCATCTCCTCCTGGAAGTCCGCCTGGCGCATCGAGTCGAAGGCGCGGCGCGGGTTGCCGCGGTCGCCGATGCCCTGGGCGAGCTCGGTCCAGGGGGTGTGGCGGCGGGCGAGGGTCTCCGCGCGCTGGGCGATGAAGCGGCCGATCCCCGCGCGGTCCACGCTCTTGAGCTCGGAGGTGTAGTCCGCGAGCAGGCGCTTGGCGACGAGCTGCAGGAGGATCGTGTTGTCTCCCTCGAAGGTCGCGTAGACGTCGAGGTCCTGGTGCAGGCCCACGAGCTGGTTCTCGCCCATGAAACCGGCGCCGCCGCAGGCCTCGCGGCACTCCTGGAGGGTGTCCAGGGCGAGCCGGGTCGAGGTCGGCTTGAGCGCGGCGGCGAGGGTCTCGAGGTCCTCGCGGGCCTCGGGGGTGTCGCCGCGGCCGGAGAAGACGTCGTCGAAGGCCTGCAGCAGCTGCTCGTGCGCGAAGGCGCCCGCGTAGGTCGCGGCGAGCTTGGGCAGCAGGCGGTGCAGGTGCGCCTGGTAGTCCAGCAGGACCGTCTCGCGGGACGGGTCCGCGGCGGAGAACTGCCGGCGCTGGGAGGCGTAGGTGAGCGCGATCGTGAGGGCGAGCTGGCTCGCGCGGTTGGAGGCGCCGTCGAGGGAGACGCGGCCCTGCACGAGGGTGCCGATCATCGTGAAGAAGCGGCGCCCGGGGGAGTCGATGGGGGAGGAGTAGACGCCGTCCGCGTCGACGTCGCCGTAGCGGTTCAGCAGGTTCGTGCGCGGCACGCGGACGTGGTCGAAGGCGAGACGGCCGTTGTCGATGCCGTTCAGGCCGCCCTTCTCGCCGTCGTCCTCGCTCGAGACACCCGGCAGGAGGTTCCCCTCGGCGTCGCGCACGGGCACGTAGAAGCAGTGGACGCCGTGGTCGACGCCGCGCGTGACGAGACGCGCGAAGACGGTCGCGGCGCGCGCGTGGACGGCGGCGTTGCCGAGATAGTCCTTCCAGGCGGCGCGGAACGGCGTGTGGATGACCCACTCGTCGGTCTCGGGGTCGTAGGTCGCGGTGGTCGCGAGGGACTGGACGTCGGAGCCGTGGCCGATCTCGGTCATGGCGAAGGCGCCGGGGGTCTCGAGGCTCATCGCGCCGGGGATCCAGGCGCGGTGGTGCTCCTCGGTGCCGAGCTGGAGGATCGCGGAGGTGAACAGGCCCCACTGCACGCCGGACTTGATCTGGAGGGACGGGTCCGCGACGACGAGCTCCTCGAAGGCGGCGACGTTGGCGCCGTTGTCGTTGGGGCCGCCGAGGGACTCGGGGAGCATCGGGCGGGCGACGCCCTCGTCGGCGAGGGTCTGCAGCTGGGCGAAGACCCGCTCGCGGTGCTCGGCGACGGTCGCGTCGACGGGGCGGTGCAGCTCGGGTCGGGCGGCGCGCTCGCGGGCCTCCCGGCGGACCTCCGCCCAGCGCCCCAGGAGCGCCGCGGAGACGGCCTCGACGTCGAGGCGGGGGCCGCCGGCGGGCGGGACGGGCAGCGGACCGGTGGGGGTCGCGGTGCGCGCGTGCGCGGTGGATGAGGTGACGGTCTCGGGGGTCGTGTCGGTGGTGTTCACGGGTGCAGTCCCTTCATGAGCCAGCTGGTGAGGTGGGTGACGACGTCGTCGGCGTCGAGCGGTGGGGGTGTGGTCGGGTCGGAGGCGTGGGTCTCCTGCTGCGTCATCCAGGCGTCGACCGCTCCCTCGACGAAGCCCACCGCCCCGTGGGCCCACATCTGCGGGGCGGGCACGGAGTCGGGGAGGAACGTGGCGATGAGGCGGGAGACGCTGTCCAGGAAGTGGTTCAGTCCGTCGCTGGGCCGGATGATGAAGCGGTACACGCCGGGGGAGCGCTCGGCGGTCTCGACGTAGGCGCGGATCATGGCGTGGATCCGCTCCGGTGCGCCGGGGGTCGCGCCGTCCGCCTCGAGGTCCTGCAGCTCCTGGAGGAGGCGGCGGTGCATCGTGGCGAGGATGGAGCGGCCGAGCTCCTGCTGGAGCTGCGCCTTGTCCGAGAAGTACCGGTAGACGATCGACTTGGAGGTCCCGGAGGCCGCGGCGATGTCCTCCATCGTCACGTCGGGGCCGCGGTCGTGGATGAGGTGGCGGGCCACGTCGAGCAGCTCGGCCCGCCGCTGCTCGCGGTGCTGGGCCCAGCGGGCCGAGCGGCCGTCGAGGGGGGCTTGCGTCGTCGCATTCACGGTACGTAGGGTATCAAGTACCGTCGGTTCTATGTAAAGGGTCACGGGCGATCGATCGCCACGGATCCTCTGCCGACACCGGCGCCGCCCACGACCGCCGGACTCCCGCCACCCGCGGGAGCCCGGCGACGACGGACCGACCCCGACCCGCGACCACAACGAGGTGCACCGTGAACTCCAGCCCCCGCGACGCCCTGATCCTCGGCGGCAACCGCCTCCCCTTCGCCCGCGCGAACGGCCCCTACGCCGGGATCTCGAACCAGGACCTGCTCACCGCCGCGCTCGACGGCCTCATCGCCCGCTACGGCCTCCAGGGCGCGCGCCTCGGCGAGGTCGCCGGCGGCGCCGTGCTCAAGCTCGCCGGGGACCTCAACCTCACCCGCGAGAGCGCGCTGGGCACCCCGCTGGACCCCCGCACCCCTGCGATCGATCTCTCCAAGGCCTGCGCGACCGGCCTCGAGGCCGTCGTCCACGTCTCCAACCGGATCCGCCTGGGCCAGATCGACTCCGCGATCGCCGCGGGCGTCGACTCCACCTCCGACGCCCCGATCGAGGTCTCCGCCCGCCTGCGCCGCATCCTCCACCGCGCGAGCGCCGCCCGCAGCACCGCCGACCGCCTCAAGGCCCTCGCCGCGATCCGCCCCGCGGACCTCGCCCCCGTGCCCCCGCGCAACGGCGAGCCCCGCACCGGGCTCTCGATGGGCGAGCACATGGCCCTCACCGCCGCGCAGTGGGGCATCACCCGCGAGGCGCAGGACGAGCTCGCGCTCGCCTCGCACCAGCACCTCGCCGCCTCCTACGACGCCGGCTTCCACGACGACCTCGTCACCGGCTACCGCGGCCTCTCCCGCGACCAGAACCTGCGCGCGGACTCGACCCTCGAGAAGCTCGCCGGCCTCAAGCCCGTCTTCGGCGTGAAGAGCCCCCAGGTCGCCGAGCCCACGATGACCGCCGGCAACTCGACCCCGCTCACCGACGGCGCCTCCGCGGTGCTGCTGGGCAGCGCCGAGTTCGCCGCCGAGCGCGGCCTCACCCCGCTCGCCCGCGTGATCGACGCCCGCTCCGCCGCGGTCGACTTCGTGCACGGCGACGAGGGTCTCCTCATGGCCCCCGCCTACGCCGTCCCCGAGCTGCTCGACGCGAACGGCCTGACCCTCCAGGACCTCGACGTCTACGAGATCCACGAGGCCTTCGCGGCGACCGTGCTCGCGACCCTCAAGGCCTGGGAGTCCGAGGAGTTCTGCCGCGAGCGCCTGGGCCGCGACGGCGCGCTCGGCGCGATCGACCGCACGAAGCTCAACCCGCTGGGCTCCTCGCTCGCCGCCGGGCACCCCTTCGCGGCGACCGGCGGCCGCATCATCGCGAGCCTCGCCAAGCACCTCCACGCCCGCCACGTCGAGACCGGGACCGTGCAGCGCGGCCTCGTGTCGATCTGCGCGGCCGCCGGCCAGGGCACCGTGGCCCTCATCGAGTCCGTCGCCTGAGCGCGACGGGAAGGAGAACCGAGGTCACCATGACCGACGCCTACACCCGCTTCGTCCGCTCCGCGCCGGGAAGGACCATCGCCAAGCAGCTGGGGCTCCCGCGCCCCTCCCGCCTGCTGCGCCGCGAGGACCGCCCCGAGCCCGTGCTCGGCCCCGTCGTCGTGCTCGGCCGCTCGGCCGGGGCCGACGCCATCACCTCCCTGCTGCTCGCCGAGGGCGTCGACGTCCGCCGCCGCTTCGACGAGCTGCGCACCGTCGGCTCCGTGGTCGCCGTCCTCGACGAGGTCGCCGCCCCCGCGGAGCTGGGCGAGATCCTGCTCCCGCTCGCCGGGGCCATGCGCTCCCTCGCACCCGGCGCGCGCGTCGTCTCCCTCTCCCGTCCCGCGACGGGGGAGGACCCCGCCCGGGACGCCGCCCGCGGCGGCGTCGAGGGCTGGCTGCGCTCCCTCGCCCACGAGATGCGCGGCGGCGGCACGGCGAACGGCGTGCAGGTCGCCGACGGCGTGCCCCTGGACGCCCCGAGCGTGCTGGGCGCCCTGCGTTTCCTGCTCTCCGCCCGCAGCGCCTACGTCGACGGCCAGATCCTCACCGTGGACGGCGCCGAGGGCTCCGCCCCGGCGGACCGCTCGCGCCCCTTCGCCGAGCGCACCGTGCTCGTCACCGGCGCCGCTCGCGGCATCGGCGCGGCGATCGCGCGGACCCTCGCCGCCGACGGCGCCCGTCTCGTGCTCCTGGACGTGCCCGGCGCGGGCACCGAGCTCGCGCGCCTCGCGAACGAGCTGCGGGCCGTGCCCGTGCAGCTCGACGTGACCTCCGCGGGCGCCGGCGAGCGGCTCGTCGCCCAGCTGCGCGAGCGGGGACTCGTGCTCGACGGCGTGGTCCTCAACGCCGGCATCACCCGCGACAAGATGTTCGCGAACATGACGCCGGACCGCTGGGACAGCGTGCTCGCGGTGAACATCACGAGCCAGATCACGCTCATGGAGGCGCTGATCGCGGCCGGGGACGCGCTCGGCCCGCAGCCCCGCGTCGTGTCCCTCGCCTCGACGAGCGGCATCGCCGGCAACGCCGGGCAGACCAACTACGCGACCTCGAAGGCC
Source organism: Brachybacterium rhamnosum (assembly GCF_039526185.1). NCBI lineage: Bacteria > Bacillati > Actinomycetota > Actinomycetes > Micrococcales > Dermabacteraceae > Brachybacterium > Brachybacterium rhamnosum. The sequence continues at coordinate 1,599,156 of NZ_BAAAIS010000002.1, forward strand.
GGCGTCATGGCCTTCGTCGCCGCGCTCGCCGAGCGGCTCCGGGAGCTCGGCGGGACGGCGAACGCGGTCGCGCCCGGCTTCATCGAGACCGAGATGACCGCCCGGATGCCCCCGCTGAACCGCGAGCTCGCGCGGCGCGTGAGCTCGCTGCGCCAGGGCGGGCTCCCCGTGGACGTCGCCGAGGCGATCGCCTTCCTCGCCTCCGACGAGGCCGGCGGCATCCACGGCCAGACGCTGCGCGTGTGCGGCCAGAACATCGTGGGGCGGTGAGACCCGTGATCGCCGAGACGATCAAGGACCTCCGGGACGTCCCGTCCTTCCCCGCGGTGTACGCGGCGGCGCTCACGCCGTCCCGCGCGCGCCGCTCCCGCCGCGGGACTCCCCGGCTGCCCGCGCTCGCCTACCGCGTGCGCGGGGTGCGGATCGACGCGGAGCGGGCCCGGGACGTGGACCACCTGCTGGGCGGCGCCGCGACGGACCTCGTCCACCCCGCGGTGCTGCACATCCTCGCCTTCCCCGTCTCGCTCGCGCTCATGGCGCGGGACGAGTTCCCCTTCCCGCTGCTGGGCGTGGTGCACCTGCGCAACCAGCTGCTCCAGCACCGCAGCGTGCACGTGGGGGAGACGGTCGACGTCGAGTGCCGGGTGCGGGACCTGCGCCCGCACCGCAAGGGCTGGACCTTCGAGGCGGTCGCGACGGTGCTGGACCAGGACGGCGCGATCATCGCGACGGACGTCTCCACCTACCTCGCCAAGGGCGACAGCCCCGCCGCGGAGGGCACGGGGGCGGATTCCCCCTCGCGGCGCCGCGAGTTCGTCGCGCCCCGCCCCACCGGCCGCTGGTCCCTCGGAGCGGACACCGGCCGCCGCTACGCCGCGGTCTCCGGGGACGCGAACCCCATCCACATGAGCGGCCTGACCGCCCGCGCCTTCGGGTTCCCGAAGGCGATCGCGCACGGCATGTACACCGCCGCGCGGGCGCTCACCGAGGCCCGGCCGGACCTCTCGCGGCCGCTGCGCTGGGACGTCGAGTTCGACGCCCCCGTCACGTTGCCCGGCACGGTGCTCGTCTCCTACGAGGACCGGGCCGACGGCTCGACCACCTGCGTGGGCTGGCGACCCGGGCGGGACGGGAAGCCCGACCGCCGCTGCTTCGAGGTCGCGGTGACGCCGCTCGGCTGAGTCCGGGTCGGCTGAGGGCGGGTCAGTCGCGGGAGAGGCCCTCGCGGAGCGTCGAGAGCAGATGCTCCACGAAGGCCTCCGCCTGCACCTCGCGCAGCACGTCGACGTTCGGCTCGCGGCCCCAGCGGCCCAGCACGTCGCCGACCGTCTGCCCGCGGGTGAGCGTCCCCGCGAGCTCGACGTCCACGGCGAGCGGGGAGGTCGAGGCGAAGCCGCCGGTCACGGCGTGGATCGCGACGATCGGGTCGTGCACGTGGGCCATCCAGCCGAAGCCGTCGGACTCGTGGAAGGCGAAGTAGAAGCGCAGGGCGTCCGCGATGATCTGCGCGACCGGGTGCCCCGTGCCGCTCGCGATCGCCTCGACCGCCTCGAGGGTCGCGGGCTCGAAGCGCACCGCCTCGGTCGCCTCGAGGGAGCCGAGCACCGGTCGCCGCGGGACGCCGGAGAAGGCGGCGAGCACGCGCTGCGCGGCCTCCGGGTCCACGGCCACGTTCCACTCGCTCGTGGGTCCCGTGTTCCCGCGGTGATGAATCGCCCCGCCCATGATGTGCAGGCGTCGCAGCAGCCGCGGCAGCTCCGGCTCGATCTCGAGCGCGAGGGCGAGGTTCGTGTGCGGGCCCAGCACGAGGCCCTCGAGCTCGCCGGGACGCTCCCGGGCGAGGTCCACCCACAGCTGCGCGCCCGCGCGGGGATCCTCCTCCCGCTCCGGCTCCGGCAGCACCGCATGGCCGAGGCCCGTCGGCCCGTGGGTGTCCTCCGCGTACATGGGCGGCTCCACGAGCGGGGCCCCCGCCCCACGCGAGACGGGAACCTCGAGCCCCAGCAGGCCCGTGAGCACGAGGTTGTTGCGGTGCACGGCCTCCACGGGCACGTTGCCGCCGGTCGAGACGATCCCGGCCACCTCCACGTCCTCCCGGCAGGCGAGGTAGGTCAGGGCGATCGCGTCGTCGATGCCGGTGTCGCAGTCGACCAGGAGGGGGAGCGTCATGGCGGGAGCCTACGGGCTGCGGCATGATCGCCCCATGGCCCATCCGCGGAAGGTCGAGGACGACGACCCCGTGCGCGGCGCCCGACCGGCTCGACTCAGCTCGACTCAGCTCTTCTGGAATGCCTCGAGCAGCGAGCCGATCCGCTCACCCATCTCGAGCTGGGTGAGCAGCAGGCCCACGGAGCCGTCGGGGTCCACGAAGACGTCCGTGCCGTAGCCGCCGGACCATCCCCAGCGGCCCCGGTGCGCACCGGCGGTCACCGTGCACACCCCCATGCCCCAGCCGGTCGTCTCCCAGAACCCGGGGAAGAAGCCGTCCGGGTCCTTCGCCGCGGCGGGTACCTGGTCGCTCGTCATGAGCGCGAGGTGCGCGGGCGTGAGCAGGGCACCGTCCCGGAGCGCGGTGAGGAAGCGCAGGTAGTCCGCCGCGGTCGAGACGAGCTCCTCGTGGCTCACGTCGTGCGGGGCGGGACCGGTGAGCGGGCCGCCCCCGGCCGGCTCGCGCTCCACGAGCGCGCTGTCCTCCTCACCGAGGGCGGGCGGCAGGCGGTGCTCCTGCCCGGCGGGGACGCGGTGCGCGGTGTCGACCATGCCGAGCGGGTCGAGCAGGTCCGTGCGCAGGTGCTCCCCGGTGCTCGTCCCGGTCACGCGGGAGATCAGCACCCCGAGCAGGGAGAAGGAGTGGTGGTAGCGCCAGCGCGCACCGGGCTGCCCGACGAGCGGCAGCGCGGCGAGGGCGCCGACGAAGACGTCCGCGTCCATCGGCCAGGGCAGCGCGCCCGCCTCGAGGCCCGCCTCCCGCATCGCGTCCTGCAGCGGGGACGGCGTGAGCGCCATGCCGTAGCCCGAGGTGCAGGTCAGCAGGTGGCGCAGGGTGAGCGGGGCGTCGGTCGCGACCGTGTCCGTCAGCGGGGCGTCGGGGCGGCGCAGCACCCGCGGCGCCGCGAGCTCCGGCATCCAGGGCGCGACCGGGGAGTCCAGCGCCAGCGCGCCGTGCTCCACGAGGCGCAGCGCGGCGACCGCGAGGATCGCCTTGGACATGGACTGGATGCGCACGATCTCGTCGCCGCGCCACGGGGTCCCGTCGGCCCCGCGTATCCCGTGGACGCCGACGGGCACCGGTCGCGGATCGCGGCCGCGGGCGACGATGCCACCCGGCACCACACCGCGCCGCACGGCGTCCTCGAGCACGGACTCGGCGGAGCGGGAGGAGCCGGGGGACGGGGCCGCGGGGGTCGGCATGCCGCCAGCCTACGCAGGCGCGCCCGTAGACTCGCGGGCATGAGCGCGTTCGAGGACTTCCTGCTGCTTGCGCCGCGCGAGGTCCCGCTGGGAGGCCCGCGAGCGATGACCGTGCACCGCACCCTCCCGGCCCGCGCCACCTCCCTCATCGGCGCCTGGTGCTTCGTGGACCACTTCGGCCCCGACGACGTCGAGGCCTCCGGCGGGATGCGCGTGCCCCGCCACCCGCACACCGGGCTCGCGACCGTCTCCTGGCTGTTCGACGGCGCGATCGTGCACCGCGACGCCCTCGGCAGCCACGCCCTCGTGCGCCCCGGCGACCTGGACCTCATGGTCGCGGGTGCCGGCATCACCCACTCGGAGTTCTCGAGCCCGGACACGACCGTGCTGCACGGCGTCCAGCTCTGGTACGCGCTGCCCGACGCCCGCCGCTTCCGCGAGCGCGAGTTCCTCGTCGCCACCCCCGCGGAGCAGGCGGGCGGCCCCGCCCGGATGCGGGTGGGCCTCGGCGCCCTCACCCTCCGCGCGGGCGGCGCCGTGCTCGCCGACGCGAGCCCCGTCACGACCGACACCGCCCTCCTCCTCGCCCAGATCGACCTCGCCGCCGGGACGAGCGCGAGCATGGACCTCGACCCGTCCCACGAGCACGGACTGCTCGTGGACCGCGGCACGGCCCGCCTCGAGGCGGGAGAGCGATCCACGACCGCGGCCCCGCGGGAGCTGAACGTCCTGCCCGACGGCGCCTCCTCCCTCACCCTCACCGCCACGGAGGGCGAGGACCTGCGGGTCCTGCTGCTCGGCGGGGAGCCGCTCGGCGAGGAGATCCTCATGTGGTGGAACTTCGTGGGCCGCACCCACGAGGAGATCGCCGCCTTCCGCGCCCGCTACCAGGTCGAGATCGGCGTCGAGGACGGACCCGACGGCACCGCCGTGGACCCGCTGACCCGCGAGCGCGCCGGCCTCGCCGCCGACGCCGAGCAGTTCGGCCCCTTCGCCCCGCACACCCCGGCGGCCCTGCCCGCCCCCGCCCTTCCCCACGGACGGCTGCGCACCCGCGGCCGCGTGGGCCACCCCGAGGAGCACCCCGCATGACCACCAGCACGCCGCACGACCCGGCGCCCGCCCCCGACCAGACGGACCGCGCGATCATCGCCGCCGCCGAGGAGGAGGGCATCGGCTGCCCCTGCGACGTCCTCGTCCTGGACGACGCGACCGGCGCGCTCACCGCCTTCGCCCTCACGACCATGGCCGAGCACGAGGACGGCCGCGTGATCACCCGCGCCTCCTCCCGCGCCCTCACCACGTCGCTCGCCGCACGCTTCGCCGATGCGCTCGCGAGCGGCCGCCTGGTCCTCGCCACGGCCGGCGAGGAGGGCGCCGAGCCCGCCCCGCTCGCCGAGGCCGCCGCCGCGGGGGAGGGATGCCTGACGGTGCTCGCGCGCCTGCCCAAGTCGCTCCGCGCCCTCGAGGACACCGCCCTCGCGCTCGCCGGCGCCCGCTCCGGGGACGGCGCGCGGGAGCACACGCTCGTCGCCGGCGGCCGCGTCAAGCACATGACCCGCAGCCAGAACGAGGTGCTCGCCCGTGCCTTCACCGAGGTGCGGGGCGGCCGCGGGGTCGGCAAGTCCCGCGCGCTGATCGCGAGCGGGGTCCGGGAGGACGCCCCGGCGCCGCGGGCCCAGGAGGGCGGCGCCGAGGTCGCCGTGCTCGGGGAGCGGCGCGCCCTCGCGCTGCGCGCGCACGGCGGGGTGTTCGGCGGCGCCGCGGCGGACGCCGGCAGCCTGCTCCTGCTGGGCGCCCTCGACGAGCACCTCCGCCGGGGCACGGAGGGGATCCGCTCCGCGATCGACCTCGGCAGCGGCAACGGGCTGCTCACCGCGTACCTCGCCGCGGCGCTGCCCGGGGCGCGGGTGCGCGGCAGCGACGACGACGCGGACGCCGTGCTCTCCACCCGCGCGACCCTCGCCGCGAACGGCCTGGACCGCGACGGGGTCGACGTCGTCTGGGAGGACGCCCTCGAGCGCACCCGCGAGGAGGCCGAGGCAGCGGCGGAGCTCGACGACCTCCTCGGGGACGAGGACGGGCCGGGCGCCGCCGCGCCGGGCGGCGTGGGCGGCGTGGATCTCGTGGTGCTGAACCCGCCCTTCCACGACGGCACCGCGGTCGACGCGACGCTCGTGCAGGACCTGCTCGACGCCGCCGCGAGGGTGCTGCGCCCCGGTGGGGAGCTGTGGCTCGTCCACAACTCCTCCCTGCGCTACCGCGCGGAGCTCGCGCGACGGATCGGCGCGGTGCGCGAGCGCGCCCGGGACCGTCGCTTCACGGTGCTGAGCGCCCGCCGCCGCTGAGCGGCCCGACGGGCCCCGGGTCGACCAGCCCGGGAACGCGAGAGGCGCGCCCCGACCCGGAGGTCGGAGCGCGCCTCTCGGCGGCAGGAGCCGTGCGGCCCGTCAGGCCACCAGGCTGCGCAGCACCGAGGTGAACAGGCCCAGCCCGTCGGTCCCGGTGCGGGTGCCCTCGCCCGGCTGGTCCGGGCCGAAGCCCGCCTCGACCGCGTGCTCGGGGTGCGGCATGAGCCCCACGACGTTGCCCGCCTCGTTGGTGATGCCGGCGATGTCGTGGCGCGAGCCGTTGGGGTTCGCCTCGAAGCCCGCCGGGCCGTGGGTCGCGCCCGCGACGTAGCGGAACACGACGCGGCCCTCGTCCTCGAGCTGCGCGAGGGTGCGGTCGTCGGCCACGTACTGGCCGTCCTGGTTCTTCAGCGGCACGCGGATGACCTGGCCCTCCGCGTACTCCGTGGTCCACGCGGTGCGGTTGTTCTCGATCCGCAGGGGCTGGTCGCGGCACAGGAACGAGCGGTGCGCGTTCTTGATCATCGCGCCGGGCAGCAGGTGGGTCTCGCAGAGGATCTGGAAGCCGTTGCAGATGCCGAGCACGGGCAGCCCGCCCTTCGCGGCGTCCACGAGCTTGCCCATCACCGGGGCGAAGCCGCTGATCGCGCCCGCGCGGAGGTAGTCGCCGTAGGAGAAGCCGCCCGGCAGCACGACCGCGTCGACGGCCTGGAGGTCGTCGTCGCCGTGCCACAGGGAGACGGGCTCGCCGCCCGCGAGGCGCACGGCCCGCAGGGCGTCCCGGTCGTCGAGGGTGCCCGGGAAGGTCACCACGCCGATGCGCATCAGGCGTCCTCGACCTCGAGGGCGACGACGTCCTCGATCACCGGGTTGGACAGCAGCGTCGAGGCGGCCTCGCGGAGGGTCGCGAGGACCTCCTCGGTCGCCTCGCCCTCCACCTCGAGCTCGAACCGCTTGCCCTGGCGCACGGAGGCGATCCCCTCGAAGCCGAGGCGGGGCAGGGCGGCGGCGACGGCCTTCCCCTGCGGGTCGAGGATCTCCGGCTTCGGCATGACGTGGACCACGACGCGTGGCATGGGCGTTCTCCTGGGGGACGGCGCTGGGTGGGCGAGGGCCCGGGGCGGCCCCGGAGGGAGCGGCCGCGAGCGTCTGCAGGGCCCATCGTATCGACTGCGGGGCCCGCGGTGCCCGGGCGCCCGCCGCCGGGCATCCGCCGCCCCGCCGCGGGTCCCGGGCGGGCGGCGTACCGTGCTGTGCGTCAGCGCCCGCCCCGCCAGGAGGTCCCGCCATGCGCATCCGCCATCTCGTCCACTCGTGCCTGCTCGTCGAGCTCGGGGGCCGCCGCGTCCTCGTGGACCCGGGCGCCTTCAGCGCCGAGGCCGTGCGCGCGCTCGGCCCCGAGGTCCTCTCCGCGATCGACGTCGTCGCGATCACCCACCAGCACACCGATCACGTCTCCCGCGCGCTGCTCGCCGAGGTGCTCGCCGCGAGCCCCGACGCCGTGGTCGTCGCGGAGCCGGAGACCGCGACGCTGCTCGAGCAGGCGGACGCGGGGCCGATGGGGGAGGGGCCCGCCGTGCCGCGGGGGCGCACCCTCTCGCTCGCCGCGGGGGCCGCGCACGTGTTCCCGGCCGCGGCCGGGGAGCCGAAGCTGCGGATCGAGGCGGTGGGCGGCCGGCACGCGATCATCCACCCGGACATCCCGCGCGTGGGCAACTGCGGCCTGGTGCTGCGTGCCGGTGAGGGGCCCCGCCTGGGGATCACGGGCGACTCCCTCGAACCGGTCCCCGAGTTCCACGGCATCGACGTGCTCGCCTTCGCCGTCGTCGCCCCCTGGTCGAAGATGAGCGAGACGATCGAGTTCCTCCGCGAGGTGCGTCCCGTGCTCGCCCTGCCCGTCCACGAGGCGGTCGCGAGCGAGCTGGGTCGCCCGATCTTCCTGCGGCAGTCCGCCGCCCTCGCCCCCGCCGGCACCGAGGTGCGCGACTGGGGCGTGGACGGCGAGGTCGAGCTCTGAGCGCAGCCCGGGGCGGGTCCCGCCCGGCTCAGAAGCTCGTGCCGGTGAGCCGCTCGTAGGCCTCGACGTAACGCGCGCGGGTCTGCTCGACGACCTCCGCCGGGAGCTCCGGCGGCGGCGTCGAGGAGCCCTTGTGCCAGCCGGAGGCGCGGGAGGTGAGCCAGTCGCGCACGTACTGCTTGTCCAGGCTCGGCTGCGCGGCGCCCTCGCGGTAGGACTCCGCGGACCAGAACCGCGAGGAGTCCGGGGTGAGCACCTCGTCGCCGAGGGTCAGGGCGCCGTCGGTGCGGGAGCGGCCGAACTCGAGCTTCGTGTCCGCGAGCAGGATGCCGCGCTCCGCGGCGAGCGAGCGGGCCCGCTCGTAGACCGCGAGGGTCAGGCTGCCGAGCTCCGCGACGAGCTCCTCGCCGAGGCGGTCGCCCGCCTCCGCGACGGTGATGTTCTCGTCGTGCTCGCCGGGGCCCGCCTTCGTGGACGGCGTGAAGATCGCCGGGTCCAGGCGGGAGGCCTCGCGCAGGCCCGCGGGCAGCACGTGCCCGCCCACGGAGCCGCCCGCGCGGTAGTCGGCGAGGCCGGAGCCCGTGAGATAGCCGCGGGCGATGCACTCCAGCGGCACCATGTCCAGGCCCCGGCAGCGCAGCGCGCGCCCGGCGACCTGCTCCGGGACGTCGGTCGCGGAGAGCACGTGGTGGGGGAGGAGATCGGCGAGCTGCTCGAACCAGAACAGGCTGATCCCGGTGAGCAGGCGGCCCTTGTCCGGGATCCCCGGCTGCAGGGAGTGGTCGTAGGCGCTGATCCGGTCCGTGGCGAGGACGAGCACCTCCTGGGCGGTGCTCACGTCCTCCCCGGCGGGCACGTACAGCTCGCGCACCTTGCCGGTGACGGCGTGGTCCCAGCCCTCGAGCTCGGGCGCCTCGATCAGCGCGGTGCTCATGCGCGGCCCCCGCTCCGGGACTCGGACCCGGCGGCCTCGGCGGCGATGTCGGTGCGGTGGTGGGAGCCCTCGAGGCCGATCGCGTCGACCCCGGCGAGGGCGGCGGCGCGGGCGGCCGAGAGGTTCCGGCCGCGGCCCACGACGCACAGCACCCGGCCGCCGGCGCTCACGAGGTCCCCGTCGGCGTCGAGGGCGGTCCCGGAGTGGATCACGTGGGCCCCGGTGGCCTCGGCCTGCTCGATCCCGGTGACCACGTCACCGGTGCGGTTCTTCCGCGGGTAGCCGGCGGAGGCGATCACCACGGTCACCGCGGCATCGTCGCTCCAGGTGAGCTCGCCGGCGGTGGTGAGGTCACCCCGGGCGGCGGCGAGCAGCAGCGGTCCGAGCGGCGAGGTGAGCCGCTCGAGGACCACCTGGGTCTCCGGGTCGCCGAAGCGGGCGTTGAACTCGACCACGCGCACGCCGCGGGCGGTGAGCGCGAGGCCGCAGTAGAGCACGCCCACGAAGGGGATGCCGCGTGCGGCGAGCTCGTCGATCGTGGGCTGGGCGACCTTCTCGACGATCTCCTCGACGAGACCGGCGGGGGCCCAGGGGAGCGGGGAGTAGGCGCCCATGCCGCCGGTGTTGGGGCCCTCGTCGCCGTCGAGCGCGCGCTTGAAGTCCTGGGCGGGGGCGAGCGGGACGACGCGGGTGCCGTCGCTCACGCAGAACAGGGAGACCTCGGGGCCGTCGAGGTACTCCTCGACGACGACGGAGCCGCCGGCGCCGATCACGGCGCGGCCGTGGGCGATCGCGTGCTCGATGTCCGGGGTGACGACGACGCCCTTGCCGGCGGCGAGGCCGTCGGCCTTCACGACGAAGGGCACGTCCCGCAGCGGGTTCACGCGGTCCAGCGCGGGGAGCACCTCGTCCCCCGTGGTCGCGGTGACCGCCATGGCCGTGGGGACGCGCGCGGCGTCCATGATCTCCTTCGCCCAGGTCTTGGAGCCCTCGAGCCGTGCGGCCTCCTGGGAGGGGCCGAAGACCGTCAGGCCCGCCGCGCGGAGCCTGTCGGCGGCGCCCGCGACGAGCGGGGCCTCGGGGCCGACGACGACGAGGTCGGGGGAGACTTCCTGCGCGAGCGCCACCTGGCCGTCGAGGTCGTCGACGGAGACGTCGTGGCAGGTCGCGAGCGCGGCGATCCCGGGATTGCCGGGGGCGGCGTGGAGCTCGGGGGCGGGGGAATCGGCGGCGAGGCGGCGCACGATCGCGTGCTCGCGACCACCGGAGCCGATGACGAGGATCTTCACGCGGGCCAGCGTACCGACGGCCGTCCACCTCCCGCGGAGGTGCCCGCACTGCGGAGGGCGCGGCCCGGGGCGGGCACGAGGAGGGGCGGACCGCTCGCCGCTACGATCGCCCGTATGCCGGAGCCCGACCCCACCCGCCGCCTGCGGCTCGACCTCTCCTACGACGGCAGCGACTTCCACGGCTGGGCCGTCCAGCCGGGCCTGCGCACCGTGCAGGGGGAGCTCGAGGCCGCGCTCGCCCAGGTGACGCGCACCCCGGTCGCCGTCACCGTCGCCGGTCGCACCGACACCGGCGTCCACGCCCGAGGGCAGGTGTGCCACCTCGACCTCGGTGAGCAGGTCCTCGCGGGGCTGCCGGGCCGCTCCGACCGGGACCCCGCCGCGGCCCTCGTGACCCGGCTCGCGGGCGTCCTGCCGGCGGACGTCGTCGTCCACACCGCACGGGTCGTCCCGGACGCGTTCGACGCCCGCTTCGGCGCGCTGCGCCGCACCTACCGCTACCGGATCTCCGACTCCCCGTCCGTGCACGACCCGCTGCGCCGGGACGTGCTGCGCCACCGTCGGCCCCTCGACGTGGAGGCCATGGACCGGGCGAGCGAGGTGCTGCTCGGCGAGCACGACTTCCTCTCCTTCTGCCGGCCCCGCGAGGGGGCGAGCACCACGCGCACCCTCGAGCTGCTGCGCTGGGAGCGCCCGGGCCCCGGCTTCGCCGATGCGGGGCTCGTCGTCGCGACCGTGCGGGCCGACGCCTTCTGCCACCACATGGTCCGCTCGCTCGTGGGGACACTGCTGCCCGTGGGGGAGGGCCGCCAGGGGGAGGGCTGGCCCGCGGCGGTGCTCGCCGCCCGCACCCGCGAGGCCGGCCGGCGCGGCGAGGCGGGCGCCGCGAGCCTGTGCCCGCCCCAGGGCCTCACCCTCGAGGACATCGAGTACCCGCCGGACGACGGCCTCGCCGAGCAGGCGCGACGGGCGCGGACCCTCCGGGGCTGAGCCCCGGGCGCGGCGGACGTGGGCGAAGCCACTCCCCGAGGGGCGCTCCCCGCGTTGACCCCCCTGCTCGCCCGCGACTATCCTGGGGCGTCGTCGTGCCTTGATGTGCGCTCTGCTCCGCTGCCGAAACCTGCTTTCCGGCGCGAGGAGGGGTCTCACCCGCATCCAGGACCGTCGCCGCATCGTGGGCGGAACGGGACGGGCTCGACGAGAAGGCCATGCTTTTTTCGAAGGAAGCGTGTCCACGGTCCATCGAAACGTGCCCCGCGAGCAACGAGCTCGACGGGCACTCCGACGAGAGAAGAAGGCACGAGTGCGTACGTTCACCCCGAAGCCCGACGATGTCGAGCGTTCCTGGTACGTCATCGACGCAACGGATGTCGTCCTCGGCCGGCTCGCTTCCCAGGCTGCTCAGCTGCTGCGGGGCAAGCACAAGCCGGTCTTCGCACCCCACGTGGATGCAGGCGACTTCGTGATCATCATCAACGCCGAGAAGGTCGCCCTGACCGGGAACAAGCGTGAGGCCAAGCTGGCCTACCGCCACTCCGGCTACCCGGGCGGCCTCCGGAGCACCCCCTACTCCGAGCTCCTCGAGACGCATCCGGAGCGCGCGGTGGAGAAGGCCATCAAGGGCATGCTCCCCAAGAACAAGCTGGCCGACCAGCAGCTCAAGAAGCTGAAGGTCTACGCGGGCGGCGAGCACCCGCACGCGGCCCAGCAGCCCGTCCCCTTCACCATCGACCAGGTGGCGCAGTAAGCGGCCCCCGCCGCTGCCGCTCACTGCACGGAAAACATCTAGGAGAACCGTGACCGAGACCACCCACGAGGACCTCGAGACCGTCACTGACGAGTCGGCTCCCTCGACCTTCACCACCGAGTCCACCGGCGAGGAGGCCGTCGGCTCCGGCCAGTCGGCCATCGCGCCCGGGTACGGCACCGGCCGCCGCAAGGAGGCCATCGCCCGCGTCCGTCTGATCCCCGGCTCCGGCCAGTGGACCGTCAACGGCCGCACGCTCGAGGACTACTTCCCGAACAAGGTGCACCAGCAGGAGGTCAACGACCCCTTCAAGGTGCTCGATCTGCAGGGCCGCTTCGACGTCGTCGCCCGCATCTCCGGCGGTGGCCCCTCGGGCCAGGCCGGTGCGCTGCGCCTCGGCGTCTCCCGCGCGCTCAACGAGATCGATCAGGACGCCAACCGCGCGACCCTGAAGAAGGCCGGCTTCCTGACGCGCGACGCGCGCGTCATCGAGCGCAAGAAGGCCGGCCTCAAGAAGGCCCGCAAGGCCTCGCAGTTCTCGAAGCGCTGATCCCCGGATCGCCGCCTCGAGCGCTCGAGCGCTCGGCTGCGAAGGGCCCCGCCACCTCCGGGTGGCGGGGCCCTTCCGCGTCCCCGGGGCCGCGCGGGGCGCCGTCGGCCCCGGGATGAGACCGGACCGAGACCTCCGTGCACGCAGGGCGGACCGCAGTCCCCGGCGCCGACGGCGGCGCGCATCCTGGCCGCTCGATCACTGTCGGAGACGAGAGGACCCACCGATGACCACCTCGGGGACGCCCAGCAACGCAGCACCGGAGCCCGTCGGCAAGAGCCGGGCGGGGGAGCTGATCGACGAGCGGCGCCGCGAACGCGGGATCACCTGGGCCGAGCTCGCCGAGCGCACGGGACGGCCGGCCGTCTGGCTCACCGCAGCCGTGCTCGGCGCGCACCCCGTGCCGTCGCAGGAGGCCGAGGTGCTGCGAGAGGCCCTGGGCCTGGAGCCGGCGCTCGTCGCCGCCCTGCGTCGCCAGCCCACCCGCATCGCCGATCACGCTGCGCTCAGCGACCCGACGATCTACCGGTTCCAGGAGCTGATCCAGGTGTACGGACCGGCCCTGAAGGCGCTGATCCACGAGGAGTTCGGCGACGGGATCATGAGCGCCATCAACTGCTCGATCGACCTGCGCCGGGGCGAGCACCCAGGTGGGGACCGCGTCGTGCTCACCATCGACGGGAAGTTCCTGTCCTACGACTGGGTCTCCTCGGAGGCCTGAGCGGGGCCGCCCCGGCTCAGGCGAGCAGCTCGCGGATGTCGTCCGCGCTGATGCCGCGGGCGAAGGCGCCGCCGCCCTCCGTGAGCGCCTCGAACAGCTCCGCCTTGCGCTGCTGCAGGGCGAGCACCTTCTCCTCGATCGTGTCCTCCGCGACCATGCGGTACACCATGACGGTGCGGTCCTGGCCGATGCGGTGGGCGCGGTCCACGGCCTGGTTCTCCGCGGCCGGGTTCCACCACGGGTCCAGCAGGAACACGTAGTCCGCCTCCGTGAGGGTCAGGCCGAAGCCGCCCGCCTTGAGGGAGATGAGGAAGACCGGCGCGTCCCCCTCGCGGAACGTGGTGACCACGGCGTCGCGGTCCTTCGTGGAGCCGTCGAGGTAGGCGTAGCGGATGCCGCGCATGTCCAGCTCGTCGGCCACGTGCCGCAGGTGCGAGGTGAACTGGCTGAACAGCAGCACCCGATGCCCGTCGACCACCTCGTCGAGGCGGTCGAACAGCGCCTCGAGCTTCGAGCTGGCGACGTCGCCGTGCGCCTCCGCGTCGACGATCGACGGGTCCAGCGCCATCATCCGCAGCAGGGTGAGGGAGCGGAAGACGATGAAGCGGTTGCGGTCGAGGTCCTCCTCGATGAGCCCGAGGACCTTCTTGCGCTCCCGCTGCAGGATCGAGTCGTACAGGGCGCGGTGCTGCTCGGAGAGCGTCACCGTGAGCACCTGCTCGTGCTTGGGCGGGAGGTCCTTCGCGACGAGCTCCTTGGTGCGGCGCAGCAGGAAGGGCCGCACGCGGGAGCGCAGCTCCTCCATCCGCTCCGGGTGCTCCCCGGACTCGATCGGCGCGGTGTAGCGCTGGCGGAAGGCGATCGCGGAGGGGAACAGTCCCGGGGTGGCGAGCGCGAGGATCGACCAGAGGTCCTCGAGGGTGTTCTCCATCGGGGTGCCCGTGATCGCGAGCCGGAAGGAGGCGCGGATCTCCGCGGCGACCTGGTGGGAGCGGGAGCGGCGGTTCTTCACGAACTGCGCCTCGTCGAGCACGAGCGCCTGGAAGTCCAGCGCCGTGAACTCCTCGGCGTCGATCCGGAGCACCGTGTAGCTGGTGACGACGAGGTCCGCGCCGAGGATCTCACGGGAGACGTCGGTGCCGCGGGCGCGGGCCGTGCGGTCCACGACGACGACCTTGAGCGAGGGCGTGAAGCGCTCCGCCTCCGCGCGCCACACGCCGAGCACGGAGGACGGCGCGACGACGAGGAAGGGCGGGGCGGTCGGATCCTTCGCCCGGGCGTGGGCGAGCAGGGCGAGGGTCTGGACCGTCTTGCCGAGGCCCATGTCGTCCGCGAGCACGCCGCCCAGGCCGTGTTCGAGCAGGAAGGCGAGCCAGGCGAAGCCCTCCTCCTGGTAGGGGCGCAGGGTCGCCGTGAGGGCGGCGGGCAGCGGCGGGGCGGTGATCTCCGTGAGGCGCGCGAGGGCGCCCACGCTGCGCTCCCACTCGGCGCTCGCCCGGGCCTCCTCGGCGATCGCGGTGATGTCCTCCCACATGTCCACCTGGTAGCGGCTGATCTGCTGCTGGTGGGGGTTCCACTCGGCGAGCGCCTCGCCCTCGCCGATCAGCTCGCGGAGCCGGTCGAAGACGGGGTTGTCGAGGGAGAAGTAGGTGCGGTCCGGGAGCATGAGCCGGCCCTGGCCGGTCGCGAGGGCCGTGAACAGGGTGGGGAAGGGGATCGTGCGGCCGTCGACCGTGATCTCGAAGCCCAGGTCGAACCAGTCGTTCTTGCCGGGGGTGGGCCACTGGTTCACGCGCACCTGCGGGGAGCCGTCGAGCTCGCGGTAGGCGTGGCGGGTGCCGACGATCCGCGCCTCGACGTGGTCGAGGGCGCCGAGCGCGTCGAGGACGTGCTCGGTGAAGGCGGCCGTGTCCGGACCGGAGAGGTGCTCGGTCGCGTCGCGCCCGGCCTGCGCCCACAGGGAGCGGGCCGCCTCGAGCACCGCGTCCTCGTGCTCCACGTCGCGGCGCACGCCCTGGCGGCGGTCGATGGGGAGGGTGCGCGAGGGGTCGTGGTACTGCCAGGACCAGCTGAGGTCCAGGCGGTCGCCCTCGGCGTAGGCGGCGGCGAGGCGCAGCGTCGCAGGGCGCACCGCGGGCATCTCGACGCTGCCGTCGGAGCTGGTCACGGCCGTCGTGGCGCGCAGGTGCGGGTAGGCGACCTCGAGGAACTCCTCGCGCTCGGCGGGTGGCACCTCGAGCGGAGAGGTGCGCTGGAAGAGGCGCTGCATGGCGGTGGGGATCGGGCTGCCGGCGGGGGCGATCCGGGCCGGGAGGCGCACGCCGTCGCCCTTCGGCGCGGGCTCGGCGCGCTCGGGGTCCAGGTCGATGATGCCGGCGCTGCCGAGCGGGCGGGCGTGCGGGGCGGGCACGTCGTCGATCGTGACGAGCGGTTGGACGACGAGCGGTGCGTCCTCGCCGGTGCTGCGCAGGTCCACCGTGACCGCGGCGGAGCCGGCGAGCGAGAGGCCCGTGAGCGCGCTGCCGGGGAGGAAGGCGACGCCGACGTCGCGCGCGTGGGCGAGGGCCTGCCACAGCAGCGGCGAGCCGATCTGGTTGATCCACAGCTGCTCGATCGCGCCCACCGCGTAGGAGCGCTCGGCGGAGGCCGCCGCGAAGATCCGGGTGAGCGCCTCCGCATGGGCGGGGTCGTAGGCGGTCGAGTGCACGCGGTACTCGAAGGTGCGCCAGGAGATGCCGCCCTTGATCCAGCTGCCCTTCCGGCCCATGATCAGCGGGCGCATGCTGAGGGAGAGCGGCGAGCCGGACGCGAGGTGCTCCGCGGTGACGTCCTCCCGGCCGATCCGCGCGCCGCGGCCCTGCAGCGGCGCGGCCGCGAGGTCGAAGCGCAGGGCGAGCGGCTGCGGCGTCGTCTCCTCGGCGGCCTCCTCGCCGAGCAGGGGGCGCAGCACGGAGCGCCACTCCGACGGCGGGTGCTCGCGATCCTGCTCCTCGGCGCGCGCGTCGAGCGCGTACAGGGTCGCCGCGACGTGCTTGCAGTCGCGGGAGACGGGGCACGTGCAGCGGGAGCCGGTGGGCCGCCAGATGCCGCCCGCCGTGGGGCGCCAGAAGCGGCGGGAGACGGCGTCCTCCTCGTACTCGCGCAGCTCGACGACGACCCGGTAGCGGTCGCTCATCCCCTCGACCTCCGCCTCGGCGCGGCCCGCAGCGCGATCCCAGTCCAGGGAGATCACCCGCTTCTGTCGCGAGTACTCGAGGCCGCGGCCGGCGGCGGCGTCGCCCACCGCCTGGCTGATCGCGAGCGGCGGCACGTGCGGCAGCGGCGCGGCGGCGGAGGGCGGGGTGGAGGCGGAGGAGGCCGACGAAGGCATAGGGGACAGCGTATCGAGCGCGGAGCCCTCACGGCGCATCCGGGGGAGGGCTCACGGCGGGCCGACGGGGGCGGCGTGAGCACGACCACGCGAGGCGCGCCCGGGGCGCCGGGGGAGCCCCGGGCGCTACAGTCGGTGCCGTTCCGCCCGCGCAGGCCGCGCAGGGCCCCGCATCTCGGAAGGACCCTCCTCATGGCTCGACTCTTCGGCACCGACGGCGTGCGCGGACGCGCGAACGACGACATCACCGCGGAGCTCGCGGTCGAGCTGTCGGTGGGCGCCGCCCACGTGCTGGGGACCTTCGGCGCCTTCGAGGCGGACGGGAGGAAGCCCGTTGCGATCGTCGGCCGGGACACCCGCCCCTCGGGCGACTTCCTCGCCGCCGCGGTGAGCGCGGGCCTCGCCTCCGCAGGGGTCGACGTGCTCGACGCGGGCATCATCGCGACCCCGGGCCTCGCCTTCCTCGTGCAGTCCACCGGTGCGGACCTCGGCGTCATGATCTCCGCCTCCCACAACCCGGCCCCGGACAACGGCATCAAGTTCTTCGCCCGCGGCGGCGTGAAGCTGCCCGACGAGGTCGAGGACGCGATCGAGGCGCGGCTCGGCGAGGAGTGGGAGCGCCCGCAGGGCACCGCCGTCGGCACCATCCGCCCCTTCGAGAACGCCGTCGAGCAGTACGTCGAGCATCTCGTCTCGACCCTCGACCGCCCGCTCACGGGCCTCACCGTGGTCGCCGACTGCGCGAACGGCGCGGCCTCGGTCTCCGGGCCGGAGGCGCTGCGCCGCACCGGCGCGACCGTCCACGTGATCGGCGACCGCTCCGACGGCGGCCTCATCAACGACGGCGTGGGCTCCACGCACCTCGGCCCGCTGCAGGCCGCGGTGCTCGAGCACGGCGCGGACCTCGGCGTGGCCTTCGACGGCGACGCGGACCGCTGCCTCGCGGTCGCGGCCGACGGCGAGCCGGTCGACGGCGACCAGATCATGGCGATCCTCGCCCTGGACCTCAAGGAGCGCGGCAAGCTCCACGACGACACCCTCGTCGTCACCGTCATGAGCAACCTCGGCCTCAAGCTCGCCATGAAGGAGCAGGGCATCACCCTCGCCCAGACCGGCGTGGGGGACCGCTACGTGCTCGAGGAGATGAACCTCGGCGGGTACTCCGTGGGCGGCGAGCAGTCCGGCCACGTGATCCTCGCCGAGCACGCCACCACCGGCGACGGCGAGCTCACCGCCCTCCACCTGCTGCAGCGCATCGCCGCGACCGGCACCTCCGCCCGCGAGCTCGCGGGCGTCATGTCCCGCCTCCCGCAGGCGCTCATCAACGTCAAGGGCGTCGACAAGGCCCGCGCGACGATCGACCACGAGGTGCGCGACGCGGTCGCCGCGGCGGAGGCGGAGCTCGGCGAGAGCGGCCGCGTGCTGCTGCGCCCCTCGGGCACCGAGCCCGTCGTCCGTGTCATGGTCGAGGCCCCCACCGACGAGACCGCGACCGCCGTCGCCGAGCGCCTCGCCGCCGTCGTCCAGGAGCGCCTCGCGCTCTGAGCGCGGGGCACCGACGGCGCGGCTGATCTGAAGGTCACGGGATGACGGAGCGGACGCCGCGCGCCGTCGCGGTGAGCACGTGGTGGCAGCCGTGGCCTGTGCTCTCCATGGCCGGATCCACACCCTTGCGGCCCGGCGCGGCAATGCTCGCGCTCGAGGTCGGTGGGGAGGCCGGCGGGGAGTTCGCCCTGCGGCTGCGATATCGGATCGCCGACGACGGCCGCTCCCTGCGCACCTGGCCCGACGATCCCCCGTCCTCGGATGCCCGGGTGCCGTCCGTGCTGCTCGGGCAGGACTCGACGACGTCGGAGCTCGACGTCTGGTTCGAGCGCAAGGACCTCGACGACGAGGACCTGCCCCTCGCCCACTCGGCCCTGGCGCCGTCCGCGCCCGCGCAGTGGCACCTCGACCCGCCACCGGGCCCGGAGGGGGCGATCATCGGCGGTCTCGCCGAGCTGCTGCGCCGGTCGATCGAGAGCGAACCTGCGCCGCTCGCCGAGGACGCCGAGGTGCTGCTCCTCCCCGGGATCCTGGACGACGGCGCGCCCGCGGATCTCGCCCAGCCCTCCTGGCACGCCCGGCGCGGCGGAGCGCTGCTGCGCCTGCTCGAGCGTCCTCCGCTGCGTCGCGAGGAGGACGACGGGATCAGGGCCCGCTGGGGAGAGGTGCACGACGCCTCCCACCCGTATGCCGCGCACGGGACCGTCGTCTGGTGGCCCGGCACCGTCCGCTGGTGGGGCGGTGGGATGGTCCCCGGCGTCGACGAGCCGCTCGCCCTGAGCTCGCTGCGTCCTGCGGAGCGGCTGCTGGCAGACCGGCTCGAACAGGACCCGGCCTTCGACTGAACCGGGGCCGGGCTTTCCCACGAGCCCGGCGCTCCCGCGAGCCCAGCGCTCCCTGTGCGGCGTTCCCGCGAGCCCGGCGCTCGCGCGCAATTGCCGAAGGTCCGATTCTGTTCCAGATCGATGGTGGATCTGGAAGGGAATCGGACCATCCCCGTTCTGCGCGGGTGCGTGGGTGCGTGGGTGCGTGGGTGTGGGCGGGCGCGGGGACGGGTGGGGGCGCGAGTGCTGGTGCGGGCGCTCAGACCTTGCGCAGGAGCACGTTCTGCACGCGGTGCTGGGCGTCCTTGCGCAGCACGAGGTCGGCGCGGCCGCGGGTGGGCAGCACGTTCTCGGAGAGGTTCGGCCCGTTGATCGTGTGCCAGATCCGCAGCGCCGTCTCGACCGCCTCCTCGTCCGTGAGCTCCGCGTAGCGACGGAAGTACGAGCGCGGGTCGGAGAAGGCGGTGCGGCGCAGGGCGAGGAAGCGGTCCACGTACCAGCGCTGCACGTCCTCGCCGCGGGCGTCGACGTAGACGGAGTAGTCGAAGAAGTCGGAGACGGCCATGCCGAGCCGGCCGTCGCGCCGCGGCCGCGCGGGCTGGAGCACGTTCAGGCCCTCGAGGATGAGCACGTCGGGGCTCTCCACGACGACGCGCTCGTCGGGCACGATGTCGTAGACGAGGTGCGAGTACACGGGCGCCTCGACGCGCTCGACCCCGGCCTTGACGTCCGCGACGAAGCGCAGCAGCCGGCGCCGGTCGTAGCTCTCGGGGAAGCCCTTGCGGTGCATGATCCCGCGGGCCTCGAGCTCCGCGTTGGGGAGCAGGAAGCCGTCGGTCGTCACGAGCTGCACGCGGGGAGTGTCCGGCCAACGGGCCATGAGCTCGCGCAGCAGGCGGGCCGTCGTCGACTTGCCGACCGCGACCGAGCCGGCGACGCCGATGACGTACGGGGTGCGCACCTGCTGCTCGCCGAGGAAGTCCCCGCGCGAGCGGCGCAGGCGCTGCGCCTGGGCGACCTGGATGTTCAGCAGGCGGGAGATCGGCCGGTACACGGCGTCGACCTCGCTCAGGTCGATCATGTCGCCGAGGCCGCGGAGGTTGTCGACGTCCCGCGCGTCCAGGGGGAGCGGGGTCTGCCGGGAGAGCCTCGCCCAGTCCTCGCGGGGGATCTCGAGGAAGGGGGTGACGGCACTCGACGCGGCGGCGGGTCTCATGGGGCGATTCTTCCAGCCGCCCGCCCGTGCCCCCGTCACTCCCGCGCCGGTGAGACCCACGCCGCACCCCTGCGCGATCGTGCACGGGCGTGCGCACCGCCCGTCACGACCGGTCACGAGGAGGGTGAAGCGTGAGCGAACACTCGTGACCTGCGGCGATCCGGTGGGGTCCGGGGCCTCCCGGGGCGCTACGTTCGTCCCCATGTGTGGAATCGTCGGTTACGTGGGCCAGCGCCCCGCCTCCCCCTCCTCCCGTCCCGTCGACGTGGCCCTCCAGGGCCTCGCCCGTCTCGAGTACCGCGGATACGACTCCGCGGGCGTCGCCGTCCTCGACGGCTCCGAGGTGCGCGTCGCGAAGGCCAAGGGCAAGCTGAAGAACCTCCGCGGGGTGCTCGAGGGACAGGACGTCCCGACCTCCGCGGTCGCGATCGGCCACACCCGCTGGGCCACCCACGGCGCGCCGACCGACGAGAACGCCCACCCCCACCTGGGCGGCAAGGACGACGAGCTCGCCCTCGTCCACAACGGCATCATCGAGAACTTCGCCGCCCTCCGCACCTCCCTCGAGGCCGACGGCTACACCTTCCGCTCCGAGACTGACTCCGAGGCCGCCGCGCATCTCGTGGCCCGCGAGATGCAGCGCACCGGCGACCTCACCCTCGCCCTGCGCGCCGCCGCGGTCCAGCTCGAGGGCGCCTTCACCCTCCTCGCCATCCACCGCGACCAGCCGGACCGCGTCGTCGCCGCCCGCCGCAACTCCCCGCTCGTCGTGGGCCTCGGCGAGGGCGAGAACTACCTCGGCTCCGACGTCGCCGCCTTCGTGGACAACACCCGCGAGGCGCTCGAGATCGGTCAGGACCAGGTCGTCACCGTCACCGCGGACGACGTCGCCGTCACCGACTTCGAGGGCACCGAGGTCACCGAGAAGAAGCAGTACACGATCGCCTGGGACGTCGCCGCCGCACAGAAGGGCGGCTACGACTCCTTCATGGCCAAGGAGATCCACGAGCAGGCGACCGCCGTCGCGGACACCCTCCGCGGCCGCATCGACAGCGGCGCCCTCCACCTCGACGAGATGAGCATCGACGAGTCGGTGCTGCGCAGCATCGACAAGATCATCGTCGTCGCGTGCGGCACCGCCGCGAACGCCGGCAACGTCGCGAAGTACGCGATCGAGCACTGGTGCCGCATCCCCACCGAGGTCGAGCTCGCCCACGAGTTCCGCTACCGCGACCCGATCGTCACCGAGAAGACCCTCGTCGTCGCGATCTCCCAGTCCGGCGAGACTATGGACACCCTCATGGCCATGCGTCACGCGCAGGAGCAGGGCGCGAAGGTCGTCGCGATCTGCAACACCTACGGCTCGACGATCCCGCGCGAGGCCGACGCCGCCCTGTACCTCCACGTGGGCCCCGAGATCGCGGTCGCCTCGACGAAGGCGTACCTCGGCCAGATCACCGCCTGCTACCTCCTGGGCCTGTACCTCGCCCAGGTGCGCGGGAACCTCTTCCCCGACGAGATCGCGGCCCTCATGGAGGACCTCGAGCAGCTCCCCGCGCACGTGCAGACCGTGCTCGACGGAGCGGGCGCCGTCGAGGAGCTCGCGCGGTCGATGAAGGACACCACGAGCGTGCTGTTCCTGGGCCGCCACGTCGGCTACCCGACGGCGCTCGAGGGGGCGCTCAAGCTCAAGGAGATCGCCTACATCCACGCGGAGGGCTTCGCCGCCGGCGAGCTCAAGCACGGGCCGATCGCCCTGGTCGACGAGGGGCAGCCGGTCTTCGTCATCGTGCCGTCCCCGCGCGGTCGCGACTCCCTGCACTCGAAGGTCGTCTCGAACATCCAGGAGGTGCGCGCCCGCGGCGCCCGCACCCTGGTGATCGCGGAGGAGGGCGACGAGGACGTGCTCCCGTACTCGGACGTGGTGCTGCGCGTCCCGGCGACCCGCACGCTCTTCGCCCCGCTGCTCACGGTGATCCCGCTGCAGATCTTCTCGTGCGCCCTCGCCGCCGCGAAGGGCCTGGACGTCGACCAGCCGCGCAACCTCGCGAAGTCGGTGACGGTCGAGTGACCCGCTGACGACGGGGCGCGCCGCTGAGGGCGGCGCACCCGTCAGCGCCTCCGCGGCGCGCCCGACGGCCGGTCCGTCACCCCTCCCGGGGTGGTGGGCCGGCCGTCCTGCTGCGGGCCGGCGGGCCTGCACGGGCGGGGGAGCGGGTGTGATACTGCGAGGGTGAGCACCTCTTCCGAGCCCGGGGGCACCGCCTCCGGCCGCACCGCCACCGGCACCGCCGACGCGTCGATCGCCGAGGGCCGCGCATTCCCGCCCCGCGAGGACGGCCGGATCGTCGGCGTCGGCATCGACGTCGCCCAGATCTCGCGGCTCGAGGGCCTGCTCGAGCGCACCCCCGCCCTCGGCGAGCGGCTCTTCGCCCCCGAGGAGCGCGAGCTCTCCCTCGCCTCCCGCGCGGCCCGGGTGGCGGCGAAGGAGGCCGTCGGCAAGGCCCTCGGCCATCCCGGCGACTTCTCCTGGCAGGACGTCACCGTCCAGCGCACCGCCGTGCGCCGCCCCTATCTCGTGCTGCGCGGCGCGACCCTCGCCGCGGCGGAGGAGCTCGGGGTGACGCACCTGCACCTGTCCCTCTCGCACGACGGCGACATCGCCACCGCGATCGTCGTCGCCGAGCGTGCCGAGCCGTCCCCGACTGCGAACACCGAGGTCCCGCGATGATCATCGGCTACTCCGCCGCCGCCGTCCGCTCCGCCGAGCGTCCCCTCCTGGACGCGGGCGAGCCGCTCATGCAGCGCGCCGCCGCCGCGATCGACGCCCACGTCGCCGCGCTGCTCGAACCGCGCGGCCCGCTGCGCGACCGGCACGTGCTCGTGCTCGCCGGCTCCGGCGCGAACGGCGGGGACGGCCTCCACGCGGCCGCCCTGCTGCGCGGCCGCGGCGTGCAGGCCCGGGCGCTCACGACCGGCACGAGCCTGCACGAGGGCGGGGCGCAGGCGCTGCGGGAGGCCGGCGGGCGGATCGACCGCCTCGACGAGCTGACCGAGCGGGACCTCGACGACCTCCTCGACGAGATGGACCTCGTGCTCGACGCGATCGTCGGCATCGGCGGCCGGCCCGAGGTGCCCGCCCCGATCGCCCCGCTGCTGGACGCCGTGCGCCGCCATTCCCTGCCCGTGATCGCCGTGGACCAGCCGAGCTTCCTCGACGCGTCCACCGGCGAGGCGGCCCCCGAGGCGCTCGCCGCCCGCGCCACCCTCACCTTCGGCGCGGTGAAGGCGGGCCTCCTCCTCCCCGGCGGCAGCGCGCTCGCCGGGACCGTGCATCCCGTGGACCTGGGCCTGGACCCGCACCTGCCCAGCTCCGGTCCCGGCCTCGTGGTCCAGCGGCTCACCGACGCCGACGTGCGCACCCTGTTCCCGCGCCCGGGGGCGGAGTCCACGAAGTACCGCCGCGGGGTCGTCGCCCTCGCCGCCGGCAGCCCCGACTATCCCGGCGCGGCCGTGCTCTCCGTCTCCGGCGCCGCCCGCGCGGGCGCCGGCATGGTGCGCCTGCTCGCCCCGGGGAGCGTGCGCGAACTCGTGCTGCACCGCCGGCCGGAGGTCGTGGGCCACGAGAGCCCCACGCCGCCCGCGCATGAGACCGGTCACGCCCGGCCCGTCATCGATCTCGAGGCGGCGGGCCGCACCCACGCGCTCGTCGTCGGCCCCGGTCTCTCCCCGGAGGACCCCCGCGCCCGGGCCGGCGTGGCCCTGCTGCGACGCGGCGCCCACGGCCCGGGCCGCGGCGTGATCGACGCCGGCGCGCTCGGCGCGATCGGCCCCGAGGACAGGTTCGGATCGGAGATCGTGCTGACCCCGCACCGCGGCGAGGCGGACCGTCTCGCGGAGCGCCTCGAGATCGACCCCGAGCAGAGCGCCCCGGCGCTGGCCAGCGCACTCGCCCGCACCACGGGCGCGACGGTGCTCCTCAAGGGCGCCGTCACCGTCGTCGCCCCGGGCCGCACGGGCGGGCCGCTGCTCGCCCAGGACGACGCCACCTCGCAGCTCGCGACGGCCGGCACCGGGGACGTGCTCGCGGGGATCCTCGGCACCCTCCTCGCGGCCGGTCTCCCCGGCCCCGAGGCCGCCGCCCTCGCCGCCCTGCTGCACGGCCGCGCGGGCCGGCTCGCGTCCCGCGACGGCCTCGTCCCCCTCGTCGCCCTGGACGTCGCCGACCACCTCCCGGCCGCTCTCGCCGCTATCCTGGCGGACGCCCTGCCCTGAGCGAAGGAGCACCATGACCATCCCGATCCCCGCGGAGGACCCGCGGCACGTGCCGAACCGTGCCGTCGTGGACCCCTCGGCCATCACCGAGAACACCCGCGCCATCGCGGGCACCCTCGCCGGGCACACCGCCCTGATGGCCGTCGTGAAGGCGGACGGCTACGGGCACGGCATGCTCACCGCCGCCCGCGCGGCCCTCGAGGGCGGCGCGACCTGGCTCGGCGTGGCCCACCCCGCGAGCGCCCTCGCCCTCTCGCGCGCGGGCCTCGACGTCAACATCCTCACCTGGCTCTACGAGCCGGAGACCGCGAAGGCCGTGCTGCCGGAGGCCCTGCGCGCCGGCGTCAACGTCTCCGTCGGCTCCTTCGAGATGGTCTCGCTGCTCTCCGAGGCCGCCCGGCAGGCCGACCGCCGCGCCCGCCTCCACCTCAAGATCGACACCGGCATGGGCCGCAACGGCGTGCTCCCGCAGGACGTGCGCCGCATCGCCGCCGCGATCCAGGAGGACGACTACCTCCGCATCGGCGCCGCCTGGACCCACCTGACCAGCGCCGACGACCCGGCGGACCCGGCGACCGACGCGCAGGTCGAGATCTTCGACGCCGCCTGCGCGGACCTCGCCGAGGAGATGGGCCCCGTCCCGCTGCAGCACCTCGCGAACTCCGCGGCGACGCTCACCCGCCCCGACCTGCACCGGGACATCGTGCGCCCCGGGCTCGCGCTCTACGGCTACGCCCCGGTGCCGACGGACCTCGAGCTGCGCCCCGCCATGAGCCTCACGAGCCGCCTCGCCCTGGTGAAGGAGGTGCCGGAGGGGCAGAGCGTCGGCTACGGCCGCACCTACGCCACCTCCCGCGCGACCCGGCTGGGCCTCGTCCCGATCGGCTACGCGGACGGCCTGCACCGCGCGGCGAGCGGACGCGCCGAGGTGCTCGTGCGCACCGCCGAGGGTGACGTCCGCGCCCCGCAGGTGGGCCGCATCAGCATGGACCAGATCGTCGTGGACCTCGGCCCGGACTCCGCCGCCCGTGCGGGGGACGAGGTCGTCCTGTTCGGCGCCGGCGCCCCCTCCGCGGAGGACTGGGCGCGCGCCGCCGGCACCATCCCCTACGAGGTGCTCACCTCCGTCTCCGGCCGCGTGGCCCGCGAGGTCCTCCCGTGACCACGCTCTGCGTCGCGACGGACCGCGCGGAGGGGACCCGCACCCTCGCCCGCGCCCTCGCAGGCGTCCTCCGCGCCGGTGACCTGCTCGTGCTCGACGGCCCCCTCGGCGCCGGGAAGACCACCTTCACCCAGGGCCTCGGGGCGGGGCTCGATGTGCGCGGTCCCGTCGCCTCGCCGACCTTCGTCATCGAGCGGGTCCATCCCGCGCTGAGCGGCGGCCCGGACCTCGTCCACGTCGACGCCTACCGGCTGGGCGCGGGGGAGGACCTCGACGACCTCGACCTCGAGGCGGACCTCGACCGCGCCGTTACCGTCATCGAATGGGGCCGCGGCCGCGTGGAGCACCTCGTGGAGTCGTGGCTGCTCGTGGAGCTCGAGCGGCCGGAGATCTGGGACGGCGACCCGGAGGACCCGGAGGAGCCGCGCACGATCCGCCTGACCCCGCAGGGCCCGCGCTGGGTCGCGACGGCCAGCGGCGACCTCGCCGAGACCCTGCGCTCCGCGGGGCTCTCCGTCACCACCACCACTGCCCCGACCGCCGCGATCGCGGCGGAGGACGAGGAGTCACGCTGATGCTGCTCGGGATCGACACCTCCGGCGCCGTGAGCGTCGCCGCCGCCCGCGGCATCCTCGGCGACGGCCCCCTCGAGGTCCTCGCCGTCGCCGGGGACGACCGCGCCCGCCATCACGACGAGGTGCTGCTGGGCCTCGTCGACGAGGTGCTCACCGCGGCCGGTGCCACCCGCTCCGAGGTCACGGGCGTCGTCGCCGGTCGCGGCCCCGGCCCCTTCACCGGGCTGCGGGTGGGGCTCGTCGTCGCGCGCACGATCGCGGCGGTGCTCGACGTGCCGCTCGTGGGCGTCTGCTCCCTCGACGCGCTCGCGCACGAGGCGCTCGCCGAGGCCGACACCGCGGCCGGTTCCGACGAGCCCGCCGTCGGCCCCGAGGCCGGGACCGCTGCACCGCTCACGGTCGCGGTCGCCCTCGACGCCCGGCGCCGCGAGGTCTACCACGCCCGCTACCGCCGCACGGAGGACGGGGACCTGGTGCGCGAGCACGGGCCCGCCGTCGGCGCCCCGGCGGACGTCGCCGCCGAGCTCACGGCCTGCGACCTGCTCGTGGGCTCCGGAGCCGCCCTGTACCCCGAGCTGCTGCCCGCGACCTCGTCGCTCGCGCACGCGGACGCCGGGCACCTGCTCGAGGTCGCCTCGCAGCTGGTCGCCCGCGGCGAGGACCTCACCGACACGGCCCCGCTGTACCTGCGCGAGCCCGACGCCGCGAAGCCCACCGCGCGCAAGAGCGCGCTGGGCCGCTGAGGCCCGGCCCGAGGCCATGCCGCCGATCAGCGCCGTGACCGTGGGCGGTCCCGCCCCGGAGCCCGGGACGCCCTGGGCCCTGCGCCGTGCCCGACCCGAGGACCTGGGCCCGATCGCCGAGGCGGAGCTCGCGCTCTTCCCCGGCGAGGCCTGGAGCCCCGCCCAGCTCGCCGAGGAGATCGCCCACCCCTCCCGGGACTACGTGGTCGCCGCCGAGGGCGAGGACGCCGCCGGCCCGCTGCTCGGCTACGCCGGGATCATGGTCGCCGGCGACGTGGCGGACCTGCACACGATCGGCACCCTGCGGCCGGGGGTCGGGATCGGCCGGGCGCTGCTGCGCTGGTGCGAGGAGGTCGCCGTGGTGCGCCGTGCGGAGCGCATGCTGCTCGAGGTGCGGGAGGACAACGACCGGGCCCGCACGTTCTACACGCGGGCCGGGTACGTGGAGATCGGTCGTCGCCCCGGCTACTACCGGCTCCCGGACCGCACCGTCGACGCCCTCGTCATGGAGCGCCGCCTGCGGGCCTGACAGCCCGCCGGCGGGCCCGGCCGCCGCCGATCAGACGAAGGCGCGGACCTTCTGGAACAGCTCGGGGTAGGACCGCTCGAGCCGGGCGGCGCCCAGACGCAGCCCCACGACCAGCACGACCGCGCCGATCAGGACGGCCACGAGCCCGGCGAGCAGCTCGATGAGCGGGCCGCCGCCCAGCAGACCCCAGATCGCGAGGCCGATCGCCGGGATCTGCGGCACGCCCACCGCGGCCGAGGTGATCGCCATCGAGAGCATGGCGTTCGCGCTCGAGGCGGACTTGTCCTTCATCGGGTTCGTGCCCGGAGGGGACGTGGGGTACGGCAGCAGCGTGCCCGCCAGGACCGAGGCGCCCCAGCCGGAGAGCACGAGCCCGAGCATGCCGAGCAGGATCACGGGCAGGTGCGCGGCCATGCCGAGCACGACGGAGACGGCGGCGGAGAGCACGAGCACGATCGGGAGCACGATGACCGCGGCGGCGACGACCCGGCCCAGCAGGTTCGCTCGGGCCGGCGCCCCGGCGGTGATGTTCACCCATCCGGCGGGGCCGTCGAAGCCGATCTCGTTGGAGATCGCGATGCCCGTGAGACCGCCCATCGCGACGACCATGATCATCATGAACGAGCGCGACTCCGGCAGCACGAACCCCATCGCCCCGAAGAACACGAACATCACCGGGTAGATGCTGATCGCCGCGAGGTAGCGGGTGTCCCGTCGCCAGTAGCGCAGGCTGCGACCGATCACCGCGCCGAGCGCCGTGCTGGGCGCCCAGCGGGGGACGAGGGCGGAGACCTTCGCCGTGCCGGAGGAGGCGTCCCCCGTGAGCGCGGAGGTCATCGCCGCGTCGAGGGAGCGTCGCCACCAGCGCCACACGAGCCAGATCGAGGCGGCCGTGACCGCGGCCCGCCCGAGGGCCACGAGGACCGCGCCCTCGGCGAGGTCCATGGGCACCGCGAAGGGGGCGCCGATCGGCGTCCAGGCGAGGACGTCCACGGCGACGAGGAAGGTGGGCAGCAGCTGGTCGAGGTCGAGAGAGCCGAGCGACTGCATGCCCACGGAGAAGGCGTAGACGACCGCGAGGAACACGACCATCGCGAGAATCCCGCCGAGCTCACGGCCGCTGCGGGAGCTCGCCCGACCGGCCTGGTGGGCGAACACGGCGCGCGGCAGCAGCAGGCACAGCACCACCCCGGCGAGGTTCGCAGGGACCAGGGCGATCAGCGCGAGCACCGTCCACAGCGGACCGGGGCCCAGGAGCAGCAGCCAGATCGCCTCGAAGACGGTCGCGACGGCGACGGCGGCGAGCGTGAACAGGCTCGGCAGGCTGAGCGCCGCGGCGGCGAAGAGGCCCGGCTGCAGCTCCCGGGCGCGCCGGGGGAGGAGGGCGAAGGCGCGGGCGTCGAGCGTGTCGTCGACCCCGAAGGCGAGGAGCGGCACCAGCAGCCAGAGGAGCACGGCGGCGACGCCGAGGGTGCGCAAGATCAGCGGGAAGGTCTCGCCCCCGCCGCTCCACAGTGTCGTCCCGAGGAAGGCGAAGGTGAGGCCCACAAGGCCGCCGAGCGCGTAGAGCGAGCCGATCACGGTGCCGACGATCTTGCCGACGTTCTTGCGGTAGGACCGCTTCCAGAGCGTCCACTTCAGGCCCATCAGCAGGCGGATCACCGCACGCGTCGGGATCTCGCCGTGGCCCGCGTGCTGCGCGGAGGCGACGGCGGTCTGCTCGCTGCTCAGGACTCCAGCCACGACAGGCTCCCCTCCGCGACGCGTGCGCCGCCCACGAGATCGATGAAGCGCTGCACGAGGGTCCCCTCGCCGCGCACCTCGGCGAGCGTGCCGTCGGCCTTGAGCTCGCCGCCCGCGATGATCGCGACGTGGCTGCACAGGCCCTCGACGAGCTCCATGACGTGGCTCGAGAGCACGACCGTGCCGCCGCCGTCCACGTAGGCGGTGAGGATGGTGCGGATGACCTGCGCGGAGACCGGGTCGACGGCCTCGAGCGGCTCATCGAGCACGAGCAGCCGCGGCGCGTGGATGAGGGCGGAGGCCAGCAGGATCTTCTTGGTCATGCCGGCGGAGTAGTCGACGACGAGCTTGCCGTCCTCGCCCGCGAGGTCGAGCGCCTCGAGGAGGGAGGCGCTGCGCTCCTCGACGGTCGCGGCGTCCATGCCGCGCAGCAGGCCCACGTAGGTGAGGAGCTCGCGGCCGGTGAGCCGGTCGAAAGTGCGCAGGCCGTCGGCGAGCACGCCGAGGCGTGCCTTCGCGCGGGCGGGCTGCTGCCACATGTCCTCGCCGAGCACGACCGCGCTGCCGGCGTCGGGCCGCAGCAGACCGGTCGCCATCGACAGCGTCGTCGTCTTCCCGGCGCCGTTGGGGCCGACGATCCCGTAGAACGAGCCGCGGGGCACGTCGAGGGAGAGCCCGTGGACGACCTCGCGGTCGTCGAATGACTTCCGCAGGCCGCGGATCGAGAGCGCGGCGGAGGAGTCGGGGGCGGCGGCGGCGTCGAGCGGCGCGGCGGCGCCGAGCTCCTCGGGCGCGACGGGGCGGGGGGCGGGGGAGGCGTCGGGCGTCGACATGCGCCCCACGCTAGTGACCCGCGCCCCTGCGGGACCCCGCCACGGGGCGCGAGGGGGTGCGACCTTCGTCGAGGACCTCCGGCCGGCGGCGCCCCGTCGGGCCGGGCCGCGTGTACCGGCTGGTCGTCGGCAGGTGCGGCCGCGAGCGGGGCCGCTAGAGTGTGCCCCGTGAGCCGATCGGCTCCGGAAGGAGAAGCGATGCCCAAGCTGCGTCCCGCCCCCCAGGGCCCCGCCCTCGCCCAGGAGGTCGCGGAGATCCCGATCGGCGTCCGCCGCCTCGGTGCCTGGTCCTGGAGGCTGCTCGTCATCGTCGCCGCCGCGGCCCTGCTGCTCTGGGGCATCAGCAAGATCTCCACGCTCGTGATCCCGGTGCTGCTGGCCGTGCTGCTCGCCGCGATGCTCTCGCCGATCGTCAAGCTGCTCACGAAGTACACCTTCCTGGGCCGCGGCGCCGCGAGCGCCGTCGCGATGCTGGGCCTGCTCATCGTCATCGCCGGCATGTTCACCCTCGCCGGCCGCCAGCTCATCGCCCAGTGGTCGGACATCCAGGACAAGGCGATCAGCGGTTTCCAGTCCCTCACGACCTGGGCGACCGGCACCTTCCAGATCGACGACACGATGATCAGCTCGGCGATCGACGAGGGCCTCACCCAGCTCCAGCAGAACGCCGACGCCCTGCTGAACTCGGCGCTGAGCACCGCGGCGGTCCTCGGCAACGTCGTCACCGGCATCGTCGTGTGCCTGTTCAGCCTCTTCTTCATGCTCTCGGGCGGCGCCGGGATCTGGCGCTGGGTGATCGGGCTGCTGCCCCCGCAGGCCCGCGTCCCCACGCACGAGTCGGTGCGCCGCGGCTGGAAGGCCCTCTCGGCGTACGTGCGCACGCAGATCCTCGTGGCGGCCGTGGACGCGACCGGCATCGCGATCGGCATGCTGGCCCTGGGCCTCGGCGTGTACGCCGTGCCGATCTGGCTGCTCGTCTTCCTGTTCTCGTTCATCCCGCTCGTGGGCGCGATCCTCTCCGGCGCGATCGCGGTGCTGCTGGTGCTCGTGCTGAACGGCTGGGTGGGCGCGATCATCATGCTCGTCGTGGTGCTCGGCGTGCAGCAGCTCGAGGGCAACGTGCTCCAGCCCTTCCTCATGGGCAAGGCCGTCGAGCTCCACCCGCTCGCGGTGTTCCTCGGCGTGGCCGCGGGCGCGATGGTCGCCGGCATCCCCGGTGCGCTCTTCGCGATCCCGATCATCGCCTTCGTCAACGCGACGATGCTCTACCTGGTGGGTCGTGACCCGAGCCCCGAGCTGGGCACGGACCCCACGCTGAGGACCTTCCTCGCCTCGCTGGGCCGCGGCGCCCGCGGCTCCGACGCCGAGGAGGAGGCGAGCGAGCACGAGGTCGAGGGGGAGAAGACCGAGGAGCCGGACGAGGACGCGCCGGCGACGGCCCCCGAGGGCGATGCGGAGGACACCCCCGTGACGGCCCCCGAGAAGGCGCCCGGGAGGGCTCCGGGGACGACGACCACCGAGGGCTGATCCCCTCCGCGGCCGTCCCCGGTCCTCCGGGACCCGGACACGACGAAGCCCCCACCGGCACGGCCGGCGGGGGCTTCGCTCTCCGCTGTCCCGCGCGGACCCCGGCGCGGGAGGCCTGCGGTCAGGCCTTGTAGGGCGTGGCCCCGGTGATCTCGATCGGCAGCGACTTGCCGTTGGGGGCGGTGTAGTCGATCGTCTGGCCGACGCTGGCGCCGTGGATCGCCGCGCCGAGCGGGGAGTCCGAGGAGAAGACCTCGAGGTCGGTGCCCTCGGCGATCTCGCGGTTGCCGAGCAGGAAGGTGCGCTCGGAGCCGGCCATCGTGATGGTGACGACCATGCCGGGCTCGACGACGCCGTCGTCCTCCGGGGCCTCGCCGACCACGGCGTTCTTCAGCAGGTGCTTGAGGTCCGTGATGCGGGCCTCGTTCATGCCCTGCTCCTCGCGGGCCGCGTGGTAGCCGCCGTTCTCCTTGAGGTCGCCCTCGTCGCGGGCCGCGGCGATGCGCTCGGCGATCTCGGTGCGGCGCGGGCCCTCGAGCTCCGCGAGCTCGTTGGCGAGGCGGTCGTAGGCATCCTGGGTGAGCCAGGCGCCATTCGGCTGGCTGCTCATGGGTTCACTCCTGTCGTTCTGTGGGGTCGGGAGGGCCTGAGAGCCCTCCGACACGAATCACGGGGCACATGACATCCATGCGCCCCGTGTGCGGGTGATGACGTCCGGCGTGGAGCCGGTATCCGGAGAACTCTACACCGGGGGTGCGCGGTGGCCCCAGCATCCACGCAGGTGCCGACCGCGTGTTCGGCGGCCCGTCGGCGCCCGCGGGAGCGCCTCCGACGGCCCCGGGACCGCCGCGGCTCAGACCGGCGAGCAGTCGAGGATCTCGGCGGAGACCGCCTCGCCCTGGGTCGAGATCGTCACCGTGTGCGCGGTGCGGCGCTCGGTCTGCGCGGGGATCGGGACCTCGACGAAGCCCACCTGGGCGCGGCCGTCGTTCATCGCCTGGATCGTGCAGGTGGCGGCGTCGCCCGGATCCATCGTCACGGTGAAGTCCACGCGGATCGCGTGCTCGCCGACGTGGTCGTAGGAGACGAGCTCGGAGCGCACGGGCTGGTCCGCGAAGCGCAGCCCGACGAGCACGAGCACGACGAGCGCGACGGCCGCTCCGAGCACCAGGAGGAGGCGGGCGGTGCGTCGGGGGACGAGGGGCCCGCCGTAGCGGGCCGTGTCCCGGGCGGGGGAGTCGCTCATGGCGGGAGTCTCCCAGATGCACCTGGGACACGGCCCTCGGGGCGACCGCGGACGGCTGTGGCGGGAGCGACATCACGGAGCGACGGTCCAGGTGGGGTGGCGTAGTCTCGTGCGGTGCCGGACAGCGCTCCCGCGAGCGCCGCCCGCCCCGTCCCGGCGGCCTCCCGCCGCATCCTCCCGAGGAGAACCGTGAGCGTCCTGCGTCCCGCCCCTGACGAGCCCCTGCGCCTGGTGGCCGTCCATGCGCACCCCGACGACGAGTCGAGCAAGGGTGCCGGCACGATGGCCCGCTACGTGCGCGAGGGCGTCGAGGTCACCGTCGTCACCTGCACCGGCGGCGAGCGCGGAGACATCCTGAACCCCCACCTGCAGGGCGACGAGGAGATCGCGCGGAACCTGCCGGCCGTGCGCCGCGCGGAGATGGCCCGCGCGCAGGAGATCCTCGGCATCGCCCACGAGTGGCTCGGCTACGTCGACTCCGGCCTGCCCGAGGGTGATCCGCTGCCGGACCTGCCCGAGGGCAGCTTCGCGACCCTGGACCCGGCGGAGGCCGCGCGCCCGCTCGTCGAGGCGCTGCGCCGCCTGCGCCCGCACGTGCTCGTCACCTACGACGAGAACGGCGGATACCCGCACCCCGACCACATCCAGACCAACCGCGTGAGCATGGAGGCGTTCCGCCTCGCCGCGGATCCGGCGTACGCCCCGGAGCTCGGGGAGCCGTGGGAGGTCGCGAAGGTCTACTACACGAACGTCTTCCACCGCCAGAAGCTCGCGGTCGTCGCGCGCCACCTCCGCACGCACCAGATGCCCAACGAGGAGCTCGAGCTCATGCTCCAGCACTTCGACGAGAGCCGTGACCGCCTGCTCACCACACGCATCGACGTGAAGGACTACCTCGACGTGCGGGACGAGGCGCTGCGCGCCCATGCCACCCAGGTGGACCCCGAGGGGCCGTTCTTCCGGATCTCGCACGACGTGGAGCGCGAGGTGTGGGGCACGGAGGACTTCGAGCTGCACATCTCCCGGATCGGCGTGCAGCTGCCGGAGGACGATCTCTTCGCCGGCCTCCGCCCCGAGCAGGAGGAGGGCCGATGAGCCCCGTCGAGATCTCCCGTGCCGTGCTGCTGGCGGCGCCGTCCGACGGCGGCGACATGACCCCCAGCTCGATCACCCCGGGGACCCCGGGCTTCATCGCGATCTTCCTGGTGGGGATCGTGATCCTGCTGCTGGTGGTCGACATGAACCGGCGCGTGCGCCGCGTCCAGGCGACCGCGAAGGTCGAGGCGCGCCATGCCGCGGAGCAGGAGGCCGCGGAGCAGGAGGCCTCCGGGGCCGGTGCTGCCGAAGGTGAGTCGTCCACGACCGACGCCGACGGCGAGCCCCGTGACGGCGGCTCCGGGCCGGATGCCACCGATGCCCCTGGCACCCCGGAGGACCCGAGCGGGCGCTGACCGCCTCCGGGCCCCCGGCGCGGGGCCGGTGCGGGATCAGACGACGGCGATCGCCACGGCCACGAAGTGGCAGGCGAAGCCCGCGAGCGTCGCCGCGTGGAAGATCTCGTGGAAGCCGAACCAGGCGGGGGAGGGGTTCGGCCGCTTGAGGCCGTAGACCACCGCTCCCGCGGTGTACGCGAGGCCGCCCGCGACGAGCAGCCACACCACGGCCCAGCCGCCGCCCGCGAGGAACTGCGGCATGTAGAAGACCGCGATCCAGCCGAGCGCCACGTAGGCGGGGACGTAGAGCCAGCGCGGCGCGTGGGTCCAGAACACGCGGAAGGCGACGCCGATCAGCGCGCCCGCCCAGGCGATCGTCAGCAGGATCGCCGCGGACCGGGGCTCGAGCAGGGCCACGGCGAGCGGCGTGTAGGTGCCCGCGATGATGAGGAAGATGTTCGCGTGGTCGAAGCGGCGCAGGATGATCGCGTGCTGCGGTGACCAGGTGCCGCGGTGGTAGGTGGCGGAGACGCCGAAGAGCAGGGACGCCGTCGTCACGAACACGACCATCGCGAGGCGGTTCGCGAGCGAGTCCCCGAGCGCGACGATCACGAGCCCCGCGATGAGCGCCGCGGGGAACGCGGCGAGGTGGGAGATGCCGCGCAGGCGGGGCTTGGGCAGCGTGATGCCGAGCTGCCGGGCACGGGCGGCCACCGCGCGGGTGAGGGTGCGGGGCGCCCAGGGGTGGTCCTCCGCGGAGGGGATGTCGGCGTCGACCGTCTCCGAGCCCGCTCCGGAGCCGGGCGCGCGGCCGGCGGGGGAGCCGGCGGCGCGGGCGTGCGCGGCGTCCGCCGTGTCGACGTCGGTCGCGGCGGCCTGCGGGGCGGGCTGCTCCGTGGCGCCCTCGAGGGCGTCCTCGACGTCGGTGCCTGAGGTGGGGGCGACGGTCGGGCCGACGGGGGTCCCGTCGGGGGTGTCGCCAGGGTTCACGGCGGGGTTGCTCGCGCTCCCGCGACGGATTCCGGTGCTCATGCTCGAAGCGTAACCTACGCAACCGTAGGTTCATGGGTGCCGCCTGTGGCGATCCGGTGTGGATCTGCGCCGGGTGCCCGGAGCTGCTCCTCGCGTCACGGATAATGGACGAGCGCGGGAGACCGGGGAGGTCCGCGCCGCCCGCCTGGACGCCCCGGAGGAACGGAGATCGCCATGGACGACGACTCCCTCCTCTACCGCGTCTACGAGCGCCGCCTCACCAAGGAGCTCGAGGACTTCTCGCTGCCCCAGCACCTCGGCGTCATCGTCGACGGCAACCGCCGCTGGGCGAAGGCCGCCGGCGCCACCACCGCCCAGGGCCACCGCGCCGGCGCGGAGAAGATCGTCGAGTTCCTCTCCTGGTGCCAGGACCTCGAGATCCCGCTCGTCACCGTCTGGATGCTCTCCACCGACAACCTCCACCGCCCCGCGGAGGAGCTCGGCGCGCTCTACGCGATCATCATCGAGACGATCGAGCAGATCGCGGGCGCCGGCCACCGGGTGCGCCTCACCGGCAACGGCGACCTGCTGCCCGCCGAGGTGCAGGACGCGATCGCCGGGATCCGCGAGGCCGCCGTCGTCGACTCCCCGCTCACCGTCAACGTGGCGATCGGCTACGGAGGGCGCGAGGAGATCGTCGACGCCGTCCGCGAGCTCGTGCGGGACCTCGGCGCCCAGGGGCTCGGCCCGGAGGAGATCGCCGCCGCGATCAGCACCGACTCGATCTCCGAGCACCTCTACACGCGCGGCCAGCCGGATCCGGACCTCATCATCCGCACCTCCGGCGAGCAGCGGCTCTCCGGCTTCCTGCTGTGGCAGTCCGTGCACTCCGAGTACTGGTTCTGCGAGACCTACTGGCCCGGGTTCCGCCGCGTGGACCTGCTGCGCGCGCTGCGCGAGTTCTGCCGCCGCGAGCGCCGCTTCGGCGCCTGATCCCCGCTCCCGAGTCACCGTCCGGACACGGCGGCCGCGGGGTCCCGGACCGGCGGCCGGGCAGTGGCAGGATGGCCGATGAGTGATCCGGACAACACCGGATGACGATCGGGTGAACGTCGGTCCCGTGCCCCGCGGGAAGCGCCCGAGCGCGGGCGCCGGGACGGCTAGGGTCCAGGCAACCGCACAGGACGGAGGCTCCCATGGACGAGACCACCACCACCCGCGAGACGCTCCCCGAGCAGGGCGCGACGAGGAACGGGTCGCTGTACGGGACGGGGGTCGGGTCATCGCCGGGCGGCGTCGCACCCGTGGTGCCCTCGCTGCGACCGGGCGGCGCGCAGGAGGTGCTGCAGGACCTCGAGACCGGCGTCATCACCTACGTGCTGGACACCTCGGTGCTGCTCGCGGACCCGCTCTCGCTGAACCGCTTCGCCGAGCACGACATCGTGCTGCCGATCGTCGTCATCACCGAGCTCGAGGCCAAGCGCCACCACCCTGACCTCGGCTACTTCGCCCGCCAGGCGCTGCGCATCCTCGACGACCTTCGCGACCAGCACGGCAACCTCTCCCGCCCGCTGCCGATCGGCAAGGACGGCGGGCACGTGCACGTCGAGCTCAACCACATGAGCACCGCCTCCCTGCCGGACGGCTTCCGCCTCGGGGACAACGACACCCGCATCCTCGCGGTCGCCAAGAACCTGCAGCTCGAGGGCAAGAACGTCGTGCTGGTCTCCAAGGACCTGCCGATGCGGATCAAGGCCTCCGCCTCCGGCATCCACGCCGAGGAGTACCGCGCCGAGCTCGCCCGCGACCGCGGCTACACGGGCATGGTCTCCGTCGCGACGGACGAGGCCACCGTCTCCCGGCTGTACGACGGCGAGGAGGTCGAGCTGCCCGAGGTCTCCCACCACCCCGTGCACACCGGCCTCACGATCACCTCCAACCGCGGCTCGGCGCTCGGCCGGCTCACCCGCGACAAGAAGGTGCGCCTCGTCCCGGGCGACCAGACCGTGTTCGGCGTCTCCGGCCGCTCCGCGGAGCAGCGCATCGCGATCGACCTCCTGCTCGACGACTCGATCGGCATCGTCTCCCTCGGCGGCCGCGCCGGCACCGGCAAGAGCGCCCTGGCCCTGTGCACCGGCCTCGAGGCGGTGCTCGAGCGCCGCACCCAGCGCAAGATCATGGTGTTCCGCCCGCTGTACGCCGTGGGCGGCCAGGAGCTCGGGTTCCTGCCCGGTGACCAGGGCGAGAAGATGGGCCCGTGGGGGCAGGCGGTGTTCGACACCCTCGGCTCGATGGTCTCCCAGAACGTCATCGACGAGGTCGCCTCGCGCGGCATGCTCGAGGTGCTCCCGCTGACCCACATCCGCGGCCGCTCCCTGCACGACGCCTTCGTGATCGTCGACGAGGCGCAGTCCCTCGAGCGCAACGTGCTGCTGACGATGCTCTCGAGGATCGGGCAGAACTCCCGGGTGGTCCTCACCCACGACATCGCGCAGCGGGACAACCTGCGCATCGGCCGCTACGACGGCATCGCCTCCGTCGTCGAGGCGCTCAAGTCCCACGAGCTGTTCGGGCACATCACGCTGCAGCGCTCGGAGCGCTCGAAGGTCGCCGAGCTCGTCACCCACGTGCTCGACGAACCGATCGACTAAGCGGCGGGCCGCCCGCCCCGGAAGCGTGGGACGGGCGGCTATCCGTTGAGCCAGCCGTGGATCTCCTGCAGGGCGGGGTGCAGGAGATCCGGGGTCCACACCGGGTCCGTCTCCGGATGCGCGCGGAGGAAGCGTGCGCGCCATTCCCTGGTCCGCCGGTGTTCGATCGCGCTCACCACGATCGCCAGAGCGGCCGTCGCCGCCCCGATGATCCCGAGGACGATCCCGAGCATGCCCGGCGCACTCCCGAGGATCGCCGTCGGGAGCCATCGGAAGGACAGGGATCCCCCGAGGGTGAGAGCCCCGATCACTGCGAGCGTCGACGCGAGGACCGTCCAGGGATGCCGCCGCCGGTAGTCGATGACGGTCGCCGTGCCGGTGCGTTCGAGGGACGTGGCCCAGTCCCATTGCTGCGCACGGCGAAACGCTCTCCTCGCGGCCCGCACGATCAGGATGCCGA
Organism: Brachybacterium rhamnosum; assembly: GCF_039526185.1. Lineage (NCBI taxonomy): Bacteria > Bacillati > Actinomycetota > Actinomycetes > Micrococcales > Dermabacteraceae > Brachybacterium > Brachybacterium rhamnosum. The sequence goes on from NZ_BAAAIS010000002.1 coordinate 1,637,280, forward strand.
TCCCGGTGGAGAGCAGCACCATGAGCAGGACCGTGATCGCCCCGTTCTCCCCGGTCCGGTCCACGATCATCAAAGCCACCACGGCGAGCCCGATGAGGAGCACAGCCGGATGGACGGGCAGCCTCCGGCTCGCGGTGCCCGATGGGGCAGCGCGTCGCCGCCCTGCGGTGACCCTGCGGCCCTCGAGACCCCGTTCGGCGCGTTCGCGCGCCACGACGACGTCGATCGGTTCGGGCCGGGACGTGACGACGGGCCATCTCCGGCGGAGCGACTGCAGACGTGCAGAGGCGCGAGGTGCGACAGCGAGCCACAGGCCGACCGTGAGCGCCGTGATGAGCACGCCGGGGACGACCATGAGCAGCGCGGTCCAACGTCCGCCCAGATCCGGTTCGTCGGCGATGAAGCCGTACACGGCGATCACGACGCCGGCGCACAGCACCAGCAGGGACAGGGCGAGCAGCAGGACGGCCAGCCGCTGTGCGGCCGTCCGCTCGAAGCGACGACAGTCCTGGGCGGAGAGCGCCTGTTGCGCGGCCACGGACTCCGCCAGTCGTATCTCGACGGCAGGGAGCAGGAGCCAGAGCAGGACCGTGACCGTGAGGCCGATGCCGGAGACGAGTGCCATGCCCGCGAACACCGCGCTGATCGCGCCGTCGCCGAGGTCCGTCTCGGAGAAGTCGGTCCCACCGCCGAGGGTCTGGAGGGCCCCGATGAGGAAGACGACGGGGAGGAGCAGGAAGGTGAGCGGCGCTGCGGTGATCGACCATGCGGCGACGGTGAAGACAGCGCGCAGCAGTGCGAGAGGCGGCGGCACGGGCAGCGGCTGCACCGTGGGCGGAGGGGCCCCGCCCTCACGAGGACTCATCATGCGTGACGCCGCACCGCTGCAAGGCGGCGATGCGGCGTCGCGGGCACCGCTCAGGCCTTCGGCGCGGTCATGGAGAGCACGTCGAGGGCGGAGTCGAGCTGCTCCTCGGTGAGCTCGCCGCGCTCCACGAAGCCCAGCGCGATGACGGCCTCGCGCACGGAGATGCGCTCCGCGACGGCGTGCTTGGCGATCTTCGCGGCGGACTCGTACCCGATCAGCTTGTTCAGCGGCGTGACGATCGAGGGGGAGGCCTCCGCGTAGAAGCGGGCCTTCTCCTCGTTCGCGGTCAGACCGGAGACGGTCTTGTCGGCGAGCACCGTGGCGGCGTTGGCGAGCAGACGGATCGACTCGAGCAGGCTCGTGCCCATGAGCGGGATCTGCACGTTGAGCTCGAAGGCGCCCTGCGCGCCGCCCCAGGCGATCGCCGCGTCGTTGCCCACGACCTTCGCGCACACCATGAGCACGGCCTCCGGGATCACCGGGTTGACCTTGCCGGGCATGATCGAGGAGCCGGGCTGGAGGTCCGGGATCGCGATCTCGCCCAGGCCCGTGTTGGGGCCGGAGCCCATCCAGCGCAGGTCGTTGCAGATCTTCGTGACGGAGACGGCGATCGTTCGCAGCGCCCCGGACATCTCGACGAGGCCGTCGCGGGTGGACTGCGCCTCGAAGTGGTTGCGCGCCTCGGTCAGCGGCAGCGAGGTCTGCTCGGCGAGGTTCTCGATGACCTTCTGGGGGAAGCCGACGGGGGTGTTGATGCCGGTGCCGACGGCGGTGCCGCCCTGGGGGACCTCCGCGGTGCGGGGGAGGGCCGCCTCGACCCGCTCGATGCCGTAGCGCACGGCCGCCGCGTAGCCGCCGAACTCCTGGCCGAGCGTCACCGGGGTCGCGTCCATGAGGTGGGTGCGGCCGGACTTCACGACGCTCTTCCAGGCCTCGGCCTTCTCCTCGAGCGCCTCGGCGAGGTGCGCGAGGGAGGGGAGGAGGTGCTCGACGACGCCCTGCGTCACGGCGACGTGCACCGAGGTGGGGAACACGTCGTTGCTGGACTGCGAGCAGTTCACGTGATCGTTGGGGTGCACCTCGAGGTCGCCGCGCGAGGCGAGGGTCGCGAGCACCTCGTTCATGTTCATGTTCGAGCTGGTGCCGGAGCCGGTCTGGTACGTGTCCACCGGGAACTGGTCGTCGTGCTCGCCGGCGATGACGGAATCCGCGGCGGCGACGATCGCGTCGGCGAGGGTCCCGTCGAGGACGCCGAGCTCCTTGTTGGCGCGGGCGGCGGCCTTCTTCACCTGGGCCAGGGCGTGGATGTGCGCCGGCTCGAGGCCCTGGCCGGAGATCGGGAAGTTCTCCACCGCGCGCTGGGTCTGCGCACGGTAGAGCGCCGAGGCCGGCACCCGCACCTCTCCCATGGTGTCGTGCTCGATGCGGTACCCGTCCTGATCGGCGGCGCTGACGGTCTGGGACATGGAGGAACCTCCTGGTTGATGCTCGTTCGGGATGGTGGTCGGTGCCCCGCGGGGCGGGGTGGGTCAGGCCAGCTCGTGGGCCCAGGGCGGGTTCGCCCCGGCGCGGGACACGGTCACCGCGGCGAGACGGGCGGCGCGGCGCAGCACGCCGGCGAGCTCGTCGGAGGGCAGCTCGCGCAGCTGCTCGCGGTGCTCGGGACCCAGCAGGGTGCGGTGGGCGAGGGCGTCGAGCAGGCCGGCGGAGAACGTGTCCCCGGCGCCCACGGTGTCGACGACCTCGACGCGCTCCGGGGCGACCTGCACGCGGCCGGCGTCGGTGAAGCCCACCGCGCCCTCGCCGCCGCGGGTGAGCACGGTGACGGCCGGGCCGAGGGGGCGCCAGGACGCGACGACGTCCTCGACGTCGTCGGTGCCGTAGAGCCACTCGACGTCCTCGTCGGAGGTCTTGACGATGTCGCTCAGCGCGATGTTCGCCTCGACGATCGGCCTCACCCGCGCGGGATCGCCCATGAGGGTGGGGCGCGCGTTGGGGTCGTAGCTGATGAGGGAGGTCGCACGGTGGCGGCGCAGCACCTCGGCGACGGTCGCGGCGCCGGGCGCGAGCACGGCGGCGATCGAGGAGGTGTGCACGGCGTCGATCCGCTCGGGCAGGCCGGAGGGGTCCGGGTCCCACACGAGGTCGAAGGTGTAGGTGGCCGCGCCGGTCGCGTCGAGCACCGCCTCCGCCGTGGAGGTGGGGGCGTCGACGATCGCACCGCCGGTGAGCAGCACGTGGGACTGCTCGACGTGCGCCCGGATCGCCGCGCCGCGCTCGTCGGAGCCGATGCGGGTGAGCAGGTGCGCGTCGTGTCCCAGGCGGCCCAGGGCCACGGCGACGTTCAGGGGGGAGCCGCCGGGGTGCTCCTGACGGTCACCGTCGGACTGGACGACGATGTCGGTGAGGGCTTCTCCGGCGATGAGGAATCTCGCTGTCACCGGGTGATCATCGCAGGTTTCGCGGGGAGGGGCGAACACGGGTGACAATGGGGGACATGCATGCCCAGCCCGAGGACTCCCCTGACCGCTCCGTCGCGACGGCGGCGGCCCCGGACGGCGACCCGGAGCAGGCACCGCGCACCTCGAACTACGAGCTCCCCTCGCGCAAGAACACGTCCCTGCGCAACATGACGTGGGCGCTCGGCATCATGATGGCCGTGGTCGCGCTGTTCGCGGTCGCGTTCTTCGGCGTCGGCAACGATCTCCAGCGGGAGGTCCCCGAGAACTCGCGGCTCGACGTGGCCGCGAGCGCGGAGCGCGCCCAGGCCGAGGTGGACTTCCCGGTCGCTCACCCTGCGCTCGACGAGGGCTGGACCGCCCGTAGCGCCCGCCTCGACGGCGCGGACCCGGCCGCCTGGACGATCGGCTACACGTCCCCCGCCGGGCACCTCGTCTCCCTCGAGGAGCAGGGCGAGGTCACCCCGCAGCTGCTCTCCGCGCAGATCCCCGGCTCCACCGTCCAGGAGGAGACGACGATCTCCGGCGCCGCGTGCCAGGTCCTCACCGGGGAGGGGGAGGGCGGCACCCAGAACGGCATCGCCTGCCAAGGGGAGGACTTCGGGATCCTCGTGCACGGCACGGCCGATCCCGAGGAGCTGCGCACCGTGATGGAGGCGGCGCTCACCTCGATCGGCTGAGCGGGGTCGAAGGACCGGCCGCGATCAGCGCTCCTGCTCGCGCCCGCGGCGTGCGGCGACGGCGTCGTCCAGGCGCTCGCGGGCGCCGTCGAGCCACTGCTGGCAGCGGCGGGCGAGCATCTCGCCCCGCTCCCACAGCGCGATCGAGTCCTCGAGCCCGCCCTGCCCGGACTCGAGGCGGCGCACCACGTCGACCAGCTGGTCGCGGGCGGCCTCGTAGCTGAGCGTGGCGACGTCCTCCGGCAGCGGGGCCTGGTCCTCGCCGCTCGGCTCGACGGGCTCCACGGATGCATCGGGGCTGGTCATGAGGTCTCCTCGTGGGTCGGGGGGATGTAGGGGTCCTGCGCGGTGCGCTCCACGCCGAAGCGGCCGCCGGCCACCCGCACGGACAGCGCGTCGCCGGGGGCGGAGTCGTCGGGGGAGCGGAGGATGCCGCCGTCGGGCGTCTGCACCACGGCGTAGCCGCGCTCGAGGGTCGCGAGCGGGCTCAGCGCGCGCACCTGGCGTCCCAGGTGCACCACCTCGTCCCGGGCGCGGTCCAGCCGCGAGCCCATGAGCGTGCGGGCGAGCGCGATGCGGGAGCGGATCTCCTCCTCGCGGCCCGAGAGGATCGAGCTCGGGTCCTCGAGCACGGGACGCGAGCGCATCGCCTCGAGCGCGCTCTGCTCCCGGTCGATGCGGGTGCGGATCGCGGCGCGCAGCCGCGTGCGTCCCAGCGTCAGCTGGTCCCGCTCGGCCTGGATGTCCGGCACGACGCGCTTCGCGGCGTCGGTGGGGGTGGAGGCGCGGACGTCCGCCGCGAGGTCGATCAGCGGGGTGTCCACCTCGTGCCCGATCGCGGAGACGATCGGGGTGCGGGCGCCGGCGACGAGGCGCACGAGCTGCTCGTCGGAGAACGGCAGCAGGTCCTCGAGGGAGCCGCCGCCGCGGGAGATGACGATGACGTCGACCTCCGGGGCGGCGTCGAGCTCGGTGAGCGCCGCGGAGACCTCCTTCACGGCGCGCGCACCCTGCACGGCGACCTCGCGGATCGCGAAGCGCACGGCGGGCCAGCGCCGTTCCGCGTTGACGACGACGTCCCGCTCCGCGGCGGACTCGCGGCCGCAGATGAGCCCCACGGTGCGGGGCAGGAAGGGGAGGGGCTGCTTGCGGGAGGCCTCGAAGAGCCCCTCCGCGGCGAGGCTGCGGCGCAGCTGCTCGAGCCGGGCGAGCAGCTCGCCGAGGCCCACGGGGCGGATGTCGTCCGCCTCGAGCTGGAGGCTGCCGCGCTTGGTCCAGAAGGTGGGCTTCGCGTGCACGACCACGCGCGCGCCGGGCACGGGCTCCACGGGGAGGGAGCGCAGCACGTTCTCGCGCACCGGGACGGAGAAGGACATGTCGACGTCGACGTCCCGCAGGGTCATGAAGGAGAGCCCGGCGCCGGGCCGCCGGTTGAGCTGGACGATCTGCCCCTCGACCCAGATCGGGGACATGCGCGAGACGTACTCGCCGACCTTCACCGACAGCTGCCGCAGCGGCCACGGGTTCTCCGGTGTGGTCTCCGCCGCGGTCGCGGCGGGCGCGGGCCGCGGGGCGGCCGCGGTCTGCTCGGGGAGGGGCACGGTCATGGGTCCACTCTGGCACGCGCGGCGGACACCCCGGGCCCGGCACCGCCGACGGGGGACGCGCGGGCGCTGGGGAGGAACGATCGGCGCGAGGCGCCGGGACGGCGCGTGATGTGGAGGTGTGGTGAGGCATGGCGCACCCCCGTGCCACGGGGCCTGCAGGTTTCCTACGATGGAGCGGTGAGCACCGGAACCGTCCTCCTTGCCGAGCCCCGCGGGTACTGCGCGGGCGTCGATCGCGCCGTCGTCGCCGTCGAGCGTGCCCTCGAGCACTACGACGAGACCGTGTACGTGCGCCACGAGATCGTGCACAACAAGTTCGTCGTGGACCGCCTGAAGGAGAAGGGCGCCGTATTCGTCGAGGAGGTCGACGAGGTGCCGGAGGGCGCCCTGGTCATCTTCTCCGCGCACGGCATCTCCCCGAAGGTCCGCGAGATGGCGGAGGCGCGCCACCTCCGCACGATCGACGCGACCTGCCCGCTCGTGACGAAGGTGCACAAGGAGGCCGTGCGCTTCGCCCGCGAGGACTACGACATCCTGCTCGTGGGCCACACCGGCCACGAGGAGGTCGAGGGCACCGCCGGCGAGGCGCCCGATCACGTGCAGATCGTCAACTCCCCGGACGACGTCGAGCACGTCACCGTGCGCGACCCGGAGAAGGTCGTGTGGCTCTCGCAGACCACGCTCTCGGTCGACGAGACCATGGAGACCGTGGACCGACTGCGCGAGCGGTTCCCGACCCTGCAGGCGCCGCCGAGCGACGACATCTGCTACGCCACCCAGAACCGCCAGGTCGCGATCAAGAAGATCGCGCCGGGCGCGGATCTCGTGCTCGTGGTCGGCTCCCCGAACTCCTCGAACTCGGTGCGGCTCATGGAGGTCGCGCTCGAGGCCGGGGCGAAGGCCTCCCATCGCATCGACGACGTCTCCGAGCTGCGCGAGGAGTGGTTCGAGGGCGTCGGCTCCGTGGGCGTCACCTCCGGCGCCTCGGTGCCGGACGTGCTGGTCCAGCAGCTGCTCGCCGAGCTCGCCGTGCGCGGCTACGGCGACGTGCAGCCCGTGCGCACCGCGACCGAGGACCTCATGTTCTCCCTGCCGCGGGAGCTGCGCCAGGAGATGAAGGCGGCCGGCGAGACGGACCGCCGCACCCGCCCTTCGGGCGACCGCGCGACCGCGGAGTCCTGAGCGAAAGGCCCTGGGCGCAGAGCCCAGGGTTCTGATCCCGGAGCGGCCCCTGGCGTCGGATCCTGGCGCCTCAGCCCGCGCGGTTCTCCCGCCCGGGGTCGCGACCGTCGGCCCCCTCCCCGCGGGCGAGGTCCGCGATCTCGTCCTCGCCGAGGCTGCGGGAGCGGCGCGTGAGCTGGTCGACCTCGTCGATCGAGGAGGCGGTGAGGCCCAGGTCCTCGAAGCGGCGCGCCGTGACCATGACCCGGGACTGCAGCGAGCCGACGGCGTCGTTGAACGCGGCGACGGAGGAGTCCAGGGAGCGGCCCACCTTGCCGAGGTGACCGCTCAGCGTCGCGAGCCGGTGGTGCAGCTCGCGGCCCGCCTCGAGCACCTCGCGGGCGTCCTTGTTCAGCGCGTCGGTGCGCCAGGTGTGCGCGACGGTGCGAAGCAGCGCGACGAGCGTCGCGGGGGAGGCGATGACGACGTCCTTGGCGAAGGCGTGCTCGAGCAGGCCGGGATCCGATTCGAGCGCCGCGGCGAGCACGCCGTCGCTCGGCACGAACATCACCGTGAACTCGGGGGTGTCCCCGAGGGAGGCCCAGTAGGACTTCTTCGCGAGCGCGTCGACGTGGCCGCGCAGGGCCTTCGCGTGGGCGCGGCGGCGACCTGCGGCGTGGTCCGGGTCGGTCTGCTCGATCGCGTCGAGGTAGGCGTCCATCGGGGCCTTCGCGTCGACGACGACGTGCCGGTCCCCCGCGAGATGAACGACGAGGTCCGGTCGCTGCCCGCGCTCGCCGCCGGCGCTCGTGCCCGCGTGCTGCTCGGTGAAGTCGACGTGCTCGAGCATCCCGGCGGCCTCGACGATCCGGCGCAGCTGCACCTCGCCCCAGCGGCCGCGGGAGGTGGGGGCGCGCAGGGCCGTCGTCAGCGCATGGGTGCCCGCGTCGAGCCGCTCGGTGCGCTCGGCGAGCTCGCCGAGGTGGCGGCGCAGGGCACCGTCGGACTGCGAGCGCAGCTGCTCGGTGCGGGCGAGCGCCCGCTCCACCTGGGCGAGGGACTCGGAGATCGGGGCGAGGGTGCGGGTGAGCTGCGCGTCCCGCGCGTGCTCGGTGGCCTCGCGCCGGGCGCTGTCCCGCTCGAAGCGCTCCCCGGCGAGGTCCAGCAGGGCGGTGGACTCCGCCTGCCGGTGGCCGTGGCCGGCCTCCGCGGCGCGCACCCGCTCGCGCAGCAGCAGCCAGGTCACGGCGGCGCCGAGCGCGGCGCCGGCCAGGAGGATGAGGATCACGGTGAGGGCGTCCATCCGCCCAGCACACCATGGGGGCCCGACGAACGACGCCTGCCGCGCCGTTCGCGTGGGGCGCTCAGGAGGCGGCCACGCGCTCCCGGGAGCTCTGGACGGCGCCGAGGTTCTCGACGGCCCAGGTGATGAGCGCGCCGAGCGGCTCGAGCAGGGAGCGGCCGAGCGCCGAGAGCTCGTACTCCACGTGCGGCGGGATCTCGGGGTAGACGGTGCGCTCGACGAGACCGTCGGCCTCGAGGGCGCGGAGGGTCTGCGTGAGCATCTTCTGGGAGATGCCGTCCACGCGCCGCGCGATCTGCGAGAAGCGCTGCGGCCCGTCCTCGAGGGCGTTGATGACGAGCACGGTCCAGCGGTCGCCGATGCGGTCCAGGAGCTGCCGGGACGGGCAGGCGCGCGCGTAGGGGTCGACGTCGAGGACGGTCATCGGGGTCTCCTCCGAGGGGAGTGGCGGAGCCGGCGGGGCGGCGGCGCGGGGACGGTTACCGGAAAGTGCCTACTTCCCAATGGAGACTAGGTTACCTACAGTGAGCATCGAGGTCCACGGCGTGTGCTGTGGACGATCGTCACCAGCAGCGCCCCCAGGGCGCCCGGAAGGAGAGCACATGGCTCGCATCGTCGTCCTCGGAGGGACCGGCTACGCCGGTACCGGCATCGTCACGGAGGCCGCATCGCGCGGCCACGACGTCCTCTCCGTCTCCCGCACCGCCCCGGCCTCGCTCCCGGAGGGCGCCGCGCACCGCGCCGGCGACCTGCGCGACGAGACCCTCCTCCAGGAGGTCACCAGGGGGGCCGACGTCGTCATCGCCGCCTCCGCGCCCCGCGGCGACCTCGCCGAGCCCGGCACGCTCCGCGCCGCCTACGCCGCCGCGGCACGCATCGCGGGTGAGCAGGGCGCACGCTTCGGCGTCGTCGGCGGCGCCGGCTCCACCTTCGTCGCCGAGGGCGGCCCGCGGGTCCAGGACACCCCCGACTTCCCCGAGGCCTTCAAGCCCGAGGCGAAGGAGCTCACCGACGTCCTCGCCGATCTCCGCGAGGACACGACCGGCCTCGACTGGTTCTTCGTGAGCCCCGCAGGCGGCTTCGGCGCCTACGCGCCGGGCGAGCGCACCGGCACCTACCGCGTGAGCGACGATCTCCTGCTCGTGGACGAGGCCGGCAACTCCGCGCTCTCCGCGGAGGATCTCGGCGTCGCCATCGTCGACGAGGTCGAGAAGCCCGCGCACCACCGCGCCCGCTTCCACGTCGCCTACTGAGCGATCAGCAGGACCCGGCCCGGGAGTGAGACCGGTGGCTCACCGGTTCCGCTCCCGGGCCCCGCGGCCCGCCCCGTAGAATCACCTCCCGTGGCTCTCTCTATCGGAATCGTCGGACTGCCCAACGTCGGCAAGTCCACCCTCTTCAACGCCCTGACCCGCGCGGAGGTCCTCGCGGCGAACTACCCGTTCGCCACGATCGACCCGAACGTCGGCGTGGTCCCGCTCCCGGACCCGCGGCTCGCGCAGCTCGCCGGCGTCTTCGGCAGCGAGAAGATCGTGCCCGCGACCGTCTCCTTCGTGGACATCGCCGGCATCGTCAAGGGCGCCAGCGAGGGCGAGGGCCTCGGCAACAAGTTCCTCGCCAACATCCGCGAGGCTGACGCGATCTGCCAGGTCACCCGCGCCTTCTCCGATCCCGACGTGACCCGCGTGGACGGCTCCACCGACCCGTCCGGCGACATGGAGATCATCACCACCGAGCTGATCCTCGCGGACCTCCAGACCATCGAGAACGCGCTGCCGCGGCTCGAGAAGGAGACCAAGCGCGGCGTCATCGAGGCGAGCGTCCTCGAGAACGTGACGAAGGCGCAGACGCTGCTGGAGACCGGCGTGACCCTCTTCCAGGGCGCCGAGAAGGCCGGCATCGAGGTCGCCGAGCTGCGCGAGCTGCAGCTCATGACCGCCAAGCCCTTCATCTACGTCTTCAACACCGACGAGGAGGGCCTCGCCGACACCGCCTCCCAGGACGCGCTGCGCAAGCTCGTCGCCCCTGCCGAGGCGATCTTCCTCGACGCCAAGTTCGAGGCGGAGCTCATCGAGCTCGACGAGGACGAGGCCAAGGAGATGCTCGAGTCCACCGGCCAGGAGGAGTCCGGCCTGGACCAGCTCGCCCGCGTGGGCTTCCAGACCCTGGGCCTGCAGACCTACCTCACGGCCGGCCCCAAGGAGTCCCGCGCCTGGACCATCCCGCAGGGCGCGACCGCCCCGCAGGCCGCCGGCGTCATCCACACCGACTTCGAGCGCGGCTTCATCAAGGCGGAGATCGTCTCATTCGACCACCTCCTCGAGGCCGGCTCCATGGCCGAGGCCAAGGCCAAGGGCTGGGTCCGCATGGAGGGCAAGGAGTACGTCATGAAGGACGGCGACGTGGTGGAGTTCCGTTTCAACGTCTGACATCTTGACGGACGGCGGTGCGTGAGTGATCCCCGGGCGATCGAGGCGGATGCAGCTGCGTCTCGCCAGGAAGCACTGGGCGATCGTCGCTGCCACGGCGGCGCTGGCGGTCGGCGGGTGCGCGATGGCCTGGTCCTGGGGCATCTGGGGCGTGTTCGTCGCCTGTGCTGCTCTGACGTCGGTGGGTTCGACGGCGCCTGCTCTGCTGCTTCTGCCGCGGTCCGCGGTGACGCCGATGCTGGTCGCGCAGGTGGCGTCGTGTGCGGTGTGGTTCATGCTCATCGGATGGGGGCTGGTCCTGCTGCTGGACCCGGCGTACACCGTCGGTTGGGTGTTCCCGGGGAAAAGCGGCGTCGGCGCGCGTGTGGTGGACGAGGATGATGCATGGAGGATCGGCTGGCTGATACTCGGTCTGGGGCTCTTCTGCACGGTGACGGTCATCGCCGTCGAGATCATTCCTCGCCTCCGCCGTGCGCGGCGGGAGTCGTGACCTCGAGAACGTCGCGGTCCGGGGTGGGCTGTCCGCGGTGCCCGCGGGCCGCCCACCCGACGCGGTGGTTTCTCTCCAGAGGCTGCTCCGTGCCGGAACTTGGTGGAATTTCGTTTTGCCGTATATCCTCCGGTTGCGCGTGGTGTGATGCGCTTCCTCTGCGTTTGGTCACCGCGTTGCTGCCCTTGTCCATGTCCTCCCGGGTCCGCTCGTGTCGGTGGACAGCTGGATGACGGCCCTGCGAGCCGATCCGCGAGACGCGTTGCCATACGATTGAGCGGTGACGACTCCTATACGCCGCGAGATCGGCCAAGTCTTCATCCCGGTGCGGGACATCCACCGCTCTGCCGACTGGTACGGCAGGCTGCTCGGTGCGGAGGTGTCCCAGCCTTCGCATGACGACACGATCGTCGACGTCCCGATGGAACCGGGCCCCGGCCTTGCTCTGGACGCGAACGCGCCGTTCACGCCGGACGGTCCGCCACGCTTCTTCTGGTGGGCCGATGACCTCGGCGCAGTCGTGGCGCATGTGCGCGATCTCGGGGCCGAACTCGCCTCGGACGTCGTCGACATCGGGAGCGTGGCCTTCGTCCAGTTCCGGGATCCTGACGGGAACCTGCTCATGGTGTGCGCTCGAACGGAGGGCGACGAGTCCGCTCACACCGTTGTCTGACCGCCGGTGAGCGAAGACGCGGCTCATCAGTGCTGGCCCGCACAACGACAGTGGCGGAAGAGATCGCTCGGTGTCGGAATGGGGTGGAGTTCCGCCTCTCGAACTAAACCTTTGGTGCGCTCGCACTCACGGATCGGAGCCGACGCGCACAGCTTCGCTCGCTGTCAGTAATCAGTACCGTGTCGAAGTCGGCGTAAGCCCTCTGTGTCAGCCTTGAGTGAGATCCCCGGTGACCCTCTGTGGATCTGTACCCCGGAGTTGCACCCTTACTGCACAGTGACAGGTTGGTATGTACCGGAACTCGGTTGAATTCAGGTTCAATGTCTAATACAGGCTTCTGACCCACCTACCTGCGCATCAGTCCCTGACACCGGGCACTCCCGTAACATTGCGGGTATGAATGGGGCGCTTTCGAAGGGTCGAGCGAAGGTGCCACCGGCGCGGACTGGCCGACTCGACTCCACGGACCGCCGGTACGAGCCTTTCGTACGCCTCGTCCCAGCACCAGTGCGGCGGGTGGCCTCATCGTGGAGGTGGGAAGCGCCGGACGGGGGTGGTTCGTGGGACCTGCACATCGAGCACGTGGGTGCCCCGACGGCTCCGGTCCGAATGCTGCTGGTCCATGGAGCGGGAGGGAACGCGGCGGCGATGTGGCCCTATGCTGCACACCTGAGTCGCCTGGGCGCTCGGGTTACGGTGGTCGATCTGCCCGGTTACGGGCGAACGATCCGGGTGCGGCGTGGACGCCGCAGCGTCAGTTATGGCGACTGGCAGCAGCTGCTCGTCGATCTCGTGGGTCGCGAGCATGACGAGCGGCCACTGGTCCTCGTCGGAGCGAGCATGGGTGGTGCCCTCGCGGTCGACACCGCTGCAGTGACCGGACTGGCCGACCGGGTCATCGCGACCTGCCTGCTCGACCCGACTCGGCCGGGCATCGCTGCCGCCATCGTGCGAGCCCCGTGGATAGCGCGGCTGGGATTGCCACTGCTGCAGTTCGCCCGGGGGGCAGTGGCGAAACCACGGATCCCGGTCCGCGTGCTGACCCCTATGTCTGCGATCTCGAACGACCCTGGCCTCAGTCATGCAGTGCTCACCGACCCGTGCGGCGGCGGTGGCCCGATGCCGGTGGGCTGGTACCGCTCCTTCCTCGAGGCGGGTCCGGCTATTCCACCCGAGCAATACCAAGGACCACCGGTCGTGCTGTTGCATCCGGCCGAGGATCGTTGGACTATGCCGGAGCTCAGCCTCGACTACCTTGGTCGGCTTCGCGGCAAGACCCGGGTCGTGATGCTTCCGGGCTGCGGCCACTTCCCCCTCGAGGAGCCCGGCTTCCAGGTCCTCCTGGACGAGGTTTCGGATGAGATCGAACAGTTGCTGGATGACCAGCGGAGAGGCAGCTGAGTCGGCCGTGCGCGGTGAGGGACCGTAGCCCGGAGGCCGGTCTGGCCTGGTGAGGCGTGCATGCGTTCCCCCTCGTGGCGACGTCCTGGAGTTCGAGCGCCCGCGCTATGGTGGATCGCAGGAGCTCGCGACGATCATCCCCGGGGCCGGGGCCGCGGGCAGTGCAGCGACCTGGTCATGCCCCGCCATGAGGCGATCGGTCCGCGCGAGATCGCTCGGGTCCTGGCCCCCGGAGGTCATTTGCTCACCCAGCAGGTCGACGGCGCCGACGCCGAGGAGATCCACGAGTGGTTCGGCACCGATCCCCAGTATCCGGAGGTCTCCTCGGGGCGCATCGTGCGCGATCTCGACGCCGAGCGCCTGCTCGCGCTCGACGCGGACCGTCCGATCCGTGTCACGCAGAGACGCTTCCGCATCCTCGCCTCCCGCGATGGGGTTCAATAGTCCGATGAGCACCCCTGACCCGGTCTCGCATGTCGTCGTCTGCGGTCCCGCCTCCTGGAACCACCTGATCTCCCTGGACCGCCTTCCCGAACCGGTCCCGCACATGCAGTTCGCCGAGAGCGCCTGGCACACCGTCGGCGGCACGTCGGCCGGCAAGGCGGCGCATCTCGTCGCTCTCGGCGTCCCCACGGTGCTCCATGCGCCGCTCGGCACCGACGAGGACGGCGGGCGGATCGCCGCGCTGCTGACCGGTGCCGGTGTCGATCTGCGTGCGGTCGGGAGCGAGCGCACCGAGAGGCATGTGAACCTCATGGCGCGGGACGGGCGGGTCTCCCTGTACGTCGCGACCCCGTCGGCCCCGTCGGCCGACGACGTCTCCTCCGCCACCGCGTCGGCGCTCGCGGCCGACGTCGCCGTGCTGGACCTCTCGGAGCTGGGGCTCGCCGTGCTCCGGGATCTCGAGCGCTCCCCGCGCCGCCCCAGCATCTGGACCGACCTGCACGACTACGACGGCACCGCGGCATTCCATGAGCCCTTCCTAGGGGCCGCCGAGGTCGTGCTGATGAACGCCGATGCGACCGACGACGCCTGGGCGCTGCTCGCCTCCTGCGTCGCACGCGGTCCTCGACTCGCGGTCTGCACCCTCGGCGCGCAGGGCGCGATCGCCCTGGAGGCCGACGGGACGCGGCACGAGGTCGCAGCGGTGCCGGCCGAGGTCGTGGACACCAACGGCGCCGGCGATGCCTTCATGGCCGGACTGCTGGCGGCGACGCTGCGCGGACAGAGCATCCCCTCCGCGCTCTCCGCCGCGGCCGCGCAGGCGCGGGTCGCGATCGAGGGCGAGCATCTGCATCCCGCGCTCCGAGCCGAGGGCTGAGCTCTCGACCCTCAGAACGTGCTGGTCACAGACGTAGTTCGGCATATTCTGCCATTCGTGGCGTATACCTCTGGGGCTGTGGGGCGCCCTCTCCGCGCACCTCGAGTGGTCTGGGTCAAGTCCCTTTGAGTGGTGGCTTTTGGGTCAGGCGGTCATGAGGAGCCGGCTGTTGTTCTCGGGGGTTTCGGTGGTGAGCATGTCGGCGCGGCAGCGCATCGATCCTCGCCTGCGGTCTACCGCGAGGCTGAGAGGTCGGGGTCGCTGCGTACGAAGCGGCTCGCGCGATAGCCGAACAGAACCTCCGCCTCGGACACGATGTCGTCGTCGATGCGGTGAACGACAGCGAGGATGCTCGGCAGACCTGGCGGACCGCGGCGTCGCGCACGGGCGCACGGCTCGACGTCGTGCACCTCGAGCTCACGGACGAGAGAGCGGGAGCTGCGACTCCGCACCAGGGATCGGGGTGGAGCCCCGGCGTGCGGTCGGCGTCTCGCAGGAGCAGGTCGCCTCAGGCGGACGTCGCCCCAGAACGCTCGAGCAGGCCGTGCATCCGCATCCAGCTGGCGAAGGACTCGAACCAGCCGGTGCTGGTCGTCTCCTTCGGGTACATGCCGAATCCGTGCCCGCCCCGCTCATAGAAGTGGAGCTCCACGGGCCGCCCGGCGGCGCGCCAGTTTTCCACCAGGGGGAACCCGCTCGGGTCCATCAGGCCATCGTCCGCGGCGAGCGCGATGAACAGCGGCGGCGCGTCGTCGGGCACCTCGAACGCGGTGAGCGGCCCGTAGATGTCGCCGATGAAGGCCGGCTTCGCCTCCTCGCCGACAAGAGCGGTGGCGACGGTGAGCATGGCGCCGGCGGAGAAGCCGACCATGCCGACGCGCTCGGGATCGATCGACCACTCGGCCGCTCGGCTGCGCACGAGCGCGAACGCTGCGTGGGCGTCGGCGATCTGCGGGTCCAGGGCGCCGAGCGCGGTGGCGGGGTCGTGCCGGTGAGAGGGAATCGGTCCGGCCAGCATCTCCCTGATCGCTGCAGCGAAGTCGTCGAGGTGCGCCGGGGTCGGCTTGAGCCGGTACTTCAGCACGAAAGCGGCGACACCACGGGCCGCGAGCGCGCGGGCAACGTCCCACCCCTCGTTCTCCATGGACAAGGACATGAACCCTCCGCCCGGAGCCACGATCACGGCGGTGCCCGTCGCCGTGGCCGGATCCGGCAGGAACGGCGTGAGCGTGGCGATGCCGACATTGCGGGCGAACACGCTGCCGTACTCGCTGTGCCAGGACTCCAGTACCGATGCGCCCGGCAACGGCTCGGTTCCGAGCTCGATGGCGTCCGGCTGTGCGGGGACCGCGATCGGCGTCATCCCGTGCTTCTCGGGCACTGCGGGGTCACTGCTGGGGGTCGAGGCCATGGTCATGAGCTCTCCATTCGGAAGATGCGCCGGGGGAACGCGGTTTCCACGCTCGGCGCCGAGGATAACGCCGCCCGACGGATCGAGGAAGACTGGCGCGCGCCGAGGGTCGCGACACGTCGAGCGGGGGCTCGTCACAGGCTCAGCATCGCCGCCGCGACCTCGGCCGTGGCCGCGTCGGGGATCGCCCTCGACGCGTCCTCGAGCACCAGGAGGCGTGCGCCGGGGATCTCTCGCGCAAGGGCTTCACCGTTGCCGACGGGGAAGAACGGATCGCGACGGCCGTGCACCACGAGCGCAGGCAGGGCGAGGTCGGCGAGACGCTCCCGCCAGCGGGGTCGGCAGTCGAGCCTGGAGAACGTCATCCCCAGCTGATTCGCCATGTGCACAGCGGGCTGCGCGCCCGGAGTGCGGTCCCATACGCGTGCGGCGAGCGACGGGGCGGCCGCAGGGTCGTCGCCGAGGATGTCGGCGGTGCCCGCCGCGTACTCCGCCACCGCGCTGCGATCGGACCAGTCGGGCTTGCGGCGGGAGAACAGCCGAGCCATCGTCGCCTTGTCGTGGTCGGGCAGATCTGCGTCGACGGGCCCAGGGGCGACCGGTCGTGTCCCGACGAGGGTCAGTGCCGAGAAGGCGTCCGGATGATCGAGGGCGGCAACCTGGGCGACCAGGCCTCCGACCCCGATGCCCGCCAGGTGGGCGGGCCGATCGTCGAGCGCGCGGGCGAGACCCACGGCATCTGCGGCGAGATCCCGCAGCGTGTATGCCGGATTCTGGGGGTCGATGGTGGTCGAGGTGCCGGAATCTCGCAGGTCGTAGCGCACGACGTGCCGGCCGCCCCGCGCGAGGGCTGTGCAGAGCTCGTCGGGCCAGGACAGCATGGTGGTGCCTCCTGCGCACAGGAGCAGCGGTGCGGCGGGATCCCCGAAGTGCTCGACCCCGAGCCTCACGCCGTTCGTCTCGTACGTGGTCATCGCGCCCTCTCGTCGTCGACTGGGAAGTTCAGAAAAACAACTACACTTGCGATAGTGAACTTTCGATCCTAGACTGTCAACCATGAAGACCTATGGTCAGTACTGTGGCCTGGCCAGAGCCGCCGAGGTCCTCGGCGAGCGGTGGACGCTGGTGATCCTGCGCGATCTGCTCGTCGGCCCGAAACGCTTCAACGAGCTCAGGACGGGGATCCCGGGCATCCCCTCCAACATCCTGACCACGCGACTCGGCGTCCTCGAGCGGGCCGAGGTGGTCGAGCGCGCCGTCGCGGGCCGCGGCGTCGTCTATCGGCTCAGTGATTACGGGCGGGAACTCGAGCCGATCCTCCTCGCGATCGGCCGGTGGGCGGCGCGGCGGATGGATGCCCCGCGGGAGGGCGAGCGACCCACGGACAGCTCTTTGGCCGCTGCCCTGCTGGCAGCTCGCACCGACACGACGGTCGAGCCGTTCAGCGTCGAGGTGGCGGTCGGACCCGCCGTGGCGACCGCGAGAGTGGGGGAGACCGGTGTCAGCGTCGCCGAGGGGACGTCGCCCGATCCGGATCTCCGCCTCGGCGGCCCGGGGATGCGTCGCCTGCTCGCCGATGGTGACGTCGACGCGGCGCTGAGCTCCGGCGGCATCGACTGCGAGGGGCCGACGTCGTTGGTCGAGGAGTTCGTCCGCGCATTTCATGTCCCACTCGATGCGTCGGTAAGAGAATGAGGGGAGGAGCGGATCCGCGGAGGCGTTGTGGTCCTCCGCGTCCCGCGGCGCCGCAGGGGGGAGGGGCGGATCGGTGACCACCACTGACCCGATCGCACCGACCCGCTTGAGGGCGGTCCTCATCGAGGGCGTCCCGGGGGAGCGGGTCGCGACGATCACGTCACGGGCGCTCGGATGAGCGGGCGCCTGGTCGTGCTCTCCGGCCTCCCAGGGGTCGGGAAGACGAGCGTCGCCGAGATCCTCGCGGCGCGGACGGCGTCGGTCCACCTGTCCATCGACGCGGTCGAGGACGCGCTCCTCGCCTGCGGTCTGCCGCGTGGCTGGGAGGTCGGGGTCGCTGCCTACGAGGCAACGCGAGCGATGGCCGAGCTGAACCTCCGGCTCGGCCACGACGTCGTCGTCGATGCGGTGAACGACAGCGACGAGGCCCGGCAGACCTGGCGCACCGCCGCACAGCGGACAGGCGCTGACCTCCAGTTCGTGCACCTCGTGCTCGCGGAGGAGCAGGAGCATCGGCGGAGACTCCGGGGCAGAGAACGAGGCCTCGAGCATGTCGGTGAGCCGACCTGGGCGGACGTGCAGCAGCGCCGCGCGGACTATGCCGTGTGGTCCGATGCCGTGGTGGAGATCGACACGGGCGGGCGGACTGCCGATGACGTCGCGGATCTTCTCGCCACGCGGCTCGGCTCTGGATGACGTGCCGCGCCCCTACGGCGCCAGGGGGACCGGCGTCCTGTCGGCGCTGGAGGGCCGGACCCACGCGGTGGTCGTCACCTTGAGGGCGCGGCCGCCGTCGCTGATCTGCACCGACATGTATCCGTCCGCGGCGTGCATGATCGGGCCGGTCGCGCTGCGAACGAGCGGGTGGGCCACATCGCCGCACGCCACGTCCTCGGTCTCGTACGCACCGAGCGTCCATGTGCCGACGAGGCTGTCCTGGATCGAGTTCCTGGCTTGAATGAAGCAAGCCTGCGAGTGACGCCTCGTCGGCCGGTGTCGTGGGATCAGCCAATCGGGTGCGGCGCCTCGATGCCCGGCTCTTCGTCCTCGCTAGGCTGAGCCGGTGACCACTCCCTCTTTCGCGGAACAGTCAGCGTGGATGCAGTCGATGCGACCGAGGACGGCGCGCATCGAGTTCGTCTTCAACAATGGCGACGACCAGCACTCGCTGCTCGAGCTCCTGTCCCACCTTCAGTCGGTCAGGACGGTCGGTGTCGGGCCCGGTAACGGGTACTACGTGCGGTCTCGCCCTGACGTGGTGAAGCGCAGCTATGCGTATGACAGGGACATCATCCGTGCGATCGAGAGCCTCGGCTGCTTCTTCCCCGACCCGGAGAGCGGCGAGCAGTGGACGGGGCTGGGGGACGTCGACGTCATCTTCCTCGACCGGCGCGGCGCGATGCTCGGGGCGACCGTGACACACGAGGGCATGCTCCTCTCCCCGGAGGAGGAGGAAGAGAACACCCGGTACTTCCGGTCATGAGGTCCTGCGGTGCAGGGACTCGCTGGAGTTCCGGTCCTACGACTGGCCTGCTCCCGGTCGTCGCAGCGCAGGCCGTCAGAACAGCGGCCACGGCACCGCCGGCATGTCGCCGCTCGGGGCGAGGAAGTGCCCGTCGGCCCGCAGCCGTGCGCACCGCTCTGTGAGCGCCTCGAGCTCCTGTGCGCTGAGCAGCTCTCCGAGGCGCTGGCCGAGCTCACCGTCGAGCGCGTCCAGGACGCGGCCGATGCCGTCCAGTTCCTCGTCGTCCAGAGCCTCGCCGAGCCACCCCCAGAGGATCGTGCGCAGCTTGTCCTCGTGATGGAAGGTGAGCCCGTGGTCGACGCCGAAGCGGTGTCCGCCCGGCATGGCGAGGATGTGGTCGCCCTTGCGGTCGGCGTTGTTGACGATCGCGTCGAACACCGTCATGCGGCGCAGCGCGGGAGTGTCCTCGTGGACCAGGGTGATCCGCTGCTCGTCCTGGTCGAGCCCCTCGAGGACGCTCCGCCAGCCCATGGCCGGCACATGGTCCGTCGGGACCAGGTCCACGGGATGCTGGCTGCGATCCTGCTCCTGCCAGAGCTGCACCATCCCCTCGCCGAATGGGCCGTCGCGCAGCCAGGTGCGCGGCACGACGTCCCAGCCGAGCGTCTCGGAGACCAGGTAGGCGGCGACCTCCCGACGGGCCAGGGTGGCGCCCGGGAAGTCCCAGAGCGGGGCCTCGCCCGCCACCGGCTTGTAGACGACGACCGTCTCGCCGATGGCGGCGAGGAACGTCGCGTTCGACGCCGTCGTGAGGCGACCGGTGAGCACCAGCTCGTCGGTCACCAGGTCCGGCGCGGACATCAGGACTCGGGGATGATGCAGGTGTGGCCGTCGGGGTCGATGGGATGGCCGCAGAGCGTGCACAGGGGACGCCCGGCGTCCACGACCTCGCGGGTGCGCTGGGTGAATGCCCGGGCGGCGCCGACCGGGATCCGCACCCGAAGCATCTCGGACTCCGCCGTTCCGGCCTCGTCGGGCTCGACGTCGTCGGCGGGGAGCGGCTGCGCCTCGATGATCAGCTGGGCCGTGGTGGGGTCCCAGCCGATGCCGATGGTCGCGGCCCGGAACTGCTCCTGGACGGCGTCGAGCGGATCGTTGTCGACGAGCTCGACGGGCGTGCCGGTGGGCACGCTGTAGGGGTTGCCCTCGACGGCGCGGAGCTGGTCGAGGACCTCGTCGACCTTCATCGCGAGCAGTGCGGACTGCTCCTTCTCGAGGGCGATGCTCATGATCTGCGCCCCGGTGCGCACCTGGAGGTAGAACGTCCGGGCACCGGGACGCCCGAGGGTCCCGATGACGACCCGGTCCGGCCAGTCGAACGCATGGAGATGTGCGGGCACGTCGGTCATGTGAGAATCCTAGGCCCGGGGGCCATCGGCGGTGGGAGCGCCTGCACCGCCGCCCACCGGTGCATCGCCGGAGGGGACGCTCGTCGCGAGCCAGGAGAGATCCCCGGAGTCGGTGCTGGTCGCCCAGACCCTCGGCCTGCTCGTCCCGTAGGTCACGATCGACACCGAGGCGGGCCCCACTTCGAGTCGCTGGAACATGTCCAGGTGCATGCCGAGCGCATCGGCCAGGACCGACTTGATGATGTCGCCGTGGCTCACCGCCACCCACACCGCCCCCGGACCGTGCTCGGCCTGGACGGCTGCATCGTGGCGACGGATCGCGGCCACCGCCCTGCTCTGCATCCCTGCCAGGGATTCACCGCCGGGGAAGATGACGGCGGAGGGCTGCGCCTGCACGGTCTGCCACAGATCCTGCGTCGCGAGATCCGCGAGTCGGCGCCCCTGCCACCGGCCGTAGTCGCACTCCGTGAGATCGACGTCGACCGAGGTGAGCGGGGCGCCCGCCTGTCGATCCACGATGGCCCGGGCGGTCTCCGCACAGCGATCCAGGGGGCTCGACACCACCGCGGACACGGGCACGGCCGCGATCCTGTCCCCGGTCCGCACCACCTGGTCGCGTCCCAGATCGTCCAGACCGACACCGGCCATCCGACCCGCCAGCAGTCCCGTCGCATTGGCCGTGGTGCGACCGTGTCGCACGAGGAGAACCGTCGCCATGCCTCCAGCCTAGCGATGCGGTCGAGGTCCGCGTCACCGTCTGCTCGTCAGCTCGGGGAGACGGCCCCGTCCGCGTCGCCCGGCCGGGACGTTGCGTGGATCGAGCACTTCTCCCTCGACCCGGCCGGCGCCGCACGCCGCGGCATGGTCGATGACGAGAGGCCGTGCCCCCCCGCGCGATGGATCGGTGCGCCCCCGGCACCCCCAGGGTCATGCCGTGCGCGCCCCGGGTCGTCGCCCGCCCTGAGCCAGGCGAGGATCTCTACGGCCTCGGTGCCGGACGGGGGTCCGCTGCCGCGCACGGGGCGCCGACGGCGCGGGGTGCTCATCCGGCCCCGCGCACCATCCGCAGCTCCGTGCCCACCGGATCCTCCTTGCGGGCGCCGTCGAGGCGGAAGCCCTGCCGCTCGTAGAAGCGGATCGCCCGCGCGTTCCCCTCGAGCACCCACAGGGAGGCGGGGCCGTCGCCGATCGCGGCGCGCAGCAGCGCATGGCCCAGTCCGGTGCCGTACACCTCCGCACGCACGTAGAGCGCCATCAGCTCCCGCTCCGGGAGACCGCCGGCGGGCTCGTCCCGACCCGCGCCGGCGATGGCGAAGCCGAGCAGACGCTCGCCCGTCCCCTCCGCGACGAGCACGGTGTTGGGGGTGGTCGCGATGCTCTCGCGCCAGCGCTGTGCCCGGGCCTCCCGGTCCGCGCGCCGCGCGGCGAGCACCTCGGAAGCGATGAGCCCTGTGTACGCCTCCTCCCAGGCGTCGAGGTGGAGGGCCGTCAGGGCGGCGGCGTCCTCGGGGCGCGCGGGCCGGATCGGCGGGAGCGCCGTGGTGGCCGATGTGGTTGCGGCCGGCGCGGAACCGGCCGACGGGGAGTCGGCAGCGAGGGACTGATCGCCGACGGCGGGCGAGCGGCGCAGGCACAGCAGCCGCGGCCGCTCGTCCCATGCCGGCACCACGGCGAAGCCGCGGGAGCGGTACAGACCGATCGCGCGCTCGCGCCAGTCCCAGACCGTGAGCGTGACGAGGAGCGGCCCGGCGGCCTCGACCGCGGCGTCGAGCAGGGCGGATCCCACGCCGCGGCCCCGCACGGCGGGGGAGGCCCACAGGCGCTTGATCTCGAGCGACCCCTCCCGCGGGGCGAGCACGGCGATCCCCGCGAGCGCCCCGGGAAGCGCCTCGCCCCCGTCGGCCGTCGTCGTCCCACCGTGATCCTCCACCGGCGCGAGCTCGGCGACGAGGATCCGGCAGCCGGCGAGCGCCCGCGCCGGGTCCTCGACCTCGGCGCGGTACCGCTCGGGCAGCGCGTCATCCGTCCCCGTCGTGGGGCTCACGCCGTGCGCGCGCTTCTCCTCCTCGGTGCCGGAGAGGTACGCCCGCAGCGCCTCCCCGATCGCGGGGAGATCGGCGGGGAGCGCCTCGCGGATCCGGGCTCGGCCGGGCAGGATCGTCATCGCCCCATCCTCCCGCGCGGGCCGGTGCCCGGCGAGCAGGCGCGCTCGCCGGGTGCACCCCGCAGGGACTCCCACCAAGCGGGACGCGGCCCCTACGGTGGGCGCATGACCTCGAAGGAGACCGCCCGGGAGTTCCTCATCTCCCGCCGTGCGCAGATCTCCCCGTCGCAGGCCGGGCTCCCGGACCGCGACGAGGAGCGGCGGGTCCCGGGCCTCCGCCGCGAGGAGGTCGCCGAGCTCGCCGGGGTGAGCACGTGCTACTACACCCGGCTCGAGCGCGGGGAGATCGGCGGTGCCTCTCCGGGCGTGCTCGACGCGATCGCCCGTGCACTCCGACTGACGGAGGTCGAGCGGGAGCATCTCGAGGATCTCGCCCGTCGGCCGTCGGGCAGCAGCCCCCGCGCGGTCGACGACGGGGCCGGGGAGGCGCCGGAGCGGCTGCGGCGACTCGTCGAGCGGATCGCCGTCCCCGCGATCGTGCAGACCCCGCGGCTCGACCTCGTCGCCGCGAACGGTCCCGCCCGCCGGCTCTTCGCGCCTGTGCTCGAGGACCACCGCGGGGCGAACTTCGCCCGCTTCAACTACCTCGATCCTCGGGCACGCGACTTCTACGCGGACTGGCCGCTCGCCCGCCGCACCGGAGCCGCGATCGTCCGCTGTGAGGCGGGCCTCGACCCGCTGGACGAGGAGTTCACGGCGCTGATCAGTGAGCTCTCGACCCGCAGCCCGCTGTTCCGCGAGGACTGGGCCCGACGGGATGTGCACGAGCACCGCACCGGCACCAAGCGCTTCGTGCACCCGCAGCTGGGCCCGCTCACCCTGGACTTCGAGGTCCTCGAGACCCCCGGCGACCCGACCCGCCGGCTCGTCACCTACAGCCCCCGGCCCGGCGCCGCGGACGAGGAGCGCCTCCTCGGCCCCGGCCCCTCGGGCACGGCGCCCCACCAGGCCTGACCCCATCCCGGTCCGGACGGGATCCGCGACCACCATCCTGATCGGAGAGCAGCATGAAGATCGTCGTCATCGGCGGATCCGGCCACATCGGCACCTATCTCGTCCCCCGGCTCGTGCGCGCGGGCCACGAGGTCGTCAGCATCACCCGCTCCGGCGGCACCGGGTACCGGGACTCCCCGGAGTGGGAGCAGGTGACGCACCTCGCCGCGGACCGCGAGCAGCAGGACGCCGACGGCAGCTTCGGCCGGACCGTCCTCGCGCAGGCCCCCGACGTCGTCATCGACCTGGTCTGCTTCATCCTCGACTCCGCGACCGCGCTCGTGGAGGCGCTGCGCGGGGAGGTCGCCCACCTGATCCACTGCGGCTCCATCTGGCGCCACGGGGCCAGCCGCACGCTCCCCATCACCGAGGACTCCGACGCCGCGGGCGCCCCGTTCGACGAGTACGGCCGGCAGAAAGCCGCCATCGCACGGATGCTAGAGGAGGAGACGGCCCGCGGTGGCCTCGTGACGACCTCGATCCATCCCGGGCACATCGTCGGCCCCGGCTGGCACCCCACCGGGCCGCTCGGGAACCGGGACCCGGAGTCCTGGCGGATCCTCTCGGGGGGAGGTGTGCTGCGTGTCCCGGGCAGCGGCGCGGAGACGATGCACCACGTGCACGCGGACGACGTCGCCCAGGTCTTCGAGCGCGCACTCGACCGCCGCGACGCGGCCGCGGGGGAGTCCTTCACCGCGGTCGCGCCGACCGCGCTCTCGGTGCGGGGCTACGTCGAGATCGCCTCCGGCTGGTTCGGTGCCGAGGCGAGCATCGAGCCCGTCACCTGGGAGGAGTTCCGCGCGACCACGGATGAGCACCACGCCCTCGAGAGCTGGGGCCACCTGCACCGCAGCCAGGTCTTCAGCATCGAGAAGGCGAGGACCCTGCTCGGCTACGCCCCCGCCTTCGAGCCGGACGCGGCGATCCTCGAGTCGGTGCGCCTGCTCATCGAGCGCGGGGAGCTCCCGGTCGAAGCGCCGCTCCAGGCCTGACGGGACCGGCGGCGGGCACCTCAGCCCCGCAGGTGCTCCGCCGCGATGCGGGGTGAGCTGAGCACGGGCAGGCCGAGATCGGCGAGCAGCGGCTCCGCCCCGGCCATGCTCGCCTGCGCGAGCACGAGCACGTCGGCCCCCGAGGCGAGGCCGCGCGCGGCGGTGGCGATCGCGGCGAGGTAGCTCTCCTGGTCGCCCTGCTCGAAGAGCGGCCAGGCGCCCTCGGCGAGCACCAGCTCCACCTCGACCTCCGCCCCGGAGCGGGCCGCCTCCTCGAGCAGCAGCGCTCGCGTGGGCGCGAGGGTCGAGGCGAGCGCGGCGACGACGCCGATCCGTCGGCCGGCACCGACGGCGCGCGCGGCCATCGGCCGGTCCACGCGGAACACGGGCACGCCCAGGGAATCGCCGACGCTCTCGGCCACGTCGCCGATGCTCGAGCAGGTGCAGCAGATCGTCCCCGCACCCTGGTCGCGCAGCTCCGCGATCCGCGCGGCGACCCGATCCGTGACCGACTCCGCGCCGAGAGCACGGGCGTCGGCGAGCAGGCTCTCGTCGACGAGGTGGACCGCGCCCGTCGCCGGGTCGAGCTCGGCCAGGAGCGTGTCGAAGGTCGGCACGTGGACGGGGGAGGTGTGCAGGAATCCGGGGCGCGTCACCCGCGGATCATGGCACGCCCTCACCCCGGCCCACCGCGTCGTCCGCCGGCCCTCAGACGTACGGCCGGGTGACCAGCTCGAGGTAGTGGCCCGACGGGTCGAGCAGGTAGACACCCCGCCCGTCGTGCTCGTGGTTGATCTCGCCCGGCCGGGAGCGCTGCGGATCCGCCCAGCGCTCCCGGCCGTTCGCGCGCAGCGCGGCGAGCGCCCGGTCGAAGTGGGCATCGTCGAGCAGGAGGGCGTAGTGCTGCGGCGGGAACTCAATCGGCGGGGTCGCGAACTGCAGCAGGACGCCGCCGCCGATCGTGAGGTTCCGGAACGGGCCCCAGGACGGGGCCTCCTCGGCCTCGAGCAGGTCGCGGTAGAGCCGCGAGGACCCTTCGGGGTCGGTGGACGCGATGATCGTGTGGTTGAAGTGCGCTGTCATGTCTCTCCTGGTGGTGGCTGCGGGCGGTGGGGCACACGCGGCGCAGGAGGAGCGCGGATCAGGGAGCGACCAAGTCGCCGTCCCGGGAGCGGCCGCAGGGGGTCTGGCTGGTCATCACGATCGGAGACTTCAGGCGCCGGGCGACCCGGGTGTAAGACCCGGGCCGCCCGGCACGGGATCAGCCCTCGTAGACCGTCTTCGCGAGGCGGAACGCCGCCCACGCCTTGGGCCAGCCGGCGTAGAAGGCGGCGTGGGTGAGCACCTCCGCCATCTCCTGCGCGGTGACGCCGTTGGCCTTCGCCCGCTGGATGTGGTGCTCGAGGGAGCCGTCCAGCACCCCGCTCGCCATGAGCGCGGTGACGGTGACGATGCTGCGCTCGCGCAGGGGCAGCTGCTCCTCGCGCGCCCAGACCTGTCCGAACAGGACGTCGTCGTTGAGCTCCGCGAACGTGGGGGCGAACTCCCCGAGTGCGTCCCGGCCTGCGGTGACCTTCTCCGTCATGGGTCTCTCCTTCGTGTGGTGGTGGTAGTTCCGAAGCGCCGTCAGGCGGTGGGCAGGGCGCCGTAGATCTCGTCGGTGACGGGCTCGAGCCACTCGTTGCTCGCGTCCGTCCCCGGGGTGAGGAAGGCGAGGTGGCTGAACCACGAGCCGGCCTTCGCTCCGTGCCAGTGCTTCGTCCCCTCGGGGACGCGCACCACGGAGCCGGGCTCGAGGCTCACGGGCTCCTCGCCCTCGGCCTGGTACCAGCCGCTGCCCGCGGTGCAGATGAGGATCTGGTCGCCGCCGCCCCCGGAGGCGTGGTGGATGTGCCAGTTGTTGCGGCAGCCGGGCTCGAAGGTCACGTTGCTGACGGCGACGCTCCCCTCGGTGACGAGCGGGGCGAGGAAGCTCTGCCCGGTGAAGAACTCGGCGAAGGCGTCGTTCGGCGCGCCCGTCGGGAAGATCTGCTCGAAGTCCTGATCCGTCATCGAAGCCTCCTGAGGTGGGATGGTGCGGTGGTCCGGATCCGACGGTAGGCGCGGGCCCGTCCCCGTGGGAGTCCCCGACAGCACCCCCATCGCTCCAGGGCCGCGCGGTTCAGGGGGACGTCAGGCGGGCACCAGGCGGGGGACGAGCCGCACGAGTACGATCATCGCGAGCAGCTCGACGAGGGTCTGCGTGACGACGACCAGCGGGGCGAGGTCGTAGGCCGCCGGCAGCGCGAGCACGAGCGGCAGCACCACGAGCGAGTTGCGGGTGACGCCGCTGAACACGACCGCCCGCCGCCCCGGCACGTCGAGTCCCGCCGCCCGGCCCGCGACCATCCCGATCGGCACCATCACCACGACGAACGCCACGAGCACGGGCACGGCGAGCAGCAGCGCGCCGATCCGCCCCGCGACCCCGGCGATCTGCGAGGCGACGACCACGGCGAGCGTCGCCATCATGAGCGGCACCATCGACGCGCTCACGGCCGCCTCGACCCGCGCGCCGACCCGGGTCCTCGCCGCGGCGAGCTGGGTCAGGCCCGCCGCGAGCAGCGGCGCGACGACGAGCAGGGCGAAGGCCTCGAGGAACGGCCCGGGCTCGATCGAGCGGGCGAGCTCGCCGCCCGCGAACAGCCACAGCAGCGGCGGGAGCAGGAGCATCTGCGCGACCATGAGCACCGGGGACACGGCGAGCAGCCGCTCCCGGTCCCCGCCCGCGAGGCCCGCGAAGACGATCACGTAGTCGATGCACGGGGTGAGCAGCACGAACAGCACTCCCACCAGCAGCGCGGGATCGTCCGCGACGACCCTCGAGAGCGCCCACACCACCACCGGCACGAGCAGCACGTTCACGCCGAGCGCCGCCGCGAGGAAGCGCACGTCCCGCACCGCGGCGCCGATCCGCGCGAAGGGCACGCCGAGGAAGGTCGCGTACAGCAGCAGCGCGAGCACCGGCTGGATCGCGAGCTCCGCGGGGTGCGCGAGGGCGGGGGCCAACAGTCCGACGGCGGCGCCGATCGCGAGCGCCGCGAGGTACAGCGGCACCTGCTGCCGCTCGTGCCAGGGCATCGGGGTCGGCATCGCCCCTCCTCGGTCCGTCCCTCGCGCACGAACGGTGGTCGTGACGTCCCTCCGACGGTAGCGGACCCCTGCGGCCCCCGCGCGCCCCGACCTGCACCCGGACGGCGCACGGGGGCGACCTCCGCCCGGTGCCGGGCAGGTCAGCTGCGGCCGGCGAGCACCCGCTCGAGCGGGATCCGGTCGTCCTGCCACGGGGTGAGCAGCCAGACCGCGAGGTAGGCGCCCGGTCCCAGCACGGGCAGGAGGAAGGACGCGAGCACGAGCAGGCGCACGAGCCACACGTCCAACCCGGTCCTCTGTGCAATGCCCCCGGCGATGCCGCCCACGAGTCGGCGCGGACCGCGCCGGACGTCGAGGCGGCGGATGGAGTCGAAGATCCCGTTCATGCGGTCGACGCTACGCGCGCCGCGCGTCCCGCGCACCGGGGTCGGCCCCCGAGGGTGGGTGGGGGAGAGCCACAGGGTCTGCCGACCCGGTCAGAGGCCCTCGGGCAGCGGGTGCTCGCCCTTGATGACGAAGAACGAGCCGCGGATCGTGCCCGCGAGCTTCGACTTCTGCCGGGCGAACCTGAAGGCGCCGAGCTCCTCGGGGACCTCCATGCCCTCGGAGAGCTTGAGGCCCACGGCGCGCTTGCCGCCCTCCTCGCGCGTCCACAGCACGTTCAGCGCGAGGCCGGACTCGTGGAAGACATGCACCCAGAGGATCCCCTCGACGTCGTTGACACTGACCTCGAGCGCGGGGGAGACGATCACCATGTCCCGCTCGCTGCGCAGGATCTCCTGGACCCAGGCGAGGGTCTCCGGCGCCTCCGCGGCGGGCACGACGGTGAACGTGTGCTTGTACTTCGTGTGGAAGTAGCGGGCCTCGTTGGCGCGCAGGCCGGCGAGGGCCTCGGTGACGGGGGAGGACTCGAGGCCCTCGGTGGAGACATCGGTGAACGAGACGGCCTGACCAGGCATGTGGCCTCCTTGGGACGGTGGGGGAAGCGTACGCTGAGCGCCGCCCGTCCGTCTGACAGTCCCCGAGGAGCCCCGCCGCGATGACCGATCCCGTGCCGCACGTCGTCCGCCGCGGGCAGGGGGCGCCGCTGCTGCTCGTGCACGGCAACGAGGTGGACCACCGCTTCCTGCTCGACCTCGAGGACCTCTTCGACGAGAGCTCCCCGTGGGAGCGGCTGCACCTCGACCTCGCGGGCTTCGGCCGGACCCCGGCGCTGCCCGCGCCCGGCGGGCTGCCGCAGCTCGCCGACTGGCTGGACCGCGTGGCCGGCGAGCTCCTCGACGGGCGACCCTTCGCGGTGATCGGCTCCTCGCTCGGCGGACTGCTCGCCCGGGACCTCGTCGCGCGCCGACCGGAGCGCTGCCTCGGCATCGCCCTGCTCGCGCCCGTGGTGGACCCGGTGCACGCCCACCGCACCCTGCCGCCGGGCGAGGTGCTCGAGCCGGATGACGGGCTGCTCGCCTCCCTCGCCCCCGAGGAAGCCGCCCTCTACGCCGAGCTCGCCGTCGTGCCGTCGCAGGAGAACTGGGACCGGTTCCGGGCCACGGCCCTGCCGGGGCTGCGCGCCGCGGATCGTGGAGCCGTCGCGCGCCTCGCCGCGGACTACACGCTCCCGCGCCTTCCCGACGCCGCGCTCGAGGAGCTCGATGCCCCGGTGCTCCTGGCCTTGGGGCGCCAGGACGCCGTCGCCGGCTACGAGGACCAGCTCGCCCTCGCACGACGCCTCCCGCGCGCCACGACCGCGGTGCTCGACCGTGCCGGGCACAATCTCCACCTCGATCAGCCGGTCGCGGTGCGGGACCTGCTGCGGCACTGGCTCGCGGCCGTCGGCGAGCCGCCCCGGCCTGCGGCGACCGTCGGCACGGCGTCCGTCCGCGCAGCGACCTCGGCGCCCGCGACGCTCCGCCGCCTGCGCCGCGGCGACGCCCCGGACGTCCTCGCCGCCTTCGCCTCGCACCCCGACATGGCCCGGCAGGGCACGGTGCGCAGCCCGGAGGAGGCGGAGCGGTACGTGGCCCGGTTCCTCGACACCGGGGCCGACGGGCGCCCCTCCCCGCACGAGGCGTGGGTGATCGACGAGGAGGGGAGGGCCGTCGGCCTCGTCGGCCTCACGGTCGACGAGGCCGAGCGCAGCGGATGGTTCTGGTACTGGCTGCATGCGGAGGTCCGCGGCCGCGGGCTCATGGCCCGCGCGGCAGCAACGGTCGCGCAGTGGGCGCTCACCGCGCGGGATCTCGAGCGGCTCGAGCTCGGGCATCGCGTGAACAACCCGGCCTCGGGGGCGGTGGCCCGTGCCGCGGGCTTCGTCCCGGAGGGGACCGAGCGCGGGAAGTTCCTCGTCGACGGCGTGCGGGTCGACGTGCGCACCTACGGCCGTCTGCGCACCGACCCCGCCCCGGTCGTCGAGCCGCTGCCCCTGGACCCCGGGCCCGAGCGGTGACTCGTAGGATCGAGGGACGGAGCATGGCGACGGGAGCGGAGGGCGTGATGGCGGTGGATGCGGAGGGTGAGGCCGTGAAGGACCCGCTGGCCCTCGAGAGCCAGGTGTGCTTCGCGCTGTCCCTCGCCTCGCGCAGCGTGATCGCCGCCTACCGGCCCGCGCTCGAGCCGCTGCACCTCACGCACCCGCAGTACCTCGTGATGCTCGCGCTGTGGGAGCGGGCGCCGCTCTCGGTCAAGGGGCTGAGCGGCCTCCTGCACCTCGAGCCCGCGACGCTCTCGCCGCTCATCAAGCGGCTCGAGGCCCTCGGCTACGTGCTGCGCACCCGTGACAGCGCGGACGAGCGCTCCCTCGCGATCGTGCTGACCGACGAGGGCGCCGCGCTGCGGGCGGAGGCGGAGAAGATCCCCGCCGCGATGATGCGGCGACTGCGCATGGACGAGCAGGAGCTCACGGCCCTGCACGCGAGCATGATGAAGCTGATCACCGTCGCGCTCGAGGACGAGGTGCCCGGGGGCTGACCGACGTCGCCGACGGGACGGGGATCACTCCGAGGCAACTAGTTAGTGCACTAATCGTTCGCGTACAGTTCTTGAGGTCGGCCGACGGCCGCCACCACGAGTCCCGCCGACCCAGGAGAACGCACCGTGAGCATCCCCGGCCTCGTCATGACCATCGTCTCCGGGATCCTGCTGTTCCTGGGCTCTGTGTGGATCTACTCCACCACCATGACCTTCGGCCGCAGCCGCGCCTCGAGGGCCGCGATCGCCATGGTCTCCGTCGGCGTCGTGCTCGGGACCGTCGGCGTCTTCCTCCTGCTGGGCTGACCGGCGCGGCCCGGGCGAGCGCGGCTCAGCCCCGTCACCGCCAGGCGCCGACCCGGCACCGGCCGTCCTCGTCCGAGCCGGCGGCGAGCACCGTGCCGTCCTCGCGACACGCGACCGAATGCTGGAGCCCTGCGTCGATCACGGCCCGGTGCACGTCGATCAGTCGTCCCAAACGCCCGAGCTGCCCCGGCGGTGCGAGCCCAGCAGGTGCGTGTCCACGATGCCCACGGCCTCCATGAGCGCGAACATCGTCGTGGGGCCGACGAAGGCGAAGCCCTCCTTCCGCAGCCGCTTCGACAGCGCCACGGACTCCGGGGAGCGGGTCGGGACCTCCGCCGCGGTGCGCGGTCGCGGCGTGACCTCCGGCCGGTAGGACCACACGAGCTCCACGAGGCCGCCCCGCTCCCGCAGGTCCAGCGTGGCGCGGGCGTTCGTGATCGTCGCCGCGATCTTCGCGCGGTTGCGCACGATCCCGGCGTCGGCCAGCAGGCGCTGCTCGTCGGCCTCGTCGAAGCGCGCGACGATCTCGGGATCGAAGCCGGCGAAGGCCTCGCGGAAGGCGGGGCGCTTGCGCAGGATCGTCGCCCACGAGAGCCCCGCCTGGAACGCCTCGAGGCTGATCCGCTCGTACATGCCCTGCTCGTCGCGCACGGGCATGCCCCACTCGGTGTCGTAGTACGCCTGCAGCAGGGGATCGGTCGCGGCCCAGGCGGGGCGCGCCAGGCCGTCCTCGCCGAGGACCGTCCCGGCGTCGGGGGCGGTGTCGGTATCGGGGGTGCTCATGCGGTCCTCTCGAGGGTGAGCAGGGTGGTCTTCGCGTCGGGGCCGCCCACGTAGCCGCCGGGGGAGCCGTCGCCGCGCAGCACACGATGGCACGGGACGACGATCGGCAGCGGGTTCGTCGCACAGGCGGTGCCCACCGCGCGCGAGGCCCGCGGGTTCCCCACCTGCGCGGCGACCTGCCCGTAGGAGAGCGTGCTGCCGTAGCCGATCCGGGGCAGGAACTCCTGCACCCGGAGGCGGAACCCGCGGGAGAGCGCATGGTCCAGCGGCAGGTCGAAGCGCTGCCGGGTCCCCGCGAAGTACTCCTCGAGCTCACGCGCGGCAGGATCGAGCCGGCCGCGGTCCCGCAGGATCCGGGGGCTCACGGTGCTCGCGACCGTGTCGAGCACCCCGTCGAAGTCCTCACGCTCGTAGGCGACGCGCAGCAGGCCCTGCGCGGTCGCGGCGAGCAGCAGCGGGCCGACGGGCGAGTCGACGGTGCGGGTGGCGACGTCCAGCAGCCGCTCCGCCCGCGCGGCCGCGGCGAGACGGTTCTGCAGACGATCCAGCTGCGCGGGGTCGACGGGGAGGTGGGCGGCGAGGTCGGGGGCGGGGATCATCGGTCGGCTCCTTCGGGGGCGAGGGTGCGGCGCAGCGTGGCGACCCCGTCGGCCGCGGCGCGGCGGACGGCGGCGGGCGTGCTGCCGGTGAGCTCGGCGGTCTCAGCGTGGGGGAGTCCGCCCAGGTAGTGGTAGGCGACGGCGAGGCGCTGCTTCTCGGGCAGCGCCGCGACCTCCGCCCACAGCCCCACGTCGGCGCCCGGCCCGCCCGCGGTCGAGGCCCATTCGGGCAGGGACTCCACGGGCAGCGGAGCGCGGGATCGCCGACGGATCACGTCGATCGCCCGCCGCTGGGCGACCCGCACCAGCCACGCCTCCACGTTCGTCGACGCCGGCAGTTCCGGCCAGGCGCGCAGGGCGGAGAGGAAGGTCTCGGACCAGGCGTCCTCCGCGTCCGCGGCGTCCAGGAGCACCGCACGGCACACCCGCATCACGGCGGGGCCGTGCCGGGCGACGGCCTGCTCGAAGGGCTCACGCATGCTCATGTGCCGCAGTCGCCGGGGCGCGGCGGGATGTGAGGCGGTGATCGGGGACGCTCATCCGCCGCACGCTACCGGGGTCGCTCATTCTGCGCTCACTCTCGCCCCCGAGGCTCTCTCCCGCAGGCCACCGATCCCCGAAGGAGATTCCCGTGAGCAGTCCCGTCCCGCAGCACCGACCCCGGGTCGACACCCTCCCGTTCCGCGCCCTGACGCCCGAGCGGATGATGAAGGTCCCGATCATCACGGCGACCTTCTGGACCATCAGGATCCTCTCCACCACCGTCGGCGAGACCTTCGCCGACTACCTCGCGGTGAACGTGGGCCTCGGGCCGATGGTCACCACCGGCATGATGCTCGTGCTGCTCGCCGCCGCGCTCGTGCTGCAGTTCCGCTCCCGCGCCTACACGCCGTGGATCTACTGGACCACCGTGGTGCTCGTGAGCATCGTCGGCACGCAGATCACCGACTTCTTCACCGACACCCTCGGCGTGAGCCTCTACGTCTCGACCGCCGTGTTCACGGTGCTGCTCGCGATCGTGTTCTCCGCCTGGTACGCGCAGGAGCGGACCCTCGCGATCACGTCGATCGACACCGTGCGCCGCGAGGCGTTCTACTGGGCCGCGATCCTCACCGCCTTCGCCCTCGGCACCGCCGCCGGTGATCTCGCCACCGAGGCCCTGGGGCTCGGGTTCCTGCTCGGCGCGATCATCTTCGGCGCGCTGATCCTCGCCTGCGCGGTCGCCGCCCGCGCCGGGGTCTCGGTCGTCGCGACGTTCTGGATCGCCTACGTCCTCACCCGCCCGCTCGGCGCCTCGATCGGTGACCTGCTCACCCAGGACCGCGCCTACGGCGGCATGGGCCTCGGCGCGAGCCTGACGAGCCTGCTGTTCCTCGCCATCATCGTGGTCCTCGTGATCCGCGAGCAGCTCCTCGTGCACCGTCACGGCGTCCAGGTCAAGGGCCAGGGCGTGCCCGGTGGGCGACTCCGCGACGTGGTCTGGGCCGGCGCCGGCGCGCTCGCCATCGTGGCCGCCGCCGGCACCGCCACGGCCTTCCACCCGGCGCAGCCCGCACCGGCCGCGTCGTCGGCCGCCGCCTCCCAGGGCCCGCTCGGCGACCTCTCGAGCTTCCAGATGATCGTCGACGACGTGAACACGAAGATCGAGGCCGGGGACCTCTCCGGCGCCCGCACCCGGGTGAAGGACCTCGAGACGGCGTGGGACTCCGCGGAGGCCGGTCTCAAGCCGCAGTCGCCGCAGGACTGGAGCACGATGGACCAGGCGATCGACGCGGAGCTCACCGCCCTGCGCGCCGACCACCCGGACCAGGCGACCAGCCTGCAGGCCTCCCACGACCTGCAGAAGGTCATCACCTCCCTGCAGGGCTGACCGACACCGCGCATGATGGGCCTGCCCCGTCCCGGCTCCCCGGGACGGGGCAGGCCCGCGAGAAGGAGGAGCCGCCATGAGGATCCTGCTGGCGGAGGACGACCCGATGATCGCGGGCGTCCTCGTCCAGCGCCTCGTCGAGGACGCCCACGTCGTCGAGCACGTGGACGACGGCCCGACCGCAGCCGCCTTCGCCCCGCTCGGCGACTTCGACGTGGTCCTGCTGGACCTCGGCCTGCCGGGTCTCGACGGGATGGACGTGCTGCGGTCGCTGCGAGCGGAGGAGGCCGGCCCCGCCGTCATCGTCATGACGGCCCGCGGCCGGCTCGAGGAGAAGGTCGCGGGCCTCGACGCCGGGGCCGACGACTACCTCACGAAGCCCTTCGCCTACGAGGAGCTGCGGGCCCGGCTGCGGGCCGTCGGCCGACGCGGGACCGCGCACACGAGCGCCGTGCTCCGCGCGGGCGGCATCACGCTGGACGAGTCCGCCGCCACGGCCACGGGCCCGGGCGGGGAGGTGGTCCCGCTGACCCGTCGCGAGCTCGCCCTGCTGCGGGCGCTCATGATGCATCCGGGCATGGTCCTCTCCCGCGGCCAGCTCGAGGCGCAGGTCTACGAGGGGGAGGTGGAGATCGAGTCCAACGCGATCGACTTCCTCATCCGTCGCCTGCGCGGGAAGCTCGGGCCCGAGTCGATCCGCAACGTGCGGGGCCTGGGCTGGACGATCCCGAGGCTGCCGTGAGGGCGCCCCGCGGTGCCGGCGCCTCCCTGCGCACCCGGCTGGTCACCGCGCTGACCCTGCTGGTGCTCGTCGTCGCCGCGCTCGCCGCGGTCGGGTCGACGCTCCGCGCGCGGCAGGAGGCCGCGGAGACCCAGGACGAGCTGCTCACGCGCATCTCCGAGCTCGCCGCCGTCCCGGACCCCTCCGCATCGGCCGACGTCGCGAGCACCGGGGCGGGCGCGGGGATCGTCGTCGAGGAGATCTCCGCCGGCTCCGGCCACGACCTCCCCTCCTCGCTCCCGGACTGCCTGTCCACGACGACCACGGACGACGGGCCGCAGCGGGTCGCCGTGCGGACGCTGCCCGACAGTCGCCGGCTCGCGGCGGCGCAGCCGATCGCCGTGCGAGACGACGCCGTGCGCGAGACCGTGACCTCCACCCTCGTGCCGATCGTGGTCGCGGTGCCGCTGCTCGTGCTCGGCTCCGTGCTCGTGGTCTCCTGGGCGCTGCGCCCGGTCGAGTCGCTGCGTCGCGAGCTCGCCTCCCGCGGCGGTGACCAGCTCGAGCCCCTACCCCGGGACGGCGTGCCCGACGAGCTCACGGGCTTCCTCGACGCCGTCGACACCCATCACGCCCGCGCCGCGGGTGTGCTCGAGGGCCGGCGCCGCTTCGCCGCGGAGGCCGCCCACGAGCTGCGCACCCCGATCGCCGCCGTGTCCTTCCAGGCCGAGCACCTGCTCGCCGCCCGGGACGAGGAGGAGCGGGAGAGGCGCGGGCGCACCCTCGAGGGTGGGCTGGCCCGGCTGCGGACCCTCGCCGACCAGCTCCTCGTGCTCGGCGACGAGTCGGCCCCCGAGGACCACGGCCAGAGCGTGGAGGACGTGGTGCGCGCGCTCGCCGGGGACCTGCTGGGCACCCCCGAGGGAGCCCGGGCCGATCTGCGCTTCGACCTCGAGGCGGCCGACGGGGCGCTCGTTCCCGCGACGGCCGCGACCACGGTGCTGCGGAACCTGGTCGGCAACGCCCTGCGGCACGCCGCGGGGGCCGGACCGATCGAGGTGCGGGCGATGGCGGTGGGGGAGGCGGTGCGGCTCGAGGTGCTGGACCGCGGTCCCGGGATCCAGGACCCGGAGCAGGTCCTCGCGCCCTTCCACCGGGAGGCGGGGCAGGAGGTGCCCGGGCACGGCCTCGGGCTCGCGATCACGGTGCGCACCCTCGAGCGTCAGGGCGGCACCCTCGCGCTGCTGCCCCGCCCGGGCGGCGGCACGATCGCCCGCGCCACCCTGCCCCGCGCCTGACCTCCGCCTGGCCCGGCCCTGCCGCCCCGCCGCGTTCATCCCGCGGCCATCCTGCCGGGAGCGCACCCACCACGTCGTGGGAGCGCGCCCACCCTGCGCTGACCTGCGGCCCCTCCGGTGATCAGGCATTCCGGGCATGTGAGGCGCGGGTCACCTTCCGTCCACCTGTCCCACCCCGAAGCTTCGCCTGCGCGGCACGCCCCCGTCCTCCTCGCTCCCTAGCGTCGAGCCCGGCCCTGTCCTCCTCCTCGACCCCTGGAGCCCCCATGTTGCCCCGTCCCCGGCGCTTCTCCCCGCTCGCCCTCGCCGTCACCGTCGCACTCGGACTCACCCCCGCCCTCGCCCTCGGCCCCACACCGGCGCAGGCCGCCCCGGTCACCGCCCCGGCGTCCCCGTCGACCCCGGCCGCCCCCGCCCAGCGCGACCCGCTGCCCACCCCCGCCGTCGAGGCGCCCACCCCGGACGTCCTCGACGTCGACATCGACGCGACCGGCCTCGACGAGCAGGCCCAGCAGCGCACGCAGACTCCCTTCGGCACCGCCCCGACCGTCGGCGAGGACGCCGCGCTCGGCCGCCAGGTCGCCTCCTACGATGGCACCGGCGCCACCCGCTACGACTTCGCGGACGGCTTCGAGAAGACCGCGAAGGCCCTCACGCTCGAGTGCACCGTCCGCTTCGACGACGGCCTCTCCGACGGCGACGACGAGTCCCGCGGCAACTTCTGCGGCGCCAAGGAGGGCGGCGGCTACTCGCTCACCGTCTACGGCTCGACCCTGAAGATGATGGTCAACGTCGACGGGAAGTACTACGGCGCCGGCGTGCCGATCGAGCAGGGCGTCTGGTACCACGCGACCGGCGTCTGGGACGGGAAGTCCGTCTCCCTCTACCTCGACGGCACGAAGGTCGCCGAGACCCCCACCAGCGGCTCCGCCATCAGCGCCCCGCCGAAGACCGCCGCCCACCAGTTCTTCCTCGGCGCGGACACCAACGGCTCCGGCAACCCGCAGTTCCACGGCACCGTCTCCCTCGCCGGCGCCGGCATCTACTCCCGCGCCCTCAGCGGCGAGGAGATCACCGCCCGCTACGCGAGCACCTTCGCCGGCCGCACCGAGGACCAGGCCTCCTTCACCCTCACGAGCCCTGCCCCCGGCTCCCGCCTCACCGCGCCGACCACCCTCGAGGGGACCCACGAGCACGAGAAGCTGCTCGCCCGGCCCCTCGCCTACACCCTCGACGGGGAGCCCGTCTCCCTCGGCGACGAGGTGGGCCCCGGCCTCGCCGCCGGCGAGCACACCCTCGCCTGGACCGGTCTCGACCAGTTCGGCGAGGGCGTCTCCGGACAGGAGACCTTCACCTCCACCAGCATCCCCACGGCGGGCGGCGTCGAGCAGTCCAGCGGCAGGGGCAGCGCCCAGCTCACCGCGCGCGCCACGAGCCCCACCGGCGAGGACCTCCGCACCACCTTCCTCGCCGGGGAGATCTCCTCCGCGACGGGCACCCGGCAGGGTGTCATCGAGGCGGCCGACGTCGCCGAGGACGGCTCGGTCGCCGGTGACGTCACCCTCCAGGACGCGAAGAAGACCGGCGAGAAGCTCGCCCCGGGCGACGGCAAGGACCTCGACTCCCCGGTCACCGCGAAGGTGCCCGCCCTGCGCACCGAGATCCCCTTCACCGAGGCCGGCCAGCAGGTCGCCTGGAGCGGCCAGGTGGACCCGGCGCGCTCCGTGAGCCTGCTGCTGCTGAACCCGGAGACCGGCCGCTACGAGGTGACCGACACCGCCCGCGGCAGCTCCGAGGGCGACACCGAGCTGCTCGCCTCGGCCACCGCCGCCCAGGGCGCCGGCGGCACGCTGCGCGCCCTGGTCATCGGCACCGACCCCTTCGCCGACGACCTCGACGAGCCCGTCAAGGACGGCTTCGAGGACCCCGACGACTACGACTTCTCCCTCATGCACATCACCGACACCCAGTACCTCAGCCAGGGCGCCACCCAGAAGGCGACCGCGGCGGAGCGCGAGGAGTGGGCGAGCGCCTACGAGGACTCCTACCGCTGGGTCGCCGAGCACGGCGAGGAGCACAAGCTCGCCTACGTCGCCCACACCGGGGACATCATCGAGGACTGGAACACCGGCGCCACGGACCGCGGCAAGGCGGAGGAGGAGATGCAGTTCGCCTCCGAGACCCAGAAGATCCTCGAGGACACGGGCGTGCCCCACTCCGTGCTCCCCGGCAACCACGACAACCTCGGCGGCGGGGACACCGGCACCGACAGCCTCTACAACCAGTACTTCGGCGCGGAGCGCTACGAGGCCCTCGCCCAGCAGGACTCCTGGAAGGAGGCGGGCGCCGAGTACCACCCGTGGAAGGAGGGGGACAACGACAACAGCTACAACCTCTTCAGCGCCGGCGGCCAGGACTTCATCGCCCTGAGCCTCGGCTACATCGTCACCGACGAGGAGGCCGCCTGGGCGAGCGATGTGCTCGACCAGTACGCGGGCCGCGACGCCATCCTGCTCACCCATGCGTACAACAAGCCGAGCTCCGAGCCCGACGGCCGCGGCGGGACCTTCTCCCAGGACGGCCAGATCATCCGCGAGCAGATCCTCGAGAAGCACCCGAACGTCGCGCTCGTGCTCTCCGGGCACGAGCACGGCGTCTCGATCGGCGTGCGCACCGACGTGGGAGAGGCGGGCAACGATGTCGTCGAGCTGCTCGCCGACTACCAGTTCTACGAGGTGGGCTCGGACCAGCTGGGCCTGACCGAGGAGGGCGGCTACGGGAAGGACACGGGCCTGCGCTTCGGTGCGGCGTTCTTCCGCCTGCTCCAGTTCGACCTGGACCGCGGCGAGGTCTCCGTGGACACCTACTCGCCGTACATGGACGAGTTCGGCGCCACCGAGTACGACACGAAGGACCGCTACGACGGCCGTGAGGACGACTTCCGCCTCCCCGTGCAGTTCCAGGGCCGCACGACCGCGTTCACGACCGACGCGCTCGTCGGCATCACGCCGACGGACGAGGTGATCGGCGAGGTCAACCACGCCTCGGGAGAGGACGCGAGCGTCACCTGGAAGGGCCTGAAGAACAAGAAGGTCTACGGCTGGTTCGCGGTGAGCCGTGACGCCGCCGAGGTCTCGGGCGACGAGGAGGCCGTGGGCGAGGAGGCCCGCTCCCTCGCCCTGGATCCCACGAAGGACGGCGGCATCGTGCAGGTCAGCGCGTTCACGGCCTTCAAGAAGCCGCTCAAGGACAGGGCCTCCGGCGTGACGTCGTCGGAGGAGGGGTCGGCCGGGACCGAGTGAGCCGGCGCGTCTCCTCCGTCGGCCCCCTCTGCGAGACTGCCCGTGTCCGGCACCCGCAGCAGTCATCCGACGGAGGAGACGCCATGGCCGCACCGGTCCATCACGCGATCAGCTACATCGAGCTCCCGGCGAGGGATCTCGCCGCGACGAAGGCCTTCTACGAGGCGGCCTTCGCCTGGCGCTTCACCGACTACGGCCCGGAGTACAGCGGCATCGTCACCCCGGACGGCGAGGGCGAGATCGGCGGCCTGGACCCGGGCGCCGAGCCCACCGGCGGCGGCCCGCTCGTGCTGCTGTTCTCCGAGGATCTCGACGCGACCGTCGAGGCGGTGCGGGCCGCGGGCGGCGAGGTCGTCGCCGGCCCCTACGTATTCCCCGGTGGGCGGCGCTTCGAGTTCACGGACCCGAGCGGCAACCGTGTGGGCGTCTTCGCGGACTCCTGAGCGCCGCGCGCCGCGGCCTCAGGAGCGGACGGACTCCGCGAGCGCGACGATGATCCCCTCGGGCCCGCGCAGGTAGCACATGCGGTAGGAGTCCTCGTAGGTCGCGGCCTCGCCGATGAGGGTCGCGCCGTGTGCGGCGAGCCGCTCGGTCGTCGCGTCGACGTCGTCCACCTCGAACATGAGCGAGCGGTAGCCGAGGGCGTGGGGCTCGTCCCGGGGACGGTCACGGCCGACGGCGGCGGGGGAGTCGAAGGCGCCCACCTCGATGCGTCCGCTGCCGTCCGGTGCGGCGAGCATGGCGATGCGCGTGCGCATCCCGGGCAGGCCGGTGACGCGCTCGGCCCACTCAACGCTCACCTCGGCGCGGCCCTCGACCTGCAGACCGAGCGTCTCGAAGAAGGAGATCGCCGCCTCGAGGTCCTCGACGATGAGTCCCACATGGTCCATCCGCAGCATGCTCATGGCGGCCAGACTAGGGTCGTCCTGCCGTGGGGGACAGGCCCGCAGCACCCGTTCCCGAGCCGTGCTGCGCGGCCTGGACCCGCGCCGCGAGCACCGCCTCGAGGACGTCGCGGGGGAGGAGCCGTGGCCGCTCACCGAGGACGGGCGGATCTCCTACCTGCCCGACGGCACGCGCCTCGCGATCGGTGAGGAGACGGCGCTCGTGCTCGGCGGCGCCGGCTCGATCGACCGCGGGTCCCGGCTGCTCGGCGCCGAGTGGTGGCCGGACGAGCGGATCGACGAGGCCCTCGTCGAGGAGATCCGGGAGGAGGGCGTCGGGTCCCGCGGGGCGGACGTCCTGCTCTGCCACGACGCCCCCGCAGGCGTCGAGCTCGACCTCGATCCGTCCTTCGGTGCGTGGTTCGCCGTCCGCGACGAGGGGGTGCTCGCGTGGTGCGAGGAGCATCGCGAGCGCCTGGGCCGCGTCGCGGACGCCCTCTCCCCACGGCTGATCCTCCACGGGCACCACCACCGGCTCGTCACGGCGACCCGGACGGGGCGGGAGCGGGACGCGCTGAGCCTCGGGCTCGGCCTGGACGGGAAGACGATGGAGGAGAACCTGCTGGCCTTCCCGGTCCCCGACTGAGACCCGGGCGGGCTCAGTCCCCGCCGGGCCGACGGCGCTGCTGCTTGGTGAGGGAGCGCTGCCGCTTTCCTTCGAGACGCCGCCGCTGGGAGCCGCGCGTGGGCTTCGTGGCGCGGCGCGGCACCGGGGGAGCGATCGCCTCGCGCAGCAGGCCCGCGAGCCGCTCGCGGGCCGCCGTGCGGTTGCGGCGCTGGCTGCGGTGCTCCGCGGCGGCCACGGTGAGCACGGTGCCCACGAGCCGCGGGCCGAGCGCGGCGAGGGCCCGCTCCCGCTGCGCCGGGGTCAGCGCGGCCGAGGCACCGAGGTCCCAGCGCAGCTGGACGCGCGAATCGGCCGTGTTGACG
The DNA here is from genome assembly GCF_039526185.1 of Brachybacterium rhamnosum. NCBI lineage: Bacteria > Bacillati > Actinomycetota > Actinomycetes > Micrococcales > Dermabacteraceae > Brachybacterium > Brachybacterium rhamnosum. The sequence continues at coordinate 1,678,647 of NZ_BAAAIS010000002.1, forward strand.
CCCTGCCCGCCCGGGCCGGAGGCATGGGAGAACTGCTCGGTGAGCTCCGCCGCGGGGATCCGCAGGCCGCGCGGGGCACCGGGCCCCGGGGGCACGTGCAGGTCGTCCATGGATTCAGGATGCCTCAGGATGCGATGGACGGGGCCGGACGAGGTCCCGCACGGGACCCCCGGTGACGAATCCCGCGGCCCGGTAGGTGCGGACGGCTCCGGGCTGGGTGCTCGGCGTCGCGACCATGGCGCTCGAGGCGCCGAGCTCCTCGAGGGCGGCGACGGCGGCGAGGCTAATCGCCCGGCCGTACCCGCGCCGGCGATGCGCGGCGGAGACCGCGATCGGCTCGAGCAAGCCCGGCCGGCCGGGCCCGTCGGACCACACGACCGCGGCGGCCGCCGCCGTCCCCTCGCGGTCGCGGCCCAGCAGGGTGCGGCCGTACCGGGCGTACAGCGAGTGCGCGGCGAAACCCTGCCAGTGCTCACCGGTCAGGGTCGAGCCCGGGAAGCCCGAGCGGATCACGGCCGCCCACTCCTCTGCGCCGGGCCGATCGGGGTCGACGGTGCTCACGGCGAGGTCGGTGTCGGCGATGGCCTCGTCGCCCGAGCCGGACCCGGCGGGCGCGGTCGGCCGTCGCAGCGGGGTCCATGGCTCGCCCTCCGTCCATCCGGCGGCGCGCATCACCTGGTCCAGGGCCAGCCCGTGGCGCAGCTCGACGGCGAGCTGCTCCGCGGGGAACAGTGCGCCAGGGCCGGCGGCGAGGTCGTCGCGGAGGCGGGCGGCGAGCTCCTCGTCCTCTGCGGCGGCGGGATCGATGCCCAGGCGCAGGACGTCCGGCCCGTCGAGGAAGCCGACCGCGAGCACCTCCCGGTCCCGGGACCAGGTGCGCAGTGCGGCGGTGAGCTGCTGCTCGCCCCGACGGAGCGCCCAGGCGAGGTCCCTCGGGTGCAGGGGGACGGGCAGCTCCTCGCGCTGCCAGGCGGCGAGGCGGGCGAGGACGTCGTCGAGCGCCGCGGGGGCGACCGGATCGAGGGTGAGCACGGCGACAGTCTGCGTCGGCGTGTCGAGCACCGCGAGGTGTTTTCCCGGCGGGTACGGTCGCCGGTTCGGCCCGGCTCAGGCGCCGGCGGCTCCCTCGCTGCGGGGCTCGTCCTCCTCGCGCAGGCGCGGCTCGACCCGCTGCTCGGGATGCCAGCCGGCCTTGTCCGCGTAGAAAGCGCGGATCGTGTGCATGTCGCCGCGCAGGTCCTCCGTCATCGCGAGGGTCGGGCCGAGGCCCGTCGTCATCGTCGTGCGGTCCACGTAGCCGAGCGTGACGGGCAGGCCCGTGCGGCGGGCGATCCGATGGAAGCCCGACTTCCACAGGTCGTGGTCCCCGCGGGTGCCGTCGGGCGTGACGACGAGGCTGAAGACCTCGCCGGAGTCCACGCGAGCGACGACCTCCTCCACGACCCGGCCCGGGTCCGAGCGGTCCACGGGGATCCCGCCCAGGCGCCGCATGATCGGCCCCTTCCATCCCGTGAACAGGCTGTTCTTACCCAGCCAGTGGATGCGGATCCCGAGCTCCCACGCGATCGCGAGCATGAGCACGAAGTCCCAGTTGGAGGTGTGGGGCGCGCCCACGAGCACCGTGGGCCGCGGGGAGGCGGGCTCGGTGACGAGGCGCCACCGGCTCAGACGCCAGAACGCTCCGGCGATCAGGCGTCGGATCATGGGTGAACCGTAGAGCACGGCGGGCCGGGGCACTCCCAGGTGCCGGATCCCGGTCCGCCGGCCCGGGGCGGGATCAGGCCTCGCCGTCCGCGGAGGGCCAGGGGTTCGCCCGGCAGCCGCCCAGGTCCATCGACTGCTGGAGCATCACCGGTGCGGCCTCGCCCTCGCCGCCGCAGGTCTCGTGGCCGTGCCCCAGGAAGTGGCCCACCTCGTGGTTGACCATGTAGGCGCGGTACTCGCCGAGGTCGTCGAAGACTGGCGTCATGAGCGTCCAGCGGTCCGCGTTGAGCACCACCTCCTCCCCGATCCGGCAGCTCCACAGGCCGTTGGTCCGGGCCGGCGCGCAGAGCTCGTCCACGGTGGGCGGGGAGGCGAGGGAGATCGTGAAGTCCGCCTCCGCGGGCTCCGTGACCTGACGGAAGGCGACGTGCTCGAGGGGCTCCCAGCCGCGCTCGTCGGCGAGGACCTCGGCGACGACGCCGGCGACCTCGCCGGCCTCCAGGTCGATGCCGTCCTCGACGCGCAGGAGGTAGGAGCGCACGTTCCCGTCCGACGCACTGCCCTCCGACGCGGCGCCGTCGGTCGCCGGCTCGGCCACGGTCCAGGTGCCCTCGCCGGTCATGCCCGAGCGGGGGATCTCCGTGCTCGCCGCCGTGATCTCGGCCGTGACCCCGCCCGTCGCCGCCGCGGCGACCGGGCTGCCGTCGGAGGCGCCGCCGCCGTCCGACCCACCACCGTCGGACGCCCCGCCGCCGTCGCTCGGCACCGGGGCGGGAGACGGGGTCGTGGGGGAGGAGGGATCGCCCGGGGGCTCCGCGGGGCTCGCGAGGGCGCGCACCCCGAGCACCACGACGAGGATCAGCAGCACGGAGAGCAGGGCCACCACGATCGTGCGGGCGAGGCGTCCCCGGCGCGTGAGGACGAGACGCGGGCGGTCAGGGGGCGGCGGAGTGGCGTCGGTCACCAGGACACCGTAGGAGGTCCGAGGCCTGCCCGCTCGGCGCCACGCTCGACGTCACCGGGCTCGGGCGGAATGGCGCCGCGCCGCCGTCGCTCCGGGGCCGCCGCCTCAGCTCACCCGCAGGCGGTGCTCCCCGGGTCCGGCCGGGACGAGCACGCGCGCGCCCTCACGGGTGAGGGAGGTGCGGGCGCCGTCGACGACGACCTCGACGTCGAGCTCCTCGGGCACCCAGAACTCGCTCGGCGCGGAGGCCTCCGCGCCGTCCCAGGCGGCCTTCCAGCTGCCGCCCGCGGACCGACCGCTGCGCAGGGAGGTCCCGGCGACCGCGACGGGCCGGGGCCGGCGCAGGGTCCGGGCGACCTCCGAGGTCGCGAAGCCCGGCTCCCACCGGTGGTAGATCCATCCGGTGACGCCCTGGTCCAGGGCGTCCAGGAGCTCCTCGTCCAGGGGCTCCTCGCCGCTCAGCTCGCGCAGGGCGAGACCGGAGACGTCGAGCAGCGCCGGGTGGCCCGCTCCCGCCTCGGGGGCGTCGGCGAGGATCACGGAGAGTCCCTCGGCCCCGGCGAGGTCGAGCAGCTCGCGCGCCTGCTCCGCCGAGCCCGCGCCGACGATTCGCACGGCGTCGAGGCCGAGCTCCGCCAGCTGTCGCAGGTCCTGGGCGGTCACGGGGGCCGTGCCGTCGGCGCCCCCCGCCTCGATGTCCACGCCGTGGACCACGCGCAGGCGGCCCTCGGCGTCGGTGTGCTCGGCCGTATCGATCATCCGGGTCATGACTGCCACCTTCCGCGGACTCCGCTGTCCGCTGCTGCCGCGAACCTAGCAGGAGAAGCACGATGGCGCGCCGGTGGGTCGGCGTCGTCTCGTGCCCAGGCGAGGGCGCCCGCCCGCGCGCCGGCTCCTGCCCTTGCTCCCGCCCACGGAGAGGGCGCTGCGGCACGGGTCTCGCGCGACCGCCCCTCGGCGGGGCCGAGCGGGGCGTCACGCACCGCCTCGATCTGCCGGTCGGCGCAGCCGGCGGGTGCCGGAACCGGTGTCGACAGCGGGGAGGAGCAAGGGTTTCCCGTCTCGCTCGCAAGGGCCGGGGCGTGCCGTGAGCTGGTGTGGAGGTCCCGGCCCGGGTGCCGGCTCCGATCACCGCACAGGCGCACGCTGTCCCGCCGGGCGGGCGCGACCGATCCGCGGCGAGTCGATGCCGCATGACGGGCGGGCGTCCGTGCGGTGGGAGGATGCTCCCCATGACCGCCACCCTCGTCGCCCATGGCCTCTCCGGCGGCCACGGCCACCGGGTCCTGTTCGAGGACCTGGACCTCACCGTCGCCCCGGGCGACGTGATCGGGGTGGTCGGCGCGAACGGGGCCGGCAAGTCCACCCTGCTGCGCCTGCTCGCCGGCGAGACCGCGCCGATGGCCGGCCGCGTGACCCTGAATCCCGGCGACGCCTTCGTCGGCCACCTCCCGCAGGAGCACGAGCGCGTCGAGGGCGAGAGCATCGCCGCCTACATCGCGCGCCGCACCGGCTGCGCCGAGGCGACCGCCCGCCACGACGCGGCCGCCGCCGCGCTCGCCGCGCCCGCCCCCGCCCGGGGCGGCCCGGACCCGGCCGACGTGTACGCCGCGGCCCTGGACCACTGGCTCGCGACGGGCGCCGCGGACCTCGAGGAGCGCATCCCGCCGATGCTCGCGGACCTCGGCCTCGCGCTCGGCCCCGAGGACGCCCGGCGCACGATGATGACCTCCCTCTCCGGCGGGCAGGCCGCCCGGGTGGGCCTCGCGGCGCTGCTGCTCTCCCGCTTCGACCTCGTGCTGCTCGACGAGCCCACGAACGACCTCGACCTCGACGGACTCGCCCGGCTCGAGACCTTCGTCCAGGGCCTGCGCGGCGGCGCCGTGCTCGTGAGCCACGACCGCGAGTTCCTCTCCCGCTGCGTCACCACCGTGCTCGAGCTCGACCTCGCCCAGCACAGCAACCGCGTCTACGGCGGCGGCTACGACGCCTTCCTCGAGGAGCGCGCGACCGTGCGCCGCCACGCCCGCGAGAGGTACGAGGAGTACGCCGCGACCAAGGCGGATCTCGTCTCCCGCGCCCGCACCCAGCGCGAATGGTCCAGCCAGGGCGTGCGCAACGCGATGCGGAAGTCCCCGGACAACGACAAGGTGCGCCGCCGCGCGCAGTCCGAGTCGAGCGAGAAGCAGGCCCAGAAGGTGCGCCAGATGGAGAGCCGCATCAGCCGCCTCGAGGAGGTCGAGGAGCCGCGCAAGGAATGGCGGCTCGAGATGAGCATAGGCGCGGCGCCCCGCTCGAGCACCGTCGTCGCGACGCTCTCCGGGGCCGTGGTGCGCCAGGGCGAGTTCACCCTGGGACCCGTCTCCCTGCAGGTGAACGCGGGGGAGCGGATCGGGATCACCGGCCCCAACGGCGCTGGGAAGTCGACCCTGCTGCGCGTGCTGCTGGGCCGCCGCACCCCCGACGAGGGCAGCGCGAGCCTCGGCACGAGCGTGCAGATCGGCGAGATCGACCAGGCCCGCTCGCTGCTCGCGGGCGCCGTGCCGCTCGCGGAGGCCTTCGGCGCGCAGGTCCCCGAGATGACCCCGGCGGAGGTGCGCACCCTGCTCGCGAAGTTCGGCCTGCGCGCGGACCACGTGGGCCGCGGCATGGACGAGCTCTCCCCGGGGGAGCGCACCCGCGCGGGCCTCGCCCTGCTGCAGGCGCGCGGCGTGAACCTGCTCGTGCTCGACGAGCCGACGAACCACCTGGACCTCCCGGCCATCGAGCAGCTCGAGCAGGCGATCGACGCCTACGACGGCACGCTCGTGCTCGTCACCCATGACCGCCGGATGATCGAGGCGGTCCGGATCGACCGCCGCTGGCAGGTCGATGGCGGGCGGGTCACCGAGCGCTGAGCCGCCCGCGCCCTCCTGTCCCAGCCTCCGGCGGGAGGCCCCGTCAGAGGTTGATCGTCACGTCCCCGCTCTTCTCGAGCTCGTCGGCGATGCTCTGCGCGGCCTCGCCCTCCTCCTGGGCCTTCACCTGCTGGGCGAGCTGGTCCTTGACGTCCTCGAACGCCGGGGTCTGCGCCTGCTCGCCGCCGGACTCGCCCGTCTGGGCGGCCGCCTGCTCCTGCTGCTGCACCATCTGGTCGTAGGCGGTCTTCAGCTCCTCGTCCGTCGGATCGCCGATCCCGGCCTTCTTGTCGATGAAGGTCGTGATCGTGAACTGCTTCGCGGCCTCGCTGCGGATCTGCTCCTCGTCCATGCCCTGCTGCTCGAGCGCCTTCACGACCTCGTCGGCGGAGGTCATGCCGTTCTGCGCGCCGATCTGCTCCAGCGTCGCATCGATGTCGTCGTCGCTCGCCTCGATGCCGGCGCCCTCCGCACCCTGCTGGAGCAGGAGGTTGTCCACGAGCCGCTGGGCGACCTGCTGCTTCAGCTGGTCCTCGTCCACGGACTGGCCGGTGCTCTGCTGCTGCATCGCGGCCTGCTCGTACTGCTGCTCGAAGGAGGTGGAGAAGTCCTCCTTCGAGATCGTCTCCCCGTTGACCTCCGCGACCGGGTCGGGGACGTCGGAGAGGTCCGGCGCGGCGCCCTGGGCGCCGCCGCCGTCGGACGCCTGCTGCTGGCTCTGCTGCTGGCCGCCGGCGTCGCTCGCTCCGCCGGCGTCGGAGGCGCCGGAGGAGTCGGACTGCTGGGTGCAGCCGGTGATCGCCACCGCGGCGGCGAGGGAGACGGCGGCGAGGGTCCGTCGCAGGGCGACGGTCCGGGGGAGCCTCGGGGTGGTGCGGGACGTCATGGTGCTGGCCTCCTGGGAGGGGAGTCGGCGGGATGCGGCGGGCGACGCTACCGCAGGCGTCTCACCACGGCGGTGAGGAAGCGTCCAGGCTCCGGTCAGGCCGGGCATTCCGGTGTGCGACGGCCGATGACGGACACCTGTCCGGATATCCCGGGGAGCCGCTGCGGTGCTGGGCAGGGGAGTGCCGAGCGGATGGATGCCGGCTGGAGTGAATCACGTCTCCTCGCCCGGACGCGAGACGCCCGGCACCCCTCGCGGGGGTGCCGGGCGTCCTCGTCGGTCGGCTCAGGCGTCGAGGTCGGCGCGCAGCAGGTCCGCCGCGCGCTCGCCGATCAGCATCGTCGTGATGTTGGGGTTCACTGCGACCAGCTGCGGCATGACCGAGCCGTCCACCACGCGCAGCCCCTGCACGCCCTTGACGCGAAGCTGCGGGTCCAGCGGCGAGTCCGGGTCGTCGACCGCGCCCATCCGGACGGTGCCCGCGGGGTGGTAGACGGTGTTGTGGGTCCGGGAGACGTAGTCGGCGATCTCCTCGTCCGTCTGCACGTCCTCCCCGGGGAACAGCTCCCGGCCGCGGAAGCCGTCCATGGCGCTCTGCGCGACGATCTCCCGTGCCCGGCGGATGCCGGCGACGGCGACCCGCATGTCGTGGCCGTCCTCGTCGGTGAAGTAGCGCGGGTCCACCTTCGGCTTGTCGCGGTAGTCGATCGTGCGCAGCCGCACCGTGCCCCGCGAGCGGGCGTGGGTGATGTTCGGGGTCAGCGCGAAGGACTCCGGCGAGGTGGGGTAGCCCTGGCGGCGGGTGTGCATGTCGAAGGGCACCGAGCCGTAGTGCATCATCAGGTCCGGCAGGTCCAGGCCCTCCTCGGTGGCGGCGAAGATGCCGATCTCCCACCACTGGGTGGTGTCGCGGGTCATCTTCTGCGTCGACTCCCACGAGATGACGGCCTCGGGGTGGTCCTGGAGGTGGGAGCCGACGCCGGGGGAGTCGACGCGCACGTCGATCCCGACCTCGCGGAGGTGACCGGCGGGGCCGATGCCGGAGAGCATGAGCAGCTTCGGCGAGTCGATCGCGCCGGCGGAGAGGATCACCTCGCGGCGGGCCCGCAGCACCGAGGAGCGGTCGAAGGCGTTGTCGATGTACTCCACGCCCGTCGCGCGCTGCTCCTCGTCGAAGAGCACCCGCATGACCTGGTGGCCGGTGAGCACGTGGAGGTTCTCGCGCTCGAGCACGGGGTGCAGGTAGGAGACCGAGGAGGAGGACCGGGTCCCGTCCTCGCGGCGGTTCACCTGGAACCAGTTCGCGCCGTCGACGACCGTCTCGAAGTCGTTGAACCGCGCCCGGGGGATGCCCGCCTGCTCGCACGCCTCGAGCAGGGCGATCCCGACCGGGTCCTCCGCCGGGGCGTCCATGAGGTGCACGGGGCCGTCGGTGCCGTGGCCGGGACCGGTGCGGTCCTTGTTCGTCTCGAGCCGCTCGATGAGGGGATGGATCGTCGCGGCGTTCCACCCCTCCGCGCCCAGGCTCTCCCAGAGGTCCATGTCCTCCGCCGGCGGGTGGAAGGCGATGCACGAGTTGTGGGAGGAGCAGCCGCCGAGGACCTTCGCGCGGGCGTGGCGCATGAAGGAGTTGCCGTTCTCCTGCGGCTCGATGGGGTAGTCCCAGTCCAGGCCGGACTCGAGCAGCTCGGGCCAGCGCTTCAGCTGCAGGACCTCGTCGTGCTCGCGGTCGTCGGGGCCGGCCTCGAGCAGCGCCACCTGGAGCTGCGGGTCCTCGCTCAGGCGGGATGCGACGACGGCGCCGGCGGAGCCTCCGCCCACGATGATGTAGTCGTACTCGGCGATCGGGTTCTCGGACGTCAGGGGCTGATCGGTCATGTGTCCTGCTTCCTGTCGGGAGGGTCGGGTCAGTGCGTGCGGGGGAACCAGCCGGAGACGGCGGGCTCGGTGTTCTCGTAGATGTGCTTGGCCTCGGTGTACTCCTCGAGGCCGCTCGCGCCGAGCTCGCGCCCCACGCCGGACATCTTGAAGCCGCCCCACTCCGCCTGCGGGAGGTAGGGGTGGTAGTCGTTGATCCAGATGGTGCCGTGGCGCAGGCGGCGGGAGACGCGGTGCGCGGTGCCGCGGTCGGAGGTCCACACGGCGCCGGCGAGCCCGTACTCGGTGTGGTTCGCGATCGCGATCGCCTCCTCCTCGGTGGAGAAGGTCTCGACCGTGATGACGGGGCCGAAGCCCTCCTCGATCACGGCGGGGTTCTCGGCGTCGCAGCGGTCCAGCACGGTCGGGGCGAAGAAGAAGCCCGCCTCGTGCTCGGGGCCGCCGCGATGGCCGCCCGTGCGCAGCCGGGCGCCGGCCTCGACGCCGCGGCGCACGTGCTCGGTGACCTTCTCGAGGTGCGCGGCGGAGATCAGCGGGCCGGTCTGCGCGGCCTCGTCGAAGGGGCCGCCCATGACGATCCCCTCGGCGCGGGCCACGAGGTCGTCGACGAAGCGCTCCGCGATCGAGTCCTGCACGATCAGGCGGGCACCCGCGGAGCACACGAGCCCCGAGTCGAGGAATCCCGCGTTCAGGGCGTTGTCGAGGGCGGCCTCGTAGTCGGCGTCGGCGAAGACGACGTTGGGGTTCTTGCCGCCCAGCTCGAGGGCCACCTTCTTGATGCCGGTCGCCGCGGTCTCCGCGATCCGGCGTCCCGTGACGAGCCCGCCGGTGAAGGAGACGAGGTCCACGTCCGGGTGGGTGGAGAGCGGCGCACCGACCTCGGCCCCGTCGCCGAGGACGAGGTTGCCGACGCCGGCGGGAAGGCCGAGGCCGTCGAGCACGTCCAGGAGCAGGATCGAGGTGTGCGGGGTCAGCTCGGCGGGCTTGAGGACGAAGGAGTTCCCGGTCGCGAGGGCCGGCGCGACCTTCCACGCGGCCTGCAGCAGCGGGAAGTTCCAGGGCGTGATCATGCCGCACACGCCCACGGGCTCGCGCACCACGCGGGAGAGCACCGTCGGGTCGCCCGCGTCGACGAGCCGGCCCGGGTGCTGGTCCGCGATCTTCCCGAAGTAGCGGAAGCAGGCGGCGATGTCGTCCATGTCGATGCGGGCCTCGACGAGGCGCTTGCCCGTGTCCAGGGCCTCCGCGCGGGCGAACTCCTCCTTGCGCTCCACGAGCGCGGCCGCGACGGCGAGCAGGAGGTCGCCGCGCTCGGCGGCGGGGACGTCGGCCCAGACCCGGGACTCGAAGGAGCGCTTGGCGGCGGCGATCGCCCGCTCGGTGTCCGCGGTGGTCGCCTCGGAGACCACGCCCACCTCGGTGCCGTCGGCCGGGCAGGTGATGGTGCGGGTGCCGCCCGCCGCGGCGGCGCTCCAGGCGCCGTCGATGTACAGGGTGGTGATGTCGGTGCTCATGACTCTCCTCGGGTCGGGATGGTCTCTGCAGGGAGCGGGACGCCGGCGTCGTCCCATTCCTCGGGGACGACGGCGGCGACCGCGCCGGTCGCGGTGCCGAGGTCCCCGCTCATGGTCAGGTAGGTGAGGTGGGCGTCGTAGGCGTCGAGGACGTCGGCGATGACCTGATCCTTCGTGGTGCCCATGATGTCGCGGCCGCGGGAGCCGAGGATCGAGAAGATCTCGATCCGGTAGAAGGTGTCCCGCACCGCGGAGATGTTGGCCGCGAAGCTCGGGACCGCGTAGGCGACGGGGTAGGCCTGGTACTTGAAGTCCTCGCCCTCCGGGAAGGAGACCACGAGGTCCACGTACGGGATGCCGCTGTCGGGGTGGACGCCGCGGTGGCAGGCGACCTCCGCGCCCAGGGACCGCAGCTCGGAGGCGACCTCCTCCACCGCGGGCGCGGCGACCTCGTCGACGAAGGCGGTCGCCTGGGCGGCGTCCGCATAGCTCATGCGATGGCGCAGGCGCTGGCGCCAGGAGACCTTCTCCCCGCCCTCGCGGACCCGGCTGGTGAGCAGCGAGGGCAGCGCCGCGCGGCGCGAGTCGAGGTTCGCGCGCTCGGTGCGCAGCACCTTCCAGAGGCTGAACATGACGAGGTAGATGAGCACGGAGAGCGGCAGCCCCACGACGACGGTCGCCGCCTGCAGCGTGTACACGCCGTTGATGAACAGCATCACGACCGTGAGGGCGCCCGTGATGACCGCCCAGACGACACGCAGCCACGGCGGGCCGTCGGCGTCGGACACCGACGCCTTCGAGGTCATGTTCGCCATCACGAGCGAGCCGGAGTCCGCGGAGGTGACGTAGAAGAACAGGCCGGTGAGCAGCGCGAGGGACATCGTGAAGATCGCCCCCGGGTACTGCTCGAGCAGCAGGAAGAACCCGGCCTCCGGCTGGTTCGCCGCGGTGTCCAGGAACGTCGGGTCGTCGAAGAAGCTCATCGCCGCGTTCCCGAAGATCGAGACCCACAGGAGGATGAAGGAGAACGGGATCAGCAGGACCCCGACCACGAACTGGCGCAGGGTGCGGCCGCGGGAGATGCGCGCGAGGAACAGGCTCACGAAGGGCGCCCAGGCGATCCACCAGGCCCAGAAGAACAGGGTCCAGTCCGCCATCCACTGATCCGCCGGGTACCCCTCGGCGGCCGCCCCGTCCGTGTAGGCCATCGTGTTCATGAGCATCCCCGGGAAGCGGGAGAAGAAGTCGCCGATGTTCTGCACGAGGGCGTCGAGCAGGCGGTGCGTGTTCCCGGAGATCAGCACCCACAGCATGAGCACGATCGCGAGCAGCACGTTGAGCTCGGAGAGCCGCCGGATGCCCTTGTCCACGCCGGTCACGGTCGAGGCGATCGTGATGAACACGGCGAGCGCCATGAGCGCGATCTGCACGGCGAGCGAGCTGGGGATCCCGAACAGCGCGGTGAGGCCCGAGTTGAGGAAGACGACGCCGATGCCGAGGGAGACGGAGATGCCGAAGATCGTGCCGATCGTCGCGCCGATCTCCGCGGTGTGGCCGACGGCCCCGTGGATGCGGCGGCCGAAGATCGGCGCGAGCGCCGAGCGGATGCTGAGCGGCAGGTGGTAGCGGTAGGCGAAGAGGCCGAAGGCCATGCCCATGAGCGCGTACATCGCCCAGCCGGGGATGCCGTAGTGGAAGATCGTCCAGATCGGCGCCATCCGTGCGGCCTCGTCGGAGCCGACGGGAGCCTCCGGCGGGGTGAGCACGTTCGTGGCCGGGCCGGAGATCCCGAAGAACATGAGGTCCACGCCGATCCCGGCGGCGAAGAGCATCGCCGCCCAGGTGAACATGTTGAACCGCGGGCGCGAATGGTCGGGGCCCATCCGGGTCTCACCCACCCGCGAGAACGCGACGACGAGCACGAACACGACGACCACCGCGGCGGTGAGCACGTAGTACCAGCCGAAGTGCGTCGCGATCCAGCCCATCGCACCGAAGATGACGGTCGACGCGGCGTCGGGCTGCAGCGCCGCCCAGGCGACGAACGCGACGATGATGACCGAGGTCCCCAGGAACACGGGCCAGTTGACGGGGGAGCGGGTGGTGGCGGGCTCGTCGCCCCCGCCTCCGGATGCTCGTGTCGACGCGGGCGGTGGGCTCTCGGCTGCTCCGGTCATGGGGGCCTCTCGGTCGGCGGGCGCGAGTCGGACGCCCGGAGGCAGGGCCTCCCGGGTCCGTGCGCGGGGACGGTGCCGGCGTCGCCCTGCCCTCCAGCGGATCGCGAGGGCACGGCGTCGCGGCCCCTTGACCATAGGGGGACGCTCCGGCGACCTGTCAACCGGCTGGTCGGCTCTCCGTCGAGGGCATGTCGCCGGCATCGTCGCAGGTCATGGCGGCGACTCGGGTGCGGGTGCCGTCGGTCGTCCGACGTGACCGGCCTCATGCAGCACGCGGACGAGGCCCGTCGGCCCCGGTCATGCGCGGGGTCGACGGGCCTCGTGGAGGTGCGGCCCGGGGCCGCGCGGGATCAGTAGCCGATCGAGCGCAGGTACTCGCGGGACTCGCGAATGCAGTCGATCGGATCGCGGCCGTAGGTGTCGTCCTGCTCGATGAGGAAGTATTCCGCGCCGGCGGCCTCCGCGGCGGGCAGCAGCTCGGGCCAGTTCATGTTGCCCTGGCCCACCTCCGCGAACTGGGCGAGGCTGAGGAAGACGTCGTAGAAGTCCTTGCCCTCGAGCTCCTTCGCCTCGAACTTCGCGTAGACCTCCGCGGGCAGCGGGGCGATGCGGAAGTCCTTCACGTGGATGAGCTTGCAGGCGCCGGTGTACGCCTTGAGCATGTCCAGCGGCGCCATGCCGCCGCGCTGCACCCAGTGGAGGTCCACCTCGAACAGCAGCGACGGCGCGACACGGCGCACGATGTCGAAGATGCGCTCGCCGTCGAACCGGATGAGGTCCACGTGGTGGTTGTGGTAGCAGAGCGTCACACCCTGCTCCGCGAGCCGGGCCGCGTACGGCTCGACCTCCGCTGCCCACGCCTCGCAGGCCTCCTTCGAGACCATCGCGGAGAACGGCATCATGCCGATCCGCAGGTAGCGCGACCCCGTCCGGCGGCAGGCGTCGACGGCGCGGTCGAACTCGGTCTCGAGCGCGAAGCCGTTGCCGCCGGGCGCGATCGAGGCGCTCATGGCGGCGGTCTCCACGCCGAGCTCCTCCTTGCCGCGCACGAGGTCGTCGATGAGCTCGTCGGTCATCGTGACCTGCGAGACCTCGACGGCCGTGATGTCGAGGTCGTGCACCTGGCGCAGCACCTCGAACATCCCCTTCTCGTTGATCCGGTCCTTGAGCATCATCAGCTGCAGTCCGAGCACAGGCATGGTTCTCTCCTTCGAGCGGTGTGGGGGAGCGGTGGCGGGGCGGCGGTCAGGACCGCGTGGGGAACTGGCCCTCGGCCTCGATGCGGGCGTTGAGCTCGGCGAGGTACTCCTCCGCCGGGTAGTCCACGAGGTCGATCTCGCGGCCGGTCCACGCGCTCAGCTGCATGCCGGAGGCGAGGCGCACGCCGTTGATCCCCTCGGCGCCGTCCGCGATGAGCGGGGTCCCGTCGAGCACGTGCGCGGCGAAGTTCTCGAGGACGGCGACGTGCTGGTGCCCCCACTGGGACTCGTAGTCCTTCTCCTCGGTGGTGAAGAGCTCCGAGGTGTCGATCATGCCGCGGAACAGGCGGCCCACGTCCTCCGCGGACATGCCGTCGGAGAGCGAGCGCTCGTCCTTCGTGAGCCGCGTGATGGTGACCTTCTTCGAGCCCTCCACGACGATCTTCCCGGCGTCGAACAGCATCTCGAGGCGATCGGTGCCGATGATGTCGTTCGTCGAGGTCATGAAGTGGCCGGTCGCGCCGTCGCCGAAGTCGACGACCGCATTGACCTCGTCCTCGGTGGCGATGTCACGCTGGAAGCCGAAGGCGAGCTTCGCGAAGACCTTCTTCGGGGTGCCCGCGAGCCACTGCCACAGGTCCAGCTGGTGGGGCGCCTGGTTGACGAGCACGCCGCCGCCCTCGCCGCCCCAGGTCGCGCGCCACGCCGACTGGTCGTAGTACGCCTGAGGACGCCACCAGGTGGTGATGATCCACGAGGTGTGGCGCAGCTTCCCGAGCTCGCCGGAGTCGATGAGCGCCTTGAGGTCCGTGTATACGGGGTTCGTGCGCTGGTTGAACATGATCGCGAAGGTGGTCTCCGGATGCGCCGCCGCGAAGGCGTTCATCTCCTCGACCTGCTTCGTGTACACGCCCGCAGGCTTCTCGGTGAGGGCGTGGATGCCCTTGCCGATCGCGGCGATCGTGATCTCCGCATGGAGGAAGTGCGGCACCGTCGTGACGATCGCGTCGACGTCGCCGGAGTCGAGCATCGCCTCGTAGTCCTCGTACACCGGCACGCCCGGGTGCTTCTCGGCGGCGAGCTCGCGCTTGGCGGGATCGATGTCGGCGACCGCGCCGAGGCTCATGCCCGCGACCTTGCCCTCCTGGAGGAGGCCGGCGTACATGCCTCCCTGCGCGCCGAGCCCGATGATGCCGAGCCGGACCGTCCTGTCCTGGGTCTCCGTCATGGTGTCTCCTTCTCGTGCTTCATCGTCGATGGGCGCTGGTGGCCCAGGGGTCGGTGGTCCCGCCGGGACCGGAGCTGCTCGCCGTCCGCGCGGCGGGCGGTCGGGCACGGGGTGGCCGACGGCCGCGCCGGTGCGGTCCGGGAGGGCGCGCGGTGCCGGTTCGTTCCGGCACGTGCGCTCGCTGCTGAGGGGTCGGTGCTGATGGGTCGATCCTTCCTGCCCGGCGGGGAGGACGGGGCTTGTTGCCGGAGTTTGCAGTCGGCGTGTCGCCGCCGCCACCCGGCGGTGCGGGCCACGTCGTCGCCGGTCCGCGGCCGTGCACGGAGATGCTCCCCGACGGATGCTCCCGGGGCGCAGGGGACGCTGCGGTCGCCCCGCGGACCGCCGATCCGCTCACGCCGACCGGAGGGCAGCGGGTGCGCAAGGAGGATTCGCCGGACGCTCCGATCGGTATTCGCGGAGTGCGGCCCGCGGATAATGATGGGGTGCTCATGGAACGTCTCCGGGTATGCCGCGTGCATATCCGGAAATGTGTGGTCCGTTTATCTCTGGGTCGTCGATCGGATATTCCGGTTCGGCGGATCCGGAAGTTCCGAGTGCTCCTGTCGGGGGCGATCCGTCGGGTCGCCCGAGGGTGAGCCAGGGGCTGGGGGGGTGTGGGGCAAGGGTGTTCCGGAGGTGACCGCCGGAGGTCCTTGAGGCGTCGGCGAGTGTGGCGCCTGGTGGTCGGGCATCGGCCGCTCGCCGCTTGCGGGGAGGGGCCGGCGGCGCGGGGGTCGGTGGGTCGACGGTGGGGCGGCGGTCGGTGGCGCGTCGGTGGGGCGGCGGTGCTGCCGTCGTCCGACATGTCGCCCTCCCCGCCGCGCATCGCCGACGGTCGTTCCTCCCCACTCCATGGTTATCCACAATTTTCGTCGATCTGCCCGTGGGTCTGGTCTCGGGCGGTGCGGCGGCATAAAATGGTGGCACGGGATCGATGGTTCCCCGGATGTACTCATGTGTGTCGTCGCGGAACGGTCCTCTTCTGTCATTCGGGGGATTTTGCGGATATCGGAGCGGGGGGAGGTGGGTCGATGACGGCGACGGAGCTCGGGCGTGCCACGCAGCCGGTCAACGCGGAGGCCTGCCCCCAGCCGGAAGGCTCGGTGCCCGTTCCTGCCCGCCGTCCTGGCGCGGCTCTGCCGCGCGAGCTGCGCCGGCCGGTGCGGGGACGCAGCGAGGTCACCACCGAGAACATCGCGCGTCGTGCCCTCGTCGCCGAGGACTCCTCCGATGCCCTCGTGCTGCGGCGGATCCTCGAGCGTCGCCGCACCGCGCACGCCGCCCTGTACGTCGCCGAGCTCCGTGACCTCGCGGCGCTCGCTGACCCGGAATCGCTGGGCGACCCGGACCCGGGACCCTCGCACGAGACGAACGCGATCGCCGCGGGGATGGTCCTGCGCACGAGGCTCGGCCGTGCCGGACTGCGCCTCCGTGATGCCGGCATCGCGATCCGCGACCTCCCCCTCTGCCTCGACCGGGTCGAGTCGGGTGACCTGCCGTCGGAGTGGTTCGACCAGCTCATCCGCTCCGTCCGCGACCTCCTCCCCGAGCAGCGGCACCAGGTGGACGAGAAGGTCTCCGCCTGGCAGCTGGAGGCCCTGCCGCCGGAGCGCTTCCGCACCTTGTTGCGGCACCTGGTCCTGTGGTGCGGGCCCGAGGCCGCGGCCGCGACCCCCGCCGCATCGCGCCACGTCAGCACGGATCTCACCGCCTCGGCGGACGGCACCGCCTGCATGACCGTCACCGGTCCGATCCCCGAGATCCTCGACCTCACGAAGCGCCTGGACCGGGCGGCGCACTCGGTGCAGGACGCCCAGCGGCAGGCGCTCGTGCGGATCGCCGAGGGTGGCCAGGACCAGCACATCCCCTGGGACCTCCACGGCGAGGCCGCGGCGACCGGGCGGCCGATGAGCCTCGGCGCGATCCGCTACGTGCTCATGACCCGCTCGGAGATCGGGACCGACGGCGTCCCCGTACCCAGGATGCCGCTGCGCATGAACCTCGTGGTGCCCGTCCTCTCCCTGCTGGGGCTGTCCGACGCCCCCGCCACCCTCGAGGGCGTCCACCCCGTCCCGATCGCCATGGCGCGGGATCTGTGCGCCGACGCGGCCGTCTGGCACCGTGTGCTCACCGACCCCGTCACCGGGGAGTTCCTCCCCGTGGCCGCGCAGCAGTACCGGCCGACGGCCGCGATGGTCGAGCACGTGAAGCTCATCGACCCGACCTGCGCCCTCCCGGGCTGCACCCGGCGCCTCGCCGACGTCGGCGAGGTCGACCACATCGAGGAGTTCGACCACCTCCACCCCCGAGACGGTGGGCCGACGACCCCCGCCAACCTGCACGGGCTGTGCCGTGAGCACCACCGCGCGAAGACCCGCGGCGACCTCGACCCGGATGTCACGGCGGGCGGGCGCTCCACCCGTTGGAGCGTGCACGGGACCCACTGGATGGACGTCGCGCGCAACCGCGACCTCGTCACCCAGACCCTCGCCCGGGACCTCGCGCGGGCATGGAGGGTGTTCCAGGAGCGGCTCCACGAGGCCGAGGTCTTCGCCCAGATGCGGAGAGAGGGGGTGATCCCCGTGACCCCCGCGGATCACGCCGCTGAGCGCCGGCGGCAGCGGTGGGGCGACCATCTCGTCGCCCACTACACGCACTGGGAGGGGCCGCCCGGGACGGACCCGCCGCCACCGCCGCCGCTGCCCGAGGACGAGCCGCCGCCGTTCTGAGCCGTTCCCGGCCGAACCCTGCCGCGCTGACCCCTCAGCCGGCGGCAGGCTCCGCGACGGGCAGCTCGAGCGTCATGAACACGCTGTGCGGGTCCTCGACATAGCTGCCGAACGGTCCGCACACCGTGAAGCCCCGCCGTGCATAGAGCCGCCGCGCCGGATCGAACAGCGGCGCGCTGCCGGTCTCGAGCGACACCCGGCCCAGCTGCCGCGAGCGCGCGTCGTCGAGCGCCACCTCGAGCAGCAGCGCGCCGATCCCGCGGCCGCGCAGCGCCGGGGAGGTGCGCAGCGACTTCAGCTCCGCATGCCCCGGGCCGAGGTCCGCGAGCGCGATCGTCCCGGCGACCTGCCCGGCCACCCGGGCCTCCCACATCCGCACCGCGGGGGAGCGGAGCCCCTCGAGGTCCAGCGCGTGACGGGACTCCCGCGGGGCGGTGGGCTCCAGCTCCGCGAGATGCGCTGCCAGGAAGGCGACCAGGTCAGGGTCCTCGAGATCCGCCGCGCGGACCGTCACATCGGTGCTCACGGGGAGACGGTAGCCGCCGGTCGCCCACCGCCGGTCCTCCGCGGGCCGGTGCGATCGGATCGTGACCGGCTCACATCGAGCGGAGCTCGGGCCCGCCATCGGTGCAGCCGACGACGGGCCCGAGCGCTGTGCCGTGCGGCTCAGTCGACCTGGATCTCGCCCATCGGCCCCCATCCCTCGGCCTGGACCTGCTCCGAGATGATCTGCGGGGTCGCCGTGAGGTACTGCGGGAACTCCTCCTGCATCGCCTTGAAGTGCGCGGACTCCACGTGCGGGCCGGCGCCCTCGTCGGTGAACGCCTCGATGAGCACATAGGTGCTCGGGTCCTCGACGGAGCGGGACCACTCGAACCACTTGTTGCCCTCCTCGGCGCGGGTGGCCTCGGTGAAGGGGCGGGAGATCTCCGGCCAGCGATCGGCGAACTCGGGCTTCACGGGGAACTTGACGTTGATGAGGATCATCGGGGGGCCTTTCTCCTGCGGTCTCGGTGCATGCCCATCCTCCCACCTCCGCCTCCGTGGTCCCGACGGGCGGCCCCCGGGCCCGGGACCCCGAACACCGACGAAGGTCCCGTGCCGCGCCGCGGCGCGAGGGCTAGATTCGGTGCCATGAGTGGAACCTCCAAGCTGACCGTGGTCGGAGCCGGCGCCGTCGGATCGAGCGTCGCCTATGCCGCGATGATCCGGGGCAGTGCCCGGCACATCGCCCTCTACGACATCGCCCCGGAGAAGACGGAGGCGGAGGTTCTCGACCTCGCCCACGGCTCCTTCTTCGCCGGGAGCGGGGAGATCACCGGCGGCAGCGACGTGTCCGTCGCCGCGGGCTCCGACGTCGTCGTCATCACCGCGGGGGCGAAGCAGAAGCCCGGGCAGACCCGCATCGAGCTCGCCGCGACGAACGCGCGGATCATGGACGCGCTCATGCCGCAGCTGCTCGAGGTCGCGCCGGACGCGATCTATGTCGTCGTCACGAACCCCTGCGACGTGCTCACCATGCTCGCTGCGGAGTCGAGCGGGCTGCCGCCGGAGCGGATCTTCGCCTCCGGCACCACCCTGGACTCCTCGCGGCTGCGCTGGGAGATCGCGCGCCGCGCGGGGGTCGCGACCTCGAGCGTCCACGCGCAGATCGTCGGCGAGCACGGCGACACGGAGCTCGCCCTGTGGTCGAGCGCGACGATCGGCACGGTCCCGATCCTCGACTGGACGCAGGACGGCGCGCCCCTGTTCACCCGCGAGGACCTCGACGCCATCGCGGCCGATGTGCGTGACGCCGCCTACACCGTCATCCGCGGGAAGGGCGCCACGAACTACGCGATCGGCCTGTCCAGCGCGAGGATCGTCGAGGCGATCCTCCGCGACGAGCACGCGGTGCTCCCCGTCGCCCCCGTCCTGCACGGGGTCCACGGCCTGGACGGGGTGGCCCTCTCCGTGCCGTGCGTGGTCGACGCCGCGGGTGCGCACCCGCTGCCGGGCACGCCCTTCGCTCCCGAGGAGCTCGACCGGCTCCACGAGTCCGCGGAGTCCCTGCGTCGCGTCGCCGCCGAGCTGCGCGGCTGAGCCCGACGAGTCCCGGCCGAGCCCGCGGAGGAGCTCAGCCCGCGGCGCGGGCGACGTCGGCGGCGAGCACCGCCGGCCAGCCGGCGACCTCCGCGCGCGTCGAGGCGATCTGCAGGGACGACTGCGGCAGGAGCTCGTGCAGACGCTCCGCCGTCGAGACCGGGTGCCCCGGATCGTCGGTCCAGGCGAGGATCGTCACCGGCACGTCGATCCGGGCGATCGCCTCGGGGGAGGGGAGATCGCTCAGCGCCGCCCCGCGGTACACCGAGGGCAGCAGCTCCTCCCGCACCTGCGGCAGGGTGTCCGGCGTGCCGATCTGGGCGGGCGGTCGGTGCACGTCGCGGCTCGCCGCGAGGAACCGCTCCATACCGTGCTGCTCGACGAAGTCCGCGAGACGCTCGTAGTTCTCCGCCTGCGCGACCCGGGTCCCCCAGGCGGTGGAGGGGATGAGCAGGGTGAGCGAGCTGAAGCGGCCCGGATCCCGCACGGCGGCGTGCAGCAGCGTCGCGCTCCCCATCGACGGCCCCGCCCCGTGCACCGCCTCCACGGGGAAGCGGTCCTCGAGCAGCGCGAGCAGATCCTCCGCGAGCCGCGGCCAGGTGTAGTCCTCCGGGACCGTCCTCCCTGTCGACTCCCCGTGGCCGCGCGCGTCGTAGCGCAGCAGCCGCGTGCCGGAGAGCCCGCGCCCCAGGTCCAGGTCGATCATGCGGTCCCGCGCCCGCGACGAGGTGAGCCCGTGGAGCTGGACCACGGGATGCCCGTGCTCGTCGCTGAAGGAGGTGGCGAGCTCCGCTCCCGGGACACGGAACGATGACAACGTGACCTCCGATGGCGAGGGGGAACAGGTGGCGCTTACCGTACCGTCATGCGGCTCACCCACGTCGATCAGCTCCGGCTCCCCTTCGGTGCCCTGCGCAGCTACCAGGTCACGGCGACCCCGGAGCCCGCGGGCCCGGCCGCCGAGCTGCCCGTCTCCTTCGACCAGGCGCGCCACGTGGGCGCCGGCGACCGCCCCGGCTCCTGGATGGCCGTGTCGATCCGCCTGCGCGAGCCCGTCGTCCCGGAGGACCTCGCCGCCGCCTGGCTCGCCGTCGTCGCCCGCCACGGCACGCTGCGCACCGGCTTCGTGCAGGACGAGGACGGCGGCGTGCACCTGCGCCGGCTGCGGATCGGCCCGGGCCGCTGGGAGGACCACGAGATCACCCCCGGCCGGTCGATGAACGCCGCGCTGCAGGAGGTGCTCGACGCGAGCTGCCGCCCGCTCTCCGCGCCCTCGCACAGGCTCTGCACGATCGACACCGCCGTCGGCCCCACCCTCGTCATCGCCTCCGACCACGCCCATGTGGACATGTGGTCGATGCTCGTCCTCGCCCGCGACGTGCTCGCCGCCCTCGCGGACATCCGCGCCGGGAGGGAGCCCACCGAGGGCTGGGTCCCCGAGTTCGCCGAGCACACCGCCGTGCTCGAGCGGCGCACCGCGGTGCCCGAGGAGGTGCACCGCCGCTGGGCGGAGATCCTCTCCGCGGGGGAGGACGTCATGCCGCGCTTCCCACTGCCGCTCGGCGACCCGGCCTTGCAGCCCGAGCGGGTCGAGGTGCGCGACGTGCTCGACGTCGACGACACCGCCGCCCTCAGCGCGCAGGCGCGGGCCGACGGCGTCTCCACCCTCGCCCTCACCACGTCCCTCATGACGCAGGTGACGCGCGACCTCGCCGACGCCCCGCTGCGCGCCGTGTTCCCCGTGCACAGCCGCTACGACAAGACCTGGCACGACTCCGTGGGCTGGTTCATCACGAACTCCGTGCTCGAGAGCGCCGACGCGTCCCCGCAGGCAGCCGCCGCCGCGGTCAAGGAGGCCATCGCGCTCGGCTCGTGGCCGCTGCGCGAGGTGCTCGCCCCCTGGGGCGGCATGCCCGAGGCGCCCGGCATGTTCGCGCTGTCCTGGCTGGACCTGCGGCGCCTCCCCGTGCGGATCGACGACATCGGGCTCGAGGCGCAGTACGTGAGCTCCGGGATCCGCACCTCCGGCGTCATGCTCTGGTTCATCCTGGACGACGCCGGTGTGCACCTGCGCTGCCGCTACCCGGACACCTCGCAGGCCCGGGAGAGCGTGGGCACCTGGCTCGACGCGCTCGTCGCGCTGCTGCGCTCGACGGCGCGCGCCTCCGCCGGCACGCGGCTGCTCGCGGGCGGCCGCGAGTACCGCGTCTCCCGTGCCCGGCTGGCCGACGTCCCCGCGATCGTCGCCCTGCTCACGGACGACGAGCTGGGCCGCACCCGGGAGGGCGCCGACCTCGAGCGGTACGAGGCGGCGCACGAGGTGCTCTCCCGCGACGGCGCCCACTACCTCGCGGTCGTGCGCGACGCCGAGGAGCGGATCGTCGGCACCATGCAGCTGACGATCATCCCTGGCCTCTCCCGCGGCGGCACGACCCGCCTGCAGATCGAGGGGGTGCGCGTCGCCGGGTCCGAGCGCTCGCACGGGCTCGGCACGGCGATGCTCACCTGGGCGCACGACCACGGCCGCTCCCGCGGGGCCGCGCTCTCGCAGCTCACCACCGACGGCACGCGGACCGCGGCGCAGCAGTTCTACGCGCGGCTTGGCTACGAGGCGAGCCACGTGGGGCTCAAGCGCCCCCTGTGACATGCACGAGGCCGGGCCGTCCTGAAGGACGACCCGGCCTCGTGGTGCCGGAGCCGGCGGGACGTGCCCGCCGCTGCTCAGGATCCTGGGTTCAGGGGTGCTCAGTACAGGTTGAGGAAGGCCTGGAGGACCTTGACGGTGGAGCCGTCGACCTCGTCGGAGCCGGTGTGGCTCGCGCCGACCTCGTGCTCGAGACCCTTGACGGTGTCCTTGCCGATGACGCCGTCCTGGTCGGTCTTGACCCAGGCCTGGAGCGCCTTCGTGGTGGTCTCGTCGAGCTCGCCGGTCTGCTCGACGCCCAGCCAGTCCTGCAGCGCGGTGATGGTCTTGGGGCCCATCTTGCCGTCGACCTCGAGGGTGCCCGCGACCTGGAGGTCGGGGTTGCCCACGGCGCTCTTCGAGGAGCTGGTGGACTTCTTCGAGGAGGTCGACTCGGAGGTGGACTTCTTCGAGGAGGTGGACTTCTTCTCCGAGGAGGTGGACTTCTTCTCCGAGGAGGTGGACTTCTTCGCGGAGGTCGACTCCGAGGAGGTGGACTTCTTCCCGGTCTTCTTGGTGAAGCCGTTGTCCGTGCAGTTGTCCGCGATGCCGTCGCCGTCGCAGGACCAGTCGCCCTGCTTCTCGGTGGACTTCTTCTCGGAGGAGCTCGAGGTGGACGTGCGCTCGGTGGAGCGGTCCGACTTCGACTCCGAGGAGCGGGACTCGCTCGAGCTCGAGGAGCTCGAGTCGGAGGACTTCGAGGAATCGGAGTCCGAGGAGCTGGAGTCCGAGGACGGGGAGGACGAGGTGTCCGCGCCGCCGGTGAGGTACTTGCCGCAGTTGGGCCACGCGCCGGCGCCCTGGCCCGCGAGGACCTTCTCCGCGACGGCGATCTGCTGGCTCTTGGTGGCCTTGTCCGCGGTGGAGGCGTACTGGCCGCCGCCGTAGCCCTGCCAGGTCGACTTCGTGAACTGGAGGCCGCCGTAGAAGCCGTTGCCGGTGTTGGTGGACCAGTTGCCGCTGGACTCGCACTGCGCGACCTGATCCCAGCCGCCGGCCGCGTCGGCCTGCTGGGCGGGAGCGGCGGCGAAGGCGCCGGCGGCGACGACGGCGCCGCCGGCGAGGGTCAGCGCGGTGCGGCCCAGGAAGGACTTGCGCTCGGTGGTGCTGGTGGTCATGGGGTGCTCCTCAGGATGCTCGACGTAGGGGCCGCGACGCACGGAACCGATCAGCGGGAGCGCTGCGGGTGCGTCCGCGGCGAACGCAGGACTCAACCTACGAGCGCCCCCCGGGGAGCGCTCAAGCGTCGTGAACGAGGCTTGAAGGAGGCTTGACCAAGCACGTCTGCTCGGTCACAGAACGGTCACGGCGGAGAGTCAATCCCTGCGTTGTCGCGTCGAAACCGCAGGTCAGGGCGTCAAGTAAGGAGTGGGAGGTACGGTCTTCGGCGTGTCGGCAGAGGTGGTGAGTACGGTGTCCGCCATGGGAAGAGCGCCAGGTGACGAGGGTGGTTCGGCCGAGGCTGGGAGGGTGCTGGGCGACCCGTCGGGGCCAGGCGCCCCGGCATTCCGGGATGTGACGACGGGCACACGAGCGGGGCGGCTCGAGGTGATCGCCGGGCCGATGTTCGCCGGGAAGTCGGAGGAGCTGATCCGCCGGGTGCGCCGCGCGCACCTCGCCGGGCTCCGCGTCGAGGTCCTCACCCACGCCCTCGACACCCGCTACGCGGAGGGCATCACCGCGCACACCGGCGACCGGATCCCCGCCCGCGCCGTGGCCGACGCCCCCGCGCTGCGGGACCTGCTCCGGGCGGGCGCGCCGGATCTCCTCGCGATCGACGAGGCGCAGTTCTTCGGCCCCGACCTCATCGATCCCGTGCTCGAGGCGGCACGCGCCGGAAGCATCGTCGTGGTCGCCGGTCTCTCCGTCACCTTCGACGGCGACCCCTTCCCGCCGCTGCCCGCGCTCATGGCACTCGCCGAGGACGTCCGCAAGCTGACCGCCGTCTGCTCCGTGTGCGGGCGCGACGCCGCCTACCACCAGCGGATCCGCGCCGGGGACGAGGAAGGCCTCGAGATCGGCGCGGGAGCCGTGGGCGGCGCGGAGAGCTACCGGGCGCGGTGCCTGCTCCACCACGAGCGGCCCTGAGCGCCCCGCCTCAGGAGCGGGCGGCCTCCGCGGCGGCCTCGAGCCGTGCGGTGTCCAGGCGTCGCTGCGTGAACATCTCCGCGGTCACCGCCGTGGCGACCGGTCCGGACTCCTCGAGCTGGTCGTCGAGGCGCTGCGGGACGATCTGCCAGCTCACGCCCCAGCGGTCCCTGCACCAGCCGCACATGGACTCCTCGCCGCCGTGGCCGACGATCGTGTCCCACAGTCGGTCCACCTCCGCCTGCGAGTCCACGATCAGCTCGATCGAGGCGGACTCCGACTGCGGGAAGGCGGGCCCGCCGTTGAGCAGCGTGTACTGGGCGCCGCCCAGCTCGAGCACGACCGCGAGCGAGCCGCCGTCGGCCGGTGGGGTGCCGGGGGAGTCCGGCACCTCGGTGTAGGGCATGCGCGAGAGCACGCGCGAGAGAGGCAGCAGGGTGGTGTAGAAATCGGCGGCGGCGTCGACCCCGCCATCGAACCAGAGACATGTCCGCACCATGGTCATGACGGGGCTCTTTCCTGGCGCGCCGCTCGCGTCCAGGGCAGTACCGTTCCGCCATGGATCCTGTCGCCCCTCCCCAGCTCCTGCTCGTCGAGGACGACCCGCAGTTGCGGGACATGCTCTCGGCACTCCTCGAGGACGAGGGGTACGCGGTGACGACCGCCGCGGACGGCCATCGGGCCCTGCACCTCGCCCTCACCCGTGACCTCGACCTGATGCTCCTGGACCGCGGACTCCCGGGGCTCGAGGGTCTCGACCTGCTGGGCCGACTCCGCGGCGCCGGGGTGGACGTGCCCGTGCTCGTGCTCTCCGCGCGCGGGAACCCCGCGGACCGGGTGGACGGGCTCGACGCCGGCGCCGAGGACTACCTCGCCAAGCCCTTCGACCTCGCGGAGCTCCTCGCCCGGCTGCGGGCGCTGCGCCGCCGGCACCGCGAGACCGCGGAGCTGCTGCGGATCGGTGACGGCCGCAGCCTCGACGTGAGGGCGCACGAGGTGATCGGGGACGGGGGCCGGGTGTCCCTCACCGCGCGCGAGAGCGCGCTGCTCGAGGTGCTCGCTCGCTCCCCGTCCCAGGTGTTCGAGCGCGAGACCCTCCTGCGTCGGGCGCTCCCCGGGGCGGAGGACCTCGGCGTCGTCGACACCTGCGTCCACTACCTGCGCCGGAAGCTGGGCCGCGACGCGGTGACGACGGTGCGCGGGGTGGGCTACCGGCTGGGGGCGTCATGATCGAGCGCACCCGACCGCTCGGCGAGGCGGACGCCCATCAGCTGCGCCGCACCGCCCGGCGCCTCTCCCTGCAGATCGCCGTCGTCATGGCCGCGGTGGTGGCGATCGTCGGGGCGACCGCGTTCGGTCTCGTCGCCGCCTCCCTGTCGCGCGCCACCGACCAGGAGCTCACCTCCGTGCGGGACGACGCCCGCGGCGACGAGCTCGGTGCCGGCACCTACGTGATCCGCGAGCACGAGGGGACCTTCACCGCCGCCGAGGACCTCCCGACCGGGCTGCCCGACGAGGACGCCCTCGACCGCGTGCAGGCGGGGGAGCAGCGCGTGGACACCCGCGTCGAGGCCGACGGCCACCGCTACGTGGTGCGCACCAGCCGTGGGGAGGGAGAGATCGTGCAGGTCGCCATCGACACCCGCGGCAACCGGGAGCAGCTGCAGCGGGTGGGGGCGGCGCTCGGCATCGGCGGCATCGCCGGTGTGGTCGTCGCCGCTCTCGTCGCGGACCGCCTCGCTCGACGGGCCATGCGTCCCCTCGCCGACGCCCTCGCTCGCCAGCGCCGATTCGTCGCCGACGCCGGCCACGAGCTGCGCACCCCGCTGACCTTGCTCAGCACGCGTGTGCAGATCCTGCGCCGTCGTCGCGAGCGGGAGAGCGACCCGGAGGCGACGGACCGGGAGATCGCCGCGATCCAGCAGGACGCCGCATCGCTCACCGCTCTCCTGGAGGAGCTGCTCGAGGCTGCCGACGACCGGGAGGTCGAGCTCGAGGACGTGGACCTCCGCGCCCTCGCCGAGGCGGCGCTGGACTCGGCCGGCGCCGAGGCGGAGCGTGCCGGGGTCGAGCTCCGTCTCGCCGGGGACAGCGCGGTGCACGTCCGTGCCACCACCGTCGGGGTCCGCCGCATCGTGCAGTCCCTTCTCGCCAACGCCCTGGACCACACCCGCAGCCGGGTGGAGCTCCACGTCTCCACGGGGCCGCGCGGCGGCGTGCTCCGCATCGCCGACGACGGCCCCGGCTTCCCCGCGGGGGACGCCGTCTTCGAGCGCTTCGCCTCCCAGCGCAGCGGTGAGGCGTCACGCCACCACTACGGCCTGGGCCTGTCCCTCGTGGCGGACGTCGTCCGCCGCCTCGAGGGGGAGGTGCGGATCGATCGCTCCGCGCCCGGCGGTGTGATCGAGGTGACGCTCCCTCCGGCCCCCTGAGGCCCGATCCGGAAGAGAACCGGAAGACTCCACCGCCACGCTGTGCACAGGATCGGGACGGACCCGATGCCGAAGGAGGCTCCGATGAGCATCAGGGAGAGTGGCCGACGTCATGGCCGCGTGGCGACCGGCGTGATCGCGGGCACCGCACTCGCCGCCACCGGGATCGGTGCGGGTGCGCTGTGGATCGGGGAGCAGGGTGCGGCGAGCACGTCGGCCGCCGCGACGACCCCGGTCGCCACGAGCAGCGCCGCGCCGACGGACCCCACCACGACGCCGTCGACGCCGTCGACGCAGTCGACGGACACGGCCGGCACGTCCTCGTCCGGCACGTCGTCGTCGGACACGTCCTCGTCGGACACGTCCTCGTCGGACACGTCGTCGTCGGGCACGTCCTCGTCGGACACGTCGTCGTCGGGCACGTCCTCGTCGGACACGTCGTCGTCGGGCACGTCCTCGCAGGCCTCCTCGCCGACCGTGTCCCGCGGCTCCGGCGGCTCCTCCCACGCCTCCAGCCAGGGGTCCTGAGATGACCGCTCGGATCAGCTGGTCGCTCTGGAGCGCCACCGCGGAGCTCGTCGTCGTCGACCCCTCCGAGCTGCGCATCGCGCGCGAGCTCGCCGACGCCGTCCTCGCGGAGGTCGAGCGCACCTGCTCGAGGCACCGGGACGACGCCGAGCTGCGGGCGTTCGAGGGGCGCGACCTCGTCGACGCGCCGGTCAGCCCGGTCCTCGCCCGCCTGCTCGAGGACGCGATCGACGCGGCGCGCCGCACGGACGGACTCGTGGACCCCACCCTCGGCGACCGCCTCGAGGTGCACGGCTTCGCGGGCGCGGCCGGGGTGCGGGCGGCCGTCGTGCACCGGGCCACCTGGCGGGACGTCTCGCTGCACGCGGGGCGGCTCAGCGCCCCCGCCGGCGTGCGCTTCGACCTCGGCGCGACCGGCAAGGCGAGCGCCGCGGACCTCCTCGTCGAGCACCTGCGGGACGACCCCCGCATCCACCACGGCGTGCTGGTGTCCCTGGGCGGGGACCTCCGTGCCACCGGCAGCGGACCCGACGGCGGCTGGCAGATCGACGTGCGCGACGGCGCCGGCGAGCCCGGCCAGCAGGTCCGACTCCGCGACGGCGGAGCCCTGGCCACCTCCAGCACCCTCCACCGGCGCCGCCTGCTCGGGGAACACGAGGTGCACCACATCCTCGACCCGCGGCACCTCGGACCGGCGACGGACACCTGGCGCACGGTGAGCTGCGCCGCGCCGACCTGTGCCGCCGCCAACACCGCCTCGACCGCGGCGATCGTGCTCGGGTGGGATGCTCCCGACTGGCTCGAGGCCCGGGGCGTCCCTGCCCGCCTCGTCGCGGCCGACCGCCAGGTGCTGACCACCTCCTCCTGGCCCAGCCCGGTCCCCGCGGAGGTCCGCCATGGATGAGGTGCTGTGGGCGACCGCGCGGGCGAGCGGGGTCGTCGCCCTCGTGCTGCTCACCCTCTCCGTGGTGCTGGGCATCCTGACCCGGGGCGGCCGGCCGATGATCGGGCTGCCGCGCTTCGCCGTCGCCCACCTCCACCGGGACGCCTCCCTGCTCGCCACCGCGTTCCTGACCCTGCACGTGGTGGCCCTGCTCGGCGACAGCTACGCCGGACTCCGCCTCGTCGACCTGATGGTCCCCTTCCTCGCCGCGCGCGACGCGCTCTGGCAGGGGCTCGGCACCACCGCCCTCGACCTGCTGCTCGCCGTCATCGTCACCGCCCTGCTCCGCAGGCGCCTCCCGGCCGCCGTGTTCCGCACCGTCCATCTCGCGGTCCTGCCGCTGTGGGGGATCGCGCTGCTGCACGCCCTCGGATCGGGCACCGACGCGGGCACGCTCTGGTTCCGCGTCCTCGCCGCCGCGTCCGCGGCGATCGTGCTCGCGGCGACCCTCTGGCGGCTGCTCGCCCCCTCCTTCCGCACCCATCCGGCGGCGCGCGCCCGCCGCACCCCCGAACGGAGCCTCAGATGAGCACTCTCGCCCTCCCGGCCCCCGGCCTGCTCGACCCCGCCCGCCCGGAGCCGCTGCCCAGGGCGGACGACCTGCCCGCGCAGATCACCCGCTCCGGGCTGACCGGACGCGGCGGCGCCGGCTTCCCCGTCGGTGCGAAGATCGCCGCGCTGCGACGTCCTCCTGCCGCGATCGTCGCGAACGCGTCGGAGGGGGAGCCGCTCAGCGCGAAGGACACGGTGCTCCTGCGGGAGTCCCCGCACGCGGTGATCGACGGCCTCCTGCTGCTCTCCGACGCCCTCGCCCCGCGCGCCGCCCTGACGATCATGGTCCACCCGCGGTCCGCGGCGGGGGTGCGTGCCGCGCTCGCCGCACACCCCGACGGACACCGGGTGCGGCTGCAGGTCGCCCAGGAGCGCTTCGTCGCGGGGGAGGCGACCGCGGTCGCCGCGGCGCTCGCCGGCGGTGAGCAGATCCCCGCCGACCACCCGCACCACCTCACCGAGAAGGGCCTCCGCGGCGGCCCGGTGCTCGTGCAGAACGCCGAGACCCTCGCGCACGTCGCCCGCATCGCCCGTCACGGCGCCGAGGCGTTCCGCTCCGCCGGCAGCGCGGAGGACCCGGGGACCCGGCTCGTGACGATCGCGCGCCCCGAGGGAGCCGAGAGCGTCCTCGAGGTGCCCGGCGGAGCCACCCTCCGCGAGGTGCTGCACCTCGCGGGCACGGAGCCCGGCATGCTCGATGCCGTGCTGGTCGGCGGCTACCACGGGCGCTGGGCACGGCCCGAACAGCTCGACCTGCCGCTCGGACCTCGCCCCGCCCCGGGCGTGCACGGCGCGGGCGCCGGGGTGCTGATGCTCCTGGACCGGGGCCGCTGCCCGCTGGCCGTGACCACGGCGATCCTCGATCATCTCGCCGCGCAGTCCGCGGGGCAGTGCGGCCCCTGCGTGCTGGGCCTGCCGCGCATCGCCGCGTCGATGCACGACCTCGAGGCCGGACACGGCGATCCCGCACGGCTCCGGCGACGGCTCGAGGCCGTCGCGGGCCGCGGCGCCTGCCGTCACCCCGACGGCACCGCGCAGCTCGCCGCCTCTACGCTCACGGCCTTCGGTCCTGAGCTCGCCGCCCATGCGGCCGGCCGCTGCACGGGGTGGCGGCGATGACGGGGGAGCGCCGGGAGGCCGCCCGCCTCCACCTCGACTGGACCCGCTGCGAGGCACGCGGCGCGTGCCTCGAGCTCCTCGAGGGCACGCTCGTCGGCGACGAGGACGGCTTCCCCCTCGCCGTCGGTCGGCCGCCCGGTCAGCGGACCGATGTGCCGATCGCCCGCGAGGAGGTCGCCGCCGCCCGCGAGGCGGTGGGCGCCTGCCCGCGGCTCGCGCTGCAGCTGCTCAGGCCGCGCCGCGGCCGCGCGGGCGACGCCTGAGGTACTCGCCGACCACCGCCGCGCCCAGGTCATCAGCCTCCGGGGCGACCACGCGCCCGTCGACCCGCCGAGCCAAGGAGTCCAGGAACCTCGCCAGGTCCGGGTCCTCGCCGAGCCGGAAGAACGTCGTGCGCGCCCCGAGAGCGGCGACCTTGTCGAGCTCCGCGACGGTCAGCGCGATCGTCCGCGGGTCCGAGGGCCAGTCGAAGAACGCCTGCCCGCCCGGCAGCAGGTGCGCCGTCGGCTCCCCGTCGGTGACCACGAGGACCACCCCCTGTCGGTCCGGGTTCCGACGCAGGAACCGGTGGGCGAGCATGAGCGCGTGCTGCAGGTTCGTGCCCTGCTCGTGGCGGGGCGGCAGCGCCGTCAGCTCGGCGATGTCCAGGCGCTGCGCGTACTGGCCGAAGCCGATCACCTCGAGCTCGTCCCCGCGGAACCGGGTGGAGAGCAGGTGGTGCAGGGCGAGCGCGGTCCGCTTCATCGGCGTCCAGCGGTCCTCGAGCACCATGGAGAAGGAGGTGTCCACGAGCAGCGCCACCGCGGAGCGGGTGCGGGCCTCCGTCTCCTGCACCTGCACGTCCTCGATGCGCAGGCGCAGCGCGGAGGCGGGATCCCCGCCCTCCGCGGCGGTGCGGGTGATCGCACGGGTCATCGTCGCGGTCACGTCCCACGGCTCGGTGTCCCCGAAGGCCCAGTCCCGGCTCGCTCCCGACGGCTCCCCGCCCGCCCCGGCCAGCCGTGCGTCGCGCCGGCCCGAGCGGCTCGCGAGCCGCGTCGCCGCGTCCTGCAGCAGGCTCGCGCCGAGCCGCCGCATGGCCACCGGCGACAGCCGCAGGTCCCCGTCGCTGCCGCGGGGCAGCAGCTCCGAGTCCCGCAGCGCCCGCTCGAGCCGCGTGAGGGTCGCCGCGTCCGCGGCCGCCTCCGGGCCCAGCTGCCGGGCGAGGGCGTCGAGGTCCAGGTCGCCGAGGGAGGCGCCCGGGTAGTCCTGGCCCAGCTGCGCGGCGAGGGCGTCGAGCTCGGCGAGGTCGCCCAGCGGGCCCTGGCCGGTCAGGCCGTCGAGGTCCACGTCCTCGCCCCCGTCCCAGTCCAGGTCGGGGCGCAGCTGCTCGAGGGCCGCGTCCATCCGGGCGAGCTGGTCCATGAGCGCGGGGGAGCCGAAGGCCTGCTGCGAGAGCGCCATGAGCTCCGCCCGCTGCTCGGCGCTCATGCCGCGGAGCATCCGCTGCGCGGCGGAGGAGCGGGCGGCGAGGATCTCGATGAGCTCCTCCACGTCCTCGGGCTGCTCGGGGACGTGCTGACCGTGCTTCGCCATGAATGCCCAGAAGTCCTCCGGACCGTCCTCGTCGCGCGCATGCATCTCGAGGAGGGCGGTGAGGTCCGCGAGCATCTCCTCGATCTCGGCGCGGTCCGCGTCGGTCGCGTTCTCGAGCATCTGCTTCATGCCCTGGAAGCGGGCGTCGAGCAGGTCCTGCCCCAGCAGCTCCTGGATCTGCTGGTACAGCGCGCGACCCTCCGCGGAGGCCCAGTCGTAGTCGGAGAGCTGCATGACCGCGGCGGGCGTGGATCGCGGGAGGTCCGCGATCTGCATCTCCCGGAGGGTCCGGTCGGTGGGGTCCATGGTCGTGTCCCGGGCGAGCTGGCCCCGTTCGGCGAGCACCGCCCGGTCCAGCAGTTCCCGCGCCTGCGCGAGGGTCGCCCCGAGCCGGTGGCGGGACATCAGGTCCTCCCGGCGCCGTCGCACGGCGCCCGCGAGGCGGTCCAGGCCCTGCCCGTCCCGGCCGCCGCGCCGCAGGTGCTCCCGGAGCGCCTGCTCGGGGGAGTAGCCGGCCATGACGTCGTCGGCGATGTCCGCGAGCGCTTCGCCGAGGTCCACGGGCGGGGCGAGCGGGTCTGGACCGCCCGCGTAGCGGCCGTAGCGCGCCGAGCCCGTGCGGCGGGGGCGCCGCTCCTGCTCAGCCATAGATGGTCTCCCCGTCCCCGGAGTCCTTGGACAGCTGACGGGCGAGGAAGAGGCCCTCGAGGGCGAGCTCGATCGCGCCGGCCCGCTCCCCGTCGCCGCCCTCGCTGCCGGAGCCCATGCGCTCGGCGATCTCGTCGTACAGCCCGGGCACGGAGAGCTGGGGCAGGTCCGCGAGCAGCGCCGCCGCCGTCACCCGCTCACCGGTGGTGACGGTGCGGGTGCCGTCGAGCGCGTCCACCAGCGGTCCCATCTCGAGACCGGCGAGGCGCTCGCGGACCGTGTCCGCGGTCGCGCGGCGCAGGGCGTGGCGGAGGATCTCCGCCTCCCGCCCCTCCTCCCCGGTCTCGAACTCGACCTTGCCGCGCAGCACGTCGAGCGCCGCCTCGAGGTCCACCGGCCGGGCGACGGCCACGTCCCCGGTGAGCGCCGTGCGCAGGCGCGCCGCCGCGGCGACCGTCTCCGCGCCGGAGATCGCGAAGCGGGCCGAGACGCCCGAGCCCTGGTTCACCGCGCTCGAGACCCGCAGCAGGCGGGTGAAGCGGGCGAGGACCTCGAGCAGGACGCCCGGCACCGAGGCGGCCGGCTGCGCCTCCTGGCGGATCACCGCCACCTCGTCCTCGAGCTCGAGCGGGTAGTGGGTGCGGATCTCCGCCCCGAAGCGGTCCTTGAGCGGGGTGATGATCCGGCCGCGGTTCGTGTAGTCCTCAGGGTTCGCGGAGGCCACGACGAGCACGTCCAGCGGCAGGCGCAGCACGTAGCCGCGGATCTGCACGTCGCGCTCCTCCATGACGTTCAGCAGCGAGACCTGGATCCGCTCGGCGAGGTCGGGCAGCTCGTTGATCGCGACGATCCCGCGGTTCGCGCGCGGCACGAGCCCGTAGTGGATCGTCTCGGGGTCCCCGAGGCGCCGACCCTCCGCTACCCGCATCGGGTCCACGTCGCCGATCATGTCGGCGACCGAGGTGTCGGGGGTCGCGAGCTTCTCCACGTACCGCTCGGATCGGTGCCGCCACACGATCTCCAGTGCGTCGCCCTGCACGGCAACGGCGTCGAGGGACGCCTGCGTGAACGGGGCGAGGGGGTGCTCGTGCAGCTCGGAGCCCGCGATCGTTGGGGTCCATTCGTCGAGCAGCCCCGCGAGGGTGCGCAGCAGGCGGGTCTTGCCCTGGCCGCGCTCGCCGAGCAGCACCACGTCGTGCCCGGCGATGAGCGCGCGCTCGAGCTGCGGCAGCACCGTGGAGCGGAAGCCGTGGAGCCCGGGCCACGGGTCCTCGCCCCCGGTGATCCGGTCGAGCAGGTTCTCCCGCAGCTCCTCACGCAGGGGCCGGTAGGTGTGTCCCGACTCGCGCAGCGCGCCGAGGGTCGTGAGGGCAGGGTCGGGGGTGGTGGTGCTCTGGGTCACCCTCCCACGCTAGACCCGGTCGCGGCCCGGTGGGGAGCCCCGACAGCACCACCCTCGGCGGGAATACCGCGACGGCGCGGAGCGGTCTTCTCGAGCGGCCCACCCGGTCGTACGGTGGCCGCGATGAGCTCCCGCGCCGCCCCCGCCACCACCGTGCTGCTGATCCGTCACGGCACCACCGCCACCACCGGGTCCCTTCTGCCCGGCCGCACCCCCGGCCTGCACCTCGCCCCGAGTGGCCGGGAGCAGGCGCGCGCCCTCGTCGAGCGCCTCGAGGGGACGCGGATCGACGCTCTCCACGCCTCCCCGCTCGCACGGACGCGGGAGACGGCCGCCCCGCTCGCCGCGGCCCATGTTCGCCGGGAAGTCGGAGGAGCTGATCCGCCGTGTGCGCCGCGCGCACCTCGCCGGGCTCCGCGTCGAGGTCCTCACCCACGCCCTCGACACCCGCTACGCGGAGGGCATCACCGCGCACACCGGGGACCGGATCCCCGCCCGCGCCGTGGCCGACGCCCCCGCGCTGCGGGACCTGCTCCGGGCGGGCGCGCCGGATCTCCTCGCGATCGACGAGGCGCAGTTCTTCGGCCCCGACCTCGTCGATCCCGTGCTGGAGGCGGCGCGGGCCGGGAGCTGCTCCACCACGAGCGGCCCTGAGCGTCCACCTCAGGAGCGGGCTGCCTCCGCGGCGGCCTCGAGCCGTGCGGTGTCCAGGCGACGCTGCGCGAACATCTCCGCGGTCACCGCCGTGGCGACCGGTCCGGACTCCGCGAGCTGGTCGTCGAGGCGCTGCGGGACGATCTGCGAGCTCACGCCCCAGCGGTCCTTGCACCAGCCCCACCGGCCCTCGTCGCCACCGGCGGCGCGGACGGGACGGGCACCGACGGCTCAGCGGGCATCGCCGGCTCAGGGGCCTCAGCGGTCCTCGAGAGCCTGCTCGAGCTCCGCCTTGCTCATGCGGGACCGCCCCTCGATCCCCTCGCGCCGCGCGTCCTGGTAGAGCTGCTCCTTCGTGCGGCCCTGCGCCCCCTCGTGGGAGCGGCGCCCGCCGCGGCGGGAGGGGGAGTCGTCCTCGAGGGAGGTGCGGGAGGCCTCCTCCGCCTCACCCGCCTGCGCCCGCGTCTTGTTGACCGTGCGCGCGGCGATCTCCTCCGCCGTGCCCTCGTCCTCGCCCCGCTCGAGGGCGCTGTCCTTCACGTGCTCGTACTGGCGCTCGCGCTTGTCGCTCCAGGCCTGCTGCGGCATGGCCGCTCCTTCCGTCGGCGGGCGGGGACGGGACGCCCCGTGCCTCGATCCTCCACCGTCGACGCGGGGCTGTCGAGGGCTCAGGCGTGCTCGGCGAGCGGCACGGCGGCCTCCGCGGCGACCTCGCGCCACGTCGCCGCGAGAGAGGCGATCGTGGCGTGGGCGTTCAGACCGCTCGGCTGGGGCACCACCCAGAGCGTCGGCCCCTCCGGCCAGCCGTCCGGCAGCACCTCCTCCTGGCGGCCCAGCCGCGCCTTCGGCAGGTCGAAGGCCTGGCGGTACGCGGTGATGCCCGCGATCGCGACGACCCGCGGTGCGAGGGCAGGCAGTCGGGAGAGGAGGCCGGCCCCGCCCTCGCGCAGCTCCTCGCGGCGCAGCTGGTCGGCGCGCGCCGTCGCCCGTCCCACGAGGTTCGTGACGCCCACGCCGCGGCCCAGCAGGTCCGCGGCGTCCTCGTCCTCGAGTCCGCGCGAGGCGTCCACCGGGCGGGAGGTGAGACCGGCGGCGTGCAGCGAGGGCCAGAAGCGGTTGCCGGGGCGGGCAAAGGGCGCGTTCACCGCGGCGGTCCACAGCCCCGGGTTGATGCCCACGATCAGCAGGCGCAGCGCCGGATCGGCCGACGGGTCCGGCAGCAGGTCGTCGATGACGTCCGGATCCGTGGTGGGGACCTCGGCGAGGTCGTCCTTCGTGGGGCGTCGGCCGCGGAGCGGGGAGGGGCGTCGGGGCATCACCCCGGCACCCTAGCCCGCGTCCCGAGAGGTGCCCGTCCGGAGGGCGGACCGCGCGGACGGCCCGGGGAGGGGGCGCCACTAGGCTCGTCCCCATGATCGTCACCGTCGACGCCGGCCCCCAGGGGACCCCCACCAGCAGGGACGGCGCGGGCTTCCTCGCGCCCACCGCCCTCGCCTACCGCCTCGCCCCGGGGGAGAGGGCCGAGGCGCCGCTGCCCGCGCAGGACGGGGTCGAGAGCATCGTGGGCCGCCGCATCGCCCCCGGAGACGTGCTGCGCACCTATCTGTTCCCCGCTCTCGACGAGGCCCAGACCTGGGGTGCGACCCACGTCGCGATCGACCTCGAGCTCGACGACGGCACCCGCCTCTCCGCTCTCGACCCCCGCGACCAGCACGGCACCCCCGCCACCGCGAGCGGCCTCGGGGAGGGCCGGATCCTCTACGCCGACCAGTGGAACGACGTGCAGGTGGACCTCGCCGCCGCCGCGGGCCGCACGATCACCGGGGTGCTCCTCGCGGCGGACGCCCCCGCGGGCGGCGACCCCGAGCTGCGCGGCTGGATCGACGGCCCGTACCTGGGCCCGCTCCCCGCGGATCCTCCCCTCGACGACCCGGTCGCCTGGGTGGACACCCGCCGCGGCACCTACGCCTCGGGCGACTTCTCGCGCGGCAACAACCTCCCGCTCACCGCCTGGCCCAACGGCTTCGCCTTCTTCACCCCGATGACCGACGCCCGCACCCGGCGCTGGGTGTACGAGTACCACCGCCGCAACGGCGCCGACAACCGGCCCCGCCTCGAGGGCCTCGGCATCTCCCACCAGCCGAGCCCCTGGATGGGGGACCGCGCCCAGTTCCTGCTCATGCCGCTGGACGCCGACGCCGCGGACGCCTCCCCGGCCGCCCGTGCGCTCGGCTTCTCCCACGCCGACGAGGTCGCCCGCCCCGACCTCTACGCCGTGACCCTCGACGGCGCCCACACCCTGCGCCTCGCCCCCACCGACCACGGCGCCGTGATCGAGGTCGGCGCCCCCGCGGGTCCCGCCCCGCGGCTCCTGCTCGAGGGCGTCGACGAGCACTCCCGGGTGCTCACCGAGGACGCCGTCGGCCGCGGCCTCGTCCGCGCCTGGGTGGACTCCGGCATCGACGAGGGGTTCGCTCGGGCCGACGGCACGACCCGCATGTTCGTGCGCGCCGAGCTCGACCCCGCCCCTGTCGCCGTCGAGCCGGCGCCCGGGGCGACGCCCGGCGCGGCCGTGCTGCGCTTCGCCGAGGGCACCACCGCGGTGACCGTGCGCTGGGTGACGAGCTTCGTGGGCCAGGAGCAGGCCGAGCGGACCTTCGCACGGGAGCTCGCGGGACGCACCCTCGAGCAGGTGCGCGAGGCCGCCCACTCCGCCTGGACCGAGCGGCTCTCCGTGATCGAGGTGCCCGAGGCCACGCCCCCGCAGCGCCGCACCCTCACCGGGAGCCTCTACCGCCTGAACCTCTACCCCAACTCCCACTGGGAGGACGCGGGGGAGGAGGGCGCGCCGCGCCCCGTGCACGCGAGCCCCGTGCTGCCCGTCCTCGGCGAGGCGAGCGACGACGCGACGAACGCGCAGATCGTCGACGGACGCATGGCCGTGAACCACGGCTTCTGGGACACCTACCGCACCGCCTGGCCCGCCTACGCGCTGCTCTACCCCGAGCTCGCCGCGCAGCTCGCCGACGACTTCGTCCAGCAGCACCGCGAGGGCGGCTGGATCGCCCGCTGGTCCGCGCCGGGCTACGCCGACTGCATGACCGGCACGAGCTCCGACATCTCCTTCGCGGACCTCCAGGTGAAAGGCGTCCCGCTGCCGGACCCGCTCGCGACCTACGAGGCCGGCCTGCGCAATGCGACCGTGACCCCGAGCGCGGGGGAGGTGGGCCGCCGCGGCGGGGAGCGCTCCGTGTTCACCGGCTACGTCGACACCGACACCGAGGAGTCCGTCTCCTGGGCGCTCGAGGCGCACATCAACGACGCGGGCCTCGCCGCCCAGGCAGAGCTCCTCGCCGCCGGCCCCGCACTGCCCGAGGCGCGCCGCCGGGAGATCCGCGAGGAGGCCGCCTACCTGCGCGCCCGCTCCGCGAACTACCCGCTGCTCTTCGACCCCGCCGTGGGCTTCTTCCAGGGCCGCCGGGCCGACGGCGCCGTCGCGCAGACGCCCGAGGAGTTCGACCCGCTCTCCTGGGGCGGGGACTTCACCGAGACCGACGGCTGGAACTTCGCCTTCCACGTCCCGCACGACGGCGAGGGCCTCGCCTCCCTGTACGGCGGCCGCGACGGGCTCCGCGCGAAGCTCGAGGAGTTCTTCGCGACCCCGGAGCGGGCGGACCGCAAGGGCACCTACGGCCACGCGATCCACGAGATGGACGAGGCGCGAGCCGTCAGGATGGGCCAGTTCGGCATGTCCAACCAGCCCTCCCACCACATCCCGTTCCTCTTCCACCACGCGGGCGCCCCCGAGCGGGCGATGGAGGTCGTGCGGGAGGTGCAGCGCCGGCTGTTCGTCGGCGAGCAGATCGGCCAGGGCTACCCCGGCGACGAGGACAACGGCGAGATGAGCGCCTGGTGGCTGCTCACGGCGCTCGGCCTGTACCCGCTGCAGCTCGGCACGCCCCGCTACCACCTCGTCGCGCCCCTGTTCGCGCAGGCCCGCGTGCGGCCGCTCGGCGGCGAGGCGTTCACGGTGACCGCGACCGGGCAGGCCCCGGACCACCCCTTTGTCACCGCGATGACCGTGCGCGGGCAGGACCATCCCCAGGCCTGGATCGAGCACGGTGACCTGCGCGGCGAGATCGCGATGGCGCTCGCCGGGGAGCCGGCCGGCTGGGGCGAGGTGCCGCCCTCGCCCACGGCGCCCGGCCGGAGCCCCCGCCCGCTGCTCGACCTGCTGCCGCGCGACGGTGCGGATCCGCTCCTGGACGACGACTCCCGGACCGAGGTCGAGCTGACCGGGGCCGAGCCGGCCGGGGCCGACAAGATCACGATCGTGCTGCCCGAGCTCGAGGAGCCGTCCGCGGCCCGCTTCCTCACCCTCACCTCGGGCGCCGAGGAGGGGGCGGACCCGATCGCCTGGCGGCTCGAGATCTCCTCCGACGGCGCCGCCTGGGAGCTGCTCGACGCCCGCGAGGGCCTGACCTTCCCGTGGCGGCGGCAGACCCGGCCCTTCGCCCTGCCGGAGCACGCGCCCGTCGCCCACCACCGGATCGTGCTGCGCGGCACCGGGGCGGCGGTGCGGCTCGCCCAGGCGGAGCTGCTCGCCTGAGGGCATCGGTACGATCGGGGACCTCGCGCCCCACCGATCCAGGAGCTGTCCCACGATGACCCAGGCCTACCACGCCGATTCCTCCGATCTCGCGGAGAAGGAGGTGCTGACCTGGGAGCAGTTCGGCACCGCCTCCCGGGAGCTCGCGCAGAAGATCGCCGACTCCGACTTCGCCCCGGAGATCATCATCGCGATCGCGCGCGGCGGCCTGCTGCCCGCGGGCTCGCTCTCCTACGCGCTGGGCCTCAAGCTCTCCGACGCGATCAACGTCGAGTTCTACACCGACGTCCACGAGACGCTGCCGGATCCGGTGCTGCTCGCCCCGATGCTCGACACCGAGTCGATCGCCGGGAAGCGTCTGCTCGTCGTCGACGACGTCGCCGACTCCGGGCGCACCCTCGCGCTCGTGCTCGACCTGCTGCGGGAGACCGGCGCGGACGCCCGCAGCGCCGTGCTCTACGCGAAGTCCGCCTCGGTGATCGCCCCCGACTTCGCGTGGCGCCGCACCGACCGCTGGATCGTCTTCCCGTGGTCCGCGGAGCCCCCGGTCACCCCGAGCGCGTGAACGGCCAGGTCATCGCCGCCCACACGGCGGCGATGACCGCGGCCTCCACGAGCAGGTACCACGGCCACGGCCCGAGCACGTCGAGCAGGCTCGGCCCGGCCGGGGCGTGCATGAGGTAGGCGTAGTTCGCGCCGCTCAGCAGGTTGCCGACGAAGGCGACCCCCGCCCAGCCGACGGTCGCCGCATAGGCGAGGCCGCAGGCGCGCCAGGTGGGCCGGAAGCCGCAGCCCCAGCACAGCACGATCGGCGCGAGCAGCGCCGTGCTGTGCCCGATCCAGTACTCGGCGAGCTCGAGCGGCGGCCACACGAAGAAGTTGACGTCCGGGGTGAGCACGGACTGCAGGTTCAGCGTGAGCCCCCAGTACCAGCTCACGGCGACCGCCCAGCGGGCCCGGGTGATGAGCGCGATCGGGGTGAGCACGCGCAGGGCGTCGGAGAAGTGCAGCGGCAGCGACTCGTCGATGTTCCAGGACCACGGGGCGAAGCCACACAGGATCCACAGCAGGTTGTTCACGAGCAGCACCCCTCCCGCGCGGCGCAGCACCAGGTCCAGGCGCTCGGCGGGGGTGCGGCGCGCCCAGCGCACGAGCAGCACGGCCGCCACGGCGGTGAGGGCGAGCACCACGAGATGCTCGGTGCCGTAGGGGGTCATGCGCGCGAACGGAGCGGGGGCCACACCGGGAGGCTAGCTCCCCGTGCGGCCCCCGCTCCGGATGCGGTGGCGGCAGCGCGCCTCAGGCGGCGACGGCGGCGGCGGACGTGCGGGCGTGGCGTGCCTTCAGAAGCGTCACGAGCGCCGCGGAGAGCAGGGTGCCCGCGAGGATCGCGACCACGTAGCCCCACAGCGGGGAGATCGCGAAGAACACGAAGATGCCTCCGTGCGGGGCCTGCGAGCCGACGCCGAAGGCCATCGTGAGGGCGCCCGTGAGGGCGCCGCCCGCCATCATCGAGGGGATGACGCGCAGCGGGTCGCCCGCGGCGAAGGGGATCGCGCCCTCGGAGATGAAGGCCGCGCCCAGCAGCCAGGCGGTCGTGCCGTTCTCCCGCTCCACGGGGGAGTAGAGGCGGCGGGCGATCGTCGTGGACAGGGCCATGGCGAGCGGCGGGACCATGCCGCCGGCCATGACGGCCGCCATGATCTCGAAGGACGCCTCGGTGCCCTGGGAGAGGCCCGCCGTCGCGAAGAGGTAGGCCGCCTTGTTGACGGGGCCGCCCAGGTCGAAGCACATCATGAGGCCCAGGATCGCGCCGAGCAGGATCGCGGAGGAGCCGCTCATGCCGGTGAGGGCATCCTGCAGGGTCGTCATCACCCACGCGAGCGGGCGGCCGATGGCCAGCAGCATCGCCCCGCCCACCACGGCGGAGGTCACGAGCGGGATGATCACCACGGGCATGAGCCCCGCGAGCCAGCGCGGCGGGCGGAAGGTCGTCAGCCACAGCGCGATGAGCCCGGCGAGCAGGCCCGTCACGAGACCGCCGAGGAAGCCGGCGCCCACGAGCACCGAGATCGCACCGCCCAGGAACCCGGGCGCGATGCCCGGCCGCCCGGCGAGGCCGAAGGCGATGTAGCCCGAGAGCGCGGCGACGAGGAAGTCCATGCCGGTGTTCCCGAGCAGGAAGGCGACCGAGCCCAGGTAGAGCAGCAGGCCCGAGCGCTTCGAGAGGAGCTCGCCCGCAGCGCCGTCGTAGGTGACGTGGCCGGGGAGGTCGGTGAGGCTGCTGCCGGTCGCGACGTCCTGCGCCACGAAGGCGACGTCGAAGCCGGCGAGCAGGAAGCCGAGCGCCATCAGCAGGCCGCCTGCGGCGACGAAGGGGATCATGTAGGAGACGCCCGTCATCACGGCCGCCTGGATCCGCTTGGGCCACGACTGCTGCTGCTCGCCGCCGGAGGACGAGGACGCGGCGGCGGCGCCGGTCGTCGCCGGGACGCGCCGCGCGGCGGGGTCCCCGGCCGCGTCGATCGCCTCGTCGATCATCTGCGGGCCGTGGGAGATCGCGCGCTTGACGGGATGCTCCACGAGGGGAAGGCCCGCGAAGCGGTCACGGCCCGAGATCGAGACGTCGGCCGCGACGATGAGCGCGCCCGCGCGCTCGATCTGCTCGGGCGTGAACGGGGTGATGCCGCCCGAGCCCTGCGTCTCGACGTGCAGCTCGACGCCGCGCTCCTTCGCCGCGTTCTCGAGCGACTCGGCGGCCATGTACGTGTGGGCGATGCCGGTGGGGCACGAGGTGATCGCGAGGAGGACGGGGAGGTCCTCCGCGGTCGCGTCGGCAGGGGCGGCCTCGGCCACGGGGGCGGCAGCGGGCTGCTCGCCGCGCTGGGCGGGCTCGAGCACGTCGAGCACGAGGTCCGCCGCCTCCTGCGAGGTGGTGGCGGCGCGCAGCGAGGCGAGGAACTCGGGGCGGATCAGCGCGCGGGATAGCTGGGCGAGCAGCTGGAGGTGCTGGTCGTCGGTCCCGGCGGGGGCGGAGATGCCGATGATGACGTCGGCCGGGCCGTCCTGGGCGCCGAAGTCCACCGGCTCGCTCAGGCGGATCAGGCCCAGGGCGGCCTCGTGGACCGCCTCGGTGCGGCAGTGGGGGATCGCGAAGCCGCCGGGCATGCCGGTCGCGAAGGACTCCTCGCGGGCGAGCAGGCCGGCCTCGAGACCGTCCCGCTCGCTGCGGCCGGTGGAGGCGATGAGATCGGCCATCTGACCGATGACGGCGAGCTTGTCGCC
Source organism: Brachybacterium rhamnosum (assembly GCF_039526185.1). Classification (NCBI taxonomy): domain Bacteria; kingdom Bacillati; phylum Actinomycetota; class Actinomycetes; order Micrococcales; family Dermabacteraceae; genus Brachybacterium; species Brachybacterium rhamnosum. Next base: position 1,720,465 of record NZ_BAAAIS010000002.1, read on the forward strand.
GGCCGGTGCGACGTCCAGGCGGACGAGGTCGGCGGTGATGAGTGCGGACATGCCAGCTCCTTCACTGGTGGCCCGGGGGTGTCCCGGGGAGGGGCCGACGGCCGGGAGGCCGACGGCGGGGATGCTCAGAGGGCGCGGACGAGGTCCTCGCGGACGGCGACCTGGTCGGGGCGGGGGATCGTGGTGCCGGGCAGCGCCACCGCGGCGGTGCCGTAGGCGACGGCGCAGGCGAGCCGCTCGGGCTCCTCGCGGCCGCGGACCCTCGCGAGGAGGTATCCGGCGGCCGCGGAGTCCCCGGCGCCGACGGTCGAGAGGACCTCACCGGAGACGGCCGCGCAGTGCCAGGTCCCCTCCGCGGTGGCGAGCACGGCGCCCGCGGCGCCGAGGGTCACGAGCACGGCGCCGACGCCCTGGGCGTGCAGGGCGCGGGCGGCCTCCGTTACGGGGGCGAGCTCGCCCTGCTCGGCGGCGGCCTCGATCGTGGCGCCGTCGGCCCCGGTGAGCTGACCGAGCTCCTCGGCGTTCGGGGTCAGCAGGTCCGGGGCGGCGCAGCGGTCCGCCCGCCAGGCGGCGGCGAGGGCGGCGAGCGGGGCGTCGGAGGTGTCCACGCCCACCGGGACCGCGGCCTCGTGCAGCTCCTGGATGCGGCGGGCGTACCAGTCCGCGGGCAGGCCCGGGGCGAGGGAGCCGGAGAGCATGACGAAATCGCCGGGTCGGGTGGCGCCGTGGAGCGCGGTGGCGAGCGTCTCCGCCTCCGCCGGGGTCAGGGCGTGGCCGGGCTCGTTGATCTTCGTGGTCACCCCGGGCGGGGAGACGACGGTGAGGTTCGTGCGCACGGGGCCCGCGACGGGCACCGTGCGATGGGGGAGGTCGGCGCCGGCGAGCAGGGCGGTGAAGGGGTCCTGGGCGCCGGCGGGGAGCACGGCGAGAGTGTCCTCGCCGGCCTGGTGGAGGGCGCGGGAGACGTTCACGCCCTTGCCGCCCGCCTGGGTGGCGTCCTCGGCGATGCGGTGCACGCCGCCGGGGACGAGCGGGGCGGTGAGGGTGACGGTGCGGTCCAGGGACGGGTTCGCGGTGAGGGTGATGATCATGCGATCACGACCTCCACCCCGGTCGCCTCGAGCTCGCCGCGCAGGGCGGGGGCGAGGCCGTCGTCGGTGACGATCACGTCGATCTCCTCGAGGTCGGCGATGCGGACGAGCCGGCGGGCGCCGGCCTTCGAGGAGTCGGCGAGGACCACACGCCGGCCTGCCTGCTGCAGGAGCGCGGTCTTCACGGCGCCCTCGGAGGGGTCCGGGGTGTAGAGGCCCTCGGCGTCGAAGCCGTTGCAGCCGAGGAAGGCGACCTCGGGGCGCAGGGCGCGGATCGCGTCGACGGTCGCGGCGCCGACGGCGGCCCCGGTGCCCGGGCGCAGCCGCCCCGGCAGCAGGTGCACGGGCGGGCCGTCGAGGGCGAGCAGCGCCTGGGCGACGTCGAGCGCATGGGTGACCACGGCGCCGGTGCGCTCGGAGAGGTGGGGGACGAGGGCGAGGGTGCTCGTGCCCGCGTCGAGCTGCACGGCGGCCTCGGGGTCCAGCGGCAGGAGCGTCGCGGCGGCCGCGGCGATGCGCGCCTTGAGGTCGGTGCGGGTGTCGCGGCGGGAGGCGAGGTCCGGCTCGAGCACGGCGGCGGCGCGGGGGATGGCGCCGCCGTGGACGCGGGCGAGGACGCCGCGGCGGTCCAGCTGGTCGAGGTCGCGGCGCACGGTCTCGGTCGTGACCTCGAACTGCTCGGCGAGATCCGAGACGGCGACCCGGCCCTCGGTCGCGAGGGCGTCGAGGATCGCGCGGTGGCGCTGAGGGGCGTACATGGGGATCGATCACCTGCGTCGTCGGAGGAGAGGGTGCTGCGGGGTGTGCCCACCGTAGCCCTGAAGCCCACACAGAGCAACATGTGGATCTGTTGTTTTATGGGGGAGTGTGCGGCGGGCGGGGCGAGCGACGAGTTCGCGGACCGCCGAACCCCTGCCGCTCGGCGCCGCGCGGTGGCAGGGTGGGTCCCATGAAGATCATGATCGTCGGAGGACATGGCAAGGTCGCGCTGCTCGCGGAGCCGCTGCTCGCGAAGGCCGGCCACGAGGTGAGCGCGGTGATCCGCAACCCGGAGCATCGCGCCGAGATCGAGGAGGCGGGCGCGACGCCCGTCGTCACGGACATCGAGACGCTCGACGACTCCGGCTGGGACGCGCTGCTCGCCGGCAGCGACGCCGTCGTGTGGTCCGCGGGTGCCGGCGGCGGCGCCCCGGAGCGCACGTACCGCGTGGACCGCGACGCGGCCATCGCGTCCATGGAGGCCGCGGGGCGCCAGGGCGCCCGCCGTTACGTCATGGTCAGCTACTTCGGGGCCGGCCCCGATCACGGCGTGGACCCGGAGGACGGCTTCTTCGCCTACGCCGAGTCCAAGGCCGCGGCGGATCAGCACCTCCAGGGCACCGACCTCGACTGGACGATCCTCGGGCCCAGCGGTCTCACCCTCGAGGAGCCCACCGGCCGCATCGACACGCAGGCCGCCGAGGGTGACACCGTGAGCCGCGCCGACGTCGCCGCCGTCATCGCCGAGGTCGTGGACCGCGAGGACACCCACGGCCGCTTCATCGCCTTCAACTCGGGCGAGACGCCGATCGCGGAGGCCGTCGGCCGCGCCTGAGCCCACCCGCACAGGAGAGAGGGCCCCGCACCGTCCGGTGCGGGGCCCTCTCCCTTCGCTCAGGGCTCCGGGCTCAGTGGTCGGTGCGCGGGGCGGCCCCCGCCGCCTCGTCGGTGCCCGCCGCGCCGTGCTCGGACGATCCGCCGTGCTCCTTGTTGCCGAAGGGCAGCACGTGCAGCACCGCGACGATGATCGCGCCCCACACGAGCCCCAGCACGAAGCTGAAGAACGTGTTGACCAGCCAGGCGAGCGCCGCGCCCACGCCCGGGACGCCCGCGACGGCCTCCTCGAGGTGGTGGACCAGGCCGTAGGGCTGGGCGAGACCGAAGGTGTGCAGGCCCTCGAGGATGATGTGGCCGCCCACCCACAGCATGGCGACCATGCCGACGTAGCTGATGGCGGTCATGACCACCGGCATCGCCCGCACCAGCGCCTCGCCGAGCTTCTGGCTGCCCTTGCGCTCGCGGCGGGACAGGGCCAGCCCCACGTCGTCCATCTTCACGAGCAGCGCGACCGCGCCGTAGACGGCGACCGTCATGAGGATGCCGACGGAGGCGAGGATGATCGCGCGCATCCAGATCGAGTCCGCGTCGATCGAGTTCATGGAGATCACCATGATCTCCGCGGAGAGGATGAGGTCCGTGCGCACGGCGCCGGAGACGATCCCCTTCTCCGAGTCCGCCCCCTTCGCCGCGGCGGGCTGCTCCTCGTGCTCGGCGCCGGAGACGAGCTCCCAGACCTTCTCCGCGCCCTCGAAGCACAGGTAGGTGCCGCCGATCATGAGGATCGGGGTGAGCGCCCACGGCGCGAGCCACGAGAGCAGCAGCGCGATCGGCAGGATGATCACGAGCTTGTTGATGAACGAGCCCCGGGCGATCCGCCAGATGATCGGCAGCTCGCGGGAGGGATTCAGCCCCTTCACGTACTGCGGGGTGACGGCGGCGTCGTCGATGACCACGCCGGCCGCCTTCGCGGACGCCTTCGCGCTCGCGGCGGCGACGTCGTCCGTGCTCGCGGCCGCCATCTTCGCGATCGCGGCCACGTCGTCGAGCAGTGCAGCCAGGCCTCCGGCCATGCGGGTCCCCCTCGGGAGTCGTCGTGCGCCGGCCCAGCTGGTCGCGGCGGCGGCTCAGGGCCACAGCGTAGTCGGTCGCCCGGCCGTAGGCTTGTCCGCGCTGCGCGCCGCCGGGGACGGCGGGGCGACGAGGAGCAGGAGGAGCGGGAGCCGATGCGGAAGTGGTCCGGGGTCACGTCCCTCGCGGTGGGGATCTTCGTGCTCATCACGATCGAGGAGCTGCCGATCGGCGTGCTCCCAGTGATGTCCGCGGAGCTCGGCATCCCCGAGGGGGTCGCCGGTCTCGCGGTCACCGTGCCCGGTCTCGTCGCGGCCGCGACCTCCGTGACGACCCCCGTCCTCGTGCGGGGCCTGGACCGCCGGCTCGTGCTGGTCCTCGCGCTGCTCTGCGTCGCGGCCTCCGCCCTGCTGACCGTCCTCGCCCCGGGCTTCGGCGTGGTCCTCGTGGCGCGGGTCCTCGCCGGGGTGTCGATCGGCCTGTACTGGGCGGTGCTGCCGATCGTCGCCGTGGGGCAGGTGGACCCCGCCCGGCACGCGACCGCCCTCACCCTCGCCTTCAGCGGCACCGGCGGCGCGCTCGTGCTCGGGGTCCCGCTCGCCACCTGGATCGGCACCCACCTGGGCTGGCGGGAGGCCTTCGCGGTGGTCGGCGCCGCCGCGCTCGTCATGGCGCTGCTCGTCGCGGTGCTCGTGCGGCCCGTGCGGGCGGCCGTCCCCGTGACCCCGGCGATGATGCGGGAGGCCGCGCGCGGTCGCGGGGTGCGCCACGCCGTCGGCCTCACGCTCCTGCTGATCGTCGCCCAGTTCGCCACCTACAGCTACGTGAGCCCGCTGCTGCAGGAGGCGGGGGTGCCGCTCGGGCGCACGGGCCTGCTCCTGCTGCTCTTCGGGGTCGCGGGGATGATCGGGAACGTCGCGATCGCCCCGGTGATCCGCCGCCGCGGCGCGCCGACCGCCGTGCTCGTCGTCGCCGCAGGGCTCACGCTCTCCCTGCTCGCGGTCGCGGTGCTGCTGCGCACCCCCGTCGCGGCCGTGCTCCTGCTGCCCGCGTGGGGGCTCTTCGCGGGGGCCGCCTCCGTCACCATCCAGTCCTTCGTGGACTCCGAGGCCGGGGCGCGCGTCGAGGAGGGCACGGCGCTGAACAGCGCGGCCTTCAACGTCTCGATCGCGCTCGGCGCCGCCCTCGGCGGGATCCTCCTGGAGACCGCGGGCCGTACCGGCATGCTCGCCGTCTCGGTGCTCCTCGGCGCCGCGGGCACCGCGCTCGTCGCCCGCTACCGGGCCCGGACCGGGCCCCGCACGGCCTAGAGCACCCGGAAGCCCGACGGGGGAGCGGCGTGCGGTGCCCGCACCGTCACCTCGGTGCGTGCGACCCGCGCCGACGGCGGCCCGTGGCCGAGCCAGTCCACGAGCGACGCGACCTCGGCGGCCGGCCCCTCGACGTCGGCCTCGACGGTGCCGTCGAGCAGGTTCCGCACCGTCCCCGCGACACCGAGGCGCTCCGCCTCCTGCGCGGTCGCCCAGCGGAAGCCGACGCCCTGCACCCGGCCGTGCACCCGCACGACCCGGCGCAGGGCGTCGTCACCGCTCATTCGTTGTCGCCGCCGGTGTCCGCGATGGTGCCCTTCCCGGCGTCGGCCTCGTCGGCGTTGTCGTCCCACTGCCAGCCGGCGACCTCGGGGAGGTCCTCCCCGTGGGCGTAGGCGTGGGCGCGGGCGCGGATCCGCTCGTCCGCCATCCGCTGGCGCAGCCCGGCGGAGCGGGTGCCCAGGCCGTCCACGCGGTCGATCACGTCCATCACCAGGTGGAAGCGGTCGGTGTCGTTGCGCATGAGCATGTCGAAGGGCGTGGTGGTGGTGCCCTCCTCCTTGTAGCCGCGCACGTGGATCCGGCCGTTCCGGTCGTGGCGGTAAGCGAGGCGGTGGATGAGCCAGGGGTAGCCGTGGTAGGCGAACACGACGGGCACGTCCGTCCCGAAGATCCCGTCGAAGTCCTTCTCGGAGAGCCCGTGCGGGTGCTCGGAGTCGTCCTGCAGGCGCATCAGGTCCACGACGTTGACCACCCTCACCTTCAGCTCGGGCATCTCCTCGCGCAGGATCCGCGCGGCCGCGAGCACCTCGATGGTGGGGATGTCCCCGGCGCACGCGAGCACCACGTCCGGCTCCACGCCCTCGACCTCGGTGCCGGCCCAGTCCCAGATGCCCAGGCCGCGCGTGCAGTGCAGCACGGCCTCCTCCATCGTGAGCCAGTTCGGGTTCGGCTGCTTCCCGGCCACCACCACGTTCACGTACTGTCGCGAGCGCAGGCAGTGGTCGTAGGTGGACAGCAGCGTGTTGGCGTCCGGCGGCAGGTACACCCGCACGATCTCCGCCTTCTTGTTGACCATGTGGTCGATGAAGCCGGGATCCTGGTGGCTGAAGCCGTTGTGGTCCTGCCGCCACACGTGCGAGCTGAGCAGGTAGTTCAACGAGGCCAGCGGCCGGCGCCACTCGATCTCGTTGGTGACCTTGAGCCACTTCGCATGCTGGTTCACCATCGAGTCGACGATGTGGATGAACGCCTCGTAGGAGGAGAACAGGCCGTGGCGCCCGGTGAGCAGGTAGCCCTCGAGCCATCCCTGGCACTGGTGCTCGGAGAGCATCTCCATCACGCGGCCGCTGCGCGCCAGGTGCTCCTCGAGGTCCTCGGGCACGAAGTCCGCGTTCCACTGCTTGTCCGTCACGTCGTAGACGGCCTGCAGACGGTTCGAGGCGGTCTCGTCGGGACCGAAGATCCGGAAGTTGTCCGGGTTCTGCGCCACCACGTCCCGCAGCCAGTCGCCCAGCACGCGGGTGGGCTCGGAGACGCTACCGCCCGGGCGGGGGACGTCCACCGCATAGTCCTGGAAGGCCGGCAGACGCAGGGCGCGCAGCACCGCGCCGCCGTTGGTGATGGGGTTGGCGGACATCCGGTGCGTCCCCGTCGGCGCCGCCGCGGCGATCTCCGGTCGCAGGGCGCCGTCCTCGTCGAACAGCTCCTCCGCCCGGTAGGAGCGGAGCCAGGCGTCGAGGTCCGCGAGGTGCTCGTCGGTGTCGCGGGCGCTCGCGAGCGGCACCTGGTGCGAGCGCCAGGACCCCTCGGTCTTCTTCCCGTCGATCTGCTTCGGGCCGGTCCAGCCCTTGGGGGTGCGGAAGACGATCATCGGCCACGCGGGGCGCTCGTACTCCCGCCCGGCCTCCGCCGCCGCGGCGGCCTCCGCCTTGATCGCGGCGACCCGGTCCAGCACCTCGTCCAGCAGGGCGGCGAAGCGGGCGTGGGTCTCGAGCGGGTCCTCGTCGTCGAACCCGCCGGTGAACACGAACGGCTCGTGCCCGTAGCCGCGCATGAGCGCCTCGAGCTCCGCGTCCCCGATCCGTGACAGCACGGTCGGGTTGGCGATCTTGTAGCCGTTCAGGTGCAGGATCGGCAGCACGACCCCGTCGGAGTGAGGGTTGACGAACTTGTTCGAGTGCCACGAGGTGGCCAGCGGACCGGTCTCCGCCTCGCCGTCGCCCACCACGGTGAAGGCGATCTGGTCGGGGTTGTCGAACATCGCGCCGTAGGCGTGCGAGAGGGCATAGCCCAGCTCGCCGCCCTCGTGGATCGAGCCCGGCGTCTCCGGTGCCACGTGGGAGGGGATGCCGCCCGGGAAGGAGAACTGCGTGAACAGGCGCTTGAGCCCGGCCTCGTCCTGCGTGATCGCCGGGTACGTCTGCGTGTAGGTGCCCTCGAGGTAGCTCGCCGCCACCAGCCCCGGGCCGCCGTGACCGGGGCCGGTCACGAAGATCGCGTTGAGGTCGCGCTGCGCGATCGCCCGGTTCGCATGGGCGTAGAGGAAGGTCAGGCCCGGGGTGGTGCCCCAGTGACCCAGCAGGCGCGGCTTCACGTGGTCCCGGGTGAGGGGGGTGCGCAGCAACGGGTTGTCCATGAGGTAGATCTGCCCCACGGAGAGGTAGTTCGCGGCGCGCCACCAGGCGTGGAGAGCGGTCAGCTCCTCCGTCGAGGGTGCGTGGGACGGAGAGTTCGGCCAGACGGTAGCGGTGTTCATGGTGCCTTCCTGGAGCCGGGGACCGGAAGCGGGCGGGAAGCGTCCGCGTCGCCAACGCTACGGCTCGAGGACGGTGAGGGGGAAGGCCTTCGGTCCCGGCGCCCTCCTCGCTCAGCGCGGGGCGATGACCGGCTCGCCGTCGGCCCCGCGGTGCATGACCTCCCGGCCGGACTGCCACACGCGCAGGGTCCGGTTCCGGACGTCGAGCGGATCGCCCTCCCAGAGCACGAGATCCGCCTCCTTGCCCACCTCGAGGCTGCCCACGCGGTCGTCGATCCCGAGCACCCGCGCAGGGTGCAGGGTGATCGCGGCGAGGGCGTCCGCGGGGTCCATGCCGTGCTTGACCGCGAGCGCCGCCTGGTGCACGAGGAACTCGATCGGCACCACCGGGTGGTCGGTGATGATCGAGACCTCCACCCCGGCGCGGGTGAGGATCCCCGGCGCGGCGGGGGTGCGGCGGCGCACCTCGACCTTCGAGCGGGAGACGATCAGCGGCCCGTACAGCACGGGCACCCCGGCGGCGGCGACCCGGTCGGCGATGAGGTGCGCCTCGGTGCCGTGGTCGAGCACGAGGTCGTAGCCGAACTCCTCGGCCAGGCGCAGCGCGGTGGCGATGTCGTCGGCCCGGTGGGAGTGCTGGCGCCACGGGATCTCGCGAGCGAGCACCCGCGCGAGCGCCGCGGAGACGAGGTCCACGTCCCGCTCCTCGGGGTCCTCCGCCGCCCAGGCGCGCGCCTTCGCGAGCGCCGTGCGGATCGTCAGCGCGACCCCGAGCCGCGTCGACGGGGTCTGCTTCTTCTCCCCGTACACCCGCTTGGGGTTCTCGCCGAGCGCCGCCTTCAGCCCCGAGGGCTCGCGCAGCACCATTTCGTCGACCACACGGCCGTGGGTGCGCAGGGCCACCGCGAGACCGCCGATCGGGTTCCCCGAGCCGGGGTTGACGTTCACGGCGGTGACGCCGCCGGTGATCGCGTCGTCGAAGCCGAGGTCCAGGGGGTTGATCGCGTCGATCGCGCGGGCCGCGGCCATCACCGGATCGGTCATCTCGTTGGTGTCGTCCCCGGCCCAGCCCTCGCCCTCCTCGTGCACGCCGAGGTGCACGTGCGCGTCCACGAGCCCCGGGGTGAGCCAGGCGCCCGCGGCGTCGAGCACCTCCGTCCCGGGCGGCGGGGCCACGCCCGCGCCGAGCGCCGCGATCCGTCCGTCCTCGACGATCACGGTGCCATCCACGGCGGGGGAGGAGACGGGCAGGAGGCGGGCGTTCGTGATCGCGAGGGTGCTCATCCCCGCACCCTTCCCCGGGGCGCGTCGCAGGTCAAGCGGGGTGAGCGCCCGTGACTAGAGTGTGCCCATGTCAGCGAAGAAGCAGAAGGACACGGAGGACCCTCCCCGCGGGGTGCTCATCGAGCCGGGCTGGACGGGCACCGTCCGCGACATCGATCCGCGCTCCACCCCGGGTTTCGACGGGAAGAAGAAGGACGGCCAGCAGCGGCTCACGGAGCTCGACGCCCCGATCGACGAGCTGCAGGAGCGGCTGTACGCCCAGTCCCGCGCGACCGGCGAGGGCCCCTCGGTGCTGCTCGTCGTGCAGGGCATGGACACCTCCGGCAAGGGCGGCATCATGCGCCACGTCGTGGGCGGCGTGGACCCGCAGGGCGTGCAGATCACCGGCTTCAAGGCACCCACCCGGGCGGAGAAGCGCCACGACTTCCTCTGGCGCATCCGCAAGCGCGTGCCCGGCCCCGGCATGATCGGCGTCTTCGACCGCTCCCACTACGAGGACGTGCTCATCCACCGCGTGCACGGCTGGGCCGACGGCAACGAGATCCGCCACCGGTACGCCGCGATCAACGCCTTCGAGAAGGAGCTCGTCGAGGCCGGGACGACGGTCGTCAAGGTCATGCTCCACCTCTCCCACGCGGAGCAGGGCGAGCGGCTCATGGAGCGGCTCGAGCGCCCGGACAAGCACTGGAAGTACAACCCCGGCGACGTCGACGAGCGGCTGCGCTGGGAGGAGTACATGGACGCCTACGACAAGGCGCTCGCGGCGACCTCCACCGAGGCGGCCCCTTGGCACGTGGTCCCCGCGGACCGCAAGTGGTACGCCCGCATCGCCGTCCAGCAGCTGCTGCTCGACGCCCTGCAGGGGATCGACCCGCAGTGGCCCGCGGCGGACTTCGACATCCGCGGCGAGCTCGAGCGTCTCACGGCGACCCTCGACTGACGGGTCCGGGCAGGGCGGGCGCGGAGCCGGCTTGAGGTTCCCCCGCACGGGGGTGAGGATGGGGGCATGGCTTCCATCACCTTCAAGAACACCCCCGTGACCACCGTCGGTGAGCTCCCCGCCGTCGGCTCCGCCCTGCCCGCCTTCGAGCTCGTGGGCCAGGACCTCGCCCCCGTCTCGAGCGCGGACCTCGCCGGCAAGCGCATCGTGCTGAACATCTTCCCGTCGCTCGACACCGGCACCTGCGCCCTGTCCGTGCGCGCCTTCAACGAGATCGCCGCCGGCCTCGAGGACACCGTCGTCGTCTGCGCCTCGAAGGACCTCCCCTTCGCGCAGGCCCGCTTCTGCGGCGCCGAGGGCATCGAGAACGTCGTCACCGGCTCCGCCTTCCGCTCCTCCTTCGGCGAGGACTTCGGCGTCACCATGCAGGACGGCCCGCTCGCCGGCCTGCTCTCCCGCGCGGTCGTCATCGCCGACGCCGACGGCACCGTCACCTACACCGAGCAGGTGGCCGAGGTCTCCGAGGAGCCCGACTACGAGGCCGCGAAGGCCGCCCTCGCCTGACATGGAGATCGATCTCGAGCGCGTGCGGGACGTGCTGGACGACGGCGGCGCCGCGGCCGGCACGTCCCGCGTGCTCGTGGACCGACTGTGGCCGCGCGGGGTGAAGAAGGAGCGCCTGGCGCACGACGAGTGGGACAAGGACGCGGCCCCCTCGACGGACCTGCGCCGTGCCTTCCACTCCGGCGAGCTCGACGTCGAGGAGTTCGCCGCGCGCTACCGGCGCGAGCTCGACCGGAGCGGCGCCGCCGCTGACCTGCTCGAGCGCGCACGGAGCGCCGGTGTCTCCAGGATCACGCTGCTGTACGCGGCGAAGGACGTGGAGAAGAACCACGCGCAGGTGCTGCGCCAGGCGCTCCTCGACGTCGAGCGCGGCGAGGACGGCTGAGAGATCGGTCCGCGCAGGGGACCGGGACCTCGGTCCATCGACTCTCCCGCGCACCCTCCTACCGTGGAGGTGCCACGGCGTCCCCCGCCGCGGTCCCCCGGAAGAGATCAGGAAGGACCACCCATGGCCGAGGACGTCTCCGCAGCGCGGCCCCTGCAGCCCCGTCTCGACACCGCCCGTCGCCTGAGCCCCGAGCACGAGGAGATCGTCCGCGCGACGCTCCCCGCCGTCGGCGCGAACATCGCCGAGATCGCCGCGACCTTCTACCGCCGCATGTTCGCGGCCCGGCCCGAGCTGCTCGCCGACACCTTCAACCGCGGGAACCAGGCGCAGGGTGCCCAGCAGAAGGCGCTCGCCGCCTCCGTCGCCAGCTACGCGACGATCCTCGTGGCCCCCGAGGGGCCGAGCCCGAGCGAGATGCTCGGCCGCATCGGCCACAAGCACGCCTCCCTCGGCATCGTCGAGGACCAGTACGGCATCGTCCACGAGCACCTCATGGCCGCGATCGGTGAGGTCCTCGGTGAGGCCGTCACCGAGCCCGTTGCCGCGGCCTGGTCCGCCGTCTACTGGCACATGGCCGAGACCCTCATCTCCTTCGAGAAGGACCTCTACGCCGCTGCCGGCGTCGAGCCCGGCGACGTGTTCCGGGAGGCCGTCGTGGCGACGCGGGTCGAGGAGAGCAGCGACGTCGCGAGCTTCGAGCTGATCTCCCCGGCCGGCGGCGCACCGCTGCCGGACTTCGTGCCCGGGCAGTACGTCACCGTCGGGGTGCGCCTGCCCGACGGGGCCCGCCAGCTGCGCCAGTACTCCCTCTCCGACGTCCCCGGCGGTGGCCGCTGGCGGATCTCCGTGCGCCGTGTCGACGCGGTCGACGCCGACCCCCGCGGTGAGGTCTCCACCTGGCTGCACGAGAACGTGGCCGTCGGTGACCGCCTCCAGGTCACCCTGCCGTTCGGTGATCTCGCCTTGGACACGGACTCCGACGCACCGGTGGTGCTCGTCTCCGCCGGCATCGGGGCGACCCCGATCCTCGGAATGCTCCGGTACCTGGCCGTGCACCAGCGCGGACGCCGTGCGATCGTCCTGCACGCCGACGCGGACGCCCGCGACGCGGCTCTCGTCGACGAGCTCGCTCGCACCGTCGCCGGTCTGCCGCCCTGCACGAACTCCCAGCTCGACCTCTGGTTCGCCGCGGGCTCCGCTGAGCACGTGCCCGGCGGCGCCCCGGATCCCCGGATCACCGTGCACGAGGGCCGCATGGCGCTCGCCGGCGTACCGCTGCCCGAGGACGCCGAGATCTACCTCTGCGGCGGCAGCGGGTTCCTGAAGGATCTGCGTGACCAGCTGCGCGCGGCCGGGGCCGACGAGGAGCGGGTGCACTTCGAGCTGTTCTCCCCGAACGACTGGCTGCTGCCGGCCTGAGGACGCCCCGGTGCCCGCCCCGACCCCCGGTGCGGGCACCGCATCCGTCCACGCCGGACCCGTGAGAGCGCCCGTCACGCCCGGCGGTAGGGTCGTCCCTCGTGGATCCCCTCTCCCTGCTCGTCCTGCTGATCATGGGCACCCTCGCGGGCGCCATCAACGCGGCCGTGGGCTCGGGGTCCCTGCTGACCCTCCCCGTGCTGCTGGCCCTCGGGATCCCGCCGGGCACGGCCGTGCGCACGAACACGATCGGCATCCTCTTCTCGACGATCGGCTCCGTCACCGGATACCGCCGCGAGATCGCCGCCGAGGGCCGCGCGCTGGTCCCGCTGATCGTCACGACGGCCGTGCTCGCCGCGACCGGCTCCGTGCTGCTGCTGCTCTCGCCCTCGGACGCGCTCGACGTGGTGGTGCCCGTCCTCATCGTGCTCGCGCTGCTGCTCGTCGTCCTCCAGAAGCCCATCACCCGGGCGATCGCCGCCCGACGCGCCGGCCGCGTAAGCGCGGAGCACTTCGGCAGCCCGTACCGCTCCCCGGCGCTGCTCGCCGCGATGGGCGGCGCCTCCGTCTACGGCGGGTACTTCACCGCCGCCCAGGGGATCCTCTACCTCGGCGTGCTCGGCGCCATCACGGGCAGGCCGATGGGCGAGGTCAACCACGTGAAGAACCTCGCGAGCCTCGTGGTCAACGCCGCCGCGGCCACGGTCTACCTCGTGGCGCACGTCGTGCTCGGCGTCGAGATCGTGTGGATCGCGACCGCCGCGATCGCCGTGGGCGCCCTGCTGGGCGGCTACTTCGGCGCGCACCTGGCGAAGAAGCTGCCCGAGGGCGTGCTGCGCGGGATCATCGTCCTCGTCGCGATCGTGGCCCTCGTGCGGCAGGTGCTCTGAGCCCCGAGCCCGCCCCTCCGGCGGCGCTCACCGAAGGAAGGGCAGGACCTCCGCCAGCACGGGCTCCGCGGGGCTGAGCGTGCCGCCGTGGGTGCGGCCCGGCAGCTCCACGAAGCGGGCCCCGGGGATCACCGCGGCGGACTCCCGGGACTCCTCGCAGCGCGGGTGGTCGTCCCCGCCGGCCATCCACAGCGACGGGACCGCGAGCGCGCACAGGTCCTCCTCGGGGATCGCGGGGGTCGCATCGGTCGCGGCGAGCAGGGCCGCCATCGCGGCCGGGTCCGCGGCGAGGAACGCCGCCCGGGTCGCCGCCCCCCGGCGGGAGGTGACCTCGGGGCCCAGGCCCTGCTCGGCGCAGAACTCCTCCATGCCGTGCTCGCGCACCGAGTCGATCACGCCCGGGTAGAACACCTGGTCGACGGCGCCGTGCTGGGCGGCAGCGCTCCCGCCGAGGCTCACCAGGCGGGTCACCCGTTCCGGGTGGCGCAGCGCCGCGGTGAGCGCGACCCTCGCGCCGAGCGAGTAGCCCACGAGCGCGGCACGGTCGATCCCCTCCGCGTCGAGCACGGCGATGAGGTCGGCGACGAAGGCGTCCTGGGTGTACGCGGCGGGATCGTCGGGCTTCCCGGAGCGGCCGTGGCCGCGGAGGTCCACCCGGATCACCCGGTGCTCCGCCGCGAGCGGGGCGAGGTAGCCGAGGCCCCGCCAGATCGCGCGGGAGAGCACCGATCCGTGCAGCAGCACCACCGGCGATCCCGCGCCGGTCACGTCGTAGCGCAGGTCGATGCCGTCGACGGGGGAGGGGATGACGGGCACGGAGGATCCTTCCGGGACGGACCTGCCGGCCGGCCCGAGGGGCCGGCCGGCAGGCCTGAGGGGAGCGGGCGGTCAGAGGGCCGCGGCGATCTCCTCGAGGATGCGGTTGAAGGTCGCCGAGGGGCGCATGACGGCCGCGACCTTCTCGGGGTCCGGGCGGTAGTAGCCGCCGATGTCCGCGGGGGAGCCCTGCACGGCGAGCAGCTCCGCGGCGATGGTCTCCTCGCCCTCGGTGAGCTCCTTCGCGATCGGCACGAAGGCCGCCTGCAGCTCCTTGTCCTCGCTCTGCTGCGCCAGCTCCTGCGCCCAGTGCAGGGCGAGGTAGAAGTGGCTGCCGCGGTTGTCGATCGTGCCGAGCTTGCGCTGCGGCGACTGGTCGGCGTTCAGCAGCGTCTCGGTGGCCCGGTCCAGGGCGTCCGCGAGCACCGCCGCGCGCGGGTTATCCGCCGTGCGGGAGAGGTGGCGCAGGGACTCCGCGAGGGCGAGGAACTCGCCGAGGCTGTCCCAGCGCAGGTAGTTCTCCTCGACGAGCTGCTGCACGTGCTTGGGGGCGGATCCGCCGGCCCCGGTCTCGAAGAGGCCGCCGCCGGCCATGAGCGGCACCACGGAGAGCATCTTGGCGCTCGTGCCGAGCTCCATGATCGGGAAGAGGTCCGTGAGGTAGTCGCGCAGCACGTTGCCGGTCACGGAGATCGTGTCCTCGCCGCGGCGCACCCGCTCCAGGGTGTGCTTCGTCGCCGCGACCGGGTTCAGGATCCGGATGTCGAGGCCCTCGGTGTCCTCCTCGGCGAGGTACGCCTCGACCTTCGCGATGAGGTTGCGGTCGTGGGCGCGGGACTCGTCGAGCCAGAACACGGCCGGCATGCCGGAGAGCCGCGAGCGGCGCACGGCGAGCTGGACCCAGTCGCGGATCGGGGCGTCCTTCGCCTGGCAGGCGCGGAAGATGTCCCCGGCCTCGACGTCGTGGCTCATGAGCACGGCGCCGGAGGCGTCGCGCACCTCGACCTTCCCGGCGGCGTCGAGCTCGAAGGTCTTGTCGTGGGAGCCGTACTCCTCGGCCTTCTGCGCCATGAGGCCCACGTTGGGGACGGTGCCCATGGTGGTCGGGTCGAAGGCGCCGTTGGCCTGGCAGTCCTCGATCGTCGCCTGGTAGACGCCCGCGTAGGAGGAGTCGGGGATGACGGCGAGGGTGTCCTGCTCGGCGTCGTCCGCGTTCCACATGTGGCCCGAGGTGCGGATCATCGCGGGCATGGAGGCGTCGACGATGACGTCGGAGGGGACGTGGAGGTTGGTGATGCCCTTGGCGGAATTCACCATGGCGAGGGCGGGGCCGTCGGCGAGGTCCTGCGCGACGGCGGCCTTGACGCCCTCGCGGGTCGCCTCGTCGAGCGCCTCCACGCCGGAGAGGATGCCGGCGAGGCCGTTGTTGGCGGAGAGCCCGGCCTCGGCGAGCACGTCGCCGTACTGCGTGAAGAGCGTTGGGAAGAAGGCGCGGACGACGTGCCCGAAGATGATCGGGTCGGAGACCTTCATCATCGTGGCCTTGAGGTGCACGGAGAACAGCACGCCGTCGGCCTTCGCGGCGGCGATCTGCTCCTGGAGGAAGGCGTCGAGCGCGGCGGCGTGCAGGACGGTCGAGTCGACGACCTCGCCGGCGAGCACGGGCAGCTCCGCCTTGAGGACGGTCTCGGCGCCGTCGGCGGCAACGTGGAGGATCGAGAGGGTGTCCTCCTCCTCGAGGACCACGGACTGCTCGGAGTCGCGGAAGTCCTGGCCGTCCATCGTGGCGACGCGCGTGCGGGAGTCCGCGCTCCAGGCGCCCATGCGGTGGGGGTGGGTCCTCGCGAAGTTCTTCACGGCGAGCGGGGCGCGGCGGTCGGAGTTCCCCTCGCGCAGCACCGGGTTCACGGCGGAGCCCTTGACCGCGTCGTAGCGGGCGCGGGCGTCCTTCTCGGCCTCGGTCTCGGGGTTGTCCGGGTAGTCGGGGAGGTCGATCCCCTGGCCCTGCAGCTCGGCGATCGCGGCCTTCAGCTGCGGCACCGAGGCGGAGATGTTGGGCAGCTTGATGATGTTCGCCTCGGGGGACTTCGCGAGGTCGCCGAGTTCGGCGAGGGCGTCCGCCTCCCGCTGGTCCTCGGGCAGGAGGTCGCCGAAGGCCGCGACGATGCGGCCCGCGAGCGAGATGTCCCGGGTGGCGACGTCGATCCCGGCGGTGGTGGAGAACGCCTCGAGGATCGGCAGGAACGACGCCGTCGCCAGCATCGGCGCCTCGTCGGTATGGGTGTAGATGATGCGCGCCATGGTGTCGGGGGGCTCCCTCGGGTCGACGTGGCAGATGTCTTGACGTCAAGACTAATCGACAGCGCCTGGGCGGGGCCTCGGCGCCCGTCGGTCCGGACATGCCCACGGTACGGGAGCGGAGGAGCACGCGGGAGGGCTCGGCCGGGACCGAGGGCCGGGCTCCTCGGCCGGGCACCGGGCGCCGCTCCTAGACTGGCGCCCATGCCTGATCCCGCTCCCTTGCTCTCCGTCCTCGACCTGCGCGAGCGCAGCCTCAGCGCCGCGGAGCTCAGCGCCGCGCTGCCCCGCGCCGAGCTCGACGTCGAGGCCGCCGCCGCGGCGGTGCGCCCCGTCGTCGAGGACGTCGCCGCCCGCGGCGCCGCCGCCGTGCTCGACGCCTCCGAGCGCTTCGACGGGATCCGGCCGGAGCATCTGCGCGTGCCCGCCGCCGCGATCGAGCAAGCCCTCGCGGAGCTCGACCCGGCGATCCGCACCGCCCTCGAGGAGTCGATCGCGCGCGTGCGCGCCGTGGACTCCGCCCAGCGCCGGCCCGACGAGCGCGTCGAGGTGGTCCCCGGCGGCACCGTCACCCAGCGCTGGGTGCCCGTGCGCCGCGTGGGCCTGTACGTGCCGGGCGGCCGCGCCGTGCTCCCGAGCTCCGTGATCATGAACGTCGTCCCGGCGCAGGTCGCCGGGGTGCGGCAGATCGTCCTCGCCTCCCCGCCGCAGAAGGAGCGCGGGGGCCTCCCGGACCCCACGATCCTCGCCGCGTGCGCGCTGCTCGGCGTCACCGAGGTGATCGCCGCGGGCGGCGCCCAGGCGATCGCCCTGCTCGCCCACGGCGCGGAGGACCTCGGCGACGGCCGCGGCCTCGACGCGGTGGACATGATCACCGGTCCCGGCAACGTCTACGTCGCCGCCGCGAAGCGCCTCGTGCGCGGGCGGGTCGGCATCGACGCGGAGGCCGGCCCCACGGAGATCGCGATCCTCGCGGACGCCGAGGCGCACCCCGCCTACGTCGCCGCGGACCTCATCTCCCAGGCCGAGCACGACCCGATGGCCGCGAGCGTGCTCGTCACCGATGCGCCGGAGCTCGTCGACGCCGTCGAGGCGGAGCTCGCGGAGCAGGTCGCGCAGGCCCCTCGCGCCGATCTGATCGCCGAGGCGCTGCGCGGCGAGCAGAGCGGCGTCGTGCTCGTGCGGGACGTCGAACAGGGGATCGAGGTCGTCGACTCCTACGGCGCCGAGCACCTCGAGATCCACACCGCGGAGGCCGCCGAGGTGGCCGCCCGGGTCACGAACGCGGGCGCCGTGTTCGTGGGCCCGCACGCGCCGGTGAGCCTCGGCGACTACGCGGCCGGCTCCAACCATGTGCTGCCCACCGGCGGCAGCGCGCGGTTCGGCGGCGGGCTCGGCGTGCAGACCTTCCTGCGCGGGATCCACGTCGTCGACTACGACGAGGCCGCGCTGAAGAGCGCCCGGCACGCCGCGACCACGCTCGCCGCCGCCGAGGGGCTGCCCGCGCACGGGCGCGCGATCGACATCCGCTTCGAGCGCTGAGCAGGGCGGGGGCGAGGCGCCCTCGCCGCTCCGGAGCGGTCCGGAGAATTCGGACACCTGACACAGGGTCGGGGAGTTGTGGGCTCCCCGGCCCTGCGCTACCGTTGCCGATTGATGTAAGCGCTTCCATACGTGAGGCGCCGGCGCCGCGGGCCCCTCCCGACGGCGCCCCGGACGAAGGAGTCACCATGGATCGCCTCTCCCGCCGCGCGTTCACCGGCCTCGGCGTCACCGCCACCGCCGCCCTCGCCGCCTCCTGCGGCCGGCCCGACGCCGGCACCTCCGCCGGCGCCTCCGCGAGCGCCGAGCCCCTCGTCGACGGTCCCGCGACCGGCAGCCTCACCGTCTGGGCCATGGGCGCCGAGGGCGAGAAGCTCCCCGAGCTGCTCAAGGGCTTCCAGGAGCAGAACCCCGACGTCACCGTCGAGGTCACCCCCGTGCCCTGGGACAGCGCGCACGACAAGTTCACCTCCGCGATCGCCGCCGGCACCGCCCCCGACGTCGCCCAGGTGGGCTCCACCTGGATGGCCGAGTTCGTGGGCCTGGACGCCCTCGAGCCCACCCCCTCCGAGATCGCGACCGACGACTACTTCGCCGGCGCGATCGACTCCGTCACCGTCGACGGCACCGTCTACGGGGTGCCCTGGTACGTCGAGACCCGCGTCGTCTTCTACCGCAAGGACCTCGCCGAGAAGGCCGGCATCACCGAGCCGCCCACCGACTGGGAGGGCCTGCTCGCCCTCGCCCAGGCCTTCCAGCAGAAGGCCGACGCCACCTGGGGCATCGCCCTCCAGCCCGGTGGCCAGGGATCCTGGCAGAGCCTCATGCCGCTCATCTGGTCGAACGGCGGCAACGTCGTCGACGAGGCCAGCACCGCGTTCACCTTCGAGTCCGCCCCCAACGAGGAGGCGCTCGCCTACTACCAGTCCTACTTCACCGAGAAGGTCGCCAACCCCGCCCCGGCGGACGGCGTCACCGAGCAGGACTTCGTCTCCGGCTCGGTCCCCATGTTCATCTCCGGCCCGTGGATGATGAGCGCCGTCGAGGCGCTCGGCGGGGGCGGCTTCGCCGACAAGTACGGCGTCTTCGTCATGCCGCAGAAGGAGACCAGCGCGAGCTTCCTCGGCGGCGCGAACCTCGGCGTCTTCCAGGGCACGAAGAACCGCGACGCCGCCTGGAAGCTCGTCCAGCACCTCTCCACCCCCGAGGTGCAGGTCGAGTGGTTCGGCCTCTCCACGGACCTCCCCTCCCTCCAGAAGGGCTGGGAGGACAAGGCCGTCGCCGCGAACGAGAAGTTCGAGGTGTTCCGGAAGCAGCTCGACACCGCCCTCGCCCCGCCCGTCATCGGCACCTGGGAACAGGTCGCCGCGAAGTTCGACGCGCAGATCGAGGAGGTCTGCAAGAACGGCCTCGCCCCCGCGGACGCGCTGGCGACCACCCAGTCCGAGGCCCAGGGCATCGGCACCGGGGCCTGAGATGACGAGCTCCACCGCGCCGGCGCCGGCCTCCGCCTCCGCCCCCGCCCGCCGCCGCTCGCGCCGCGGCGGTGCGGAGGCCCGGGCCGGGCTGCTGCTGGCCCTGCCTTTCGTGGTCCTCTTCCTCGTGTTCACGGCCTGGCCGGTGCTGCAGTCGATGATCATGTCCTTCACGGACATGCGGATCTCCGACATCCGCAGCCCCTTCGCCGTGAACTTCGTGGGCCTGCAGAACTACCTCACCGCCTTCGAGGACCCGGTGTTCCGCCGCGCGGCCCTCAACACCGCCGTCTTCGTGCTGCTCGGCGTGCCGCTGACGATCATCGCCGGGCTCGCCGCCGCGATCGCCCTGGACAAGGGCGTCGGGAAGCTCCGGGCCGTGTTCCGGGTCGGCTTCTACACCCCCGTCATCACCTCGATCGTCGCGGTCGCCGTGGTCTGGCGCTTCCTCCTCCAGCCCGAGAACGGCCTCGTCAACACCGTGCTCGGCTGGGTCGGGATCGACGGCCTGCACTGGCTCGGCGACCAGCGCACCGCGCTGCTCTCGCTGGTGATCATGGCGGTGTGGCGCAACTTCGGCACCTCGATGGTCATCTTCCTCGCGGGCCTGCAGGCCGTGGACCGCCAGCTCCACGAGGCCGCCGCGCTCGACGGCGCGAACGCCTGGCAGCGCTTCCGCAGCATCACGGTCCCCTCGATCCGCCCCACGCTGCTCTTCGTGCTCGTGACGACGTCGATCGGCTACCTGCAGTTCTTCGAGGAGCCCTTCGTCATGACGAACGGCGGGCCGCTCAACTCGACGATCTCCGCCTCGATGTACACCTACAGCCAGTTCGGCTTCGGCAACTACGGGGTCGCGGGCGCCATGGCGTACCTGACCTTCCTCGTCATCGCGATCGTCACCCTCGTCCAGTTCCGCCTCATGAGGGAGAAGTGATGATCGAACGTCGCCGCCCCGTCCTGACGTACATCGTCCTCACCGTCTTCCTGCTCCTGGTCATCACGCCCTTCGTGTGGATGATCCTCGGCAGCCTCAAGACCCAGGGGGAGCTGCTGCGCACCCCGCCCACCTGGTGGCCCGAGCAGCCCACGCTGGACAACTTCCGCCGCCTGTTCGAGCGGCCCTTCGGGCGCTACTTCACCAACTCCGCCGTCGTCGCCGTGGTCGTCACCGCCGGCAACCTCGTGCTCAGCTCGATGTTCGGCTACGCCCTCGCGCACCTGCGCTTCCCGGGCAAGCGGATCCTCTTCGGCATCGTGCTCGCGTGCCTCATGATCCCGGGACTCGTCACCTTCATCCCGCAGTACGTGCTCGTGGTGAACATGGGGCTCGCCAACACGATCCCTGCGCTGATCCTGCCGTTCCTCGTGCAGCCGTTCAGCGTGTTCCTCATGCGCCAGTTCTTCCTCGGCATCCCGCGCGAGCTGCTCGAGGCGGGACGGATCGACGGCGTGGGGGAGATCGCGATCTTCTTCCGGATCTACCTCCCGCTCGCGGGCCCCGCCTTCGCGACCCTCGGGATCCTCACGTTCCTGGGCTCCTGGAACAACTTCCTGTGGCCCCTCGTGGTCTCCTCCTCGGAGAGCACGTACACCCTGCCCGTCGCCCTCGCCCTCATCTCGACCGGTCAGAACGAGACGGACTACGGGCTGCTGCTCGCGGGCGCCACGCTCATCGTGCTGCCGATCCTCGTGGTCTTCCTCTTCTTCCAGCGTCACTTCATCCAGGGCATCGCCACGACCGGCATCAAGTGACCCCCCGGGGCCGACGGGGACCCCGTCCCCGTCGGCCCCGGTCGTCGGCCCCCGGGCCGGCACCCGGTCGTCCGGCCCCGGGCGACCGTCCGTCCCCTCCGGCAGCAGGACCCGCCGGTGCACCACCCCAGACGACGACGTCGAAGGAGCACCCCGTGCACGCCGCATCCCCCCGCCCCGACCGCCGCCCCGCCTTCCCCTGGCAGGGCACCGACCGCGCCGCGCCCGGACCGGGCCGTTCCGAGCGCGCCCACGCCGCCCCCGGGCGCCTCACCCGCCGGGGCATGCTCGGCGCCGTCCCGCTGCTCGGCGCCGGGGGAGCCCTCGTCGCCGCGGCGCCCGCCTCGGCCGCTCCCCCCGCACCCGCGGCACCGGCCGCCCCCCGCGCGGAGGAGCAGGAGCGGACCCTGCGCCGCTGGGCCGCGGACACCTGGCGCTCCCTCGACGCCATGACCCACCCCGGCACCGGCCTCGCCGCGGACAACATCGGCGCGGACCTCGCCACCGGCTCCGGCTACACCTCGCCCACGAACATCGGCGGCCTGCTGTGGTCCACGCTCGTGGCCCGCGAGCTGGGACTCATCACCCCCGGCGAGTCCCGCCGCCGCGTCGCCCGCACGCTGCGCACCCTCGCCGCGATGGAGCGCCACGAGCCGTCGGGCATGTACGTCAACTGGTACGACGAGGCCGACGGGTCGATCCTGCGCACCTGGCCCGGCTCCGGCGACGTGGTCGTCCCCTTCGTCTCGAGCGTCGACATGGGCTGGCTGGGAGCCGCCCTGCACGTCGTCGCCGAGGCGGACCCCTCGAACCGTCGCGCCGCCCGCGCGCTCACCGACGCCATGCGCTGGGACGTGTTCCTGGACCGCGAGGTCGAGGCGCAGCCCGGGCAGGTCGTCGGCGGGTTCTGGCTCGAGGACCCGTCCCGGGACGGCGTCACCGCCTCCGCCCCCTGGAACGGCGTGGGCGGCGAGGACGTCTGGTACCACGCGACCCACCACTACGACACGGCCGTCTCCGAGGCGCGCATGGTCACCTACCTCGGGATCGCCGCGGGGCAGCTCCCCGCCGGCGTCTACTTCACGACCTTCCGCACCTTCCCGCCGGACTGGACCTGGCCCGAGACGGCGCCGGTCGGAGAGTGGGCCACGTACGAGGGCGTCGACGTCTTCGAGGGCGCGCACCCCTACCGCGGCATGCACGTCGTGCCGGGCTGGGGCGGCTCCATGTTCGAGGAGCTCATGCCGGATCTCTTCGTCCCCGAGGCGGAGTGGGCCCCGGACAGCTGGGGCGTGAACCACCCGCTCCACGTGCGCGCCCAGCGCGAGCACGCGCTCGACGAGGCCGGCTACGGCTACTGGGGCTTCTCCCCGTGCTCCGAACCGCACGCCGGGTACCGCGAGTACGGCGTCGACGCGCTCGGGCTGAACCCCACCGGCTACTTCTCCGACGCCGCCGGCACCGACTGGCACGCCGGCGAGGACTATCCCCGCGGCCTCGACGGGGTCGTCACCCCGCACGCCGCGGCGCTGGCCCTCCAGTACGAGCCCGAGGCCGCCTTCGCGAACCTCTCCCGGATCGAGACGGAGCTCGGCGCCTACGGGGAGGGCGGCTTCCACGACGCCGTTGCCGTGGACACGGGCGTGCGCGCGGAGCGGCACCTCTCCCTGGACCAGTCGATGATCATGGGGGCGCTCGGCAACGTGCTGCTCGGCGGGATCCTCCACGACTGGTTCGGGACGCCCGCCGTCGAGGAGGCGCTGCGACCCGTCATCGCGCAGGAGCGCTTCGGCGCAGCGGGCTGACCTCGCCCCGCTGTGGGGTCGTGGCGCCTCTCAGCCGCCGAGGACCCGCAGGTCGATCGTGATCCGCCGCGCCGCGCCGTCCTCCCGGCGGTCGACGGTGAGCAGGACGCGGTCGCCCTGCGCGGGCCGGCTCGCCGCGGCCTCCTCCGGCGGGAGGTGCAGCGGCGGTCCGGTGACGGAGGCCGGATCGACGTCCACGACCCAGCGGTGGCACCGCCACGGCGGGCCGGGGGTGCCGTGCGGGGCGGCCTCGTGCTCGCCCTCGTCGCGGAGCGTCGTGACGAGCGCGCCGCGGCCGAGGGTGAGGGACGGCGAGAGCAGCCACAGCCGGGCGAGCTCGTTCCGGCCGGTGACGTCGAGCTCGACCCCGGCGGGGTCGTCCTCGACGGTCACCGTCGTGGTCGCGTCGACCGCCGCGGCGGTGACGGCGGGGAAGGCGATGATCCCGTGACCGCCCTCGTCCACCTCCTCGGGAGACAGGGCGCGATCGCGGCGCGTGTCGCCGGTGTCGACGCAGAACTCGCCGTGCAGCACGGGGCGCCTCAGGCGGTGGGCTCGGGCTCCACGGGGGCGGGGCGGCGCTCGGCGCGGGTCGCCCACAGGGCGACGGCGCGCCAGCCGAGCATGAGCACCCCGGTGAAGATGGCGGAGACGATCACGAAGGACACCTCGGTGCCCGCCCCGAAGAGGGTGCGCACGGCCATCGCGGTGACGATCGTGATCGCCCAGATCATCACGCCGTGCGGCCACAGCCGGAACGGGTGCCGCCAGGCCCGCAGCACGAGGTGCCCCAGCAGGGTGCCCAGCGCGTAGGGCCAGCCCACCTGGGCGATGTTCTCCATGGAGAGCGAGAGGTCGTGCTGGAACAGACCGATCGCCACGAACAGCAGGATCACGAGGAGATCGGCCACCAGGGCACCGAAGGAGCGGAACATCCCCCCAGGGTAGCCACGTGCCCGGTGCGGGGACGGGGACGGAGGGCCCCGCACGGTGTGGGACGTGCCGCATCGCGCGGCGGCGACGGGGCCCGGACGACCCCCTCCGCACGGCCGGTGGACCTCTACCATGGAGCCATGCCCGTCGACACCCCTCAGGACCAGGCCGTGCCTGCGTCCCTCTCCAGCACGGCGCGCCCCGGCATCCCGGCGCGACGCGACGACCTCGCGGGGGAGGAGCCCTACGGCGCTCCCCAGATCGACGTGGCCCATCTGCTAAACGTCAACGAGAACCCCTTCGGGCCCTCGGCCGCGCTCGCCGCGGACATGGGCGCCGCGGTCGCCGAGGCCGCCGCGGGCCTGCACCGCTACCCGGACCGCGAGTTCACGGCCCTGCGCGAGGACCTCGCGGCCTATCTCGCCGCCGAGTCCGGCATCCCCGCCCCGCCGGCGGAGGCCGTGTGGGCCGCGAACGGCTCCAACGAGGTCATGCACCAGCTGCTGCTCGCCTACGGCGGGCCCGGGCGCACGGCTCTCGGCTTCACCCCGCACTACTCGATGTACCCCGAGTACGCGCGGGACACCTTCACCCGCTGGGTCACCGCGGAGCGCGGCCCCGCCCCGGACTTCGCCCTCACCGCCGCGCAGGTCACCGCGGCGATCGCCGAGAACCGGCCGCAGATCCTCGTGCTCACGAGCCCCAACAACCCCACCGGCACCGCCCTCGACCCCGCCGTCGTGCGCGCCGCCGCGGAGGCCATGCTCGCCGCGGGCGGGCTGCTCGTCGTCGACGAGGCCTACGGGGAGTTCCGCCGCGACGGCGTCCCGAGCGCCCTCGAGCTGCTGCCCGAGTTCGCGAACCTCGTCGTCACCCGCACCATGTCGAAGGCCTTCGCGCTCGCCGGCGGCCGGATCGGCTACCTCGTCGCGGATCCCGCGATCGTGGACGGCGTGCGGATCGTGCGCCTGCCCTACCACCTCTCCGCCGTCACCCAGGCCGTCGCCCGCACCGCCCTCGCCCACCGCGAGGAGCTGCTCTCCCAGGTGGCGACGCTGCGGGAGGAGCGGGACGTGCTCGCCGCCCATCTCGCGGAGCGCGGCCACGTCGTCGCCCCGTCGGACGCCAACTTCATCTTCTTCCAGCCCCTCCTGCGCACCGCCGCGGACCGCCACGCGGTGTGGCAGGCGCTGCTCGATCGCGACGTGCTGATCCGCGAGGTGGGGCCGCAGCCCTGGCTCCGGGTCTCGATCGGCACCCCGGAGGACAACGCCGCATTCCGCACCGCCCTCGAGGAGGCAGACCCCCGATGACCACCGCCCCCGCGCGTCCCGCGCGCACCGCGAGCATCACCCGCACCACCCGCGAGTCGAGCATCGAGCTGAGCCTCGACCTCGACGGCACCGGCCAGGTGGACGTGTCCACCTCCGTGCCCTTCTTCGACCACATGCTCACCGCGCTCGGCACCCACGCGCGCTTCGACCTCACCGTGCGCGCCACCGGCGACACCCACATCGACGTGCACCACACCGTCGAGGACACGGCGATCGTGCTGGGCCAGGCGCTGCGCGAGGCGCTCGGCGACAAGAAGGGCATCGCCCGCTTCGGCGACGCGATGGTCCCGCTCGACGAGGCGCTCGCGCAGGCCGTCGTGGACCTCTCCGGCCGCCCCTACTGCGTGCACACCGGGGAGAGCGAGGCCCAGGCCCTGCACCTCATCGGCGGCCACTTCACCGGCTCGCTGACCCGCCACGTGCTCGAGTCCATCGCCCACCACGCCGCGATCTGCCTGCACGTGCGCGTGCTCGCCGGCCGCGATCCCCACCATGTCGTGGAGGCCCAGTTCAAGGCACTCGCCCGTGCGCTCCGCGCGGCCTGTGCCTTCGACGACCGCGTCCTCGACGTCCCCTCCACGAAGGGAGCCCTGTGACCACCGCCGACCGACCCGACCCCCAGCAGCCCGAGGAGAACCCCTCCGGCGACGGCTCCCACGACATCGACGCCGAGTTCGCGCGGCTCACCGCGGGCCTCGGCCTCGGCGACGAGCCGCTGACCGTCGACGACGTGCTCGCCGAGTCCGCCGAGGAGGAGCCCGCGATCGCCGTGGTCGCGACCTCCGTCGCCTCCGCGAAGGCGCTCGCGGGCGCGATCCGCCTGGGCCGCGAGGCCCGCACCGACGGGATCGACATCCCCGGCGGCACCCGCACCCTCGACACCGAGACCGGCGCGATCGCCGTGGGCGAGCTCAAGGAGCAGCCCGCCCACGACCTCGCCGCGATCACCTCCACCGCCCTGCAGCGCACCGGCCTGGTGCTCTTCTGGCGCCGCGGGGACCGCATGACCGCGACCCGCTACAAGGCGGGGGAGCGCGGCGAGGACGTCTCGCCCGCGATCGTGCTCGGCGCCGTCGCGGACGAGGTCGAGCAGCTGCTGCTGGGCGCCCTCACCCTCGACGAGCTCGGCGAGGGCATCGACCCCTCGACGCTCACGCGCAACGAGGCGCTCTCCTGGATCTCGAAGAAGAAGCGCTGATGACGACCGTTCCTGAGGTCGTGGTCCTCGACCACGGCTCCGGCAACGTGCGCTCCGTGGTGCGCGCCCTCGAGGCCGCCGATGCGCACGTGCAGCTCACCGCGGACCGCGAGGCGGCCCTCGCAGCCGACGGCCTCGTCGTCCCCGGCGTGGGCGCCTACGCGGCGACCATGGATCAGGTGCTCGCCGTGGGCGGCGACCGGATCGTCGAGCGCCGCCTCGCGGGCGGCCTGCCGGTGCTCGGCATCTGCGTGGGCCTGCAGATCATGTTCGCCGCCGGCACCGAGCACGGGGTGCGCAGCAAGGGCCTGGACCAGTGGCCCGGCGAGGTCACCCGGCTCGAGGCGGAGATCGTCCCGCACATGGGCTGGAACACCGTCGAGAGCCCCGAGGGCTCCGTCCTGTTCGACGGCGTCGCCGAGGAGCGCTTCTACTTCGTGCACTCCTACGCGGCCCGCAGCTGGGAGCTCGACAGCATCGGCCCCCTGACCCCGCCGCTGGTGACCTGGGCGGAGCACGG
This sequence comes from Brachybacterium rhamnosum, assembly GCF_039526185.1. Taxonomy (NCBI): domain Bacteria; kingdom Bacillati; phylum Actinomycetota; class Actinomycetes; order Micrococcales; family Dermabacteraceae; genus Brachybacterium; species Brachybacterium rhamnosum. The sequence goes on from NZ_BAAAIS010000002.1 coordinate 1,747,452, forward strand.
CGGCGACCGCTTCGTCGCCGCCGTCGAGAACGGCGCGCTCACCGCGACCCAGTTCCACCCCGAGAAGTCCGGCGCGGCGGGCGCGCGCCTGCTGCGCAACTGGCTCGCGGCCCTCCCGCGCCGCGGGGCCGGGGACGAGGGGACCGCCCCGTGATCCTCGCCTTCCTCATGCTCTTCGCGGGCGGCCTGCTGCTCGGCGGCGCCTGGTCCTTCCTCCGCTCGAAGAAGCCGCTGTGGTCCGTCATCGCCCTCGCGGTGGTGGGCCTGGTGTGCCTGGGCGTCTCGATCTGGCGCATCCAGACCGGCTGACCGCCGCCCCTGCCGCCCCACCGTTCCTCACCCCCACAGTCCTGACCAGGAGACACCCCTCATGACCGCTCCCGTGCTCGAACTCCTCCCCGCCGTCGACGTGCAGGGAGGCCAGGCCGTGCGCCTGGTCCAGGGCGAGGCCGGCTCCGAGACCGCCTACGGCGCCCCGCTCGAGGCCGCGCTCGGCTTCCAGGAGGGCGGCGCCCGCTGGCTCCACCTCGTGGACCTCGACGCCGCCTTCGGCCGCGGCAGCAACGCCTCGCTGCTCGCGGAGGTCGTCGCCGCCGTGGACATGAACGTCGAGCTCTCCGGCGGCATCCGGGACGACGAGTCGCTCGCCGCGGCCCTCGCGACCGGCTGCCGCCGCGTGAACCTCGGCACCGCGGCCCTCGAGAACCCGGACTGGACCGCGGAGATCCTCGCCGAGCACGGCGACCGCATCGCCGTCGGCCTCGACGTGCGCGGCACGACCCTCGCCGCCCGCGGCTGGACTCGCGACGGCGGCGACCTCTGGGAGACCCTCGAGCGCCTCGACGCCGCCGGCTGCCAGCGCTACGTCGTCACCGACGTCACCAAGGACGGCACCCTCCAGGGGCCCAACGTCGACCTGCTGCGCGAGGTCTGCTCCCGCACCGAGGCGAAGGTCGTCGCCTCCGGCGGCATCTCCTCCCTCGCGGACCTCGAGGCGCTGCGCGGGCTCGTCGCCGACGGCGTCGAAGGGGCGATCGTCGGCAAGGCCCTCTACGCCGGCGCCTTCACCCTGCCCGAGGCGCTCGACGTCGCGGGGCGGGCGTGACCTCCCCCCAGGACCCCGCGCGGAGCCCCAGCCGCCGGGACCTCCCGGCCCACTTCGTCGAGAAGTCCCCGCTCACCGACACCGCCGGGGTCCCCTGGAAGGGCCGCGACTACACCGTGAGCCCCTTCCCGGGGGACGACGGCTCCACCCCGGCCGACGTCGCCGCCGCCCTCGCCGCGCACCGCGCGGGGCAGGACCCGCACCGGCGTGCGCTGGTCGCCGCGATCGCCGGCTCCCGGCTGCTCGTGCCGATCATGGCCGTCGCGACCGAGGAGGGCGAGACCGCCCACGGCCTCACCGGGGACAACGGCGCGGACATGGCCATGGTCTCGCTCACCGCGCCGGACGGCTCCCGCGTGCTGCCCGTCTTCACCTCCGCCGCGGCGCTCTCCGCCTGGCGCCGTGAGGCCCGGCCCGTGCCCGTGCTCGCCGCCCAGGCCGCGCAGGCCGCGGTCCAGGAGGGCTGCACGTCGCTGCTGCTGGACGCCTCGGCTCCCGAGGACGACGGCGGGCCGATCCCGCTGCCGCGCTCCGTGCTGTGGGCGCTCGCCCAGGGCCGCACGTGGATCCCGCCCCACGAGGATCCCGAGCTCGCGGCCGAGCTCGACGCGATCGCGGCCGCCGTCCCCTCCGTGCTCGCGCTCGCCGCGACCCCGGGGGAGCGCACTGAGGTCGTGCTCCGGGTGCGGCTCGAGGACGGCCTGGACCGGGACGGCGTGCAGGCGGTCGTCACCGAACTCTCCGCACGCCTGGGGGCCTCGACCCTCGTCGCGGAACGGATCTCCTCGCTCACCCTGGCCCTGGGACGGTAGATGGACGCCTATCGCCGGGTGCTCGCGGCGCCCGGCGTGGCGGGCGTGCTCCTGCTCGGGTTCCTCGCCCGCATCCCCTTCTCCACGCTGGGCCTGCTGCTGACCCTCCACTGCGTGCGCACCCTGGACCGCTCCTACCTCGAGGCGGGCCTCGTCGTCACGGCGACGACGATCGGCACCGCGATCTCCTCCCCGTGGCGCGGCCGGCTCGTGGACACCAAGGGCCTGCGCCGGGCCGTGCTGCCCTCGATCCTCGTGCAGTCCGTCGCCGTGGTCGCCATGGCCTTCGCCCCCTTCGAGGCGGTGCTCGTGCTCGCGCTGATCGGCGGGCTGTTCGGGCTCCCGGTCTGGTCGATCGTCCGCACCTCGCTGTCCGTCCTCGTGCCGGCGACGCTGCGCCGCAGCGCCTTCGCCCTCGACTCGGTGTTCACCGAGCTGGTGTTCATGATCGGCCCGGCCGCCGTGACCCTCGCCGCGCTCGCCGCGGGCACCCGGGCGAGCCTCGTGGTCGTCGGCGTCCTCGTCGCCCTCGCCGGCATCGGCATGGCCGTGACGAACCCGCCCACCCGGAGCGACCAGCTCATGCTGCCCGCGCGGCTGCCGGCCCCGCTCGAGGCTGCGGAGGGCGCCGTCCTCGCCCAGCAGGAGCTGCTCGCCGAGCGCCGGGTCGCGGAGGACCTGCGCACGGGCCAGATCCCGGTGATCGCCCCGGGACAGGGCGACCCCGGGAAGACCGCCGCACGCCGCGCCCTGCTCACGGCCGGGGGACTGTCGGTGCTGCTCGCGACCGCGACGGGCTCCCTCGTCCTCACCGCGACGGACCTCTCGATCGTCGCGATCCTCGACGAGCGTGGCCTCGCCGCGAGGATCGCCGGGATGATGGCGCTGTGGTGCGCGGGCAGCCTCGTGGGCGGCCTCGTCTACGGAGCGATGAGCCGCGGGCTGGACCCGCTGTGGGTGCTGCTGGGCCTCGGGGCGCTCTCGCTCCCGGTCGCCGTCACCGCCTCGGGGGACCTGCTCCTGCTCGCGGTGACGATCACCCTCGCGGGGCTGTTCATCGCCCCCATGATCACGGCGACGGGAGAGGCGATCGCGCAGCTCGTGCCGGAGGCCGTGCGCGGGGAGGCGATGGGCTGGCACGGCACCGCGATGACCGTCGGCGCCGCCGCGGGCTCCCCCGTGGTGGGGGCCGTCATCGACGGGGCCGGCCCGGCCTGGGGCGTGGGCGCCGCGGGAGCGGTCGCGCTCCTCGTCGCGCTCGCAGCGCTGCTCGCCCGGCGGGTGCGGCGCTCCCGGCGACGGGGTCGCTGGGAGGCCGCCGCCGGCTGAGGCGGTGGGGCGGGGTCAGGAGACCCGGCCGGTCCACTTCTCGCCCGGGGCCTCGCCCGGCGCATCGGGGAAGGGCAGTGCCTCGGCGAAGGCGAGCTGCAGCGAGCGCAGACCGTCGCGCAGGGAGCGGGCGTGCTCGTTGCCGATCTCGGGAGCCGCCGCGACGACGAGCCCGGCGAGCGCGGTGATGAGCTTGCGGGCCTCGGAGAGGTCCTTGTGGCCGGCCTCCTCCTCGTCCTCGCCGAGCCCGACCTTCACCGCGGCGGCGCTCATGAGGTGCACGCAGGAGCTCGTGATGATCTCGACGGCGGCGACGTCGGCGATGTCGCGCAGCGCCTGTGCGGCGAGCTCGTCCTCGGGGGTGGGGTGCTGCTGCTCGGTCATGGGGGTCCTTTCGGGGACGGCGGCGGAAGCGAGGGTCGGACGTGGATCGGGTGGGGTGGGGGATCGGGGCTCAGCCGCCGAGCGGCAGCGTGCCCCTGCCCACCTCGGGGGCCGAGGAGAAGGCGAGGTCGAGCCCGGTGGGCTCGGTGCCCGCGGGGACGTCGAAGACGCCGTGGTAGACGGCGGTCTCGCCCGCGCCCACCGTGCCGAAGGCCTCGGAATCCGCGACGAGCGCCCGGTTCGCCTCCTCGGAGACGGGGTAGCGGTCGCCCGCGGCGGAGACCAGCTCCATGGTGCCACCGCCGGAGCTCACCAGGAGCGGGGCCTCGCCGTCGTTCGTCATCTCGACGGTCACGACGACGAACTCGCCCTCGGGCTCGATCCGGCCGGAGGCGTCGCCCACGGAGCGCACGCCGACCTCGGTGGAGACCTCGCGGAAGGTCGCGGGGCCCAGGGCGACCGTCCCCGTCGCCGCGGCGCTCGCGGCCGGGTCGGCGCTCGCGGTCGCCGCGTCCTCCCCGCCGCCGGTCAGGGCGCGAACGGCGAGGATCCCGCCGCCGGTCAGCACCGCGAGCAGGAGCACGGCGGCGACGGCGATCGCGGCGATCCGGAGGCCGCGGCCGGAGCGGGGGGCGGGCTCGTCGGCGACGGGGAGGGCGGGGGCGCGGTGGGAGCGGAGCGGGGCGACGGCGGGCGCGGGGAACCCTTCGGGCACGGGGCGCAGCACGGCGCGCGGGGAGGTCGGGGCGGGCGGCTCCGCGGCGCCATCGGCGGGGGAGTCGACCGCAGGGGCATCAGCGGCGCCGGGGGCCTCGGAGCTGCCGGAGGCGTCGTCGGAGCCGTAGTCGTATCTGTGGGGTGCCGCGCCGGCGTCCTCCCCGGGCGTGGGATCATGGTCCGTGGTGTCCACCGGTGCTCCTCGTCCTCGCGGCGCGGGCGTCCCCCTGCGCGATGCACATCACCCAGGACCCCCTGGACGCGGCGCTCTGCCCTGCTAGGATAGACGACCGGAACATGTCTTCGGTCTGTCCGTCCCTTTCGGGATGGAGGGGCCGGGCAGTCCTCAAGTGGAGTCCCTCCCACCTCGTGGCCACCGTCCCGAGCGCAATGCGCCGGGCGACCGTCACCGGGTCAGTACCAGACCGGCCCTCACGGGTCGGCCGGCGTTCACGCGCCATGGTGTCGGGGCCTCCGCAGGAGCGGGGGCCCTTTTCTCATGTTCCGTGTCGACACCGAGGTGAGGAGCCACCATCAGCGAACAGCGCATCAACGGTCAGATCAAGGTCCCCAAGGTCCTCCTGGTCGGCCCCAACGGCGAGCAGGTCGGGATCGTCCGCGTCGAGGACGCCCTGCGACTCGCCCAGGAAGCCGATCTGGATCTGGTGGAGGTCGCCCAGGGCGCCAATCCGCCTGTTGCGCGGCTCATGGATTACGGCAAGTTCAAGTACGAAGCCAACATGAAGGCCCGCGAGTCGCGGAAGAACCAGGCCAACACCGTCCAGAAGGAAATCCGGATGGGCCTGAAGATCGACAAGCACGACTACGAGACCAAGCGTCGCAACGTCGAGAAGTTCCTCAACGGTGGCGACAAGGTCAAGGTCATGATCCGTTTCCGCGGTCGTGAGCAGTCCCGACCGGAGATGGGCATCAAGCTGCTCGGTCGCATGGCGGAGGACGTCGCCGAGCTCGGTTTCGTCGAGTCGCACCCGCGACAGGACGGCCGCACGATGGTGATGGTCCTCGGACCCCACAAGAAGAAGGCCCAGGCGATGGCCGAGGCGCGCAAGCGTCGCACCGACGCCGAGAAGGCCGAGAGCAACTCGTCGAAGCAGGCCGAGGCGCCTGCCGAGGACGTCGCGCCCACCGGCGACGAGTCCTGAGACAGCACGAAGGAGACAAGGCACCATGCCGAAGAACAAGACCCACTCGGGCACCAAGAAGCGCATCCGCGTCACCGGCTCCGGCAAGCTCATGCGGGAGAAGGCGAACGCTCGCCACCTCCTCGAGCACAAGAGCTCGACCCGCAAGCGCCGTCTCGGGAACGACACCGATGTGGCCAAGGCGGACGTCAAGCGCATGAAGAAGCTGCTCGGCCGCTGAACCTCCTCGCGGGAGGAGAGTTCCCGCAGCACTGAACTCACATACCAGCGAAGGAGAATCACGTGGCACGCGTGAAGCGGGCGGTCAACGCCCATAAGAAGCGTCGGGAAATCCTCGAGCAGGCCAGCGGCTACCGCGGTCAGCGCTCGCGCCTGTACCGCAAGGCGAAGGAGCAGGTCCTGCACTCGCAGACCTACAACTTCCGCGACCGCAAGAAGAACAAGGGCAACTTCCGCCAGCTCTGGATCCAGCGCATCAACGCTGCGGCCCGTGCGAACGGCATGACCTACAACCGCTTCATCCAGGGCCTCGGGCTCGCGGGTGTCGAGGTCGACCGCCGCATGCTCGCCGAGCTCGCCGTGAACGACGCGCCGGCCTTCGCCGCGCTCGTCGAGGTCGCCAAGGGCGCGCTGCCCGAGGACGTCAACGCCCCCGCGGCCTGACTCCACCAGCGTGAACCCCGAGCGCCCGGACCAGTCCCCGATCACCTCGCCCCGCTCCGAGCGGGTGCGGCGGATCGCGGCACTGTCCGGGCGCTCCGCGCGTCGCAAGCAGGGGCACCTCCGCGTCGAGGGCCCCCAGGCCGTCCGCTCCCTGCTCGCCGAGCGCCCGGAGCTCGCGCTCGAGCTCTTCCTCACCGCCCGCGCCGCCGAGGACCATCCCGAGCTGGCGCGGCTCGCCGCGGAGGCCGGTGTCCCGACCCGCGAGGTCGACGAGACGCTCATCCGTGCCATGACCCGCGAGCCCGGCGGCGGGGAGGGCCAGGACCGCCCCGAGAGCGGTGCCGCGGGCGCCGTCTCGCCCCAGGGCGCGATCGCCGTGGCCCGCCTCCCCGAGGAGAGCGCCGGCGCGGCCCTCGCCGCGATCGCCGCGCTGCCCGCCGAGGGGCCGCTCACCGCGGTCGTCCTGCACGAGGTGCGGGACCCCGGGAACGTCGGCACCCTGCTGCGCACGGCAGACGCCGCCGGCGCGGACCTCGTGCTGCTCACCCGCACGAGCGCGGACCCGTACTCCCCGAAGGCCGTCCGCGCCGCCGTCGGCAGCACCTTCCACCTCCCCGTGATCGCCGGCGCCGTGGCCCCCGCCCTGCTGGACGCCCTCGCCGGCCGGGGGATCACCGCCGCCGCGACGAGCGGCTACGCGAGCACGGACCTGTTCGAGGCGGAGCTGCCCGAGCGGATCGCCTGGATCCTCGGCAACGAGGCCCGCGGGCTCGACGAGGCCACCCTCGCCGCCGCCCCGCTCGCCGTGCGGATCCCGCTGGCCGGTCACGCCGAATCGCTCAACGTGCACACCGCCGCGACGGTGTGCCTCTTCGAGACCCTCCGCCGCCGAACCCGATGAAGGCGCCCACAGCCCGATGAGCCCGAACCCCGCCGCAGCCTCGCCCCGCAACCGCGACGGCGGCCGCACCCTCCCCACTCCGCTCGCGGTTCCGGTCCTGCTCGCTCTGACGATCGCCGTGGCCCTGCTGGGGATCATCGCGACCGGCGCCGCCGCGCCGAACTCCCTCGTCCCGGCCTCGGGCCTGGTCACCTGGGGGATCCCCGCCGTGCGCGGCCTGCACCACCTGGGCCTGCTGCTCGCGGTGGGCGCCGGCGGGACCGCCGTGCTCCTGCATCCCGGGCCCTCCCGCGCCGAGGTGCGCTCCCTGGGCGGCGGCCGCGGCCGGACCGTGCGCCTCGCCGCCGCCGGCGCCGGCCTGTGGGCCCTCTCCGCCCTCGCCCTCGTCCCTCTCGGCGGTCTCGAGGCGGCCGGCGCGGGGACCGATCTCGACGTCTGGCAGATCGCGCTCGGCGCGGACCTCGGCCGGATCCAGCTCGCCGTCGCGATCCTCGCCGGGTTCTCGGCCTTCCTCGGGCTGCTCGCCCGCAGCACCGTCGGCGCCGCCTGGGCGCTCGCGGCCGCGGGCCTCGGCGTCGCCGCCGTCGGCCTCGAGGGTCATGCCGGGGCGAGCCTGGACCACACCAACGCCGTCAACGCGATGGTGCTGCACCTCCTCGGCGTCTCGGTGTGGGCCGGCGGCCTGCTCGCGATCGCCCTGATCGCGCCGAGGCTGCCGGACGCCGAGCTCGCCGTCGTCGTGCGCCGCTTCTCCCCGTGGGCGCTCGCTGCGGTGGTCGTGCTCGCCCTCAGCGGCCTGGTCAACGCCTCGATCCGGCTCGACGGGCCCGGCGAGCTGCTCACCACGGCCTACGGTCGCGTGCTGCTGCTGAAGACGGTGCTGCTCATGGGGCTCGCCGCCCTCGGCGCCGCCCAGCGGCGGCGCCTGGGGGAGCGGCTGCGGTTCCGCCACCTCGCCCTCACCGAGGGCGTCATGCTCGCCGTCGTCATCGGGGCGTCGATCGCGCTGGGCCGCACCGCCCCGCCCGTCCCGCAGACCGTCCCGCTCGTCGGCGACCTGCTCCGCCTCGCGCTCGTGGGCTACCTGCCGCCCACCACGCCCCTGGACCCGGCCGCCCTGGTCACCGTCTGGCACCCGGACTGGGGCAGCGTCATCATCGCCGCCGCGATGGCCGGGCTCTACCTCGCGGGTGTCGTGCGCCTGCGCCGCCGCGGCGACTCCTGGCCGCTGCTGCGCACCGCGCTCTGGCTTGCCGGCTGCCTCGCCCTCGTGTGGGTGATGAACGGGGGCGCCGCCGCGTGGGGCCGCTACCGCTTCGACGCGCACATGGTCCAGCACATGGCGATGATGATGATCGTGCCGCCGCTGTGGGTGCTCGGCGGCCCGGTCACGCTGCTCTCCCGCGCCGTCGCGCCCCGCACCGACGGCTCCCGCGGCCTGCGCGAGTGGGTGCTCGCGGCGCTCCACTCCGGGTACTCGCGCATCGTCTCGAGCCCGCCCGTGGCCGGGCTGCTCTTCGCCGGCTCGCTCGTCGTCTTCTACTTCACCCCGCTGTTCGAGCTGTCGATGCGCACCCACGTGGGCCACGTCGCGATGACCGTGCACTTCCTGCTCGCCGGGTACCTCTTCGCCTGGGTGCTCATCGGCGTGGACCCGGCGCAGAAGCCGATCAACCCGGTCCTCAAGCTCATCACGCTGCTCGTCACCCTCGCCTTCCACGCCTTCTTCGGCATCGCCCTGTACTCGGCGACCTGGATCGTGGCGCAGGACTGGTACACCGAGCTGGGGCTCTACGCGCCCGCGCAGCTCGAGCTGATCCAGGCCCGCGGCGCCTCGATCATGTGGGCCGTCTCCGAGATCCCGACGGTGCTCTACGCGATCCTCATGGTGCTCCAGTGGATCCGTTCGGAGGACCGCCGCGCCCGGCAGTACGACCGCAAGGCCGAGCGCGACGGCGGCGCCGAGCTCGCCGCGTACAACGCGTACCTCGCGGGGCTCCAGGGCGGGGCCCCGTCCGACGGGGACCAGGCCGACGCGACGGCGCCCGCCCCCGACCTGGCCGCCTCCGCGCGGGAGGACGGCGGGCCCGGGACGGGCGCCGGGAGCTGAGCGGGCCTCAGAGCCAGTCGCCGCGGGCGCGCTCCTGCTCCTCGCCGATCGTGGTGTCGTCGCCGTGACCGGTGTGCACCACCGTCGCGGGATCCATGACGAACAGGCGCTCCCGGATCGACTCCTCGATGGTGTCGCGGGAGGAGAAGGAGCGGCCGGTCGCGCCGGGACCGCCCTGGAACAGGGTGTCGCCGGTCATGACGGCCTGCAGCTGGTCGAGGTGGTAGCAGGTCGAGCCGGGGGAGTGGCCCGGCGTGTGCACCGCCTCGATGTCCACACCTGCGACGGTGAACATGTCCCCGTCCTCGACGTCGGCGTCCCAGGGCAGGTCGCCGTGGGTGAGCTTCCACAGCTCGGCGTCGGCCGGGTTCAGCAGCAGCGGCGCCTCGAGCGCCTCGGAGAGCTCCGGGGCGAAGCGCACGTGGTCGTCGTGGGCGTGGGTGAGCAGGATGCCCACGCACTCCCGCTCGCCCACGAGGCGCACGATCGCCTCGACGTCGTGCGGGGCGTCGAAGACGACGCACTGCTCGTCGTCGCCGAGCACCCACACGTTGTTGTCGACGTCGAAGGTCTCCCCGTCGAGCGTGAAGGTGCCGGAGACGACGGTCCGCTCGAGCCGCGCGGTCATCGGCCCACCACCGCCACGGTGCGCAGCGTGCCGCCCTCGTGGAGGGAGTCCAGCGCCGTGTCCACGCCGGCGAGGTCCGTGCGGCCGGTGACGAAGCGGTCCAGCGGCAGTCGACCCTGCAGGAACAGGTCGGTGAGGTAGGGGAAGTCCCGCTCGGGGAGGCAGTCCCCGTACCAGGAGGACTTCAGCGAGCCGCCGCGGCCGAACACGTCCAGCAGCGGGAGCGTGAGCTCCACGCCCGGCCGCGGCACGCCCACCAGCACGACGCGGCCGGCGAGGTCGCGCGCGTAGAAGGCGGTCTCGTAGGTCTGCGGGATGCCGACGGCGTCGATGACGACGTCCGCGCCGAAACCGCCCGTGAGCTCCTGCACCTTCTCGGCCACCTCCTGCGGGGAGAGGCCCTGCGTGGCGAGGGTGTGGGTGGCGCCGAGCTCGGTCGCCGCCGCGAGCTTCTTCTCGTCGACGTCGAGGCCGATGATCGTCGTGGCGCCCGCGAGCTTCGCGCCGGCGATCGCGGCGCAGCCCACGCCGCCCAGGCCGATCACGGCGACGCTCTCGCCGCGCTGGACCTGGCCGGTGTTCATCGCGGCGCCGAGGCCCGCCATGACGCCGCAGCCCAGCAGGCCGGCGACCTCGGCGGGGGCGTCCTCGGAGACCTTGGTGCATTGGCCCTCGTGGACGAGCGTCTTCTCCGCGAAGGAGCCGATGCCGAGCGCGGGGGTGAGCTCGGTGCCGTCGGTGAGGGTCATCTTCTGCGAGGCGTTGTGGGTGGCGAAGCAGTACTGCGGCACGCCCTTCCTGCACGCGCGGCACTCGCCGCACACGGCGCGCCAGTTCAGCACGACGTAGTCGCCGACCTCGACGTGGGTCACGGCCTCGCCGACGACGGACACGCGGCCGGCGGACTCGTGGCCCAGCAGGAACGGGAACTCGTCGTTGATGCCGCCGTCGCGGTAGGCGAGGTCGGTGTGGCACACACCGGTCGCCTCGATGTCGACGATCACGTCGTGCGGGCCGGGGTCGGGGATGACGATGTCGACGAGCTCGGCGGGCGCCTTCTCGGCGCGGGCGATGACGCCCTTCACGGTCGTGGGCACGGGGATGCTCCTTCAGCAGTGGTCGGGCTTGCCGTCCCAGGCTAGCGGGGAGCGGGGGCCGGGGCGGGCGCCGTGGCCCGACGCCCGTGCATCCCTCCTAGAATGGTCCGCGGTGCCCGCCTCGCGGCCGGCGCCTCCCGAGCACCCCAGGACGAAAGCGAACCCCGTGTCAGAGACGAACCCCGCGCCCGGCGGGCCCGCGATCGACGAGCAGGCGATCACCGCCGCCGTCGACGCCGCGCTCGCCGCGATCGCCGCGGCCCCGGACACCGCGACCCTCAAGCAGGTGCGCATCGACCACGTGGGCGACGCGAGCGTGCTGAGCACCGCGAACCGCGCGATCAAGGACCTCCCCAAGGACCAGAAGGCCGCCGCGGGCAAGCTCGTGGGCCAGGGCAAGGGCCGCGTCCAGCAGGCCCTCGCCGCCCGTCAGGGCGAGCTCGCCGCCGCCGAGGAGGAGGCCGCGCTCGCGGCCGAGACCGTGGACATGACCCTGCCCACGGACCGCCGCCCCCGCGGCGCCGCGCACCCGCTGAGCACGCTCACCGACCGCATCGAGGACTTCTTCGTCGGCATCGGCTGGGAGATCGCGGAGGGCCCCGAGGCGGAGTCCTCCTGGCTGAACTTCGACGCCCTGAACGCGGATCCCGAGCACCCCTCCCGCTCGCTGCAGGACTCCATCTACCTCGCGCCCGAGGGGTCCGGCATGCTGCTGCGCACGCAGACCTCGCCGGTGCAGGTCCGCGCCATGCTCGAGCGCGGCGCCCCGCTGTACGTCGCGTGCCCCGGGACCGTCTACCGGGCCGACGAGATCGACGCGACCCACTCGCCCGTCTTCCACCAGGTCGAGGGTCTCGCGATCGACAAGGGCCTGACGATGGCGAACCTCGTCGGCACGCTCGACGCCTTCGCCGCGCACCTCTTCGGCGGGGCGCCCGTGACGCGCCTGCGCCCCAACCACTTCCCCTTCACGGAGCCGAGCGCGGAGATGGACTTCCGCTGCTTCTCGTGCGACGCGCGCCTGGGCCTGGACCACGACGCGGACCCGGAGTGCCGGGTCTGCGGTGGCACCGGCTGGATCGAGATGGGCGGCTGCGGCATGGTCCACCCGAACGTGCTCCGCGCGGCCGGCGTGGACCCCGAGGAGTACCAGGGCTTCGCCTTCGGCCTGGGCATCGAGCGCATCCTCATGCTGCGCAACAGCGTCGCCGACATGCGCGACATGGTGGAGGGCGACGTCCGCTTCTCCCAGCACTACGGGACGGAGATCTGACATGCCTCGCATTCCCCTGACCTGGCTCGCCGAGCACACCACCCTCCCCGAGGGCACCGGCGCCCAGCAGGTCGCGACCGACCTCTCCCGCGTGGGCCTCGAGGAGGAGGCGATCTTCGGCGCGCAGGTGACCGGCCCCCTCGTGGTGGGCCGCGTGCTCGAGCTCGTCAAGGAGCCGCAGAAGAACGGCAAGACCATCAACTGGGTGCGCGTCGACGTCGGCCCCGAGCACAACGAGGACCTCGACGACCCGAAGGACCCGCAGCCCGGGCAGGAGCGCCCCAGCCGCGGGATCATCTGCGGCGCGCACAACTTCGTCGAGGGCGACCTCGTCGTCGTCTCCCTGCCCGGCACCGTGCTCCCCGGCGACTTCGCGATCGCCGCGCGGAAGACCTACGGCCACACCTCCGACGGCATGATCTGCTCGGGCGACGAGCTGGGCCTGGGCCCGGACCCCGACGGCGAGGACGGCATCATCGTCCTCGGCCGCGGGCACGCGAAGGGCCTCACCGGCGAACCCGGCGACGACGCGATCGCCCTGCTGGGCCTCGCCGACGAGGTCGTTGAGATCAACGTGACCCCGGACCGCGGCTACTGCTTCTCGATGCGCGGCGTGGCCCGCGAGTACTCCCACGCGACCGGCGCCGCCTACACCGACCCGGCGCTCGCCGTCGAGGTCCCCGCCGCGAGCGGGACCGGCGTCGCGGTCGAGCGCCGTGACGACGCCCCGCTCCGCGGCGCCGAGGGATGCACCCGCTTCGTGGCCCTCGAGGTCACCGGTGTGGACCCCTCCGCACAGACCCCGCGCTGGATGGCCCGCCGCCTCACCCTCGCCGGCATGCGCCCGATCTCCCTGATCGTCGACGTCACGAACTACGTGATGCTCGACCTCGGCCAGCCGCTCCACGCCTACGACGCGGCGAAGCTGAGCGCGCCGATCGTCGTGCGCCGCGCCCGGGCGGGGGAGAAGCTCACGACCCTCGACGACGTGGAGCGCACCCTCGACCCCGAGGACCTGCTCATCACCGACGGGGCGGACGCCTCGCGCGTGCTCGGCCTCGCCGGCGTCATGGGCGGCGCCTCCACCGAGGTCTCCGCGAGCACCACCGACATCGTCCTGGAGGCCGCGACCTTCGATCCCGTGAGCGTGGCCCGCACCGCGCGCCGCCACCGCCTCCCCTCCGAGGCCTCCAAGCGCTTCGAGCGCGGCGTGGACCCGCGGCTGCCGCTGATCGCGGCGACCCGGGCGGCGCAGCTGATCGTCGAGCACGGCGGCGGCACGATCGCCCGCGAGGTCACCGACGACGGCACCGTCACGGACCCCGCCCCGATCCGCCTCGCTGCCGACGCGGCCGAGCGCCTCGTCGGCATCCCCTACACGGCGGAGCAGGTGCGCGGGAGCCTCGAGCAGATCGGCTGCGCCGTCGAGCCCGACGGCGAGGACCACCTCGTGGTCACCCCGCCGTCCTGGCGGCCGGACCTCCTCCTCGCCGAGGACCTCGTCGAGGAGATCGCCCGCCTCGTGGGCTACGCGGAGATCCCCTCCGTGCTGCCCACCGCCCCCGGGGGCCGCGGCCTCACCGTCGCGCAGCGCGCCCGCCGCTCCGCGCAGCGCGCCCTCGCCGAGGCCGGCCTCGTCGAGGTCAAGGTCTCCCCGTTCGTGCCGGCGGACGTGCACGACACGCTCCGCTACCCGGCCGACGACGAGCGCCGCCGGGCCGTGCGCCTGCTGAACCCGCTCGCCGAGGACGAGCCGCTGCTGCGCACCTCGATGCTGCAGAGCCTGCTCCCCACGGCGCGGCGCAACCTGGGCCGCGGCGAGGAGTCCGTCGCGATCTTCCAGCGGGGCTCCGTGTTCCGCGCATCCGGCGGCGGCGCCGCACCGGTGCCCGCCCCGGCGACGCGTCCCAGCGAGGCGGAGCTCGCGGCGATCGCCGCGGCGCTGCCGGAGCAGACCTCCGTCCTCGGCGCCGTGCTGGGCGGGCCCTCCGGCCCGGACTCCTGGCAGGGAGCCCCCGAGGCGTGGGGCTGGACCGATGCGCTCGACCTCGCCCGCCGGGCCGCGGCCGCGGTGGGCGCCGAGCTCGAGGTGCGCCAGCGGGAGATCGCCCCGCTGCACCCGGGCCGCGGTGCCGAGCTGCGCGTCCTCACCTCCGCGGGCGACTCCGTCGTCGTGGGTCTCGCGGGTGAGCTGCACCCTGCCGTGATCAAGGCGTTCGGTCTGCCCGCGCGCACCGCCGCGTTCGAGCTCGACATCGAGGCGGTCATCGCCTCGGCCCCCGCCGTGGTGCTGGCCGCACCGGTGCCCACCTTCCCGCCGGCGAAGGAGGACTTCGCCTTCGTGGTGGAGGAGTCCGTGCCGGCGAGCGCCGTCGAGGCCGCGATCCTCGTGGGCGCGGGCGATCTCGCCGAGCGCGTCCACCTGTTCGACGTCTTCACCGGCGAGCAGGTCGGCGAGGGCCGCAAGTCGCTCGCCTTCGCGGTGCGACTGCGCTCCGCCGAGGGGACCCTCGGCGCGAAGCAGATCGGCGCCGTGCGCGAGAGCATCGTGGCGGCGGTCGCGAGCGCCGTCGGCGGTGAGCTGCGCGCCTGAGCCGACGGCTCGCCGGGCGGTGGGGCGGTTCGATCTCCGAGGTGCCGCCCGGCCGCCCGGCGGGCGCAGGGTCGAGCCGCTCGACTTGGGAGAACATGCAGCAGTGTGTATACAATTGCCTCATGTCTGCCGAGTCCGCTCCCGCCGTCGTCCCGACCCCCGCCGCCCCGGCGGGCCGTCGCCTGCGGGCCGCGATCGTCGGCGCCTCCGGCTACGCGGGCGGTGAGGCCCTGCGCCTGCTCTCCCAGCACCCGCTCGTGGAGGTCACCACGCTCACCGCGCACTCGAGCGCGGGCCGGCACCTCTCCGAGATCGCGCCCCACATCGACCTCGGCGCCGACCTCGTGCTCCAGGAGACCACGGTCGAGGTCCTGCGCGGCCACGACGTCGTCGTCCTCGCCCTGCCCCACGGCGAGTCCGGCCGGATCAGTGCCGCGCTGCGCGCCGAGGACCCGGACGTGCTCGTCCTCGACCTCGGCGCGGACCACCGCCTCGAGAGCGCCGAGGACTGGGCGGAGTACTACGGCACCGAGCACGCGGGCACCTGGACCTACGGCATGCCCGAGCTCCCGCTCGCCACCGGCCCGAGCCAGCGCGAGCTGCTCGCCGGCGCCCGCGAGATCGCCGTCCCCGGCTGCAACGCGACCGCCGTCTCCCTCGCCCTCGCCCCGCTCGTGCGCGCCGGGCTCGTGGACGCCACCGCGCTCTCCGCGGTCCTGCCCGTCGGCTACTCCGGCGCCGGGCGCAGCCCCAAGCAGCACCTCCTGCTCACGGAGGCCGGCGGCGGCGCGCGGCCCTACGGCGTGGGCGGCACGCACCGCCACATCCCGGAGATCCTCCAGAACCTGCGCCGCGCCGCGGGGGAGGACCCGTCCCGGCGCCTCACCTTCACCCCCGTGCTCGTGCCCTTCAGCCGCGGCATCCTCGCCGTGTGCACCGCCCCGGTCGCCGAGGGGACGACGACGCCGGACCTGCTCGCCGCCCTCGACGGCGACTACGGCTCCGAGCACTTCGTGACCGTGCTGCCCGAGGGCGTCGTCCCCGCGACCCAGGAGGTCGTCGGAGCGAACACCCTGCGCGTGGGCGCCGCGGTGGACCGCCGCAGCGGCCAGGCCACCGTCATCGCCGCGATCGACAACCTCGTCAAGGGCACCGCCGGCGCGGCGATCCAGTCGATGAACCTCGCCCTCGGCCTGCCCGAGACGACGGGCCTCGTCCGCACCGCGCTCGCCCCCTGATCCCGCCGGCCCCCGGGCCCGCCGATCCCGAACCACCGCTCCACCCCGCGAAGGACCACATCGTGTCGATCACCCGCCCCCTGGGATTCCGCGCCGCCGGCCTCGCCGCCGGCATCAAGGCCGACGGCCGGCGCGACCTCGCGCTCGTCGTCAACGACGGCCCGCGCGACACCGCCGCCGCCGTGTTCACGAGCAACCGCGTGCAGGCCGCGCCCGTGCTGTGGTCCCGCCAGGCCGTCGCGGACGGCCGTGCCCGCGCGGTGGTCCTCAACTCCGGCGGCGCGAACGCCTGCACCGGCCCCGAGGGCTTCGCGGACACCCACCGCACCGCCGAGCACCTCGCGGGCGTCCTCGGCGTCTCCGCGCAGGACGTCCTCGTCTGCTCGACCGGGCTGATCGGCGAGCGCCTGCCGATGGAGCCGCTGCTCTCCGGGGCCGGCGCCGCCGTCGACGCGCTCGACGCCGGCGAGCAGGTGGACGCCGCCGCCGCGCAGGCGATCATGACCACCGACACGGTCCCCAAGACCGCCGAGGTCGTGCTGCCCTCGGGCGTCGTCGTCGGCGGCATCGCCAAGGGCGCGGGCATGCTCGCCCCCCAGCTCGCGACCATGCTCGTCGTGCTCACCACCGATGCGGACGTCGACGCCGCCACCGCCCAGGAGGCGCTCGCCGCGGCGACCCGCACCACCTTCGACCGGGTCGACTCCGACGCCTGCATGTCCACCAACGACACCGTCATCCTGCTGGCCTCCGGGGCGAGCGGCACAGCGGTGGACGCGGCGGAGCTCGGCGAGGCCGTGCGCGCCGTGAGCGCCGACCTCGCCCGCCAGCTCGTGGCCGACGCCGAGGGTGCGAGCCACGACGTGCACGTCGTGGTCCGCTCCGCGAGCAGCGAGGACGCCGCGCTCGCCGTGGCCCGCGAGATCGCCCGCTCGAGCCTGGTGAAGACCGCGATCTTCGGCAACGACCCCAACTGGGGCCGGATCGTCTCCGCCGCCGGCTGCGTGCCCGAGGCGGTCGCCCCCTTCGACGTCACAGACCTCTCCGTCAGCGTCAACGGCGTCGAGGTGTGCCGCGGCGGGGGAGCCCACCGCGACCGCTCCGAGGTGGACATGACCCCGCGGGAGACCGTCATCGAGGTGGACCTCGGGGCGGGCGCCGCGGAGGCGGACATCTGGACCAACGACCTCACCCACGCCTACGTCGAAGAGAACAGCGCGTACTCCTCATGAGCGGCACCATCGCATCGACGGGCAAGAACCCCCTCACGGAGCTGACCCCCGCGCAGGAGGGCGCCCGCGCCAAGTCCGAGATCCTCATCGAGGCGCTGCCCTGGATGCAGCGCTTCGCGGGGAAGATCGTCGTCGTCAAGTACGGCGGCAACGCGATGATCGACGAGGAGCTGCGTCGCGCCTTCGCGGCGGACGTCGTCTTCATGCGCCAGGCCGGCATCCACGTGGTCGTCGTCCACGGCGGCGGCCCCCAGATCAACGCCATGCTGCAGCGCGTCGGCATCGACTCGGAGTTCCGGGCCGGCCTGCGCGTGACCGACGACGAGACGATGGACGTGGTCCGCATGGTCCTCGTCGGCAAGGTCGGCCGGGAGCTCGTGGGCCTCATCAACGGCCACGGCCCCTCCGCGATCGGCATGTCCGGGGAGGACGCCCGGCTCTTCTCCGCCGTCCGCCGCGGCGCCGTCGTCGACGGCGAGCAGGTGGACCTGGGCCACGTCGGCGCGGTGACGCAGGTGCGTCCCGAGTCGATCCAGGACCTGCTGGACGCCGGGAGGATCCCGGTGGTCTCCTCGATCGCCCCGGAGATCGACGAGGACGGCGAGCCGACGGGCGCCGTGCTCAACATCAACGCCGACCTCGCCGCGGCCGCGCTCGCCGCGGGTCTCGACGCCGAGAAGCTCGTGGTCCTCACCGACGTCGAGGGCCTGTACCGGGACTGGCCGGACCGCGACTCCCTCATCCCGGAGATCGCCGCGAGCGAGCTGAAGGGCATGCTGCCCGCGCTCACCGCGGGCATGATCCCCAAGGCGGAGTCGCTGCTGGACGCCGTGGACGCCGGCGTGCGCACGGCCGCGATGATCGACGGCAGGATCGCCCACGCCCTCCTGCTCGAGGTGTTCACCGACAAGGGCGTGGGCACGATGGTGAGGAGGGACGACTATGTCTGAGCAGAGCACAGCCACCGGCGCCGAGGAGCTCGCGCAGCGCTACTCCCGGTCCCTGATCGGCGTCTTCGGCGCGCCGCAGCGCGTGCTCGTGCGCGGTGAGGGCGTGCACGTCTGGGACGCGGACGGCAACCGCTACCTCGACCTCCTCGGCGGCATCGCCGTGAACGCCCTGGGCCACGCCCACCCGGACGTCGTCGCGGCGCTCGGCAAGCAGGCGGAGACCCTGGGCCACGTCTCGAACTTCTTCGCGACGCCCACCCAGATCGAGCTCGCCGAGCGGCTGCTGCAGCTCGCGCAGGCGCCGGGCGGCTCCGGGGTGTTCTTCACGAACTCCGGCACCGAGTCCAACGAGGCCGCCTTCAAGATCGCCCGCCGCACGGGCCGGCCGCGCATCATCGCCCTCGAGCGCTCCTTCCACGGGCGGACGATGGGCGCCCTCGCCCTCACCCACAAGGAGGCCTACCGCGCCCCCTTCGAGCCGCTGCCCGGCGGCGTCGAGTTCCTCCCCGCGGAGGACCTCCCGGCGCTCGAGGCAGCGCTCGCCACCGGGGACGTGGCCGCCGTCGTGCTCGAGCCGATCCAGGGCGAGGCCGGTGTCATCCCGCTCACCGAGGCGTACCTGCTGGGCGTCCGGGAGCTCACCGCCGCCCACGGCACGCTCTTGATCCTCGACGAGGTCCAGACGGGGATCGGCCGCACGGGGGAGTGGTTCGCCCACCAGCGCTTCGAGGGCGTCGTCCCGGACGTCATGACCCTCGCCAAGGGCCTCGGCGGCGGGTTCCCGATCGGCGCCGTGGTCACCTTCGGCGAGCACGCCAGCACGCTGCTGTCCCCGGGCCAGCACGGCACGACCTTCGGCGGGAACCCGCTCGGCGCGGCCGTCGCCCTGGCCGTCCTCGGCACCCTCGCCGAGGAGGACCTCCTGGGTGCCGCGCGCACCCTCGGGGCGCAGCTCACCGCCGAGGTCGCGGCGCTCGCCGCGCGGGATGCGCGCGTCGAGGGCAGCCGCGGCGCCGGGCTGCTGCAGGGCATCGCGCTCGCCGCCCCGATCGCGCCCCAGGTGGTGACCGCCGCCCTCGAGGCCGGCTTCATCGTCAACGCCGCGAATCCCTCCACCATCCGCCTCGCCCCTCCGCTCGTCGTCACCGGCGAGCAGCTGACGAGCTTCCTCACGGCGCTGCCCGCGCTGCTGGACCGCGCCGAGCAGCTCGTCGCGGGCACCGACGCCACTCCCGAGAAGAGGTTCTGACATGCCCCGCCACTTCCTGCGCGACGACGACCTGGCCCCGCACGAGCAGAAGGAGGTCCTCGCCCTCGCCCTCGAGCTGACCGCGGACCGCTTCGCGCGCCGGCCCTTCGAGGGACCGCGCACCGTCGCCGTCCTCTTCGACAAGTCCTCCACCCGCACCCGGGTCTCCTTCGCGACGGGCGTCGCGGAGCTCGGCGGCAGCCCCCTCGTCATGGAGGCCGGCTCGAGCCAGCTGGGGCGCGGCGAGTCGATCGCGGACACCACCCGCGTGCTCACCCGCATGGTCTCCACGATCGTGTGGCGCACCTTCGGGCAGGACCGGATCCGCGAGATGGCGGCGCACTCCACGGTGCCCGTGATCAACGCGCTCACGGACGAGTTCCACCCGTGCCAGATCCTCGCGGACCTCGTGACGATCGCCCAGCACACCGGGGGCCTCTCGGGCCTCGACGAGCCCGCGCTCGCCGGCCGCTCCCTCGCGTACCTCGGCGACGGGGCGAACAACATGGCGCACTCCTACCTGCTGGGCGGCGTGACCGCCGGGATGGACGTGCGCATCGCGGCTCCCGCGACCCACCTGCCCGACGGCGCGATCGTGCGCCGTGCCCAGGAGATCGCCGCCCGCACGGGCGGCGCGGTCACCGTGACCGACGACCCCGAGGCCGCCGCGCGCGGCGCGAGCGCCGTCGTCACCGACACCTGGGTGTCCATGGGGCAGGAGGGCGAGGCCGGCCGCGGCGAGGAGACCTTCCACCGCTACCAGGTCACCGAGCACCTCATGGACCTCTCGGGTGGGGTCTTCCTGCACTGCCTGCCCGCGTACCGGGGCAAGGAGGTCGCCGCCTCGGTGATCGACGGGCCCCGCAGCGTCGTCTGGGACGAGGCGGAGAACCGCCTCCACGCCCAGAAGGCGCTCATGACCTGGCTCGTCGAGCACCCGGACGCGCAGAGCGCCGAGCACGCCCTGCCTCGACGATCGAGCCGTCCGTGACGGAGACCCGGCGCGGCCTCGCGCAGACCAAGACCTCCCGACAGCAGCGGATCGCCTGGATCCTCACCCGCCAGGAGGTGGGCTCGCAGTCCCGCCTGGCGGAGCTCCTGGCGGACGAGGGGATCGAGGTCACCCAGGCCACCCTCTCGCGGGACCTCGTGGAGCTGCAGGCGGAGAAGGTCCGCGGCTCCTCGGGCAGCCTCGTGTACCGCACCCCTCCCGAGGGGGCGCTGCTCCGTCCCGCCGGCACCACCGGCGAGTCGGAGGTGCTCGAGGCGCGGCTGCCGCGGCTCGCGGAGGGTCTGCTCGTCTCCGCCGAGGCGAGCGCGAACCTCGTGGTCGTGCGCACACCGCCGGGGGCGGCGCAGTATCTCGCCTCCGCCCTGGACCGTTCGGTGATGCCGGACGTCCTCGGTACCATCGCGGGGGACGACACGGTGCTGCTGATCGCGCGCGACCCCCTCGGCGGGGAGCGCCTCGCGGCGCGGCTGCTCGAGCTCGCGGACGGCCGAGCCGGCGCCGAGGATCCCGCCCCCTGACCCTGTCGCCCGCCCTGCCCCGCGGCACGACATGCATGACCAGAACGACCGGAACCACCCCCAAGGAGCATCACCCGTGACCGAAAAGATCGTCCTCGCCTACTCCGGCGGCCTCGACACCTCCGTCGCCATCGGCTGGATCCACGACGCCACCGGCGCCGACGTCATCGCCTGCGCGGTGGACGTGGGCCAGGGCGGCGAGGATCTCGAGGTCATCCGCCAGCGCGCGCTGGACTGCGGCGCCGTCGAGGCGTACGTGGCCGACGCCCGCGACGAGTTCGCGGAGGAGTACTGCATGCCGGCCCTCAAGGCGAACTCCCTGTACATGGACGCCTACCCGAACGTCTCGGCGATCTCCCGGCCGGTGATCACGAAGCACCTCGTGAAGGCCGCGAAGAAGTTCGGCGCGACCACCGTCGCCCACGGCTGCACCGGCAAGGGCAACGACCAGGTGCGCTTCGAGGTCTCGATCACCTCGCTCGCCCCCGAGCTCAAGTGCATCGCCCCCGTCCGCGATCTCGCCCTGACCCGCGACCGCGCGATCGAGTACGCCGAGCGCAAGGGCCTGCCCATCGCGACGACGAAGCACAACCCCTTCTCGATCGACCAGAACGTGTGGGGCCGCGCCATCGAGACCGGCTTCCTCGAGGACATCTGGAACGAGCCCACGAAGGACGTCTACAACTACACCGACGACCCTGCCTTCCCGCCGGTCGCCGACGAGGTCGTCATCTCCTTCGAGCGCGGCGTGCCGGTCGCGATCGACGGCCGCACGGTCACCCCCCTCGAGGCGATCCAGGAGATGAACCGTCGGGCCGGCGCCCAGGGCATCGGCCGGATCGACATCGTCGAGGACCGCCTCGTGGGCATCAAGTCCCGTGAGGTGTACGAGGCCCCCGGCGCGATGGCCCTGATCACCGCGCACCAGGAGCTCGAGCGCGTGACCCTCGAGCGCGAGCAGGCCCGCTTCAAGCGCCAGGTGGGCGACCGCTGGACCGAGATGGTCTACGACGGCCAGTGGTTCTCCCCGCTGAAGAAGTCCCTGGACGCCTTCATCGAGGACACCCAGCGCTACGTGAACGGCGACATCCGCATGACGCTCCACGGCGGCCGCGCGACCGTCACCGGTCGTCGCAGCGAGACGGGCCTGTACGACTTCAACCTCGCGACCTACGACGAGGGCGACACCTTCGATCAGGCCAGCGCCCGCGGCTTCATCGACATCTACGGTCTCGCCGCGAAGCAGGCGGCGGCGCGCGACGTGGCCCTCGGCAACGGCGAGGACCTCAGCACCGAGGACGCGAAGTGACGTCGGCCCCCTCCTCCGATCCCGCCGGCGCCCCGGGCGCCTCGGCGGCCCTCTGGGGCGGCCGCTTCGGCTCGGGGCCGGCGGCGGCGCTCGCCGCGCTCTCGAAGTCCACGCACTTCGACTGGCGGCTCGCCCAGTACGACCTGCGCGGCTCGAAGGCGCACGCGAACGTGCTGCATGCGGCCGGGCTGCTCTCCGAGGACGAGCTGACCCGCATGCAGGAGGCGCTCGACGTGCTCGCGGCCGACGTCGCCTCGGGGGCGTTCGCCGCCGCGGAGGACGACGAGGACGTGCACACGGCCCTCGAGCGCGGCCTCATCGAGCGCGCGGGGACCGAGCTGGGCGGCAAGCTGCGCGCGGGCCGCTCCCGCAACGACCAGATCGCGACCCTCATCCGCCTGTTCATCCGTGACCAGGTGCGCGCGGTGGGGGACCGGGTGCTGGATCTCGTGGAGGTGCTCCTCGAGCGAGCCCGCGAAGTGCACGGCGTCCCCATGCCGGGGCGCACGCACCTCCAGCACGCGCAGCCGCTGCTGCTGAGCCACCACCTGCTCGCCCACGCCTGGCCGCTGCTGCGGGACGTGCAGCGCCTGCGGGACCTCGACGCCCGCACGGCCGTGTCCCCGTACGGCTCGGGCGCGCTCGCCGGTTCGAGCCTGGGGCTGGACCCGCAGGCCGTCGCCTCGGAGCTCGGCTTCGCGGACTCGGTGTGGAACTCGATCGACGGGACCGCCTCGCGGGACCTGACGGCGGAGTTCTCCTTCGTGCTGGCGATGATCGGCATCGATCTCTCGCGCCTCGCGGAGGAGGTCATCCTGTGGAACACGAAGGAGTTCTCCTTCATCACGCTGGACGACTCCTTCTCCACCGGCTCCTCGATCATGCCGCAGAAGAAGAACCCGGACATCGCGGAGCTCGCGCGCGGCAAGGCCGGGCGCATCGTGGGCGACCACGTGGGTCTGCTGACCACGCTCAAGGCGTTGCCGCTCGCGTACAACCGCGACCTGCAGGAGGACAAGGAGCCGGTCTTCGACCAGGTGGACTCCCTGGATCTCGTGCTGCCGGCGTTCACCGGGATGATGGCGACGCTCGTGTTCCACACGGAGCGCATGGCGGAGCTCGCCCCGCAGGGCTTCTCCCTCGCGACCGACATCGCGGACCATCTCGTGCGCGCCGGGGTGCCCTTCCGCTCGGCGCACGAGATCTCCGGCGCCTGCGTGAAGACCGCGGAGGAGCAGGGCAAGGAGCTCTGGGACCTCACGGACGCCGAGCTCACGGGGATCTCCGAGCACCTGGACCCCTCGGTGCGGGAGGTGCTCTCCGTGGAGGGCTCGATCGCCTCGCGCGATGCGAAGGGCGGCACCGCCCCGGTGCGCGTGGCCGAGCAGGGCGACGCCGTCGAGGCGCTGCTCGGGGATCTGCGCGGCTTCACCCGGGACCGCTGAGCTGCGCGGCCGCGTCCCGCTGACGCACCGCCGTCCCACCGCCGACGGGCGTCGACCTCCGGGTCGGCGCCCGTCGGCCGTCCTCGCTCTCCTCCTCGGCGTTCGCCTCCCGGCGGCACCGCCCGCGAAATGCCGTCGCGCCCCGGTCCGGGCCTGGGGGACAATGGACCGCGGCGCCCGATCGGGCGCCGACAGCAAACCTGGAGAGGAACCTGATCGATGCAGACCGTCCTGGACGACCTCGACTGGCGAGGACTCGTCGTGCAGACCACCGGGCGCGAGGCGCTCGGCAGCGCTCTGGCGGACGGACCGATCAGCCTCTATTGCGGCTTCGACCCGACCGCCGCCTCCCTGCACGTCGGCCACCTGACCCAGGTGCTCACGATGCGCCGCTTCCAGCTCGCGGGACATCGGCCCTTCGCCCTCGTGGGCGGGGCGACGGGTCTGATCGGCGACCCGCGGATGTCCGGGGAGCGCGTCCTGAACGACGAGTCGGTCGTCGCCGGCTGGGTGGAGTCGCTGCGCGGGCAGATCTCCCGCTTTCTCGACCTCGAGGGGGAGTTCGGCGTGCAGATGGTCAACAACCTCGACTGGATCGGAGAGATGAGCGCCCTGCAGTTCCTGCGGGACATCGGCAAGCACTACCGCATGGGGACGATGCTCGCGAAGGAGACGGTCGCGCGCCGGCTCGCGAGCGACGAGGGCATCAGCTACACGGAGTTCAGCTACCAGGTGCTCCAGGGCACCGATTACCTGGAGCTGCACCGTCGCCACGGCGTCACCCTGCAGTACGGGGGCAACGACCAGTGGGGGAACCTGCTCTCGGGCGTGGACCTCATCCACAAGGTCGAGGGCCACGACGCCCACGCGATGACCACCCCGCTCGTCACCAAGGCTGACGGCACGAAGTTCGGCAAGAGCGAGGGCGGGGCGATCTGGCTGGACGCGGAGCTGACGAGCCCGTACGCCTTCCACCAGTTCTGGCTGAACGCGGCCGACGCCGACGTCATGAACTACCTGCGGTTCTTCACGTTCCGTGAGCGGGAGGAGCTCGCCGAGCTCGAGCAGGCGACGCTCGAGGCGCCGCATCGTCGCGCGGCGCAGAAGCTCCTCGCCCAGGACATGACGACCCTCGTGCACGGGCAGGGGGCGACGGACCAGGCCGAGGCCGCCGCAGCTGTCCTGTTCGGCAAGGGGGACGTGCGCTCCCTGGACGAGCCGACGGTCCGCGCGATCGCCGGCGAGCTGCCCGGCGCCGAGCTCCCGGGTCACACGCCGCTCGTGGACGCGTTCATCGCCGCGGGGATCGTCGACTCCAAGGGCGCCGCGCGACGCGGGGCCGACGAGGGCGGTCTCTCGGTGAACGGCGAGAAGATCGCGACCGATCAGCTGACCGGAGAGATCGGCGCGCTGTCCCCGCTCCCCGGTGGCCACCTGCTCCTGCGGCGCGGCCGCAAGAGCGCGGCGATGGTCCGCCTCGCCGGCTGATCGCGGTCACCACCTTCTGGACGCCCTCGTCCGCACCCACCGGTGCGGGCGGGGGCGTCCGTCGTCGGTGCGATGCGGTGCGGTGCGGTGTCGGCCGTGCGCCGACCGGGGGAGAGCATCCGCGGAACAGTGCCCGGCGAGGGTGGACGGCTCCGCGGATAGCACGACGAGGTACCCGCCCGCACTTTTTGTCGCCCCGACGTGAGGCCACTCTCAAGGCTAGGTCACATCCACGTGAGCAAGGGATGACGCAAAGCCAGGAAAGTGACCCTGACCTGCACGGATAACCTCTACGCCGGGTGAATCGGGGGTGAACGATGCGGTTTGACGCCCCGCTCCGGTGCCCGTAATGTTTTCTCTTGTCAGCGCGACGGACGCCGAGACGGACGGACCGCCCCCCGAGAGGGAGCGGGGACGGACGAGGAGGCCGACGGAGTACGGGCCCGATCCTCTCGAGGATCGGCCGCACGGAGCGGGACACGGAGGGATCGCAGCGCGATCAGGAAGTGACCCGGACCACGCGGGTCGGAGTTGCGAAGGCCCCGAGGAACTGCTAAAGTAGTGACTCGTGCCGGAACGACGACGAGACAGAGTCGCCGAGCGGTTCATCCAAACGGCGCAGCACCTCGAAGTCCCACCGTCAGCGGTGTGGTGCCGATGTGTGCGTGTTGCTTGATATCTCAATAGCGTGTCTATTTGTTGATGCCAATATTTGATTGGCAGAATATACGGATGATTAGCAGTTACATGCTGGTTGTTTGTTTTTTTGTCAGGTTTATAGTTTTTCATGTTTTCTCATGGAGAGTTTGATCCTGGCTCAGGACGAACGCTGGCGGCGTGCTTAACACATGCAAGTCGAACGATGACGACCGAGCTTGCTCGGTCTGATTAGTGGCGAAC